>CAWFMA010000019.1:0-84625 GCA_963816855.1 uncultured Verrucomicrobiae bacterium | reverse complement strand
CCTCCGACAGCAAAAGCTGCGGCAACGGAGGGCAGAGGGCTTAAACGCTGCCCCACTTCCAACAATCAACCAATCAATAACTATGAACCAAACAAAAATTTATTCAGCAGCCCAAGCATTGGGCAGGCTTGGCGGCTTGGCGGTAGACCGCGCAATCGCAGTTTCCGCATATGCACAACCCCAAGGATTGGGCGGGCTTGGCGGCTTGGCGGTAGACCGCGCAATCGCGGTTTCTGCATATGCACAACCCAAGTCTTAGGTGGAAATGCAAATGGAACGTCGCGCAGCGGAAGACGCCACTTATGCAAAACACGTAGCTGGTCTTGAATCGGAAGCCGAGCACGCAAAGTCGAAGCTAACAAAGAGTTTCAGCGCAAACTGAAAATCGCAGCAGCAGGAGCAACAAGAGTCAACGTAGCTGTTGCACAGCAGTCAATCTGGTAATCAAAACCCCGCTGGCAGACCGGTTAAAGTCTGCCCCCACTTTCTTAGCAATCAACCAACAATCAACTATGAGCACAAAAGCAATTCATTCAGCGGCCCAAACGCTGGGCAGACTTGGCGGATTAGCCAAGAGCAAGGCGAAAGCGAAAGCTGTTCGCGAAAACGGCAAGCTTGGCGGCCGACCGTTCGGTAAACAAGATACCAAACCGCGCACACAGAAAACGAAATAGCAGTCGAAACTACTGTCTATTCGAAACATTCAA
This sequence comes from uncultured Verrucomicrobiae bacterium, assembly GCA_963816855.1. Classification (GTDB taxonomy): domain Bacteria; phylum Verrucomicrobiota; class Verrucomicrobiia; order Chthoniobacterales; family Terrimicrobiaceae; genus DASTFP01. Next base: position 83,918 of record CAWFMA010000019.1, on the reverse strand, counting down.
CGGAATGCATAAGCGACTCCTCATCAGTTCCACTTTAATTGTTACAGCGGCGAGCACGTTTGCGAATTGGAACGATACACCAACCGGTCGAGCATATCTTAACCGCGCACCAAGCGTCTTTATGATTCATTTTGCTACGTCAGTTGATGCTCTGGGACCCATTTTGCTTGTCTGGTTCTTGCCAATGTATCGACTCAAGGGTTTGCTGATAAGCGCCCTGCAAACGTGTGAGCATCACTGCGTCAATTGCAATTCCTTCGTCTTGCTTTGGTGCGCCTTCGACTGAGATCTCTGCCCGTGTTGAATATTCCGCCCGGTGTGCCAGCCGGAGCCATTCTGCGGCGGCCCTCCAATCGTCCTTCGATGCAAGCTGTAAAGTTCTTAGGGCGTTGACGCGGCCTCTCTCCCTTGCCTCATAAAACCGAACGGTAAGTTCAGCGTCTGACATGCACCAGGTGCGAAACGTCTCATAGCTTATAGTTGCCGTGGCGCAACATGCCTTGATCGGTGCTCCAGTCTCGGCGGCGGCAATGAGGATCTCTTCAATTTCCGGTGTGCTGCTAGAGGTCGTCCCGGTTTCTTGGGGGGAATTACGTCGTTCATATTAGTTACAGTGGAGCTGTTTTGCGCCCAGGATGCCCGCCACGGGCTTTTAATAGTCTGGCAAGGTGAGGGACGACAGCGGATCTTGCCGTGGATACCATAGAAAATCGGCGGCTTAGGCCGCACCTTTACACGCACGCTGGCTCCGCATTTTATGAACATCCTACAAATCCAAACTCAATGAAAACTTCCAGTAAACGCCTTCTCTTCCTCGCTTTGGCGGCCGCCGTTTTCACGGTTGCCCAAGCCATCTCCGCCGAACAGCGTCTCACGTCGCCGGATAGCAAACTGGCGATCATCGTCTCGGACACGGATGGTCTGCATTACCGAGTGGAGGTGGACGGGAAACCGGTGGTGGCCGATTCTCAGCTTGGCCTGGAATTCCAGGATGGCACGAAGCTCGGAACGGCTGCGGTAATCATCCAGACGGAAACGGCCAGTCACGACGGCGTTTGGGAAAACCGATTCGGTCAACGCGGCATCGTCCCCGATCGCTGGAAAGAACGGCGTCTTACGCTCACGGAGAAAGCGGCGAAACCACGGATATTTGGCCTCATCGTGCGCGCTTACGACAATGGCGTGGCATTTCGCTATGACCTGCCGCAGGTTTCTGGCCTTGGAAATTTTGTTCTGACCCGGGAACTCACGGAATTCCGATTCGCGGGCGATTACCGCTGCTGGTTTGGCGAGGAATCGCCCTGTGCCGAGAATCAATATCCCGAAGGAAAACTCAGCAAGATTCCCGCGGTAACCAGCAGCAAGAAGCGGGCGGGGCAGCCGTTTCTCAGCGTTCTGCCGCTGCTGGTCGAGGCTCCGGGCTGTTACGTCGCGGTCGCGGAATCTGATCTGCTGGATTGGGCGGGCCTGTTCCTCACGGGAACGGGAACGCCCTCCGTGTCGGCAAGCCTAGCCACACGCGAGGACAGAAACGGGCTCGTCGCCTCGTCCGTGCCGCGCGTCAGCCCATGGCGTGTTTTGATGATTGGCCGGCAGGCCGGGGATCTGGTCAATTCCGATCTCATTGCCACTCTGGCCACGCCGAACAAGCTGGGTGATGTTTCCTGGGTCAAGCCGGGAATTTGCGCGTGGGATTCCTGGTGGACGGGGGTGAATCCCGGACTTCCGCAATTCACGGGCATCGACGCGCGGGGCGACACAGCCTCGCACAAGGATTACATCGATTTGGCCGCCGAGATGGGCTGGCCGTATCAGCTTGTTGACTGGTTTTGGTACAGGGACGATCCCACCAAGCCGCTGCCTCATGTGGACCTACCGGAAGTTTTCGCCCATGCGAAAAAGCGCGGCGTGAGACTCTTCGTCTGGATGGATTCGAAGGATCTCAGGAAGGTCGGCCTCGAAAAGACTTTTTCCGCGATATCGGCTTGGCGGGCGGCGGGAGTGAAAGTGGACTTCATGGACAGCGACAGCCAGGAAACCGTGCGTTGGTATGCCGATGCACTGGAGGTTGCTGCGAAGCACAAGCTGATGGTCGATTTCCACGGCGCATACAAGCCGACCGGACTGGCCCGCACCTACCCGAACTTCATCACACAGGAAGGCGTGCTCGGAAACGAATACAACAAGCTGAACGGCAACAAGTGCAATCCCCTGCACACGGTAACCCTGCCGTTCACGCGCGGCTTGCTCGGACCGATGGATTTCACGCCGGGCGGGTTCCTCAATCGCGCGCCGCAGGATTTCAGGGTGACCTCTCCCACCCAGGTCATGGGGACGCGTTCCCGGCAGCTGTCGATGACCGTGGTCTATCTTAGCCCGCTTCTCGTCCTTTGCGACAGCCCCGCAAACTACCACAACCAGCCCGCCGTCGAGTTCTTCCGCGGTTTGCCAACGGTGTGGGATGAAACGACGGTGCTGGACGCCGAACCCGGCAAAACCATTGCTGTTGCCCGCCGCTCGGGAGATCGATGGTATCTGGCGGCGATGAACGGCGATGCGGCCGCGACCTTGAGCGTATCGCTGAAATTCCTTGGACAGGGCAAATGGACCCTGCGGAGCTTCGCCGACAAGCCCGGCGGCGCGGCGACGGACGTCGTGGAAACAACCACATTGGTCGATTCAACCCAGACGCAAACGCTTACGCTTTCACCTGCGGGAGGATTCGCCGCCGTCCTCACCCCGAATGAGAACTTCCATCACCATGACAATACCCGCTCCTCTTCACCGCCATTCTCGCCACGCACCCCAAGCACACACCGCGGTTGACTTCCTACTCATGAATTGGGCGCTATCCAATAGACCTCCACACCTTCAAAATTGGGTCCCAGCAATTTGCCTTTACCGGTAAAGGAGGGAGGAAAGCTAAAGTCATTAAGGGACAGATACGAATGCGTGTAACCGTAACCGACTCCCAAAGATCCCTCCCGGGTCGATTCGTGCCCTCGCCGTTCGCAAGCGTCCCGGGGTCCATTTTCCCGAAGGTCAAATAAGAGGGTGGCCCCATCGAAGGCATTTCACGATGCAGATTCCGCCGAGCAGGAAATCGCAACGTGGGAGATACCATCCCCTTGCGCTTGTGGCGCGCTTGTTGCACGCTTCGACCGTTTTCAATCCGAATGAAGGTATCCCGTTTCCTTTTTGTGATCGTATCGGTCGGACTGACAGTTGGTTTGAGTGCCTGCACGACCTTGTCCCATACACAGAACTCGTTTTCCTTTGATCCGCCGGTTCAAGAGCCGAAAAATCCCTCTGCGGTGAAGCTCAAGCTCAGCACCGGAGCCCAGCGGCTCTATGTCGTCGAAGGGGACGCCGTTCTTCTCGCCACGCCGGTTACCGTTGGCACGGCCTCGTCCCCTACACCGCACGGCAACTTCACCATCTATTCGAAGGTGGCCAACCGCCGCCGCCAGAGCAGTCCGGGAGCTGGCTATCCGATGACGTATTGGATGGAGTTCAAGCCCGCCTACGGTCTCCACTGGGGCTTCGTCAAAGCCACTCCGAGCACGCACGGCTGCGTCCGGATGCCCATTGACTCCGCCCGGAAGACGTTCCAACTCGTCCGTATCGGCACGCCGATCAACATTGCCTCCAACCAGCCTTGGGACGCGACCATTGGTAAAAGCCTCCCCGTCCTCGACGATAGCAACCTGCCGGATCCTCCCATGTCCTACATGCTCAGCTCGAGGGTCTTCGCGGACGCGAGTCAGGGCAAGCTCTGGAAATACTGACCGGAAAGCTCCCCGTCCGCACCATGCGCGAGCGGTAGCCCGCAACTTTTTTCGTTCATCTGGCGTTACACCAGTGACGACGAGGCAGCGCGAGACATTCTGCAAGAGACTTTTGTTCGGCTTTATTTCGGGATTCGGCGGATTAAGCCCCACGCGAAATTCGCGACTTGGCTCTACTCGATCGCGATGAATCTTTGTCGCGATTACGCCCGAAGCAAACAGCACAAGCAGTCCTACGTCACCGAATCGCTCGACGCTGGTGATCCGCACCACGAGTTGGCAGATCGCGGCGCTGCTGCCAACGTAGAATCGCACGAGCGGCTGGAGGCTTTGGAAAGGCCATCAAGGAACTCCCTCACGATTTTTGCGCGGCGCTGCTGCTATTTGCTGTCGAAGGCGTTCGCAGCAGGAGTGCGGGGACTTCTAGGAGTTAGCGCGAAAGCGGTCGAAGCACGCGTCTATCGTGCGCGCAAGCGTTTGAAGAACACCCTGCGTGGCAACAACGTTAGCTGACTCTGCTCGGAGGCTAGGGGATAGCGCTTTAGCAAACGGCCTAAACTGCCAGCCTTCTACATTCTGGATAAATGAACGTGTAGTTTTGTATGCGAAGGTGCTTGCGACAGCGCTCGAACGCCTTTTGGCGTTCGGGATTCTCCTCGGCGTCATTGCCTTTGCCTTCAAGAGTGTCTTTGCGCCGATTGATATGGATTGGCGCAGCACGGAGACGTTCTACGAACTAATCTACCGCATCCTCTTGCTCGTCATCGGCGTTGAACTGATCTGCACCCTCGTCACACACGACCTCACGGCTGTCTTGAACTTCTAGCCTTCGTCGTCGCGCGAAAATGCTGAAGCCCGAGCTGGCGACCCTTGGCATTCTCCTGGGGGTCGGAGCGTTTGTGTGCCTGCTGGCTGCACGTCGATTCCTTCTTCCACCGCAGAACCAAAGCGGCGGGAAGAAGTGAGCCAAACCAGGTAGACGGGCACAGGCTTAAGCACGCTAGAAATTTACAGAACGTCGAACAGAACTGCGAGATCAAGTAGAGGCGGCCCCACCTTGTGGCGCTACTCGGTTATCGGCTGGCGAATGAAATTCGTCGGAGGATTTCCGTAAGGGGACACCTCAAGTGATGGCTACAGCAGCCCTCTAACGGGGGTGAAAGTGCTTGAGATCCATGGGTGCAGAGACTTTTCCCTTGCGAGGATAAGAGAGCGTGTAAATTAAGCGCTTTATGTCGATAACCAATATAACAAGTTCCCAACTCAGACAGCTCATTCCGATCGTTGCAAAGAAGGAGCTCTTACAGAAAGAACTCGCGGAAATTGAAGCCAAACTCTCAGCTCATGTTTCGTCGAAACCGGCAACTCGCTCGAACGGAGCACCTCGCGCGGCACGGCAACTGAAGCTGGCCCGCGCCAGCCGGGTTGTTCCAGTGAAATCTTCTAAACCTCTTCTGGCTCCGAGGCGCGGAGCGTTGAGAGACGCGATCCTGGCGGAGCTCAAAAAGGCGGGCGCCGCGGGTGTCGCTGCCAAAGATCTTTCGGACAAGCTCGGAGTGAAAAACCAGAATCTTCACGTCTGGTTCAGTAGCACTGGGAGAAAAATCAAGGGCATTACCAAGATTGGGGCGGGCCGGTGGCAGTACAATGGAAGCTGACGCGCAACAGATCCTACGAACTTCTACCATTAATAGTTCCGCACTTTGCAAAGGCCCGGGCGGCTTGACGCCCGATCTTTTGACGCTCTCCCTCCACGCCGTGCTCCTGGAGGCGATCAATCACCAAAACGGAGTTATTACGTCGGGCACGTGATAACCCGGAGCAAATTGTCCCTGGCTCACGTGTGAATCCGACTGCCTCTTAAGCCGGTTTTCTGCTCCTTTGCCTCAATACGCAAGTTCAGTGTTTTGATTACAAGAACCCGGACGGACGTATCTGGGAGGCCTCAAGAGAAAGGGAATTACGTTCGCTAAGGAGCGCTGAAAAACGTCCTGGCATTCCGATTCAGTGGCTGAGGGACGGCCATTGAAGGCACAAGCAAATCCTCCTGACGCGAAGGAGTGATCCCTAGAGGTGTCGCACGAGCGGTTCCGGTACGCTACTCTTCGCCAAGACGATGGAGCCCTCTTCTAGAGGAATCGAGCCGCCATTCCAGATGGACGAACCTTGGTGTGCCAGACAAGTTTGGCGAGCCTCGTGACGACCGATGGCGCTAGCCTATTTCTGAACTCCGTGAGGATAAAGCCAGGGACTCCTTCCTTTTGGCCGGCCTCGCGGGAATCAACCACCTTGTAACGACAAGGCAAGAGATTGAAGGATCGACGACATCGCCGGTTTCCCAGCGTTTGGCCTTCGCGCAATTCGTTGGAAAACTGGTCCCGTCTTTGGAGTAGCTGGAACTCACGTCGCGCTGGTTTTTTCGGGTAGCCGAGCGGCGGGTAGCATCGCCAAAAGCATCTCTGCCTACGACATGAAGGTCAGCGATGCCATCTGCGGTCGGAGCGAGCACCATGTCTCGAAAGGCAGACTTCAGGCAAGGCTTGACCGGGAACTTGACTTAAACACGGCGAGACTGGGCGACCGCGGCGACACCACCGCGTTCTTTGCCTTCGCCTCTTTCGCAGACAATCAGCGCTCTCAACCCTAGTGACCCGTTTCGTCGTCATGTCCTAGCGGCTGGCCCCTTTTCTCTACGGCCAGCCCGAGCGCTTGAAACGTCATTGCTGGGCTAGGGCTTGCTTGATTCTGCTTTCTTACTGCCGCCAAGATTCTTTTCAAGCCACTCACCTGCTTGACGGAAAAAGATCCCTACTGCAGCCCCGGGGGATTTCTTCAAGAGCTGGGCAACGCGGGGACTCAGGTCTTCCTGGGGCTGTTGCACTGTTCCAGCCAGATTCACGGTCGTCCAAAGATATCCATCCCGTTCGCGAGCAAAAATTTCCTCGGCGCGGGGCAACCACTCGAGATACTTTCGGGTGGTGCCGAGTTGCACCGAGCCGGCAAGACGTTGGTTGTCGATTAGAACTTTACCTTTGATGGAAAAAGCGCCCTGCGCCTCGATCTCGATCTGCTCGACTTCCACCCGGGGAAACTTCCACTCAAATTGCAGCGAGAATCGGCTCAGCTCGACTTCCTCGATAGATTTCTTGCCGGTCAAAGCTGCGGCCTGATCGAGAAATGGGGCGCCGGATACGCGGCCTCCTTCAATTCGAAAGGCTCCGCGACCGGCGGAGCTTTCCAGCTTCATATCCCGCCCCTCCCAGGATACCTCACCGGACGCTTCGCCTCGGAACAAATTTGCCCAGGCTTCAGGTATCCAAGGATCGACCGGGATTTGTGAAAAATTCATTGTTACGGAAAGGCTCTTGTCCTGCTTCAGTCCGGCCTGACCTCTGACTCGGATGCGGCCTTCGCTTTCCTGATTGGGCGCAAGCTCCAGATCATGCAGCGTGAGAAGTTCCCTCGTGATAAGCAGGTGCATTTGAATCAGCGCGAGATCGGGAACCATGCCTGTCTTCATCGTCCCGCCTGTGGCCCGGGTACTCGAAATCACGTCCATGGGGCGTAATGAGAAGTCCGGTCTTGAAGAAGCCCGCCTCGCGGCCACGCAGTTGCCACGTGACGTCCGCCGAGTCGCAGACCACTTTCGCCAGATACACCCTATCTGGCAGGAAGATAGCATACCAAGGTTTCGGTGGATTGTTCTCCGTTTTGGGCTCGTAGGTTTGAATCTCCGCTCTCCCTGACGGAATCCGGATGTAATCCAACTGCCAGCGTCGCAGTAAAACTCCCCATGGATTGAATTTTGCGTCCGCTCTACCTGTCGAGATCGACCTAATGGCCTTGACTCCGTTCCCGCCAGTAAAGCCCTCCGTTGTTGCGGTAAGAAAGCCAGTCCTTCGGATAACCTCGAAGCGTCCTTCTAGATGCAATCCCTTTGAGGTCTGCTTATCGAGCTCTTTGCGGAACGCTTCGCTTTCCACATACCGGGTCACCAGAGGATGGATGAGAAAAACTGCCGCGGCCATCAAAGCAACCGCAGCGATCAACCCTGATAGCCAAAAGAAACGACCGCGCAAAGCCAGCGTCAATCCTTTAGACATTTCGTTTCCTTCGGGTTCAACAAATCTTGCGCGTTCTCAACGCTTGCCTGCCTATCAGTGTCGGTCACCAAATGCGAGCGCTGATGCTGACAGACGATCCGACCTGGAAAAACTTGAAGAAGCCGAAACGGATTCCGTGGCTTGCCACGTGTGACGCCCTCTCCTTGCGAAACGAGGGCCTTAGCGCGCGCTATTCCTCGTAGAAGTCGAAAGTGCCCTGGCCTCGTTGTCTAAGGATTGGTTTGCGCTAACGAGCCACCCCGCATGACCAGGCGGAAAGCCGAACCTCACGCCGCCGAGTCGCGTCCGCAGCGGAGCATGCTGAACGCGCGTCGGCAACGCTCTCTTCATTTCGTAAGCTGGCTCCATGTCTTCGGCAAGCGGACCGTCCTGATCAGATCGTCTCGGCCTGCAAGCACGCGGACAATTCGAGGCCGACATTGAAACTCGTGAGACAGATTGCGGCGGGCACCCTTTTCCGGCCGGTGCCGGCGCGGGAGATTTACTGACGAATGGGTCCTCAGAGTAGGTGCTTTTCAAGGAACGCCTCCATCCTGGCGTAGAAATCAAGACGGTTCTCCGGGTTCTCGAAGCCGTGGCCTTCGTCCATCTTCACCAGATACTCCACGGGCTTCTTGTTCGCCTTGAGCGCGGCGACGATTTGCTCGGCCTCGGCATGATTCACGCGCGGATCGTTGTAGCCCTGCGCCACGAAGAGCGGGGCCTCGATCTTCTCCGCGGCGAAGAGCGGTGAGCGGGAGCGGAGGAGCTCGCGGTCGATCTGGGGATTTCCGACGCGCTTATACATCAGCTCGCGGAAGGTCTCCCAGTATGGTGGAATCGTGTTCATGAACGTGAGCAGGTTCGAGATCCCCACGTAGTCCACGCCGCAGGCGAAAACCGTGGGACGAAATGCCAGCGCCGAAAGGGTGGCATAGCCACCATAGCTGCCGCCGTAGATGCCCAGCCGTTTTTTATCCGCGATGCCCTGCTTCACGATCCAGTCCGCGCCATCGGTCAAGTCGTCGAGCATCTTGCCGCCCCACTCGCGGTTGCCCGCGTTGAGAAACTTCTTACCGTAACCAGTCGAGCCCCGGTAGTTGAGCTGGAGCACTGCGAAGCCGCGATTCGCAAGGAATTGCACCTCGGGATTGTAACCCCACTCATCACGCGCCCAAGGCCCGCCGTGCACCACGAGGATCGTGGGAAGGCTTTCGGCTGCCACACCCTTTGGCAAAGTCAGGTATCCATGGATGGTCAATCCATCGCGAGCCGGAAACGAAATCGGCCGCATCTCCGCCAAACCTTCGCGTGGCAGCCAGGGACGCGGGCGGTAAAGAAACTCTGCCTTTCCGGTTTCTCGGTCGTAGAGATAGGTCGCGCCGGGATCGGTCGGCGAGTCGTAGGCGATGATCCATTTCCTCTCATCGTCCGTGCTGTTCCGGAAAAGGATTTCGCCGTCGTGCACGTTGCCAAGGATCTCGAGGTCGCGGGCGAATTGCCGGTCGAACGGTTTGTAAGTCAGGCGGTCCTTGTCGTAGGCGACTCCGAGGAGCTGATTCGTACGGTCGCTGATCAGCACTTCACTCAGGTCGTAATCCGGATCCTCGTCAATCACGGTCTCTTGGCCGGTTCTCAGATCGAGCTGCACCAGCCGTTCGGCGTTCGCATCGCGCGCGCTGGAGAAGTACAGAAAGGTCCCGTCGGCGCTGAATCCATGCACGCTCGCGCTTTCTTCATCCGAGTAGGTCGCAAGGGTGCGGAAGGGTTCGTGAACAGAGTCGCGCACCCGGATTTCCGTTTTTGTTCCGACCTGGGCCGTGCAAGCGCGGATGTCGCCATGCGAATCCACATGCCACGCGTCGACATCGCCAGGGTTCTTTTCGAGGAGCGTCAATTTGCCGCTCGCGAGGTTGAGGCGATACGCGTCGAAGTAATGCCGGTCGCGACCGTTGATCGCGACCACGGCCTCGTCGGGCCGTTCGCGCGGCAGGTTGACGACTTCCGCCCGCGCTCCTGCCATCGGAGTCAGGTCGAGGGGCTTCCCGTCCGGCTGGAGCGGATCGGCGCGAAAGAGGTGGAAGTTTTCATCGCCGCCCTGGTCCTGCTCGAAAACCACGTAACGGCTATCTCGCGTCCAGGCGAAATTCATGATTCCGCGCTGCGCGTCATGGGTGATTGCCTTCGCCGAATTCAGGCCCATTGCGACATCGCAAACCCAGACGTTTAGACGCGTCGCCTCCGGTGCAAGGAAGGCGAGGCGCTTTCCGTCGGGCGAGATTGCCGCGCTGCTGATTTTCGGATTGTCGAAGAAATCCTTGAGCGGAATCCGGGGAACGGTGGAGGTCGCTGCCATGGCAAACCCAGCGGTCGCAAGAAGAAAGAATGCCGGGTCGAGGCGTCTGAAATTCATAAGTAAAAACGTTTGACCGTCGCATTGCCGTGTTCGTTCACCGCGAAGCAGGCCAAACAGGACAGAGTAACAGTGGGGTCGCATCGTAAATCTTGACGTAAGGCAGCCGCACGGCGGCAGTCCCGGCGTCCTTCAGCAAATGACCGAAGCATCAACGAAGCGCCCTCCATGGTTCGCCGAGGCGGGGTTTTCGCTGTATGTTGATGGCCCTGGGATGCGCCACAAAACGATCCGTAAGCGACGCCCAGTGGCGTAGGTAACTGGAACGCCAGCAGGAAGGAGTACGTGACTCAGGTCGTATCGGTTATATTGGTTACGAGGGACCGCCTTCCGCACCCTCCGGGCGCTGATCTGTCCCGAGGAACCCAAAGGTCGGGACGAAGCTCCCGGCGCGAAGTTTCTGCCGCGCCAATTTTGAAGGGTCGTCGCGCGAGTGCCCGATTCGTTTGAGATTTAAATTTCCGCACCGGGGCTAGATTCATGCTCCTGAATAGTGTGTGTTTCGGCATGCCAATTGCTCCCCTGAACCTCCGGCAAGTTACGAGCCGTAGGAACGTCTTATCTTCTAAGAGGCAGGCAAAGATCGATCAACCCGGGGGATGCGAGATGACCATCGAAGCGCTGCGCCGAGCCGAGCAGAAATACCGTAGCATTTTCGAGCATGCCAGGGAGGCATTTTTCAAACGACCCCGGAAGGCAAGTATCTCAGCGCCAATCCGGCCCTTGCCCGAATGTATGGCTACGATTCCCCCGAGGATTTGCTCGCGGACCTCGGCCGCCAGCTCTATGTGGAGTCGGATCGTCGCCGCAAGTTGCGCTGACGATGCGCCGCGACGGGCACATCCAGGATTTCGAATCGCGCATCTACCGTCATGATGGAAGTGTTATTTGGATTTCAGAAAATGCTCGTGCCGTTCACGATGAGCTGGCCGGCGAACTCCTTTACTATGAGGGCATGGTACAGGACATCACCCGCCGCAAATCTGCCGAGGAAGCGCGAAAGCAGCCGAAGAAAGCCTTGTTCGCTACGCAGAGGAGTTGCGCGTTAAGAATGCGCAGCTCGAAGCAGACCTCGGAATGGCGCGTGACGTTCAACAGGTGTTTCTCACCCAAACGTATCCGAGCTTTCCGGCTGGCGTGACGCCGGGGGAGAGCTGCCTCAATTTCTGCCATTGCTATCAGCCTGCGCAGAGGGTTGGCGGCGATTTCTTATGTGTGCTTTCGCTTTCAGATAGCGAAGCAGGCGTTTTTATTTGCGATGTCGTCGGTCACGGGCTGCGCGCCGCGCTGGTGACGGCAATCCTGCGCGGCGTGATCGAAGAGCTCGCGCCAGTCGCGACCGAGGCGCGTCGCTTTTTGACCCAGATCAACCGCGACATCCAGACGATCTTCCGGCAAACCGAGATGCCGATGCTGGTCTCCGTTTCACCTTGTCGTTAACGTCGCCAATGGCCGGATGGCTTACGCCAACGCGGGGCATCCGCCTCCATTTCACGTGCGGCGCGGGCTCGGCACGGTGGAAGCGTTGAGCTTCGACGAAGGCCACGGACCGGCGCTCGGGATCTTCGACGAAGCCCAATATGGCACCAGCTACCGCACGACAGCCGCGCAAGATCTGATAATGCTTTTCACCGGCGGCTTGTTCGAGGTCGAGATCGGGAAGCAGCGCGGGCTGCACCCAATTGATCGTTCATACGCCTAGATACCACAAGACGGAGCCGTCTCGAACGCCGAGTTCGGGCGAGAGAAGGCTCCCCAGCCAAGATTAGAAGCCGGTCGCGGAGCCGAGTATGCGTAGAGACGGCCTCGAAACGCCTTGCCATACGCACTGCCATCCCCAGTGCACGCCTGAGCCCGTTATCTGCTACGCTGCGGCAATCATCCGCATCGGTGATCGTCTTTTGACGCGAAACTTTGGGAAGAAGACGCCGCCGATTGGCTCAACGCTTTTTCTCGGTGGTTCCGCGCCAAGGACGCCCTTGACAGTGATCTCAAACAGAACCTTCACCTGCGTCGTTTCTGGCCGGACGCACCAACCCCGGTCGCGTGCCGTGATCTCCGCTCGAGATGGGCAGCATTCTCGCGTTGCTTTTCCTGAGTCAAGCGAGTGTGAGTGCGATATCGGAGAGATCGCGCCCCTGGTAGCCGGCGACTGTTTCCACGACCAAGGAATGGTCCTCGCGCTGGGGCAATCCGGAAACCGTTATCGTTCCCACGTAGCCCGTCCCCGAGAGCAGAATGGGGAAGGATCCGCCGTGAGGAGCGTAATCGCGCGGATCCAAAGCGTCCAAATTGATCTTTTGCTGTTTCGCCATGAGCCCGATCGCATAGGAGCTCCGGTGGAATCGGCGGACAATATTCCGCTTGCGGCGGACCCACTCGGGGTTGTCGGGCGTGGTGCCTTGCAGCGCCAGGTAAAATAGCGGCAAGGTTTCCAGTTGAATGTCTATGACGATCGCCAGCTTCCGCACTTCTCCGATTTCTTTTAAGCGCTTTCCGAGATCCCAGGCGCTGGAGGCGCCAAAGCGATGGAACTGCAGGCGCTCCTCTTGCAGTGCGATACGGCGCAAATCCTCTTCGATATCCACCGTGGTAGTGAATATCCTAGCGGCCTCCCACGCCACGAAAATCGCGCATCTCAGCGAACGCGACAGTAGGAGCATCCAATCGGGGCGCTCAAAGAACTGTCCTGCCTTGTAAGCTCAGAATCTTTTCGAGCCGGGCCCGATCAAGTTCAGACGTGGAGATCGCCGGGCGATTGCAAAGGCCAAAGAAGCGTCAAGGCAACCTCCGAGCAACTGCTCTCGGCGGCACCCCGATATTCAAACCTGGCCAACCTCTCGCCTCGATTCCCAAGCGGTGCTCCGTGGATGCCGTTCCTTGCATGCTTCATGCCGGATTTCCAGGAAATGAACTATACATCGCGTATACTTTCAAAACATCATCCATTCCTGTGATCACTTAATGCCATGAACAATCGCGTCTGGTTTATTACGGGCACCTCCCAAGGCTTCGGCAACGAACTCGTTCGCGCCGTCTTGCAGCACGGCGACTCCGTCGTGGCAACCTCGCGGCAACCGAAAAAAGTCGCGGACGCGTTCAAAGAAGGCTCCGATCGACTGCTGGCCATCTCCCTGGACCTTCGCAGCCAGTCAGCCATCTCCGCCGGCGTCGGGGAGGCCATCAAGCGGTTTGGCCGAGTCGACGTGCTGGTCAACAATGCCGGCCATGGGCTGCTCGGAGCGGTCGAGGAGGCTAGCGATGAGGAAATCGCCGACGTGTACGAGATCAATGTCTTCGGCTTATTGCGTGTAACCCGTGCCGTGCTGCCTTACTTTCGTCGGCAACGCAGCGGACACCTCGTGAATCTCTCGTCAATTGGCGGACTCGTCGGACTTCCCGGTTGGGGCATTTACAATTCCACCAAATTTGCCATCGAGGGGCTTTCGGAGGCCCTCGCAACGGAGCTCTCCCCACTGGGCATTCGCGTCACGATCGTCGAGCCGGGGCCTTTCCGGACCGATTTCCTCGGCGGATCGCTGGCCACCGCCAGGCAAGAAATAGCCGACTACGAGCCAACAGCCGGAGCCACCCGCGCCGCGGCTTCGCAGCGCAACGGCAAGCAACCGGGAGATCCCGCACTTGCGGCGGAAGCCATCATCAAGGCGGTCGCCGCGGAAAATCCGCCTCTGCACCTTCCCCTCGGTGCCTTGGCCATGGAGCGGGCCAGCGCCAAGCTTGAAGCCATGCGGAGCGAATTCGCCGCGTGGCGCGACGTGGCGCTTTCGACCGACTACCCCAGTTAGGCTTGGCCGCTCAACCAGTCAACGCCAGGAGAGAGCGAATCGCCCGGGAAAGGTCGGCAGGCTCGTGGGATCAGTTTTACGCGAAACTCAGGCGATGGAAGCCGGCGAGCGGCGCTCGGCCAACCGTCTCACAAAAAAAGGCGCGGATCAGGCCGGCGGCCGCAAGACCTCCAAGAACCGTCGAAGGCTGGGGGACAACCGCCGGTTCGGACTCCCCGAAGTGATCCCGCCCTCAAAAGCGCCGAGCGGAACATTGTGCCCAAAAGGCGCGCTGGGAATGGCGTAGAGGTTCACTTGAACGTCGACGCGCTGCGACATCGCGTAGTCACTGGAAAAGGAAACGCCGCCGCCACGAGCATTTCCGGTGAACGGGGATTGTAAAGAACCCTCCGGCCAGCAGCTCATACCCGGATGGGGCCGAAACAAAAAAGGAGACGTAGGACGCTTCTGGATGAAAGCTGAAAGGGTCGCCGTGCACTCTACTCCACGGTCCGAAATCGGTATAGGCCGGCCCCCTTGGAAGATAGAGCATCTCTCGGAAATCATTTCCGAAAAGCGCACTGAGAGGCGACTTTTTCGGGATCGTTCATGAGGGAAGTCAGCGCGTGGCAAAGACGTTGGGTGAGTTGCTCGGGGCTCTTAGCGATGAAATCGCTAAAGAAGTCGACTTTGAGGCGTAACCAGAGCCTTTCGATGGGATTGAAATCGGGGCTGTAGCCCGGCAGGTAGTGAACCTCGAAGTGATGCCAGTTGAGTCTTTGGGCTTTGTGCCAGCTGGCGTTGTCGACAATGAGCACTCGGCGTTTGGAGTCCAAAGGGGGAAGCTCTTTAGCCAAGAAATCCAGGTAATACTGGAAGACATCGCTATCGACTCCATCAAAGATCATCGTGCAGCATTCTCCAGTAGCCGGACATACTGCGCCGATGACGTTGGCCCGGATATGGTCTCCGAGTTAGGGCACTTTGGGCCGGCGCTGCCCCGAGCGCTCCAGCGCCGCCGTGGACGCGGATCGCCCTCAACCCCGCATTCGTCGGCAAACCATAACTCCAGGTTGGGATCGGCCTGCCAGAGCCGCAGTTGATCTAAGAAGGCATGGCCTTGTTCTTCATTCTGGCGCTCCGGCCAGGGGCGAGGCACTCGCAGATTATAACCTAGCTCATGGAGATAGCGCATCGTGGTGCTGTAACCCACCTCCAGCCCAAGCTGCTCCTTGAGAAATCCATGGTTTTGACTCCCGTCCAGTGAAGCTCGCCGGCTTCGCCCGGATTCTCTAAGACGGGCACTAAGAGATCGCGCAAGCGTTCCAGCTTCACCCTGCGTCCTCGTCCCGCTCGCCCCTTGCTCGTCAGAGCATCGATTCCCCCAGTGTTGAACATCTCGATCCAGAGTCCAATCACCCGATCAGTTCGGCAAAATTGTGCTCTCACTACCCGGCGTTCCAATCCCCTAAGCAAGGAACGCATCACGGCAAGCCGGATGTAACTGCGCCGATTGGGCGCGGCCTCCATCGCCACCCGTAATTCCTCCAGCCTGGCGTTCTCCGCATTGGGCTCTGCCTCTTGATGGCGCAACCACCACCCTATCGCAACCCCTTTGCAAGAGTACAAGCCCTTTTTCGGAATTCTTTTATGAGAACCGCTCTAGGCGAAAGAGTCCCCTTTGAAGGAGACCGTTAAGGGAAAGGCGCGAAAAGGTAATGTCCTGCGCGACGGGATCTTCGGGAAGGACGGCGCCGGTTTCTGTTGCAAAGCTATAGCCGAATCCGACCGTCTTGTCGGCAAACGAGGTGCTCAGTGCCGCCCCAAGGAAAACGGCTCCTGCGAGCAAATCGCCCGGACGATTGAACGGCCCGAGTCGCCGAGTCCGTGTTGCTTGCCGATTTACCGACCGCCGAACCGATCGCCTCCTTTTGTCCAATTCCTTACCGCAATTCTTGTTTTCCATTGTTCCCCACAAATGCGTTTGATTATCTCTCGATTCTATATGTGTATTAAATAAGATACACTTATTGAATCCTCGACCGCGCAAGTTTGTCCAAGCCGTCGGGTTTGTCAAATAGCCTTTAGGCAACAAAGGCCGAAAGCATCTTGAATTACTGACTCCTCGACGATTCGGTCCCCGATCTTTCAGGGGTTCATCGTGTTGGCGCAATCTTTGGAAATGAAACTTGCAAAGCCATTGCCAGGGTCAGGGTTGATGCCTTCGGCTCGACGCCAGAACATCAGGTGTTGGCTTCGTTTTTCGTCGTAGGTGACATCGCAGCCGAGAAATCTTCCGATTTCGTGTTGCAACGCTACTTTTACTTCGTCGTCCAACATTTCATCGGGGCAAACGAAATCTCCGCTCAGTCCAAGAATGCGCGTAGGTCGGCGGTCCTTCGACCCGCCCCACGGCATGAAGAAGACGTTGATATCCGCCGTTGGATCGCGCGCGACCAACAGTTTGTCCCACTCGCGATGATGCCTCAGGATGCCATCCTCGTTTGGCTGATCGGCTGTAACGATCAGGAGGAGATTTGTCGAAACTTGGGCGGGGCCTTTGCGCGTCGTCGTGAACGTCACGTTGGCCTGGTTCCCGAAGATATCGTTCAGGATCAGAAGCAATTCGTCCGCGATAGTGGCCGGGCGGTTGGTCGCGGTAAAAAGATCGTCCGTCACAAAATGGAAAGCGATGCTTAGCGATCTTTCGTCCTTGACGCTCACCTCAAGCAGGCGCGCGACAGGTATTTTCCCATCATGGTGCAAAAAACCTTCTATGAAGGTAACGCCCGGGCTCTCGCCTGTGATCGAGAATTCGCGCCCATTGAAAATGTTGGGAATCCCCAGGGTATCCTCCGCGAGTGATGCGATGCTGGAATTATGGCTTTCGACAACCCATCGGTCACCGTTTACCAGGAAGAGTCGCTGCGAAAATCTTCGAGCATTTGTAAATCGAACCATTAGCCATGGAGGATGTGCCTCCTTGTCAAAACCTGAGAAGGAGGTCCCATTTACAAATCGCGGCCTGATGGACATATCGCGATATCCGCGCTAATCGTCCTCGCGTTAGCTTACGGCCAGGAAGTAAAAACCAGCAACTCTTTCTTTCTTTGCAGAGACGGCGCGAGCCCGGGCGCGTTTCAAGTGGTCGCGGAGATCGAGCGCTCCCGGGGCCGATCTTTGGCTATGGCCTCCACAAGCCCGGGAATGTCGTGCGTTTTGGCTTCTACGTCCACAGCCAGACCGAGGGCACGCATCGTTTTGGAGGTGATCGGGCCGATGCTGGCGGTTCTGATGTTTTGCGGTATCGGCAACTTGAGCGCAGCGAAGTTCTGAACCGTTGAGGAACTGGTAAAGGTGATCATATCGGCGCCCTCCTCACGGAAGCGCTGAATGCCCCCGGCGACGTCGTCCGTCTCAGGGACCGTGCGATAGGCGATCGCCTCATCAACGATGGCGCCCAGCCGCGTAAGCTGCTGCGACAGCGCTTCCCGGGCGCCTTCCGCGCGCGCGAGAAGAAACTTGAGGTTCTCCACGCTGGTTTGCTGCTGCAAAGCCCTGATGATTTCCTCGGCAACGTATTTCTCCGGCTGCACGTCGACTTGAACCCGGTAGCTTCGCACGCGGGCCGAGGTGGCCGGCCCTATGGCTGCGATTCGAGCTCCGCCAAGATCACGGGCGTCATGATAAATCTCAAAAAACGCCTTGAAGAAGGCGTCGACGCCATTCGGGCTCGTAAAGACTATCCAGTCGTAAATATGCGAGTCCGCGACAAGCCCGTAAAACTCCCGCCGGTCGCGTGGAGGTTCGATACGGATGGTGGGCAATTCGAAAGCATCCGCTCCCAGAACATGCAGACGGTCCACCAATTCGCCGGCCTGCTTGCGGGTGCGGGTCACCGCGATGCGCCTTCCGAACAGCGGCAGGCTTTCAAACCAGTTGAGCTTGTCCCGAAGACCCACCACGTCGCCGAAGATGGCGACTGCGGGCGGTTTAAACCCGGCTTCCTCCGCGCGCTCAGCGATGTCCGCGAGCGTGCCTGCGAGCGTCGTTTGGGCCCCGGTCGTTGCGCAGCGCACGACGGCGACGGGGGTTCGGGACGGCATCCCGGCGGCTTCAAGTTCCGCGGCAATGGCCTTGAGCCTCACCATCCCCATCAGCATGACCTTCGTCCCCGGCGTTGCAGCAATCGCTCGAAAGTCCGGCGGCGAATCCGCTTTGCCAGGTTCCTCATGCCCGGTGAAAATCGTCAGCACTGAATTGTGAGCGCGGTGGGTCACCGGAATTCCCGCATAGGCTGGTCCAGCGATTGCCGAGCTCACCCCGGGAACAATCTCAAACGCGCAACCCGCCTCTGCCAGCGCCTCGGCTTCCTCGCCGCCGCGCCCAAACACAAAGGGATCTCCCCCCTTCAACCGCACAACGATCTTGCCGAATTTCGTCTTTTCTACGAGCAATTCGCTGATTTGGTCTTGCGAAAGGCTGTGGGCGCCCGCCTTTTTGCCAACGTAGAGCTTTTCCGCGCCCTCGCGCGCCCACCTGAGAAGAGCCGGATTGCAGAGATAGTCGTAAAGGATCACTTCTGCGCGCTCCAGGCAGGCTCGGCCCTTGAGCGTTAGGAGATCGGGATCGCCCGGCCCCGCACCGACAAGATAACAAATGCCCGGTTTCATGATGGCGGAAACGTCCTGAGGATCAGCTTTCCATCGACCAGAATCGCGCGGGCGGCAATCGCATTGTGACAGCCTCCGCCCTGAGCCCGAAGAAAGTCGCGCTCGGCCGTAACGCAGAGCGCCGTGGCCTCATGATGGATGCCGGCGAGCAACCGGGTGACGACGGCATCGTCCCTGCGGCATTCGACCGCTATCGCTCCCTGCCCCGGCGCGGGAAGGATTTCCTCGACAATATCCACGTGTAGGCCCGCGGGGACAAATCGCTGGCCGAGTCGGTCCAGTCCCGCCTTGGCCAGCACCAAACCCTCCAGCGACTGGTCCGCGGTGAGTTTGCGCAAACGAGTCGGGATATTGCCGCGAATTTCAACGACTCGGAGATCCTGTCGAAGAAGCAGGATTTGCACCTGTCGGCGCGGGCTAGACGTGGCGACCGCGGCCCCGATCGGCAGGCCCGCCAGCCCACCGGGCCGTTTTGAAACAAGCACGTCGGAAGAATCTGCGCGCTCGAGAATCGCGCCAATCACAATCCCGTCGGGTTGATCGGTCGGAAGATCTTTCAAACTGTGGACGGCGGCGTGAACTTTTCCCGCAAGCAGGGCTTCCTCGAGTTCCCTGGTGAAGAGGCCTCGCTCAGGAGAGTCCGAAAGGCTCAGATCAAGCCGTTTGTCGCCGGTGGTCTTAATAACCTTGACCTCGATGCTCAGCTTTCCGTGCGCGGCCCGGAGTTTTTTGGCTACGATCCGGGATTGAGCGAGCGCCAGATCGCTCCCGCGGCTTCCGAGAATAATGCGGTCCACGAATTTCAGCGATTCACACCAAAAACGACCTGCACGCAAAAGCCAAGTTTGGAGCCCACCGTCGCGCCGGGAGATCGTTGCAACCCGCAGAGCGACAGGCCCGGGGATTGGAACACTCCTCTAGGCACGAAACTCATGATGATGGCGCAGCCAGGAAACAAACGCTCCCACGTGGTCGGCAATCATTTGTTCGCAACGGATTATCTCGCTGCGCCGCACCTCCAGCGATTGCCGGACGATGCTCTCCAGCGAATCGATATCGTAGAGAAAAACTCCCTCTAACTCGTTTATGGCGGGGTCGGCGTCGCGCGGCACGGCCAAATCAATCACGAACAATGGCTTCCCCGAACGGTCGCGCATCATCGGAGCGAGCTTCTCGCGGGTAATCACGGTGTGGGGGGCAGCCGTTGAACAGATGAGGATGTCCACGTCGGCAAATGCATTTTGCCAGTGATCAAAGTGAATGGCCAGTCCGCCCACCTCCTCGGCGATCTTTGCCGCGCGCTCGAAGGTCCGATTGGAAACAATCACCGTTTTGACGCCGCGGGAAACGAGACTCCTCGCCGTTCGTTCACTGGTCTCTCCGGCGCCCAGAATCATGACGCGACGCCCGGAAAGATCGCCGAAGATCTTTCCCGCAAGCTCCACCGCCACGGCGCCGACTGATGTGGCACCCCTGGTAATCTGAGTGTCGGTGCGGACGTGTTTGGCCACCCGGAAGGCGTGCTGGAACAATTTGTTGAGGTGGCGGCTTGTCGCGCCGAGCTCGGCCGCTGTCGAATAGGCTTTCTTGACCTGGCCGAGAATCTCCGTTTCCCCGAGAACCATCGAATCGAGGCCGCTGGCCACACGAAACAGGTGCCGCACGCTTCGGGGGGTATCGTGAAAATACAGCGGCGCCTCGACGCCGGTGCGATTTCTAAGCAGAGTCTGCAGCGAATCAAACGCGCGCACGGGACAGAGGCTTGCCGCGTAGAATTCGACGCGGTTGCAGGTGGAAAGGATTACGGCTCCGGCAAGTCCGTCGATGCGGCGAACCGCGCCCAAAGCCTCCTCGATCCCGTGGCTGCCCACGGCGAATTTCTCCCGGATTTCAAGCGGAGCGGTCTGATGGTTCAGTCCGGCGCAAAGGATGTTCATGGTCTCGAGGAAAGATATTGAATTCCCGGCAGGGTAATGAGGGCGATCGCGAAGACACCAATTGATAACTCCGCAAGCTTCCTTGGCGCAAGAGAATGTACCCGGTGCATCAGGACCATCGCGCAGTAAACGACCCAAATCGCAGCCGAAGCCCAGAATTTTACGCTATTCACCGGCATCTGGCTGAAGAAACCGGCCGCAAAGCTGATCGTGAGCAACACCAGGCCGAACCCCATGAGATGACCGATGGCCGCGGCAAGATCGTTGATGGGGGGAAGGTTATAGAGCAGCGAGGAAGCTTTTCGCGATTTAAGCTGGCGCTCCTGGACAAGATACATGACCCCGGCAACGCTGGAGAGACCAAATGCGCCGTAGGCGATGATGGAAAGCGCGGCGTGCGCTTCGACCCACGGACTGATTTCGAAGCGTCTCACGACCCCCTGGTCAATCGGCGCAATGAGCGCAATCAGCATGACCATTAACGCGATCGGAGCCGTGAACGCGCCCAGCAGGGACAATCGAAAGGCCGGCCCGACGATTAAGTAGGTAAGCACGAGCGACCAACTTTGGAAGATCAGGACATCGAAAAGACTGTTAAGCGGACAGGATCCTTCCGCTTTCCCGCGAAGGTAGAGGAAGGCGGATTGAAACGCAAAGCCCATGAGAATCGCGACAAAATTAAACCGTCCGGGCCTGAACCGCCCGGCCCCCAACGCATAGAGCGTGTAGCCAAAGCTCGTCAGGAAGCAAAGCGTTGCCGCAATGAGCAAAAGGCGGTCCATGGATTTTCCAATTGAGGCGGAAGGCGAGAATAACCTTACACGAACCAGCTCGCAAGAACCGGCCCCACTTTTGGCTCAACCGTTAGACGGCTGCACAATTCTCTCAAATCACCTGACTCCTTTGGCTCTCCCTGGTCAGAAATCCGCACTGCTCCACAAAATCTGGTTTGGGGGCGCCGGGCGTGCTGTTTCCCCAATATGCTTTACAAGATCATCCCGCGTGTCATGAAGGCAAGCCAGTGCGCGCAAAGTCCCGATTGCTCCGCCTCTGCTTGTGCGCTGTCCTGACTGGCTCCGTTTGCGAAGCCCAGCAAGCTCGGCAGACTGCCAGCCCGCCGCCGGCAGCCGTTCTTGAACACAATCTGGTCAATGTGGGGACAATTCATCCTCCCCTCCTCCAGGAAATCCGCTACGCCACGATGTGCAATTTTACGGGCCAGGTTCTCTATCCTTTCCCCGCCGCCTTCGTCCACCGGGATGTGGCCATCTCGCTCCAAAAGGTGCAGGAGGAATTGCAGGCCGAGGGGCTCTGCCTCAAGATCTTTGACGGATACCGCCCATTTTCGGTTCAGAAGAAGATGTGGGCCCTCGTTCCCGACGAGCGCTACGTCTCGGATCCAAGCAAAAGCAAGGGAAAGCACACCCGCGGAACGGCGGTCGATGTGACTCTGGTCGACCGGATCGGGAACGAACTGATGATGCCAAGCACCTACGACGACTTTTCCCAGAGGGCCCACCGGTACTCAACGTCGTCGACCGACGAAGAAAGGCGGAACTCGCTGAAGTTGGAAGCCGTTATGAGGAAACACCATTTTGTGCCGTTCCCTTTCGAATGGTGGCACTTCGACTTCGAAGGGTGGGAGAATTATCCACCCCTTGACGTCAGTTTTGAAAGTCTGGCTCACGGAGCGCTCACGACCATGCCTGCTCCTTAAGGGGCACTTTTCCTTCGCGACCGCCGAGGCGCGCGCGTTAGAGGGTCCCCATGCCTTACGACCCCGGCGACCCGATCTTCTCGGATTCGCTTTTCCAAATGGCGAAGAGGCAATTCGAAATTATCGCGGACCATTTGGGTATCGCTGAGGGAGACCGCGAACGCATCATCTATCCGAAGCGGGCCGTTTCGGTCGCGCTGCCCATTCATCGTGACGACGGGACGATCGACGTTTTCCACGGCTACCGCGTTCAGCATCACCTCGCGGTCGGCCCTACCAAGGGAGGCACACGGTTTGCCCCGGCAGCTTACGATCGGCGAGTCCGCCGCGCTCGCCGTTTGGATGAGCTGGAAGTGCGCCTTGGCGGGGCTTCCTTACGGCGGAGCCAAGGGCGGAGTGCGGGTTGATCCGCTCGGATTGTCCCGGCGGGAACTCGAGCTCGTTTCGCGCCGCTACCTTCATGAGATTATCGCATTCATCGGCCCACAAATGGATATTCTGGGCCCTGACATGGGTACCAATGAGCAGGTAATGGCGTGGTTCATGGACTCCTATTCCGTCCATGCCGGCCATGCCATCCGCGAGATCGTGACCGGAGAACCGGTGTCTCTCGGAGGCGTCGCCGGACGCCGGGAGTCGACGGGACGCGGAGCGGTGTTCCTTATTGATCGGGCTCTTGATCATTTGAGGATCGCGCCCGGCAAGTGCGCGGCGATCGTCCAAGGTTTCGGAAACGTCGGTTCGGTGATAGCCGGCGGGCTCGCTTTCAAATCCGAAATGAAAGTGGTCGGATTAAGTGATCATACAGTAGCGCTTTACGATCCAAACGGCCTTGATGTCGCCGCCGCCGACAGATACGTGTCGCAGCACGGAACCTTACGCGATTTCCCGGCGGGAGAGCGGGTCGATCCCAAGGAATTTCTGACCCTGCCCTGTGACGTCCTCGTTCCGGCCGCGGTCGAGCGGGTAATTACCGCGGAGAACGCAGGCCGCCTGCGATGCCGAGTCCTGGCGGAGGCTGCCAATGGACCAACCACGCCTGAAGCTGACGAGATCCTTAATCAGCGTTGGGCTGACGTGTTTGTCATACCGGACATCTTGTGCAACGCGGGCGGCGTGATCGTTTCCTACTTTGAATGGGCGCAAGACCTCCAGAATTTTCTCTGGGCCGATATCGAGATCACTGACCGGCATTATCGTATTCTCGAGATTGCCTTTACCGCGGTCATCAAGCGCTCCAAGGAACGCAAGATTCCTCACCGCACCTCTGCACTTTCCATTGGTGTGGAACGGATGGTCGCCGCGAGGCATGCCCCGGGGCTCTTTCCCTGAGTGAGAAACCCCTTAAAGATTGTCGCCGCGGCATCTCTCGAACACCGCGGCGACACTCAGCTTCCACCCTTGTCGATACCCCCATCGACCCTTATTGGAACCTACTACCAACAACATTGCATCATTCCTATCGTATGGCAAGAAATAATTGTTGGCGCGTGGCACTGACGGCGGCATCTTTGCCACTATGTGATTGATCACAAGTCTATTATGTCTGGAGTTGCCGGCTCTCGTTGATGAAAATCGATTCCCGATATGCGCGCTGAGCCAGCCTTGCTAGTGCGTAGTCACCACGAAGGCTGCGCGTGTTGAGGACTTTAGGTGACGCAATCGGTTTCATAATGGGTTTGCTTGTAACGCCATCGCTCGTGGTTTACGTCATGGGCGGGAACGCGAACTGGGCCGGCCATCTTGGCCTCGCCCTCGTTTTCGGATTCACTGCGCTTGGACACTTCATCAGGACGGGCGCTATGGCACAAATGCTTCCGCCATCCATCCCGAGACGGCATGATCTGATCTTGGCTTCGGGCCTGTTCGAGGGAGTGCTTGCTGCCGCAATCCTGGCGTTTCAGAGATCGATGCCGGTCGGCGTCATCACGATCGGGTTTCTTATCCTCGTCTTCCCTTGCAACATCTACGCTGCCATTCGACGGGTCGCCTTCGGCGGCCACTCTGCCGGACCCTCCTATCTCCTCGTTCGCGCGCCGTTGCAACTCCTGCTAATTCTGTGGACCTATTGGTTCATGTTGAGGCGGCCTTGAACGGCGACGGCGACGGAGCCACGCCAGAGGGCCAAATGCTGAAGCAGTATCAGCGTCTTGGCGTCGAGAATCTCGGCCCTCTCCATCATCGCAAATGCTTGATCGAAGCCGAGCTCCACGATTTCAATATCCTCTCCTTCGTGGTGATCGCCTCCTCCGGGCGAGATCTTGTCGGCGTGTTCGTACTCCGCCAAAAAGAAAAACAACCTCTCCGTAACCGAGCCCGGGCTCATATACAACTCGAAGAGCTTTTGCGGCGCTCCGATTCGAAACCCGGTTTCTTCCATGACTTCCCTGCGGATAGTCTCCTCGGGTTGGTCGGAGTCAAGAAGGCCGGCACAGGCCTCCAATAACATTCCGTCAGCCAACCCGTTGACAAAGGCGGGAAAACGGAATTGCCGGGTCAAAATGAGCGTCTGCTTCTCGAAATTGACCAGCAAAATCACCGCCCCGTTTCCCCGATCGTAAGTTTCCCTGCTCAGGGTTTGCCACGAACCATTCGAGCGCCGGAAATCGAATGTTGTCTTCTTGAGCAAATACCAGTCGTCGGACAAAACCTTCTCCTCCTTCACGCGGATTCGCTCGTTCATTTTGCCTCCTTGATCTCCATGGGCGCGGTGTCGGGAATTTCGGACACCTTCTCGAAGATCTGCTTTCCACTTCGCCGGGCGATACTCAGCATTTCGTCAGCGCCCTGCGACGGACCCCCCACTCGAAGAACGGCATCAACCCGCGGCACAAGCATCCGAGAAACAGGGTGAAAAATTTGATCGAACACCGCATCGCCGACGCGCTCCGATCCCGCCTCCTCAATGAGCGGCAAGGCCAGCGATTCCCCCAACACCGGAAGGTGTCCTTTCTTGAAGAGTTCCAGAGCCGCCCGCGCCATGACGTGAAAATTTTGCGCAATCCGAGCGGGATCATCTCCGGTATTCGACCGGTAAGGCCCCGCAACGAGGATGAAGAGTTGATTGGACATATTTTCCAAGGATAGCCGGGCGAGAAAGTCAAAAAAATGATTTGTCCAGATGCCTGCCATCTGAAAAACAGATCGTTTCGGTGAATAGATCTTTGCTTGTC
Organism: uncultured Verrucomicrobiae bacterium; assembly: GCA_963816855.1. GTDB lineage: Bacteria > Verrucomicrobiota > Verrucomicrobiia > Chthoniobacterales > Terrimicrobiaceae > DASTFP01. The sequence goes on along the minus strand of CAWFMA010000019.1, from coordinate 58,329 downwards.
GATCTACCTGTCTTCCTGGCGGTGGCGCGATTGGGAAATATGACTCGGGCAGCTGCTGTTCTTCATACGGTGCAATCGAACGTGACCGCTCGCATTAAGCGCCTGGAGGACGAAATTGGCGCCACCCTAATCGTCCGCGGCTCGCGAAAGCTCCGCCTGACGGCGGAGGGAGAGGCGCTCATGCCCTTTGCCCTGCGGCTCGAAGAGCTTTTCCGCGATATCAACGGGCACTTTCGTGGCGACGAAGAACCCCGGACTGGCTCGCTTCGAATCGGCGCGATCGAAACTTTCGCCGCCTCGCGGCTTGTGGGGCTTATTGCGCGGTTCACGGCGCGCCGCCCTTTTATTGATATTTCTGTCCAAACCGGAGGAACCGAATCGTTATGGAGCAAGGTTCTGAATTCGGAGCTTGACGTGGCCTTTGTCTCGCGGCGGTCCAATGAGACGGCCTTTCTTGAAGAAAAGATTTTCGAGGACCAACTGGTGCTTGTTGCTCGCAAGGGAATCGAGTCTTTGGCCGATCTCGCCAAACCCAAGAATATCCAGGTGAGGATTCTTGTTCAAAGGGCCGGCTGTTCTTTCACGGCACGCTTGATCGACTTTCTGCACGAAACCGGAACTCCTCAGGGACCGGTGCACGCCGTGGGAACGCTGGAGGGGGTCATCGGCAGTGTTCGGGCGGGGGGCGGCGTGGCGGTGCTTCCGCGCAGCTATTTGGATTGCGTCCCTGGCGGCCACGAGCTAACCGAGATCCCTTTGCCGGAGAAGATCCGTTCCACGCAAATCTTTCTCGTCGTTCAGCGGTGGAAGTTGCCAATCCGCCTTCTGGATTCCTTCGTCCAGTCGTGCCTCGAGAGGGAGGCCTCCGGCATGGCCATCGAGCGCACGAACTCCCCGGATCCCTGACGCCGATCGGAGCAATGGCGGCTGCAGGTCAGGCTTCGTTTCGAGGGGTTGAGGGCATTTGCCGCCTTCGCGCGTCGAGCTCTTCGATCACCCGACGATGGGATTCGCGCGTGACTGGATAAAAGGCGGTCAGAAGCATGCCGATAACGAGCGCCACCGCGGGCAGCGGCCCAATGGCCAGACGGATCGCCAACAGCGCGTTGTGCGGCTGCTCCGGGAGCGCTTCACCCGGTCCGCTCGGGATGTAACCCGCGACGGCGAGCATTTGCCCGACAACGAAGGTCCCGACAGCCAGCGCCGTTTTTTGAAGGAAAACGCAAAACCCATAGTAAATCCCTTCGCGTCGGCGTCCGGTTCGCAGCTCGTCGTACTCGATAACGTCGGGCAGCATGGCGTTGGGGATAAGATAGCAGACTGAAATGCCAAACCCGGCGATGACGGCCATCAGAAAAATGATTCTCGTATCGCCGGGCTGGAGGAAGATCAGGCCTGCTTGCGCAAGCAGCCAGAAGGTCATGCCCACAAAGTAAACGAATTTCTTGCCTGTCTTTACGCTTACCCAGCCCCAGAAGGGCATCAAGCAGAGCGCCGTCGCCTGCACGGTGAGAGCGAGAAGCTGAAACGTTGTCGCCGGCAGCCGAAGCCAGCTCTGTGTGTAGAAGGGAAGAACCGTGGCGGTAAATTGCATGGCCAGCCAGGAGCAAAGGTAAATACCGCACACCAGCAGAAACGGCCTGTTGGCAACCACGAGGTCCAGCTGCTCACGCAGCGACAAGGGCTTCATCGCGACCTCGTCGGATTCCTGCCGCCGCACCCGTTGGCGATCCCTCGAAACGGCAATGCGCCAGATGGCGCCGAGACAAAAAACCACGGAAAGCAGACTGATAACCGCAACGGAAACCCCGAACACCGCATACTGGATCGTCTTCGGTCCGTCCTTCATCAGGTGAAAAACGATCAGTGCGACCAACAGCCCGCCGACGCTGCCGGCGAGGGAAAACCCCATTCTATAGGCCGTCAGCCGCGATCGCTCGTCGTAATCTCTGCTCAGTTCTGCCGTGAGAGAAGAGTGCGGCAGCCCGAGCGCGGTCGCGAAACTGCTGTAGAGGATGGCGACCGCCAGGTAGTAGAGAAAGAGTTGCCATTGTGCGTCGGGTTCCGCGAAGTCCGGCACCAGCCAAAACATCAGGAACAAGCCGGAAAACGGCAAAGCGCTCACCACCATCCAGGGCAATCTGCGCCCCCAGGGAGTCCGGGTGTGGTCCGAAAGCCAACCGATGAGCGGATCGTTCACCGCGTCCCAGATTCGAGCGATGAGCAGGACACTGCCGGCCAATCCCGGGTTCATTCCGGCGACATCGGTGAGAAAGACGAGTTGAAAGAAGATGATCGTGCTCCCCGCCATGGCCGGGCCCAACTCTCCGGCTCCGTAACCCAGGCGCTCAAAATTCCCGAACTGCGGCGTATTCTTGCCCATCGCTCAGAGACACCTTTCCAAAGCCAAGGCCACCGCCCGCGGATCGCGGCTTGCGCGCATTTCTTTCCTCGCGAGCAAACAAATCACGTCGCGATGCCATCCCAAAGACTGCGTTGGCGACGTTTCACGATTCCGGAAGCTGCGCCGAAGCCTATTGGTCCGGCTGGCGCGGGACTGTGGGACCTCTCTTCTAAAGTCATCGGCCGATCCTTATGAAAGCCAGTTGCTCCGTCAATCGGACGTTGCCGCCGATTTTCGAGTGAATCGGTCCGCAAACTGTTATCTGAGGTAACGTTTCACCAGCGCAATAAAACCGTTCCACTTTGTTCCGAGCCGCCAGCCGCCCGGAGCGGAACGGTCTCGTTGCAGGAGGATCCGCGGGCACGGCTTGCCGTAGCGGAAGTCCCAGCGCGGCCAATGCATATGCGGGACAATGTTCCGGACAGGAATATTATAGCGGCGGATCAGAAATGCGGTGAGCCGCGCCCCCCGGTCGATGGCGGCGGCCTGCCGTGCAGGGCTGCTGAATTCGCAGATCTCGATTCCGATGCTCAAGCGATCCCCGACCCCACCGTAATCGGCGTGATCGCCCTGTTCCGTCGGGAGCAAGTGCTCCACAACCTCGCGGTCGTCGACCGTAAAATGCCAGGTGACCCAGCCCGACCTCCCGAACCGGGGATTGTTCTTGCTGCGCTTGCCCTTGATCAGCAGGTAGCGCGCGTGCTGCGCCGCGGTAGCTCCGACATTTTCCGTCGAGTGAATCGTGATGTACTGGGGCCGCATTGTGCGCGCGATCAGCCTGCCGTGCACATTGGGAGGAAGGAGAGCCATCCGGATTCCGGGCATCGCAGGCGCTCGATGGTCCACTGAAGAGCATGCCGCGAGCCAAAGGCACGCCCACCCGAGCGCCGCAGAACCTGCCAGTTTTCGCCGGGCAATTGCGCGCAATCTGTCCCAAATGCCCCCGGTTCCTTTTTCGAGACGCCAGGCGGTTTTCGCGGGGAGCTTGGTTGGGTCGCCCTTCACTCGAATTGCTTTCGAAAAGAAAGCAGTTCCTGCCGCAATTGGCGCACCTCATCGCGCAGCGCGGCGATCTCATCTTCAAGGGCTTCGCTTCGTGACGGGGAAGCCTCAACCGGCTGGATTGACGCCTGACGGCCCTCGTCGATATCTCCAAATGTGACCGGCTCTCCGGAAATCAGCTGAACGTAACGCTTTTCTTTTTGCCCGGGTCGGGCCGGCAAAATGCGGACCAATGGATCGGTCCCTCCACTCAGGCCCGCGAGAAAAGATTCCACCTGTTCCAAGCTGTCGAAAAATTGCAGCCGCTCAGCCCGGGCGCGAAGCTCTCCCGGGGTCTGCGGCCCGCGCAGCAACAGGACACAGAGCAGGGCAACCTCCCGCTGATTGAGCTCAAAATGATTGAGAAAATTGTGCCGATACTTTGGGACCCGCGAACCGGCCCCCAGCGTCATGGTCGCCAGTTTCTTTTCCCGCAGTGCATCGAGGCCCGCCTCGACCGTCTTTTCGTCGTAGGCGACGACCGGATCGCGGTTCGTCGATTGGTTGCAGGCCGCGATCAAACTGTTGAGGGACAGCGGATAGTTCTCCGGAGTGATTTGCTCTTTTTCGAGCAAACAACCGAGAATCCGGCTTTCAACGGGGTTCAGACTGAACAAGGCCATCAGCGCTTCCTAGGAGAGAGATCATTCGAAATCCAAATCTTTCGTTTCACAATGCCTATCTTCTGAAAAGATCCGTTACCCTTCACGACAGCGTGAGGGCCGTCCGGGATCCCGCTGGTGGTCCGGCATTTTCGTGTCGTCGCTGGTCCGGGCTTCCAAAGCTGTGACAAAATTGTCACAATCCTGTCTTTGGCGTTTTCACAATTACCCGGTTGATTGATCCGCGAAGACCAGACCATGAAACTGACCTTTCCCATTGTCATCGCCTCGCTCGTTTCGGGCACTCTGGCGACTTTCTCGACAGCGCAGCAACTTTCCGGTGCGGGTGCCACCTTTCCGGCGCCGCTCTACCAGCGCTGGGCCGTCGAATACAACAAATCGCATCCCGAGGTGCAGGTGAACTACCAATCGGTGGGTTCCGGCGCCGGCGTGAAGCAATTTGTCCAGGGCACGGTGGATTTTGGCGCCAGCGACGCCGCCATGAGCGACGAAGAGATCTCCAAGGTCAAACAAGGCGTAGTTATGGTTCCCGCCACGGCCGGCAGCATCGTGATCGCCTACAACCTCCCGGGAGTGGCCGACCTCAAGCTGTCCCGTGAGGCCTATGCCGGCATTTTTTTGGGCAAGATCACGAAATGGAACGACCCGGCGATTGCCAAGGATAATCCGGGCGTCACCCTTCCGGAGACGGCGATCAACGTGGCCTACCGCTCGGACGGCAGCGGGACGACGTTTGTGTTTACAAAACATCTGGCGGCCATCAGCTCGGGATTCGCCGACGAGGTCGGCAGCGACAAGTCCGTCACGTGGCCGGTTGGCGCGGGGGGAAAAGGCAACGAGGGCGTTACGTCGCTGATCAAACAAACACAAGGAACCGTCGGTTACGTCGAGTACGGCTACGCGGTTAACAACGGGCTGTCGGTTGCGAGCCTGCAAAACAAGAGTGGAAACTTTGTCAAACCGACGGCCGCAAGCGGGTCCTCGACTCTCGCTCACGTCACCTTTCCCGAGAATCTCCGCGTCTGGCCGGAAGACCCCGCGGGGGCAGACGACTATCCGATCGCGACCTTCACTTGGCTGCTGCTTTACAAGAAATACAGCGCCCCTGAGAAGATGAAGGCGCTTAGGGATTTTATCACCTATAGCTTGACCGATGGCCAGAAGCTTTCGGAGGAACTTGGTTACGTCCCCCTTCCCGCCAACGTGGTCGAAAAGAGCAAGGCCGCCCTGGCGACGGTGGAATGAGCCGGTGAATTTCTTCGTAGCCTACTAATGGAAGCAGTCAGCCCAGCCATTGATCAGAGCGGGATCAAGGGATTTCAAAAACGGCCCGATCTGTTCCGGTTGATCTGTTGGGTGGCCGCCGCCGCCACTGTTGCCGTTCTGGCGTGGATCATTTTCGAAATTGCGCGGCAGGCGACGCCCTCAATTCAGAAGTTTGGTCTCGATTTCCTGACAAACTCCAAGTGGGTTCCAAACCGGAATGTTTATGGCGTGGCGCCGTTCCTCATCGGAACAACGGTGAGTTCTCTGATCGCTTTGCTCTTTGCGCTCCCCCTGGGTCTCGCGATCGCAATTTTTTTGAGCGAAGATTTCCTTCCACTGCCGGTGCGGCAGATCGTGCGTTTCACGGTGGAAATGCTCGCCGCTATTCCGAGCGTGGTATACGGGCTGTGGGGCATTTTCGTCGTTATTCCCCTTGTTCATGCGTTCGGAGAATGGGCGGTGGTCGCTTTCAAAAACCTTCCGGTCCTGAATACGCTCTTTGCTCCCCCAGCCTACGGCAACAGCATGCTGACCGCGAGCCTGGTGCTCGCGCTGATGATCCTGCCGACAATTACCGCGATTTCCCGCAGCGCGCTGGTCGCAGTTCCGGGGACGCTGCGCGAGGGCGCCTACGCTCTCGGATCAACACGCTGGGAGGCTATTTTTGGCGTTATTCTTCCCACGGCGGCACCAGGAATCGTCGCGGCGACCATTTTGGCGCTCGGACGCGCAATGGGCGAAACCATGGCCATTGCGATGCTCATCGGGAACAGTTCCCGTTTGACATGGTCGCTTCTATCGCCTGCGGGGACGCTGGCCGGCCTCCTCGCCAACCAGTTTGGCGAAGCAGAAGGTCTGCAAGTGAGTTCCCTGATGTACGCCGCTCTCCTGCTGGTTGTTCTCACCCTCTTCGTCAACGTCATCGGGGAGTTGATTCTGCGTTATACACTAAAGAAAACTGCCGGCATGCGGTAACGAGAGTTTAAGCCCATGAGCACCGCCCTCGCAAAATCCACGGACTTCTTCTCCACAGCGGATTCCGCCCGATCGGAGATCCGCTCGCTTTGGAGCAGGATCCTCAGCTGCGCATGCGTCACGCTGGCACTGCTGACGCTCATTCCTCTGTTTTCCATTGTTCTCCTCGTCTTGAAGAACGGGCTGCCGTTGTTGACGTGGCGCGTTTTCACCGAGCTTCCGCCGGCGGCGGGCATGGTTGGCGGAGGCTTCGGAAATGCGTTGGTCGGAACGCTGCTGATGGTGGGGATAGCTCTCGTTGTCGCAACTCCTTTTGGCGTTCTTTCCGCTATCTATATCAACGAGTATGCGCCCTATTCGGCACTGTCCAACGCCACGCGATTTGTCGCCAAGCTCCTCACTGGCATCCCTTCAATCATCTGTGGCGTCTTCGCGTATGCGGTGATCGTTCTGGCAACGGGCGGCTTCTCCGCATGGGCCGGCGGCTTCGCGCTCGCGATCCTGATCCTGCCGACCATTCTGCTCACGGCGGAGCAAGCCTTGCTTGGCGTGCCCAAGGCCTACCGCGAAGCTTCCTACGGTCTGGGCGCGACGAATTTCCAGACGATCTGGCGGGTCGTGCTTCCGGACAGCTTGCCGGCGATCATGACGGGAATCATGCTCGCGGTGGCGCGTGCCGCGGGTGAGACCGCGCCTCTGATTTTTACCGCTCTCTTCAGCCAATTCTGGATCCAGTCGCTGCGGGAACCGACTGCCTCGTTGTCCGTCCTTATCTACAATTTTTCGACCCTACCGTTTGAACACCAAATCAAGATGGCCTGGACCGCATCGTTGGTGCTTGTGATTCTTGTCACTATCGCCAATATCGTCGCGCAGGTCGTTTTCCGGAGGAGATAATGCCGACGACCAAGACGATGGACCCGCAACCGCCGCCAACCGCGTCCGCTCCAGGACCAGCCGGCGCGCCCGCATCTTCAGAGCGCCGCACAGACTTTTTGAAGGTTTGCGACTTTAACTTCTACTACGGCAAGAAGCAGGCGCTGTTTGCCGTCAACATGGACATCCCGCAACGCCAGGTTACGGCTTTCATTGGCCCTTCGGGATGCGGCAAATCAACTCTTCTTCGAAATTTCAACCGGATGAACGAGTTGATTGACGGCGTCCGGCACGAGGGAGACATTCTTCTAAACGGGCGAAGCATCTACGACAAGAAAATGGAGGTCATTGCCTTGCGCCGCAGCATCGGGATGGTTTTTCAAAAGTCGAACCCGTTTCCCAAGTCGATTTATGAGAACGTGGTTTACTCGCTGAGAATCGCCGGCGTCAGCGCCAAATCGACGCTGGACGAGACCGTCGAGCGCAGTCTGCGTGGAGCTGCCCTTTGGGATGAAGTCAAGGATCGGTTGCAAGAGAGCGCGCTCGGACTTTCCGGCGGTCAGATGCAACGCATTTGCATTGCGCGCGCCATCGCCAATCGGCCCGAGATTCTCCTCATGGACGAGCCGTGTTCGGCGCTCGACCCGATCGCCACCGCGAAGGTCGAAGATCTCATCCATGAGTTGAAGCACCAGTTCACCATTGTCATCGTCACCCACAACATGCAGCAGGCCACACGCTGCTCGGACAGAACGGCCTTCTTCTATCTGGGCAAACTCATCGAATACGACGACACCCAGAAGATCTTTACCAATCCGGGCGAGAGACAAACCGAAGACTACATCACCGGACGATTCGGTTGATCTTCGCCGCAAAAAGATGGCTACAAACACCCTGACCATGCCGAATCCTCACATTCTCAGCAACTTCGAGGAAGCGTTGCGCTCCCTGCGCAACGATGCTCTCATGATGGCCAGCCTGACCGAACGAAACCTGGAGAACACCAGAAAGGGACTCTTCGATCGCGACGAAGATTGGTGCAACACCGTCATCGCGGACGACGAGGAAGTCGACACGCTCGAAGTTCAAGTGGATCGGGAAGGCGTCAACATCATGATGAGGTTCCACCCGCTCGCCTCCGACATGAGAAACGTGATCTCCACGATGAAATTGAGCGTAAACCTCGAACGCATCGCCGATCAGGCGGTCAACATCGCGAGACGGGGTCGCAAACTGATTGCCCGGCCCGCGGTGGAGGAAACCTTGGATCTTCAGCCAATCTTTCACTACGCGGAGACGATGGTGAAGGACGCCGTGCGCTCCTTCGCTGATTGGAATGTCGAGTTGGCCAGAGCTCTCAAGGAGCGGGACCGCCAGCTTGATCAGATGAACCGGACGTTCGCCGACAAGATGACGGAATTGATGACCCATCAGGTCGATCATATTCCCACCTTCATGGATTTGATCTTCATTTCGCGTTTCCTGGAGAGGATCGGCGATCAGGCGACAAATATCGGTGAGGACACCGTCTACGCCATTTGCGCCGAGGAAACCCGCCACATTCATCACGTAAACGGGTAACAAGGGCGCATTTGTCCTGCGGGATCTCCTGCCATGGGAGATTCGCGCCATAAAGAGAAAGAGAGAGATCCGCCGCGGACTTCGGTCTTTCAGCGCGTGGTATTTTCCGTTTGCCGGATGGCCTCTTTGATGCGCTCGACGCGATTGTCGGGATCGGGGTGCGTGCTGAGAAATTCCGGAGGCACACGCCCCCCGGCCGCTTTCTTGAGAACCTCCATCACACGAATCAAGGCGTTGGGATCGTAGCCCGCCCGTTTCATGAAGCGGACGCCAAGCTTGTCGGACTCCAACTCGTCATCGCGGCTGTAGGCGGTGTTCTTCAGTTGGCTGACAAATTGCGCGATTTGCCCGGCCGTCATCCCGTAATCGCTGCCGCCTGCCATGACCACGGCATTTACCAGTCCCTGGCTAAGCTGGGCCTTGGCCATCTGCTCGTTCGAATGACGGCCGACCACGTGACCCACCTCATGACCAAGAACACCGGCGACCTCATCTTCGCTTTTCAGCAGTTTCAGCAACCCGACGGTCATAAACACCTGGCCGCCCGGTAGAGCAAAGGCATTGACCGTCTCGGGGTCAGCCAGCAGGTGAAACTGAAAGTAGTACGGGCTCTGATTGACTTCGGGGTTGGCGGAAACGAGTCGTTCGCCAATGCCGGTGATCAGGCTCTGAGCCCTCTCGTCGGGGTAGAGGCCCCCGTGCTGCCGGGCCATTTCGGGGGCGGAATTAAGACCCAGGGCTATCTCCTCCTTCGGACTTAACGCCACCCGTTGAACGCGACCAGTGACAGGATTTTCGTAGCGCTCGGTGCTGAAGAAATAGGTCGCCAGCGCGCCGAGGGCCAAGAGAACGCCGATAAGCAGCCTCGCGCCGCAGCCTCCGGACCCGCCTCCTCTGGAAATTGGAAAGGCCATGCGATTCCGTCAAACGCTCACGTCGCCACGTGGGCCATGCCAGCCGGGGGGTCCCGAAAGGGAATTGGATGTGCCTTCATATGGCGGCTGACTTCAATAAGGTGCGATCACCTCGAGGGGTCCAGTGGACACTAGAACTTTTACCCCGCTGCTTAAAGAATTTTTTCCAGCAAAGGCTTGAGGACTCCGAGCGGCGAAAAGACCGTGCTGGCGAGCGCCTGGGCCGCCCGGGAGTGCTTTTCGTAGTCTTCCTCGATCGCGCGAACGGCCTCGGCGCAGTCCGTGATGTCACGGAACGCCAACATTCCCTCGGACGGAGAGAGGGCACCGGTCCATCCGGTGTCCTGCAGCACGACTGGGCGGCCAAGCGCTAGGTAGACAACGCTGCGGTCACTCATCCAGCCCCCTCGCGAAACGACATAACCCTCCTTGGCGATGCCGATTTCGCCCCTGCTCTCCGCGATGAAGCGCAGGTAGGAGGGCACATCCTTGCAAACGGCGGAAGCGGGAAAAAAACGCCAGCCCGCACTGGCGAAGGGTTGATAATCATCCCAATCAGCTTCCATATCCGTGGCTATGGCGCACGGCCGGGACAAAAGCTGCGGAAGAGATCTCATTTTGGCGAGGCTCTCCCGCTTGCCTCCATATCGGCGTCCTTGCCACTCGAGCTCCGGGTAGCCGTACCAGTGTCCGATCGTCGTCCATGGCGCTTCCGGCGCAACGCGAAGCTGACCCAACCTTTTCCGCCAACAATCTCCGACCACCGGAGGAAAAACGGGGATCCACTTGCGTTGAAGCGTTGGGAGAAGGGCTTCTGGGCGGTTTAGGGTCGCGCCAACGGTCACAAAAACATCGTGCCCCTCCAGGTTCATGTCAGTTTTGAAGACTTCGACCCAGAGCTGGGTGAAAGCGGGGTCGACGTCGAGGTAAGCCTTTACCGTATGCGCGCCGAATAAATCCAGGCGCCTGAAGTGGCCCGCGTAATTGATAAACAAGTCGGCGCTCGCGGCAAATTCGCGGAAGGCCTCGAGCTCAGGAGACTCACCGTCCACCATCAGGCATTCGCGCGAGCGAAACCCAAATTCCTCCACCGTCGCCTTCCAGAATTCCTCTTGCGGGCTCTTCCGGTCGGGCGATGCGGGCGCGGTCAGCTCCTCGCTGCTGACGTGCTCCGCGAGCCAGACCTCCCAGCCCAATTCGCGAAACCCAAGAGCCCAATGCATGACGGAACAAACATTGCCCGCGGAAGCATGAGGCCAGCGGGCAAGGACAACTCCGAGAACAAGCTTGGGTGGTCGCTTCAACGGCCGCCATCCTATGCGAACGCCGGCAAGGCACAGAAGAAATACCGCAACAAAATCTGCATTGGGCTCGAGACCGGCCCTGGCCTCAAGGGAACTTTCAATCCACCGTTCGCTCGACACGCAGCTGTGAGGGCGATTCCAGCACGATCTGCGGAACCCCCCGATAAAGCGTGATCAGGCCTTCCAGCAACACGTCCCGGCCTTCGAGGCCATTCTTCAACCCGCCGGGAAATCGTTTCACGAAATCCGGAAAGGCGCTCGCGCGGACGATCCCCGTGAACCCTTCCCCGCTCCTGGCGGTGAAATCAATAAAAGTCATTCTCCCATGGCCAATGCTGACAACACGCGCCACCCGGCCGCGGACACTGGCCCTAGTACCCGCGCGCGAGACGAGGGCTTCGGTTTCCGTGGCCGAAAGAACATCTTCCGAACGACCGCTTTCATTCTTTGCCGCTAGGCCCCACGCGCCGCGTTTGAGCGCCCGTGCTTCCGCTTCCGACCGCCTGAGATCGGAAGAAACCTCCTCGCTCGTGCGGCCGTCGGGATGATCCGATACCGCCGACTGGCCGTGCCGGATGATCGCAAGCCCTTGTTCCACAAGAAGCTTGGCGAGATCCTCTCCGCTGGCGGTCTCCACGAATCCACGCACGGCGGGGTTATCCCCTTCCGGATCGACAGGCTGCCAACGGGTGTAGACCGTAAAGGGCTCGCGCAATTGCTTCCTAGTAAAATTTCTCGCCAGATACGCGGCTCGCAAAGCCGAATCCCCGGAAGGCTTCAAGCCAAAATAGAGCCCCTGCTCGGCCCGCCGCGCCGCGGAGGCCGGATTCTTTTCCACGCAATCGACGAAGTATAATCGGAAAACGTGGCGTTTGCCTCCCCGAAGAATTTCGATGCTATCCCCGTCGCTGTGCGGGCCTTCGAAATACTCGCAATGATCCCACTTCACCCAGTCGCGCGCCGCCAGCAGGCCGGACGAGAGCACGAAAACCGCAATCCCCGCGAGAAAACAAAACCTGACCATCGTTAGGGAGCTCCGCCGCCCAACGAGCTTTCGACGGCGACTGGAAAGATCACACCAACATCTCCCTCCCGGCGAATGCTGACCTCCGGCAGGCGGTCGTGTTCGGTCGGACCGCGATTGACGATCGCATAGGGGACGCCCCTCCTGGCGGCGATCAGAGGAAACTCGGCGGCGGGATAGACCGACAGCGTCGAGCCGAGGGCGATGACCGCGTCGCATTCGTTCGCCGCCTGTCCCGCGGCTTCGAGCGTTTGGGGATCAAGGCTTTGCCCGAAGCTGATGGTCGCCGATTTCAGCAAGCCACCACAGTGCGCGCACCGGGGCGGCTTTTGGGTTCGGGCAAACTCTTCGAACAGCGGATTCGGATCAAAACGCCTCTTGCAAGCCAGACATTCGATCCACCGGTTGGTGCCGTGCAACTCGATCACGCGTTCATCCGGCAGGCCGGCTAATTGGTGCAACCCGTCGATGTTCTGTGTCACGACCGTCCGCACGATTCCAGCCCGATGCAGGCGGGTGATCGCCGCGTGCACCGCGTTCGGCTGCGCATCACGCATGGTCGCCCATGATTCCAGCTTGTAATCCCAATGCTCGATTCGCGCCTCCTCGGACGCGAGGAACTCATCGAAATAGACCGGCTGTCTCTTTTGCCAGACGCCTTGGGGTCCCCGGAAATCGGGGATGCCGCTGTCGGTGGAAATGCCGGCGCCGGTGAACACCAGGAGCCTCCGGGCGCGCCGGAGGAAATTGACGAGATCGTCCCGTGGCTGGTCCTCTCGACCAGGTGCGCCCATTCTCTTCCTCGATTCGAAGCGATCCGGTCTTTCGGGGTCAGAAGAGCATCAACGCCGGATTCTCGATCAGCTTGCGAAGCGTGCTAAGATATTCAGCCCCGACCGCCCCGTCCACCACCCGATGATCGCCACTCAGCGAAATGGTCATTCTCTCTCCCACCACGATCTCATTCTTGGCGTTGACCGCCGGTTTTTTCACGATGGCGCCCACCGCAAGGATTGCCGCCTGGGGAGGATTGATGATCGCAAAGAATTGCTCGATGCCGTAGGCTCCGAGGTTCGATACGGTAATCGTCCCTCCTTGATATTCCTCGGGTTTGAGCTTCTTGTCCCGCGCACGCTTGGCCAGGTCTTTGACTGTCACGCTGATCTCTTTGAGCGAAAGCTTGTTGGCATCGCGGATAACCGGCGTCACAAGGCCCTCGTCCACGGCGACAGCGACGGAGATGTTGACGCTTGCGAATTGGATGATGGCGTCTCCCGCCCACGACGCGTTGATATACGGGTGGGAACTCGCCGCGCGAGCCACGGCCAGCAAAATGAAATCATTGACAGTCAGCTTGGGAAGTCCGGCTGCCTCGTTGGCGCTGTTGAGCTCCTTGCGAAGCCGCATGAGGGAACTGGCATCAACCTCGATGGACAGATAAAAATGCGGTAACTGCGTCTTGCTGGCCAGCAATCGCTCGGCGATGACCCGGCGCATCCCGGTAAGAGGAACCCGGTTATCGCCCTGTCCCGCGGAAGGCGCCTGCACCTTCGGAGGAGGCGCTGCGGCGGGTGCGGGTGCGGCTGCGGCGCCCTTTTCCGGAAGGTCCTTGACTACGATCCGGCCGCCCGGGCCTGTACCCTTGATCCCTTCGAGCGCGATACCGCGCTCCACTGCGATCTTTTTCGCCAACGGCGATGCTTTGGCGCGTTCCGCGCCCGGCGCGGCTGCCGTTGTCGGGGCCGCCGGCGCTGCCTTGGCCTCCCGAGGCTGGGCGGTGGTTAGATCCGGTTTCGCTGCAGGCGCCGCCGAAGCGCCTTCAACAGTCTCGCCCTCCCCGAGAACGAGCGCCACCTTCTCCCCGACCTTCGCCACCCCCCCGTCGCCGACGTAAATTTCCTTCAGGATGCCTTCGTCGAAGGCCTCCATTTCCATTGTGGCCTTGTCGGTTTCCACTTCGGCGAGAATGTCGCCCATCTCGACGGTATCGCCTTCTTTCTTCTTCCAGCGCGCAATGGTTCCCTCGACCATCGTGTCGCTCAATTTGGGCATGGTGATGATTGGCATAGAAATGGGTGGGAGCGTTGGTGCTTCAGGACTTCATCCGACAATTTCCAGCACCTTCTTGACGACTCTCTGCGGAGTAGGAATTTGAAGAGGTTCTACGGCCGGCGAATAAATCGCCGGGGCATCCAGCGAATTCACACGCCTCACCGGAGCGTCCAGATCGTCAAAGGCGTTCTCCATGATGATACTGGAAATCTGCGCGGAGACTCCGCAGAAGGCCTTGCTTTCATCGACCACGACTGCCCGATGCGTCTTGCGTACCGAGCTAAGGACAGCTTCCTGATCCAGCGGACGTATTGAACGAAGATCAAGCACGTCCGCTTCAACGTTGTGTTCGCTGGAGAGGATTTGAGCTGCCTTGAGCGCTATGAGAGCCGAACGGCCGTGGGCGATCAGCGAGACATCGGAGCCTTCCCGTTTGAGATCAGCCAAGCCGATAGGGATAAGATATTCTTCCTCAGGTACTTCGTATCGTTCCCCGTAGAGTAGGGTGTTTTCCATGAACATGACCGGATCGTTGTCACGGATCGCGCTTTTCATCAACCCTTTGGCGTCATAGGCTGTGGCCGGGGAGACGACCTTAAGGCCGGGGACGGCCGCAAACCAATTCTCCGGAGTATGAGAATGAGTAGCCCCGACATTCGTTCCACCGTTAGCGGGCCCGCGAATCACTATCGGACAGTTGATCAAGCCCCCGCTCATGTAGCGAATCTGGCCCGCATTGTTGACAATCTGGTCGTATGTCACCGTGGAAAAACTCCAAAACATGAGCTCGATAACCGGACGAAGGCCGAGCATCGAGGCTCCGACTCCCATTCCGACGAAGGCTGCTTCGCTGATCGGGGTATCCACGACCCGCTTGTCGCCGAATCTCTTCCAGAGACCCCGCGTCACCTTGTAGGCTCCATCGTATTGCGCAACTTCCTCGCCAATTAGGACCACATTCGGATCACGTTCGATTTCCTCGGCAAACGCCTGATTGAGAGCTTCGCGGTATTCGATAAGCGCCATATTTTAGAAAGAATGCAGGAAACTTGAGGGTTTCGTTGAAAATGACGCCTAATCGTTGAAGAAAAATCGCCCTGTTCGCCCGGCCTCGGTTTGGTGGTCCACCTCGTAATAGACGTCCTCGAAAATGCTCTCCTCGGCAGGGGGAGGGCTTTCCTCAGCGAATTGGGCCGAAGCCGCGGCTTCGCTCCTTATCTCGGTGTCCATGGCTTCGTACTGCTCTTCATTCAGCGCCTTCTCCGCGATAAGTCGATTCTTGAACAACTGGATGGGATCGTGCTCGTTCTTGTATTTCTCGATCTCCTCTGCCTTGCGATACCCCCCCTTGTGTTTGGCGTCGGCCACCGAATGACCATAATAACGATAGGTGTCAAACTCCAGGACCGTGGGCCGGGATTCCTTGTAGGCCCTGTCGAGCGCCTTCTGGGTGACGGCGCGCACTTCGTAAAGGTCTTCACCGTCCGCCTGTTCCCATTCAATGCCGAAGGTCTCGGCGCGCTGGGCAAGGCATATGTCCACCACCGATGAACGATTGAGGCTCGTGCCCATCGAATACTTGTTGTTTTCGATGACGTAAATTGCCGGCAGATTGAAAAGAGATGCCAGATTGAGGCACTCGTAAAAGCATCCCTGGTTCACTGCGCCATCGCCCAGGAAGCACAAGGCGGCCCCGGTGAGACCCTTGTACTTGATAGCATAGGCCAGCCCGAGGCCAAGCGGAGTCTGCCCTGCAACGATTCCATGACCGCCCCAGTAATTCTTATCCGGCGCAAAGAAATGCATCGAGCCCCCCTTGCCTTTGGAACAACCCGTGGCCTTGCCGTAGAGCTCGGCCATACACTCGTTCATACCCATCCCGGAGGCGAGAGCATGCCCATGATCCCGGTAAGCGGTGATGACATGATCGTTGTCCCCCAAGAGCGATATCGTCCCCACTGCCACCGACTCCTGGCCGATATAAAGATGCAGAAAACCGCCCATTTTGCCCTGGTTGTAGAACTTCAGGGCGGTTTGCTCGAAACGGCGGATGCGGATCATCTCGCGCAGGAAGCCGACCTTCTCCTCGAGACTTACGTCCGTGTTGATCGGCGCCTTCGAATGGTCTATGGGGCTGGTTGCGTCTGCGGTTCTTGTCATTCGTAATTGGGTGGTTGATGGCCCTCCTGCCACGTAGCCCTCAGAACTTTCTAGGCGTCAAGAAAAGCTATCATTCGCAATGTGCTTCGTTTTGACAACTCGGAAATGGCGGGATTTTCTTTTCAAGCAATATCCTCTTCGATTGGGATACGTCCGATGAGTGTTGCTACAAAATTCGCGGTTCTGGCGATCATCGCCTCTTTGTGTGCCGGCTGCGCGGTGGTCGAGAATGTTCAGAACCGCCAGGCCAGGGCCCGGGAAGAAAGCGAACGCGCCGAGCTCCGCAAACAAGCCCTCGCCGACCACGCCATCTACCGCTCACTCGCCGGGTGGCGGAAGCAGACGTATCGCAACAAGGAATTGCTGTCGCAAGCCACGCCGGAAAACGTGTCCTTAGAAATCTCTCTGGCCGACCAGCGCGGCTTGCTCCTGGTGCGTAGCGCCATCGCGATGGACTTCCCGGTGGCCACCGGCAAGAAATCTCATCCTACTCCGACAGGCGACTTCACGATCCGCGCAAAGGAAAAGAACTACTTCTCGAATCTTTATGGAAAGATTTACGACGGCCAAAATGTTGTCGTCATCAGCGACGCGGATTCCCGGACTGATTCTATTCCGCCGGGAGGACGTTTCGAGGGAGCCGTGATGCCCTACTGGATGCGCCTGACCGACAGCGGCGTCGGTCTTCATATCGGCTATGTGCCCGGGCGGCCGGCGTCGCACGGCTGCATTCGGTTGACGCGCGATGCGGCAACGCAAGTATTTGATCTCGTGAAGGTTGGAACTCCGGTGACCATTGCCGAGGTGGTGCCGGCCTTGCTCTGAGCGCCTACGATAAGAGAAGTTCCAGCTGCTCTCCCCCGGGACGGCGGAACGCCGCGCTCGAAAGCGCGGGAGGGCTGGTGGTCAATCCCTCTCGCGCGGCCGAAACCTCAAAGAGGCGGCAAATGGCTTCCGCCTCCACCCCTTCACCTCTCATGCGAATGCCAAACCGTGAGTCGTTGAGCGAACCTCCCCGAACATCCCGAATGCGGCTCAAGATTCTCTCCCGAGCGTCGGGGAGATTTTCGGCCAGCCAGTCGGAAAAGATCTCCTTGACCCCATGGGGAAGCCGCAGAAGCGCGTAGCCCGCGTGGATCGCACCCGCCCTCCGAGCGGCAGCCAAGATGGCCGGGATTTCATGCTCGTTGAGACCAGGAATCACGGGAGCCACAAGAACACTCACCGCAATGCCGCGAGAATGAAGTTTCCGTATGGCCTCCAATCTATGGCGCGGAAGCGACGCCCGCGGTTCCAGCCGGCGGGCGAGATCGGCGTTCAGCGTCGTGATCGAGAGGCTGACCCTCGCGGCTTGAACGCCAGCGAGATCGGCCAAAATATCCACATCGCGGGTGACCAGGAAATTCTTGGTCACGATCGCCACCGGATTGCGAAACTCGGCCAGCACTTGCAGACAGCGCCTGGTGATTTGCAGCCTGCGTTCGACTGGCTGATAGCAGTCGGTTACCCCGCTCATCGCGAGCACCTGCGGCTTCCATGACGGCGAGCTTAACTGTGCCCGAAGGAGGTCCGGCGCTCCCGCCTTGACCAGGATGCGCGTCTCGAAGTCAAGACCGGCCGAAAATCCGAGATACTCGTGATACGGTCTGGCGTAGCAATAGGAACAACCGTGTTCGCAGCCGCGATAAGGATTAATGCTCGCCTCGAAACCTATATCCGGGCTCTCCGTGCGGCTGATGATCGTTTGGGCGTCATCACGGAAGTAGCTCGTTGCCGGGCTTCGTTTCTCGAATGCAACTTCCTCATCTAAAATAACTTGCAATCTTTCGAAGCGGTTTGGAGGATTCCCTGTTGCTCCACGCTTCGGCGGGGTCATGAGGGTCCTTTTTCCCGGACAGCTTTTTCAAACTTCTCAAGTTTCGGTCGAATCACCGCTTCGCTGTAGGGATAGCTCGGGTTTTTATTGTAAAAATCCTGGTGATACTTCTCCGCCGGATAAAACGTCTTCAGCGGAACGATCTCAGTAACGATCGGATCTTTGAAGTGCGCCTGCGCCTCCAGCTTTGAACTCTCGGCCGCGGTTTTCTCCGCTTCGTTCTCATAAAGGATAATCGATCGATATTGCGGCCCGACATCCGCGCCCTGCCGGTTGGGCGTCGTTGGATCGTGCGCCTGCCAAAACAAGTCGATCACCTGCCTATAACTGATCTTCGCGGGATCGAATTCTATCTGCACCACCTCCGCGTGACCGGTTCGCCCAGTGCAGACCTGCTCATATGTCGGATTCGCGACATTTCCCCCGGCGTAGCCGCTGGTCACACGAAGAATTCCCGGAACAGTCTGATAAACAGCCTCCACGCACCAAAAACATCCGCCTCCCACGATGGCTCGCGAGCCGGTTTCCTCCGCATTCATGGCGAAAAACGTTACCACAAGGGACAAGAAGATGCACGCCCTCAGCTTCACGAGGTGAAGGTCGGCGCGAACTCACCAATTTTCAATAAGCATTCCAAGGTCTCCGATTAAACCTTCCACCCTCTTCAGGTCCTTTCGCCGACCCCTTTCCGGTTTGATTTGCCTTCGGCTGAGTAGGGTAAGCATGTCGCGGAGATCCCTGACCTTGGCTCCCGAAAGCTTTCCGTCGCGACCGGAAGATTCGATCAGCGAACGTACCCGCTCAAGCTCTGCTTCCAGGCTTCCGGCATAACTGTCGATGAGCCCGCGCAACTCCGCGCGCAAGGCATCAACCTCTGCAAGGACCAACTTAGCAGGCGAGCCGTCTAAACTCTCCGATTTCATCCTCATTTAACCGCGACGAAACCCTCTCAAATTCCCGAGCTGGCAGGCAACTGGGTAATTATGGAGGCGCATAATTTGGAGAGGCGCGGGAAAGCCTGTGTTCACGTGGAACAAGCTGAAGCAGATGAGAGACGTTTCAAATAATATTCTTCTTAAGGATGTGAACAAATACCATACCCGATGTTCCTGCAACGCACAGCGAACGTTCCACGGGTTTGGCGCTTGCGAATAATTTGTGCGCAGAACCTTTGCAGGTGGGTGCTGTCGGAAAAGCGATGGCTCTCGAGCGCGACTTTCGGTAAGATATTGACAAATATTCACAAGGAAGCAACAGACCATGTTCCACGTGGAACACATGAAAACCGCGGACTCTCCACGATGACCAACCAGCTCTTTCGAAACCTCCTCTTATGCGCTTCGATGCTGATTGGTTGCGCGAAAAAGCAAGCAAAAGAGCTCGTGGTGGGGATGGAGCTTTCCTATCCTCCATTTGAGACAATCGACGAGAATGGAAAGCCCGCGGGAATCAGTGTGCAACTGGCCAAGGCCCTGGCGGAATATCTGGGACGTTCGCTGCGGATCGAGAATCTGCCTTTTGTCGGACTCATTCCGTCCCTCCAGAACGGCCGCATCGACTGTATTCTCAGTTCGATGACGGATACGCCGGAAAGGAGGAGGGCCATCGCCTTTTCGGATCCTTATCTTTCGATCGGTTTGGCATTGCTGGTCGGAAGCAATGGGAAGCTGCAAGATCCCGCGCAGTTGGACACGGAAGGCACAACGATCGTCGTCCGCCAGGGAACCACTGGAGAAGTCTGGGCCCGTGCGAATTTAAAGAAGGCCAAGGTCCTTTCGGTGGACAAGGAAAACGCAGCTGTTTTGGAAGTCGTTCAGGGAAAGGTAGATGGATTTATCTACGACCAAATGAGCGTCTGGCAAAACTGGAAGAAAAATCCTGCCACGACGCGGGCCCTGCTCGCGCCCCTGCAGAAAGAGTCTTGGGCGATCGGGCTGCGGCAAGGCGACACGGCACTCCAGGAAAAAATTAACGAGTTCCTCAGGCATTTCAGAGAAGACGGCGGGTTTGAAAGACTGGGGGACCAGTATCTGAGCGAGCAAAAAGCGGCCTTTCGAAGGGAAAACATCCCATTCTATTTCTGAAGAAAGGTATATTGACGGATGAAGAGGAAGCATCTGATCCCGCGGATTCTTGCTGTTTTGGAGATCGGTTGCGTCCTCGCTTTGGGAAATAACAGCGAAGTGAAAGCGCGCGAAGAGATGGTGAGGAGTCAACTGGTGGCCGGGGGAATTAGCAATCCCGATGTTCTTCAAGCCATGTCAGAGGTTCCCAGGCACGAATTCGTTCCGCTAGCTCTTCGTTCTAACGCTTATGCCGACGGACCGTTGCCCATCGGGCACGGGCAAACGATTTCGCAGCCATTCGTCGTGGCGCGGATGACCGAGGCGCTGGAATTGAGCAAGGGAGACACCGTGCTGGAAGTTGGGACGGGTTCCGGATACCAAGCGGCGGTTCTCGGCAAGATCGCCAGAGAGGTCTACACGATCGAGATTGTTCCCGAATTGGCGGAATCCGCAAAATCGACCCTCGGAAGATTGGGGGCAGAAAATGTCCATGTGCGGTTGGGGGACGGGTATCTGGGCTGGCCCGAGAAGGCTCCTTTCGACGCGATTATCGTGACGTGCGCCCCGGAACAGGTGCCAGAGCCGCTGCTCGCGCAGTTAAAGGATGGAGGGCGCCTGGTCATTCCCATAGGGAAGGCGGGCGGCATTCAGGAGCTCATTTTGTTGCGCAAGAAGAATGGACAGATTCATCGGGAGAAGATGCTAGATGTGCGCTTTGTTCCCATGACGGGAAGCGCCATAAACGGATTGACGCACGACTGAGTGTGTTGCTAGGAAGCGCCGTGAGCCGTTTGCTTAAGTGCTTCCTTGACAGGCGCAGTTCGCCGGCACCGGTGCCTGCCAAAGCGGCTACAGCCGTCCTACTGTTAGCCGCATTTTCCTTCATCTGTTGGTCGCTACTGGCATCGACGACGCGCAACTGGGAGGTCATTTGGAAGTATCGGAATGCCTTCTGGCAGGGGTGGCTTCTCACGGTGGCGCTTTCGAGCTTGTCCCTGGTTCTCAGCACGCTTATCGGGGTCGTCGCAGCCATATCGCGGAGATCCCCAATCATCGTAATCAGATACTTATCAATTGGTTATATAGAATCTGTCCGCGGGACGCCTTTGCTTGTCTTGATTCTGGTTCTTTTCTATTTGGTGGCCAACGCGTTGAATATCACCGACAGGTTTCTGGTGGGGATAGTGGTTCTTTCACTCTTTGCCGGCGCCTATATCGCGGAGATTGTGCGTGCGGGAATTGAGAGCGTCGGAGCCTCTCAACGGGAGAGCGCCCGGGCAATTGGCCTCACTACGGCTCAAACGTATCGATATGTGATCTTTCCGCAGGCGCTCCGCCAAGTGCTGCCGCCGCTTGCGGGGCAATTTGCCTCCCTGGTTAAGGATTCATCGCTCCTTTCAATTATTGGCCTCGCCGAATTCACCTACAGCGCGCAACAGGTCAACTCGGCGACCTACAGCACGTTGGAAAGCTATCTCCCGCTGGCTCTCGGATATCTCGTGCTTACAATTCCCATTTCACTGTGGACTAATAGGTTAAGCAAGTCCATCCGGTATGAGACATAGGAAACTGTTTGCGCCGCTTTCCCACTTTCCCCGCGTTGCCGAGCTTGGGCGAAGCGCAGTGGCGGCCCTACCGTCCTGGCTCTTGGCGAGCTTCCGGAAAATGACGACACCCCGGCATCAGCGGCAATCTCAACAGGTTATCGGCACTTTGATCGCCACGGGCTTGGTGGCGTGTCTCAGCGCATGCGCAAGAGCCACCACCGATACACAACGTCCAACGCAGGGGATCTTCGCGTTCCCCAAAAAGTCAGTTTGGCAAGAGGATACCGATTTTGTCTCGATGTTGGGCAAGCGCCAGGATGACAACCTCTTGCGTATTTCCCAGCAGAAAGCGGCCTCGAAGGCGGCCGAGGAAAAAGCCGCCGCCGAGCGGGTGCCACCCAGCATGTACCGCACAGCTGAGCCGCCTCTTCCGGAACCCGATCTCTCTCTGCCTGTCTCGGATGTGCCCCGGGTCGCGCCGAGTCCCAGCCCAAAGCCCAACTAATGACCATTACCTGCCAAGCGATCGGCAAGTGGTTTGGGTCTCACCAAGTCCTGCGGGACGTGACCTTCGATGCGAAATTTGATCACACGATCGCGTTGATCGGCCCGTCGGGAGGCGGCAAGTCGACGCTCCTGCGAATTCTAGCCGGCTTGGAGCATCCCGACGGAGGTAGCGTGATCCTCAATGGCAAGCCGCTTCGGTTTGAAGAGAAATCATTGAGCGAACACCGTCGCAGAGTGGGCGTCGTGTTCCAGGCTTTCAATCTCTTTCCACATCTGACTGCCCTTCAGAATATTACATTGCCTCTCGAAAAGGTTCACCGCTTCAGCGACGCCGGGCAGCGGGCCCGGAGGGTGCTTGAGCGATTGCGGTTGGACGCGCATGCCGGCAAGAAGCCCTCGCAACTAAGCGGCGGTCAACGCCAGCGCGTCGCCATCGCCCGGGCGCTGGCCATTGAGCCCGAATTCCTGCTGATGGACGAGCCGACGTCTGCCCTCGACCCGGAAATGACCGGGGAAGTGTTGGACATGATTGCCGATCTGAAGGCGACAAGCCAGCCCGTGATCCTGGTCACGCATGAGATGGGCTTCGCGCGAGAAACGGCCGATCTCGTGGCATTCATGGCGGAGGGGACCGTTCAGGAGTGCACGGAGGCGCATCAGTTCTTTGAAAAGCCGCAAACTGCGGCAGCCGAACGCTTCCTGGGGCGCGTGCTTAAGTATTGAGGCAAACCGGGCGATGAGCGCTGAGCCAGTGCGCGATGTCCGCCAAAACCGCGTTTCGGTCCAAATCGTTCCACAACAGGTGAAAGGCCTCCGGGTAGATCTTGAGAGTCTTATCCTCCGACCTGAGGTGTTCGAACCATCTCCGCACTTGCACAGGTTCGACGAAGACATCCTGGCCGCCGCTAAGCACCAAGCAAGGTGTCGCGATCCTTTCTGCGAGGGCGTCGCTCGATTCTATCAATTCTCCCAGTTGATGCAGAAAGCGGAACGCAAATGCCCGGATGTAGTAGGGAGCGGTGTGGATGCGCAGCGCATGTTCTTTGTCGCGAGTCACTTGTAGTGGCTCCAATTTGCCCGAGACGAACCAGGACGGGTAAAAGCGTAGTCGGGGAAGCGCCGTGGCGAACGTCCTGACCAATCCGCGTACCGCCCGGGGCAGGGACCTCTTGAGAGCGACGACGGGGGCCGAAAAAATCGCGCCACGCACCGGCTGGCCGAGCCGCCGGTAAGCCAGCATCCAGGCGAGGATCAGCGCGCCCATGCTCTCGCCGCAAACCCAAAGCGGCGTCGCGGAATGGCTCGCGCACATTGTCTCGGTGAATGCGGCGATGTCCGACGAGATGGCTTCGAGATCGAGAGAAGCACCTCGCCGGTGCGCATCCGGATCGTTGCCCTGACCACGGAGACTGAGCGCAAAACAGGCGAGGCCTGCGCGGGACACCGTTTCGCCAACCGGTTCGAAATCCGTGGCCGCCCCGCTCAGCCCGTGGACGCAAACCAAGTTTCCCAGGGCCATTCCCCTCGGCAGCCAACGCTCGCAGGGAAAGGCCGCGCCATCCGGAGCTGTCCATTGGAAATGCATCGCATGAGATTCGGATTGCTTTTCCGTCCCTGGCGCAAGCAATTTCGCGCATGCGCTTGCTCCTGGTTAGCCTTCTGGTGTCTTTTTTCACGAGTGGCGCGCTGGCTGCTGGAAAGATCGACCTCGCGGTCATTCAATTTCCCGAAGACAAGGCAGCTGCGGACCTTGAGGAAGCGCTCAAGAGAGTGAGTCTCTTCGAGATAACCGGCGCTGATCGGACGCGAACGGCAGAAGCGTACTTAAAGGGAGGTTACGTTCTCTTCGCGCAGCGCCTGCCCGTTTCACTTGGCGCAAGCTTCTGGGCGGTGACGCGGTTGAAGAACCTAAGTGCCGACGTGCGCGGCCGTCTCGAGGCCGGTGGCGCCGCGATCTCCATTTCGCTCACCGAGGGTGTAAGGGCCGGATTGCGCACATTTCAGAAAAGGGTCTACACCGGCTCGGGCAAGCTAGACTCCGGCGTGCCTCGCCTGTTGGCCTTGCGGCGGACCAGCGGGCGATTTCCGAGTGTCACCAAGGGCCAGACAAAAATGGAAAGCTTTCAATCGACCACCGCGCTCATCGCGCAATTTTCACCCTGAGGCTGTCGAAATGCCCTCGCAAGCCTGCGTTGCCTCGCGTGTCGATTTTCAGCTTACCAATTCGTCTGCTTCGATGGCCTCGAAAACGGAACTGATCTTGGCCGGATCGAGATTTTGGTAGAAAGTTGCAAGCGCAACGGGGAGACGCTCGGCCATCGGGAACCCGGTTTTTCCAAGGTTTAGCGCGAGCTCGTTCCATTGCGAGATGATCCCGGGTCGTGAGGCCGCGAATTCTTTGAACCACAAAGCGACAGCGTCGTCGGTGAGGCGCGCGGCGGCGAGAATGTCGCTCTTCGTGAGGCCGAAAAAACTCACAAACTGGCCATCCACGCCGGTCGGATGGCAGAATCTGG
This sequence comes from uncultured Verrucomicrobiae bacterium, assembly GCA_963816855.1. Taxonomy (GTDB): domain Bacteria; phylum Verrucomicrobiota; class Verrucomicrobiia; order Chthoniobacterales; family Terrimicrobiaceae; genus DASTFP01. The sequence goes on along the minus strand of CAWFMA010000019.1, from coordinate 33,597 downwards.
CGGCGTAGTCCGGAGGAAGAGCGCCGCTTTGCAACAATTTGGCCTTGGCAATTATCCGCGGCAACCACATGCAGCCGGCGAGCAAGGCGCGGGGAGGTGGTAACTTCATAGCAGCTCAATTTACTCCTCGCCGGCGCCCCGCGCGCCAGGAATGTTCGAGGTCTTCCTCGTCAGATGATCGCCCCGCCAGCGCCCGGCTCCGGCAAGAAGCAGGGTTGGCGCTGCAAATCCTAACACTTTTCCTCGCAAGCGGTGGTTTCGAACTGGATCGTGGAGTGGCCGATGCCGTAGCGATGCATCAACTCGGTGCGAATGCGCGCCAGCAAGGCATCGTCAAGGGTGGCCGTCCGTTTCGTGAGGTGAGCGGTCAACGCGACCTCCGTCGTGCTGAGCGCCCAGATGTGCAGGTGATGAATCCCGTCGATTTCGGGGAGACCCACAAGGTAGTCGCGAACGGTTGCCGGGTCGACGCTCGCCGGAACTGCATCGAGGGACAGGTTTACAGAATCCGTGAGCAGTTTCCAGGTGCTCAGGAGGATGAAAAAGCCAACGAATAAGCTTACGAGAGAGTCCAGCCAGCGCCATCCGGTGACCAGAATCAAGGCTCCCGAAAGCATGACCCCCGCCGAAACGGCGGCGTCGGCCGCCATGTGCAGAAATGCGCCGCGCACGTTGAGATCCTGTTCCCGGCCAGACATGAACAGCAAAGCCGTGGCGCCGTTCACGGCGATGCCCAGCGCTGCAACCCAAACAATCGTCCCGGCTTCCACCTCCGGGGGATGGTGGAACCGTTGGAGAGCCTCCCAGACGATCGCCCCCACGCCGATCAGCAGGAGCAAGGCGTTGAAAAGCGCCGCCAGGACCGTAGCTCTCTTCCAACCGTAGGTTCTTCGTGCGCTCGAAGCCCTCTTCGCCAATTCGCCTGCGCCCCAAGCCATCACCAACCCCAGCACGTCAGTGAGGTTGTGGGCGGCATCCGCCAGGAGGGCCAGCGAATCCGAGAGGATTCCAAGAGCCACTTCCAGGACGATGAAGCCGGCGTTGAGAAAGATTCCAATCAGAAACGCCCGCCCGAAATCCGCGGGAGCCCGGTGATGATGGCCATGATGGTCATGGTCGTGCCCCATGGGGAAAGTGCGCCGCGAAAGCGCGGCGATGTCAATGGCATTGATCTTCTTTTCTCCGGGAATTTCCCCGTATACGTATGGCCGCCTGTGATGAGTTCCCTTCGGATAAGCTTTTTCCAGCGTCTCGGAAGCACCCTGGGTCTTTGGGCGTTGATCGTCCTGGCCTTGTTCGCCGGTTCCGAATACGGGTACTTTTTGCCTATCCTCTTCGTGGCGATGGTGGCCCTCTATGAGTATTTTCAGATGGTCAAGGAATTGGGCGCGCCGGTTTTTACGCTCACCGGAATGCTTTGTGGCGCCCTCTACATGGTGGCGAGCTTTTTCTCCCTTCGCTCGCGCAGCCCGGATCACTCCGACGATCTCGAGCTGGCGGTTCTCGTCGGATTTCTGTTTGTCGTTTTTTCGCGCCAGATGTTCCGCGCGGCGGCGAGGCGGGACTCGCTGGAGGCGATAGCCTATACCGTTTTTGGTCTGCTCTACATCCCGTGGCTGTTCAACTTTCTCACCAAGATCATTTACCTGACGCCGCGCGCTGAAAATGGAGATACGACCGGCCAGTTTTATTTGATTTATCTGATGGTGGTTACAAAATTCAGCGATATGGGTGCCTACGTCTTCGGAAGCCTTTTCGGACGGCATCCGTTTGCTCCGCACATCAGCCCCAAGAAGACATGGGAGGGACTTCTCGGTGCGCTTCTCCTTTCATCTCTGGGGAGCTTCTGGCTTTACGCATGGATTCCTGGCCGGCTGGGAGCGCTGCGAATCGGCGACGTTGTCGCGCTCGGCTTGCTGCTCGGTTGTGGCGCGATCGTCGGGGATCTCGCGGAATCGATCATCAAACGGAGCACTCACGCGAAGGATTCGAGCCGCATATTGCCGGGCATCGGCGGCACGCTCGATCTGATCGACAGCCTGCTTTTCACGGCACCCCTGCTCTACTTCTATCTGAGGCTGGTCATCGGCGTGTCATGAGAACCCGCCGCGTCGTCGTTCTTGGAGCCACCGGGTCGATAGGAAAAAGCGCGCAGAAAGTCGCCCGCGACATCCCGGAATGCATGGAAATCGCCGGCATGTCCGCGCATTGCGACTCCGAGGCGCTTGCGCGCGCCGCAAGGCAGTTTCCCAACGCGAAGACGGTGCTTTCCTCGGGGCCGGACGGCGAGCGCCGGTTAGTTGATTTGGCGACGCTTCCGGGAGCGGACATGGTTCTCATTGCGATCGTTGGCACGGCTGGTCTCAAACCCGCGTTGGCGGCAATCGAGGCCGGCAAAGACCTTGCGATTGCAAGCAAAGAGATTCTGGTGATGGCCGGCGAAATCGTGATGGCGGCCGCCGCGCGCAAAGGCGTGAAGGTGCTTCCCATCGACAGCGAACACAACGCCATTTTTCAGTGCCTGGACGGCCGGGATTGCTCCAGCCTGAAGAGAATTATCCTGACCTGCTCCGGGGGTCCGTTTCGCGCGACCGCGCGCTCCGAATTGGAAGCCGTCACACCCGAAATGGCCCTCAAGCATCCAACCTGGTCGATGGGGCGCAAGATCTCGATTGATTCCGCGACGCTCTTCAACAAAGGCCTGGAGATGATTGAAGCCCGCTGGCTCTTCAATACCTCGATGGAAAAGGTGGACGTGGTGATTCACCCGCAGAGCGTCGTCCATTCCATGGTGGAATTTGTGGACGGTTCGCTTCTCGCGCAGCTCAGTCATTCCGACATGTGCTTTCCCATTCAGTATGCGGTCACCTGGCCCGAGCGCGTTTCCAACAGCTTGCGTCCGCTGGATCTTTCGGCCCTGGGCCGGCTCGATTTCGAAGCCCCAAGGTTGTCCGATTTTCCTGCCCTTGATCTCGCGCGTCGCGCTGGCGAGACCGGAGGCTCGCTTCCTGCCACTCTCAATGCGGCCAACGAGGTGGCGGTCCAGGCATTTCTCGAGCAACGCATCAAGTTCCCTCGGATCTGGGAGACCGTGGAGCGCGTGATGGACGAGTCTCCTTTCCAGGGCTCTCCCTCTTTGGAGGAGCTCACGCAGATCGACCGGACAGCCAGGGAACTGGCATCTCGGGCGATCGAATCCGGCTGGCACGTGCCAGCGAATGCCTGACAGGGGCATCAGCCGCTTGGCGGATCGACGGCCCAAATACGAAGGGCCCCCTTCCTTCCCCGGATTACCGTTTCGCCCAAATCCCGCAGCGAGTGCGCGCCGCGGAGTGCCTCTCGCGTCGCGTCGCTGCAGATGATGCGGGACCGGAAGGCGGCGTCTTTGGTCAGGCTTTGAAGCCGCGAGGCGAGATTCACCTCGTTGCCGATCACCGTGTAGTTGTGCCGGGTCACCGATCCGACGTTGCCTGCGACAACGGAACCGGTGCTCACCCCGATTCCCGTGCGGAGCGGCGGGAGTCCGCTCGCGGCGCGCTCTCGATTGAGCCGATCTTCGGCCCGCAGAATCTCCTGAGCCGCGGAAATGGCTCGATCCGCATGATTGGCGACGGCGATGGGAGCTCCGAAAATAGCCATCACCGCGTCGCCGATATATTTGTCCACGACGCCGCCCGTCGACTCGACCGCGCTGGTCACCTCGGCAAAATAGTCATTGAGTTGACGGACCAGGGCCTGCGGGGATTGCGTTTCGCTGAGCTTGGTGAAATCCCGCAAATCGGAAAAGAGGATCGTCACCTCGCGGATTTCGCCGCCCAGCTCGATCCTGGATTTCATGAGTTCGCGGGCGACCTCCGGCGACACGGATTTTCCGAGCAAGTCGCGCGCCTTGTCACGTTCCTGGAGACCGATCGCCATGCTGTTGAATGCCGAGGCGAGATCGCCCAATTCATCCCGACTCTTGACGATCACCCGCGCGCGGTAGTCGCCGCGCATGATTCTTCTCACGCCGGCCGAAAGGCTGGTCAGAGGCCGGGTCACCCCGCGGGCAACCAGAACCCCCGCGACCCCGAAGACGAGAAGCGCCACGACATTGAGCAAAACAAGAATCCGTTCGAGCCGGAGAAACGGAGCCATCTCCGCGTCGAGCGAAGACAACATGGCAATCTGTGTGTGGCCGCCGAAGTCTCCCGGAAAGGGGACCGCCAGGCCAAGAAAAAGCCTTCCGCCAACCGAAAGTGTTTGCAGAGAGCTGTTGGAACCGGGGGGGAATGCCAAATCAACGCTCCTGAGAGCGGGCGTGGAGGCCGCGATCCGGTCGTCGTGGATGAAAGCGATTTCAAATCCGCTCAAGCGTCGAAATTCCTCGGCGAGCGCGTCGTCGAGAGGAAATCCCACGGCGATCCAAACGCTCGGTTCGGGCGCCAGAAGAGGGGAAATCATCACCAGGTGCAGCGCGTCGCCCAAGGCTAGGACTTTCGCCGCTTGGGCTGCAGGCGAATCCTCCGCGCGAAGAACAAGCTCTTCGTCGATCACCAGCTTCTCCGAAACGTCTGCGGGAAGCGTGTCGGCGATCGTTTTCGCTTCCGAGGAAATCAACCGGATGAAGGAGGCAATTCCGATGCGACTGCGATAGTTCTGCAGGGCGGATTCCAGGGTTGCGCGGGCCACCGGGTCGTCGGAATTCCGAAGCCGGGCGAAGGTGGAAGCGAACGCGTAATCGCTGGAAAGGAGCCGGACGGAAAGACGCAGCTGCCTGACGGTCTGGGTGATGAACTGAAGCAGAACTCGGGTCGCCTCCTCGACTTCGTTCCGAATCCTCTCTTGCGCGTAATTGCGGGCGGCGGCCCCGACCAGGAGGAACGTGGCCGCCTGGGTTCCCGCCAGGAGCAGCAAAAGGATCGCGATCAGGCGTCCCCGAAGGCTGGAGAAGAACGGTCTCAGCGATATCCTCCTTCACGATCGTCGGGAGGCGTTCGCGAAAAGGCTGGTCGCAATTTCAACACGAGTTCAACGTAACTCTGCCCTGGCTGGAGCCTGTGGGCAATTGGATCGCCGCGCATCCGCGGACACCAGGCATGAATCATTGCGTCCGCCGGCAAATCCCGAAGCGAGGCAAGCCCTTTGGCGTCCGTCTGGGCGTAAAGCGCGGTGTCCAGCACCACGATATACGCCAACATCCAATCATGGATATTACAGCCGAGGGTGATGATGCCTGGACGGTCGAATTGGATCGGGGGCGATTGCCCGAGATAGAGCGGGATGTCGAACGTCCTGGCCAAGCTGAAGGAATAGACATGGTGCTGGACGTTATCCTGGTTGGGAAACCGCACGGTGCTTCCCACCGGGATCACGGTGACCATCGGCAGGAATTGGCGATTCCGTTGAACGATTTCCCATTGCAGAGGAGCCCCCGCATTCTTTCCGCCAGGTTGTTGCGCCCAGACAAGGGCGCCCTCGACGGGGCGGCCGGTCTGGTCCTTCACCAGGATACGCAGGTCCACCCCAAAGGCCTCGAAGCTCATGGCCCAAAGGGTTATCGCGACAAACCACGCGTCACGCAGTCCGGCGCCGGCGCGGGCCCTGGCAAGACGCCGCCTAAAATTTGACGCGCAGACCGAGCTCTGCAATGTGATTTGCATACTCGAGGGCCCCCCGTTGCGTGATTTCGAAGCGGTACATCGCCCGCAGTTTTAGATGGGTGGTCAGGGTTTGATCGACTCCGGCTTGAACGCTTCGCGTAGTGGCGTCGAAGCGATAGGCCATCCGCTCCGAGCCGAACACGTTGGTAGGCTCTTGGACGATCGCGATCGCCGCGATGTCCGGGCGAGGCGGCGTCGCGTAGGAGACGACGTCGCCGTAGCGGAAGGCGTAGTTCACGAACAAACGGGTTGAAGGAAAGAGATCGAACCACCCTGAAATTCCGGCTTCCTGGGCGGCGGAATTGAAGAGCGTGCCCTCGGCGAAAAACCAGCTGGGCGCATAGCGGATGGCCAGGCCGCTCCTTTCAAACATTTGCCAGACGAAGGTTACGGACGGAACAAGGCCAAACCCGGAGCCCCCGTCTTGCCCCGATCCCCGAAAAAAGGGAAAGAGGTCGAACTGGAGTCGCGGCGCGCTCCACCCAAGACCGAACTTTCTTTCAACGCCCAGCCGGACTCCGCCGTCGATCTGGCTTAGCCCATTGAACCGGTAGGCCTCCTCGCCTTGCCCCGACAGGCTGGCGCGCCAGCGCCAGTCCCGGCCCCAAACACCCTTGGTTCCGACGTCAAGGCTCAGCATGAGGAATCCGTCCGCGAGCCGGTCGCTGGGTTTGTCGGAATTCGAGGCATTGCTCTCGAACCGGCTGCCGATTTCCGCCGTGAAGTCGATGGGCGCCGCGGAAGCGTATTGCGGCGACATGTTGCCGGCAACGATCAAGGCCATGGCCAGGCTATTTTGTCTCCATCGGGCACGGTGGCGCATAGGTTTGTTCCCGTTCACATTTTTACAATCGCGCTCGGACGAATGTCGAGGGCTGAACACCAAGGTGGCACAAGAGCGGGCCCGACGCGATCTCCCGCTGTCGGGTCGGACTGAGCCGATTTGACTTTTTTGGAGTGGCTATCGCCGTTCCGCGTCGTTAGTTTCCGCGAAACTCGAAAACGACCATGAGTATTATCAAGGAATTTCGTGAATTCATCGCGCGGGGCAATGTCATCGATCTGGCGGTTGGCGTGATCATCGGCGCTTCGTTCAGTAACATCGTCAAATCGTTGACCGATGACGTGATCATGCCTGTGATCGGCAAGGTCATGGGGGGGCTGGGAGGCCTCAATTTCAAGGACTACTTTGTCCCGCTGGATGGCAATTTCACCGCCTACAAAACGCTTGAGCAGGCTCGATCAGCCACGGCGGTCGTCGCCTACGGCTCCTTTATCACGATTACCATCCAATTCTTCATTGTCGCACTCTGCGTTTTCGCCTTGGTCAAAGCCGTTAACAAATTGTACCGTGGCGAAAAGCCTCCCACCAAGAGCGAGGAGCTGTTGGGCGAAATCCGGGATTTGCTGAAGAAGAATCGTCCGACCTGAGCGGGCAGGGACTCCCAGACCCCGGGGGAGCCGGTTTGATTTTTCAGAACTTTGCAGCGAGGCTAGCGGTTTGCCCGTTATGGTTGCCAGCTTCCTGAGGTTTCTTTTCATCTGCCTGGAGGTTATCCTCCTTTTCAATCTCCTGATCCTGGTCCACGAACTGGGTCACTTTCTCGCGGCGAGATGGCGCGGCTTAATCGTCGAAAAATTCGCGATCTGGTTTGGCAAACCGATCTGGAGCAGGAGGATCAACGGCGTCGAATACCGGCTGGGTTCCATCCCGGCCGGAGGCTATGTGGCGATTCCCCAGTTGGCCCCGATGGAAGCTCTGGAGGGAAGGGTCGAGACCGATCGCAGCCAACTCCCCGCGGTCAGACCGTTGGACAAGATTATCGTCGCCGCAGCGGGGCCCGCCTTCAGCCTTGGGCTGGCGCTGTTGATGGCGGTCATCGTCTGGTTTGTCGGGAAACCCGAAAGCGAGTCGGACTCGACCGTCGTCGGCTACGTGAAGCCGGGCGGTCCTGCGGAAACCGCCGGCTTGCGCGTCGGAGATCGGATCCTCGCGGTGGACGGGCAGCCGGTCCACCGTTTTATGGGAGGAACCGACGGAGTCAAATGGCGGGTCATCCGCAGCGAGGGCGACCGCATCGCTTTCAGAGTCGACCGCCAGGGCGAGATCCTCACGATCAATTCCGGTTGGACCAAGCCGATCACGTCCAGTTGGCGGCGCCCGGCTTTGCGCGAAGTCCAGATCGGGCCGCGCATCGTGCCGGGAATCGGTTTCGTGATGCGCGGCTCGGTCGCCGATAAGGCGGGGCTCCAGCCAAATGACTTGATCGTCGCGGCGAATGGCACGCCGATTTTCAACCTTGATGAAATGGTGCCCGTCCTCAAGGAAAACGCCGGAAAATCGATCGCGCTGACGGTGAACCGCAATGGACAGATGTTGCCGGTGTCCTTGGCGGTTCCCGGAGCCACGACGGAGAATGCGCCTATGGATCTCGGGATCGATTGGGGGCGGGTGGTGCTCAGCCATCCGACGCCGTGGTCACAGGTCAAGGACGCGGCGACAAGCATTTTTCGGATGGTTGGGGCGCTCCTGTCGCCGAAATCCGATGTGAAGGCCGCTCACTTCAGCGGTCCTGTCGGCATCATGCGCCTGTACTACCAGGTATTCGAAACCAGCTACGGCTGGCAACTGGCGCTCTCGCTGAGCGTCCTCATCAACGTGAATTTGGCCATCCTCAATCTGTTGCCGTTCCCGGTGCTCGACGGCGGACACATCGTTCTCGCCATCATCGAGGGGATTCGCCGCAAGCCGATCAACGTGGGCGTCCTCGAGGCGGTGCAAACCGCCTGCGCCGTCTTGCTGATCGGTTTTATGCTTTACGTGACCTTCTTTGACGTCGGGGACATTTTTGCCACCCGGCAGAAAGAGGCGCCTGAACAGACCAAGTGACCCTGGCCTACTGTCATAGCCCATTTTCGTACTCGCGGCGCCGAACGCGCGAGGTGCGGGTGGGAAGAGTCGGTGTCGGCGGCGACAATCCCATTCGCGTCCAATCGATGATCACTTGCGACACGATGGACACGGAGAAGTCGGTCGCCCAGACGCTCGATCTCGTCGGCGTTGGATGCGAGATCGTTCGGATCACCGCGCCAACGGTCAAGGATGCCGCGAATCTTGAGAAGATCGCCGCCGGGCTGCGGGCTCGCCATTGCGAGGTCCCGCTGGTCGCGGACATTCATTTCAAGCCCGAAGCCGCTCTGGAGGCGGCGAAATGGGTCGAGAAAGTACGCATCAATCCCGGCAATTACGCGGATAAGAAGCGATTTGCGGTGAGGGAATACACCGACCAGGAATACCGCGCGGAACTCGACCGCATTCGCGAGAAGTTTCTGCCGCTTGTAGAATTATGTAAGAGGATGGGGATTGCGATGCGCATCGGCACCAATCACGGAAGCTTGAGCGATCGCATCATGAACCGCTACGGAGACACCCCGCTCGGGATGGTCGAGAGCGCCCTGGAGTTTGCCCGCATTGCCCGCGACCTTGACTACCACGAGCTCATCTTCTCGATGAAGGCGAGCAATCCAAAGGTGATGATCGAAGCGTACCGTCTGCTCGTCGCGCGGTTGGACGCGGAAGGGCCGGATTGGAACTATCCCGTTCACCTCGGCGTCACGGAAGCCGGAGATGGCGAGGACGGCAGGATCAAGAGCGCCATCGGAATCGGGAGCCTGCTCGCGGACGGTATCGGTGACACGATCCGGGTCTCGCTGACAGAGGACAGCGTGCATGAGGTCCCGGTCGCCAGGGCGCTCGTCGAGGCGGTCTCGGGCAAGGCATCCAGGACCCTTCCCGCCTTGCGGGAAACGCGATATCGGTGCGACCCCTTCACGTATCAGCGCCGTCCATCCCGGACGGTGTCGGTGGAAGGGGTCCGGGTCGGCGGAGAGGAACTGGTTCGCGTTGTCGTGCAGCGGCATGTCTACCAGCAAATCGCTCACAAGATGGATCGGCTGGGTGACTACAAGCCGGAGCTGGTCTACGAAAGGGCCGGGATCCGCGAAGTTGATCCGCAGAGCGAAGCGGAAATCGAAGCTGTGAACCGCGAGCCCGGCGACCTCGTCGTGACCGTGCGAGACGGCATCGGCCTTCCGGCAATCGCGGCATTTCGGCTGCTCGCCGCCGGGCTCGATCCGCGGCACCCGATCCTTCTCAAGGACACGCTTTCGGCGGACGGGCCTCGGGACTTTCTGGGCATTCTTCTTGCGGCTGCGACCAACATTGGAGCGCTCCTCTGCGATGGCGTAGGGGACGCCGTTCTCGTGCAGGGTGATATGAATGGGGCCCAGCTTGACGCTGGCTTGGCCCCAGGTCAGTCTCTTCGGCTGGCTTACAACATCCTCCAAGCGGCCGGCGCTCGAATTTTCAAGACCGACTACGTCGCCTGCCCGAGTTGTGGGCGGACGCTTTTCGATTTGCAGAGCACCACTGCCCGGATCAAGGCGGCTACCTCCCATCTCAAGGGCGTCAAAGTCGCGATCATGGGCTGCATCGTCAACGGTCCAGGAGAAATGGCCGACGCGGACTTCGGCTACGTGGGCGGTGCTCCCGGAAAGGTGAATCTTTATGTGGGCAAAACGGCGGTGAAATTCAATATTCCCGAGAAAGAGGCTGTTGAGCGGCTAAAGGATCTCATTCGCGAACACGGCAAGTGGAGGGAAGCGCCGGAACCGGTTGGCGAAGCGGTGTGATGCCTGATTCAATGGCCTCCGGCACGTTGGACCGCATGATCGGATGGAAGCCTTCGGGAAATTTCTGATTCTGACGGGGCTCGCGCTGGCCCTCGTGGGATGTTTGCTCTGGCTCGGGTTCGGCAAGAGCTGGCTCGGCCGCCTCCCGGGCGATATTCACTTTCGCCGCGGAGGAACTGAATTTTACTTCCCGATCGTCACCTGCGTTTTGCTAAGCGTCGTCTTGAGCATCCTCTTGAGCATCTTTCGCCGCTAATTCAATTTTTCCTCGCGGCGCGGAGGGTTCGGATGTTTTCTTCTGCCCTATGAAAACGCTAGCGACCGCCCTCTGCGCCATCGTTCTTGCTGCCCCGTTGAGTTCCTGCACCTGGCTGAAAGCCAAGTATGCAAGAAATGAAGCCGCCAGCGTCGCTTATCTTTCGCAAAAGAAAACTGCCCCTCCGGCCATGAACATCGAGGGGCTTTGGTACTCTCCCCAATGGGGGATAGTCGTCTTCAATCAGGAACCGGACGGCAAGCTGACGGGGATCTTCCGCGACTACTACGTCGTCAACGGAGTGGTCAGCGACAAGAGCGCTTTCCTTACGCTGATTGACGACGACTGGGTCGAATACACCGTGGAACTTCGACGCCGGAACAGGGAAGAGCTCGTCGGGTTCTATTCGCCGAGCGTTCCTTTCTCCGAAAAGGATGCCCAGGAACTCGTTCTTAAGCGAATCGGGAACTAGTTTGAAAGCGCGGCTGTTGCTCTTGCTGCTGGCCGTCTCGTCCTTGGCCGGCTGCGGAACTGTTCTCGACTTCTCCGACGAAAGGCGTTCTCGAAACATCGCCTTCGGGCATGCATGGATCTCCGACCAAATGCTCCCGGCGACCATCTCGGTGGCCGGCTCGTGGACGTCCTCAGGCTGGAAAGACGTTGTTCTCTCGCAGACGGACCGCACCGTAAAAGGTCATTTCGATGAATATGCCATTGACGGCGTAGTCAGCGGGTCCAAAGCCTATCTGCTGGCGAGCCGCGACGGAAGGTATCGCTATAGCGTGGTGCTCGAAATGCCTTCGCCGCATATTCTGCTCGGCTATTATTCGCGCTCGATCCCTTACGAGTCACGCAACCGGCAGGATCTGCGCCTGGATCGAACCGGCCCGTAGGAACTCTTGAATTATCGGCGGATGGCAGGGGGCAGCCAATTTTCGGAAGGCCGCCCGAAGCCAAGCGGGAACGGCACAGGCTTTTTCGGCTCGAAGTCGGAAACTAAGGCAATCGAGCCAGCAGCCCGGTAAGATACGGCAGAAGTTGCTTTTTGCGGGAAACGACACCGTCCAGTCTCCATCCGTATTCGCCGGCCTCCGGATAATCGATCAGGCGGGAAAACGATGAATTGCCGCGAACCAGGAGGATCGAGTTCTGGGTGTTGATATCCGTGATGAGAAGCGCCGCGAACAAGTATCCCTTCGCGGCGCGAAGTGCCTCCAGAGCCTCGAGAAGCGCCCCGCGCTTTTCCTTGAAGGGCGCGAAGCTCAACTCTTCGATCTGGGCCACCGTATAGCGATGCGCGCCATGCTCGTATTCCTTGGAGTCCGCCGTGACGGCTTCGTCGGGGCTCATCGTTAGAAGGGGCGAGCCGACGGAAAAGATTTCCGCAGCGAGGCTCGCGGGGTCGACGCCGCTGGCGCGTGATAGCTCCGCCATCAGATCGCGGTCCACGTCCGTGGTGGTCGGGGAGGTGAGGTTAAGCGTATCGGAAATCATTCCGCACATCAGGAGGCCGGCGATATTCTTTGGAATGGGAATCCCGTTCTGCTGGAAAAGCGTCCCCACGATCGTCGATGTCGAGCCCACGGGCCGGTTGAGGAAAAGGATCGGCGATTCCGTCGGCCGGGCGCCGATTCGATGATGGTCGATAATCTCGGAAATCGGAACGTGATCGGCGCCGTCCACCGCCTGGGCGAGTTCATTGTGGTCAACCAGGATAAGCTGCCGGGGGATCGGCTTGAGAAAGTCGCCCTTGCCAAGGATGCCTTTGAGCTGGCGATTTTGATCCAGCGCAGGAAAGGCAAATTGGGAGGAATGGGCCAGGTCTCTTTGCGCTTCTTCCAGCGGCGTCTCCGGAGACACTGAAACAAAGTCATCCTCCATCATTTCACCCGCTCGCACCGCACTGCGCGCCAGCAACACCGTCGTCACCGTGTCGTGCGGCGAACTGACGATCACCGACCCGCACTCTTCCGCGGATTTCAGGATGGCCTCGTCAACTTTCAAGCCGCCGGTCACGACAATCGCGTGGACGTTCTGCTCGATTCCGATCTGCTGAACGTCACGCCTGTCCCCTACGATGAGGACGGCCCTTTCGTGGTCCAAACGGTCGAGCCTTCTCCTGAAGGATTCGGTCTCCATGGCCGCGACGATGAGCAACAGATGGCGGGTTTCGTCCTTGGGGCGCCCTGCCAAGAGCGCGCCGCCAATGGTATCGATAACGTCTTTGAGGCTCGCGCGCACCTCGCGATGAAGACGCACTTTATCTCGGGGCGGAAAGAGGTATTCGGTGATCTTGAACGTTGAGATGAGCCCCACGCAACGCTGGCCCTGATCCACAATCGGGAGCCCGCGCAAGCCATTCTGACCGATCCGGGTGAAGGCCTCATAAACCGGCTCCTCGAGCCCGACACTCACCACGTTCTGACTCATAACGTCCTCGATGCGGGGGCGGACGCTCGTTACGAACAGAGGGGCCGGGAAGCCAAATTTATTGAGCGCATAGTCAATGCGTTGGTTCGTGTTGCCGCAGCGCGCGGCGTGAACGTCCTTGAGTCCCATGGTGGCCTTCAGTTCGGCATAAGCGATCGCGGAACAGATCGAGTCCATGTCGGGGTTTTTATGGCCAATTATTAGAGTCTCCATCCGATCAGGGTAGCTTGTACGGAATTCTGGCAATAGGAAAGATTCATGAATTTTCGGCGTGCATTCTTGATGCTCCTGGCGCTCGGCGCAGGTTCGCTGCCGGCTCAGCAAGCCTCCCCACAACCCGTGCCGATCGACGCGATCCTCCTGAGACCCAACCTCTGGGAAGCGACAGCGCAAGAGCTCGAGCCCAACCTCAAGGAGTTGCGCTTCGAGTGGACCTCTTCCAACCACGATATCGCCCGTTCGGCCGTCTCGGGCCTCGCTTTTCAGAAGCAATCTCTCAATGAAGCCGTGATTTCTTTTGTTAACGGAAAACTGGCTGAGGTACGGCTTCTCTATTTTGATCGGGGAGACTCTGGCACTCTGCCAGAGGAACAGTTCCGCGCAAGGCTGACGGAGATCACCGGAACACTCACCGCCCTCACCGGCCGCCAACCAACGGATCGAGGCCGGGATGCTCTCGGCGCGGTAAAGGCCGAAGGACGCATCTGGGAAACAGATCGGACGCGATATCTTCTGGAATGGAGCGTCACCAAGGAGTCCCGCGTCAAAATGATCCCGTTTCGGGGGGAATTCATTCGCCTCGCAGTCCGGCCCAAGCCGTCCGAGCGCGCACTTGGCGCCCCCACGGCAGTGACCTCACGCGACATGGTCAAGAGTTTCGTGGGACCGGACCATGTCGAACGACGTGGGGACGGGGACGTAAGGCTGAAGGACGTGCCAATGGTTGACCAGGGGGGAAAGGGCTATTGCGTGGTGGCGTCGGTTGAGCGGGTCATGCGCTACTATGGCGTTTCTGTCGATCAGCATGAGCTGGCGCAGATCGCGAACAGCGATGCCGCGCGCGGAACGAGCATGGATGCCATGCTGGCGTCGCTGAAACGGCTCACCGCCCGGTTGGGGGTAAGAGTCCGCCTTCTTTACGAGTGGGACGCCCGGGATTTCTTGAAAACCATCGATGGCTACAATCGTGCTGCGAAACGCGGCAAGCTTGCGCCAGAGCTTGACCCCGGCCGAATGGTCGACATGGATAGCTGTTTTGCCCAAATGAGGCCCGAAATCTTCAAGGAAGTCCGCATGAAAAACGCGGCCGACTTCGGGAAATTCAAGCGCGAGGTCCAGCGAAGTATCGACCAGGGTGTTCCTTTGCTTTGGTTTGTCCGGCTTGGGCTGGTAAAGGAGAAAGAGATCCCGCAAGCGGCGGGCGGTCATACCCGGATCATCATCGGCTACAACCCGACGACCGACGAAGTGCTCTACAGCGACCCCTGGGGCAAGGGTCACGAGGAAAAGCGGATGCAGAGCGATGACGCCTGGACGATCACTGGCGGGCTGAGCAGCCTTCAGCCGATTTCCTGAGCGCCGCCGCAACAAAGAACCCGCTCTGCTCACGCATCGTTTCCAAAAGTGAAAAAAAAACGTATTTTGATTCTTTCCGCTTCGGTCGGTTCCGGACACGTCAGCGCCGCGGAAGCCTTGGCCAAATCCTTTCGGGCTCGGCCGGACGTCGAGGACGTGCTGGTGGACGATTCGCTGGATCACACGAACGTTCTCCACAAGCAACTCTACTCGACGCTGTATAAGCGCCTGTCGGCCATGCTTCCGGAATTCCTCGGCTGGTGGTATGTCTCCAGTGACGAACCGTGGGTTTCCGACAAGAGCCGGCTTGCCCTCGATCTGCCGCAAGCGCTTCCGCTCGTCAATCTCGTCCGCGACTTTCAGCCCGATTCGATCATTTGCACCCATTTCATGCCCGCCGGAGTCTTGTCATTTTTAATTGGTCTCGGCCGGCTGGAGGCGGAGCTGGGAATCGTGGTCACCGATTTCCATTTTCATGCCTTTTGGATCACCCGCGCGTTCCATTGGTATTTCGTCGCGCAAGAGGAGGATCGCATTCACATGGAGGGACTCGGGTTGCCAGGGGATCGGATTCATGTCACCGGTATCCCTGTCGGGCCGGAATTCATGACGCCGGTCGATCGCGGCGAAGTGCTCAGACGATACGATCTGGACCCGACCCAGCCGACTTTGCTCGTCGCCGGGGGGGCGCTTGGTTTGAGCCCCGCATCCGCCGTGGTTCGCCGGCTTCTGCAACTCGACCGGAAGTTTCAGGCGATCATCGCCTGCGGCAAGAACGACGAACTGAAACGGGAAATCGAGGTGCTGACCTCGGAACAGCGCGACCGTTTTCGCGTCCTGGGCTACACGCGGGAGATGCCGGATCTTTTGGGCGCAGCCACTCTTTTGCTCAGCAAGCCTGGCGGCATGACCACGGCGGAGAGCCTGGCGCGCGGCCTGCCGATGGTCATTCTGGATCCCATCGGCGGCCAGGAGGAGCGCAATTCCGACGTTTTGCTTGAGGCCGGCGCGGCGGTCAAATGCACGGAGGTTACAGTCCTCAATCATAAGCTTTGCCGATTGCTCGACGACCCGGAGCGAATCGCCGCCATGCGCGAGAACGCGCGCCGCCTCGGCCGGCCGGATGCCGCGGAGGCGATCGCCCGAATCGTCACGGAGTCCCCGCCGCGCTCCCCGGCGACCATTTCCCGCCTGCGCGAAAAGGAGCTCCGCAAGCGCTTCGAGGAGGACAAGGGGTAGCGCACGGCTCGCTCTCCTTCGAAGGATGCAGATCGCCAGCTCGAAAACGGCGCCGTCGGCGGATGGCGAATTTCTATGGGGCGTCGCGAGTTCGGGCTACCAGTGCGAGGGTGGTTACAACGGCCCGGGGCAGCCTCAGAACAATTGGACTCATGTGGAGGCCACCGGGCGCGTGATGCGCACGGGTTCCGCAGCGGATTTCTGGAATCGCTACGAGGAGGACTTTGAGCGCTGCAGAGCCATGGGACTTAACGCCTTTCGCCTCAGCCTGGAATGGGCGAGGGTGCAGCCTTCCCTGTCCTCAGGGCCGTCTTCCCCCCCGGCGTTTGATTTCAGAGTCCTGGACGCATATGCCGACCGGCTGGCGGCATGTCGGCGCCGGGGCTTGGAACCCGTCGTGACCCTGCAGCATTTTACCCATCCTGCCTGGCTTGGGATGGACGCCTGGCTCGATGACCGAACGCCGGAGTTGTTCGAGCGCTTCGTTGCTACGACCGTCAGCCACATCAATCATCGTTTGGTGGAAACTCACCATGAGAAACCTTTGCGGTGGTTTGTCACGCTGAACGAACCGAACATGCTGGTCATCAACACGTATTTGAACCCTCACTTTCCTGGCGGGGGAAAGCGGGGGATGACCGTGGCGGTTGCGGCCTACAACCGCCTGCTCGCCGCCCACGTGCGCGCCTACAACGCGGTGCATGATTCGTATGAGGCGGCACAATGGAGACCGCCGAGCGTCACGATGAACACCTTCTGCAGCGACGTGTACTGGTCTGAAAAAATGCTTCTCGATCTGTTGTGCATCCGGGAACGGGGAGTGTGCGCTGTTGAGCTGAAAGACTATCTCCGCCAGGAGTCGAATCGCCTCCACCGGGCGTTGTTGCAGGCGAAGCTGCCTTTCAAAACGGATCCCTTTGTATGGTTCGGGCGGCTCTTTCATTTCCTGATCAACGTCCTGGCTCCGAAGCATGCGGTCGCGGAAAGCTTCGGCTATTTTCTCGAGGCGATCGGGCAATCCAAGCGTGAGCGCGTGCTCGATTACCTCGGCCTCGATTATTACGATCCGTTTACCGGACATCTCTTCCGCCCGCCGTCCTTCGTGGACTTGGAGTTTCGCCGGGAAAGTCTGCGCGGCCGCCTGATGGACAGCCTGTCGCGCAAGTGGTGGGACTGGCACGCCCTGCCCGAGGGATTGCGGTTTTTTTGCAAGTATTACGCCGCGGAATTTCGACGCGGCATTCTCGTCGCGGAAAACGGCATGGCGCTCCGGAGGAAAGTCGACAACAGCGTCGCCCATCCGCGACGCGACAAGTTAACACGAAGCGAGTTTCTCAAGGCGCACGTCGCCGAGTTGCGCCGCCTGGTCGATGACCGCGTGCCGATGCTCGGATATCTTCATTGGTCGCTCACCGACAATTACGAGTGGGGCTCCTTCACGCCGCGTTTCGGCCTTTTCACCGTCGATTACGCCGATGAAGCCAAACGGCTGGCCGTGGACCACCTGGGGGACATTCCTTCGGAAACGTACGCGCGGCTGGTCGAGCAATTCGATCTCAACCGGGGCAAGGTCGAAGCGGGATGAGAAGCGCGCTGGTAAAATTGCTTATTCTCATCGCAGTCGCGCTGTCGCCGCCGGCCGAGGCCAAGGGCCGCAGCGAGAGCCTTCGCCTTCCGCCGGCGGAGAAGATGTATCACGGCGTGTACCCCGGGGGCGTGGACGGCGAGGAAGAGGATATTACCCTCAACGACGTGCTTCAATACGAAGCCGCCAGCGGCCAGCACGTCGCTTGGGTCTATTTTTCAAACAACTGGTATAAAGGTCGCGCCTTCCCATTATCGACCGCGCAGTGGATCCGCGCTCACGGCGCTGTGCCTTACATTCGCTTGATGATGCGATCGGAGGATCATAAACCGGGCAAACCCGAGCGGGTCTTTTCCTTGCAGGCTATCATTCAGGGCAAATTCGACGACGACTTGAGAGCGTGGGCGCGCGCGGCGAGGGACTTCCAAAGCCCGATCCTGGTCGAATACGGAACCGAGATGAATGGCGACTGGTTCGGATGGAACGGAAGATATCACGGTGGAGCCCGCCAGGATGGATTCGGCGATCCTCGAAAGCCGGATGGTCCGGAACGTTTCGTGGCGGCATGGCGCCATATCGTCGGATTGATGCGCGAGGAGGGAGCTTCAAATCTGGTCTGGGTTTGGCATCCTGACTCTGGCGATAATCCGGACTTCTCCTGGAATCGCCTCGAAAATTATTACCCGGGTGACGACGTCGTCGACTGGGTGGGCGTCAGTTGTTATGGCTATCACACCCCGATGGACAGGTGGGAGCCCGAGTCCTTTCGCCTTCTGATGGACAGATTCTACGAGCGCGTTCAAAAGCTGGCGCCTGGGAAACCGCTCATCGTGGCGGAGTTCGGACAAACCGCGGGGAATCCCAGACAGAGCGCGAGTGAATGGGCGGCCAACGCTCTCGACGATCTGTTCGGCGGCCGCTGGCCGCGGGTCGTTGGGTTCTCCTGGTGGAACGAACGCTGGGAGAACGACGACAATGCCAAACACAACACGACAATGCGCTTGCAGGACAACAAGGAGCTGGCGACGGTCTTCTTCGAAAAGTTGTCCAAAGGGCGCAACAGACTTCAAACCACCCCGGTGGTCGGCTCTCGATAAAGCACCGGCATGTTTCGGCCCGCGGAGAAGGCCAAGCTTACGTCCTGAATCCTATGACCTTTAGAGACGATCGTGACGAAGTCGAATACCATTAGCTTAGCTTGCCGTTAGTTAATTGATTTATTAGTTAGCGATCCGGAAGCGGAAGCGAACCGGCTCATAGGATTCCGTCGCTTCAGACGGGAAACCCAGAGAGGAATTTGCGGCACCCAAACCTAGCGCCTAGACGGTCGCTTCCCGTTTGATGCTGCGAAGAGGAATCGTTTTCGAAGAGAGATTGTGAACCGCCCGGATGTAGCGGACGGTTTGGCTGCGTGCGCGCATGAGGATGGAATGGGTGGTTGCCGTGTTCCCAACGAGTTTCACACCGGCCAGCAGGGGGCTGTCGCTTATGCCCGTGGCGCAAAAGATCGCGCTTTCTCCCACGATCAGGTCCTTGGTGGAGTATATTTTCCCAAGATTCTCTTCGCTGAAGGTTCTCAAGAGTTCTCGCCGCTCTTCGTCGGTGTGCGGCCACATCCGCATGTAGATCTCTCCCCCCAGCGCCTTGAGCGCGGCGGCCGTCAGAATACCTTCAGGGGATCCTCCCACGCCCACGAAAAGGTCCACGCCCGAATCGGGGAGCGCCGGTGCCACCGCCGCGGCGATGTCACCGTCGTAGATCAGCCGAAGCGAGGCGCCCTGCGAGCGCACCACGTCGACATATCGTTGATTGCGCGGCCGGTCGGGCACGACGACCACTAGCTCACTGACGCGCTTTTTCATCGCCGCCGCAACGTGGGTCATGATTTCCTCAAAGTGCATGCTGAGCGTCAAAGGCGGGATCTGCGCGCGCGAGATCGCCTCCTTCACCGCAGGACCGTAAGAAAGCTTTTCGGAGTAGAAGCTGGGAATATTGACCATTCCGTGCGAATGGCCCTCCGGGACGTGCGCGGCGGCCATCACCGAGATCGAGTTCGGCAAGCCTTTGGCCATATTGGTGGTCCCATCGATGGGATCGAGGGCGATGTCGAAACGTGGTGAGGTGCTGCCGCCTTTGCCGAGCCGGTCACCAAGAAAAATCCCCGGGGCTTTGTCTTTCAGGCCTTCGCCAATGACCACCTCCCCGCGGATGTCCGCCAGGTCAAACACCCCGTTTATGGCGTCGCAAGCGGCCTCATCGGCCGCTTCTTTGTTTCCACGACCGAGCCAATGAAGCTCTCAGCGTAGAAGGCTTGGCCGCCGCAGCTTCAGCGTAGGAGGCTCACCGCCGGATCGCGTCGACGCTTCGCTATACGTCGCGGCTCGCGGACGTACATCCAAAACGGCGCCATTAAATGGCTGACCGTTTTGCATACCCCAACGTGAGCCAGCGGTCAGACGATTCCAGAGCCGCATCAAGAGCGGCTCGCAGTGCAGCGAGCCGGCGCACGCTCTTTCACAAATAAATATCTCTTGTCAATGATTGTTGACTGAACCGCTGACGGGACTTCCGTGGAAGATCTTCCGACTTCAACTTTCTGACCGATACTTTAAGCTTTCTCTTGATGAAACCATCTTTCACGCTTGGCGTCGTCGGTCATTTCGGATTAGCCGTACGAAATCCGAAGAAAAGCGCGCAATGGTTTCAACGCGTGCTGGGTCTGCGCAAAGAGTTCGAGATTGAAGACGGCGTCGCTGTCGGCAACGACAATGTCACGATCGTTTTATTCAAAGGTAAGCCGTCGCCGGAAGCGCTTGATCATATGTCATTTCACCTGCCGGACATGGCCACACTGCGAAAGGCGCTTGACCATCTCAAGAAGCACGATGTCGATCTGGAAGACCCGGGGGACGAGATCGGTCCGGAAGCCCCCGGCTCACCCCATATGGGTCTTTGGTTTCACGATCTGGATGGTTATCGCTGGGAGTTGTCAGTACAAGGGGAAAAGTAATCTGATGACACGGCACTGCGCTATGCGAGAATGTGAGGTTCTTATGAAAGAGCCGTCGGATGCTGCCGCCGTGCGTGTATTTCCTCCAGCGGTGCCGCTTCTTACGATTCTACTCGGAGTAGCCTTCAACCATCTTTGTCCATTTAACCTCAAGCCTTACCCCGAGAACTGAGGCCAAAACGCGGGGGAAGCACCCGGTTTTTATGCTCTCCAATGTCAGCAACAAATCAAGAGCTGTCGCATTGACAACAGATCCAAAGTTGCATCAAAAAAGTCCTCATGAATAAGCCGCAATATGAGCCCTATGCATGGAACGTGCAAAAAGGCGTGGCAGTTCTCTCACATCACCATTTGAGGCAGGCCGCCCCTATCCTCCAAATTGGCGAGATCTTCCGCAGCAACCAAACCACAACCTCACAACCAGAGTGAACAAGTCCGTCCACCTTGCACCAACCCGCCGCACCATTCTCGCCGCAGGCATCCTCAGTGTCGCAATGATCTTTGCGGCACCCACCAGCGAAGCCGTCAGCATCACTTGGGGTGCCGCGCAGACCATCACTGGAGATAGCGACGTGAGCACGAGTGGCACGCTCGTCAGGGCGATTAATATCGGTGCTCCCGGCCCCCCCCAGCGTGGCCAATACCACGGTGAATGGCGTCCTTTTCACCGGTCTCGCCTTGACCGGCAACAACGTCACTTCGGGTGACTTCAACCTCGCGACTGCCGGGTTCCTCGGGGTTCTCGATCAACGGGAGCGGGCCGAGCTTTAGCGAAGGCTTTGCGGGGGTCAGCGGCCCGGAGGGCAAGAGCGGGCAGGCGGTGTTTGCTCCGGTGCCCGACAATATCTCTTCCTTTCAAACCGGCTCAACCAGCAAAGCCTGACCGATCTGTGCGAGGACATTGATCGGATCTCGCCCGAAACCGTTAAAGCCATGTTCGATTTGAAGAAAATGGCGGGAAGCTGAGCGTAGATTGCTGCTAAACAACTATCTCAGCAGCGTCTACACGCATCTGGGTGTGCACCCATTGGCTCGAACTCCTCTGAGCTAACGACGCAATTGAGGAGTTCAAACAGTAGGCAGCCGGCGCATTCGAACGAAGCGTTTTTGGGCTCCCTCCGCTTTTACCGTCTTTCATGGCGTGGCCAGTCCAAAGACTGTTCTAAGTCCTCTCGCCAAGGAGAAATATATGAATTCCTAAAATGTTACGCGAGTCGGGGAGTTCACCAACGTGGAGAGCACCTTCAACGCGAGTGGCTACGATCTTGCGACGGGGGGCTTTACCATGGGCGTGGATTACCGCATTGGAACCCACTTTGCCTTTGGGCGCCATTGATGATCGCCTGCGTGCTCCCATTGAGGTTCCACGGCCTCGGAAGCTCCCACACAGTAGTCAGTAGTCAGTAGTCAGTAGTCAGTAGCCAGTAAACGGAAAGTCCGCAGTGCTTTTGGCCAACACCTGAACTGCGCGAGCACCTGCTTGCGATCGCGGGCGATGATCCCCGCGCACCCGTGCATCCGCGCGCCTACGCGACGGTGAGCGTACAGTTCAAGCGGGTGAGCACACATGATCTTCCGCGCAGCTCGCCGGGAGGGGTTCATCATCCAAGTTCGCGATAGAATTCCACGAATGCCTGCCGGACCCTCTGAGGCTTGCCCTTCGGGCGCATGCCGGCGATCAATGAACAATAAAGCGAAAACCGCTCACGGCATCATGGGCCGGGCACCGGTCCGTTTCGCGCCGGCCCGGAAAACGAACTCGCAATGGTCATGCGCTTTGCCACGTCGACGAGCCAAGCGCCATGAATCTCGACTCGCTGCTGGGCTCCATCTTTTCTGACCAGAAGAGAATCTGCTCATCGTCGGAGTGCTCCTCCCCGAGACCAGCCATCGCCGTGGTCTTCGTTCTCTATCGCGCCCGGCACGAACCGCTCCAGCGCGAGCTGTGGGCCCATGCCGTGGCCTCCGCCAACGAAGCTCCCTCCCCGGTGGTAGCGACTTTCGTAACCTCTCTCAACGAAACCATCGATCTCGACGCAAAGCGCTGGAACGCGATGCGCTGGCATCTGCCGTCCGCGGTGTGGATCCTCGTGCTGGTGGCCGCCTCGGTCGGATGCTACGCGACCGATTTCCACGCCGGCAGGACCGGAGCGCGGCCGCGTTCTCCGATCTATCCTGCCGGCACTCGTCACATGATCATCGGGCTGACCGCCGATCTCCGATCGTTCGCGCTTCGGCGTATCGGGATCAGCCAACAGCCCCTGGTCGACTTAAAGGCGACCCTATCCGAGTCATAGGCTCATCGACCTGAAAGCGCGTGGGACGCTCCCGACTCGGTTCGCGCCTGCTTGGGTCTCGCGGTTTCGCTGTCAAGCCGATGGAACACCTCTGGCGGCCGCAGGACCTCGAGTTCATCCTGGCGGCGCGAGAACACGGCGCCGCCGTTCTCAAGGAGCTTGCCGGCGACGACGCCCGCTCAGCAAGTAGATCGCGGCGCGCAGTTCGAGCAATGGATCGTCGGAGGGATCGATTCCCTCCACGCGTGGGATGGGATCGAAGATGATCTTCTTCTGCTCGCGCGCATCCCCGGCAACCGGACCTGTCAGAACCATCCTGCCGAAATTGACCAGGCGGCGTCCCTCCGGCCAGTGAACCGTTGCGTCGTCCACGATGTCGGTGTCGTCTGCCACCTGCACGAGAATCTGAAAACTTATCGGAGCTTTGGCGATCCTGTCGGTCAGTTCCTCAAAGAGATAGTTCGTGTCCCTAGCCTTCAGCGCGTCATCCAGGTATTCGTTCCCGGCATCCGGTATGATTCGGTAACGCCCGTGGCGGCTCACGCCGTCCTTATCGATAAAGCGCATCGCGGTCACTCCGAAATACGACTCTCTGGCAAAGCTGGAGGGACTGGGCTTGGGCGTTTGGACGAACGCCAGCGCTTTCGGATGACCGGCCAGGAACTTCTCGATCGGCGTGGGCGACGGCTGGGACGGCCCGCTCGAAGCAGCCGCCTGTAAAAACTCCAGAAACTCCTGTCCCGTCCTCGTGGGAAATCCGTCCGTCGAATGGCTGACGATATCGGTGTGCACGTGTTCGGCGAGGTGGAATCGGATGGCCAGTCCCCGTGGGTTCGCGTTCGGATCGTCGTCAGGAATCTGGGGGAGTCCGGTGGAGTTGGAAAACCGGGCGGTGACCGGGGTGGTATCCCGGGCAATGTGGGGCGCCCGCGTCAGCGAGGAGGCCTCGGGGGAAGGTGTAAATGCTCCCGTGAGCAGAACGCCCTTCGCATGGGCGGGCCGAAAGCCCGGGTGCAGTCCAAAAATCGTATCGAACTGTTTCAGCACTTCCTGGCTTAACGCAATAAGCTTTTCGTCAGAGGGCAGTGGCATGGTGATCTCCTTTTACGGGTATCTGAGTCTTCGCGATGCTATTTCGCAAGCACGCACCTTCGAAACTTGCGGACCAGGCGCAATCTCCTGGCAAAGCGCAGGGGCAACTTGGCCCGATTTTGGACCGATTCGCCATCGAAAAGGACCACTCGACACTCTCGAGCGTCGGCAGCGTAACGAAAAAGTCACAATTCCCGCCTTTGACGCAAATCGCCACGGAATCATTCTTAGTCGGCCCTAATCCTATGAAACACCCTTACTCTCGCTCGCAGACCCACGCATCTGCAATCGTCGTCGTTGCTGCAGCGACGCTGACGGCCGTCAGCCCCGTTCGAAGTGCGTTCTATGAACAGGCGCGTACGGCTGGCTCCGCGGCTCCTGTCGAAAAGTCTTCAAAATCCTGGCTCGCCGAATGGTGGGATGGAAAATACGCCAGCGGAAATTGGTTCGGCGTTCGCGATACCCTCGAAGACCGCGGCCTGACCCTCGGCGGCAGATGGATAGGTGTCTACTATGGTGTCGTGGATGGAGGCATACCAAACATCCGGGGCAGCTATTTCGACGAGGAGATCAAATTCACCGGGGAACTCAACTTCGGCAAGCTGACCGGCTGGGAACCCCTCGAGGGGTTGAAAGCATTCGGAGAAGTCCGCTGGCGCGACGGTTTGAATCCGAACCTGCGCGTGGGCGCTTCGCCCAACTTCCAACCCTCCCACTTTCAGTCCGGCAAGGAGTGGCGTCTGATGACTTTTGGACTCACCTACACCACGCCTGAACTCTTCGGCATCAAGGACTTTCTCACGGTGACCGGAGGCTGGCTTCAGCCGCAAAAGGAATTCATCGAGCAGCCCCTCTCCAAGCTCTTTGTAAACAATGCCTTCGAGAGTTCCAAGGATATCGGGGCAAATATCCCCTTTTCCTCGAGCTTCTCCACCTGGGGAGGGACTTTGAAGATCAAGCCCGTTGATTGGTATTACGCCAAGGCTGGGCTGTTTATGGCCTATCCGCAGGCGACCTCGACGGACAATCATGGCCTGGCCTTCGAAGGTTTCGGTCCCGATTCCGAGCCAGAACGGGGTCTTCGCGATCGGAGAAACCCGATTCACCCCGAAACTCGGCGCCTCCAAGCTGCCGGGAAAGTATGCCTTCGGCGGCTTTTACTACGAGCAAGACAACAACTCTTTCTTTGGAACGCCCTACTCCGGCTTCTATGGCTTCTACTGGCAGATCGATCAAATGCTCTTTCGCGAACCTTCGGAACCCGCTCCACTGCCGCAACCAGATGCCAAGTCGGTGGTCGACGACAAGTCGGGCAAAACTTTCAAAGAGCCCGTCCCGCCGAGCAAACCCAAGCTCTCCGATCAGGGACTCTCCTTCTTCAGTCTCTTTACCTACGCGCCCAAATACAACAACATCCTGCCCTTCTACTTTCACACCGGTCTTGTCTACAAGGGCCTCATCCCCACCAGGGATAATGATCAACTCATGGCCGCCTTCGGCTTCGGCCAGTATAGCTTCTTCAATATTGAGGCGTTGCAGGAGAAAGGAAAACGTCAATCAGCCCAATTACACGGCGGTGCTTGAAGTAGACTACCGCATCCAGATCAACAAGTGGGCGTCTTTTTCCAGCCTCATCTCCATGACTTCATCATCGATGAAGTCGGCGATCGCGAGGAACCCGACGGTTTTCGGTGGTTTCGAGACCGGCGTCATCTTTTAATCATTCTTCGCAGGATACGTGCTGCTGCTGGGGGGTTTCATTACCGGGTGGTGGTTTGTGTTCTAGTGCTTAATCGTGGTGTACCTTCGAAAGTGTGTTTACTGGCGTATCCACGGATAGCGACGAGCCGGTCCGTTATGTCCGGAGGCCAACTGAAAACCAGGCATCAAACGAGCTTCCTATTGATCACCCTCCTCGTTCAGACAGAGCGCGGTGTCGCCATCGATAATGAGTCCCTTCACGAAGCCGGCTTTCAGGAGTCCTTGGACAGCTCTCAGCTTTTGTCTCCCCGCACAGAGAAGGATAACCTCCCGATCGTAGAGGTGCGCAAGGTCAACGGCGAGGGTCCGTTGATTTAGTTCGCTCGAAACGACCTGACCGTCCGGATCCGAAAAACTTGCCCATGCAGTCGCAAACGGCGCCCGCTCGCTTGAGTTCCTGCAAGCCGCATCCCGAGAACAACCTGTGCCGAAACAGCAGGCTGTATTCGTCGCATTGCCCAGCGTAACCAGATAAAAACTGGCCTGCTCCGCCAGCGCCAACGTGTGTTTGAAGACACGCTGCGACATAAAGATTTGCTTATCCGATATGCTATCGGCGAGATAGGGCACCGGCAATAAGTGTCCTTCTCCGCCGGTCTCTTTCGGCCAGATGACAGACGACCTCGAAGGGATTGGCGGCCGAAGATCGGGTTAGAGCGAGCCCATTGCTGCAACCAACTTCGTCCTCGGCTTTGCATCTGATCATAAAGCTGTATTTCGCGATCGTCTTCCGAAACCGACCCCGATCACACTGCTCTCGTCGGCTTGAAGACCTCGCGCAAGATATCTGCCGCGACAATGCCTACTGCCCGGGCGGGCGATGGGGCCTTCCGCTTCGAGTTTGTCACGCGAAGGCATCCCTCTGCGCCGGTTTGGAGAATAGGACATCAGCGGCGGGGTTGTCCGGCAGAATGCGAGCTGGCCGACGCTTTCGAATGGCCTCCTCGACCTCGGCCATTCGCGCAAACCGATGCTCGATAGAAATTTTGACAATTCCCGTGTCCCTGGCTTCGGCCAACAGTCTATTGGCCTTCACGCGCGAAAGACCCGACAACTTGGGGCAGTCTGTTCCTGCGTGTTTCCGGCAACATAGTAGAGCCAGGCTGCCCGAACGGTCTGCTCCAAGGCATCTGATAGCTTGCCATCTCGATTATTCATAAGCTGCCGCGGAAATCCTCTCTGCGCCCCAGGGAACGTGACGCACGGCGCTCGTCGCGCGGCTACCAATCTCACAATATGCTCAAGCAAGTCAATCGATTTCACCCATCAGGCTGGTGAACTGATGATCTCGGAGCCGAACAGGCGCATGGAAGTGGCCCTATTTCCACGCAGCGTCCGCATCGCTTTCAGCCTCCAGGCTGCAATACGCGCGGTTCCGGCCCGGGTGCTGAAAAATTGCGCCTGTGTACATTTGCTCGAAGCACGAAAATATTTATCAACTTTGTCTTGCGGCGATCCGGATGCTATGCCATTTTGCGGCCTGACGAGCTCGGAGACTGTTATGGACAGGTCATACCGCACCAAAGACGGATGAGTTGCTTGCAGGCTCCGGCCGTAGCCCCTAAAATCTGCTTTCGTGTTCTCCCCAATTTTGAAGAACGATGACGCCCAACCGTGCCAGTAGACGTAGACGATTTGCCTCCTGGACGCCCTAGGCGCTATGCGATGGCCTAGGGTCCATAGCCGAACATTGGCAAAGCTTTCACGATTCGCTTGACTATGCCACCGAACGAACCAACTGCCAAGACCGCCCCAGAGAAAACGTCGGGCGGCCATTCAGCCATCGGGCGGCTGACGCAATACGGAATCATTGTTGCCTTTGTTTTGCTCTGCGTGGCCCTAACGTTTTTGAACAAGTATTTTCTTACCCCGGAAAATATTTCCAACATTCTTCTCCAGACGTCGATCAACGGCATTCTGGCCATGGGTATGACCCTGGTCATTCTCACCGGCGGAATCGATCTGGTCGGTGGATCGAAGCGTCAGCATTTTCTTCCATCGTCGCGGCGACCTCGTAACCGGCGATAATCCGCATTCCCCCATTGTCGCCTTGCTCGTGGGCGTGGTCACGGGAGGTCTTCTCGGCCTCATCAACGGTTGGATCATCGCTTATCTGAAGATTCCTCCGTTCGTTGCGACCCTCGGGATGTTGAGCGTTGCTCTGAGGACTCACCTACGCGGACACGGGCGGCATGCCGGTGCCGAAACTGAAGCGAAGCTTCCTGAACCTGGGAGAGGGTCCTCCGGGAGTTCCGGTGCCGGTCCTGATATTCTTGCTTGATCCTCGGAATCCTTTGGGTGGTGCTGAATCATACTACTTACGGCCGCAGCGTCTACGCGGTTGGGGGGAATGCGAAGAGCGCACGGACGGCGGGCATTTCCACCAACCCGGTGATCGCTTCCGTCTACGTGATTGCCGGTCTGCTGGCGGGACTCGGAGGCTTGATTTGACCGCGAGGACAAGTTCGGCGCTTCCCCAGGCGGGCGGATCCTGGATGAGCTTGACGCTATTGCCGCGGTGGTCATCGGAGGCACAAGTCTTTCGGGCGGCGTGGGGACATCGCGGTACCCCTCCTGGGCGCCTTAATAATTGGAACGATCAACAACGGATTGGACCTGCTGGGGGTGTCGTCGGCTTACCAGCAGATCGTCAAGGGCTGCATCATCGTGGTCGCAGTCCTGCTGTATTATAGCCGCCATGCTAACGAGTGACAACGAGCGCGCACATTTCCAAACCTCAACCTAAAGCGGGGCTCGTGCGGAGCAACCGTGTCGACCTGAAAACCTCAGAAACATACCATGAAAATCCAACGAAAATTCAAACTCATGACGCCGCTCCTGGTGGGCTGCGCCGTTGCCGCATTGGCGGGAACCTCGTTTGCTGCTGATAAGCTCCGCGTAGGAGGGGCCGTCTATGGACTAAAAGCTGAATTCGCGGATCCGGGCCGCCGCTCTCAAAGAGCATCCTGCGGTCAAGGACGGCACTGTTGAAATGACCATCTTCGACGGCCGATACGATCCGCTGGTGCAGAACAATCAGATCGCCACGATGATGACGAAAAAGTTCGATGGAATCGTGCTAAGTCCCGTCGATTACAATGGCAGTGCGCCGCAAATCAAGAAAGCTGCCAAGGCCGGCATACCGGTGGTCGTATCAAATGCGCGGGGTCCAACAGCCCGGACATTACCTCAATGGTCTTGTCCGACGACGTCAAAGCCGGCGAAATCATCATGGAAGAAGCGGCCAAGAGGATGGAGGCAAAGGCAACGTCGTCATCTTTCAGGGCCCGATCGGACACTCGGCCGAAATCGACCGGAGCAAAGGCATACAGACTGTGCTCGCGAAGTATCCCGACATCAAGGTCCTGGAAAAGAAGACTGCCAACTGGTCGCGGGCCGAGGGTTTGTCTCTGATGGAGAACTGGCTGGACGGCCCACCCGAATGAAATCAAGGGGGCGATCGTGAAAACGATGAGATGGCTCTCGGAGCGATCCAGGCGATAAAGGGCCGCGGGTTAAACGTAAAGGATTTCGTCGTCGTTGGTATTGACGGCGTGCCGGATGCGATCAACGCCGTCAAGGCGGGTGAGATGTTCGAGGATTTCTGGAGGACGCCGAGGGACAGGCCGAGGCGCCGGATGTCGCTTTCGCGGGCGAAGATCGGCGAAATCCACCAGCCGAGGGCCGCCGTGTGGAAACAGTGGAAAAAGGAAATGCCGTGGAATGGGTGGAACCAAGGCAGATTCTATTCCCGGGAATGGTCATCACCGGAGAGAACGCCTGATGATCTGCTGAATACGAAAAGGAATTGATCCAGCCGCTCGAAGCACCGGGAGATCTCTGGAACGAGAGCAAGCGATTACCTACCTAGAGTCACCTGGCCGCCGACTACGCCGAAAGAAATCTGACAAAAATGACAGTCCCTAGATCGACACGAACTTTTCGTTAGCAAACAAGGTTGCACTCATTACGGTGGCAGCGGCTGCAATGGCCGAGCCATCGCCGAAGTCTTTGGCCAGAAAGGAGCGAAGCTGGTCCTGGTCGACAAGAGCGAAGCCGTGGGTGCGGTCGCCGTTGCTAGTTCACCGCCAAGGGAGTCGAGGCGCTCGGCATTGCCACCGATATAACCGTCCGCAGCAATATCGAGCAGTTTGTGGAGGAGGCCAGCAAGCGGTTTGGAACAATCGACATACTGGTTAATAACGCCGGGGTCGTGCTGCTGGCCCCGGCCAAGGACCTCACGGACGAGCGTGGGACGTCGACCATGGCGGTCAA
Organism: uncultured Verrucomicrobiae bacterium; assembly: GCA_963816855.1. Taxonomy (GTDB): domain Bacteria; phylum Verrucomicrobiota; class Verrucomicrobiia; order Chthoniobacterales; family Terrimicrobiaceae; genus DASTFP01. Next base: position 3,743 of record CAWFMA010000019.1, on the reverse strand, counting down.
CCGAGGTGCCGATGATTTCCCAGATCGTCGGCCGCAAGATGATCGCCCAGCGCTGGGCAAGATCATCAGTATGGCCTCGCAGGCGGGCTAGTGGCGCTTGATCAGCACCTGGCGTATTGCGCGAGCAAAGCGGCGATCATCAGCCTCACAAAGGTGCTCGCCTACGAGTGGGGCCGCTATAACATCAGCGTCAAGACCGACTTCGTCGCGGCGCCGACGGAACTCGGCAAGAAAGCCTGGGCCGGAGAAGTCGGTGAAGCGTTCAAGGCGAAGATCCCGTCGGTCGCTTTGCCTATCCGGAGGAGATCGCCGCGGCGGCTCTCTTTCTGGCGAGCAGCGCGGCGGACATGATATCCGGGGAAAACCTGGTTATCGACGGCGGCTACACCATACAGTAAGGAATGACGCTTCCCGGGCACCACGACTGGATAAGCTACGACGCGGCCTTCGCGCGGGTTCGCAGTTCGAAAAATTCGTGTATGCAGACTGGTAAGGACACGATCGGGCCTTCAGCGGCGGAGCGGGGCAACTCCGGAAACGCCGCCTGAGCGCAAAGGAAATCACCAAGTCCTTTAGCGGCGTGCCGGCCTTGCGCGATGGCCGCCTTAACCTTCGCGCGGGTTCGACTTCATGGCCCGATGCGGGGGGGGCATGTGCAGGAAACTGACGTCTTGAACATCATTATGGGCATTCTCTGGAGGACAGCGGAACGATCGTCGAGCAGGCCGCGAGCGCCATCTTCATGTGCCGTAGCCGCTGGACGCCCTGTGCATTTCGATCATCACACAGGAAGTCCTAGCCCCGTTGGGATGACGGTGCAGGTAACCACCTGGTGATCTGCCTGAGCGTGATGGTTCTATCGCGACTGCAGAACGCGTCGGTGATGCCGTGGACTTCATCGCCGGTCTGGCCTTCAATTTCATCGCGCAAGAAGATGAGAGAGATCAGCCTGGCACAGATCGACTTGTCGAAATCGCCAAGGCCATCGACCATTGGGACGTGAGTACCGCATCATGGATGAGCCGACATCCACGCCGGGCCAGGAGGACCTGAAGTCCTTGGTGCAACTGCTGGGGCTGCAGGCAAAGGGAATCATCATGTCTGCAACAGCTACCACCCAGACCTCCACCATCTGCAGATGCTGAGCATGGTCTTTCGCGCACGGAAGTTGATCGAGGACCTGGGCTCGACGAACCACAACATCACCGGAAGCACCTGGTGAGTCAAGTTACTGCTGGTATTACCAGGTCACTTTGGAAACCAATGCAGGTTACTGAGGAGCCCGTTCTTCGGGTGAAGAATTTTTCATCTCTCTGAAAATCTATGGATATTAACCTTGAAGTCTCAGAAGGGAGAGGTCCTTGGCACCCACGGGCCGGTAGGCTGGGCTGAGTGAGTTCTTGAATGGGTCGTATGGATTGGATAAGCTGGAAAGCGGTGAGTGCTTCTGAATAACCGCCCCGTCGCGATCTGTTCCCCGCGAGTCGATCCCGTACGGGGTTGCCGCTGTTATGGAGGATCGCGAAGGAACGGGGTGGTCCTTACCCGGCCCGGCGACAAGAAACACGTCCTTATCGTCGCTGCCGGCTCTTGAGCTGGGGCTTACGTGCACCAAAGGACAAACCTGTACCAACCATTGGTAGGAAACTCAGGATCAAGTGCGCTTCTACCAGGAGGTCCGCTTCATGAGCGCGAGTTGCAAAAAGTTGTTCTCGCGGCGCCCTTGAAAACGAACCGCTCCCTGCTCCTGGCTCCATGAGCCGACTGTGGGTTGATGCCGTGGTCAGCAGGATCTATGGATCGATCCAGGAGTTCGTGGAACACGGCAATGGTGATCACGGATCTTCCTGCAAAGTCCATGAGGCGCTCTGCATGAGCACCCGGATCGTGATTTTCCGCCGAGGAAAAGATCACTGCGGAGCTGGACAATCGGGGCCTGACATGGTGGCTGACCTTCTGCACGCCGTGTCTGCGATGTACAACTGCTAGACGGTGCTGGCGGCGGCCTTCCCCGCAACTCGCTGGAACTGCTGGAGGGCTTCTTGGATGTCGCCGTGCAGTACCGCTTCTCTCGCCATCGACTTCCCTTTGCTTCTGCTATTGTTGAGTGTCTTCAGCTTGGTACTATCAAAAAGCCGATTGCCCAATATCACGAAGAACGAAATCACAAAATTGGGTGCCCCCGTTCCTAGATCTGCGGCGAACGAAGTCGTTATTCCAACCACCAAGCACCCGGCCGCCTTTCCAGAGATCACGCGACTGACGGCGTCTTCAATGACCAGGCAGGCAGTAGCGGGCTGGAAAGATTTGCAGCGGTCAACAGGTAGGGTTCCGGATCAAGGTTCCCGCGTTCAATATCCTCCCCGGTGACGACCGCGTCGAAATATTCAGACAAGCCAAACTTTTCAAAGGCCAACTGTTGGACTACCCGGGCGGCGGAGGTGCAAGCCCTAGCCGGAAACCTGCCGCTTTGCAGCGCTTCACGAATTCGAGCGAACCCTCGATCATCTGCACCACGTCGAAATTCTCCAGAAGCTGTTTAAGCCTTAGCTTGGTTATCTCGTCGGTGGTCAAGGTCACTTTCGGATAAATTTTCTTTAAGAGCCTGGCGATCGAGACTTCAGGCAGGCCTTTGAACTGCTGCAATCCGACTCCTTCTCGAATCGCCTCCCAAACTGGCCTACTAAGCTCGAGCAGCGTGAACTCATGCAATGGTTCTGAGTTAATCAGGACGCCATCCACTGTCGAAGAGAATGCCGGCGATTGCCGGAATTGCCGGATCGAGCGGCAGCTGCCTGAGAGCCTGCGGAGACATTATTCATATTGCAAGATATTCGCCGGTGAACCCAGGCCCAGGGATCGCAGGCGCGCGGTCGCGGCGCAGGTTCTCTTCGGAAGGCGCCGGATTCTCAGCCACACGTTCTTGGACCTTCTTCGAGCTGCCCACTATCGCCCGCCACATCAAGCATGGAGAATCGATCCCGAATAAACGGGAGTAGCGAACGGCGTCGCGGTAAAACCCGGGATCAAGCCCAAGATCGGAACCTGGTAAGCTGGCAGCCGGCCTCCATTGCGGCGTGCAGTTTCTCATAAGGCAGCATCACCGCCTTCAAACGCTGCGAGATCTGCGCCCAGTCTCTCTCCAGGTGCTGATTGAGCGCTTCAGCAGCAGCCTGATCGAGAGCCTTTCGCGTAGTTTGCTCGATCATCTCGTTGGACGCGGCTCCGAAGCGGGCGCGCAGTTCCTCCTTCGGGATCACCGTCGGCCTCATGGTGGGCGGCCGATTGCGTTGACGATCTGGTTTTGAAGGCTGGACATCGTTAGCGTCGCCACACCGACCTGCTCGCCATGGAAGGTGCGCGGATGGCTGTCGCCTGCGAACATATCGATGTAGTGGGAAATCATGTGCTCGGCCATCGAACCGACGTGGGTTGTTCCGGTGAAGGACGTGGCCAGACCCATCAGCGCGGCGATGCGTGTGAGCATGGCCAACGCTTCGAAATCACCGGTGACGATCTTGGCTGCGTTGGCGATCATTGGTTCCTCGTCGTAGGCCAAAAGGGTATAAGCCGTCTCATCGGACGGCGAATCAAAAGAAGCTGCGATGCCAGCCAATCCACTTGCTATGTCGTGGCATATCATGTCCTGGAAACGCTGCTGAAATCATGCCGGGGCACTTGGAAACAAGCATTATCAAAAAAATACTCCCTTGCTGAATGGCAGGTGATCGACTTCTTGAATC
>CAWFMA010000018.1:0-74076 GCA_963816855.1 uncultured Verrucomicrobiae bacterium | reverse complement strand
TTGCGGCAACGGCGCGTCCACGTGTTTGTCGCGAGTTCCGTCTCATCGCGGTAGCGCAGCAACTCAGTCCGATAATCTGAGTCGCAGAACCATTGCACCTGCAACCGCTGATGCTTGTGTAGCGAGCAGAGAAGACAGCGAGATTTGATCCTGAAAATTGTTGAGATGCGCGGGCGCGGCGGCGGTGAGATCAGGCGGCTCGAAGATGAAGCCTTTGGCGACGTGACCGCCTCTTCGCAGTCCGCCGAAGATGATCATGTCTTGCAGGAAGTGGCCGTTGGGAGCGTGTTCAAACATGGGAAGAGCCGTCGAGTGGGTGAATGGTTTTGCCAGGCAACTCTGGCGCGAAACCGGGGCCAGCGAGCCAGAGTTCAAAAAGGTCTCGGTCATAGCCGGGCGACTTTCCTTGGCGAAAGCCGAAGATGTAGAGGAGCACTAGCGCGAGCGGTGCGACCGCCGCCGCGGAGGACGTCGTGGAGGTCCAGCGCAGCATGCTGAACAGCACGAGCAAGACGATCACCGAGCTGAAGACTCCGCCGGTCAGATACCAAAAGAGGCTACCTTCCAGCCCCCACGTCTTTCCGCCGGAGTCTTCGGCGCTGTTCGTTTCCGTGAAGCGCAGTTCGCTCATTGGAACGCGCCCACGTCCACGGTGGAACTGTCGAGGCCAAACGCGGTGAAGAGCGCCTTCACGATCACGGGTGCGCCCGCGATGATGAGCCCGCCGATGATCCACAGCTTGCCCGAATCGGTATCACCGCGCCTGATTGCGAAACCTCCACCGATCACGCAGATGGTGCCGAAGATGAACCCGATGAGCATGACAATGCCCATCGCTTTGCTCGCGCCTTCAGCGAGCCCGCCGGCGGCTTGAGCGAGAATGGGAGCGAATTGGTTTGAGAGACGAGTAGTGATTCATACGGCGCTTGTTCTACCGCTCCGAAGCGACCACGATGCGCCAGCCATGGAGCGACCTGCGCGCTCGCGCTCGGCATAGTTCGGCGCATGAATACAACTTCACCCGCCCTCATTGAACGGCTCCGCAAACTGGAACCGTACCTCGCGGGAAGCATCCTCGGACAAGCCCACGTCATATCGCGCGTCGTCTCCGTCTTGCAGCGTGGCGAACTCGGCCTATCAACGCTTGGGCGCCCCCGTGGCAGCTTTCTGCTTCTTGGTCCCACGGGTGTAGGCAAGACCGAACTGACTATCGAGTTCACCCGCTACCTCTTTGGCAATGATCGGCTCTTCCGATTCGATATGTCCGAGTTCCAAACTCAAGACACAATCGGTCTTCTACTCGGCGCGCGTATTGGCGACGTAGGCCTGCTTGCGCGACCGCTCGCCGGGGGAAACGAAGGCACGCTGCTCTTTGACGAAATCGAGAAGGCTCACCCGCGAGTCCTCGATCTACTGCTACAAATTCTTCATGCCGCCCGCGTGACTATGGCCAGCGGCGAGACCCTCGACTTCAGCAACTTCTATGTCGTCCTCACCTCGAACCTCGGTGCCTTCGAAATCCTAAATCTTCAACACTCGTCATTCGCCACAATGGAGCGCCATGTCCTTGCCAAGGCCCAGCAATCCCTGCGTCCTGAGCTCTTCGCCCGCATCACGGAAAAGCTGGTCTTCAATCGTCTTAGCTACGATGTGCAGCTCGAAATCGCACGAGCCATCCTCGCCAGGGAACTAGACCGTCTCCGTGGTCGTGGTTTTGTCATCGGCATCGAGGAAGGTGTAATCCCCTTTCTGGTGCAACATGGGTTTCATCCGCGCCTCGGCGCCCGTCCAATGCGCGACGCCGTCGAGAAATTCATACGCGATGCGTGCGCAAGGCAACTTCTCAATGGAAGCATTTTGAAAGCGGGGCTCTTTCTGTAAGAGGCAATCAACTGGAGTTGGCAGCGTCCCTTTAGGCAGAAGTGTTCCGCCTCACGATGTTACCAGTCTCGTCGTGTACCAAGATATAAGGGGATGCGCTTTGACATCTTCGTGTTCAAAACGAAAGGGGAACGCGGCTACTGGTCAAAAACGCCAGCGGCGGAACCACGGCGAAACGCGGCCGTCCGGCTCCAGCGGCGGTAGCAGCTTCCTGCGATGGCCTCTTTCACAATGCACCAGGACGCAGGCGTGCTTTGGCAAATTGCGAAGCAAATGCGGCTTTATCTTGTGCTCTTCCTGCTCACTGTAGTTACGCGACATCTTGCCGGCGGAGTAGCCCCATGATTTTTTGATCATCTTGGCCTTGCCGATGAAGTCGGCGCTTTCTAGGGCGCCTTCTTCGTCGGCGGCTTTGAAGATCACGCGATTGCGCAGATTGAGCGTGAAGACGCGAGCTTTGTCGCGGCCGAGGGGCGGGATGAAGGAGGTGGAGGATTGTGCGGCGACGACGACGGTCGCCTGCGCTTCGCGGATGACATCAACGCAATTGTAGTCGCTCATGCCTTCCTCGGAAGCGGTGACGAAGCGCTGGGCTTCGTCGGCCCAGAGGACGATGAGGTTGTCGCGCTGGCGCTCTTCCCGTGGCTTGTCGAAGCGACGGAGCGCGTGCGTGTAGAAGAGCATCTTGAGGAAGGTGTTCACGTAGCGCCGCTCGGTCTGGAACTTCTGCGGCATCGCTACGCAGATGATTTTGCCGCGGTCGATGTCGGCGAAGTCGAACGTATTGGTCGCTGGACAGAAGACCTGGGCAATGTCTGGCGTGACGAATGCCTGGAGGTAGTTGGCGATCGTCTCCTTTACGCCGCCGATCTGCTCCGGCGGTTGGTTCAGGAAGCGGGTGCGGAAATGGCTGGTCAATTCCTGGCGCGCGGGCGAAGGCGCACCTGCCGTGAGATCGTTGAGCGCTTCCTGCAAGTCGCGCTCGTCGATGAGCAGGTGATAGGCGTTCTCCAACGTTACGTCGGCGCGGATTTCTCGCAGCATCTCCAACGCACGGGCGATGTGGACTTGCGCCTGGTTCTTGAAGAAACCCTTGTCGCCGGCTTGCCCGAGGCTCGACGCGGTGTCCACCACCGCTTTGGAGAACGTGTTGTAGGGGATGCTGCGATCTGACGTGAGATTGTAAGTGTGCTTCGGCTGCCAGTTCGGTGGCGCGGCGTCTGGCCGGACTTGTAGCAGGACAAGATCGTTCTCGCGGCCGAAGTGCCGCGCCATCTCGCAGAGCGTTTCCCAATACAGGCCCTTGTCGTCGATGCAGAGGCCGCCCCAGCCGGGCTCGTTCTGGAAAACCTGGTAGAGCAGCGGTGTAATCCCAGAGCGAGTCTTGCCGGAACCCGTATCGCCAGTGATAAGCCAGCCACGGCAGAAGTCTGCGCGCGTCCAAAGGAGGCCAGCGAGTTTGACAATCGGTAGGCTGTTCGATCCTCGGCGAAGCGCGAGCCACGCGGCGCTCGCGAGTGTCGCAGCAGCTAAGCCGATCATCAGTACGTCCGCCGTCATAGAGTCAACCGACCAAGGTAGAAGCCAGCCACGACCGCGAGGGTCACTATCAGCAGGAGCGCAGTGAGCGAGAGTTCGCGTTTTTCGGCGCGACGATCAGCGACCTTTCGTAATTCGACGATCAGGTCGAGCGATTGCTTCCCAAAGGCGTTTGCGCGCCGGTCCAGCAACTCCACGGTCTCGCGAAACTCCACGTAGGTCGGCGGCACCTCGGCGGCGTCGCGCGCGGGCAGTGGGGCGTGTGCGAGATAGACGCGGACAAGATCAAGCGCCGCGAGCATCGGATCGTCCTCGCGGATGTGGTGTTTCGTTCGCCACGTGGCCACCGCCTGCTCCAGGGCTTCGTCGGCCTTCATGTGGTGGGTTTGCTTTGCGACGGCAGGAGCAAGTCAAGCGCGAGCGCGAGTTGCTCGTGAAAGAGCCGCTGCCAGTGCTTCAGGCGTTGGCGATCGATCAGCGAAAAGGCAGGATGCGTCAGCGCCACGCTCGCGGTGACGTTGTTCTCGTTCAGCGCCGTAACGAGCCAATCGTGCAGCCGCGACATCGTGATCTCGCGGCCCTGCAGCTCAGCGACGACCCGTGCGCGAGTCTTGCTGTCTTCGTAGATGCGGAAGTGCTCGCTGTGCGCCTGGTTCTTCACGACGACGTAGCGGCAGACCCCGTTTAGCCGTGCGGAAAGCAGCCGTAGCTGCTCGACGCTGTCCGCTTCGTGGTTCACCGGAGTGACGAGCGTCAACCGCGCGTTCAGCGAGCTGAGAACATCGCGCAAATTGATCTCGGCGAAGTAGTCGAGGAACAGGTCCGTCGAAGCGGCGCGGCAATCGACGATCAGCAAGTCCGTGGTTTCGAGCAGTGCGAACAGTCGGTCGATCTCGCGTGGCTTTTGAATGTTCACGAACTCGGCGTCGGCGTGGAAGCGCAGCAAAGTCGAGTTCTCATCGTCGGTGTCTACGGCGCGATGTGGCACACGGCGATCTTTGAGCGCCTGCACGACGTTCACGGCGAAGAAGCTCTTTCCGACGCCGCCTTTTCCGTTGAGGATGAGGTTCAGTTGCCTGGTCATGGATTGTGCGTTCTACGGCTAAAGGTTGCGCGGATCAGCGATGCGTGGACCGCGGCTTCGTGATGGTTCAGCAGGCGCAGTTGGTTCAGGAGCGCCGACGATCGGCGACGTGGCGACCGCCGGTGCTGGCGAGTTCAGCGGCGCAGGTGCGGCCGACCGTTCGCGTTTCGAGGAACGCTTGGTGCCTGTGCGCGGATCCTCGATCACCTGGCGGTAAAAGCGCCGCACGGTATCCGCTGCGACTTCAATGCCGGCCATCGCGAGAATTTCGCGGATCATGACGAACGACGCACCTTTTCGCCTCAGTTCAGCGATGCCGTCGCGGTGCGGCAGCAGCGCTGCGAATCGCTTAGGCGGGACGTCAGCGAAGTTGCGGACCGCTTCAGCGAAGCGCTGCGTTCGCTCTTCCGCGGCGGCTGCGTCGCTCACAATGCGCCTCCTCCGCGGGCGCTGCAGCATCGGCTCCAAACGGAAGTTCGGGGTGGGGCGTCCAATCTATCAAGGCCCACGGTTCCTTCCGTGGGCAAAAGCGATTCACACAGCGTCTCGTCGCTGTGTCGAAGGGTTCGCGTGAAACTCATGCGCTGTTGATCGCAGAGTTTGGAAGTGAGCTGGCTCTCGCGCCGGAGCAACGTTCTCTCGGCAAGACGCTACGTCTTCAGCGCATGCTCTCGCCGCAGACGCAGACGAACTTGAAGCACGCGAAGTCCTATTTCGAGGAACACCTCGCGGTCGGTGATTACTACGTCGAGGCAGAGCGCGTCGTTGGAGAGTGGATCGGCGAAGGCGCGGCGATGCTTGACCTCAATGGCGTCGTTGCGCAAAGGGATTTCGTCGCACTTTGCGAAAACACTCATCCGCGAACGGGCACGCGGCTAACGCAGCGGCTCAAGACAACGCGGACAGTGGACGGCGGAACGGACGACGAACATCAGGCTGCGAACCGCCGCGTCCTTTACGATTTCACATTCTCTCCGCCGAAGTCAGTTTCAATCGCCGCCCTTGTCAGCGGTGATGCGCGCGTCGTCGAGGCGCATCGGACGGCTGTGAAGATTGCGGTGCGCGAACTCGAGGTGCTTGCAGCCACGCGTGTCCGCCAAGCCGGACAAAACGTGGACCGCATGACTGGCAACATCGTCGCCGCGCTGTTCGAACACGAGACCTCCCGCGCACTCGATCCGCATCTGCACACGCACTGCATTATCTTTAACGCGACTCGCGATGTGGACGAAGAGCGCTGGAAGGCAGTGCAGAACTACCAGATGCTCGCCGCGCAGAAATACGTCGAGAACGTGTATTACCACGAGCTTACGCGTGCGTTGCGCAGGTGCGGCTACACGATCGAGAATTCCGCGCGTGGCGACTTTCGTGTGGTCGGAATTGCTCCCGAGCTTGCGGAACGATTCTCGAAGCGGCATCGGCAGATTGATGAGCAGACTCGCCAGTTCCTTCGCGAACATCCCGAGAAGAGCAGCGGTAATATCAACGACGTTCGCGAGCGCCTGGCGCATCGACTTCGCTCACGCAAAATGAGCGACCTGCCGCACGAGCGGCTTCGGGCGCTGTGGCAAAGCCAGCTCACGCCCGCAGATGAGCCGTCGCTGTATGTGCCCTCCGCTTCGGGTGAACCGGAGCCTGTTTCGGCGTCGGCGGCAGTCGATTGGGCGGAAGAACATCTCTTCGATCGACGCTCTGTGGTGCGCGAGCATGATCTCTGGCGTCACGCGCTGGAGCTCGCGCGCGGTTCGACGTTGTCGCTCGAGGGCCTCAAGCGCGAAACAGCGGCGCGGGACTATCTCCGCCAAGACGGAAAACTGACTCGGAAGGACGTGCTCGCGCGCGAGTGGAGGATTGTGCAAATGGCGAAGCATGGAGCCGGACAGTTCGGAGCGTTGGTATCTCGGTTACCGCTTTCCACGCAGCAGTTAGCCAATGATCAGCAACGCGCGTGTGAGCAGATCCTCGCATCACGTGATTTCGTAACGCTCTTCCGCGGCGGCGCGGGAACGGGCAAGAGTTACGTTCTGCGCAGCGTGCAGGGAGCTATCAAGGGCCAAGGCGGCGAGGTCGTCGTCCTGACTCCTCAGCGGCAGCAGGTGCTTGACCTTCAACGCGATGGGCTGCTGTACACGGAGACGGTCGCAGGGTTCCTGCAACGAAAGTCGATGCCGGCGGGAGCCGTCTTGGTCGTGGATGAAGCTGGCCAGATTGGTAGCCGGCAGATGCTGGCGCTTCTCGAGCTGGTGGAAGCTCGCAAAGGCCGGATCGTGCTTTCCGGCGACACGCGGCAACATGGTCCTGTCGAAGCGTCGGACGCCTTGCGCGCCATCGAGCGCTACTCGGGCCTACGAGCCGCTGAGTTGAACGTGATTCGCCGGCAAGACCCCACCCGTGCGGCGACCGAGCACGAGCGTGAAAAGATTCGGCAATACCGCGATGCCGTGAAAGCCGCGGCGGAAGGCGATGTCGCGAGTTCGTTCGCGAGCTTGGAAGCCATTGATGCAGTCGTGGAATGTCGTCCTGAAACAATACATGACCGGCTCATTCGCGCATATCTCGACCTGGACGCCCACCGGGAATCTGCACTCATCGTTTCGCAAACGCGCGCCGAGGTCAGCGCATTGAACGAGAGCATTCGTGAGGCCTTGCGGGATCGCGGCTCACTCGGCTCGCAGGATCAAAGTGTCGCCGCGCTGGAGGCTCTCGACCTCACAGACGCGCAGAAGCTCGACGCTCGATACTACCCGGCGGATCATGTGCTGATCTTCAACCGCAATCTCGGCCGCACCGCGCGCGGCGCTTCGGCACGCATGCTGGCGGTGAATCAAGGCGGAATCATCGTCGAGGCCGAAGGCAAGATCCGACTCGTTAAGGCGCGACATGCCGATCATCTCACCGTCTGCATGCCGAGACAGCTTTCGCTGAGTCAGAATGATCGGCTGCAACTGAAAGCGAACGCAAAAACAACCAGTGGCGAGCTGCTCGCCAACGGCGAAGTCGTCTCGATCGAGAACATCCGCGCCTCAGGAGAGATCGAACTCACTGACGGACGAACGCTTCCGGCAGGCTACCGGCAGTTCGCCCGCGGCTACGCGGTAACCTCTTACACATCGCAGGGCAAGACCGTAGAACACGTGCTCTTCGGCGACGCGGCGGTCCGCGCCGCCACGAACGCGCAGCAGTGGTATGTTAGCATTTCCCGCGGGCGAAAAAGCGTGCGAATTTTCACCCCCAGCAAGGCCAACCTCCGCGCACACATCATGAGGAGCGGCGACCGAGCGCTCGCTTTGGGTTTGGACGCTGCCAAACGCGAGCGGAGGGCAATCCAGCTCGGAATGTTCCGCGCTCTTCGCCGCGGTCGCGCATTCGCCAGAGCCGTGGCGCTGATGTTTGCGCGAAGGCGCTTCAATCAAAACAATAAGCAAACCGTCACCGTATGAGCCTCAAACAGTCGTCCAGAGAAATCCCGCGCCCCGCCACTGCGGAGAACGACCGCGAGTGTTGGCGTCGTGGTCGCAACTGCCCATGCCTGAAGGTCGATGTCGCGCCAGGCGAGTCGTTCCTCTTTCCGTATCAGCAATTTTTAAACGCGCAGCACACGCGCACTGATGGCGACGAGCTACTCAAAATCTCGTTCGGAACGCACGAGATCGCCGTCTCGGGACGACACCTCGCCGAGATCGCGGCTGCGCTTCAGGGACTCGCCGTAGAGTGCATCAGCACCGTGCCGCCACGTTACCGCGAGCTGCCGGATACCGACGGAGCGTGGGTGACGCAGATCGACGTCAGACCCTCCGAGTAGGTTAATCGGCTCGCGGATTTTCTAGCCTGGGAGCGAATTTCGCCTCCCGTTTTTAGCTTAAAACCGCTAAGGCTTCTCCGTGAAAATTTGGTATGTTCCCACTGCCAATCCATCGTCGATCCGAAAGCATCTGTCTGCCTCGGATGCGCCGCGGAGGTCGTGCGCGGCGCTTCGCAGCGGGAGAAAACGACGGCGGGATGTCTCTTCACGGCAATCGGACTGCTGATCACGATGGTGGCGATGGGGCTGATCTTGCCGGTCGTTGGCGCACGCAATGAATACGGTCTCGCCTTTGTCGTAGGAATGTTGCTCGCGGCGGTGGTTTTCAATTTGGCAGGCCGCGCTTTGGTCAGGTTGCTGTTCCGCTCGCGACTGCGTTTTTTCCGCACTTACCGGCATCAATAGCGGTCTGCGGCGGACTCGCCGTGACCAATCCGGGCGCGAAGTATGCGACTCGATGCCGGTGATCGAAAAGGGTGCGGTTGCTCCCCCGGTCGCGCACCTCTGATGCGTGGTCATGGCAAGTTCGTTCGCACTATGCTAATTAGCTCATCCGACCGCGGTAAATGGAGTGATCTCTATTGAATCCAATGAAGTATTCATCGGTAATCGCATCACTACCAAGGAATCTTCGGTTGGAGGACGCCTGCGATTACGTAGCAGGCGAAACCCTGCTGAGACGCTTGGAGCGTGCTGGTTGGTTGAAGCCGACCGTTAAAGAAAAAGGCGTGACGGCTTACGACAGGCAAGACCTCGACCGATGCATAGAGCGGGCGAAGCTGGAAGGTTGGCCTAAGTGATGGTGAGCATCCGCTCGATGTCGCGGTCCTGGGGAGAGAGGTGGGCGTAGTGCTTCTCAACGACCTCCACCCCATCTCCCATCCATCGAGCCACCTTGAAGATGCTCACCCCGGCCTGGACGAGGAGCGACGCGAACGTGTGTCGCATGACATGTGCCGTCACCCATCGCATCTGCTTTCCTACCATGTAGTCGTTGTAGGGGCGCTGGAAGTCGTATCGATACCTTCCTTTGCCGTGCTTTACCGCCGGCTTGAGAACAAAGGCGTCACGCTCCTTGCCATCCAAATATGAGCGAAGAAAATCGCGAAATTGCCCCGTGAGCGGGACGAAGCGGGTCTCACGATCTTTGATTCTGAACGTGTCTGTGTTTTTGATGTGAACGGCTCCCGCATCGCGAAGGTCGAACCAATCAACGCGGGCCTCGATAATTTCGTTTTTCCGCATCCCGCTATGAAAGCCCGCAAGTAGGATGAAGCGGAGGTCGTTGAAAGGCGCTTCATTGATAAGCATTTCTCGCTGAGCCGGCGTGCAAAATCGCAGCCGGGCATACCGATCGATTTTCGCAAGTTTCACAGTGGCGAAAGGACTCTCGCGAATGATCCGCTCTCTCACGCACCAATTGAAAAACGCGCGGAGAGCGCGCATGTGAATTTGCGCCGTGGTCTCCGCAACTCGGCTTTGCAGTCGCGCGTAGTGTGCGACTGCTGATGCGCGCGACACGCTGTCCGTCTCGCTCTCGCCTAGTCGGCTGGCGAACTCCGCTAACACGGCACGTGTGACACGCTCTGTGGCTGGGCTGTAGACGTTGAGCTTCTGCTTCGATTCGAGATAGCGATTGATGTCACGCAGCAGTCCTTGGCTGGACTGCAAAATTGGCGCACCACGCACCTCTCGCGCACGACGCAGTGCCTCCACCGGATCATCGGTTTCGAGACTGACGTATTTTCGATTTCCTTGGTCCTGCCATTTATACCAGTAAATTCGTCCGCGGCGGTAGATTCCTTTCGCTTCTTTCACTGTCCCACACACTGTCCCACTTTCAAGAAAAACGCAAGTCTCGACAGGTCTGTGCAGGTCTCAATTCACATGCTCTTCAGAGAAGAGAGGAGCGGGTGAAGGGAATCGAACCCTCGTGTCCAGCTTGGGAAGCTGGCGTTCTGCCATTGAACTACACCCGCGTCGACCTCAATCCCAAGACCGAACTCGCTGGTTTTTGTTTGGATTGCTGTTCCACACACCAGCTTTTTTTATGATCGTAGAATCCGCGCTCGGGGCACCGTTGGACGAGACGCCTACTTGGTTGTCGTAATCTGTATCAAGAGCAACATAGTAAGGGTTTTCCCAGGGATCAACGAAAACCCCACTCTTAATTCCGCCCTTCCCTCTCTTGAAATCCTGAACCTCCAAAAAGATGATCTTGCGCGGATTCAAAGTATCATTCTTGCCGATGAGCGCGTTGAGAAGACTGCCGGTCAGTTGCTGGGGAGCGCCATCGTCCCCTGGAAGCCGGCCGTATTCCGTGTCGAAGGCAATAATAGCGTTGGCAATTTGCGTCACGTCGTTCTTGGCTTGGGCCTTCTTCGCCGCGTTGAGCGCGCTCTGAACTGCCGGGAAAAGCAAACTCATAAGAATGCCAATGATGGCGATGACTACCAACAGCTCGATCAGCGTAAATCCATCGGACTTTCTGACAGCGCGCATGCCGCGAAGAGGGTGAAACCGTAAGTCGGTTGCCGCAAGCATTTTCTTGCACATTGAGACCCATTTGACCAAAAAGTAGACGTGGCCCGCGAAAAAAAACCGAACGGCGAACGGGCAAGGGACATTTTCCGCTCGAAGATTCTCCGGCTGCTAGCCAAGAGATCGCTCAACGAAGTCGAGATTTCCAAGTCCCTTGGCTTGACGCCGCCGCAAAGGGAGGAGCTGCGCAGATTGCTGCCGCAGATGGAAGTCGGCGGCGAGGTCGCGCGAATTCGCAAAGACCGCTACGTGATTCCCGAAGATGCAGATTTGCTCACGGGCACAATCCACTTTCACGCCAGCGGCTCGGCGCGCATTCTCAGCGAGAAGGCCGGCCAGCCTGATCTTCAAATCCGGGGGGAAAACACTTTCACCGCGATGCATGGTGATCGGGTCGTCGCGCGTCTCATCACGGACCCCTCCGCGACGGCCGTCCTGAGAAGATCGCCGCGGCGCGAAGGCCGGGTGATCCGCATCCTCGAGCGCGCGAATGAAACCGTCGTCGGTACCCTGCAGAAGTCGCGGAACTTTTACTTTGTCGTCGCCGACGATCCGCGCTTTGTCCACAACCTCTACGTTCCGGCACCGGTGCCGCCACTGTTCGCGGTGGTCGGGGACAAGGTGGTGGCCAAGCTGGACACCTGGCCGTCGCGTCATGTCAATCCGGAGGGCCACGTTCTCGAAGTGCTCGGGCGCGCCGGGTCTCCCGGTGTGGACATGCTGTCCATCGTCCGGAAATACCGGTTGCCCGGTCCTTTTTCCCAGGACGTGCTTCGCGAGGCGGCGGCTCTTCCTGGGAAACTCGATCCGGCAGAAACCGAACGCCGCGAAGATCTGCGCGGGCGTTTCATCATGACAATTGATCCGGATGATGCCCGGGATTTCGATGACGCGATAGAGGTCGAGCGCACGCCAAGTGGGTGGAGAGTGGGCGTGCATATCGCCGACGTTTCCCACTACGTTCGTCCCAGAAGCGGGCTCGATCGCGAGGCGATGTCGCGCGGGAACAGTGTGTATCTTGCTGATCGGGTGATTCCGATGCTCCCCGAGGCTTTGAGCAACGGACTGTGCAGCCTGCGCCCGGAAGAGGACCACCTCACGTTTTCGGTTTTCGCGGAAGTCGATCGCAAGGGAAAAATTCAATCCGCGCGCTTCGCCAAAACCGTGATTCGCAGCGCGGCGCGCCTGACCTACAAGGAGGCTTTTGCCCATCTGCAACGCCCGCCCACCGACGAGCTGACAAACAAGCTGCACACGGCGTGGGAGTTGTCGGCGCTGTTGCGTCGGAAACGTTTCGCCGCTGGCTCGCTCGATTTGGAATTTCCCGAGGTGAAGGTCTGGCTCGACGAACAGGGCAAGCCCTTGCGCCTTGAGCGGATTGAGAACGACATCTCGCATCAGCTGATCGAGGAGTTGATGCTGGTCAGCAACGAACTGGTCGCCCGGGAGCTGACCCGCCAACGCCATCCTTCGATCTATCGGGTTCACGAGAAACCCGACGAAGAGAAGTTGCTTGAATTTCGAGAAGCGACACTGGCTCAGGGCTTCGCCTCCGGCGATCTCACGCGCCGTGCGGAACTTCAAAAACTGCTCTCCTCGATCCGCGGAAAACCCCAGGAGTATGGCATAAAGCTGAGTCTCCTCAAGAGCTTGAAACGGGCGAGATACGCGCCGGAGCCGCTCGGGCACTTCGGTTTGAACAAGAGCAACTACACCCACTTTACCAGCCCGATCCGCCGCTATTCCGACCTTGTCGTGCACCGCGCGCTGGAACAGTCGCTCGGCCTCACAAAACGAGGGCTGGACTCCTCGATGCTCAGGTCGGTTTCCGAACATCTTTCGGTGACCGAGCGGGTCGCGGCGGACGCCGAAAAGGACTCGGTGAAGCTCAAGAAGCTGGAGTATTTTCAAGGTCAGGCCTCGTCACGCGGGGTTGGCGAGCCGTTTTTGGCGCGCATTCTTGAGGTGCGCAACTATGGTTTGTTGATCGAGATCCCGGCCTTCCTAATGACCGGACTGATTCACGTTTCTTCCCTGGATGGAGATTTCTTCCTTCTGGATGCGCCCCGGGCGCGGTTGGTCGGCCGCCGCTCCCGTCGGGTCTTTCAAGTGGGGGACGAAATCCGAGTGCTGGTCGCGCGCGTGGACTCCTTCAAGCAGCAGGTGGATTTTCGACCGGCCCAAAGGGCTGAGGATTTCGTCGAAAGGGTAAAAAATTGATTGTGGCCCGCGCCCAGATGATTTTCAATGAGATTGTTCCCAACTTTGTATATTGATGGATACCATACTTGAGTCGCGCGAGGTTCAGGTCGAGCGCAAGCATTTCTTCATCGAGTTTCGCGAGAATGACCGCGGTCGGTTCTTGCGGATCACCGAAGAAGCCCACGGACGCCGTAATACGGTGATCATTCCGAGCACCGGGCTCGAGGAATTCGAGCGGCTCCTGAATGAAGTGCTCGCGGTGGGCGCCCGGCCCTGAGGCCGTCCTACGGTCTTTTCACGGAACATCATCTCGCGTTTTTCGCTGACGCGTGCCTTGCCGCCCAAGGGGCAGGGAGTTCACAGCGATTTTCTTCTATGCCGAAAAAATCCAAGCCTTCTAAAGCCACGCTTCCAAAGGGAAAGTACGTTTACTCCTTCGGTCACGGACGGGCCGATGGGAGCGGCTCAATGCGCTCGCTGTTGGGCGGCAAAGGGTCCGGTCTTGCAGAGATGACGCGGATCGGTCTGCCGGTCCCCCCCGGGTTCACGATCACAACCGAGGTCTGCACCTACTACTATCAACACAAGCGGAGCTATCCGCCGCAGCTTGCCAGACAGATCGATGAGGCGCTCTCGAAAATAGAGAAGGCAGTGGGCAAGGAACTTGGCGGGCAGGACAACCCCTTGTTGATTTCGGTGCGATCAGGGGCACGCGATTCGATGCCGGGCATGATGGACACCATTCTGAACCTCGGAATGAACGATACCACGGTCGACATCATCGCGGCGAAGAGCGGGAATCCGAAGTTTGCCTGGGACAGCTACCGGCGTTTTCTGCAGATGTACGGGGATGTGGTCATGGGTGTGCAAAAGCGCCCCGAGGAGGATCACGAGCCCTTTGAAAGCGTCATCGAGGGCCTCAAGGACGAGAAATATGGGAACCACCATTTCCCGGACACCCAGCTGAGTACCGACGATTTCAAGGAACTGGTTACCCGCTTCAAGGCCTTGATTCGTGAGCGCACGGGAAAGGACTTTCCGCAGGTGGCCAAGGATCAACTCTGGGGCTCGATCGGAGCCGTGTTCGGCTCGTGGAACAATGATCGCGCAATCGTATATCGCCGAAAATACGGGATTCCGCATGAGTGGGGCACGGCGGTTAACGTTCAGACGATGGTTTTTGGCAACATGGGAGAGACTAGCGCAACCGGAGTAGCTTTCACGCGGGATCCGGCCACGGGCGAGAAGGTCTTTTACGGCGAATATCTCATCAACGCCCAGGGCGAAGACGTCGTGGCGGGGGTGCGCACGCCCATTCCTGTTTCCCAGCTGAGCAAAGAGATGCCGGAGGCCTATCAGCAGCTTTTGAAGGTGCGCGAGCTTCTCGAGAAGCACTTTCGGGACATGCAGGATTTGGAATTCACGATTGAGGACAACCGGCTGTATATCCTGCAGACCCGCAACGGCAAACGGACGGGGCTGGCGGCGATCAAGATCGCCGTGGACATGGTCAAGGAGAAGCTCATCAGCAAAGAAGAAGCCCTGTTGCGCATTCCCGCGGATTCCCTGAGCCATGTGCTGGCGCCGATTTTCGACCGGGAGAGCGCGCGGAATGCGGTCAAGATTGCGACGGGTTTGCCCGCCGGCCCCGGCGCGGCCAGCGGACGCCTGGTCTTGCGCGCCGAGGAAGCGGTCTTGCGCGCTCATCGGGGTGAACGGGTGCTTTTGGTCCGAATTGAGACCTCGCCCGAGGATCTTCGCGGCATGATCGCCGCAGAGGGAATCCTCACCGCGCGGGGAGGCGTTTCCTCGCACGCCGCTCTGGTGGCCCGCCAGATGGGGAAGGTCTGCGTTTGCGGCGCCAGCGAGCTGCGCATCGACTATGCGAAGAAGACAGTCACCGCCAACGGGCACGTACTCAAGGAGGGCGACTTCATTTCGATCGATGGCACCGCCGGATCGGTATTTGCCGGAGAGGTAAAGTCTGCGCCCTCCGAAATTGTCCAAGTGCTCGTCAGCAAGACTCTCCAGCCCGAAAAGAGCGCCAACTACGCGGACTATGCCCTGCTGATGCAGTGGGCAGACAAATGCCGCAAGTTGGACATTCGCACCAACTCCGACACCCCCGAGCAGGTCGAAAACGCAATCGGCTTCGGCGCAGAAGGCATCGGCCTCTGCCGGACCGAGCACATGTTCTTCGAAGGCGACCGGATCGACGCCATGCGCGAGATGATCCTGGCGCGCAACGCCGACGATCGCAAGAAGGCCTTGGCCAAATTGCTTCCTTACCAGAAGGAGGACTTCATAGCAATTTTCCGCAAACTTGAAGGCTTGCCCGCCACCATCCGCCTCCTTGATCCGCCGCTCCACGAGTTTCTGCCCCACGACCATGCGCAGCAAAACGCGCTCGCTTCAAATCTCGGCATCGCCCAGGAGGAGATTTCCAAACGCGTGCATGAACTCCATGAATTTAATCCGATGCTTGGTCACCGCGGGTGCCGGCTGGGCATCGTCTATCCGGAGATCTCCGAAATGCAGGCTCGCGCGATCTTCGAGGCGGCCGCCCAGGTGCAGTCCGAAGGCATCAAAGTGCGCCCCGAGGTCATGATCCCGCTGGTTGGTTTTCCCAAGGAACTCCGGCTGCAAATTGAGATCGTCAACCGCGTCGCCAGGGAAGTCGCCAAGCAGCACAACACCAAGCTCAAATACCTGGTGGGTACCATGATCGAGATCCCGCGCGCGGCCCTCGCGGCCGAACAAATCGCCGAGGACGCCGAATTCTTCAGCTTCGGGACCAACGACCTTACCCAAACCGCCTTGGGCATGAGCCGGGACGATTCGGGAAGTTTTCTGCCCGCCTACCTCGAGCACGAAATCATCGCCGCCAATCCGTTCGCTTCGATCGACCAGGAGGGGGTTGGCGAGCTCATGAAGATCGCTCGGGATCGCGCGCGCAAAACCCGCAAGGGTATCAAGCTTGGCATTTGCGGCGAGCACGGAGGCGATCCAAAAAGCGTCAAATTCTGCCACGCCATCGGTCTGGATTACGTGAGTTGCTCCCCGTTTCGGGTCCCTATCGCGCGGCTCGCGGCTGCCCAGGCCGCCTTGGAAGAGAGAAAGTAGAGGAGTCTGCCGGCAAACCGCCGGGGCCCAGGCAGATCTAGAGTTCGGGCTCCTCGGTGGTTACCGCTTGTCCCGGCGAAACGGACAGCGCCTGTTCGAGCGCCCGCCAGGCCAGCGTCGCGCACTTCACACGTTGGGGAAATCTCCGCACCGCGCCGAAGACCAGCAAGTCTCCAAAGTGGGGCGGCGGTTCCCCGGGTTCCGGCGCGGTGAGCATCCGGCGAAAAGCCTCGATCGCGGCGCGCGCCTCGTCGAAAGATTTGCCCCGCATTTTGAGAGTCATTAACGAAGCGGACGCCATGCAGATCGCGCAGCCGTGTCCTGTGAATTTCAGCTCGTCGATGGCCCGTGAGGCGAGCTTGGCCTCCAGGGTGATCTCATCGCCGCACGAGGGGTTATCGCCCCGAACAATCGTGGTGGCCTCGGGGAGGAGGCCGAAATTTCTCGGACGCTTGCTATGTTCGAGGACGACCTCCTGGTAAAGTTCCTCCACGTTCATGCAAAGAATGCCTGGATTTTGCGAAGAATCTCCGCCATCCGTTGCACCTCGTCCGAGGTATTGTAAAAGTAAAAGCTTGCCCTGGCGGTCGCGGGCATGCCGAGTTTTTGGAGAAGTGGTTGCGTGCAGTGATGTCCTCCGCGCAAAGCGAGGCCATACTGGTCAGCCATGCTGACCACATCGTGAGGGTGAGCGGATTCCAGCACAAAGCTGACCAGCCCGGCCCGACCGCTCCGAGGCCCGAGAATGTGCGCTCCCGGGATCTCCCCGATGAGTGCGGCCGCCTCCGAGGCGAGCGCCTGGTCGTGCTCAAAGATGCGTTGACGGCCGATCTCGTTCAAATAATCGGCGGCCGCGCTCAGACCGATGGCCTGCGCGATTGCGGGGGTTCCGGCCTCAAAACGATGCGGAGCGGGTTTGAATTCGCTCTCCGTGAAGGACACCCGCACAATCATTTCTCCGCCCCCATGAAAGGGCTCCATTTTTTCAAGGATTTCGCTCCTTCCGTAGAGGACGCCCGCTCCGGTCGGCCCGCACATTTTGTGCCCGGAAAACGCCAGAAAGTCGGACCCGATCTCCCGCACATCGACGGGGAGGTGTCCCGCGCTCTGCGCGGCATCGACCAGGGTGGTCACTCCGGCGCGTCTTGCTCTGGCGCAAAGTTCAGCCACCGGGTTGACCGTCCCGAGGCTGTTCGAGATGTGCGTAAAGGAGAAGATCTTCACGGGCCCGTCGAGCAACCGGTCGAGATTTTCAAGATCGAGCAACCCCTCCGGCGTGACGGGAACGAACCGGAGAATTGCCCCCTTGCGCCGGGCAAGAATCTGCCAGGGCACCAAATTGCTGTGGTGCTCCATTTCGGTCAAAAGAATCACGTCTCCGGCTGCCACGTTAGCCTCGCCCCAGGCGCGGGCCACGAGGTTGATACTCTCGGTCGTGCCCCGCGTAAAAATGATCGACTCCGGCTCCGCCCCGAGGAACCCGGCCAGTCGCTTTCTGGCGCCTTCGTAAGCCGCGGTTGCCCGATTGCTCAATTCATGGAGACCGCGATGCACGTTGCTGTTGTCCCTTTCGTAAAAACGCTGAAGCACGTCCATCACCGCGCGAGGTTTTTGAGAGGTCGCGGCGTTGTCGAAATAGATCAATGGATGCCCGTTGACCCTCTGAGTCAGGATCGGAAAATCCTCGCGGATCGCGCCCCAGGGCCTTTGTCCGGCGGACTCCATCTTGTTACTTAAGCGAGTTCCTTCGTCGGCACAAGCCGGCCGCTTCAAATCGGACTTCCCATCGGGCATTCCCATCGCTATCTGCTAAGCATGCAGATCGAAAAATCCCAGAACGATGGCGTGACCACGCTGAGGGTATCGGGGGAAATCGACTTGCACGCCTCTCCGGCGCTGCGTTCCGAATTGCAGACCTGCGTGAGCGAAAAGACGCCCGTTCTTCTGGTGGACTTCGCCGGGGTGGACTATATCGATTCGTCCGGCCTGGCCACCTTCATCGAATACTTGCGGGACGCCTCTTCCTTTCAGGGAAAGATCGCTCTCTTCGGGCTGAAAAAAAAGGTGCGCACGATCTTCGACCTGGTGCGACTTAACGAGCTTTTTACCATTACCGACTCGGCCGACGCGGCCGTGGCCGCCCTCGCCGCGAAGTAGCCCGCCGTGGCCCAGTTGCGTAATTATTTTGCGCTCAACGCGCAGATTCTCTATTGGATCTTTCTAGCGCCGCTGCGCGGGAAGCCGCGCTTCAGACTGTCGCAGGTTTTTCATCAAATGGTGCGCATCGGGGTGCAGGCCGTGCCGATGGCTTCGATGGTGGCTTTCAGCATCGGGCTGACCATGGCCATGCAGGGAGCCTATCAGCTGTCGAAATTCGGCGCCTCGGCATATGTGCCGGACCTGGTGTCTCTCACGCTGCTGCGAGAGCTGGGGCCGCTTCTGGTAGGGGTAGTGGTGATCGGCAGGAGCGGCTCCGCGATCACGGCGGAAATCGGAACGATGAAAGTTTCGGAGGAAATCGAGGCCCTGCAAGTGATGGCGATCAACCCGATTCGCTTCCTGATCGTGCCGCGATTTCTGGCCATGCTCGTGATGTTGCCCGCCCTAACGGTATTCGGCAACTACGTCGGCTTCGTTGGAGGGTGGAGCATCTGTCATTTCGCGCTGGATATGAATACCAGCGCTTACATTTTGCGCCTGATCGGAAGCGCTCACCCCATCGATCTGTATGCGGGTATCGTGAAGAGCTTCGTCTTCGCCTGGCTGATCGCAACCATTGCCAGCCAAGCCGGCCTCGAAGTGACCGGAGGAGCCGAAGGCGTCGGGCAGTCCACGACGAGCTCCGTTGTCGTCTCGATCATTGCCATGCTCATTGCCAACGCCGCTCTGACCGCCGTTTTCTTTTTTGCCGCGCCCTCGTAGCCGGGTGGGATTCGCGATGGCTCGTCCGGGACCGGACGGGGAAGCGAGATCGGAGCGTGCGGTAAAGGTTTGGCGAAGGCGGTAGACTCGCGCTAACTGTGGGCGATGGAAGTCATTCGTCCCGAAGATCGCGGGTATGAAAAGTTCTTGAGGCGGCTTGGCCGCCGGCCGGCGCCCAACCCCAAGGTGCGGGAGGCGGTTTGCGACATTCTCGGCGCCGTCGCCCGCGAGGGCGACGAAGCGGTTGTTCGTTTCAACGAGAGATTCGGCGGGCCGCGCCTGGAACCCTCGAAGCTTCGCGTGTCTCCGGCGGAGCTTCGCGATGCTCATTCGCGGCTGTCCAAGGAGGTTCGCAAGGCGATTCTCTCCGCGCGGGCCAACGTCCGAGCATTTGCCAGGCGTAGTTTGCGCCGGAGCTGGTTCATGAAGAACAGGCAGGGCGCGATCGTCGGCGAGCGATTCGACCCTTTTGAACGCGTCGGCGTTTACGTTCCGGGGGGCAGCGCGCCCCTCGTTTCCACCGCCGTGATGACTTGCACCCTGGCGGCGGTGGCGGGCGTTCGCGAGATCGTCGCAGTCACGCCCGCGCCGAGCGATGGACCGTTGCCTCCGGATTTGGTCGGCGCGCTCGCCGCCTGCGGCGCCACCGAAGTCCATCGGGTTGGCGGGGCCCAGGCGATCGCCGCCTTGGCCTTCGGAACGAAAACCATCCGGGCGGTCCAGAAAATCTTTGGACCTGGAAACGCGTATGTGGTCGAAGCAAAGCGCCAGGTCTTCGGGCACGTCGCCATCGATCTTTTGCCGGGCCCGAGCGAGATCCTCGTTATCGCGGATGATTCGGCCAACCCCGAGTGGATCGCCGCGGATCTCCTCGCCCAATCCGAGCATGGCCAAGGCAGCATGGCCATCCTGCTCACGGATTCCCGGCGAATCCTGGAGAACGTCGCGGTTTCCATCAAGGCCCAGCTAGGTCTCTCCGGCCGCCCCAAGGAATTGGACCTCGCCTTGAAAAACTGCCGGCTTGTTCTAGTCGCGGATCTCGAGGCCGCCGTCACGCTCGCCAATCAGTTTTCAGCCGAGCATGTGGCGATCGCCACCAAGCGTCCCGGGGAGATTGCCCTTCGGCTGACCACCTCCGGCGCAATCTTCCTGGGAGGGATCTCTCCGGTCGTGGCGGGAGATTTCCTCGCGGGGCCCAGCCACGAGCTTCCAACGGGCGCCGCCGGCAAAAGCTTTTCCGGATTGACTGCCGACCAGTTCCAGCGGCGAACAAGTATCATCATGTTCGACGAGGATTCTTTGCGCGCTTCGCTGCCGGTCATTGAAACGTTCAGCCGGATTGAGGGGCTCGACGCCCATGGCCGTTCGGCAGCGATCCGGCTAACCAGTCCGGAGGGAGGCTGAACCCGGCGGCGCGACGCAAAGAGGATTAAGGAACGCGGCGGCCGGGGATGGGAGCCGGGTTCCCTTCGGCCGTCCTTGTGCCGGTTGCTTGATCGTGGCAAAGGAAGGATCGTGATTTGGAAATTGAAGGGCCGTGAGTTCGATCTCACTCATCGCGGTCTGATCATGGGAGTCCTCAACGTGACGCCCGACTCGTTTTCCGACGGAGGCTGCTTTCTCGATCCGGAAACCGCCGTGGCACACGCTGTGCGCATGGAACGGGACGGCGCCGACCTCATCGACATCGGTGGGGAATCCACACGCCCGGGAGCTGAGGTGGTCGACGTGGACGAAGAACTGAGAAGAGTGCTTCCGGTTATCCGCCTGCTTCGCGACCGAAGCGGGATTGCCATTTCCATTGATACTTCGAAGGCTCTCGTGGCGCAGGAAGCAACTAAGGCGGGAGCCGAGGTGATAAACGACGTCACGGCGCTCCAGGGTGATCCGCTCATGCCCGAGGTCGCCGGCAGGTCCGAAGCCGGAGTTGTCTTGATGCATATGCAAGGCACCCCGCGGACGATGCAAGGTGATCCCCGGTATGGCGACGTGATCGCCGAGGTCGCCGAATTTCTTCGACAGCGGGTTTCCAACGCGATAGGCTACGGCATGGCCGCGGAAAGAATTGTGATTGATCCGGGTATCGGTTTCGGAAAGAGAGCCGAGCACAATCTCGTCCTGCTGCAATCGCTCGGTCGGCTGGTGCAACTTGGCCGGCCCGTCCTGGTGGGAATTTCGCGCAAGTCCTTCCTGCGCTGGCTCGCGGAAGCGCCGACGACAGCCGAGAGATTTTGGCCTGGCGTGGCCCTGACAAGCTTTTGCCGGGAGCAAGGCGCGAGAATCTTTAGGGTCCACGACGTCAAGCCGCACGCCGAAGCCTTGCGAATGACCGAAGCAATCTGTCTGCGTTGAGATGGAAGCCGTTGTCCGCGTCGTGATCCTCCCCCCGGCAGGCGCTTCGTCGAACCTCTTCATTGCCCATGCTTGAAACCATCGGAAAGTTTGTCGCGCAATATTGGCGGATTCCGGTCGAGATCGGCATTCTTGCGGCGGTTCTCTATTACATCTATATCTATCTTCGCGGCACCCACGGGGCGCGCATTCTTATCGGTCTCGCGCTGCTCTTCCTGACACTGACTTTCCTTTCGCAACTTTTCGATCTGGCGGTCATTGGCTGGATTCTGCGCAGCTTGTCCGTCTTTCTGGCGATCGCTTTGGTGGTGATTTTTCAGCCGGAGCTGCGCCGTGCTCTGACGGATCTCGGCAGCCATCCGTTCTTCACCTCCGCATTTGAGAAACGCGAAACGATCGAAGAAATCACTGACACCGTGTTTGAAATCGCCAGCAAAGGCTTCGGGGCGCTCATCGCGGTGGAACGCGAAATTTCACTCAAGCCGTTTATCGAAACCGGGGTCAGCCTCGACGCGATGTATTCAAAGGAGCTGGCCCTTACCATTTTTCATCCGAAAACCGTTCTGCACGACGGCGGGCTGATCGTGCACAATGAGCGGATGGTCGCAGCCGCTTGCATCTTCCCGCTCACCCAGCGGGAGGACTTGGATCGTAACCTGGGGCTTCGTCACCGCGCCGCTCTCGGGCTGAGCGAGGAATCCGACGCTGTGGCTCTCGTGGTTTCCGAGGAGACCGGCCAGGTCTCGATTTGCCACAACGGGATCCTTGAACGCAATCTGAGCGTTGATAAATTCCAACGCCGTCTCAGCCACCTCCTACTTCATCATGAACACGATCAAAGAGATGTTGACGAACGACTGGCGGGCGAAGGTCACCTGCCTGCTCCTCGCGTCCGCCCTGTGGTACCTCATCAGCAAGAACGTGGAGAAAAGTCCGCAGCGGTTTGATCGCGGCACGTCCGCCTCGAAGCTTTTGAAAACCTGAAGCATGTACGCCGAACGAAAACTTTTTGGAACGGACGGGGTCCGCGGCATCGCAAACATCGAGCCGGTTACCGCGGAAACCGCTCTCAAGCTGGGACGGGCTGCGGCGCACATATTTAGCACGGCCCCGGAAAACTCGCGCCAGACGGCTGACCGGCGCAAGATCGTGCTGGGGAAAGACACACGTCTCTCGGGTTACATGCTCGAGAATGCCATGGTCGCCGGGATCACTTCGTTGGGCGTCGATGTCCTCATTATCGGCCCGCTGCCGACTCCGGGGGTCGCCTACATCACGCGATCCCTTCGCGCGGATGCCGGAATCGTGCTCTCCGCTTCGCACAATCCCTACGAGGACAATGGAATAAAATTCTTCCGCCACGATGGCTATAAACTCGACGACGAAGTCGAGAAATCCATCGAGGACATCGTCTTCAACGGGGAGATAGAAAATATCCGGCCCACTGCGACCAAGATCGGGAAGGCGTTCCGGATCGACGACGCTCTGGGCCGCTATGTGGAATTTGCCAAGCAAAGCTTCCCGCGTGGACAAACCCTTGATTCCGTGAAAGTCGCCGTCGATTGCGCAAATGGCGCCGCCTACAAGTCAACCCCGTGCATCCTGCGCGAACTCGGCGCGGAAGTTCACGTCATTCACAACGCCCCGAACGGCACCAACATCAATGCGAACTGCGGTAGCACTTTCCCCTCGGAGATTCAGATGGCGGTGAAGGAGTCCGGGGCCCAGCTGGGAATTACTCACGATGGCGACGCGGATCGAGTACTCCTCTGCGATGAGAACGGCGAACTGGTGGACGGCGATGAAATCATGGCGATTGCCGCGTTGGATTTCCTCAAGATGGGGCGTCTCTCGAATCGCACCCTGGTTACCACGGTGATGAGCAATTTTGGCCTCGACGAGACTTTGAACTCACTCGGGGGCAGAGTCCTTCGCACCAAGGTGGGCGACCGCTACGTCATCGAAACGATGATGCGTGAGGGTTTGAACGTGGGAGGCGAGCAAAGCGGGCACATGATTTTCCGCGACTACGCCACCACTGGCGACGGCATCGTGAGCGCCCTGCAGATCCTGCGCATCATGAGAGAAACGGGAAAACCGCTCAGTGAATTGAAAAACGTCCTCAGAAAATACCCGCAGGCCCAGCGCAATCTCAAAGTGCGCGAAAAGCCCGCCCTCGAAACACTGGGCCCCGTGCAAAAAATGGTCGCGGAAACCGAGCAACGGTTGGAGGGGAAAGGCCGGATTCTTCTGCGCTACTCGGGAACCGAGCCAAAGATCCGCCTTCTTATTGAAGGCCGCGATGAGACTTTGATCAATGGCCATGCCGACAAAATCGCCGGAGCAATACAGGATCTGATCGGCGCGGCGTGAAGACCGAGTGCAGCTCGCTTTTCACGGTGTTCAACTGGCGACCGAGCGCGTCTGCGATTTCCTGATTGCTCTTGCCTTCGTTGACCATGAGAGCCAGTTCGCGCTCGCGCGGCGAGAGACGAGTGAGGGTGGCGAGTTTGTCGCTTAATTCCTCTCGGCGAAGAAAAACCTTAGGACCCCCGCTGGCTTCGACTGTGCGCCAACAGGGCCATCAACGTAAACGGCTCCGTTCTTTGCGCGCGCGGAAGCTTTTTGGCTACGATGGTCACCAATGTTCCGAGCGGCGCGGCGTCAAAGATCTCGACGACGTCGCGGGAACGCATCCGTATGCAACCGTAGCTGCCGGCTTTGCCAAGACTGCTCTCCTGCGGCGTGCCGTGAATATAGATGCCCCGCCTGCGGGCGTTCTGGTTACCGGGCTCCGCGCCTTCCAACCAGAGGATCCGTGTCACGATGGGATCGCGGCCCGGGGCGTTAACCGCGAGTACCTCGCCGCTGAAGTTGCGATGTCTGAACACGGCGCCTTCAGGCAAATCGTCGCCGAGCTTGCTCCAGACGCGAAGCCGGCCGACCGGAGTCTTGTAGCTGCCGAAGGCGTCACCGAGCCCGAACTTCGACGTCGAGATGGGAAACTTCTTTACAATGACACCGTCCTCGAGGAGGGCCAAACGTTGCTCGGCCACGCTCACCACGATTTCAATACGTCCGGAAGGCCCGGAGGGCTGGGCTTTCAAGAGGCCCTGACCCACGAGCACTCCGAACAGGGCCACTAGCCAAAGGCGTGGAAGGTTAAACGACGTCACGGTTAAAGCAGCGCAGTCCATATCACGGATGGCAAGCGACTTCCATTCCAATTTTCTGAAATCGCTGAACCGCGAAAACTCGAGTCCGGCCACTGTTCGGGGAACGTGAACGATTGAGGATCGCCGACGGAGCGAAAAAATTAAGCCAACCGCTCCAAAAGTTTCTGGTGGATATTGTCGAAACCGCCGTTGCTGAAAACGACGACGATATCACCGGATCTGGTCAAAGGTCTGAGTTTCTCTATGATGTCGTCCGCGGTTGGCTCGTAGAAGGCAGGCTTTCCCGAAGAGGCGATATCCGCGATCACGCGTTCAGGGTTGAGGCGCTCTGCTTCGGGGATCTGTTCAATGCGCGCGACGCGCGAGAGGAAAACCCCGTCGGCCTCAGCGAAGGCTTTCGGCAATTCCTGCTGGAAGACCGCGCGGCGCGTGGTATTTGATCGCGGTTCAAAAATCGCCCACAACCGCGAATTCGCATAGCGATGGCGGATCCCGGCGAGGGTCTCGCGAATCGCCGTCGGGTGGTGGCCAAAATCATCAATTACCGTGATCCCCCGCACCTCGCCACGCACTTCCTGCCGCCGTTTGATGCCTTTGAACGTGCGCAATGCTTTCTGAATCTCGCCGACCGGCAACCCATAAAAATGGGCCGCGGAAACGGCCATCGCCGCGTTGCGGATGTTGAAGTCGCCGATCAGGGGCACTTCAAACGGCGCTCCAAACAACTCGAAGATCGAGATGACGTGCCGATGGCGCCGGTTGCGTATGTGGTTGCCAGCATTCTCCGAAAAACCAACTTCCACAATCGGCGCAGGGCAGTTCTTGGCAATCTCCACGCAATTCGGATCGTCGGCATTCAACAGGACCATCCCCTCGCTGGGGACGATGCTGAGCAATCTGCGGAAGCTCGTTTTGATCTCCTCGACGTCGCGATAGATGTCCGCATGGTCGAACTCGATGTTGTTTACGATGACCAGTTCGGGAAGGTAATGAATAAATTTCGACCGCTTGTCGAAGAACGCGGTGTCGTATTCGTCCCCCTCGAGAATGAAATGCTTGGAGTTTCGAAAGCAGGCCCCCTGGCCGAGGTTTTCCGGAATGCCCCCGATAAGATAACTGGGCTCGAGCCCGGCACTTTGGAAGATCCACGCGAGGAGCGACGTGGCGGTGGTCTTGCCGTGGGTTCCCGTGACGACAAGGTTGTGCCGCCCTCGCAAGAAGAACTGCTTGAGGGTCTCCGGCAGCGAAAGATAGTAGAGCTTGCGGTTGAGCACGGCTTCGACGGCGGGATTCCCCCGCATCATCGCGTTGCCGACCACAACGAGGTCCGCCGGGGGAATATCGTCGGGATGAAAGCCTCTGGTGATGACAATGCCCTTGTCTGCGAGAAACGTCGACATCGGCGGATAGACGTTGTCGTCCTGGCCGGTCACCACAAAGCCGGCATTTTGCATCGCCGCGGCGACCGCCCCCATGGCCGTGCCGCAGATTCCCAGAAAATGGACGTGTTTGACCGGCTGGCTCACAAAGCGAAGAATTTCCGGAAGGCTAAGCTACAACTTCGCTATGCGCGAAGGACGAAAATCCCTGGTCCAGGAAAAAGACCGGCGCCGTTGGACCGGCCCGGCCGTGCGGGGGAACGCGTCCTACATTCACGCCTCCTCAATAGACATCCTTTCGGTAACGTTTCTGCTTTTTCAAGGCGTCGACGTATTCCTTGGCTTGCTCGGGGGTTTTGGAGCCCTCTTTCTCGACGATCTGATGAAGGGCAGTGTCGACGTCCTTCGCCATCCGCGAAGCATCGCCGCAGACGTAAAAGATCGCGCCATTCTCCAGCCAATCGAATAACTCCGCGCTATTTTCGAGCATCCGGTGCTGCACGTAGATTTTTTGAGCCTGGTCGCGCGAGAAGGCCGTTACGAATTTTGTGAGAATGCCCTCCTCCTGCCACGATTCGAATTCGTTCTTGTAAAAGAAATCCGAACCGGCCTTCTGTTCGCCAAAGAACAGCCAATTCTTGCCCTGGGCGCCGGTGGCCCGCCGTTCCTGGAGAAATGCGCGAAACGGCGCGATGCCCGTGCCGGGTCCAACCATAATGGTTGGCGTCTCCTGGCTCTCCGGAACGCGGAAATGCTTTGCGGTATGCACGAAAACGGGAACTTTCCCGTCCCCTTCCGCGCGCTCGGCCAGGAATGTCGAGCAGACCCCGCGATGCATATGACCGCTCTGTTCAGGCTGGTAGCGAACGATGGCCACGGTCAGGTGGACGGACTCGCCGACCGTTTTCTGCGAGGAAGCAATCGAATAGAGGCGGGGTTGCAGCTTGCGCAACACTTTCACGAACTCTTCCGGCGCAAACTTCGCCGCGGTAAATTCCTCCAGGAGATCCAAGACGTCGCGGCCCCAGAGGTAGTCGTCCAGGTGGCTCTTGGAACCCGGGTCGAGAAGATCCGTGAGAAAAGCCGAGGAGGAATCGCGTTCGGGAAGGGCCTGCAGGAGCTGCTTTGCCGGCTCGCTGATAATGTAATCCTTGGTCAGGGCTTCTCGAAGCGAGACGGTTTTGCCGTCGGGATTGGCGACCTGCTCATCGCCCGAAAACCCCTGGTTTTTGAGAATGCCTTCGATGAGATCGGGATCGTTCCTTGCGAAAACCCCCAGCGAATCTCCCACTTCGTAGGCAAGATCCGAACCTGAAAGACCAATCTCGAAATGACGTGTGTCCTTGTTGGAGCCCTCGAGGGTAAGCTTCCGATTGACTGTCAGGGTGGCTGGAAATGGATTTTTCCTTGAATACGCCGAGGCAGGTTCTGTGGACATGGCAGGTCAGTTAAAGAATACCGGTCTGTCCTGCAAGCATCCTCCGCGCCAAGACCAGGGCCCAAGGCCTTAACCAACGAGATAAACTGGAGAATTTCCGGGCTGGCTTTCGGAACCGAGGGCTGGGGGCATCCGGATTCACACGGTTGCTCTCGTAAAATTCTGACCTATAATGCGCCGATGTCGTCCGGCAGCAAGCGAGTCCTGGTTGGCATGAGCGGCGGAGTGGACTCCAGTGTCGCGGCCCACTTGCTCAAGCAACAAGGCTTTGAAGTCATCGGCGTGACCATGAAGGTCTGGCCGCAGGACTGCATTTCGCGTGCCGAGGACAAGTGCTGCGGCCCGTCCGCCATTGCCGATGCGCGAGGTGTGGCTCACAAGCTGGGCGTGCCCCACTACGTCATCGATGAAGCGGATCGCTTCCAGGAACTCGTGATCGGCTACTTTTCGCGTGAATATCAAGCCGGGCGAACTCCGAATCCCTGCGTGATGTGCAACGAGCTGCTCAAATTCGGCAAGCTGTGGAGCAAGGCGGCCGCCCTTGGGGCCAATTATATAGCCACCGGGCACTACGCGATTATCGAGCACCGGGAAGAGGGCGTCAGGCTGCGCAAGGGCCGCGACGCGCGCAAGGACCAATCCTACTTTCTCTTCAGCCTAAGCCAGGAACAGCTCGGACGCGCCTTGACGCCGCTGGGCGGGATGACCAAGCCGGAGATCCGCGATCTAGCGCGCGACCTCGGGCTCAGAGTGGCCGACAAGGCGGATAGCCAGGAGATCTGTTTTGTTCCCGGAAACAACTACCGGGAGTTTCTGCGTTCTCATCTTGGGGATGACAAATTCCACCGCGGAGGGATCTACACCACGGAAGGAACGCGATTGGGCGAACATGAGGGGATCGAGTCGTTTACCATCGGGCAGCGGAAGGGGATTCCCGGCGGTTCGCCCCAGCCTCTCTATGTCGTGGACATTGATCCTCGCACGTCGCGCGTCATTGTCGGAGCCCAGGACGAGCTTGTGGACGATGAATTCGAGGTGGACCGGTCGAATTGGCTGGTTTCGTCGAGCGAAATCCCCGGCAAACTTACCGCCAAGATTCGCTATTCGCACCCGGGGACCCCCGCCACCGTCCAGCCCCTTGACGGCGGCCGGGCGCGCGTCAGGCTGGAGGTTCCGCAGCGGGCGATTACCCCGGGGCAGGCGGCCGTCTTCTACGACGGTGATCGGGTTGTCGGCGGCGGCTGGATCGCGCGCAAGCGTGCCGTCGGAAACTACTGAAGGTTCACGATCATGCCGGTGGCGTCAATTTCGGAGACCCGTAGGATTCAACAGCAGACCTCAGCTGCAGGGTTGTCGAGACGCCTGAACCGGGAAAGAAGGTCCGCAGGGAATTGCGAGCGGCTCGTCGAGCTTTTCAACACCCTTTTGTTTCCCGAGTGATTCGATTGCTTTTCACCACGTTCGCCCACGCGGATGACGCCGCCAAGGCTGTGCGCACTCTGGTTGAAGAGCGGCTGGCCGCTTGCGGCACAATCTTGCCCGGCGCTCGTTCGATCTATCGTTGGAAGGACACGGTTGAGGACACGGGAGAATCCGTGGTGTTGCTCAAGACCTCTGTCCAAGCGGTGGCCGAACTCGAGAAGAGGCTCCGCGCGATCCACCCTTACGAGGTCCCGGAGATCGTGGTGGTTGATCCGGTCGCGGTTTCAGCCGAATACGCCAGCTGGGTCAACGAATGTTGCGGAGGCGGCCCGGACGAACCGGGGTAGCAGGAGATTTGGAGCTGCGCGATGCGGACCTTTCTGGATGAAATCTTGGTGGATGTCCGCGCGGAGTTGGACGCGGCGAGAGCCAAGCGCCCGCCCGCACAAATTCGCCGCATGATTCCGGATGCGCCGGCGATCCGCCCGCTCCATGGATCCCTCGCGGGGCTTTTTCGCCTGATCGCCGAGATCAAAGAGCGCTCGCCTAGCGTCGGTCCGATGCGCCGGGAAAATGTTGCCGAAGCGGCCCGCTCTTACGAAGAATCACCGATCGTCGCCGCCGTCTCGGTGCTCACCAACAGCGTCCATTTCGGGATGAGCATCGAGCGGCTGAGGGAGATTCGCAAGGCGGGATCGAAGCCGGTCCTGCGTAAGGATTTCATCGTCGAGGAATATCAGATCCGCGAAGCGCGCGCCTTTGGTTCAGACTCGATTCTGCTGATGGCCAACGTTCTTGACCGTTCCAGATTGAGAGGGTTCTACGATCTCGCGCGGGAGCTGGGAATGGAAGCCCTCTTTGAGGTCCACACCAAGGAGGAGATCTCGAGGTTGCCGGCGGATGCGCGAATCATCGGCATAAACAGCCGAAAGTTCCGAGCAACAACCGGATTTGTCGGCGGCCAGGGCGCCTCCGAAACCGATTTCAGCCTGGACTACGCGGCGTTCGACCTAGCGGAAAGCCTCCCAGCAGGCACACTTCGCGTGGCGGAGAGCGGGCTGACGCCGGAGCGCGTCCCGCAGGTGCGGGAGCACTTCGACGCCGCGCTTGTCGGTACATCGCTGTTGCGCGATCCGCGGGGAGTTCCGGCGTGTCTCGAGGAATTCGAGCTGGCGCTCGTGTAGGGGAAGGCCTTGTCCGGCGCGGTTTCGTTTTCTTCGATCGCCAGGGCAAGGCTGCGTCATTGCAAAATGACGTCGTATGTGCAGGCTACACCTCTCAAGCAAGAGGCCGTTCATGCCCAAACCTGAATTCCAGCTTCCGACCGAGGATACTCCGGACACGGCGTTTGATATCTCGCTGCGTCCGCCGATGTTCGAGGAATTCACCGGGCAAGAGAAGACGGTCGAGCGCCTGCAGTTGATGGTCGAGGCGGCCCGTCAACGCGGCGAGGCTCTGCAGCATATCCTGCTGAGTGGCCCTCCGGGATTGGGCAAGACGACGTTGGCCTACATTATTGGAAACGCGATGGGCGCGCCCGTAAAGAGCACCAGCGGACCGATGATTGAAAAGGCGGGTGACCTGGCGGGCCTGCTGACGAACATCGAGCGAGGTGGCGTGCTTTTCGTGGACGAAATCCACCGTCTTCAACCGGCGATTGAAGAATATCTCTATCCCGCGATGGAAGACTTCAAGCTGGATATCGTCATCGATCAGGGACCGAGCGCGCGCAGCGTTCGGCTAAATCTTGCAAAATTTACCCTCATCGGCGCGACAACCCGCGCGGGCATGATCAGCGCTCCCTTGCGCTCCCGTTTCGGAATGACCTGTCGTCTGGACTACTACGATGTGCCCCATCTGCAGAAGATTGTTGAACGCAGCGCCGGGTTGCTCGGGGCAGAGGCGGACGCCGAAGGGACGATGGAAATTGCGCGCCGCTCTCGCGGCACTCCGCGGATCGCGAACAACCTCCTCCGCTGGGTTCGCGATTACGCGCAGGTTCGCGCCAAGGGAACTATCAGCGGGCCGATCACATCGAGGGCGCTGGCCATGCTCGAAATCGACGAGGATGGATTCGACGAAATGGACAAGCGCATCATCGGTAGCCTCATCTCGCTTTTCGGCGGAGGGCCGGTCGGCCTCAACTCGCTGGCGGTCGCCGTCGGAGAAGAGGCCGGCACCCTCGAGGAAGTGCACGAACCCTATCTCATCATGCAGGGCTACCTCAAACGCACCTCGCAGGGGCGGGTCGCGCTTACTCGCGCTTACCGCAAACTCGGTTTGGACCCGCCAAGGACCTCCCGCCAGACCGACTTGTTCGAAGGCGCGTGAACCTTCTCTGGGACTCGCCTTTCCCGCGGCTCTTCGGTTGGGCCGCTCTGCCGGCCTCGAAGGGTTTGGTCTTTGATTTCCGCTGGGTTTAGGAGACCGTTGAAAACTCAGCCATGCCACGTTGCGGTCAATTCTCGGAAGATCGCAAGGAGCCAAGCGCAGGCTTGATGGGGTTGCGGGGTCCCCATCTCCCCGCAAGCCGCAGCGCTACGGACAAGGCTGGCGACGCAGCGAGGGCCGATAATTGGCGCAACCCGGAGGGCGTGAGCGCTGTGGGGCATCTCTCGGCGTCGCTCCTCAGTCACAGCCCCTCTTTTTGGGGATGCTCCTTTGTCCCTCAGCCGATGTCCGCCTCAAAGGTCTCACGCGTGACATGGCTGAGTTTTTCAACAGTCTCCCAGGTCCGCAACTGCGGCCTCTGAAGGATTGCCAAATGCCAGCAAAGGAGGGAAAATGCGGAAACAACGCACCGAAATGTCTTATCGGCCTTCTCGTCCGAATTGGGCCCAGGCGACCGCTCAAGATTTTTTTGCCTTGGCGGACATTCGTTTGGGAGGAGAGCGCCCGTGGGATATTCAGGTCCACGACGCACGTTTTTTCCAGCGGATCCTCAGCAGGGGAACTCTCGCCTTTGGCGAGTCGTACATGGACGGCTGGTGGGATTGCCAAGCGCTTGACGAAATGTGCTGCCGGGCGCTTCGCGCCCGGCTTGAAGAGCGGGTTGCGCTCAATTTTCACGTCGCGCTCTCCTTCTTGGCGAGCCTGTTCTTTAACCTCCAAAGCCGGCGGCGGGCCACCGTCGTTGGCAAGCGGCACTATGACGTTGGCAACGACCTGTTCAAAGGCATGCTCGATCCCTCGATGCAATACTCTTGCGCATGGTTTCGGAATACCGACAACCTGGCCCGGGCGCAGCGGGAAAAGATGGACCTGATCTGCCGCAAGCTGGGGCTGCAAAAGGGCATGCGGCTGTTGGACATTGGTTGCGGGTGGGGCGGGCTCGCCAGGCACGCAGCGGAAAACTACGGATGCGAGGTGGTGGGGATTACGATTTCCCAGCAGCAGCGTACCTTCGCCGCTGAGACGTGCCGCGGTCTTCCGGTGGAAATTCGGCTGCAAGACTACCGCGAATTAAACGAGCGCTTCGACCGCATTGTCAGCGTGGGCATGTTGGAACACGTCGGCTCCAGGAACTACCGGCAATACATGGAAAAGGTGTGCCGAAGCCTGGACGAGGGTGGAGTTTTCCTCTGCCAGGCGATCGCCGGAAACTGGTCGAGTTCTTACACCGATCCCTGGATCACGCGATATGTGTTCCCCAATTCGATGCTGCCCTCGCCGGCGCAGGTGGCCAAGGCGTCGGAGAAACTCTTGGTTCTCGAGGACGTTCAAAATCTGGGAGCGGATTACGAGAAGACGCTCCTCGCATGGGAGGGCAATTTTGAGAGATCGTGGGATGCCCTGAAAGACCACTACGGCGAGCGCTTCTATCGCATGTGGCGGTTCTACCTTTTGAGTTGCGCCGGGGCGTTCCGCGCCAGAGCCCTCCAAGTTTACCAGTTTCTTTTTTCAAAAGGCGGCAAGCGCTACCTGCCATCCTGCGTGCGCTGGCTTTGTCCCGAGGGGAAATCGTCGGGTTCGTCGCGGCGTCCGGCAAGAGCCTCCGCGTAAGCAAAGAGCGCCGGGGATCCGCCCGTGTGCCAGAAAACGACCTCCTGGCCTGGGCCGAATTCCCCTTGCCGAACGAGATCCACCAGCGCCCCAAAAGCCCGACCCGTATAAACGGGATCAAGCAAAATGCCCTCGAACCTGGCCATAAGCGCTATCGCGTCGCGTTCCAAGGCCCCCACCATTCCGTAACCTGCCCCCAGATAGCGCGTCTTCAGAAAGACGTCCTCGGGATGGTAGCGCCCCTGGAGGCCAAGGAGTTCCGCAGTTTGATTTGCGAGGTTCCCGATGAACGCCTCGAAAGGCTCTTCGCCAGGTTGTCTCTTGTCGATCCCGATTCCGATGATTTTCGCTGGACAGCCAATCGCGGAGGCTCCCACGAGAAGGCCGGCGTGAGTTCCGCCTGAGGAAGACGCGAAAACAATGGCGTCGGGCCGGACGCCGGCCACGGCGAGCTGTCCTTGGAGTTCGACCATGGCAGTGGCAAAACCGGCAGCACCCACGGGGTTCGAGCCGCCGTAGGGGATCACGAAGGGCCGGAGTCCCCGGAGGCAAAGGCTCTGCTTGACCGTCGAGAGCTCCTCGCCTTTCCGAAGGGTCCCGGTCCAATGGATGGTGGCGCCGAACAACTCATCCAGAAGCAAATTGCCATTGGCGAGGGAAGGCGGCGGGCCGCCCAAGACCAAGTGGCACGGGATACCCAGCGCGGCCGCGGCCGCTGCGGTCTGGCGGCAGTGGTTGGATTGCGTCGCGCCCGCGGTGATTATGGCATCACAACCCGACGAAAGCGCTTCCGCGAGAAGGAACTCCAGCTTTCGTGTTTTGTTGCCGCCGAGCGCCAGGCCGGTGAGGTCATCGCGCTTGATCCACAGCCGGGGCCCGTTGAGGTGTCGGGAGAGCCTTTTCAACTCTCCGAGCGGCGTCGGAAAAAACCCGAGAGAACACCTGCCCAGCTTTTCATCGATTGCGCACATCACCGGTGGCCGCGAAAAAAATCCGCTTCCGGGGAAAAGCTTTTAACCGGAGTGAAATGGCTTGTCATCCGAATCTCATGGCGAAAGCCACTCCTGCGAGCTACAAAGCCGCGTAACCGCTATGGATTCGAATTTCTTCTTTCTTTCTCTTGGCGCGGCGGTGGAGCTCGCGCCTTCCGGGCCCGCGGAACTCACCGTCGCGTTTCTCACGCTGTGTGTGCTGGAGATCGTTCTCGGCATCGACAACGTCATCTTCATTGCCATTCTCGCGGGGAAATTGCCAGCGGACCAGCAGGCAAAAGCTCGCTTCATCGGCCTGACGCTCGCCATGATCACGCGCGTTCTCCTCCTGTTGTCCATAGCGTGGATGGCCAGGCTCACCAAGCCTTTGTTCACTGTATTTGAGCATGGTGTGAGCGGACGGGATCTTATTCTGATCGTCGGGGGACTATTCCTTTGCTGGAAGAGCACCCACGAGATCCATCAGAAGCTCGAAGGAGAGCAAACTCACGGCTCGGGGCGCGCGGCGATTTCCTTCAACGCGGTGATCGTCCAGATCATTCTGCTCGACATCGTCTTCTCGCTCGATTCAGTCATCACCGCGGTGGGCATGGTCAATAACATCGCCATCATGGTCGCCGCGGTCATCGTGGCCGTGATTTTCATGATGTTCTTCTCCGGTCCGATTAGCGGCTTTGTGGAGCGCCATCCGACAATAAAGATGCTGGCGTTGAGTTTTCTTCTCCTGATCGGGGTCACGCTGATGGCCGACGGGCTGGGCCACCATGTTCCGAAAGGATACATCTATTTCGCGATGGGCTTCTCGGTCTTTGTTGAAGCGCTCAATATTCGAATCCGCAAAAAGGCGCAGCCAGTGAAGCTGCACAACCCTTATGCCAGCTAAGGTCCTGATGACACGCCTGGCCGCCTTGGCTCATCCTTGATCGCTCTGGCTGATTGACAATGGCAGACTCCGAAAAACCAGCCGACCCAGGCATCGAGGTGCGCACATATTTTGCGCGGGGACGCAACGCGCTGGTGGCGCGCGCGGACTTCTCCGAGCTCTACGCGGCCCTCTATCTGCACCGGCTGACCTTCGGGAACCGGCTTGAGGAAGTCCCGGACCGGTTCTTGCGCGACGCCCTTGCCGCCGTCACCTTGCACAGCGCCTCACGCCCCTGGAAGGAGATCGTGGCCTGGACCGTCAATTTTCAGGCGCCGTTGATCAATGTATTCGTCAGCGGAAACAATCGCTTGGGGACTGTGGTTGGCAATGTGTTTACCGAGAATGTCAAGCTCGCCGCCCAAAGCCTTTTTTACGCCGACACCATTTCTGAAGGCCTCCCGCCGCGCCGCAGCGTCGTGGAATTCCTCGAAGAAGGGTTTCTCGGAGCGGTGGAAGCATTCTATGCGCAGAGCGAGCAAAGGCCCATGCGATTCTTCCATTTCGAGGAGGAGGACATGGTCATGGTGACCGCTCAACCCGATGCCGATCTTCTCTGGATGAGATCGCTCGACGAGGCCGCGATTCGCAGACTCGACCAGGACGTCGAACTCGGTCTCCTCGAAAAGCGCAGGTATCGGTTCGAATGTGGGTGCAATCAGAGTCAGATGCTCGCGATCCTCGCTCCCGTGGCTCGCGAGCAGCCGGACGAATTCTTCGAAGGCGAGGAAACCGTTCGCGTCAATTGCCCGCGCTGCGGCGCGCGGCACATGATCACGCGCGAGTCGCTGGAGGCTTACCTGGCCCAACAGACAGGGTAGCGGATCCGGCGCGCCC
Source organism: uncultured Verrucomicrobiae bacterium (assembly GCA_963816855.1). GTDB lineage: Bacteria > Verrucomicrobiota > Verrucomicrobiia > Chthoniobacterales > Terrimicrobiaceae > DASTFP01. Next base: position 38,462 of record CAWFMA010000018.1, on the reverse strand, counting down.
CGGAGTCATCCCGCCATCCATCGGGCGATCAGCGGCTCGAAGAAATGCAAAAGGAAAACCGCCGCCAGCCCGTGCGTGAACAGGGTGATCCCGTGGCGCTTGCCCGAAGCGAGGGAGAGCGCGGAGAGGACAATCAGGCCGAGCCCGATGCCGCAGCTAATACTGAAAGCCAGCGGCATCATGAGGATTGTCACGAGGGCAGGAGCCGCGATCTCGTAGTCACCCAAATCGAGCTCCACCACATCCTGAAACATGGCCAGGCCTACGACCACAAGCGCCGGGGCGACCGCGGCGCTGGGAACCGCGAGGATCAGCGGCGTCAAGAAAAGGGCCAACAAAAAGCACACCGCCGTTGTCAAGGCCGTCAATCCCGTGCGCCCACCCGCGTGAATGCCGGCGATGCTTTCAATGTAGCTGACGACCGTTGACGTTCCCAGCAAGGCGCTGATGATCGCCGCCGTCGAGTCGGCCACCATCGCCCGACCCAGCCGCGGAACATTGCCTTGGGGGTCCATAAGTCCGGCGCGCCGCGTCACGCCAATCAGCGTCCCGATGTTGTCAAACATGTCCACCAACAGGAGCGTGAGGATTATCGGAAGGGCTTTGAGATGGTCTGTGACCAGGAGGTCGAAGTTAAGCTTGAAGAGGGTCGGTTCGATCGATGCCGGCCATGAAAGCCAGGCGGATGGCCAGTTCGTCACCGTCCCGCCCGTTCCGTCCGGCACGAGCGAGCCCACGGCGGAAACGACGGCCATGGAAATGATGATCGCTCCCGGCAGGCGTCTGCCGACGAGCAGGAACGTCAGCAAAACTCCGCCGGCAAAGAGGGTAACTTCGGGCTTCGCGATCTCGCCCATGGCCACCAGGGTCGCCGAGTTGGCGACGACCAGCCCGCCGTTCTCGAGTCCGATGAATGCAATAAACAGGCCGATCCCGGAGGAGACGGCGATCTTCATGGAATAGGGGATGGCCGCAAGGATTTTTTCCCGTACGCCGGTCACCGATAAGAGCAAGAACAGGCAGCCGTTAATGAAGACCAGGCCCAGCGCGCTTTGCCATGGAATCCCCATTCCGATGCAGACCGTGAAAGCAAAGAACGCATTGATCCCCATCCCGGGCGCCAGGGCCAAGGGAAAGTTTGTCAGCAGGGCCATCAGCGCCGTGGCGCAGGCTGCGCTGAGGGCGGTCGCTGTCACCAGGGCCGCCTGGGGCATCCCGGCGTTCTTGAGAATATTTGGATTTACCGCCAGGATGTAGGCCATCGCGGCGAACGTCGTCAGCCCAGCCAGCACCTCGCGGGAAATGGTCGTGCCGTTTGCCTTCAGTCGAAAGGCCCGCTCGAACATGACCTAACCGAATACGCGTCTTTCCATCTGAAGACGCGCTTTATTTCCGTCTGGGGGCCAGTTTCCCGCCCCCCCGCGCGAATCCACGCCGGGAAAATCGCAAAACCTTCAGGGCCCTCGCGCCAAAACGACAGCAGCCGTTCAGGTCCCCGCGGAAGGACTGGTCTAAGAGGCCGGGGAGCCGGCTCTCAGTTATAAGCTATCGACCGAAGACGCGAAGGCAAAGCTCAGAGCCCTTTGGCTGCCGCTCGCGATTCTTCCGAAGACCAGCCCGCTGGCCTTTCCTCAATATCTGTAGTGATCGGGCTTGTAAGGCCCTTCGATCGGCACCCCGATGTAATCAGCTTGCTTCCGGGTGAGTTCGGTAAGCTTCACACCGATTTTCTGCAAATGCAGACGGGCGACTTCCTCGTCGAGCTTCTTGGGCAGCACAAAGACCGCCGGCCGGTAGACGTCCCTGTTTTTCCAGAGGTCCAGCTGGGCCAGCGTCTGGTTGGAGAAACTGTTGCTCATCACAAAACTCGGATGGCCGGTCGCGCAGCCGAGATTGACGAGGCGACCCTCGGCAAGAAGGAAAATCTCGTGCCCGTCGGGGAACGAATACTTGTCCACCTGCGGTTTGATATTGGTTTTCCGAATGGCTGGCAACCCATTGAGTTTGTCGACCTGGATCTCGTTATCGAAGTGGCCGATGTTGCAGACCACGGCTTGGTCCTTCATTTTCGCCATGTGCTCCACGGTGATGACATCGAGGTTGCCCGTTGTGGTCACGTAGATGTCGCCGCGGCCAAGGGTTTCCTCGATGGTGGTCACCTCGTATCCCTCCATGGACGCTTGAAGCGCATTGATCGGGTCGATCTCGGTGACAATGACCCGCGCGCCCTGCGCTTTAAGGGATTGGGAACAGCCCTTCCCGACGTCGCCGTATCCGCAGACCACGGCCACCTTGCCGGAAATCATTACGTCCATGGCGCGATTGATTCCGTCCACCAGCGAATGCCGGCAGCCGTAGAGATTATCAAATTTCGATTTGGTGACGGAGTCGTTGACGTTGAAGGCGGGCACCAAGAGCTTGCCCTGCTCCTGAAGCCTGTAGAGGCGATGAACGCCGGTGGTGGTCTCTTCGGAGACTCCGCGCCACTCTCTGACGATTTCGTGAAAGACGAAGGGATTCCCGGCGTGAATTTTCTTGAGAAGCTCCTTGATGACCTCCTCCTCACGAGTTGAGCTGGGGGTGTTGACCCAGTCGTCGCCGCCTTCGAGTTCATACCCCTTGTGCAGAAGAAGCGTGGCGTCGCCGCCGTCGTCGACCACCAGCTGGGGCCCTTTTCCTTCTCCGTCGAGGATCGCGCGCCAGGTACAGTCCCAGTATTCCTCCAGTGTTTCGCCCTTCCAGGCGAAGACCGGCACGTTGGCCGTCGCGATCGCTGCCGCCGCATGGTCCTGCGTCGAGAAAATGTTGCAGCTAGCCCAGCGCACACTGGCGCCAAGCTCGACGAGGGTCTCGATCAGAACCGCCGTCTGGATCGTCATATGGAGCGACCCCGTGATCCTGACGCCGGCCAACGGTTTTTCCGGGGCGTATTTTTCGCGAATCGCCATGAGGCCCGGCATCTCCTTCTCGGCGATCGAAATTTCCTTGCGTCCCCAATCCGCAAGAGCGAGGTCGCGGACTTTGAAATCCGACGTTCTGTTAATTGTCGCAGTAGTCATAGGTGTGGTTGGTTGGCAAATCGATCGAGTCCGCTATTTGACGGCCTCCCGCAACGCATTGGCCTGATCCGGTCTTTCCCAGGTGAGATCGGGATCGTCCTTTCCAAAATGGCCATAGTTCGTGCTCTTCGAATAAATGGGACGCAGCAAATTGAGCTGCTCGATGATATCGGCGGGTTTGAGGCAAAAAATCTGGAGCACGGCCGCTTCGATCCTCTCTTCCGCGACAGCATTCGTTCCGAAGGTATTGATGTGGACACTGACCGGTTCCGGGTGCCCGATCGCATATGCGAATTGCACCTCGCATCTGGCGGCGAGCCCGCTGGCCACGACGTTCTTGGCGACGTAGCGAGCCATATAGGCGGCGCTTCGATCGACCTTTGACGGGTCCTTGCCGGAGAACGCGCCGCCGCCGTGCCTGCCCATTCCCCCATAGGTATCCACGATAATCTTGCGTCCCGTTAGGCCGCTGTCGCCCTGCGGGCCTCCGATGACAAATCGTCCCGTCGGGTTGACCAGGTATTCGGTCTTTGAGGTCAGAAGCGACTTGGGGAGCACCTTTTTGATGACCTTCTCGATCACAAATTCTCGAATTTCCGAATGGTCGGCGTCCGCGGAGTGCTGCGTGGAAACGACGACGTTCGAGATGGCCACCGGTTTGTCATCTTCGTCGACTGGACCGACACCTGGCTCTTGGCGTCCGGGCGAAGCCACTTGACCTTCCCGCTTTTGCGCAACCGGGTGAGCTCCCGGCCCAGACGATGGGCGAACATGATCGGGGCCGGCATCAATTCGGGCGTTTCATCGCAAGCATAGCCAAACATCAGCCCCTGATCCCCGGCGCCTTGCTCCGCGGTCTTCTTGCCCTTAGCGCTCTTGGCGTCCACACCCTGGGCGATGTCCGGACTCTGCGCCGTAACGTAGTTATTTACGAACACGTGGTCGGCGTGAAAGACGTCGTCGTTGTTTACGTAGCCGATTTCGCGAATCGCCTGCCGGATGATGGCATTGTAGTCGAACTGGGCCTTGGTAGTGATCTCCCCGCCGACGACCACCAAGTTGCTTTTCACAAACGTTTCACAGGCCACACGGCTAAACTTGTCCTGTGCTAGGCACGCATCCAGGATGGCGTCGGATATGGTGTCGCAAACTTTGTCCGGATGACCTTCACCAACGGATTCGGAGGAAAAAATATAACGCCGGGGCATTTACTTATTAAAATATCCAAATATTTTGATATGTCCAGTGTCGTCGATCGTCAAATCTCTCCGCGCGATTTCCGATCCAACCCGGCTTCGCCTGCTCTTGTTGCTCTTGGAGGAAGAACTGACCGTGGCCGAATTGCAGGAGATACTGGCGATGAGCCAGTCCAGGATCTCAGCAAGTCTTTCGCTGCTCAAGAAAGAGGGCCTCGCCAGCAATCGCCGGGTCGGCAAGAATATTTTTTATTCGGTTCGTCCGGAAGCGGTTTCAGCGTTTCGTTCGATTCTGGACGCGGCGAGGCGTGAGCTGCCGGAAACCGCCGACGACGGCGCGGGTCTGGAGATCGCCTTGCGCAGGCGAAAGGACAGGGCGGCCGAGTATTTTGACAAGTTGGCCGGGAAGTTTGGACGCACGTATATTCCGGGGCGGTCTTGGCAGGCTTTGGCTCACGCCTTGCTGAGGATGCTGCCGCCCCTGGTCATTGCGGATCTTGGCGCCGGCGAGGGCACGTTGTCGCAGCTTCTCGCGCGCACGGCGCGGAAGGTCATCGCCATCGACAACTCGGCGAAGATGGTCGCGTTCGGGGAAAACTTGGCGCGGGAGCGCGGTTTCGCGAATCTTGAGTATCGCCTGGGCGATATCGAAGATCCGCCAATAGCCAAGGAAAGCGTTGATCTCGCTCTATTTAGCCAGGCTCTTCATCATGCCTCGAGCCCGCAGAAGGCCGTGAAGGCCGCGCACCGCATTCTTCGGGCCAAGGGACGGATCGTCATTCTCGATCTGGTCCGGCACAGCCACGATCAAGCCCGGGACTTGTACGCGGACGTTTGGCTAGGCTTTTCGCAGGTCGAGCTGCAACAACTCTTGAGAACTGCCGGGTTCTCGGGAATCGAATTGAGCGTCGTTTCACGGGAAGCCGATGCGCCAAATTTCCAGACCCTCCTGGCGACCGGGATGAAATGATTCGGTCCGGAGGGTGCGCCTCGCCCGGTCAGACCAGGTCGAAAAGACCTTGGACGAGGTCCGCTTCGAAAATCGGGACCTCCTTCCCTCCGCGCACGGAAATCAGGCTGGAAGTGACATGCGTTTCTTCCAGGCCCGCGAGCGAGGCGAGAGCCTTCCGGTAAAGGCCCATTTGTGTTCTGTAGGTTTTGGCCACCAGTTCCCCTTCATCAGTTTTGAAGTCGTAGATCGCCGCCCTCCGTGCTTTTCCGCCGTCGGTGCAGTAGATGACCACCCGATCAAACACACCGCTGATCCATTGCCCGTCGAGGATCACGTCGAACGCCTTTTCCCGCCACAGGAGGTGAGGCGTCGCCGGCCGGGTGAAAAGCCGCCGCGCGATCTGCGTATCCAGGAAGGCGGCCAACTGAGGGCGGACATTCTCCGGCAGTCCTTCGAAATCAGGGACCGGGTCATCGAACCAGGAGATTCCCGCCAGCGCGCGGTGCACTTCGGTCCCGGAAGCCAGCGAGGAGGTCTCGCCGAAAAACGAAGCGGCCGGGATGGGCGGAGCCGCTGCCTTCGATGGCAGGAGGGCGGAAGCGGCGCCCTTTCGTTTTCCTCCCAGCGATAGGATCCGGCGCGCGGTCTCGACAGGCCTCTTCCGGCCCAGCTTTTCGTGCCAGGCCGGATCGCCGGATCTCGCGCCGTCCGGCGAAAACGTTCCCTGCAGGAGACGCCTGAAGTCACGGTAATCTTTGGAAGCCTGCGTGCGCAGCGAATTGGGCTTTCGGCTCAGAAGGTAAAGCGCGCGCCTGGCTCTGGTGACCGCGACATAGGAAAGACAAAGGCTCTCGTAGCAACGCTCGGCGACTTCGTTTTCCCAGGCTTGGCGAAGAACGGGGTCGGCCAGGCAAACTTCCTTGGGCGGAAGCTCCAGCCCCCATCGCACCTGTCCATCCGGTTCATAGTGAAGATACATTTCCTGGCGCGAATTGAAGGAGGGGGGAGCGAGATCCGGCAGGACGACCATATCGAAGTCGAGCCCCTTTGCCGCGTGAATGGTCAAAACCCGAATCGATGCCTCCGCAGGGTCCTCCGACGAAATGACCCCTTGCGCGAAGGACAGGAATTCATCCACACCAAGTGGGCCGCGCCAGGTGGCGTCGAAGCTGTTCCCCGCCTTGATAAGCTCCTCAGCCCGGTTGCCGGCGAACGGCTTTGCCTCCAGGCCCGCTTTGGCCACCCAATGCGATAATGCTCCGCCGAAGCCTGTTTCCCGGATCCTCTTCAACGCGGACACCCGGAATTTCGTCACCCCTTCCTCGAGGAACGCCCGCAAAGGAGTCATTCTTACATGACCAAGGGAAAGCGAATCATCCGGGTGGGCGACCACGTTCAACAGGGCGAGCATCGCCGTCGCGAAGTCGTTGTCCTGGCAAGGGAAAAACCGGCCTTCCGATGTGGCGGACAGCCCGACCCTGCGAAGCGCATCGATTACGGTGACAATTCGCGCATTCGACCGGACGAGGACCGCGCATGATAAGCCCTTGGAGATCGGATCAATATCCGCGATCAACCGGGCGGCCTCTTCGTCAAGCAGGGCTTTCGCCTCGCCGGACGGGATTTCCAGCGGCCTCCATTCAAACCAGCCGCAGTTTCGCGCCGGCCTGTGCGGCTTATGCTCGTGCCAGGCGGATTTCCAGCGGTCGATTGCCTGCTGAGGGTAATCGAACTGCTGAGCGATCTGCTCCAGATGGGGAGGGGAGAAAATCGCGTTCACCGCCTCGACGATCTCGGGAACGGAGCGGAAGGAAACCTCCAGGGCTTCGCTCGTGTCGATGCGCTCGGTTCCCGATGCGTTGTAGAAGTCCGCGATTTCGTCGAACAGCCGGGGATCGCCGCCACGCCACGAATAGATAGCCTGCTTGGTGTCGCCTACATAAAAAAACGAGCGCTGGCCGCTGTCGCTTTGGATTACCTCGTCGACAAGGTCGCGCAGCGCTTTCCACTGCAAGCGGCTGGTGTCTTGAAATTCGTCGAGAAGCCAGTGATCATAAGAGGAGTCGAGCCGGAAATCCATTTCCTGGCGGGTGAAAGGCTGAAGCGTTTTTGTTCCCCAACGGGTCCCGCCGGCTGCCGCGAGCAAACCGGCGACATCGAGAAAGGTAAGCTGTCCGGCATCGCGAACCTCAGCCTGGTAGCGCGTTTCAAAGCGAGCCATCAGATCGTAGAGCGCGCGCGACCGCTCAAGCCGGCCTTCTAGCTCGGCCTGCATGATCGCGAATCCCAGCGCCGCGACCATGCGGCGCAAAGCCGCGGGGAAGAGCCGCTCCCTTCGATCCGGACCCTTCAGCGAAAAGCGATCCGGGCCGGTTTCGCCGGGGAAAAGCCTGATCGCTTGGGAGGCAAATCTCATGAGCGTTCCGGAGGTGGGTGATCCACGAAAGAGCGCGCGCGCTTCCTGGAAAAGCGCTTCCCACTTGCCGCGATCGTTTTGATCCATCTCCGGGTAGATCCGGAAAAGCTCCTGTTCGAACGCCCGGGCCAAGCCGGAAAACTTTGCGGCGTCGAGGACAGGCCGCTCCTGCGGCCAGATGGTCGAAGGATCGCCCCAGGACGTCCCGCCGGGGGTGAGGAGAAAGCGCTCGTGCAAATTTTCGATTTCCCGATCCAGGATGCCGGAAATATTGCGTCCCTCGCGATTGCGATTCTTCTTGCGAATCAGCTCGAGAAACGCCGAAAAGCCCTCGTCGCTGCGGCCCTCTTCACGGAAAACGCCTGCCAGGACTTGCCGGCGAAGAACAGTCTGTAAATTGTCTTCCAGAATGGCCACTTCGCCGGCCAACCCGCATTCTACGGAGAACGCGCGCAGGATGCGCCCCAAAAAACTGTCCAGCGTGCCAAGCGTGAGAAGGGGAAGTTTCTCGACGAGCTGCCTCAGATGCGCGAGGCACCCGGCCGCGGAAAGCCCGCCGGACCGCGTCTCGGCGCCGAGGGTCCGGGCGGTTTCCGCGGATGACGAGGCCTCTACCAGCCGGTTGAAAATCGCGTCCAGGAATTCGCCGGCTGCCTTCCGGGTAAAGGTCAGCGCCACGATCCGCTCGGCCGGCACGCCGCGCTCGAGAAGCTCGATATATCGGGTCGCCAGCCGGTAGGTCTTCCCTGAACCGGCGTTGGCAATGATCCTTTGGTGCTTAAGGCAAGGCTCGTTCTTCGACGCGTATTTGTCTGACGCTGGCATTATTGGAATTCGCCGTCCGCATCGTCCACTTTGATGAAAAGCGTCGCATTCACAAGCAAGCAGCTCTACCGATTACCGAATGGTTTGACGTTGGCTGCCGGCAAGCCTGGGGCGGTTGGCCTTGGGCCGGGCGCGCTGGGGCCTGCGCGGCCTCTAGCGATTCGCACGCCCGACTTTGCTCGGGCGAATCCGCAATCTGCGGGATGCCGCGCGTCAAAGTCGATGCGATGCGGGGGGAATACTTCCGCTTCGGCGCCAAGTCAACAACGCTATCTTTTGGTCGAACCCCAACACCTGGATGAACCAAGACGACGACGCCGGACCATTTCGACCAGTTACTTCATCTTCTTCGTCAACCTGAAGGACGGCCCCCCTTGTCATGGAGATCCCGGCGGCGCAGGAACAGGCGCTCTATGGAACGCTGGGAACGCGCCGCTGAAATGTGGGCCACACCGGCCACGACAAGGGAGCCGGGCCCAATACGCGATGCTGCCGCCCGGCTACAAGGACGCGGACCGGACGATTAGGCGCCCGTTCCATGCAGTGCCTTGAGCGCCAAAGAAAAGACGCGGCATAAGACTGCCAATCCCTGCAATCCATCCAAGCAACGGGATAGGTCGGAAGCAGGCCGATCACAATTACGCTAAGTCAGTCGGTCTTAAAAATTTCTCAGGTGATCCTCTGTAGGGAAGCAGTGGTATTGGGTCGAGAGCGAACAGAAAAGCGAAGCCAAAAGGATGGTTAGGTTAGGCGTTGGCCTGCTTTCTGGAGGCAAACTTCCGAACCATCAGATAGAAAACTGGTGTAAGGAAAATACCAAAGATCGTTACGCCGAGCATCCCAGCGAAAACGGCCGTGCCCAGCGTCTGCCGCATTTCCGCGCCCGCTCCCGAGCCGAGCATGAGAGGAACTACCCCGGCGATAAAGGCAAGGACGTCATGAGAATCGCCGCAGGCGGAGCTTGCAGGCTTCGACGACGGCGGAAATGGTATCCTTGCCGGAGTCTTCAATCTGCTTTGCGTATTAGACGATGAGAATCGCGTTCTTGCATGCGAGTCCCACGAGGACGACGAAGCCGATCTGCGTAAAGATATTATTGTCCATTCTCCGCAACAGCACTCCCGCGAGCGCAGAGAGGATGCACATGGGAACAATAAGAATGATGGCAAAGGGAAGTGCCCAGCTTTCGTATTGCGCGGCCAGGGTCAGGAAGACGAAAAGGACGCAAAGCGGGAAGATGAAGAGCGTGGTATTCCCCGCCAAAATCTGCTGATAGGTCAGGTCGGTCCATTGACTGGCTTACGGCAAGGCTAGCACGACCTTCGGGCTCTGTAAATGTAGCTTACAACCTGTGAAAAAATTACAAAGTGCCGCGTTGCTGCTGGATTTTTGGCTTGGCCAAGGCGTGAGGGCGGCGGCAATACCCGCAGCGGTGTTGCCGATGCTTTGCACCGCCCTGCGGGCTGCCTTCGGCAGGCTGTCTCCCTTCGCTCGGCTGTCCCGCCCGAGCAACGCAGGTCAAGCCAAAAAGACACGCAACCCTGTGGGCGAGAGCAGGAAAGGCCGTCTGGCCGCGTTGCCCGCTCGGTTACAGCCCGCTGCGGGGATGCGCCCTCGCGTGCGCCTTGCCATACGGCTTTCTTGCTCTCGTGCGGCGCTTTCTAATTCTTTCACAGGTTCTTAGTGCTCACGACACGACTAGACTTTGTGGCGGTCGACCGCTTTGGATACAGGAGCGCGGTCTTGAATACATTGGGCCATTACGCATTCCCTGCCGAAGTCGGGAACGAACACTTAGCCGTCAAAATGGTCGGCGGATCAGGCAACGGGCGTGGCATCCGCCCGTCCGGCGCCATGCTCACCTGGTTTCCTTCGCGCGTGCCCGTTCGCGATGGGCGCGCACCCGCGCGCGGTTGCCGCAAAGCTGGTCGGAACACCACTGCCGACGCCCGGTATGATCGATAAAAATACCGGCGCAGGTCTCATCGGCGCAGGCGCGAAGATGAGCGCGCTGCGGACCGCCGAGCTCACTCACCGCTGATCGGGCCAGGCGCGCGAGGGCCTCCGCTGCCGTGAGCGGCCGAGCGGTCCGTAGTCCTGACTTGCTCGGGCGAATCCGCAATGGTTTGTCATCCGCCAGCGCTTGCTCAATCGTCACCAGCGCCGCGCGAGAGGGTGCGGTTTTCTCGAGCGCCGAGCGCGCGACGGCGTGCAGCGCCTCACGGAGCTTCCACGCCCGAGACAAGTCTTGCTCGTTGGGCGCGGTGCTCGGGGCTAGATCCTGTTCGGACAGCCAGGCCTGAAGTGCTTCCGGATCTGGCAACATTTCGGTCTGTGCCTGGCGGTAGCGACCGATCCGGGTGGCGAGGAAATCGAGCCACGCCGCGCCGTTTCCTTTTCGAAAATTACTCATAGCTCAATGTAATGTATTGACACGTTACAAAGCAAGCTCGATTGTGTAATGGATGAAAACATTACATGGACATGGAGTGCCAATTGCGTTTGTGGCGGTCTGGAGCAGCGGCTATATCGGCGGGGCAATCGCCACCGAGTCGATCGCGCCGCTCACGGTGACGTTGTGGCGCTTCGTCGTCGCCTCGCTGTTGCTCGGCATCGTCGCCTGGCGTCGCCAAGAGAGGTGGCCGCAGGGACGAAGTGAGATCGTGGGGGCGATTACGACCGGTATCCTGCTGTTTGCGCTCCAGTTTGGCGCGCTCTACATGGCGCTTGCTGCCGGCATGCCCGCGGCGACGACCGCTTTGATCGCGTGCTCCTCCCCGCTGGCGGTTGCGAGCCTGAGTGCCGCGCTACGCTGGGAACGAATGTCAGGGCGGCAATGGTTTGGGGTGTTGCTTGGCGTGCTTGGTGTCGTGATCACGCTCGCGGATCGGCTCGGCCGTCCACCGAGCGTCGCTGCGCTCTTGTGGGCCTTGCTCGGCCTGATCGGTCTGGTCAGCGGCACGATGTTGCAAGGTCGATTGCTTATTCCTGCGGGACCCGCCTCGCTCGCGTCGGTCGAACTCGCCGCGTCGAGCTTGATACTGGCCCTTTGTGCGCCGTTGGCCGGTTCGCTTGCGATCCCGGAGACGTTTCGCGCGATCGCAAGTTTCGCTTGGGTCGCGGTGGTCGCAGGTGTCGGTGCTCCCTTGCTCCTATTCGCGTTGATTCGGAAGCGCGGCGCGACGCAGGCGAGCAGCTTGCTGTTCGTGGTGCCGGGGATCACTGCGCTTGGCGCCTGGCCGATCCTGGGCACACCAATTGGGCCGACCGCGCTGATTGGTTTCGCCGTCGCGGCGTTTGGGCTTCGCCTGGCCCGTGCATCGCATCGAGCTCAGGCAGGCGAGCACGCCGCGGATCGTCCTTGGCGCCCCGGGTGGGGAGTCAGGCTTCAGAGCCATGCCAGGCATCGATCGAGGACTACTGCGTGGTCAATGCGTTCCTAAGTCCGCTTCCTGAGGCGCGTGGTTCACTCAAGAATACTTGGAGCCACGTGCCGGCATATTTGTGGAAGAGCTGCGCTGTTGGCTCACGTCGGCTGCGCCGCATTTGATGGTGGATATCCGTCGTCGACGTGTCCGCGAGCCATATTCCGCGGACCGGTACCCGTGCGATCTGATCTGTCATCGTTCGTCTGTTCCGTTGCTACCCCTTGGAGCAGATTCGGATTCCAGACCGGCAGTCTCTTGGCTGTCCGAGTCGATTGCGCGGCGCGGTTGAGCGACTTGGATCCTAGCCGAGCTACGCCTCCGGATGTTGTCCTCTGCCAAGAATCTTTGGTCTTCGTTTCGCAGTCGAGTTAGCTGCCAATTCGCTTTTTGCTCCTGCGTGCGGGCCCGAAGCATCTCCGCTTGACCGGGATCACTCGTCGCGTCGCCTCGGTTGATCTCGAACCGAACTCCGTGGGTCTCGACCAGCAGTCGCCCAGCGTGTTCGTCGATAACCTTGATCTCCGATCCTGCCTCGAGACCATAGAGGCTTTCTTCGGTAGCTACAGCTAATCGGCGCAACAGGTAAGCTGGGCGCGGAGTAGGTGAGGGACTTGCAATGACCACCTTCTGTGAGGAAGCCTGCGGCTCTTTGCAAGCCCCAAGAATCACGCTGCCCACAAGGAAGAGAATGCGCGCTTTCATAAGTTGAGCGGCTTCTTATCTCCAATTTAACGGACTCGGGTGGTCGAGCAAGTGCGAGCACCCACTTATTGCCTATTGAACCCCTTTATCGGTTCCGGACGAGCGAGTTGTGCCTGTCAACTCCGGCAAAAGGAAGATCGGGACGAGTTGGAAAAAGCAAGGCTTCCTCGCCAACGCTTCTGCAGAGCGGGCTGGCGCAGGCTCGAATACACCTCCAGCTCCGGCTCGCCCTCGCCATGACCAGAGGTCGTGCCGGCCAGAGGGGACTGCCAGTCCACCGCCGCTCCAGCAAGCCGAGAAACTCCGCACTAAGGGTGTGTCCGCAGAGCTCTTCGCTGATCGCCGTTTCCGCCCACGCTGGACACTTGCGCGGCGGCCCAAATTGGTGAGGCAGAGCGCCCCAGCCATCCTCGCTTACTGCGATGGTTCCGCGACAACCTCAATAATACGCGGCTGACCCCCATTTTGTTCCCCCTTCTTGTTTTTCGCGCGAGTTCTGCCGCCCTCCCATGCCCCGGGAAGATTGACTTGCTGTTCCCCGAGGTGATTGGCACCTGCGCGGAGCTCACAGCTGCCAGGGAGGCTACGGAGAAGCCCAAGGCATGCGGAACGGGCACCCAGCGACTTATTCGGCGCTCATGCCCTGCGTTGCGCGGCCAGTTCCACCTTGAATTTGCGCAACTAGCGGCCGAGATGCATCGCTTCTTCCGTCTCTCGTTCGACTTTCGTCTCGCGAGAGCGAGCTGATTTGCGTCCCTTGCCAGCTTGCCGCACTTGTTGGAGTAGTTTCTCTGTCTTGTGAGCCTGGAGTGCCATCTCTTCTTCCATGTGCGCTTCCCAGACCGGTCATTGGTGGATGATAGATGGTCATGGTTTGTAGATTGCGTTGTTTTAAGGTAAACCAACGTGCGCCGCTGCACCACAAATCCGTTGGCGGGAATTTTCGCTCTCTTTTTCCCGTTTACTCCGAGGCTCTTGCACCAACTCGAAATTGGGGAGGTGCAGGGCTGGGCGCAAGCGCAATCTAGGACGGGCTCTTATCGCAGCGGATTGACGCTGGGAAAGAAGGGGTAACCATTTAATTTGCTTTTCTGGCAATAGATTCGACCTCCCTGCGTAGGGCGCGATCGGTGACGAGGCGTCTGCGGGAGTCGGCGGCAACCCCGGCAGGTTCCGCGCGGCTTCCCCTATTTAACCGACTGGTGATCCAATCCAGTAATACTGTCTCATCGTTGTTTCCTTCAAAATCATTGCCGCCAGCAGTCCCTTTGCGCCAGTCTCCCTCGGGGTGCCCGCCCCAGAGTTCCCGATCTGTTCCAAAGTGTTCGAGCGCCGCCCGAATGAGTTCGCACGCCCGTCTCTGTGCGTGGTCGTTGAGTTGTGGCCCGTGGAAACATTGGCCTTGTCGATTCCCGGGGCCGCTTGGCAAACATCATAAGAAGCTTCCGGTGGCTGTAGCGGTTCTCGGCTCTATCCGTTTCTGATCCAGCCACTTCTAAAAGAGGGACTTGCTTCTACTTGGATCGAGGGAATCGATGGATCCTTTAGGTTCGGGAGGGTGGGCGCTCTACGGCTTTCTGCCCAGTGGACGCGCCGAATAAAAAGCATCTAGTGTCCCGAGTCATTGATTTCTTTTAAAACATCGATTGCGCAAAACTAGTGATAGAGGCGAGGATTTGGTCGGCGGATTTGGCCGACCGAAACGGTTTCGACGGAATGATGGTTGCCTCGCTTGATCTGCCGCTTTGAAAGAAATCAATGACTCAGGACACTAGGCCGCGTCGGCGTGTGGTAAGCGCTCAGAACCCATAGGGCTTAACTGCTCTCGAAGCCTGACTCCAACCATCGTTCGACGGATTCGCAGGAATTAAGCCCAGCTTTCTTGAAGATCTCGAAATATCTCTACCAGAGAAAATCAGCACGGGGAGGAATTCCCATCGCCCCAGGCACGGCAAACAAGACTTGCGCCTAGCACCCTTCCGGCTGACTAGGATACTCGGGATTTCGCAAATCGAGTGGATCTCGTCCGAGAGTCGCCACAAGATGTAGTGATAGGACGTGTTATTCCTTCCCTTCCTTGTCTTCGGGCAGCGCGTAACAGAGCTGACTCACGAGGCGCCGGTGCCCTTTTTGTGTGCTTCCCCTGGACGAAATCAAGAAAAGGAGTAAGCTGGTAAAGAATCAACTTGAGGACTTTTACGATGTCGTCCTCTTCCCACCTTCAGAGTCCTGACGCTTTAGGGCAGCACGCGCCGGTTTCGCGAGACCCAACCATCGCGCTCGCATTCTCTGCTTCTGCGGAACCCTGCGGCCATGCCCGTATGCGTGATCCGCCGCGTTTCCTGTGGAGCGCGCCCGAAGCCCGCCGGCGCAACGAATACAAATCCGATCTTACGCTCCGCTCTGTGCGCGCAGTTCCGCATTTAACCGACCTTTTAGTTTACGTACTCACGCCAAAACGCCCAAACCAAATACTAAGTTGTTGCCAAATGAAGAGATCGCTAGCCCTCCTGCCACTTGTCCTCCGTCTCACCAGCGCTCTGGCACAGCAGAGTCCTGATACGCTGTACGGTCCATTGTTTCAGAATGTGCAAATGCACGAAGTGTTTCCTGATCAAAAGGCTTTTGTGGACTGCGTGCCCACCCGCAAGCCGTCCGAAATAATGGCTGACTATCAGCGCCTGGTAAAGGAACCCGGCTTCGACCTGAAGGCGTTTGTCGCTAGCAATTTCACGCGGCCGGCAGACCCGGATGATATTACGACTCACATCAAGAAGCTTTGGCGAGTTTTGCGTCGGGATCCTTCCCACCACTCAGATGGGAGTTCCTTGCTGCCCTTGCCCTACTCGTACGTCGTTCCTGGCGGTCGTTTCGGTGAGATTTATTACTGGGACTCCTACTTTACCATGTTGGGACTAAGAGAAAGCGACGAAATCGATACGATAGAGAACATGATCAAGAATTTCGCCTCGCTGATTGACCGGTATGGATTCATTCCGAATGGCAACCGCTCATACTATCTCAGCCGCTCGCAACCGCCTTTCTTCTCGCTCATGGTGGAATTATTAGCGGAGGTAAAAGGGAACGAAGTTTACCAGACATATCTACCGGCATTGCAGAAAGAGTATAATTATTGGATGGATGAAACTGGCCCAACAAAGCATATCGTAAAAATGCCGGACGGCAGTGTTTTAAATCGGTATTATGACCAGTTAGATACCCCCCGTCCGGAATCCTACCGTCAAGATGTGGAGACGAGTGAAGCCTCGAAGGAAGATCCGAAAGTAATATTCCGTAATCTTCGCTCAGCGGCAGAGAGTGGCTGGGATTTTAGCAGTCGCTGGTTCGCCGATGGCCAGAATATCACCACGATTAAGACCACCGACGTGGTACCGGTGGATCTCAACTGCCTCCTCTATCATCTGGAAGTCACATTGGCGAGGGCGTACAGAGTGAGGGGTGACGCCGCGAAGAACGATCTCGCGCTTGCAAAAGAGTTTGACGAAAGAGCCGAACAAAGAAAAAACGCGATCAATGAATACTGCTGGTCCTCCGATGCTGACTGGTATGTTGATTGTGATACAATGGGCAAACCCAGCCACGAAATCACGCTGGCTGGAGTAGCCCCTCTATTCTTCGCGATTGTGCCAAACGAGCGGATAGAGGGTATCGTAAAAGTTCTCAAAGAGAATTTCGTTCAACCCGGTGGTGTAGTAACTACCCTCAAGGAGACAAAGCAACAGTGGGATGCGCCCAACGGCTGGGCTCCGCTCCAGTGGCTCACCATAAGAGGACTGCAGAACTATGCACAGGACACGCTCGCCAGAGATATCGCTGAACGCTGGATTCGCTTGAACGTGAAAGTGTTCAAGCAAACCGGCAAGTTAATGGAGAAATACGATGTGAAGGACGTTAGTAAAGTGGCCGGAGGCGGTGAATATCCAGGACAGGATGGATTTGGATGGACGAATGGGGTGTTGCTGAAACTGATCAGTGTCTACGGAGTGCCAAACGAATAACGTATCTGGCTTTTGGGATTGACACCGGGCATAGCAATTGCAGGCAGTTGGCCACCCATGTACGGGGCCCGATGTCGAACGTGTGGGCTTGAGCCGCGCCGGCAAGGAAACGACACAGGCGCTGCGAAATATCCCGCGTAGTAGCACCCTCATTGTGCTGCCGCAAGTTTGGATAACCTCGATGACCCGAGCTTCAGTCTCCTTTCGAGAGCTCCTTGCAAAAGCTGACGCGCATCAAGGCAGGGGTCAATCCGGCGCGGCAAAGTTTGCATGTCTAGCGTGACTATCGGCTTTTGAAAGGCTGCCGAATGACTCGGGGTCGATGACACGGTCGTGAACGTATTAGCACCGTATGCGCCATAGACGTTTGCATGCACGCTGCGCCGGATTGGGTGCGCGCTTGGCTGACCATACCCGGTCCCATAGGTGTTCTGATCCCGATAAACACGTTGATCGTCCTAACGTCTGCATCTCCGCGGAGAATGTTTGCACTAAATCCGCGGACTATTACAAAAATAGCGAGTAGGTTCCGTCGGGCGTGTGAGATCTGACTTCTGCCTATCCAATATGCGAAAAGCGCGAATTGCCCTGCTTCTTGTCAGTGTTCCGTTCTTGCTTTTTGCACAACAGCAGAACGATGGAGATTCGCCGAGCGGAAAGATCCACTTCGTCGTGCGCGGGGATGATTCTGAGAAGCAGATTTACCTCTCCGAACCTGGCGCTATCTCGCAGGAAGTTGCGCTATGTGAAACGCCCGGTTGGGGAAACCTGGTCATCCACTTCTCCCCGGACGACAACTGGCTTGTCGTGCAGGACGGTGGCCCCAGTGTCGGCATTTCTTTGCGTCTCTTCCGTCGTGATAAGGGAGTGAAGTTCATCGAGCAAAAGAATGCTAACATTGACGGCAAGGCGGAGAGGCGGGCGCTCGGACAGAATGGCTTTCCTAGCCAGGAAATTCTTGATCATCGCTATGTGAAAGTTCTTGCATGGTCCCGCGACTCAAAGCGCATCTTGATCTCTTTGGGAGGCCATGGCGGCACTCCCGAGCAGGCCGTCAGTCTCGAAAACTGGATTGGCATATACGACCTCGCCCATGGGGAAATCGGCTTTGACCTTGGAAGCATGAATCGAGGCGCGCTGGAAAAAGAGGCCAAAACTAAGTGACGAATGGCGTTGGATCAGCTCACCGGGCGAATTGACTCGGTTGGGCCGTTTTGACCCGAGCGCTCACATTCGCAGCGGCGACGATTGCTTAATGTTTTGCAGCCTACGAACGTTTCGGATAGAAGAATACGAGGCCATTATGATTGACGAAGCAAAGTGAGCTTTCGAAAAGTCGGAACTAGCGCTTTGGTCGATGATCCGCCGGATGTCCTCCAGAACGTCGTAGGTCTCCCCTTTGGCATGCCGGGTAAGTCCCGGCGACATCCTCGCAGCGTTTCCGCTGCTTTCGTATTGAACGTATCGCTCCCGGGTTGTGTGAATCGAACGGGAAGCCCGGCCCTTGGGATTCAGAGCAAAAGCTTATACTTCATTGCAGACGAGGGCTTCCTTCTTCGCGAGCTTGCCGTCCTTCGTGGCATCAGTCAAGTTCCCTTCAGCGGCCTCCTTTTGCGGCGGCAAGACTCGATTGCTTCATTGTCTCCGCCTCATCACGCATGTTATTCCACGCCTTTACCAACTCCTTCCCGAGCATTGGCTTCAGTTTAGACAAATATATTCGCTGCTTTTTTAAGATCGATTGTCCGATTGAGCTGCTAAAAAACTCTTGAGCTGCGCGCAATTCGTCGGCGGAGAGGAAGGACGATCCTTGCTTCCTGAGAATCGATCGGAACACGGGGCTGCTGTAAGCATCGGTAAGAGCCTTTATCTCGTCCGCAGTGTAGGTCTCAGTCAAGATCTGCTGAATAGATTTAGTGAAGCTTTTCCAATTTACATGCTGGAACAGTGCGCTCGCCAGTTCGCGCTGTTGCTCGGGTATCTGCCTTTCGAGAGATTCCCATAGATCCTGAATCGGAAACGTTTGAATTAGCTTTCCCGCAAGCTTGGCTCGATTGGCAGGCGTGTCGTCCAGAGCACAAAGCCGGGTTGTGAGTCCTACCGTGATCATTGCAATTACTAACGCTTTCATGCTGGCATGCCTTGAATTGCTAACAGTGTTAATGTTGTTGGCGAAGATGCTGCTGCCTTCGTAGAGTTGAGTGTGACTAGTTTCTGCCTGGGGCGAACCTCGCCGCTATGAGGCTTTGCGCGTGAGCATTGTCAGGATCCGTTGCCAACAATGTGTTGCATATTGCTAGTCGACGTTCGAAGGCCTTGGCCGCACCTTGGAGGTCTCCTTGCGCCTCACGTACTTCGCCTAGGTCTTGCCAGCTCTCAGCGAGGTAGAGCTGCAAATCTGTATCACTTTCATCTTGGTTTGCCAGGCGCTGCGAAGCATCCAAGCTGCGCAAGAACGCTTCAGCCGCGCCATCAAGATTGCCTTGAGCCTTGAGCGAGTGCCCCTTCTTCTTCCAGAGACGTCTTTGCTCAAAGTCGCTGAACGTCTCCGTCAGCATTTGCTCCAAATCAGGGGGCTGCGCGGCGCGTGTCGAGGCAGCGGCTGCGCCTTCAAGATTTCCTTGCAGCTGGCGTAACTGCCCGATCTCCCGCCAACTATCGGCCAGCTTGTGCTTCCATTCCGCGTTAGTCGGATCTTGGGAGGCGAGGTCTTCGCAGATCTTAACCGTGTGCGTGAAGGCGTCATCTGCAGCCAACAGATTGCCTTTCGCGCGATGTACTTCGCCGATCTTCTGGAATGTCCGGGCTAGATCGCCTTGCCAACTAGAATCCTCCGGATCTTTGCTTGCCATTCGTCGCGCAATTTCCAGGGCGTGCGTGAAACCATCCAACGCCCCCTCGAGGTCCGCCTGCAGTCGCTGCACGTCCGCGGCCATTTCCCAATTGAGGGCCAGTTCGCGGTGCCAATTAGCATCGTTCGGATTCTTGTCCGCAATGTGTGTGGCGATTTCCAAACTATGTCCAAAGGCGACGGCGGCGCGATCGAGATTGCCTTGTTTTTGACGTATTTCGCCGACTTTTCGCCAGCCCTGGACGTGATCGCGTTGCCAGTCCAAATTGTCAGCATCTCTGCTCACCAATTGTTGAGAAATCTCCAATCCCGCCGTATGAGCATCGACCGCAGCGGTAAGATTCCCTTGCGTTTGGCGCAAATCCCCGATTCTTTGCCAACTCAGTGAAAGGCGGCGCTGCCACTCTGCGTTTCCTTTGTCCCGTGAAGCCAGCCATTTAGAGATTTCCAAAGACTGCGCAAAGGCGTCAGCCGCGCCCTCGAGATCGCCTTGCGCTTGGCGCGCACTGCCGACGTTTTCCCAGCTCACGGCCAGCTCACCTTGCAAATCGGCATTGCTTTCATTTTGCTTCGCCAGACGTAGCGAGATCTCCAGATTGTGCGCGAACGCTTTGGCTGCACCCTCAAGGTCCCCCCGGTGCTCGCACATTTCACCTTCCTCTCTCAAACTCCGCGCTAGCTCGCATTGCTTTTCCGTATTGGTTGGGTCCTCGTCCGCGCGTTTCTGGCAACTCTTTAGATAACTAGCGTAAGCGTTGGCAGCCGGCATTTGGATTGAATTGCCCCAGAGTCTGATCGACCCTCTTAGTTCCCCTTGTGCCAAGAGTACCTCCCGCAGCCTCTCTGAGCTGACACCCAAGTCGCGTTGCCGGGCTGGATCGGTCGGATTCCGGTCGAACAGCCTTTGAGAGATTTCAAAATCATGTCCGTAGGCTTCGCTCGCGCCTTTGAGATCGCCCTGCGCTTGACGGCTACGGCCGACATTTTGCCAAGCAATCGCCAGCTTGCGCTGCCAGTCGTCGTTGGAATTGTCTTGTTCGGCTAGACGTGTCGTGAACTTTAAGCCCTCCTCGTAAGCATTCAACGCATCTTGAAGCTTGCCTTGCGCCACCAAGACGTTCCCAAGGTTGCTGAACATCAGTTCTCGCTGGAGTAAGCGAGGCGTGGTTACCAGATTTGTTGGTTGCTTCTCTAAGTATTCTTTGGCCTTCTCGGCGACTCCGGCGAGGACGTCTACGCGGCCAACGGGCTCCAGTTTGTCGCGCAGGTCATGCAGCATGAAATTGATGAGTCCGTCCGCCTGATCTCGCGCGTCAGTGGCTTCTTTCTCCGCGGATTGGGCAGCCCGCCGCTGCTCGGTCGCAATCTGGGCCTGTGAGTCCGCCGCACGACGCGCCGAATCACTTCTGTGCCACATGGCAACTGATATACCTAGAAGAATCAGCGCTGCGATCGCTGCTCCGATTGCCACAACAGCGCGAAGGCGCAACTTGGCTCCGGCTTCCTTTTGCTCTTTCGCACGCTGCTCTGCTTCCTGTGCACGCTTGGTCTCAGCGCGAGCCAACTTTTGCGCCGCTTCCAGCTCGCGCCGCTGTTGGAGTTCTCGTTCTCCCCACTCGCGCTGTCGTTCGGCGATGCTTGCTGTCACAAATGCCAACTCTGTCGCGTTCAGCGAAACGCAAGCCGAGGTTGGCCACTCCTCGACGTCTTCGAGTCGCCCGCCACGATAGAGGTAGCTTGCATCTCTTCCGTCATCGTCCCACTCTCTGGCGCTATCTGTGAGTCGGCGGTGGAGGCGCAACTGTTCGCGGTCCGCATCGATCCAGTCGCGCAAGGTATCCCAGGTGTGAATCAATGCCTCGTGGGTTACTTCGACGCTGCCATCGTGGTTTACGACGATGAGGCGGGCGTCCTTATGCGACAACGCGGCGAGCACCTCCTCGACAACAGATGGCTTGATGCCGTACGGGAATAGTTCCTCCCGCGGAACGCGCCTGCGGCTATCGCCGACGCCTTCGCCCAGATTCGTTAATCGGATGAAGATATTACGCGCGACCTCCCTCTGCAGGTCGTCTTTCAACTTCGCAGTATAAGTATAATCCGCACGACGGCGTAGCGCGCCACTCACGCCCCCACTCTTTTCATAAGCTTCCAATGTGAGCCATGGACCGCGGCGAGCCTGCCAAAGCTCCTTTAGCGCATGCTGTAACATTGGCAACGAACCTCGTTGCTGATGAACATCGCGTAAGATGACTTCAACGAGTCCGTTTTCAAAGAACGCTCCGACTCTCCTGGCAGGGAATTTCACTGCCTCGCGCAATGCTTCAGTTCCCAATTCCCCAAGCAATAATTGATTGTTCTCTAGCAGCGAGCGCAGGTGCGGAAATTCAAGGCATTGCGATATGAAGTCCGCACGAAGCGTAATCAGCACGCGGATGCGCCCGTCAGATTCCTCGATGGCATCAACCAAATTGGCAATCCATCGCTCGGCCCTGACACTGCTGGGACCGGCAGGATCAGACGTGATTCTAAGATGCGTGAATATCTCCTCAAATTGGTCGACCACGATCAAAATCGTCCTCGAGCTATCGGGAAAGAGCACGTCGATCGCGGTGCGCAGTCCATCCTTACGGGCCTCAAAGCGCTGCGCTAGATTGTCTACCAGGGCGATCCGCTCGGCGATGGGCAGCGCAGGCGCTAGCTGTTCCGCCATCGCTCGGAATGGATCGCTGCCCGGAAGGAAAGTAACAAATTGCCAATTACGAAAATCAGGAGACTCCGTCGATACGAAGTCAGCATGGAGACCAGCTCGGACCAAGGACGACTTTCCGCAGCCTGAAGCTCCAATTATTGCAACGAAGCGACTATCGACTAGGCCCTTGGCAAGTCTCCGAATGTCACTATCGCGGCCAAAGAAATAATCTTTCTGTCGAGCCTCAAACCTCTCCAAACCTCTGTAGGGTGCTGGCTCGTCCGGCAGCTGGTAGCCATCCGGCTCCACCACCTCCCCTTTGATTCCGGCCACAAGCCGTTGAAATGCGCTCTGGTTGTCCAGACCAGATCGAAAATCGACCCACGTGCGTTGCTTCAGGAAGACGCTGACCGTGTCCGCACTTGCTCCCGGAAGCAGGACAGGAATGACCCGAAAGTCGTCTCGAGTTCGAGCGGCCTTGTCTAACAGGATCTGAATTTCCTCAGTGTGCCAAGGCCCGGTGCCATGCGGTCCGAAGAAAATCGCTGCGCTGGCGCTACAGTCAACCGCGTGCTCAAGCTCCGGTTGCCACGATTCACCGGGCACCAGATGCCATTTGTCCAAGAATGGTCGTAGGCCAGCTTCTCCTTTCAGACGTGCGCCGAGCAACTCCACTTCTGCCTTGTCATCTCCTTTGTGGGAGAGGAAGACGTCGTATTCGGATCCCATTATTGAGTCAGGTCTTCGAAACCATTGGACCGTCCTTTAGGTCGTGGGAGACCGTGTCACGTGGACGACCGTCCAGTTGCCTTCGGGTTTCACTGTGATCACATAATCAGTCCGACCTACCAACGCAGATCCCACACCATGCGGCGGCTAGCCTCGGAAGGAATCTCGCCCCGCTGCGCCAGCAGTCTATTTTGGCAGCAAACTGGACAACAACGCTCCAGCAACGAATTTGCCGTCCCATATCTCCTGTACCTGTACGCGCGAGCGCTGTAAAGTTGCAGAAATGTTTCGCGCTGCTCTTTCTCAACAACGATGTTGCCTGGTGCGACCGTTGAGAGTTGAAGCATAATGGAGCTGTAAGCGCCGCTTAATTGTCTGCTTAAGTCCCCTTCTGCTGTTCGACAAATCGTCGCCCCCTCCTTCTTTTCGGAGTCCAGCCCGCCTCGGTGTTCGCGCACAGTCTGCAGGGGACCGACTGCGACACGCAGCTGCAACAGCAACGCCGCCCGATACCAAGCTCAGTAACAGGTCCGAAGAGCCAGATCTCCCAGATCTCATACCAATTAAAGCCGGAAGTCATACCGGCCCAGTCCGTCTCGACACAACCGCTACCAGCTCAGAGGAGAGTTGTGGGCTTTCGAAAAGACGAAACTACCGCTTAGTCTTGCGCGTCGACCGCCGAGCGGTAAGTCTTGCTGCGGATCGTTCCATCTCGGCAGAAACAAATTCCTGTTCCAATGGTTACTTTGGAGGAATGTTCTTGGCGCTCGAAGCTCTCTCGCCGAAGTCGCCTAGGGGGTGGCTGCTGGTGAGCCCTGATCAATCGCTGCCAGCAAACGCTCGGGTGTGCATCCTCCGGAAACCTCAATACGAGGAAGCCGCAGCGGATCGTCTCCGAGTTGGCTGATGCCCGGCTCGCAACTCACCGCGGCCGGAAACCTAGATCCGCGATGACGCGGCGGACAAATTCGTTCTCCGCGCCATAGGGATAGGCGAGAGTCTTGATGGGGGTTGCGAGTCCTTCTTCCAGAATCGCACGAGCCCGCATCGTGTCCTCGACCAGTTCCGTCCGGCGCATCCCGGTCATCGGCCTGTGTAGCGACGAATGGCAGCCGAACTCGATTCCGGCTTCCTGCAGCGCGCGCACCTCCTCCCATGAAAGCAGCCGGGCGGGTTCTCCGTATCCGGCATCCCAGTGGGCAGTCCCGCCAATCCGGTCTGCAACCAGAAAAACCGTTGCGGAGAAGCCGTGGACTCGCAGGATGGGCATAGCCGCCGTCAGGAAGTCTCGGTAGCCGTCGTCGAAGGTCAGTATGACCGGTTTGCCAAGCAGGGGTTCGTGTCGCGCCATGGCGCTGATCCAATCCCCGAGACCGATTGTCCGATAACCAGCCCGATGCAGGGTCGCCATTTGCAGGAAGCGAAAAGGTCGGGCGCCACACGGAACCGTTCCAATGCGACCGGTCCGTCAGCCGCGATTCGATGGTACATCAGGATCGGAACCGACGATACCCGCTCGGGCGCGAGCCTGATCAGCGGTCGGCCCATCCGTGGCGCCAGGCACACACTGAACAAACTCTTAGCGCCCGCAATCTCGAGCGCGGCGGCAACGATTCGTTCCGGCATCAAGGTGAGCGTCTGAGCGGCCTTTTTTCGCATCGTAGCTGCTTTCATAAGCCAGATCGGGCAGCGCGAAGACCCGGTCCCACTCGCGTTGAGACTCTAGATGTCGATCTGTTCTCGCGCATGTGCTCGTCGAGCGGTGGCCGTAGCGTTGAGTATTTCCGTCGGTGCCGGTAGCACGTCCGGCCCGCGAGCCTAGATTCTGTGGCAATGACCTGCGATAGTTTGCCTCTGACCACGCTAGCGACATGGTGCCTGACCCGCCTCACTGCACTCAATCGATCTTTAGGCTTTGCCGCCAGAACCTCGTACAGCAGGCGCAACGTCGCGCGTCGAAGCAGATTGCGGACAGTTGCCAAGCCGACGTATAGTCCCCGACCAGGCGTCAACGCGCTGCGAAGCAGTAGCAGCAGAAATAAGCGCCTGCGTCCTTGCAGTGTCGCTCTTGCAATCCTGCAGCCGGCAAGCACGCCGGTTCCCGGCAATTCGACCGCTCCGAGCGGCTGATTTTTCAGCGTCAGCCGACAGACAAGCCGGTCAGCGTGCAGCGGGAGAAAGACGTCAGGGATCCGCCGCTCCAAGTCCAAGTTCACCCGATACGTGCTTCCCAAGAGGAGCGGAGCGTTGTCTGCGGCGGCTAGCACGATTTGTTTCTCCAGGTGCCGCAGGGTGGCGAATGCCAGCGCCGGTGCGCTACTCTGAGCCTCAAGCCGCGCAAGAAATGCGGCGAGAGGAGCATTCACCCGGCTCCAGAAGACGGGCCAATCCTGCTCTGACTGGTTAACAGCTGTCGGTAAAGATTCTCGGATAATGCCGGCGACCGCCTCAGGGAGCAGGTCGGGTACAGGGGGAAAATCGCCCATATCCAGCAAGTCCAAGCCGTCGCGACCTGCGCCGATCTCCTGCGCCGCCAGATAGGTGACAATATAATAGAGCGCAAGGTTGCGGTAAGCAGGGTCCCGTCCCTCCGCATGGGCTTGAGCGGCAATTCGTAAGCGGGGATCGGCTCCATGGCCGCGGTCCACGACCACCCGTGCATCGGTCAGGAGACGCCGATTGTCCTGACTGGCGGAGTTCGCGCGGAAGTGGTAAAAGGCCAAAATTTCCGGCACGCGCCCGAAACGTGCCCCGGCACGAGCAACGCGTTGAAAGAAGTCCCAATCTTCGCAGGTGGTGAGCGAGGCGTCGAAGCCGCCGACGGCCAGTGCTAACTCCCGTCGCAGAACGCAGGAGTGAACAATAAAAGCACATTTAAAGGCGAAGTAATCAAACAAATCCTCCTGGTCGGGACCCAGGCCCGGGGGTCCGAGGTCACCAGACGGAAAAACGCGCTGCCAACCGCAGTGAACGGCATCCAGTGTGGAATCGGCCAGGAACATGCCCACCATGCGCTCCAAGTGCGTGAGGGCGATGCGATCGTCACTGTCCAAAAATAAGACAAACGGGTATCGAGCTTCCCGCAGTCCATTGTTGCGTGCCACGCTGACGCCCGAGTTCTCCTGATTGAACACTCGGAACCGCGGGTCCCGGTGTGCCCAGCTTTCGACTGTGGCGTGGGTGCCGTCCGTGGAGCCGTCGTTGATAACGATCGCCTCCCAAACCGCGTGGGTCTGGTGAAGCAAGGAGTTCAGTGTCGCCCCGAGGGTCGCCTCAGCATTGTGGGCAGGGATGATGACCGAAACGCCCGACGTGCGGGCGTGCTCCGAAGGGGAAGCGACCAGCGCGCAGAAGATGGCGTCGCTGAGCGTTTTTCGAATGTTTGTAGCGGCATTCAAAGCCGGGAGGACCAACGGTATTTGCCCCAAATTCATCCCTGCATTACGAACTGATCAAAGAAGCTTGCGCATTATCGACCACTCTGCGGTTTCTTGCCTTACAAAGGAGTCCGCATCTGGAGAAGGTCCGTGTGGACCAGCAGCCGAGCTCGTTTCCTCGCCTGCTACGAAAACTTTGGATAACAGGCTTCGTCTATTTTCCAAACGGATCTTCCAGGCGCAGCTCAGGTGAGGCTCACCCGATATTTCCAAGACAATTAACGGAGCGGTCGAGAAGGAGTGCGCAAACTTTCACAGCTAGTTCGTAATAGCGGGAATGACCAGAGGACTAGTATCGGTAATCATTCCAGCTTTCAATGCCGCGGAATACATTCGACAGACGCTGCATTCTGTTCTGGCGCAAACATACCAATCCCTGGAAGTCATTGTAGTTGACGATGGTTCGGAGGATGGCACCGAGGCCATTGTGGAGGAATTTGTGGAAAAGGACGCCAGAGTCCAACTCGTTAAACAGTGCAATGCAGGGGTGGGCGACGCCCGGAATACAGGAATTCGCATGGCGCGCGGAGAATACATCGCTCCTTTAGATGCCGATGACATTTGGTTTCCAGAGAAGCTCGAGAAGCAAGTCGCCTGCTTGGAGCAGAGCGGCGAAGAAATAGGCTTAGTCTATTGTTGGTGCATACGAGTCGATAAGGACGGCGAGTTTGAGGGTGCCCTATATGGGAGTAAGGCTGAAGGTCGCTTAAGCGATGCCATGGTTTCGGGAAATATCGTCGCTAGTGCCAGTGTGCCGTTATTCCGAACGACCGCTCTCACAAGGGTTGGACTTTACCTCACACGAGCTGAACAAGGAGGCGCACAGGGGTGCGAGGATTGGGACCTGTATATTCGGCTCGCTGAGAACTTTAGTATCTGCCTGGTCGGCGAATTTTTAGTGGCGTATCGGAAGACCAACACCAGTATGAGTGTCGACACCGAAGGCATGGAGGCATCTTTCGCGATCGTCATTGAGCGAGCGCGCCTGCGGAATCCCGATTTGCCAGTCGCCATTTTTCGTCGCTCAGCCTGGAATTTCTACGCACACTACCTCCTAAGCATATGCAATCAGTGGGGGGACGACTCGCGAAGCTTCAACTACTTGAACAAAGCACTCTGTGTCGATCCATCCAACTTGCTTAAAATCTGGACTCTTAAGCAACTTATTAAGATTCAGCTCAAGGCAATTCCGGGCTCAACTTGGAAGAAGTTCGTTAAGCAGCTCTGGCAGTCGCTCAAGAACAGGCGAGGCGCCGACTTGCAATGTAAGACAGACAAGCATGCGTTTACCGCGAATGCGATCTTTGATCAAATCGAACGCCGCTGGTCTATGCTGCACGGTCAATATTAGTCAATGGCAACTCTCCTGCGTGCGCTAAAAGCGCTTTTTCCCCTACTGCGCTTGCAGCCTTGGCTACTCTCGGGTATGATCACTCTGGGCGTGTTAGCTGCGCTGTCAGAAGGTCTCTCCATTTCGCTCTTCATCCCGCTTGTGCAGGATCAAATGGGCACACAAACCGCGGGCGCCGCAGGGCTGTTCGCTGAGCTTTTCCAGTGGATTCCGTCGCAGCACCGACTCTTGTGGATAGGTTTCAGCATTGTGCTATGTATGGTGCTGAAGAACGTTTTGAGTTATAGCTACGCGGTGCTGTTCCAGGGAGTTAACGCGCAAATTACTCACCGCATCCGCTGCGGTGTTCTTAATCAGCTGCTCAGTGTGGGCCAAAGCTACCATGATACCCACGACTCCGGGAAATTGCTCAATACCCTGGCCACCGAAACCTGGCGTGTCAGCTCCGCATTCACCGTGCTTGCCAGCGTTATCATCAACATCTGCATGACGCTGATTCTTAGCATCCTACTTCTACTGATTTCCTGGAAACTGACGCTCATTACCGGCTGCTTGCTACTGTTGATCTCGCAAATCATTCGACACTTTACCCGCCAGGGGAGGCGACTCAGTGCGCAGGCAACGGCAACAAACGAGATCCTCACGCAGCGAATGATCGAGACGCTTGGCGGCCTACAACTCATTCGCGCCTTTGGACGGGAGAATCAGGAACAGCACCGGTTCGCTCTTGCTTCCAGCGCGGTGAGCAAAGCCTTTTTCAAGCTGGATCGAATTTCGATACTCGTAAACCCCTTGTCGGAGGTGCTTATAGTGTCCTTGTTGGTAGGAATTCTCCTGACAACGGCAACGCTGAATCCGGGACAAATGGCGGTCTCGATGACTTTCCTAGTCCTGCTTTATCGGCTCCAACCCCGTGTTAAGCAGTTCGATGCGGATCGGGTGACGCTCGACGGCTTATCAGCGTCCGTTGAGGAAGTCAGAAACCTTCTCAATGAGAATGATAAGCCTTACTTGCGCAGCGGCGTTCGAGTGCCGCTCTCGATCAAGAAAGGGATCACCTTCGAAAATGTCTTCTTTCAATACGACTCCGGAAAGAGCGCGGCGCTCAGCCAGGTGAACTGCTCGATAAACATCGGCGAAACGACGGCTTTTGTCGGCCCTTCCGGCGCCGGCAAGTCTAGCATGATCAGTTTAATTTGCCGCTTTTACGATCCTTCCTCAGGACGCTTGCTTATTGATGGGGTCCCGCTGCCGGAGCTGAGCTTGGCGTGGTGGCGTAGCCAGATCGCGGTAGTAAGCCAGCAAGTCTATCTTTTTAACGCGAGCGTCGCGGAGAATATCGCCTACGGCAAGCTCGATGCCACTCGCCAAGAAATCGCAGAGGCGGCCCGCAAGGCACATGCCATGGAGTTTATTGAGAAACTGCCCTATGGTTTCGAAACGATTCTTGGGGACCAGGGCATTCGGCTCTCCGGGGGTCAGCGTCAAAGGCTGGCGCTGGCACGCGCGTTTATACGAGATCCACAGATCCTGATTCTGGATGAAGCAACAAACTCGCTAGATCTCATCTCGGAAGGTGTGGTCCAGGATGCTCTCGCGCAGTTCGGGCGAAATCGCACAGTATTGATCGTCGCCCACCGCATCAGCACCATCGAGCATGCCGACAAAATTGTCGTGCTCGACTCTGGAAAAGTAATCGAAAGCGGGACGGTAACGCAACTCTTGGCAGCGGGTGGCCTTTTCTCACGCTTTCATGCTCTTCAACTTCGAAGTCAGCATTCGAGGGTGCGGTTGCCTGTGGAACGGATGGCCTGGAGATCCACGACCTCCGGCAAGATCCCCACTGGGCATGATGAAGTCCCCGTGTCGGTTTAGGCCAGAGCTTGCTCAACCTTCTCTGAATGGCCGGACGGAGAAGCAGGTCGTTGGGAAGTTCAAAAATTGTGACGAATGCTCGGTGGTAGCAGATCCATCGCAGTAGGATCGTAGTTTTCCGGCCAGAAAACGTCAGCAGCATCTTCCTGTAAACAAAACCATTTGTGGAATCGGACGGGAGGAAATTTCAAATAGGCTTTGATGAGGAAGTTCATTGCCTTGAAAGCATCGGGAACCGATGTTGAGCGCACCGAGGCAGGCTGCGGAAAACGTCGGCGGTTGCTAAGTTCATTAGCGGACTAAAAGCTACTGGTCTTCAGCACGATGTGCGGGAATTGAAGCCATCTCGGTTTACCAAAATTGATGGTTTCATTTTAATGAGGCAAAATCCCTCTGCTACCGTGCCTGCTCCGCGATCTTTGCGCGGTACGAATCGAGAATGACCGCCAGGATGATCACTCCACCTGTAATCATTTGACGCACAAAATCCCCTACGCCGATTAAGATCAGGCCGTCGGCGAGTACGCCGATGAGGCAGGCACCAAGAAATGTGCCGATTAGCGAGCCCCGGCCGCCATTGAGACTTGTGCCGCCGATAATGACAGCAGCGATCGCGTTCAGTTCAAAACCCGTGCCGAGAATCGGGCTTGCGATTGTCAGTCGCGCCATATAGACGATTGCCCCGATTCCAACCGTCAGGCCGGAAATCACAAATGCTGCCACTTTTAGCCAGAATGTGTCATGGCCCGAGAGTCGAACTGCCTCGTCATTATTGCCGACGGCATAGATGAGTCGTCCAAAAACTGTTTGCGTCAAAACAGCCCAACCAAGCAAAACCATCGCTAACGCGACGATGAAAATCGCGGGCACACCAAGCACCGTTGCGGTACCGAATTCGTTGAACACGTTGGGAAATTCGAACAGCGTGCGTGCATCGGTGACCTGCAGTGCAGCCCCGCGCGCGATGTTCAGCATCCCAAGCGTTACAATGAAGGAGGGAACATTCCAGAAGCTCGAGACAAACCCGTTCACCAGGCCGCAGACCATGCCAACAATAACGCTCGCGGCTGCTGCCGCCGCGATCGCGACAGGGATTGGTAACCATTCGATTTTCAGCGCCAGGCCAGCGACCATCGCACACAGCGCCATCACGGATCCCACGGACAGATCAATGCCGCCGATGAGAATGACGAAAGTCATGCCGGTCGCCATGATGAGGTTAATTGTTATTTGAGTAAGTATGTTGGTAATGTTTGATTCGTCGGTAAAATGTGGGGCCGTCACGGAGAAGACGGCGACAATTAAGAGAACTGCGACGCCGATTCCGGCGTCCTGCAGGATGCGTTGAGCAAATGCCCTCTTCGAGCGTTTCGAAGAACTCGCTTCGTCAGCAATTCCACGATTAGCTTCGGGCATGAAAACGTTAGTTGATGGAAGTCTGCTTGTGACGATTTCCAACCAGATATTCGCTGTAGGCAAGCGAAAGAATGCGTTCCTCGTCAAAATCGTGCCGCGAAACCTCCCCAACAACACGTCCTCGTGACAACACAAGTATTCTGCCGCAGAGCATCATCAGTTCAGGCAGTTCGGATGAGACAACAAGTAACGCCTTGCCCTCGGCGGAAAGCCGGCGCAGCAACGTATAGACTTCTGCTTTTGCGCCAACGTCAATGCCGCGAGTCGGCTCGTCGAGCATAAGGATGGAAGCGTTGCGGAAAAGCCACTTCGCGATGATGACCTTCTGTTGATTGCCGCCCGAAAGTTCGCGGGCTGTCTGCTCTGTGGACCGAAGTCGAATGTCGAGTTCGCGAGTCCAGCGGTCGGCCGTTGCTCGCTCCAACTGCCGGCGTAATAATCCCGCTCTGGAGACGCGCGCGAGGTCGGTCAGGGTGATATTAACGCGCACTGGCATCGCAAGAACAAGACCTTCATCCTTTCTGTTTTCAGTCAGCAGGCAGACTCCATTCCGGACCGCATCCATCGGAGTCCGGAATTCGACCGGATGCCCGCTTAGATAAATCTCTCCTCCATCTCTTCTGTCGGCGCCAAATACTGCTCGCAGGATCTCGGTGCGACCAGAACCAACTAACCCAGCGATTCCAACGATTTCTCCACAATTGAGCGCGAACGAAACATCCCGCGTGCTATTACGGACCCGAAGCTTTTCGATTCGCAACGCCGGAGGGCGCGAACCCGAAGATCCGCTGCTTGAGGTGTCCGAAGCCGCTTCAATCTCTCGAGTTGTTGTCTCCAACCGTTGCCCCACCATCAACCGAACAAGCTCCGCAGCATTAGTCGTCGCGACCGAACGGGTGTCAATCCGGCGCCCGTTTCGGAGAACAGTCACCCGATCGCACAAATCAAAAATCTCCTGGAGATGATGTGAGACAAAGATCACCGCTATTCCAGACGCTCGCGTTGCGCGGACGATTTCAAACAGCCGTGCCACTTCACGCGGCGTGAGTGACGCCGTCGGTTCGTCCAGGACCAGCAATCTGCCGGTAGACGAAAGCGCCTTTGCGATCTCCAGCAGTTGCCGTTGCGCGATTCCAAGGCGTTCCACGCGCGTTCCCGGGTCAATATCGAGACCTACCTTGTTCAAGAGTTCAGAAGCGCGCCGCTCGAGTGTTGCCCGGTCGAGCAGAACTCCGAAGCGACGCGGAAGTTTCTCGAACAAAAGGTTTTCTGCGACCGAAAGGTAGGGAAGTTGGTTAAATTCCTGGTGTACCACTCGAATCCCCACCCGAAGCGCATCGAGCGGGGTTCGAGGGTGGAACGGAACTCCCTGGAAGCGCATCTCACCTTCATCGGCTGGATGGGCACCGGATAATACTTTAATAAGCGCGGATTTGCCGGCCCCGTTCTGCCCTACGAGCGCGTGAATCTCGCCCTCGAATATCGAGAGATCCACGCTGTCGAGCGCCGTCACGCCCGGGAAGCGCTTCACAATTCCGCGCAGCTCAAGAATGGATTCCATTCGGGCTGTCGGCTAGCAAACTGCCGTCTTTCCCTAAGATCCTGGAGCTACTACCAGTTCGATCGGTGTTTTGATCCAGCCATGCAGCTTTTCACCCGCGAGGGCCTTCATCGCATAGTCAATTCCATTCGCGGCCATTTGACTGCCGAATTGATCGACCGTGGCGAGGAGCTTTTTCTCCTTCAACAACGGTTGCACAGCCGGAATATTATCGAATCCGACGACCTTGATCTTTCCGGATTTTCCTGAGGCGTCGATGGCCTTGATGACCCCCAGCGCCATCGAGTCATTCGCGGCCATGACGCCTTGAATATCGGGATGCGCCGTCAGCATGTTCGAGAAGACTGAATTCGCTTCTTCTGTCTCCCAGTGTGCCGTTCGAGAATCAATAAGTTCGAGTTTCCCGGCCTTGACTGCATCGTCAAATCCGATCTTCCGCTGCTGGGCGTTATCTGCTCCCGGATTGCCTTCGATAATCACGACTTTGCCGCCTTTGCCCAGGGCCCTGGCCAGTTCGTCACCAGCCAGCTTGGCTCCTGCGCGGTTATCGGGGCCGACAAATGCGAGTGAAATGCCAGCTTGTTTCTTTGCTTTTTCGTCAAGTGCGACATCAATATTGACGACAACAATCCCCGCCTTGATGGCCCGTGCGAGCGGAGCAACCAACGCACGCGAATCGGCGGGCGCGATAACGATCGCATCGACTTTTTTAGTGATGAAGGTTTCGACGGCATTGACCTGAGTATCGATATCGGTCTCAGAGTGCATTCCGACAGGAAGAAGGGTCAGGTCTCCTCGTTGCGCGACATGCTTTATCGCTCCCTCCTGCATGTCTTTGAAAAATTCATTTGCAAGAGACTTCATGACGAGGCCGATGACCGGCTTTTTCGCATCCGCTGCATAACTGGATTGGATGCCCGGAATAGAAAGAACGCCGACAAGCAACGCGGCGACACAACGCTGGTGGAAACTTTTTGATATCGCTTGAGTCAATGACCCTTCTCCATTCGCACAACGCGGCCCTGACTTGAGGCGCGTGAACTGGACCCTTTCCAGCCGTCGGAAGAGTGGGGTCGAACGCTTTTGGAAACACATGAGATTCATAGTCGAAGGGAAGAAATGCACTGCTTCAAACAATGTCGCAGCAGAGATTTCAAGGGGGGGTGAGGGTTGATTTGCGGTTCGGTATGCACGCTAGGCGCAACCGTCCGTATAACCTTAAAGATCCAGCGCGCAGCTTCAAGTTCTATCGTTGGAATCCGTTCATATCTGGGTTCGTATGGCAGGCGCTGGCGAGCGACCAACTTTGCTCATCAGCGACATTACGGGGGTGACCGGCATGAGCATTTTACGCGCTATCGTTGCCGGCGAACGCGAGTGCCTCAATTGCTCAGATGAAGCATCCCCAAATCAAGAGCAGCACCCAAGAGATTGCCAAAGCCTCGGAGGGCGATTATACCAAGGAGCATCTCTTTGCCCTGCAGACCGCACTGGAACTTTACGACAGCTATCAGTTCAAAATCATGGAGTATGACCGGCGCGCCGAAGAGGCCTTTGCGGTTTTTGAAGCCAAAGTGAGCGTGCCGGCACCCGACTTGAGTCCACTGCGCTCTACTGAGAAGCGCCAGCAGACACTCCAGCGTCATCACCTTGAGCAAAATGACAGGAGCGGACCTGACCAAATTACCTGGGCTCCACTTGCTGGCCGTGGAGCGAGTCCTCTCCGAAATCGGTCTGGATATGAGCCGCTGACCCAGCGAAAAGCACTTTTTGCGCGTGGCTCAATGTCGCTCCCAATAATCGGATTAGCGGAGGCAAGATCCGTTCGAGCAAACCCGCGAAAGAACGCAAATCGCGGTGCCGCTGCCCTGCACCCTGGCCGCCCAAAGCGCCGTGCAAAGTAAGACTGCCATCGGCGCTTTCATCCGACGCATTAAATCGCGTCTTGGGGCGCCGACAGCTATCAATGCCGGACCCCACAAACTCGCTCGCTTGGTCTATCGCATGCTCAAGTTCGGCAAGGTTAATGTTGAAACGGATTGCAAGCCCATGAAAAACTCTTCAAAGAACGCACTCTCCAACCTTCAGCGCAGGGCAGACGAACTCGGCTTCAATGTCACTCCGATGGCTTCCACCGCTTTAGTTTTAGGAGTTAAGTCTCGATGTCCTCTATGCTGACTCCGCTTTGAGGGGAACAGCGAGATTTCACTTTCATCGCTGAGTGATTGATTTTCGAATAGCCGCCCACGGAGCGTCATCGCGAAGAAGAATTTCGTCGCCGTGCTTTTCGACACCAAGCTGTCGCCAGAGATTAGCCAGGTCCACGGGAACTGGGGTTGCCTTCATGCGATCATAAAGGGGATGCATCACGGAAACCCCGATTGCCGCATCCGCCGTGTCCAAAATTTGCGTCAATTCACCTTCGGTTTCAATTGAGCCGCCCGCATCGAGGATGCCGCGCAGCGCGTCCTCCAGGCCCTTTCTGTTGTTCGTGCGTTCGCGAATTTCAATGTCCGCGAGCAAACAGAAAAGAGCACCGCCCCAATATGTCCGCCCCCAAGTAGCCGTGTGATCTAGTCCGCGGTCCCCTGCCTGTGGCAAGCCCTGTGGCATGCCGTCCAGCATGTCGCCCCAGATTCTCGGCGCGGTAAGTTCCCCCGCGCGAACCCGTGCGACAGGTTCCACATAGGTGGCCAGTCCCTCCTCAATCCAATGATGTTGCTCCGCCACGGAGGGAAAAGCCAGATGTACCATTTCATGTGTCATCAGCCATTCCTCGCTGGGATCGGCAAGGTCTGCCGCGGTCGTGTATCTCCCAACAGAGATACTGATTTCCGGGCCGTTCCAGCCGGAGGCGTGTCCGGAGCGAGCGCCGTGACCTTCGTACAGCTTGATATGAACTTCGACGCGTGAAACAGGGTATCGCGCGTAGTAGATATCCACTGCCTTCGCGGCTTTGGTGATCCACGCAACGAGAAGCTGGCGCAACGCTGCAGTGGGCGCTGAGTCGAAAGTGACGTCGATGATGGCGCCGTCAAGTTTCAGCACGCTCCTGTCCGGTGAAGAGGCGGGCAACGTTTCTCGCGCGCCCACCGTCGAGAACACGAGCGCTGATGCAATTCCCCACCCAAAGCACTTTATGGAGTTGCAAGCCGTCATATCCTAGATTTGAAAAAAAACGCTGAGACACATTTCGGCGATTTCCATTGAGAGTTCCACTAGCATGTTTAACGTGTTTAGTTGCCCGTGTCGCGTCGGGCGTCCGAACAAGCCAGGTTTGAAGGGAAATTCGAGCCTCGGCGTTCGGAGCTGCGGCACATCAGGGCTGGAAGACGCGCAACAGGGACAAAGACCTTAGTGGAGCCGACGAGCGAGACTGGTTTTGCGAATCATAACGTGCCCTCCTTGAGCGAGCGGACCATTTCGCCAATTTCCTCACCTCGAGACATACCGTTTCCGAGAAGCGTAATGAGGTAGTCTCGGGCGCTCGTCCCGTTCCTGGCGGCAAGACGCCAACCTGCTTTCGGTATGCGGTTCATATCGGCAGCGGTGCCTTCGTGTTCCATAGAATCAATTGCCATGTGCTTCCGCGGCCCGAAGCGCGCTGAATCACGAAACCCATTACCTCTTTCGGATCGAGGAGCGTCTCAATGAAATCGGCTTGGTATTCTTCCGCGCATTCTCGGCTTTTGAAGCCTCGCGCCCAAAAGACGCATTCACCATTCTTCTTGACCCATGAACGAACCGACCTTCCAACCTGCCAAGATGGCTTCAATTTCATACCGCCTCCTTCTCTGATCGAGCCTCGAAGCAAGCTTGCGCTCCTTTGAGAAACGCGCTAAGTCGTTGATTCCACGTGAAAACGACCGATGGGCCGTTCGTTGATGGGTTCACGGTTAGACAAAAAAGTCCCACCTCCCCGCAAAGCCTCGCAGCTTGTTGACTCCCAGCAGCACCTGGGTGGTCTATTGTGAGAAGATGGGACTGTTTTCTTCATTATACGCTTCGGGGTGCCATCCCGTTTGAAGTCAGCGGTCCACCGTGCGAGCAGTGAACGAGGCGAGAAAATCAGGAAAATGCGCGGGGCGTCAAAATGGAAGTGACCAACGCGTCATTTTTGCGGTCGAGTGGCCCAAGAATCGAGAAAGAAGTTTGCGGCCGAGCTGCTCCAGCAGCAGCGAACGAGGCGAGAAAAGCAGGAACCCGATGCGCCGTCAATGGGAAATCTGGTGCCAATTGGTGCCCAATTTGTAGGCATTTCGGTTCGTTTTCGTGGGTCTCGGTACAAGATTGCCGATTGGAGACAAAAGCCCGCAGAGCCTTTATTCATGCGGTTTAGAGAGTAAAATGGGGTAGGGGAGTCAACCTTGCGAAGGCATGAACAACTGGATCCGCGACCTGGTCAACGCGCATCCCCATGCCAACTTCCTGCTGAACAGGTTGGAACTTCTGATCGACACCGTTCACAAGTTCCAAGGGGACGAGCGAGACGCGATGATTTTCTCGCCGGTGGTTTCAGAGGGCATCGCCGATGGCGCAGTCAGCTTTCTCAAGAAGACGGACAACCTGTTCAACGTGGCGATCACCCGGGCCAGGGCCGCATTGATCGTCGTCGGAGATCCAGCCGCAGCAAAGAGTGCTGGCGTCACCTATCTGGCCGCTTTTGCCGATTACGTGGAGAACCTCGGTCAGAACCCGCGGCAGCAGGCAGTCAGGGCAGAGGCATGCTCTGGACCCGACTATCCCAAGGTCGCAAAACCGGAGCTGGTCTCAGACTGGCGAACCGGTGCCGGGCCCGATGGGACGAACCCTCCAATACATAGGGGGGCCATACTGCCGAAGGGCGAAGGGCTAGGGATTCGGCCTTGAGCGAGAAAGGATTGCCATGACATACCGTATCAAGTTCTTGGAGACAGACGGGTCGCCTTTGGGCGCTAGAGTCGCGATTGAGTTGTTGGGCGACGGCGAGAGCATCGGATTTGCCGAGGTGACCGGCTTGTGGCCGCAGTTCGAGGCGGGAAGCCTTTCAAACTAAATAGACTCGGGCGCAGTCTTTCGCACTTGCGCAATTGATCGATGAATTCAATACGCACAAGGTGGCGCTCGTCGTACCCGCGCAGGGTATCGACACTTCGGAAGGGAATCCGGCTGGCAAGTTGCAGCTTCACATTCTGTGCGCGGTGGCAGAGTTCGAGCGGGAGATCATTCGCGAGCGTGTGAAACGCCGGACTGGCCGTGGCGAAGAAGAAAGGGGTAACACACTTGGCCGTCCCGCGACATTAGCTGCGCACCGTGACAATATCACCCGTCTGCGGGCAATGGGCCACCCGGACGTGCGATCGCGGCAGAACTTTGTCTTCCGGTTGGCAGCGTCTTTCAGGTCATCAGAGAGTTCAGGTTCGCCGCATGATTGATCTCCGCGGTTCCTTTACTCTCGAAATCAAGAAAAAGGCCTACACGGGCTCTGAGACGGCCTTGAAGGGCAACTGGGAGGCCTTGAACTCGCACCGTGTTCCCTGTGGAGTAGATGTTTGCAAGGAGAGGGCGCTGCCTCTTTACGAGGCTACCCTTACCCGTTGCCCTTCGGCAGTATGAGCCCGGTCCCACATAGCGCCACCGCAAATTTTCGAGCGCAGAGAGGGGTCGCCCCCTTGCCATCGGGCCCTCGCTAACCTCAAATGTAGGTCGAAAGACGGCCTAGCCATAGTGCCGACCGAGGCCGGTTTCCGTCCAAACATCCGTGAGCACGTTAACGCCGGTATTGCCCGTTCGAAAGCTCGTGGCGTCAGCTCTGGTCGGCCTATGCCATCGACGCGCACCTCGATAGTGTGGCGCGGCTTAAGACTCAAGGACGCAGTGGACGCGCAATTGCGAACGAGCTCGGTATTCCGAGTTCGAACGTCTTCAGACTGATTGCATTGGCAGGTTGGCAAGGAGGGGCTGCCTCTGTAGG
>CAWFMA010000017.1:0-149801 GCA_963816855.1 uncultured Verrucomicrobiae bacterium | reverse complement strand
GGGCAAACAGAACTTCGCGCCGACTATGCTGGAACGATCACCGCGCGAAACGCAGAGGTCGGTCAGGTGGTGTCGGCCGGGCAACCCGTCTTCGTGCTAGCCCATGACGGTCCGCGCGATGCGGTCTTTAACGTGAATGAATCGGTGTTCGGCAACCAGCCCATCGATCGAAACGTTCCAATTGAGATCAAACTCGTCACTGATCCGAGCATCCATACCACCGGCAAGGTGCGCGAGATCACCCCGACCCTGAGTGGCGCGGGTGGAACACTGGCGATCAAAATCGGGCTGGAGGAGTCGCCTCCGGCCATGACGCTCGGAGCTGCGGTCTTTGGTGAAGGGCCGCTGCCGCTGAACTCGCAAAACGCGATCACGGTTCCTGCTGCTTCATTAGCGTCAGTGGGAGGGCAGCCAGGAGTGTGGATCGTGGACCCCGCCACGAG
This sequence comes from uncultured Verrucomicrobiae bacterium, assembly GCA_963816855.1. Classification (GTDB taxonomy): domain Bacteria; phylum Verrucomicrobiota; class Verrucomicrobiia; order Chthoniobacterales; family Terrimicrobiaceae; genus DASTFP01. The sequence goes on along the minus strand of CAWFMA010000017.1, from coordinate 149,358 downwards.
CGCGGTCTCAGCAAGGCCGATCACGATCGCGGGATACGAAACAGACCGAGTCATTGTCGCGGCGGGGCTGCGGCCGGGCGACCTTGTCGTCACGCGCAATGCGCAGAAGATGAGCCCAAACCAGAAGGTCGCCTTCGCGGAGGAGCACCAGCCATGAAGACATCCTGGATTTTCTTGTTAGCCGCGGTTGCCGGACTTACGGCATGCCATCGGCGTGCCGCCGCACCCGCACCGCTCATTCGACCGGTGCTCAGCATCATTGTCGCGCCGGAAGCGGCAGGAGGAGCGGCTTTCGCCGGAACGGTGGAGGCCCGTTATGAATCCATCATGGGTTTTCGAGTGCTCGGCCGGATAATCGCTCGCGACGTGAGCGTGGGTGACAACGTCAAGCAAGGCGCGCGACTCGCCGCGCTCGATCCCACCCCTTTCCAACTCGCACTGCGGAATGCGGAAGCCGACCTGGCAAGGGCAGACGCCCATCGGCAGCAAGCACAATTGGATGCGGCGCGACAGCGCCAGTTGTTCGGCAGAGGAGTGACCGCGAAGGCGGATTTCGAAGCTGCGCAACATGAGTGGGAAAGTGCCGAGGCGTCAACCGCAGCGGCGCGGGCCAATGTTCGCCTGGCGCAGGAAAAGCTCGGCTACACAGAGCTACATGCCGAGTTCGACGGCGTGATTACCGCGACCAAAGCCGAAGTCGGTCAGGTCGTTCAGCCTGGGCAGGAGGTGGTGAGCGTTATTCGCCCGGAGGAGCGCGAGGCGGTGGTCGATGTGCCGGACCAAATCGCGGTCAACCTTCGTCCGGGGAAGGGCTTCATCGTTACCTCGGAAGCGGATCCCGCCACGCGAGTCAAGGGACAGGTGCGCGAGATTGCGCCCCAGGCGGACCTGGCAACTCGCACGCGACGCGTCAAGATCACGCTGGTCGATCCACCGCTGAGTTTCCGGCTGGGAACCATCGTGAAGGCGGTGGCAGGGATGGATGCCGGCGGGGAGATCGAGCTGCCTTCGTCCGCGCTCCTGGAGCGCGATGGCAAGACGTTCGTGTGGGTGGTTGATGTCGCCACCAGCAAAGTGTCGCTGCGAGAAGTGAAGATCGGCGCGCGCGACGCAGATTCGTTCCGGGTCGCGGAAGGACTCGCGCCCGGCACTCGCGTCGTCACTGCGGGCGTGCACAGCCTCTCGCCCGACCAAGTCGTTAAAATTATGGACACACACCTATGAAGACGGACTTCAATCTTTCAGAATGGGCGCTGCGACACCGATCACTCGTTTGGTATTTCATGGGCATCTTCGCCGTCATGGGCGTGGTGTCCTACCTGAACCTCGGGCGCGAAGAAGATCCGTCGTTCACGATCAAGACGATGCTTATCCAGGCGCAATGGCCGGGCGCCTCCGTGGACGAGATGTCGAAGCAAGTCACGGAGCGAATTGAGCGCAAGCTCGAGGAACTCGACGTGCTGGATTACACCAAGAGCATGACGATGCCCGGTCAGACGATCGTGCTCGTCTATCTGCGGGATGCAACCAAGGCGCGCGACGTTCCCCATACGTGGATGCGGGTGCGCAACATGATGAATGACATCCGTGCGGACTTCCCGTCGGGTGTGACGGACCTGACCTACAACGACACCTTCGGCGATGTCTTTGGCAACATCTATGCCTTCACTGCGGATGGGCTCACGCAGCGGCAGTTGCGCGATTACGTCGAGCACGTCAGGCGAGAAGTGCTGCTGATTCCCAACGTCGGGAAGGTGGACCTGATCGGCGCGCAAGACGAAGTCATTTACGCTGAGTTTTCGGTGCGACAAATCGCGGCGCTCGGTCTCAACGAGCAGGATATCCTGCGCACGATTCAGGCGCAGAACGCAGTGGTCCCTTCCGGCGTGGTGGAAGCCGGGCCGGAGCGGATCGTTCTGCGCGTCGGCGGCCAGTTTATTTCCGAGGAGAGTCTGCGGGCGATCAATCTGCGAGTAAACGACCGCTTCTTTCGCCTCAGCGATTTCGTCACCATCACCCGCGGCTACGTCGACCCTCCGCGGATGCTCTATCGGGTGAATGGAGAGCCGGCCATCGGCCTCGCGATCAACATGAAAACCGGCGCCAACGTTCTGCACTTCGGCGAGGCTTTGAAGGAGAAGATGAACACGATCATTGGCGATCTGCCGATCGGGGTCGGAGTGCATCAGGTGTCTGATCAACCAGTCATCGTGGAGGAGTCCGTCAGTCAGTTTACTCATGCCCTATTTGAGGCGGTCGCGATCGTGCTCGCCGTCAGCTTCGTCAGCCTCGGTCTGCGGCCCGGCCTGGTGGTCGCCCTGGCGATTCCGCTGGTGCTCGCAATGACGTTCGTCGCGCTCGAGTATCTCGACATTTCGCTGCAGCGGATCTCGCTCGGTGCCTTGATCATTGCGCTCGGGCTGCTCGTCGATGACGCGATGATTGCCGTGGAGATGATGGTCAGCCGGCTCGAAAAGGGCGATTCGCTGGAAAAGTCGGCGACCTATGTCTATACCTCGACCGCATTTCCGATGCTCACCGGAACGCTGGTGACGGTGGCCAGCTTCCTGCCGATCGGGATGAACAGCAGCAATGCGGGTGAATACACCTTCTCGCTCTTCGTCGTCATCGCGATTTCACTCATCCTGTCGTGGCTCGTCGCGGTGATCTTTACCCCGCTGCTCGGCGTGACGCTGCTGCCAAAAACGCTCAAGAAACATGATAAGAAGCCGGGCCGCACCAGCGCCATCTTCCGGCGACTGATCGAGCTGGTCATGCGACGGTCGTGGCTGACGGTGGCGATTTCGGTCGGCCTATTCCTCGTCTCGCTTTATGGATTGAAGTTCGTCCAACAGCAGTTCTTCCCGCCATCGGCCCGGAGTGAACTCGTCGTGGACCTCACGTTGCCGCAGAACGCGTCGATTGCCGCCACGAAAGCCGCAATGGACCGCTTCGAACGCCATCTCGTCGGTAACAATGATGTGGAACGTTGGTCCTCCTACGTCGGGGACGGCGCGATTCGTTTCGTGCTCACTCTCGACGTGCAGATGGCCAGCCCAAACTTCGGGCAAATCATCATTGTCGCCAAGAACGTCGAAGCGCGCGACCGCCTGAGGACGCAACTCAAGGAGATGGCGCAAGAGGAATTCGTCGGCATCGACGTCCAAGTGGAGCTCCTGCCCATGGGTCCACCCGCCGGACGGGCGGTGCAGTATCGCGTCAGCGGACCCGACGTTGAGAAAGTGAAGGAACTCGCCCAGCAACTGGCGGCGAAAATCGGCACCCATCCGCTGCTCGAGGATATCGGCTTCAACTGGATGGAACCTTCGCGCGTCGTGAAGCTGGAGGTGTTGCAGGACAAGGCGCGACAACTCGGCGTTACTTCCGAGGCCATTGCGCAAACTCTCAACGGCATCGTCGGCGGCACTACCGTCACACAGGTCCGTGATGACATTTACCTGGTCAATGTCCTCGCCCGGGCGCGCGACGCGGAACGCGGCTCGATCGAGACCCTGCAAAACCTGCAGCTCATGGCCGGCAACGGGAAGGCCATCCCGCTCGGCGCCATCGTGAACTTCCATTTCGATCTCGAACAGCCCCTGGTCTGGCGACGGAACCGGCTCCCCACCGTCACCGTGCGGGCCAACATCCTCGGCCCAACGCAACCGGCCACGATCGTGCAACAGCTCAGCGGACGCGTGGACGAGTTTAAGCGCACGCTGCCGCCCGGCTATCGCCTCGAAATCGGAGGTCCGGTGGAAGAAAGCGCGAAATCGCAAGGACCGATCGCGGCCGTCGTCCCGCTGATGCTCTTCGCGATGGCCACGATCCTGATGATCCAACTGCAGAGTTTTCAACGATTGTTTATGGTCATCGCGGTGGCCCCGCTCGGTCTCATCGGTGTGGTCGCCGCCCTGCTTCCCAGCAATTCGCCGATGGGCTTTATCGCTCTCCTGGGAGTCCTCGCGCTGGTCGGCATTCTGATCCGCAATTCGGTGATCCTAATCGTGCAGATCGAGGAGCACCGGAGCGAAGGCATGGAACCTTGGGAAGCGGTGTTGGAGTCCACGATGCACCGGACGCGCCCGATCATCTTAACGGCCGCCGCGGCCAGCCTCGCGCTGATTCCGATTGCCCGCGAAGGCTTCTGGGCTCCCATGGCGTTTGCGATGATGGGCGGCATCATCGTGGGCACTCTCCTCACGCTTCTGTTCCTGCCGGCACTCTACGTCGCCTGGTTTCGCGTCAAGCCTCCCGGCGGAGCAATCAAAGGGGCGACTCCGACCGCGGGGCGCACCTCTATCACGTCTTCTGCGCAAAAATGAAGCTCATTAAGCGACCTTCCTTTACCATGGGCTCCTTCAACAATCACATTTCCCAATGAACCGAGCGGCTGCCATTTTGACAAAAATGAAACGCTCCGAGCAGAAACAAATCCGTGATGACGAACGCAGGATCCTCGATGCGTTGCGCAGCAGTGGCAGCATGTCGGACAGAACGGCGGGAGAAACACTTTCTCGAATCAAACTCGTGATGGCGCAGGGCCGTCTGGTCCTCGACAAGGTCTCTCCGCGAGCTCACGAAGCCCTGTTCTCCAACCGCGCATTGCGAAATCGCTTTCTTGCCTCGAAGTCCGCGTGCGCCGCCTTCATCATGTCAATCGATATCCGCCGGTCAGCAGAGTTGATGCTTAACGCCCGCAGCGCGGAGCTCTTTGCAGAGTTCATGGCGGGACTTTGTGAAGAACTGAAAGGCTTGATCTGTGACAGGTTCGGAATTGTGGACAAGTTTACCGGCGATGGGCTGTTAGCGTCCTTTCCAGAGTTTTTCAGTGGTCCGGACGCAGGATATCGAGCCATCTCGGCCGCTCACGAAGCGCACCTTGTGTTTACGAAAAGATACAAACAGCATCGGAGTTCATTTTTTACTGTTCTGACGGATATCGGATTGGGGATCGGCATTGATTATGGAAACATTCGCTTCATGCGGATTGCCGGCGATCTGACGGTGGTCGGCGCTCCGGTAGTGAATGCCGCTCGCTTGAGCAGCGCGCCCGTCGGGAAAACCGTCCTGAACCAACAGGCGCATGAAAGGATCGCGAGCCATTACGGCGCGTTCTGCTCTACGTCTGAAATGGAATTAGACATCAAGCATCAAGGTCGGGTCCTCGTGCACGAGGTTAAGCTCAAGAAATTGTCTTTCGTCCCATCTGATCCGCCTTGGCTCGATTCGAAAGTAGAGGAATGAGTCCGACAATGAGTTTTCCAGCACAACACTGAAGTTCAACAGATAAAACATACATTACTTATGGAACACGAAAATCTCAACCTGAAGGAAGTCATGGAATCCCGGCGTCACGCCGTGGAGGAATCATTGCGCATAATCAGTGTAGACGAGTTGAAAGCGCTCACTGACGAACTTTTCCCATACGCCGATCACCCGTGGCTGGAAACGTTTTTGAATGTGGTAAGCGATCCTACGAGCGGAACCTTCCATCACGCCGTCACCGATGATCGTCTCGACGAGGTGAAACTGCCCATCCAGATCCTCTACTGCCACGACAAAGAGATTGGTATGTGGTTCATCCGAGGGTCCGGAAAGGGGCCTTTGCAACCGGAAGAGCTGAAGATCATGAAGGAGATCGTCGAAGCGGGACGTTAGTCTAGATCTAGACGAGATGCCGCATGGACGCGACGTTGGTTGGTGGAATGACAGGGGTGCTGGGCGCGCTCGTCGGCGGCTCGGCGACGATAGCGGCCGCCTGGATAACCCAAAGGACATCGAGCAGGCGCGAGCTGGTTCGCATGGAGTTGCAAAAGCGCGAAACGCTCTACGGCGAGTTCATCAATGAATGCTCAAGGCTGGCCATCGACGCGCTGGCACATGGATTGGACAAACCGGAGACGATGTTGTCCGCGTACGCATTGCTCAACCGCATCCGGCTTTCGTCGTCTGACGCGGTCCTCGCGCAGGCGGAAAACGTCGTGAGGCGGATCGCAGAACAATATTTCTCTCCCAACATTTCGCTCGAAGAGATTCGCGCGATGACGCAATCCTTAGAGGGGGATCCGCTCAAGTCGTTCGGTGAGGCGTGCCGCGCCGAACTTAAATCGATCCGCGCCGCAGGGTAGCGTTTCGAGCCGGATCAGCGCCGTATTTGCAGCTTCATCATGCGCGTCGTTCCAGTAAGACCAAGCTCTAATAGTCGATCCTATTGCTATGTGGCAAACTCCAATTGGTCGTCGCAAAGCAGCGCAACCGAGCCCTATGAAACGCCCGAAAATATCCGAAGCGATCTCGCCACTGACCAAATCAAGGCATTCCGCGAAAACCCCTGCCGCGGCATTGCTCGGCTCGCGGCCACCGCGACAAAACACGATCTTTACATCGCGCTCGTCCTCACCGTCCGCGACCGTCTTTCAGCGAATCGTCGCGAGCATCCTGAACTACGGCGGTTCGAATGCGCCCGCGTCACTTATTTTGTCGGCGGAGTTTTTGCCCGGAGTGCATCCGGCGAATAATCTCCTCAATCTCAGCACCACCGAACCAACGCTATGAATACAGAAGATCTGCTTGAACAATACAGCTGCGGCCCCGTGAAATTCTCCGGCCGCGATGATGCGCTTTATGAACGGCATTTGACGTTCGATCAAGTCGCTCCCACGACGAAAGCCACTGCGCGCGAACAGTTTGAAGCCGCAGCCCGCTCTGCGCGTGACGTGCTCTCGCAACGCTGGATTAAGACCGAGCAAACATACCAACAGCGCAACGCCAAGCGCGTCTATTACCTTTCAATGGAATACCTGATAGGGCGGGCCCTCGCGAATAATATTACCAATCTTAGGCTCGAGCCGGTCTTGGAGCATTTTGAGGAACTGCACAAGCTCGACCCGCTGGAAGTCATCGAGCAAGAACCGGACGCTGGGCTGGGCAATGGTGGACTCGGGCGGCTGGCCGCCTGTTTCCTCGATTCCATGGCGACGCACGCCCTGCCCGGCATGGGTTACGGATTGCGCTATGAGTACGGCATCTTCCGCCAGACCATTCGCGACGGCTGGCAACACGAGCAACCTGACCACTGGCTTGCTCGGCCCGATCCGTGGGAGGTCGTCCGATTCAATGAAGCCGTTGAGGTCAAGCTCAACTGTTCGTTTGAGATCCGCGAAGGGGCGTTGCGCGTCGTGGAGGGGCGTCCGTCGACTCTCATTGGCATCCCTTACGATCGGCCGGTGGTCGGCTATGGCGGCAAGACCATCAACACCCTTCGGCTTTGGGCGGCCAGCACGCCCGACTACTTCGATTTTGCCCAATTCAGCACTGGAGATTTCGTTGGGGCACTGGCCGAAACCCTTACCGCCGAAACCGTCACCCGGGTGTTGTATCCCGACGACACGACCATCGCCGGAAAAGGCCTGCGTTTTCTTCAGGAGTATTTTCTCGTAGCGTGCTCGCTGGCAGATCTCGTTCGCCGTTTCCGCGCAGCCGGCAATGATTGGCCCGCGCTCGCGGACAAAGCGGCCATTCAGCTTAACGACACCCATCCGACGATGGCAGTGCCCGAGCTGATGCGGCTGTTGTTGGACGAGGCCAAGTTGGGCTGGGACGAGGCCTGGAGTCTCACGCAACGAACGCTCGCTTACACCAACCACACGCTGCTGCCCGAGGCGCTCGAGCAATGGCCTGTGGAGTGGTTCGAAGGCCTCCTGCCGCGGCAGCTCGAAATCATCTACGAAATCAACCGGCGCTTCCTTGACGAAGTCCGGGCCCGGTTCCCTGGGGACGAAGCTCGCGTATCGCGCGCCAGCCTCATCGAGCAGCGCGCGCCTCGGCAGGTTCGCATGGCGCATCTGGCCATCGTCGGATCGCACAGCACCAATGGCGTTGCCGCGTTGCATTCAGAGCTGATCAAACAACGCCTCGTCCCAGATTTCGCCACAATGTTCCCGGAACGCTTTAACAACAAGACCAACGGCGTCACCCCGCGCCGCTGGTTGTTGCTGGCGAATCCGGCCCTGGCAAAGGCCATCACGGAGGCCATCGGCGATGGGTGGATCACCGACATGTCACAATTGGAGAAATTGAAGCCGCTGGCGGACGACAAGAGCTTCCGCGACGCGGTCCGTAGGGCCAAGCGGGAAGCCAAGACACGATTTGCTGACTGGCTGAAACGCGACGGCGGACCGATCGTCGATCCAGACACACTCTTCGACACGCAGATCAAACGCATCCACGAATACAAGCGGCAACTCCTCAACGTGCTGCATGTGATCGTGCTTTACAATCGGCTGCGCGCGAATCCAGGACTTGATGTGCCGCCGCGCACGTTCTTCTTCGCCGGCAAGGCCGCGCCAGCCTATCACTTCGCCAAGCTCATCATCAAGTTCATCAATAACGTGGCGGGCACCATTGACGGCGACCCCGCGGTGCATGGGCGTATCAGAGTGGTCTTCGTGCCGGACTACCGTGTCTCGATCGCCGAGCAACTCATCCCGGCCAGTGACGTCTCTGAGCAAATCTCGACCGCCGGTTACGAGGCCAGCGGCACGAGCAACATGAAGTTTATGATGAACGGCGCCCTGACTATTGGCACGCGGGACGGCGCGACCATCGAAATGGCCGAAGCCGCGGGCGAGGAGAACTTCTTTTTGTTCGGCTTGACCGCCGAACAGGTCGAGGGCAGCCGCGGCTGGTACAGTCCTTGGTGGCATTACGAGAACGAACCGGAGACCCGTGCCGCACTTGACCTGATCGCGGCTGACCACTTCAGCCGTTACGAGCCGGGCCTCTTCGCGCCTATCGTAGACACGCTACTGCGCCATGGCGACCACTACCGGCATCTGGCCGACCTGACCAGCTACGGCGAAGCGCACCAGCGTCTGGGCGAGTCCTACGCGGACCCCGAGGCATGGGCTCGCCAGGTCGTCCTGAACATTGCCGCTTCGGGCCAGTTCTCCAGCGACCGCACGATCGCCGAGTACGCGAGCGAAATATGGCAGGTCGCACCCGTTCCGGTTGATTGCAGCGCTTTGGGCTCGCAAGCTTGCAGGATTTGACGGCGACCTTGTTAGCGAGCAACGACCTACCATGGAATCATTGAATGGTCGGCCCTGCCATTACGGCCACAATTGCGATGTTTTTCTTGCAGTTACGAGAAACGCTGCGACCGCAAGGGTGATCTTTTGAACCCTTCTGCCATGCCGCCTCCTTCATTGGATGAAGTCGCAAACCTGTCGTTGTCCGTTGGAAAACTTTTCCTGGAGACGGGTGCAAGCGCGCGGACAGTGCACGAAGCCGTGGAAGAAATCTCGAGAGGCTTCGGCTGCCAGAAGGCCGAGGCTTACTGCCAGCATGCGGCCATTATTGTGATGCTCCGCCGGGGCGCGGAATCCTGCGTGCAAATGGGAAAGGTCGGCGAGCATGGCGTTAATCTCCGCAGGGCGGAGGCGCTCAGCAGGATTGTAAGCCATATCGCCCTGGGAGAAATCGATTGCCCTCAAGCGCAGAGGGAGGTCGACAACGTTCCGCGGACGGCGCCGGGCTATCCGGTCTGGTTTGTTTGTTTGGCAACGGGAATTGCGTGCGCGGCGTTTGGACGTCTACTGCACGCGGCTTGGCTCTCGTTTGTTCCGACGCTGGTCGGTGCGGCCGCAGGCCAGTGGCTCCGGCATTGCCTGCTCGGGCGGAAACAGAACGTTTTTCTTGTGGCCGGTATCGTAAGCTTTGTTTCCGCGTTCCTTGCAGGACTAGGCGGACGGCTGCTTGGAAGCGGGCATCTGGAGATCGCGACAATGGCTGCCGTGCTGTTGCTCGTGCCCGGCGTGGCCGTGCTAAATGCGCAACTCGATGCCATAGATGGCAAGCCGAACCTCGCCGCCGCGCGCAGCCTGCGCATCGCTTATCTATTGCTTTTCATGACCCTTGGCCTTGTCGTCGCGCAACACTTGGTCGCCCCGGTCCCCTCATGAGTCCGTTCGCCCCTCACTTGCTCCATCAGGCCTTTTTCGGCGGCGTCGCGGCGGCTGGTTTTGCCGTCCTTTTTAATTGCCCGCCGCGCCTTCTGTGGATCGCTTTCGGAGCGGGAGCCCTTGCCCTTGCGGTGCGCACGGGAGGGCAGGAAATTGGCGGTCTGGGCCTTCCGGCGGCTTCATTCATTGCGGCTTTCGTTCTCGCGCTGTTAAACCGGATTTTGGAACCGCCGGATTCGCCGCGCGGCTCAGTGCTTGCAGTTGTGGGCTGCATCCCGATGATTCCCGGCAGCCTGGCCGCCAAAGGCTTGATGAACCTCTTCGAGCTCCTAAAGGCGAGTCCTGGCGAGGGGCTTCTGGCGGCCACAGCCGCCGTCGAGAATCTGATGCTCGTGGTGTTTACCCTAGTCGGAGTCGGAACAGCGCTGGCAATTCCACCCCTTCTGTTCCCAGTCGTGCCAAAGCAAAACAATGATGAAATGGCTTAAGCATTTATGCGACGGCGAATCCGCAAAGGTGAATGTGGCCCCAGCTCGTCACAGGATCGAGGACATCCACTGTTTCCTGGATAACGAAGAGCTTACCGGAGAGAATAGTCGCAAACTGCGAAGTAAGCGGTTTGCCAAAAAGCAGCAGATGCAATGGACGAAGAAAAGTGCGCATCTGGTGCTGCAAATGCGTACTCAGGTGCTCGATGAGCGCCTGGAGGAGACCTTTCGTGACTGGTATCCGGACTTCCGGACAAAACGGCTTAAGCACCCACTTTTTTATGCTCTCCACGCTTGCGCAGAGCACCTTGGGTGGTCTCTTCGGTCTCTTCTTGCTCGTTGTCGCTAAAGCGACCTATTTAACTTTCCCGCATGTTCCTACACACTCGGCTGCTGGCTCTTCTGCGTCACATTGGTCACTTGGATTCCCACGTCCGCCAGATCGTCGCCATCATCGTCGCTTTAGTCAGTTTTCTGTTTTTCCACCAACATGAGCAATCCATCATCACCCACTTCATTGCAATCTGGGACGTTTACGCGTTCGTAGTCGTGCTGATGGCATGGATCACGATTTGCACAGCGAATCCTCGGAATATTCAGCGGAGAGTCCGATTGCAGGATTCAAGCCGAGCCCTGATTTTCACCTTTGTTATTGTGGCTGCATGCATCAGCTTGCTTGCCGTGATTCTGGTTCTCCGGGAACACAAGGCGCTCCAAAAAATCGATAGACTGCACTTGTTTATGGCGGTACTGGCGGTGATTGAGTCATGGCTTCTGATTCACACAGTCTTTACGCTTCGCTACGCCCACGTTTTCTACCGATTGGAGCAGGAGGCTGACGTGGAAGGGTCTGGCAGAGGACTGATTTTCCCGGGCGGCGATAATCCGGACTACGAAGATTTCGCGTATTTTTCCTTCGTCATTGGAATGACGTGTCAAGTATCAGATGTAAACATCACCTCACGTTTCATGCGGCGTCTGGCCCTGCTTCACGGCCTCCTCTCCTTTGCCTTCAACACGGCAATTCTCGCTCTCAGCATCAACATAATTTCTGGCTTATTTGTAAACTGACGTACACGAAAGCCCGGTAAAAAATGCTGATAGCAGCACTTGCTCCCTGAATAATGTATGAACACGCCTCGCGCTTCCTCAGGCAGACTCTCAAGAGCGATGCCGGGAACCGATTTCAGCGCCATTTGCTAAGCCCTGACGGCCATAACAAATAAAATCATTGGTCGCATTCCAGTTCTCGACCACGTTGAGTCCCTCCTGGACCTCATGTTGGGTCTCCTGCGAGGGTAGGTACTCGCAGAGAAAGATGCTCTTCTCCGCCTTACCCGCTTCAGCCAGCGCCTTGTAGGTTGGGTGCGTCAAGTTGTAGGAGTTATACCGCTTCAGAATCGCCTCTGCCGTAGCAGTGTCGCGCTTAAGGGCCACGGCCGCTTTGACCATCTCATCGTACTGCTGCTCGATAAGGTCACAGCGGATTGGGCGGGCAAATACGCCGCCAGATTCGGATAGTCGTCGGCGATCCTTTTCTCTGGGAAGATAGAGCCGCTCATACTTAATGCGCTTAAGGCACGCCATCAGCCGCACGGTGCCAAGCAGGTGGCAGAAGGCAAAGGCCACCTCCGATTGGCCGTGTGAATCCACGAAATTCTTCTCCATAAACGATCTTGCGCGTCGTCGCTCGAGTGCGACGGGATTCTCTCTATAGCAGCCATCAAGCCGTCTGTTACCGCCACAGAGTAACGACACCGCTGCCATGTAGGAGAGCGCCGAGAGCGTCAAGAAGTCGGGGGTTAAGCCGCCAGGCTACGCCCCGGAAAGGCGGTCACACTGTGGAAAACGGTGTAATTTTTCATAAAGCGGGTGAGTCTACCAAAGACTCACCCGCCTCCTTTACATGCGATCTAAGCGGGGACAAGCCGGGAGGACGCGACGGGCTTTTCCTGTTCCACCAGATAGCGCAGCCCCGCGACGATCCAGCGGGCTACCGACTCCGGAGGCTCCTCGTAGAAGCGTTGCCAGGCCAGGGCTTTTTGATCCTCGTAGGCATCTCCCGGGTGGTCCTGAAGCCAGGCCAACCGTACGCCGTGTCCGATGATCACGTCCAGGACCAGATATTCGGAGAGAATGAAACGCGGATTCTCGCGAAAGAAATCGCCCAGAGCGACGAGCGCCTCGATGGTAAGGTGCCGATACTCCGGGGCATCGATTTTGGCCAGCAGGTGTTCGACGTTGCGGGCAAAGTTTGTCTCACCTGGAGTCATCTCAGCCAAGAGCGGAGCGCTCTCCATGCGATTGCGCCGATCGAGCTTGTCGCCGATCACCAATCCGGAGCAGTGCTCGAGGGTTTTCCACACGCCTGGGTAAAACCGAGCTGGCACCTGCCCGAGAGCGCCGCCCCGGCGGCGGTGATCGAACCAGCCATCGGGCGGGGTGGGAGACGGCTGCGCGGTCTCGCCTCCTGCCGCATGCCACGCGACCTCAGCGCCGGGTCTCAGATAAAGCGCTTCCTGGCTCTCGAGCCGCTTGGCAACCTGCGCGTAATTTCTGAGAACCGCAATCAGACGCGACTGAACTTCCGACGGTGAAAAGCCCAACAACTTCTCATAAGCCTCATCCTGTCTGAGAGAGAATTCCGCCGAAACCTCCGCGGTCAACAGCAGGATCAAATAGCCTACCCGAAGGGTCAAAAAGCCCCGCAGCAATTCAGGCTCGAGTTTCACAAGAATGTCGAGACTCAAGAGAATCTCCTGAGTCAGGACACGCTCCCGGACGTCCTCCCGGGAAAACCGAGCGATCCTTTCGGCGATGGCCGGCCCGCCCATTGGTTCAGTAATCAGCGAATCCGGGCTGTAGGCCCTGCCCACGAGGACATGTTTCTGGCGGACCAGCAGATTGGTGACCGCCTCCTCGAGCGCTGGATCAAACCATCCCCGCAGCCCCGCGATGCGGCGCAGCACGCTCCAGTGCCGCCCCTGACTGGCTCGCTGCCAAAGTTGATCCAGCAAGGTTTCCAGGCTGATGCTTCCTTCGGGCCCTTGTTGCGTCCAGGGAATTTCGCCCCCGCGGCCCAGCAATTGCACGAGTCCTTGCAGGCATTCTGCCTGCTCATAGATGTTCTCGCTGGCTCGCAGACGCTCGACGAGCCGCGATTGATCTTGGGCCGCTTCCAACTCCAAGGCCTGCTCCTCGGCCGCGCTCAAGGGCAGGTTCTGCTCCGGCTGATCTTGGAGCGCCGGCTTCAATTGGGCCTGGCCGCGCAGACCGGAGCCATTTCCGGGGATGGACCCTACGTTGGGATCGAGCGTCATCCACTCCGCCGAGGCCATAAACTGTCCAAGGGCGCCGAGGCGAACGACTGTCTGTCCGCAGCTCCCGTCGCGCCATTCGTGCAAAAGGGCCGACAGCAAGTCGGTTCCCTCCGCAAGATGCCGGCGGCCCAAAGGCACCACGAGCGTCGGAAATCCCTGGCTTTGCCAATAGCGGGAAAGGTAGGCCACTTCACTACGCAAACGCTGGCAGAGGATGGCCATATCCAATGCGAGGTGATCCCAGTCTGCCACGATCGAGGGCGCGAACGCCAGCCTCCGGTCGCCCAAACGGTAAAAGCGCGCCGTCGTCAAGCTGCGAAGACGCCGCTCCGGTCGGCCGGTCAAGCCGAGAACCGGGACCGCGCCTTGGGCCGAGTAAAAGCGAGCCAGGTCGCGCGCCGGACGCAGCTCAATGGTTTCCAGTTCGTCTACCCGCTCGACGCGGATTCCCAAAGCGGCCAGTTGGGTTTGAGTCTCGAGATCTTCTGCCAGGATGGCAATCTGGACAGGGGGTGCGGGTTTCGGGCGTCGGCGATGACGCCCAAGCGGATCGATGTCGCTGCGATCGAGCAGGCCGTCGTCGAGCATCTGGGCGAGCCACCAGAGACTTTGGGCCCAGACGAGGGGCACATTTTCATTCGGCAATCGCTTCTGGCTGCCGGGATTGGCCTTTTCGGCCTCGACGCTGGAGGCGGGAACATAGTAAAGCTCCGGGCAGCAGACCGACCCCATTGCTTTTCTGCTCGAGCGCGAGAAGACGGCGGCGATAGTCGGCCGCCAGCTCGGCATCCTCGCGATAATGGGCATCCAAAAGGAGATACGTAAAGAAGAGCGGCCACTCGCACTCGATGTGCTCGAAGACCTTGAGCTCGCTCGGCTCGTAATGCAGGCGGCTGTGATCTTCGAGGACCGTTTGATGCCCATCACGAAGAAACCGCTTGCAGCCATAGTTGCCCTGCAGCAGGTCAACGATCGCTGACCGTGTGCGATTTACGAGCTCCTCGTCGGCAACCGCAAACGCAGGGAAACCAATCACGGCGAGCGTTGCGGCATCGACCTCCTTGGAAGCCGATTCTCGCGGCAGCAGACTATAGAGGGTAATTTGAGCCCGGGCGATTTCGTCGGGAAGCACGTGCACCTGCGTGCTGCTATCGCCGCCGGGGCCGTACAAATTGAACCCATCCAGGGCCTCGAGCGCAGCAAGCGCCATTCCGACGGAGCTGGCGTTGATTTCGCGATTACCGCTATTGATCTTGTTGCCGCGCTCCCAAATTCCGTAATCCGGCGTCCGGTAAGCGCGGCCAATGTAGTAGATCAGATTCTGGACGAACGCGACCTCCACGGGACTCCAGATCAAGTCAATTCCTCCCGCGATCATCTGTGCCAGCGTGAGCAAGTAGAGAGAAGTGGCATCGAGCTGGAGATGGCCCCACTTGTCGTCGGCGGCAATAGGTTGGCCGAGAGCGGTGTCGTATTTAGCGTGCAAGGCATCGAGCGGGTTTTGTGCGTGCTTGAATCGCTCAACCTTTGCCGCCTGGCCCATCATCGCCGCGAGCAACCCGCGCATCAGCCGGACCACTGCGTATTCGAGTTCGCGGCGCCGACGATCATCGGGCGCATGGCGCCGATACGCGAGCGCCAAGCCCCATAGGGCATAAATGCTATAGACGTTATCGCGAACCCAGGCATCGGTGTAGTCTCCGTGCACCGTTATCGCCGTGCTGGCCGGCAAGAGGCCGGTCACCGGATGTTGCCGCGCCAAAATTACCGACTGAACCGCCTCAAAGTAACGGTCGAGCTGGTTCAAGCGTTCCTCGCCAGCCTTTGAATTCAGTTCCATGGCTTCTCCAAACAGTCCTGTCCACAGAGGCGCATGACCAGCTTTCCTGCATACTCACTTCCAAACGCATTTTTCATGCGAACCCTCGCACAATAGCATTTTCTGTGCACACTGATTGGTAGCGCTTGTAAGGCGCAAAGTCACCCCTTTTCCGGGATCAGCGCCGATCTGAGGGGAGAGTTAACGTCTTCGGCGCAACGGAAAAACGCACGGGCAGACGCCAAACGTCTCGGCAAACGGAGAGCATTTCAGCGTCAAGAAGTCGGGGGGTAAGCGAGTGTCGTAGGCTTGAGGGATGTCTGACACGATCCCTTTCAAACGATTGATTCTGCGAGCTGTTCTGCGCGACGTAAGCCCGATGGTCGCCCGCCTAATTTCGGTGAGCGACGACACCGAACTGAGCGATTTGCATGATGTCTTCCAGCAGCTATTGGGCTGGAGTGGCCGATCTCGGATACTCCTTTCGAATCCACGGGAAGGAGTTCAACAGCTTCCGAGGTCGCACGCGATCCAAGCCACTGCGAGAGTTTCGCCTGCATCGCCAAGAGAAGTTCCTCTACATCTGCGACTTGCTGGACATGCGGGAGTGGGAGCTCCGTGTCATGGACATTCAAGAAGATCGATGCGACTGACGACCGAGAACCCGTTTGCCTGGGTGGTCGTGGCGCTAGGCCTCGGGAAGTTGCGGCGGGCCTGAGGGGTATGGGCTGATGCTCAAACGCAGGCAGCAGGGAGCGGGCGTGAGCGATCCGGCCTTAGTGGAAGCAACGATTCGGTTGCTGTCCGCCACGCATCCCGAGCAGCCAGCCAGCACATTGAGCTTGCTACGAGACGCCGTTCGCGAAGGGAGGCAAAACGTCGATCGGCGACTTCTTGAGCACGGACCATTGGAACCCGATCGCTTTAACCTCCAGACCAACGAGCGCCTGGCAACGACTCTTCCCGCGGGAGGATGCGGCCATGAAGTTCCTTGCGCAGGTGACCTATGTTTCCGAAGCCGTCGAACGCCGGGTGGTCGGAATGCGTGAGCAAGCGTCTGCGCCTGGGCTTGCCGGTTGGATTCTCTCGCTGATGCTTGCGAGACATCGCGGCGTGAATCCATTCAACCGATGCGCTACAGGTCTTCGACTTCGGCCAAGTGCGACTGCCATTGAGTTGAATCGAAACTGTGTGGTCCGGTGGAATGCCGATGATCAAATTGCCTCCCGGCTCAATCGAGACGGTGAAGGTGTGGCTGGGCGTCTTCATTAAACCCAAAGACCGGGCCGGATTTCGATTTTGTAGCCCGTCCATTCGGATTCGGATCTCATAAAAGCATCGGAGAGATCGTCAAAATCTTCCTGGTGCTGAGCGCGCGACCGAAACAATGTGATCCGGGTATCATCACTGTCGTACGACGAAGGCGTAAAAACCCATTTGAACCCAGAGCGACGGAATATCGTCGGCGATCATGAATGCGTTCAAACCAGACAATCGAACAATCGTGACGCCCGGTGATTAAATCGAAGGAGAAGGACTTCTCCTCGAACAACGGGAAGAGACTCTGTAGAGCACGAACGCATTCTCCGGGAAGATGACCAATATCTTGAATGGCGCATTCCATGTATTTTGAAGGTAGAGGTAGTGAGGTGAGGTACTGTTTTAAGAATACCCCTTACACCCTAAAGAATAAAGAAGGGGGGACGTATCTGCAGATCTGCAGATGTTTATTGACAGATCCGCAGATGTTACCTCTGCAGATCTGCAGATGTTTTACCGTTCGAATTCGCTTTTGAGCGGAAGCCATTTCAAAGTCACAAGCGGATTTTTCCCGTGTTCGCGATCGACCCAGATACATCCAGATTTTTCCAAAAATCGGAGAGCGCGGAGTTTCTGGTGGGGAGATACCCCATATTTTCGTAGAGTTGCGGAGGTTAATCTGACGGGATTGTAATGGCAGCCTCGATACCAGATTTCGTATAGCGCGGCCATTACTCCAACGACCCCTCCCGCTTGCCGGCCGATTTTTGCAATGCTCGCCATTACACGGAACGGAAATTTGCAGAATTCCTTTTCCTTGAGCGGGCGTCGGCTACCCAACGTCTTTTTCTTGTGAGTGTCAGGACGGACGAGCTCTTCTTCTGGTATCCGCAGAGATTCGATGTCGAACTTGTCAAGGCCGTCGCCGTCTTTCATAAAAGCTCTGAGACACGGGCGAGCATTTCGTTTCCGCGGCCTTTGGGATCCGCATAGTGATTCGGATAAAGGAAAACATGCTGGTCGGTCCGCAATCTGAACCCATTCAGGACGACGGCCGAGGCCTCTTCCATGTAGGCGCGCATCCGTTCTACGTCGGCCGGCAGTCGGTCTATGGGAGCCATGATCAGAAATGCGTCATGCACCGGAGCACACACAAGGATTCCGTTTTCCGTTGCCAGGCACGCGGCCAAACGCATCATTTCCGCGCCGTTGGCCTGCATGAAGAAATTCCGGACAGAATTGATCCGGGGCCGCTCGAGGAACCGCAATGTCCAGCCGAAAACCGTATCCTGCCGATTGTGAATAAGGCTCCGGCTTACGCTGTTATCCGACCATTTCCAGAATATTTTGAAAACCCTGTGGTAACACGCCAGGAGGTTGCGACCGACGATATCCGGCTGATCAAGGCGTTCGGCTAAAGCCTGAGAGGACGTGCCGTATTGAGTCGATAGACTGGTGACTTTAAGGGAGTCGCGCTGAGCCCGTGAGTTTCAGCCGTGGCGCCTTGCGGCAACAGATTTCCTTGTATGCCAAAAGTGATGTAAAAATCCGGACTGTTGTAGGCCTCCATCATTGCGGGATCCCGGGAAAGTGCCGCCGCGATGCCGACTTCCTGGCCGACCCAGTCAATGTAAGCCAAACCCCAACCCTCTTTCGGCTGAATGAGAAAATCCCTCAGCCAAACAGCCGGACCGAAAATAAATTTCTTGTTGCTGGGTTGATTCCGGCTCGTCCTGGACCCGAAAGGAACCAGCCAACAGCGATTGAATCCCTCCCGTCCTATAATGAGCTCGTTCAATTTCAGCTTGTCGAGCGTGTAGCGCAGTTGACGCAACGGCTCATATTCCGGATGTATCGCCGCCATCGCCTTGAAGGTTTTGTCTTTGAGGTCCAGCCGGCCGCTATCCAGACGAGGCCAGCCTTGGTCTCGACGCGCAAGGTAAGCCGGGCGAAACGGTTCTCTCCGAAAGACCCATCGGCGTCGTAAACGTCATCGTAGCGTCCCCCTACCGTGAGGATTAAATCCTTTTTGATGGGCTCCCACCGTTCCTGTAAACGCGCGTGGCGTTCCGTGTCGATCGGCACTCCCGTCGCTTCCATCCGAGCCACCGCGGCCATATACCGGCCTCGCACAAGAGCCCGGGGAAGATCGATATGGGATCGAGCACTCATGGCGGCAAGTAATCGGTCGAGCGCAATAACATCGGTTTCGCAATAGGCTAAAATCCCCTCCCGCTCTTCTTTCGTCCAAGGCGGGCCCGCGTTCGATCACTTTCCTCCAGTATTTCTTTTCCCCGGCGCCTATTCCGTCCAGGCCGTAGTAGGCTAGCGCGTCCAGCAGATTCGCCTTTTTGTTACATGGGGTCCCGGGGAGTAGTGTTAACCACCCTCAAAAACTCGGCCCGGAGATCCAGAATACGTTGAGGCATCGGCCAGTTGAGCACGAGATGACAGCTCAGTTCCGCATTTGCCGCGAAAGAGACAAACAGCGAATCCGCCGCCAGGGAATACGGCGGATCCTTACCGAATTGATCGTGCCAAAGCCGGATCTGGCGGCGTGCTAGCAACTCCCAGGCAACGAGGCAAACGGGATCCGGCAATTCTCCATCGGGATGGCGGTATTCGAAATCGACAGCCCAGACCTCTTTAAACGGCCCCATCCTAAAACCCCCTGCTTAACTCTTCTTGCCTCGCAGCTGACTAAAGATCGGGTGCTCCAGACTGTCGACCCAGTGTCGTTTGAAGCCCAGCCTGAGGATCTCCGCAGGAGTCTTGTCCGGATATTTGGGCTCTCCCAAATTATCCTGCGCAGGCGAGACCTTGTAGACTCCGTCCTCGGTATCAGCCACCACTTGCAGCCATTCCTCCATTGCTCGTTCAACACATTCCTGTTCCGAGGTGTACCAATCGCTTATACGGCCCGTTGGGCTTTGCGTTTTCACGATCCAAAGAAAGGGCTTCTCCAAGGTGTTCGTCGCCAGAAAAACGTATCCGATCCAGTATTCCCGCGGAGCCAGGTTGGATTTGAATTGTGGCGGCACTGAGGCAGTACTCTCGGCTTCTCTTGATCTCTATGAAACTTATCGGTCCGAAACGGAAATCCGGATCAGAGCATACGCGGATAAACTCGAATTTCTCGGGCTTTCGGACCGGAAGTGAAGTTAACTCAGGCTTTACCGCGGGACGATCCAACTCGGACTGATCCAATCGGACATTTTCCGGCGCAAAAGGGTCGTAGCCTTCTTTGCCGCTATTACTAGGTTCACTGTTTTCTTTCATTATGTTATTGAGGTGAATTTCAGGGGTTTAGGTAGCCTTTGATCGCTTCGGGTGTGGAAGACGAAAGCTTGGGCAGGTTCCGCAAGGCCCAGAGGAGGTAGTCGGCTGGGAGTTGCCCCCTGGGACTCATTGCGCGGAATCCTCCACGACTTCCATGAGAGCGGGTTTCTTGACCCGTTGCTTGCGCTCGAGGTCATTCAAATAACGCCGGATCGAACTCACCCGCCAAAGTCGCTTTCCGCGCTCCGCTCCCGGACGGCGGATACTGACGGATTGGATGTAGTCCCTCCTGGGCAAGCACATAGGCCAAACTTCGGCTGATGCCAAAGCCGGCTTTCAGTCCGTAGGAGTCGACGAACTCCGGCTCGCGGGCATACCGTGCCGGTTCGTGGGCGACAATAGTTGCTTTCCTTTTCACACCGGCACTCTTGCATAAGAGCGCCAGGACCCTCTTGTAGTCCGGACTACTAGGGGGTTTATTTAGAACGCCACCATCGGATCAGACCCGGCCCTTTGAAAAAGCTCCTTCCATTTCTCATCGGGGTCGTTGCCTGACTGGCGATACCCCCGTTCTTCCATGGCCAGCAAAAGTGTCTCAGTCGGAGGTATCCGTCGCAGGTCTGCGAACAACGCCTTGGCTACCAGAATCAATGCCGCGGGTGCTGGAAGCGTCTTGTTTGTCCGCCTATCCGGGAGTTTTCCTTCCGCTCGCGCCAAGGCCTTCACCGCTACGCGTACCTTATCACCCAAGCGTCGGGACGCTGTCTCCACGTCGTCCGAGTTGAGCACCCCTTCAATTTCCTCACCAAAGCTTCCGGCAAGAGCTTGTGCCACTTGGATCGCTCCGCTCGTCTCGCCTTTGCGATGCCGCTGCATGGTGAATTGATGCAGGCGTTTCATGGCCATGGCCAAAGAGAACCGGCGGTCGCGATCCTTCCTTTCCCAACCTTCCGCGTCGTAGGTGTCGTTGATGCGGAAGAGGTGCCGCCAAAGGATGCGCTCGATTTCGGGGGCTAACACGACCTCCTGTTCTCCGCCTGGTCGGTAAAGCTCATAGAGCGTCATCTCCTCGCACTTGGCCAGCACGCGGCGTCCCCCGTCCTCGAATCCTGGCGGCCAGAGGTCAGTGAGCAAACTACCGCTGCTCGGTTCCACTTGCTCGGTCGACGCTAAACATCATGTTACGACCTCGCGCTTCCCAATGCCGGAAGCTTGGCGACCGCCGCTCGTAGCGTCTCCAATTCATGGTGAGAGTAGATGCCATGCACCGCGGCGGATGAATGGCCGGCCAGCTTTTGCCGGATGTCGGGGGCGACCCCCTGATTGGCAAGCTGCGAGACAAAGTGGTGCCGCAGCGAGTGGAAGCTCTTCGAGTTGCGGGTGCGTCCCTTTTCCCCGCCGCGTTCCGAAACCCGTCCGACGACGCCTGCCTTGCGCATGATGTCGCTGAACTGCGCTGACAAGCCTTTGCGTCCGGCGGTTCCAATCCCGGCCAGACTTGGGAAAGATGTGCGCCTTGGCTATGCCTCTGGGTTGACCAGCAAGCCAGTCGAGAAACCCCGCGTGCAACGGAACGACGACAACCGCGTCGGTCTTTTGCGTCTGAAGGCGAAGCAAGCCAGCTTCCAGATCCAATGCTTCCCACTTGAGGTTGGCGATGTCGCCTAGCCGAAGACCAGAGGTAGCCCCAAGAATGATCGCGCCCTTCCAGTCGCCTTCCGCGTGGGCAACCAACGCGGCGACCTCATCTCCGGTGAACGGTTCCCGGCCGGACGTTCGCGCTTCCGCCCTGTCCTTTATCGGATCAACGGCGGCACATGGGTTTGTCGCGATATGTCCAAGCCGCAGCGCGGAGGAAAAGGGAAGACTTAGCACCCCCAGGGCGAGGCTGTTCGTGGTTCTCGCGGTCCTTCCCTCCGCTCGGAGTCGGTCCCGGAAAGAGGCTATGTCTTTCGGAGAGATTGCGGCGAGTGGCGCGTTGGACCGACCACCCAGGTGAGTCAGAAACCCCTCAAGCACCCTGCGGCATCGAGCGGTCATTGGTCCACCCACGCTGGCCGTCTTGTTAGACAACCACTCTTCGAACCATCCCCGAACGGTATGCGCCGGCATTTGCTCGCCGGACGAGATAGCCACCATCTCGGCGATAAGCTTGCGACCCTGCGCTGCGGTAAGCTCATTGCGCCGCGCCTTCATGGCGGTCTTTTCGAGGAGGAGGCAAAACTCGAGCGCCTTGCGGCGGTCCCCTGTTTTGGTGGACTTCTTCAACCGTCGGCCGTCGGCAGCGCGAAGCTGCACACGTAAAACGGCGACTCGGGACGCTTGAAAATGCTCGGCATGAAAGTGAGACCATGTTCTGCGACAATCCCTGTTTGTCAAGATGGTCCATGCATGTCCTGATCAAGGACGGAAGGCTAAGTTACGGAGGCCGGGATGAACCAACCTCATTCGGACCGGCTCCCATGCGAAAGGTTCCCTTGGTTGAAATGATGACTTCATCCCGGCGACCGGCGATGGCCTTTCCCAGAATCTCCTCCGCCATTCCGTTTGAATAGACATCGGCCGAGTCGAACATGTTAAGACCCGCTTCCAGGCAGATGGTGACAAGTCTCGTCGCCTCTTCGACTCCGCTGCTCCCCCAGGCTTTGAAAAAGTCGTTTGCACCGCCGAATGTCCCGGTGCCAAGGCTGAGCACGGGCACGGAAAATCCCGATCCTCCAAGCTGTCTGAATTCCATAATTTTATGCTTCGCTGTTGCAAAGGCTCGCCCAGCCAATTGGCGCCTCGGACGAGCTTTCGTGATTTCTGACAAGTAAAGCCGGTTGCCACGACGGCACAACGAATAATTCCTGCCCCGGCGCCGCGGATGGATCCGGAAGCCGCCCCGAAACCTTCAGGCAGCGGGTTCCGCGTCCCTGCCGTGAATTTCTTTTATAAGCATTGCGCTAAGCTCCGTCGAAGCCCGCGCCAACTGAACGAAGACCCACGAGTCGCGATCCCGGTTTGTTCCCTGATCGCTGAGCTCGACAGCTTCAAGACGTGACAGGGCCAGTGCGGCTGAGGCTTCGTCTGTCTCCGCGCTCGCCAGAAGATCCAGCGCCGACGTCGCCGCTGCCTCCCACTCTGACAGGGCGCTTTCGGTCACCGGCCGCGGTTTGCTAGCCAAATGCACCAAAAGCAGATTGAGGATGCGTGTTAGCCGGAGATTGCCGTTCGCGGCTGCGGCGGCCTCCTGGAGAATCTCGGCCCGATTCTTTGGCTCTCCGTACATTCGCCGCAATGAAGCAAACATTTCACTGTTGGCGGTTTCCAGGCGGCGCTTTGAAGGAATCAGATCCGCCGTGCGTCCGGTTCCCTCCCGCAAACATCGACACAACAAGCTTGTGTATTGGCTGCCGGCGCGCAGGGCCTCGCTTACGAGAGGTTGAAAGCGATCCTTTTCCCAGGCAGGCCACATAAGGTGCGCAGCCAACACTGCCAGCGCGCCGCCGGCAAGCGTGCAACCCAACCGCTCGATGGTGAGTTGCCAACTCACCGGACCTCCTATTTCCGTCAAGAGAACGACCATCACCGTCAGGAAAACAACCGCGACGTCATACTTGCGCTTAAGAAAAAGGGCGAACAGGAACGACATGATGGCGGCGGAGGCCAGGAGCGCCGCGTGCGGGAGATGCAAGAACAATAGTCCGCTGGCCAACAGACTCCCCAACAAGGTGCCCACGACGCGTTCAGCTGCCCGCTGGCGGGTGGACCCATAGTCCGGCTGAATTACGACCACAAAAGTCAAGCCGAGCCAATATCCATGTGGAATGGCGAGCCATTTGTAGACAAACACGCTGAAAACCAGCAGGGTCCCCAGCCTAAGCACATAGCGCACGAGGGCCGGGTCAATCCCGAGGCTCAGGTTGAGCGCGGTCGCCAAGGAACCGAGCCGCCAAGTGTGCAAATCCAGCAACTCCAGGGAAAAGGCCCCGCGCTCGCTGGCCCGGTCAACCGTGTCCCGCGCAGCAGACCGAATTTCCGGCACGAGGCTCTCGATCT
The DNA here is from genome assembly GCA_963816855.1 of uncultured Verrucomicrobiae bacterium. Classification (GTDB taxonomy): domain Bacteria; phylum Verrucomicrobiota; class Verrucomicrobiia; order Chthoniobacterales; family Terrimicrobiaceae; genus DASTFP01. The sequence goes on along the minus strand of CAWFMA010000017.1, from coordinate 125,186 downwards.
GCCGGAGAATATTCACCAAATTCCTGCCGAGCGGCAGTTTGGCGGACCGCGCGAGCAGCCGCGTCCGAGCCGCCTCCAAAAGATTCGACAAGCGTCGAAGCCGTACTTCCAGTGCCGTCCAGTGCGACGGTTGCCGCGAGACAATCGTTAGCGCGACGGCCCGCGCCATGTTCTCCAACGATTGCAGGAGGGGTTGAAAGGCAGCAGCTTCTTCCGCGGCCGGCCGGTCCGTTCCATGAGTCTCAATGGCCGAATCCAGCGCCAGCAGTTGTGTGCAGAATCGCGCCGAGAGCAAATGCAGTTTCTGGAGACGGGCCACCAGTGGCCGCATTCGTGTGGACTCCGCCGCATCGAGGGTGACCAGAGTGCGGTCAAGCATTCCCCGAAGCTGGGTTTGCCTGGCAGCCATGGCGTCATTTCGGGCGGCGCCTTGCAGATCATCATCGTTCAGGGTCTCGAGCATGTCAGCCGCCGCCTGCCAGCACTCCGCCGTGGCCCGGCGCAAGGGATGCTGAGGACGAAACGGCCAGAGGGCCATTTGCAGTAGAAGACCAAAGCAGCCTCCAGCCCAAGTGGACAACAAGTGATTAAGAACACCCGCGTGGCCCGGATTCTCGGCGGAAGCCAGCAAGAAAATAAAAACGAGTGGCGCGGCCAGTGGAGGCCCGTAATCCGGGCTGAGATGCCTCAGGCTGCCGGCAACGACTGCCATCAGCGCGGTAAGCAAGAGGGCCAGCCACAGATGCTGAGAACTCATCGAGCCGAGCGCGGCAGCCAGGCCCAACAAGAAAACCCCGGAGGACAAGATCGCCAATCTTAGCGAGTAGGACCCGCGAACATCCGCCATTGCGACATTTTGAGCAGCGATTGCCGCAAAGATGACATGGAGGGGAATTCGCCCCGTCTCGGCCAGAAGCAGGGGCAAAATAAGCCCGGCGGTCGCTCGCGTGGCGCGAGCCAGGTCGGGCTGCCAGGCGCTGGCGAGCTTCGCGATACCGGCGAGCGGATGCCGGTTTACAATCATGGATTCCGGAAAAAGCGAACCCGCGCGCTCATAGGGGGAAACCGCGCTTTCTACATGATTTTGTCCCGGAGCGGTGACTTTGTGACAAAGCGCTGAAAGTTCTCAAGAAAATGACGCACCAGCGTCTCGGACTCGTTTTGATGGCCTCCGGCGGTGTGCGGCGTGATATAGCAGTTCGGCGCACTCCAGAGGGGATGGTCGTCGGGCAGCGGCTCAGGGTCGGAGACGTCGAGCCAGGCGGCGCCAAGGCGGCGGGATCTCAGGGCCTCGAAGAGCGCCTCCTGATCAACCGTCGTGCCGCGTCCGATGTTGTAGAATATTGCGCCGGCCTTCATGAACTTCAGCCGTTCCGCGGAAACGAAACGTTGCGACTCCGGGTTGTCGGGCAGGACGTTTATCACGTGGTCGGCCGTCGAGAGGGCCTGCGGCAATTGGTCCGGCCTCACGATAGGAATTCCCTCGTCCCCCCTCGGGTTGCGCCGCATTGCAACCACCGCCATTCCAAACGGACCAACCAACTCGACCAACCGTGCCGCAATGGCGCCAAACCCAAGGATCGTCGCGCTCTGGCCCCGCAAGAGGGTCGAGCCCTCTCGAAGCTGCGTCCAGCGCGGCGAACCTATCTCGCACCGCGCCCCAAGCCCCTCCGGCAGCCTGCGGGCCTGCGCCAGCATGAAGGCGAAGACATGCTCGGCGCACGCCTCCGCATAGACGGTTGAGCTGTTCGTGACCATCAACTCGCGGGACTTCACGAAAGCGCGAAATTCCTCGGTATCATAACGCGCATAGCCGGCGCTGGTCAGATGGATCCAACGAAGACGGTTTGAATCCATCACCGTCGCCACGTCGGGCTGACCGAGGGCGATGTCCGCCGTCGCCAGCGCCGGATCCGGGTTCGTGCTCACCAGGACCGAATCGACGGAGCGTTGCGGGAAAATGAGTTCGTGCGAGGCGGTGCCGTCCTCAAGCATTTTCCGTGCGGAGGCGCTTAACGGCGCGTCGCAAAAAATTTGCAGTCTTTCGTCGGTCACGATGGAAAAACTTAGGGGCTTTTCTTGGCGGGATTGGCGAGCTTGTCCCTTATTATCGGGTAAAGATCGTAGGTCGGGTAGAATTCCGTACGGAACGCCTTCCACGCCGTTTTTTCCAACGCGACGTTCACATCCCTCAACTTCGATGCGGGAACCTCGAGGGTAACAACCTGCCCGATGCCCATCATCACGTACCAGCTTACCACCCTGGTGCCCTCGGGAGGGAACGCTTTCCAAAATCCCTGCTCTTCCTGCAATTTCTGAATTTCCGCGAGGGTCAGCCCCTGGTCGTGTTTCAGAAAGATCGTGAGCAAAATCGCGTCCGGCCGCACCGGGTCCTCCGGCGGGGACTCGGCACGTAAGAGCAGCGGAAAGATGATGACCGCCAGAAGCCAAGGCAGAATTTCCCGCAGACGGAGAGCTCCGCCAGATCCGGCCTGGCTCATGACTCGGCGCAATTTCAAACGTCTGCGTTCCTCGTACGGCGCGCCCGCCGGGGAGCCGTCGCTCCGTTACTCGACACCGCGTCTTCACCCGACTCGTAATAGTCAAGCCCCGAGTGGTCGAGCACTTCTTCGCCCATCAGAATGCGCAAAGTGTTTTGCAATTTCAGATGCTGAATGAACAAGTCGTGTTCCGGCTTCAGATCAAGCCGGGACATTGGCGATTTGAAATAAAACGACAGCCATTCCTGGATCCCTCCCAGGCCCGCGCGCTGAGCCAAGTCCAGGAACAGGGCCAGATCCAGAACGATCGGCGCGGCCAGGATCGAATCACGGCAAAGAAAATTGATCTTGATCTGCATCGGCATCCCGCACCACCCAAAGATATCGATGTTGTCCCAACCCTCCTTCGCGTCGCCCCGGGGCGGATAGTATTCAATTCGGACCTTGTGGAAGATTTGCTTGTAGAGGTCGGGATAAAGCGCGGGCTGCAAGACTGAGTCCAGCACGCTGGTCTTGCTCACTTCCTTGGTCCGGAACGAGTCCGGATCATCCAATACTTCGCCGTCCCGGTTGCCCAGGATGTTGGTCGAAAACCAACCGCTGACCCCGAGCATTCTGGCCTTCAGTCCCGGCGCGACGATGGTTTTCATGAAGGTCTGGCCGGTCTTGAAATCCTTTCCCGTAACCGGGACTTTGTTTTTCTGGGCCAACTCCACGAGCGCCGGGATATCCGCCGACAAATTCGGCGCGCCGTTGGCGTAGGGCGTTCCCGTTTGAAGAGCCGCGTAAGCATAAATCATCGAGGAAGAAATCTGCCTGGAATTGGCCTTCAGCCCCCGTTCGAAGGCTTCTATGGACTCGTGCACCTTCTGGGGCTGCATATAAACCTCGGTCGATCCGCACCAGACCATCACGGCGCGCTTCAAGCCGTTCTTCTTCCGAAAATTCTGGATATCCCGAATGACGGCTTCGGCGAGTTCCATCTTGTTTTCCGCCCGCTTTACGTGCCGCCCGTCCAACTTTCGAACGTACCGTCGATCGAATGCCGCAGGAAACGAACGGATTCCCTCCAATTCCTTTCTCACAGGCTCGAGGATGTGCGGCGGCAAGACCCCCGATCGAATTGCCGTCTGGTAACAATTTTCGCGGGAAATATCCCATCCTCCGAACACCAACTGCTTCAAATCCGCCAAAGGAACGAACTCCTTGACGAGCGGAAAGCGGGGCTTGGTGCGCTTTCCAAGACGGATCCGTTGCATCTGCGAGATCGAACCAAATGGCTGCGCCAAGCCTTTGCGTGCCAGAAGCGTCCCCGCGATAAAGGTCGTGGCCACGGCGCCCATTCCGGGCAAGAGGACGCCCAGATCACCTCGAGCAGGTTGAATTTCCTTGGCCAGTTCGGGATAATACGAAGTTTGTTCACTCATTGGGAATTTTGCGCGATCGGATTTTGTTGCCGCGACGCCGGGCGATTCTTCAACTTGAAAGCGGTCAACGCCAGAAAATAGATGGGCGCGCCCACCGCGCCCATCCAAAGAAACCACCTCACCTTGCCGAGAACGGCGAGTGCCACCACCAAATAGATAAAGTCGCGTCGCGCCAACTGGTCAGCGATCCTTTCCGCGGCGGCAAGCTCCCCCGGTTTCACCAACGTCGAATCGACGACTGAGGCGAATAGCGGGCCCTCGGTCGGCTTCCGTCTCATAGTTGTCCAATAGACAAAGCCCGCCGAAACAAGTGTCCCGCCCACCGAGAGGGCCGCCAGAGAAAACGCGAGTGCCCGCGAACGGTCCAGGTAAAGACGAAGCGCGATCGCCAGAAAAACCGCCGAATGGACGACGTTGTCGCCCCAAAAATCGAGCAAGCCACCCCGCCGCGATTCCGCGAATTTGAGCCGGGCCAGCTCCCCATCGCATCCATCGAGCACCGAATGAAGCCACAATAGCAAGGCCCCGAGCACATGCGACCGGCGCCGGGGAAAAACAAAGAAAACGGCGCCGATGATTCCGATTCCGACACTGACCAAAGTCATCGCATCGGGAGTCACTCGCGTCTTTGCCAGCCTTCGGGAGACCGCAAGGGAAATCCGGCGTTCGAGATATCGGGACATGAAGCCTTCAGAATCCTTGATGAGGCCGCGCAGCAACCACCTTTCGACGTCCTCTCGATCGCGTTCGCTCCGAAAAACAACCGAATCCGAACCTGCCACGCCCATGTAGTCGGAGCGCAGGCGAGAGCGGAGCCTGGCCAACAACTCCTGATAGTTGCGAGACGCTGCAAACGCAGCACGAATCAGGTCCGCGTCTTTCGAGCGTATCAGGGCGATTGAGTCCGATGTGCTCAGCGCTGTCAGCGTGTCACAGTCTGCTTCCAGAGAGTGCAACCGCTTCCATCCGCGATCGGAAAGTAACAAATTTGGAAAGACAATCAGGAATCGTTCGGGCAGTTTGCGAATGGCGTCGGGCCCCGGCCGGACGATTACCTCGCCGAAACCCGCTCTCCGGGACTGCCGCGCAATGCGGTCCAAGAAATCCACCCCGAGCAGGCAGGCATCGGCCGGTGGACAAGAATCCCAAAACGGAATGACCAGGGGAGACATCACGCAATCAAAGCGGCACGAATTCCCTCGCGCGATCTGAGGCCCGGCACCGGTCGATTAGGCGGAGGCAAAGATGGGCCGCGCTCAGATTAGTCCCCCGATGGGAATCGTCCTTCAATTCATGTAAAAATTCTTCCGCGACAAATTCAAACCAGTCCGGGTGATGTGAACCGCTGGACAGTGCGGAATCGAAGAAAAAATCCTTTCGCCCCCCGGCCCCGCCATCAAGGCAAAGAGAACTGTCCTCGATGCTCAAACGCCCGAGACTTCCCTCGATGATTCCCAGATTCCGTCGCGTTGGCGACGCCCAGGTCAGGAAAACGTGGGCGGTTGGCGCACGCCCTTTGGCGCCATCAAACTGAAGCGAGACGATTGCCGTATCTTCCACGTCCAACCGCGGCTGCCGACGATTCTCGAGCGAAGCTCGGACGGCCGTTGGGCTCCGGGCCAACCACTCCAGGAGCAAATAGAATGCGTGCCACCCGTGGTCTACGAGGATGCCCCCGCCCGATCTCTGAGGATCGAGCCGCCAGTTATCGGTGCCGGTGGTGACGGATGGTCCGTCTCGCATCACCTGCCAGGCGCAATGGCGGATTTCGCCGAGAACCCCGCTCCGGATTAAATCCGTGATCTGGCGACAGATCGGAGCAAACTTCCAGTTGTGGACGGTGAACAACACCAGGTTCCGCTCCGTTGCCAATCGGCGAAGCTCATGAAACTGCTCTTCCGTCAGCACGAGGGGCTTCTCGCAGAGAACGTTCCAACCGCGCTTCAGGGCGGAGGCGGCGATCTCAAAATGGGTATGTGGAGGAGTGCAAATGTCGATAAATTGGAGATCGGGCGGCAGATCCGCGATGGAAGAATAGGTCGCCGCCGCCGGCAATGCCTCCTTCAGAAGCTTCCATCTCTTCGGCTCCGAATCGACGCCCGCGACAATGCGAAACTCCGAGCGTCTTTGCCATCCGGGCAAATGGCCGCCCAGCGCCACGTTTCCCAATCCGATGATTGCGCCCTGGTACATCTGAGCTGTGAGGTTTTGAAATTAGTGGATCTCAAATCGCGCTTTTTGCCCTTCGAGGTGGCGGAAGCGAAGGCGTGATTTTTCGGATTCTCCCAATACTTCTTTCCGGCCGATTAGGCGGGCCGGGAGGAGATCGGGAGGCTATTGTTTGTAGGAGCCATCCCGCTGGATTTCGCTGAAGACCTCCTCCAAAATGGAGGCCGCTTGCATGGCTGACTTTTGCGGAATAGTCAACGGAGGAATGATGCGGATGGGATTCGAATAGGTCATCGAGAGCAACCCTCGCCGCAAGCAAGCGTGGAAAATCCGATGGCAAATCTTCTTGTCGACACGCTCCCGGCTTACCTTGTCTTTCACCAGCTCGATCCCGATCATCAGGCCCCTCCCACGGGATTCTCCCACGAATTCGAATTTTTCCTCAAAGCCCTTGAACGTCTTCAGCAATAGCTCACCGACCGTGCGGGCGTTTTCGACCAGTTTTTCCCGCAAGATGATCTGAATGGTGGCCAACCCGGCCGACGCGGCGAGGGGATTGCCCCCGTAACTCGAAGAACTGCCCGAGGGCAAACTATAGGGAGCCGCGCGACAGTACTCGTCCGTGGAAACAACTCCGCTCAAAGGGAACCCTCCTCCGATCCCTTTTCCCACGGTCAGGATGTCCGGCGAAAGTTGATCGTGCTCGAAGCCCCACATTTTGCCGCTACGCCCGAAGCCGGTTTGCATCTCATCCGAAATCAAGAGCGCGCCAAATTCCTTGGCTACGGATTGCACCGCGGGCAGGAACTCCTTCGGAGGCACGATATTTCCGGAGGTCCCTTGGATTGGCTCGAAAATAATCGCGGCCACCTGTTGTTGTGTTTGCAACCGGACCACCTGTCTCAGGTGATCTGCGCAGGCAATCCCGCAGGAGGGGTAACGAAGTTTGAGAGGACACCTGTAACAGTAAGCAAAGGGAGAGAGCGCCAGGCCCGGCATGAAGGGGCCCAAATCCTTCTTGAACTCGTCGCCCAATAATCCGAGGACCCCGCCGGTCTTGCCGTGAAACGCCCCCCAAAACCCGACGAACTCAGATTTTTTGGTAACCGACTTGGCCAACCGAAAGGCCGCTTCAACGGCCTCCGCGCCTCCCGAAAAAAGCTGGATGCGGCTCAGCGGCTTTGGCAACAAAGAGGCCAGCAGGCGCAAGAACTTCATTCGAACTTCCGTGGTGAAACTCGAATAGGTAATCCGCCCGAGCTGTCTCTTCAGGGCTCGCACATAGGAGGGGTGGCAATGGCCTGTACTGCCCACGCCGATTCCCGAAACGAAATCGATGTATTCCTTCCCGTCCTCGTCGACGACGATTTCATTGCGGCCGCTGGCGAGCGCCAGCCGCGAGTAAAGGGCGATGCCCTGAAATCCCGGCGAGATGTACTTTTGCTCTTCCTCAAAGATCCTTTCCGATCTCGATCCCTTGCCCCCAGACCCGGCGACCTCGGCGGGCCCCCGCTTCGGTTTCTTCATGCGCTACGGACGGGATCGAGAACCTTCGAAAGAATATGGCGGGCAATGGCCTCCGAGGCCTCCCCACGAAAGAGGGCGAAGCTTGGCCAGGCATTGATGTCGATGACGTGAATTGACCCGTCTCGCCCCACCACGGCGTCTCCGCCGAAAATCTCGAGACCCAAGATCTTCGCCGCGCCAAAGAACACCTCCCGCAAAGCTTCCTCAGAGAAACCATAACGCATCAAGTTCTGATCCCGGTGATAGAACCACCGAAACCATGTCTCCGCAGACTGCCCGATGCCATACAGCTTTATCAAGTCGCCCTCGACATGCTCCTGCAGCACCGCCTGCGACACTCCCCGCGATCGGAGAGCTCTTAGTTGCTCGGAAACACTTTCGAACGAGCAGGCCATCAGCACATCCCCTTGCTGGGTGTTGTGGACGTCGCCTCGCTTGACCCAGAGCGGCTTCGTTTCCAGGAAAGACGAGCGGAACTGCGTTCTCTCCAAAGGCCCGCTTGTCCGCACCAGTTCACTCTTTGGAAAAGGCACTCCGCCCGCGGAGAGGAGCGGAATCATCCTATGCCGATAGGTGTTCCGGATGCTTTGAGGCGAATTTACGAGCACCGTGCCGAGCACTTCCCATTCGCTCAATCTGGTCAAGATGCGTTCCTGTTCGCACATGAGAAAGACGACCTCTGGCGGCGGTTCGGCCGACCGCTCGACCGAGGAGGCAATACGTTCCGGTCTGGCAAGATCAACTTCAACGCCGTTCGCTCGGAGCGCTTCACCAGTCAAACGCAAGATCTCGAAGTCGTCGAAAACCCGCTCAGGAGAGTGCAACGTCTCTCGAAAAATTCCAACCAATGAACGCCGTATCAAAGGCTATTCCTTAGCCGTGAAAGGAAACTTTCGGCAAGATTAATGTCTTCCGCGGTATCGACATCAATCACTTCGGCCAGCGGGATGGCACGCATTGGAATGCCCTCGGCAAGGAGTTGCTTCAGGAAGACGCGCAAGGACCGGACATCCTCGCGCCATTCTTTTTCGAAGATCCTGTCGGAGACGTTATAAAGACCCGCAGTGGCGTAGATTCCGGCATCCCCGCCGACCGCGACGACCTTCAAGCTCTCGCGCTCGGTGGCGATCCAGAGCGGTTTCTCGTCGTGGACAAAAGACGTCACCCCGAGAAAAACCTCGCGGGGAGATTCGGCCTTTGCGGCAATCATCCGGCGAAAGTCTGCCGGAGAACAAACCGAATCGACTGTCGTGATCAGGTGCCGGCCCGGGCCAAGTCCGCGGCCGACGCGCCAAAAGCTTTCGAAAGAAGACTGAGTCGTCTTGATCAGGATTTCGAGCTCAAGGGACGGGAACGTCTTGCGAACCCAAGCCGCGCACTCCTGTCCCGACTCATTGAAAATGATTACTGCGCGCTGGATGCCCGCGCCCGCGAAATGACCAAGGACATGCCCGATCAACGGCCATCCCGCGATGTGAACCATCGGTTTGTGAGCCTCAACGTTTGCCAGTTTCAACCGGCTCCCCTCACCGGCCGCGATGATTCCCGCCGATCTCATCGCGAAAGGATTCCCTCAACCTCCGGAAGGGAGCGGATCATCGGGTCGTTCTCGCAGCAAGGCTGGAGCTCCGGATGACGAGTGTTGAGCCAAACGTGCGGCATGCCCAGAAGGCGCGCCCCGCCCATGTCCCGCGGTAGGCTGTCCCCCACGACCAAGGTCTCCCCCGGTGAGCACTCCAACCGCTCGAGTGCCGCTCGAAAGATTCCCGCGTGCGGCTTCTCCACTCCGACTCGAACCGAATCGACGACCGCGGATAAAATTTCATCGTAGCCGACCTCGCGGCAGAGAAAATCGAGATTGCCATAAAAATTCGACACGATGCCGAGCCGGTATTGAAGCGAGAGTCGCTGGAGGACCGGCCTGTTTCGATTCAGGAAACGGAGGGAGTCCAAATGAAAGCGGGATGAGATGCGCCGCGCCAGGCGCGGTTCGTAGCGAGCGCCGGCACGAAGAACCCGGCTGACCTGTTCAAAAAGCATCGTCTCGTAATCCACTCGATCCAGCCCCTCTTCGGTCAATGAATCATCCGAGGTGAAAAAAAATCGCTCAAAGCTCGGAAAATCCCAGTCGACGCCCTCTTGAAGATAAAGGGGATAAAACCTTTCCTTCCAGGGGATCCCGTCAGAATCCAAGGTCCCTCCGAAATCGAAGAGAATCGCTTTAAGCGCGACGCGATTCATCGAGAGCCGGTAGCTGTTGACTTCATTTGGAATTGAAACTTGAGACCTTACGAGCGGGCGTAGAGTAATTGGCGCGCCAACCTCGGCCACGATTTTTTTCTGACGGTCGCACCGGCCGCTCTCCCGGCGCCTTACGGCTTTTGCAGCAGCACGATCCGGTTAGTGTTTGTTCCCTTGCCCATGTTGCTGACCCCCCAGCAATTGGAGGTTTTTGTAAACTTCTGCTGGTTTACGAGAATCAAAACCGCTTTTAGTCCCGCGTCTTCCGCAGCAGGAATGACAATGTTCTCGAGCAAGAGCTTTCCACCACGCACTTCGCCGACCTCAAAGGCAATCAGGCCCCTGCGTCTCAACACGCGATGCAACTCCCGGAAAACAGCCGTCAAAGTCCGCGACCACTCGGCGACGCGCCCTGTTATCCACAAACGAACCGATTTCGTGTCGATCGAGTTAAACCAGCAGCGGAGCCAGTTGTCTGTTTCGTAGTCGACCACGTCGAGAAACGGCGGGGATGTCACGATCAGTGAGACCTTTTCATCCTGGAGAGTCGGCGTTTGGACGCTCGAACCCGTCATCAGAATCGAACTTCGCCCGAATTCCAGCAACATTTCGCGCTCGGCCCGGGAGATCCTGGACAGAAGCGACGCGGTCTTGGCGATGACAATCGTTGGGACATCCCGAGCCTCCGGAGTTTGATTGCGACATTGATTGATCCTGAGTTGACTCTTGATCGAAACGGCCTGGTTCGGCGGCATCGTATAGACCGAGAAGAATCCTTTGGAATGTCCGGTGAGGCGGTTCGTCGCCACCATGCGAATCCAGGCATCCGCCGGCGACCGGTTGCGACGCAATTCTTCCCGAAGAGCGCAAATCTGGCGAAGGGTGTCGGGATGGTAGAAAGCCAGCAACTCTTCCGGCAGGCGGCCGCCAAAATTCCAGTCAATTTTGTGAAGCCTGGTTTGAACCGCCTCCAGATTCGAAGGATCAAGGCGCGGCGCAACGAGCACCGAACTCAAGGGGTTCACATCGCACCCCGCAGCTCGTCTGCCAAGCAGCGCGGCTTCGAGGACCGTGGTCCCGCGCCCCATGAAAGGATCATAAACCAAATCTCGAGGCTCGGTGAGCCTTTCGACGAAAAAGCGGGGCAATTGCGGTTTGAAACAGGCCCGGTAGGAAACTTCATGCAAGGAACTGGCAGCCCTTTGTTTTGACGTCCAAAATTCATTGGTGAACACGGATATTCTTTCTTTCGAAAGCCCCGTCAGATCGCGCACGGACGTCGAAGTGCCGAAAACCTTAAAGTCGGCCAACTCGGAATAGAAGTCTTCGAGGATCACGTCAGGAAAAGCTTCCGGGTCGCCCAGCGGGCATGCCGGCCAGTATCAACCCTCGCCTGCATATGGTAGAGTTGCCGCGTGAAGCCAAACATCGTAACATCCCTGGCCGCGGCGACCATCCTTGCCGCATCCTCCGTCCTGGCCCACGAGGGTGAACACCACAAGGGCGCGACGGCCGAAAACATCACCGTAACCGGCGAGATCGTCGACTTGGCCTGCTATCTCGACCATGAAGCAACGGGTTCCGAACATGCAGATTGCGCGGAAACGTGCATCAAAATGGGTCTGCCCGTTGGTATCAAAGCAAGCGACGGCAAGACGTATCTTCTCATCGGCGAGCACAAACCAATTAATGCGGAACTGGCGCCCCTGGCGGCAAAGACGGTTACGGTAACGGGCAAGGCTGTTTCTCGGGATGGCATGAATATGATTGAGAATGCCCAGATTGTGAAGAACTAAGCCCTTGGCGCGAAGACTCGATTCCGCGAGAAGAACTTCCTGGCAAAGTCCGGTCAAGGTGTGGCCATCTCGAAAGCGGCGTCGCGCTGGCTTCCCAAAAAAAGCGGTGAAAGAACCTCGCGAGCGCCGCTGCGCTTGCGGATGAACGGTTTGTCATCCGCAATTCTACGCGTAAGATTCAGAGATCGGGGGCGACCGGGGAACGATGAGCGGCTTGCAATTTGAAATCGAGGAGATCGGCCGGGAGATCTTCGCTCGGATGGCCGGAGCAACCCCGAGCGTGTTTTCCCGAACGAGCGTCGTTGGCCTTCTTTTGAGCTGGTCGATGCGGCGGGAACAGCTGAAAACGCAACTCTTCCGCCTTGTTGACGTCCTGCCATCCCTGAACTCGGGCACTGAGATCACGCGGCATATCCAGGAATATCTGGCTGATCGGTCGTCGGGCCTGTCCCCCGGCATTCGCCGACTGTTTGCATGGACCCGGTGCACACCCTCGCTCGCTGGCCCTCTGGCGCTCTTCGCGGTCCGCCAAATGGCGCGTTCATTCATCCTCGCTGAAGCGCCGGAACAGGCGTTTGCCGGGCTTCGGGCAATGCGTGAGCACTCCGTGGCATTTACGGCGGACTTGCTCGGAGAAGCGGCCCTGAGCGAACGGGAAGCGGAAACGTATTACAACCGTTACCTCGAATTGATCGAGGTGCTGGCCGACGCGGCCGCGGAGTGGCCGCCCTCCGAACATCTCGACCGCGATGACCGAGGCCCGATCCCCGCGGTCAACATCTCGGTAAAGATCTCCGCGCTGTTTTCCCAGATAAAGCCGGAGGCTCTGGATTACAGCCTTGAGCAACTGGGCCACCGAATGCGGCCGATGTTACGGCGCGCACAGGCCCGGAACGCCTTCATCAATTTCGATATGGAGTCGCAATCGCTCAAGGATCTGACCCTGCGCCTTTTCAAGACTTTGCTGAACGAGGAGGAATTCAGGAATTACCCGCACGTGGGAATTGCCATCCAAGTCTATCTTCGAGAAACGCCCGGCGATCTGGAAGAGTTGATTGCCTGGGCCGCGAGTCGGCGCTGCCGCGTGACCGTGCGTCTCGTCAAGGGCGCTTACTGGGACACGGAAACGATCCTCGCGCGACAGCGGAACTGGCCAACGCCGGTGTACGAGCACAAACAGGAAACGGATCTCGCCTACGAGCGGCTCGCGAGTCGGTTGCTGGAGAATTCCGCCGTCGTCGATTGCGCATTCGCGACCCACAACGTTCGAACAATCGCTGCCTGTCTCGCCGTCAGTCGGCGCCTGGGAGTGCCCGCGAAGCGGCTTGAATTTCAAATGCTTTACGGGATGGCGGAACCTGTCGGCGATGCCCTAACCCAAATGGGGTATCGCTTGCGGAAATATTGCCCGCTCGGGGAAACGCTGCCCGGGATGGCATACCTCGTCCGGCGGTTGCTCGAAAATACCTCGAACGAAGGTTTCCTGCGAACCAGGTTCGGGGAGAATGCCGCGCCGGAAACCTTGCTTCGGGATCCCGCGGCGGTTCCGAACCCACCATCATCTGAAGGTCAGAATCAAGGGTTCAAGAACGAGCCGCACGCCGATTTCTCGCAAACCAAGCTTCGGGATCGGATGTCCGATGCCATACTCAAACTCCGCGGAAAACCTGGAGAATTTTACCCGCTGTTTTTGGGCGAGTCGGCATTGAGCACTGATCGGGAGCTTGTTTCCCGCAACCCAGCGGCTTCGCATGAAGTGGTGGGACGCGTGCAAGCGGCGCGACTGGGCGATGTCGACGCGGCCATTGCCACGGCGACAGCCGCTTTCGCATCGTGGCGGGAGACTCCGTTTGAAATCCGCGCACGGTCCGTCGAAGAAGCCGGAGCGTCGCTGAGGACACGTCGCTTCGAACTGGCCGCGCTCGAAGTGCTGGAGACCGGCAAGACCTGGGCTGAAGCCGACGCGGATGTCTGCGAGGCAATTGATTTTTGCATCTACTACTCCGGCGAAATGCGACGTCTGGCCCGCGCCGAATTTCACGTGTCCGGGGAAACGATTTGGCATGACCATATCCCGCGCGGGGTCACGGCGGTGATCGCGCCATGGAATTTTCCACTGGCGATCCTGTGCGGGATGACAACGGCCGCTCTGGTGACGGGAAATACGGTGATTATGAAGCCTTCCGGTCAGTCCGCCGTGATCGCAGCTGTCTTTGCGCGGGTGTTGCGAGAAGCCGGTATTCCGGCCGGGGCCATCACTTGTCTGCCAGGCTCCGGCGGCGAAATCGGCTCGGCCCTCGTCGAACACCCTGATGTCGCGATCATCGCGTTCACCGGCTCGCGCAAGGTGGGGCTCGAAATCTGGGAAACTGCGGGCCGGACGCGTCCGGGCCAGGCCCAGTTGAAGAAGGTGATTTGCGAAATGGGCGGGAAGAACGCCGTCATCGTAGATAACGACGCCGATCTCGACGAGGCCGTGCCGGGCATCGTGGCCTCCGCCTTCGGATATCAGGGACAAAAGTGCTCCGCCCTCTCCCGGCTTATCGTGCTTCCCGGAATCCGGAGCCGATTAACCCGGAGAATAATCGAGGCCACGGAAAGCTTGCGCCTGGGGGATCCCGCGGACCCGTCCACCGCCGTGGGTCCGCTGATCGATCAGGTGGCCCGCGACCGCGTGTGGGGAATCATTGAAGCGGGCCGGCGCGAGGCGACTTTGGCGTTTCAGATGCCTGTTCAGGAACCGGCGGGTTGGTTTGTCGGTCCATCAATTTTCACCGACGTGGCGCCCGATTCCCGCCTGGCTCAGGAAGAGATTTTCGGTCCGGTGCTCTCGGTCATCGGCGCGGCGGATCTCGAGGAAGCGCTGCGCATTGCCAATGCCACACCCTACGCGCTCACGGGGGGATTCTACTCGCGAAGTCCCCGAGCCATCGAGCGCGTGAAATCCGCGTTTCAGGTGGGCAATCTTTACATCAACAGAGGCATTACGGGCGCGCTCGTTGCACGCCATCCGTTCGGCGGATTTGGCATGTCCGGAGGCGGAACAAAAGCCGGCGGGTCCGAGTATCTCCTGAATTTCCTGTTTCCGAAGGTCATCGCCGAAAACATGATGCGCCGCGGCTCCGCGCCCGCATGCTGAGGACTCGCCGAAATCGATCGCGCAGCGATGGTCCGAGAGGCATCGATTCAAGCGTCCGGCTTGGCGGAATCATTTTTTCGAATTAGCGACGCGACAATCGAAACGCCCAACAAAGATAACACGACAAACAGAGATTGGACGGTTTCAATGGCGTATGGAGTCTGCGAAAGAAGCATTTTCACGCCGATAAAGACGAGAATTGCAGACAAGCCATGATGAAGAAATCGGAAAAGCCTGAGGATTCCCGCCAGAGCAAAGTACATCGCCCTTAGTCCAAGGATCGCGAAAACATTCGAGGTAAAGACCACGAAAGGATCTCGCGTGACCGCCAGAACGGCGGGAATCGAATCGACGGCGAAAATCAGATCGGTGGTCTCGATGGCTACCAGGACAACGCAGAGCGGGGTGGCCATCAACCGCCCATTCTCCCTGACGAAAAATCGCTGACCATGAAGGCCGGGGGTCACCGGGACCAGCCTTCTAAAGAGCTTGAGAACAGGATTTTTAGCGGGATCGGTTTCCTCGCCTTCACTGCGGATCATCTTGAATCCGCCGTAGATCAAGATGACGCCAAAAACGTAAATGATCCAATGGAACGTCTCAATGAGGGCAATTCCCGCAAAGATCAGGACTCCGCGCATCGCAAGCGCTCCCAAGATGCCCCAAAACAGGATCCTTTGCTGGTGCTCAGCCGGAGTGCGAAAATACTTAAAAACAAGGGCGAAGACGAAAACATTGTCCATGCTGAGAGCGATCTCGACCAGATAGCCGGTGAGGAATTCGATTCCTCTGGTCGCCTGCAACTGTGGAGTCTCGTAGCCGCCGATCCAACCCCCGTAGATGCCGAGGCAGAAAAGAAGCGCCAGCACGACGCGCAGCGCCGTCGACTGGATCGCCTCGGGCAAGCTCACCACGTGGACTTTGCGTTGAAAGAGTCCGAGGTCCATGGCCAGCAACAAGGCCACGATCAGGAAAAAGATAGCCCACGAATGCCAAGCCATGCGCCGCTATGAAAGGCTATGCGAACGCATGCCGAGCTCACCGACCCAATATCGCCGGTGAAACGCGTGATATCCCATATTCATGAAAGACCGGTGTACCTAGTCGATGTGCGGATCATGGGCAAGGGCGTATCTTCGATCCAAGGCAGCAGGAGCTTGGATTGCCCGGATCTCGAACGCCGCCGACCCGCTATGACGCGAAAGGAACCGAGTGATCCCTCTTTTTGTCTATCTCTGGCCGGCCTTTGCTTCCTGCTGCGCGACGATCGCATTGCACCGAATCATCAGCCAGGTCAGGTCGATCGTGCCGCTTCCCATGGCGCTGTCATAAATCTCCCGCAGACCGATATGCAGTTGATAGCAGAGTATTCTTTCATTCCATCGAGGAATTTCCAGCCCCTGCTCCTTGAGCCGCTCAATCAGCGGTTGCAGATTTTCTTCCCGCCAAAAAAAAATATTTGCGACGTCGTAAAGGGCATCACCGAACAAGGCGCGATCCCAGTCGAAAATCGCGGTGATCGACCGGCCATCCGTAAGCATATTTGAGGAGGAAAAATCACCGTGCACGAGGCGCCGATCCTCGGGACAATGCACCGCCAGTTGTGTGACGAGACGGGAAAGAGTCCGGATCGTCGGCACGTGGGCAACGCGGCCGGCCTGCGCCCAGTCATAGAGCCGGGGATCGCTTATGCCGACAAGAAAGTCTCGCCAACACGCCTGAGCGCCACGCCCCGAGACGTCAAATCGCCCGAATCCGCGCGTTTTTCTGATGTCGGTGCCGGCGATTGTTGCGATCATTTGCAGTGTCGGAGCGACAAGTTCCGAACTACGCGCGCTAGGCACATCCTGTAGCCGCATCCCCGGCATGCGGCGGGAAACACAGAAAACATGCCTTTCATCCAAGCGCCCTATCTGAAGCACCTCCGGGATTGGAAGATCTTGGGTCGCGAAGCACTGGTGAACGAAGCGGTCCTTGGTGAATCCATCGATCGACTGGTTAACACGAACAACATAATCCAGCCTGCCTTGCCGGAAGCCAAATGCCTGGGAAGCCAATCCTTCAGCAAGCGGACTGAAATGGGAAAGTGCTCCCAAGCGCTGTTGCAGCAGGGCGTGGATAGTTTGAGAGGAAAGCGATGGCTTGGGCATATGGTCGCGCCCGGAGGAACGATAGCATATACGAAACTCGCCTAACGGCATCAAATACGCGCCGGTTCCGGACGACGCTGGAGTTGCGGCAGAAGGCGATCTCAGCGACCGCCAGCCCCTGGACTGACGGAGCAGCTTCAAGCGGGGCAACGGACGCCGAACTCCGCTTTCAGCTTTACAACCGGCGCAGGCTTCAGTTAGGATATGGATATCCGCTAACAGTCTTTGCGACATTTCAATCGGAGGAGGCGACCCATATGTGTCAGTGCGCGCGAAATCCCATACATTGCATCATCCCCCCTTATATCACCCATGAATTGCTCAAGTCGGCAGATCCCCTGGTAAGGTCGCGGGCGATCGCGCAGTTGCGATCCGCGGCCAGGATGCGCGCCTTCCGCGTGGCAGCCCAGGCGATGCCCCGTCTCATGGCCGTCATGGCGCCCAACAAGAAAAAAAATCGCCTCGTCTATACGATGAAGGGCCAAAGCCCGGACTTGCTGCCTGGAAAACTGCAGCGCTCCGAAGGCCAGCCGAAACATAGCGATGTCGCCATCAATGAAGCCTACGACTATGCCGGGGACACCTATGATTTCTACGACAGCGTCTTCCAAAGAAACTCCCTGGATGACAACGGCATGAGCCTTATTTCTTCAGTCCACCTGGCAGAGGAAGACGACCAAGGCAATTTCGTGCCAATGAACAACGCCTTCTGGAACGGCGAGCAAATGGCCTACGGGGACGGCGATGACCAGATTTTTCAAAGGTTTACGGGCGCTCTCGAGGTCGTGGGGCATGAACTCACCCATGGCGTGCAGTCCTTCACCAGCAACCTGACTTACTACGGGGAATCAGGCGCCTTGAACGAGCACTTCGCGGACGTCTTTGGGGTTCTCGTCCGGCAGTGGAAGAACGACGAACCGACAGACAAGGCGAACTGGGTGGTGGGAGCGGAGGTCATGGTGCCAGCCCCCACCCGGCGAGGAATCCGCGACATGGAGAATCCCGGGACGGCCTACGTGAATGATCCCGATCTGGGCACCGATCCCCAACCCGCTACCTACGCCAAGCGGTACCAGGGACCGGCAGACAACGGCGGAGTTCACATAAATTCCGGCATCGCGAATCGCGCGTTCGTGTTGACCGCCCGCAAAATTGGCGGCAACGCGTGGGACACCGCGGGCCGCATCTGGTACAAGACCCTTCAGCAGCTTTCAAGCAACAGCACGTTTCAGGATTGCGCAACGGTAACCGTGCAAGTCGCCGCGGCAGAGGGAGCCGCGGCCAAGAGAGCCGTTAAGGCAGCCTGGAAGAAAGTCGGCATCACGGTCTCATAAGACGCCATGACCGTGAAATTTCTGCAGAGCGGCGGTTTTGGCGGGTTGTTCAAAGGATGTGACCTTGACACGGAGCAACTTTCCGCCGAGCAAGCTCGCGAACTCGAGGGCCTGGTAAAGCGCAGCGGTCTTTCAGACTCCCAGGAGCGACGCTCGACTTCCGCGCGCGATCTGCGGCAATACGAACTCACGATCGAGGCGGGATCGAAGAAATTCCAAGTGATCTTCGACGACGAGACGTTACCGGCCGATGCGAAACCGCTGGTGAATTTTCTGTTGAAACTCTCAAAGCCAAAGAGTCCCTAGCCTGCTCCGTTGCCGGCGGACGTGCGAACGTAGCGCCCGAGGAGGCCTTCGACGGCCGCAGCGAGCCGTCGGATGAGTTGCGTCGCGCGCCAAACGCCAATGCAAATGAACACGAGAAATTGGCGCCGCGAAGGATCATCACTGGCGCGCACGACGTTCGGCCTCGGTTTTGATGGCCACCACCGTGGCCTTCGCCTCGTTCAGCGCCTGGGCTTTCAAACCAGCAACAAGATTGGTCTTAGGCACGACGAGGTTAGTGTAGCGCATAAGCGTCTCATCGGCGCCATAGGGTTCGATAGAGAGCGATCCCTCGCTTATCTTAGCAAACGGGGATTTCAGCAACTTCCAACTTACCGTATAGGAACTTCCCTTCCTGATATAAGAATTTCGGACCGTGTAGGAGGTTTTCATCAGGATGGGCACCTTTACTGTGTATTCCACGTCTTTCGTCCCGTCGGGATTCGTCGCGATGACCCTGGCGGACATCAAGTTCGGCGTGTAGGTCGGCGCGGCCGCGTAATCGCCAAACAGTGTCTGCAATATCGCCGGCGGCGCATCGACAACCTGATAAAGACTGAGTCGGGGCCACGGAGCGCCAGGCACTTTTTCGGCTTTCACGACGATCTGGCCGGAGGCCAACAGGCCGCGTTCATTGTCGGAAATCTCATTCAACAGACCACCGCGCGACAAGGTTGCCGCCGTACAGAGGCCAAAGAAGACGACATAGACTCGAAAGTTCATAGCTCAAGAGTTAACACAACCAGTCGCCCAGAAGCGCTCAAAAAGAAGAGCTAAGTTGGGTTTGTAGAATTTTCGCTCCGTGTCGCTTGGGGAAAAATTGCGACAGCGCCTGCGCAAACGGGACCATACATCTTTCAAGAGACTTCGCTGGTTCAAGGTTGCATCGAAAAAGAGTTCTGAAATGCGCACGCGGCCTCCGCGATGCTTCCCAGGCTTCAAAGAAACTTTTCGAAACGCAGGTGTCCGCGTAATTTTGTTTTGGTATGGTAACCTTTCGCGAAGTCACCGCTTATTCCGGGGTCGATGAAAACCTGCCGAGTGGCGGGCAAGGGATCGTCATTCCGAGCGGCGGCTCGACCCTGGTGATCCTGGAAGACGGGAGAGGCCTCGACGTGCGGTCCACGGTGCCCTCAAAGGTTCAAGTCTACGAGTTCAAGAAACGGCAGGAACGAGCCGGGGCGGCACAAAACGCCTCGAATCCTTCCGAGGCGATGCGACGATTCGATGAGGATTCTTGGCGTATCTTCAGGATCAAGGCCGACGCTCCGGTGGGATTTGACAAGGTAAGAGTGGAGGCCAAGAACCCAAAGACCCACAAGGCCGATGCCACGCTCAAAGTCCTCGTACTCGATAAAAAGACGGTGAAAGTCGCCATCCGTTCGGTTCAGGTTCGCGATGGCCAGCGACTTGTAAGCCTCGGGAATTCCGCTGATCCGAAGACCCTGCTGAGCGAGATGAACGCGATCTGGAATCCGCAGGCTAACGTTTTCTTTGAACTTGGGCGCACGGACGCGGCCACGATCGATGGCCTTTCGCCGCAGGCAGACACCATCGAGATGCAGAAGTTGCCGAAGGGATTTCTGGACGAGCGAGATTCCGGATCCGCGCTGACTTTCTTTCTCGTTAAAAAAGTGACCAACGGAGGCAAAGCCGACAGAGGGGCCACCAACGCCAAAGAGGCCATCGCCCTGATCGCCGAGAGCCGTTCCGACAGCACCATGGCCCACGAAGCGGGACACTTTCTTGGAGCTCTCACTGCCAAAGGCAAATACGATTCCGAATATGGTCATCCCGAGAAAAGCCAGGACATGCTGATGCACGCCGACCATCTCGGAAAAAAAATCCCTTATTCCGCGGCAACCAAATTCAATTACGGTTATCATAGCTGATTTTTCAGCGGCGGCCGGGAATTTCAGCAGCAACTCGAAGCTCCTTCCTCAGTTCCGTGGGCCAGTTTCTCCTCGATGACTTGGCCCGCCAGTTTCCTTGGGTAGTTGTTCTTTTTTATCGGCTTCATTCAGGGAAAGTGGCGGCGGCAATCACGGCGTCGGCTAGGTCCGGGCATATGCCAGGACGATTGAAGCGTGCGCGATGTAACGTTGGCGGCGGCCTTGGATCTCAGTCTTGCTTTTGCTTTAGTCGGGCGAAAGCGTGATATCCATCTGATAAAACTTGAAAGTATTCTCCTCGCCCGGTGTGTCAGTCGCCACGATCCGATAGCGATCTAGGACATCGGTGATGAAGGCGAGCCTTTCGGCTTCCGGTATGAATTGTGTCCATTCGACGAAGGTCACCGAGCTAAAAGCCAGGAATGCAGAGCGAGACTTGAAATCCCAAGCTTTGTCTTCCGTGCGAATGCTGCAGACGCGCAGGCCGTTCCGCTCGGCCAATACTCGATATTGCTTTGGCGTCAGGTGGAGATAGGGATCGTTAAACCCCTGGAAGTAACGAAACCAGCTTGGTGAGAGGCGCGTCTCCTCGATCACATTTTCGAGACTCTTGCGCTTGCCTTTAGGAACGAGGCGCAGTTGTGCCGCGCCGTCGAACTTCATCGCAGAGCGTATCGAGCGAAGGGCTTGGTCTTGCTCGTGTATCCAATGGAGCGCGTTGAAGGAGACCACCAGATCGAATTGGTCCCGAAAAGTCAGACGACGCGCGTCAGCTATTTCAAATCGGAGATTGGGCCGGAGCGGGGGACCGAATCGGCTCGAGGCGAAAGCGATCATGTCCGCGGACGAATCTACGCCGAGAACAGACCCTTGAGGAACACGAGAAGCGATCTCTGCGGTAACCTTCCCGTTGCCGCATCCCACATCCAAAACACGCCTCGCCCCTTTGAGATCGAGCAGCGAGAGCACTTCCTCGGCCATCGCCTCCTGGAGGCCCGATATCCTGGCGTATTCAGACGCGTCCCATTCGGTCATAGTTTGCCTCCTGTCTCCGATCAAACCTGGTCAATCGCCGCCTGCCTCGATCTGCTTCTCAGAACCTGTGAAAAAATTAGAAAGCGCCGCACGAGAGAAAGAAAGGCTGTATGGCAAGGCGCACGCGAGGGCGCATCCCCGCAGCGGGCTGTAACCGAGCGGGCAACGCGGCCCCAGATGGCCTTTCTTGCTCTCGCCCATAGGGTTGCGTGTCTTTTTGGCTTGGCCTGCGTTGCTCGGGCGGGACAGCCGAGTGAAGGGAGACAGCCTGCCGAAGGCAGCCCGCAGGGCGACGCAAAGCATCGGCAACACCGCTGCGGGTATTGCCGCCGCCCTCACGCCTTGGCCAACCCAAAAATCCAGCAGCAACGCGGCACTTTGTAATTTTTTCACAGGTTCTCATAGAGAAGCATAAGAGGTCTAGAGATGATTCTATAAACTGCGTCATTGACCAGAAATACTCGAACCCCGGGTTTATTTGACCCGATAGGGTTCATCTTGAGCTCAAGGGTTTCCAGGCCTGACACGTCGATCTTGAAATTCTCGGTCCGGCTTGTTCCAGGCCTCTTTGGGTCCTGCGTCAGGACGCCACTCTCCCATGGAACCTTGTCGTCGCCAAAAACCTCAAACCGCATGGTGCTGTTGGTGTTCGCAGGCGCGATACCGACCGAACCCTCCAAGGTGAGTGCGCGCCTGAGCTTTGTCATGCAGCTCGCGAAGTATTTCCAATCAGGGCACCGATTCTATGCCTAACGGTCTTACGTATTTCGGCAAGCGGTTCCCGATCGCAAGCGCTAGAGAGAGAGCAGCGATGCCGAGCGCCTTTATCTCAAGTCGTCCATCCTCGAATCTTCACACTTAGCGCGACTGGATCCCGAACAAGCGCCGCGTGTCGCCCCGGGACCTGGATTTGGCTCAGGAGCGGATACCGCGCCTCAATCGCCAATCCGCATTCAAATGCTCAAATTGTCGAAAGTCGCCTTTGAAACCCATCCTTTCGGCCACTGAAACGTCGAGATCAGACAACGCTCAATGTGCTTGCCGGACTTTCCTGAGCTATCGCAAGCGGACCGGCATCCCGCGATCCTTAGGCTCTAGGTCGTTTACCACCTTGCCCCCAATGGAAATCGTCCCGCTGGTGATCTTCTCCAGCCCGGCCACCATCCGCAACGTCGTCGATTTCCCGTACCCCGAAAGGCCCAAGCAACATCATGAACTCACCGTCCTTGATGTCCAGATTGATGTTCTTGACCGCCGTAAACGTCGGGCGCCCACGATCATCGCTATACGTCTTGACCAAATTGTTGATTTTTACTGAAGCGTCTTTGTTGTTCATTGCATTTCGATCTTACGCCGATGCGCGGTGACTAGCGGGCTCATTCAGAGGTGCGACGCTCTGGAGCATTAGCCAACAAGCGAATTTCAGCCTCGTTCTTTTCGGACCTGTTACTCGGAGCCCAAGTCAGCAGCGTCAAAGCAAATTGGGCCTAGCGATGAATCGGCACCTCGCGATGCCAGTTGCTCAAAATTCGCCCATCGGTGTGCGGCTGCTTTGCCTATCGAATAGCGTTGGCAAAAACCCGATGGGACATGGGCGTTGTGATAGATCGGAAAGGTTTCATGTCCGGATCCAAAGAAGAAAATGCGGCCACGGCCACGCTGAAACGTGCAGCCGCTGCGGAATACCTCTCCTCCTTTGAACCAGACAAAAAAATCAACTCCTCGGGCGTGGGAATGTCAAAAGGTTCGCCGTATATTTCCGACTGCGGGACTTCGAAATAGGGAGGTAAGCCTTCTGCAATCGGGTGAGATGGGCGGATCACCCACACTCGTTCCAAATCACCCTCCGGCAGCTCTCGCCAGACAAGATTGCAATTGGTGCCCATCAACCGACGGAAGAGTTTCGAGTGGTGCCCGGAATGGAGCACGATGAGTCCCATGCCTTTCAGCACGCGCTGCTGATCGGTCGATCAAAGCGTCACTGACCTCCTCATGGGCGATATGTCCCCACCAGAGGAGTACGTCGGTATCGTCGAGGAGTTGTTCACCTAGACCCTCGTCGGGATCGTCAAGGCTGGCCCAACATACTGCAAAGCCCTCGTTCTCTAAGCCTGCTGCAATCGCGCCGTGGATGCCGCTCGGGTAGATCGCTGCGACGTCGGGTTGGAGCTTCTCGTGGCGGCCCTCGTTCCAGATTGTTACTTTGATACTAACTTCGTTTTCCATTTTGAGTTTCGGGTAAAAAGCAGGGCTGTTCTTACAGTTCAGCCTTTGACGCCGCCGGAAAACGTCTGGACGAAAAAGCGGCGGGCAAATCCGAAGGCCATCACGGACGGTAGCATGTAAAGCATCGCGAGTGCGCTCAAGAAGCCGTAGTCAATCTCCTGGACGCGCAGAAAAGCGCGAAACAGTCCGAGTGGCAACATCTGAAGCTCGGATGAAGACAGCAAGATGAGCGGCATCAGGAAATCCCCCCATGCAGCAATAAATGCAAAAAGACCCGCCGCGCCGAGGCCCGGAAGAGCTAGCGGTGCAATCACGAAGCGAATACGCTGAAACAGGGTTGCCCCGTCGACGAGCGCCGCTTCATCATAGTCGAGGGGAATCGTGTCGAAGTAGGTTTTCATAATCCAGAGCGCAAGCGGCAACTGCATGGCAGCAAAGACTAGAATCAGGCCAAAATATCCATCGATTAAGCCGACTACCCGCATAACCGGACGTACCGATTCGGGATCTACGAAACTGCGCACAAAAGATTCGACCACCTTATTACCGGTGAGCAGAATGTTATATAAGGGGACGATTAGAGCCGGTGGTGGAACGACGCGGACTAGAATGATCGAGTAGAGGAACGGCCGTTTCCACCACGCGTTTGTCCGCGACAGTGCGTAACCACCGAAGCCGGAGAATACCAGGACGATGATTGTAGCAGTCCCGACAACGACGAACGAGTTGAAAAACCATCGAGCTCCCCCCTCGCGCACAAAAATGCCGATATAGTTATTGAGCGTCCAAGAGCTCGGCCATCGAAGAAACAGCGAAGCATTTCCATCGAAGGAGGCCAGAATCAGCCAAACGAAAGGAATCCCACAGAAAAGTGCGATCAGCGAAAGAGTTGCATACGCAACCGCATCGCCGCCAAAAATCGTGGGAACAGCGCGTTCCGATTTGCTCATGACTTTAAACCTTAACTTTGAGAGCACGCACGTAGACCAAGCCGATGGCCATCGAAATGACGAGGGTGACCACCGCCACGGCCGAACCGTACCCGAGCTGAAAGGCCGTGAAGGACTGATTGTAGATGTAGATGCCAATAATCTCAGTGGCGTTGCCAGGGCCCCCGCGGGTGAGCGCGTAGACGAACCCGAAAATGGAGATGGTCGAGACAGTCGAGACCAGCATGTAAAGAAATATGTTCGGCATTATCAGTGGAAGCGTGATGAACCGGAACATCTGGCGAGGTGAGGCGCCGTCGATCCGGGCCGCTTCATAGACATCAGGGGTCACCGCACTAAGACCCGCCATCATCAGGATCATCGCCGAGGCAATGCCACGCCAGGTATTAGCAACAATGATCATGGCAAGTGGAAACTGCTGCAACCATTGTACCGACAAGCCGCCCAGCAGCCGATTCAGCGTCGAATTTTCACCGCCAGCCAACATGGAAATCCAGATAAAGCCCGCGACTACTTCAGGCACAGCATTCGGCAACAGGATGATTGAGCTGATCAAATTTTTGAACCGAAGCGGCCGGCGCAGCAGAACGGCGGAAACGAGTCCCAAGACGAACTGGCCGATCACGGCCGATCCAAGCACAAACCAAAACGTAACAACTAGAGAATTCCAGAAGCCTCCGTCCGCAAACAGCCGCACATAGTTGCGCATGCCAACGAAACGAGGATGGGTTGCCGCCGACCCGACTAGTGAAGCATTCGTAAGGCTCAAATAGATCGAGTAAAGCGCCGGGTAGACGACGAGAGCACCGATGAGGAGGACGCAGGGCAGCAGGAGGAGCTTAAGCTGCCAGGATGTGCGATCATGATAGGTCATCATATGAGCTTGCCACTTTGTAAAATCCACGACTAAGCCCCGCGGCCTCGGGGAAATACCGGAGGCGGTCGCGGAGTAGTCGCCTTCAGTTATTTGACGGCTTCGTCGCCAAGAACATCTTTGACGTAGTCAACCAGGATCTTCTGAGCGCCTGCCGCATCAGTCTTCTTGCGAAGCAGTGCCTCGGTCGCGCGCGCCACACCTTCGGTAACCGCCGAGAAGCCCTCCGCAGTCTGCAGATACATTCCGCTTCCCTTCTTCAGATCGGCGTGAATTGGAACCAGCGCCTCTAGCTTTTGGAAGTCTGGATCAGCCCCCGCGTCCATGCGGCTTGGGATGTTACCGAGGTTTTGCGCGTACGCCACATCAGCGTTAACCGAACCGAACTCGAGCAGGACCTTCTTGGCGAGCTCAACATCAGCCGCTTTTGCGTTAACCGCCCATGGACTGTCGACGTCGACAAGGACGTGCAGCCCTCCCTCTTTGCCAGGAACCGCCCAACTGCCGACCACTTGGGTGACATTAGGAATCGGGCTCTTGCTCTTCGGACCCCAGTCATAGATATAGCACCATGAACCGCTGGTCGTTGCAGCCAGTTTGCCGGCCGGAAACATCTGGTACTTCGGTATCACCCAAGGCTCCGGCCCCAGCAGCGGATCGATCGGCATCAAATCGTTGTTGATGAGATCAGCGTAGAAGCCAAAGGCGTCCTTTATCCCTTGCCCGGTGAGGTTGAGCTTGCCGTCCCCATCGACGATCTGTGGCGTTGAAGTGCCAACAATCAAAAGCCTGAAGCCCTCGTCGAAGGAACCGCCAGCCCAAGTGATACCCGCCGGAAAGAGAAGGCCGTAGGCACCAGTCTTGGCTTTGATCTCCTTGGCCCGGTCGAGAAGCTCGGCCCACGTCTTCGGTTGCTCGGTTGAAATGCCAGCCTTCTCCAATATATCGCGCCGATAGTAGATCTGCTGAACGTTCAGCATGGCGGGCAGAATGTACATCTGACCGTCTTTGCTGGTCGCCAGGGCCTTGGCGACATCAAACAGCTGCGTATAGCCCTCCCAAGCCTTGAGTTCTGTGGTAATGGGAGCTAGGTAGCCCGCCGCGACCATGTCGGCGACATCCTGACCATGGGGTGCCGTAAAGAGGTCAGGCGCATTGCCTGAGCGAAGTTCCGTCAGAAGCTTTGTTAGGTAATCCTTCTCTGGGGCGGGATATTCGACTATTTCAATCTGGACGTTGTATTTTTTTTCTATTTCCGGCACGACCTGCTTCAGCGCATCGATCCGTGCCTGACGATGCTCGGCGATACGGATCGTCTTAGCCTGGGCGGAGCCAATAATTGCCAGCGCCGAGATCGTAATAATCCCCGCGTGGGTTGCCTTTCTAAACAGTCTAAACGGTGTAAACATTGATCCTCCTTTTCAATATTGCGAGGCCATTGCGGCACTCGCGATCTGTTGTGTAAACGTGTGCACAAATAGTCGCATGCATATTCGCTGCAGCGTCAGTTGTCTTTCGATGACCGTTCTGGCTGCCTGTATCGGCTCGTTCAGGGACTTCCGGTTCATATCGTGATATTTCACGATACTCTTGCATTTGCAAGGGTTTGAACATTTATGCGGCTCGCCTGACATTCGGGGCCGGGATGAAAGATCATTCTGCGGCCAATCTGGTGCCAAAAAGTGCCAATTTTTAGGGCATTTTCATGCCTTTTCATACATCTCCCTGCATTTAGGTCAGAAGATTGGTCCAAAAAGTGCATCGCGTAGGACTCGAACCTACAACCAAGAGATTAAGAGTCTCCTGCTCTACCATTGAGCTAGCGATGCTTCACGGAGGAACTGAGCTCGATTTTCGCCGCCGATTTGACGGTCGTTTCCCGAGCTGCCGAAAGAAGAGCGAGAGAGATGGCGACACCACGCAGACCAGAGGCAAGCGTGGCGCTGAATGATGGTCACAGGTCTTCAAGGGCATCGGGACGGGGGATACTATTTCCGCGCTGCGTTTCGACGCAAGTGGGAAAACGCCCCGAAATTGCGCAAGACGCCACCGAAACCCGCCACAAGAGGCGCTGACCCGCAAATCTGCAAGCGAAAAGGCCGCTTTGAGCCAGCGGCCCGCTGGGCAACCAAGGCCGCGAAGGGAGAGACTACGCAGGGGAGCACTGATGGGTCATCCGATAGCGCAAATCATGACGGGCGAGTTCTGCAACCCAGAAACAGAACATATGCCCGGTGATTTTCAGAAATGCTCCGCCAGCGGTTGATTCCAGGCGGCGGGGACTGTTCCGGCGAGCGGGAGCAAAACCACGTGGAACGCAACCCAGAGAAATAGCCATAGGCGCTCCCCTGCCACAGGGTGATACCAGGTTTGAATTCGGCGATCACGCAATAGAGCACGGTGAAGAAAATGGGAAGGCCCAAAGTGCATGATAAAGCTAATGATCGGCCGGGGTTGCCATTGTAAAGATGGGCAATATGCGTGAAGTCGGACGAGAATCCAGTTGCTGCAGTATCTGTTGTGGAGGGTTCGTGGCATCCCGGAAGGGCGGGCGCGGCGGAAAACGGACTTCCCAGCCAAACTTCGTGATGGCGCAAATAAACCCCGGAAATGAGTCCCGGCAAAATTGCCAGCCGGATCTGATCTCCTCGAGAAACAATTCTCCTTTTCAGTTGCAGCGACGATTTAGGCGGACGCAAACGCCCTAACAAGATTCCTCTTCGGAAATGGAACGAGAATAGTTCCCAGAGAAAACCCCGAGGGTTTCGTTTGCCCGCAATTCCCTGCGCGGCCCGGATGCGGTGGACGTCTTACATTAAGCCTTACTGGTCCGGCGATCATTTTTACCGTAGTTGCGGAATGAATCGTCAAGAACCGCGCATTAGGGTTCGGCAAACCAACTGACCCCCTATTTTAAAGAAAGTTTTGATTTCCTGCTGTACCGGTTCTCCTTGGCTCCGCGTTTTTGGCGCGTGGCGAATCCAAGAAACCAAAAATCGGATTTCTGCCAGGCGTCGTCGATCCCTTCTACCAAGTCATGGAAATCGGCGTCAAAGAGGCTGCAGAAGATTTCGGCCTCGAAGTGGTGACCCAGTATCCACAAACCTGGGTCCCCCCAAACCCCGATCTTGGACGCGATGGTCGCCCGAGGAGATCTGCAGTATCTGATTATTGCTTCGACTGACAAAGAGCAGATGATCGTTCCTCTCCAGCGGGCCGTCGGTGCCCGCGTTAAGGTCATCACCGTCGATACATTCTTGGGAAACGGCGATTACGAAAAGGGCAAGGTAACCTTTCCTATCTCCTACATCGGATCGGATGATGAGAAAGGCGGCAAAATCGGCCTCTTCTCGAAAATTCTGTCTTAGTCGGAGGTCTTAAGAGTACCTTGAAAGCGGAAAGATTAAGGTTGATGAGCTCGTGACCCACGAGATTCCGCTGGCAGAATCTGGCAAACCGCTTGAACTCGCGTGGGCCCGGAAAGGCATTAAGATCGCCATTATTCCGTAGTGTCGTTTGGATAAGCACACTCTAACCTGAGACGTATCTTAGATCTCGCTCTATTCATTATGGATTCGCGCTGCGACGGCCCAACAAGGCGCTACGGATTCAGCGGTGCTTGCCTCGACGTCTTCGAACGTTTTATCCACGAGGACGCATCGCGTTTGCCGCCGCTGATCAAGGCGCGCCTCCTCCACGTCCAATTCGGAACCATCCACCCGTTCCTGGTAAGTTTTGCTCGACCGCGAGCTCAAGATCATTTAGTGAGAAAACCATGAAGCGTCGTTCATTTATAAAAATAATGGGCGCAGCAACCGCTGCCGCATCCACCTCTTTGCTTGCCGAGAAGGCATCGGCGCAAGACAAGATCACGATTGCGCTTATTCCCGGACTGACGGCTGACGGTTTCTATGTCACCATGCACCATGGCGCGGAAGCCGCGGCGAAGGCCGTCGGCGCCGAACTCATCTATCAGGGGGCGGCAGAATGGAACGTCTCGCTGCAGGTTCCTGTTCTCGATGCAGTCATTGCCAAGAAGCCGCGCGCCATTATGATTGCGCCCACCGACAAGGTTCAGCTGATCGCACCCTTGAAGAAGGCACACGATGCCGGCATCGCAATCGTCTGCGTCGATACCTATATCGGCACTGGCGTGTTCCAGACGGGTGCCGGCGACGCGGACTTCCCGATTTCCTATGTCGCTTCCGACAACGTGCTCGGAGGCCGTATGGCGGCACGCGCGCTGGCCAAAGCCGTCGGCGAGAAGGGCAAGGTCTTTGTTTCCAATGTGAAGCCCGGAATTTCGACGACCGACCAGCGCGAGGAAGGCTTCAAAGACGAAATGAAGAAATTTCCCGGCATCGAAGTTCTCGAGACCCAGTTCAACGATGACGATGCCAACAAGGCCGCCGCCCAGGTGCAGGCGGTGATTGGCCGCGTGCCGGATCTGGCCGGTGTTTTCGGTGCCAACCTGTTCTCGGCCTCCGGCACCGCCAATGGCGTCACCCAGGCGGGCAAGGCCGGCAAGATCAAGATCGCTGGCTTCGACGCACCGGAATCGATCGTGGCCCAGCTCAAGGATGGCACCTTCGAGCTGACCATCGCCCAGCATCCCGCCGAAATCGGGTATTTCGGTTTGATAGCGGCCTTCGCCCATGTCACCGGCAACCCGGTTCCGACCGCCATCGGCACGGGCTTTTCGGTGATGACCGCGGCCAATATCGACGATCCGAAGGTCGCCAGGTTTCTTTACAAGAGCAAATGACCATAGGTGCCTAAGCAAGCTGGCCGCCGTCGGCTGCATGCGTAGCGGCCAAGTGTCATAAGCTTGACCGGGGAAATCCTTCATGGCTGCGGCGACAACCCAAACCAATGGCAAATCGATCCTCGTACGCATTGCCGAGTTGCGGGCGTGGCTATTTCTGATCTTCCTCACGGTTTTCTTCGAGGCATGGTCGCGAATGACCTATGGCCAGAGCTTTGTTTTCAACATCTATAATTTGCAGTCGATTTCGGTCTTCGCCACGGCTCCGCTGATGCTGGCGCTCGGCCAGACCTTCGTGATCATTTCGGCAGGCATCGATTTGTCGCTCGGCTTCATCATGGGGCTGGCCTCGGTAATTGCCGCCCACGTGGCCAATTATGTCGCGCTCCGACTTGGCCTTGGGCCTTTTCCGGCCATGCTGATCGGCCTTCTCGCCGGCACTTCGATTGCCTTCATCCCCGGCCTCGTCAATGGCTGGATGATTGCCTATTTGCAGGTGCCTGCCTTCATCGGCACGCTTGGCATGTACGGCGTGGCTCGCGGTTCGGCCTTTCTCCTCGCCGGCGGCATGACCATTCCGGTTTCCAATCCCTGGTACAGCTATATAGGCAACGGCCGGGTTCTCGGCATTCCGGTGCTCGTGATCATTACCGCCATCGCCTGCCTGATTATGCATTATCTTCTGTCACAGACCCGCTTTGGCCAGCACACCTATGCCATGGGAGCCAGCAAGGCCGCCGCCAGCCGCGCCGGCATCAATATCAAGAAGCTGACGATGAAGATCTATTTACTCTCGGCGGTCACGGCCGGCATTGCCGGATCGCTTTATTCGGGCCGCTTTTCTGCGGGCGCGGCACAGGCGGGCGAACCGCTGCTCCTCGATTCCATCGCTGCCGTCGTCATCGGTGGCGCCAGCCTGTTTGGCGGCTCTGGCACCATTTGGGGCACGGTGGCTGGCGCGCTGGTCATCGCCGTCATCCAATACGGCCTGGTCTTCATCAATGTCCCTTCGTTCTGGCAATTCATTGCGGTGGGTTGCGTGATCATCATTTCCGTGCTGGTCGACCAGAGCCAGCGGCGTTTCCTGGGAGGACGGCAAGTTGAGTAATCCGGCTCCCATCCTTGCGGTCAAGGGCGTCTCGAAAAGCTTCGGCGGCGTCCATGCAATCATGAAAGCCTCGCTCGACGTTTTCCCCGGAGAAGTCGTGGCCCTTGCCGGCGACAACGGTGCGGGCAAGTCGACGCTGATCAAGGCGATTTCCGGCGTGTTCCACTATGACGAGGGCGATATCTATCTCGATGGCAAGCGCATTGCTTTCGCCACGCCGCAGGAAGCCCGCGATAATGGCATCGAGACGATCTATCAGGATCTGGCGCTGGCCGACAATTTGACTATCGGCGACAACATTTTCCTCGGCCGCGAGCCGATTAAAAAGCTCTTTGGATTTCTCCCCGTCATCGACCGTCCGCACATGGCGAAGGTGGCGCAGGAAACCATGCACAAGCTGGATTTCCACGTCATCCGCCTTGATGCGCCGGTCTCCGCCTTTTCGGGCGGCCAGCGTCAAGCCGTTGCCATCGGCCGGGCCATGTACTGGAACGCCCGCCTGGTCATCATGGACGAGCCGACGGCGGCGTTGGGTGTGCCCGAACAGCGCAAAGTCATCGCGCTGATCCAGTCGCTCAAAGCGCAGGGCAAAGGCATCATTTTCATTTCGCACAATCTCGGCGACATTTTCGAAGTGGCCGACCGCATCGTGGTCTTCCGCCGCGGCAAGGAAGTCGGTGAGCGCAGACCAAAGGAAACGACCGGCGACGAGATCGTCCGCCTGATGGTCGGCAAGTAGGCTTCGTACACAGGCCGATTTGCGCAGCACGAGTTCGGCATCGAGGAGAATCCGGGCGCTGTCCGGACGCCGCCTCAGTCTGCCTGGTCGGGTCAATTCTAGAGAACACCAGGTTGAGCGAGAGTCGGCCATCTTATCGCAGTCCTGCGGTACGGTCGTCAGCGGCGGACAGGTGAAGGCGCTCAGGCGCTGATTGTCATGGCCAGCGACCCGGCATTGACAGCCCGGATTGAAGCCGACCTTCAAGCCTGCCTGCCGTCAGAACGCCGAACGCCACCCGGTCATTGGCAAGGAATGGCGCTGGTGGGGAAGCCGCCATCGCGCACGATTCTCGCCGCTTCATCGAAGGAAACCTCTTCGAAGTCCCAGTTATCGGTGGGCAAGAGATCAGCGAACCGGGGTTCTGGGCCAAGCTGCTCCATGGTCGCAACAGAGGATTGCCACGATCGAAAGCATTGTTATTGGCAATCGGCGTCGGCCTGCTGATCACACCTTGAAAGTTGTGTTGAGCCAGGCTGCCACTGCTGCCATATCCAGTGGCCGAGTTGTGTTAACGTTGAAGAGTGGAAATCTTCCGAGGGGCTGGACCCGCTTCGCCAGCTCGACGAGTTCGGGAATATAGGACACACCGAGGTGGCCGGAATGTCGCTGTTCGGACCGGACCCGGTACCGCTCACCCAGCACGTCCCCAGGTGCGTGACACCAAATCTCGGCGGCTTGGGTAATACGCGCCCGGGCGAGGTGATCCTGCAGGACATCGAGCGGCTGGAAACCGAACCAGGCATCGACCACCACGGTTGCGCCATCCGGGAAGTCTCCGGCCAAGTCGAAGATCGCCCGATAGCTAGCCTTGCCGAGCTTCCGGTTGTACTCGCGGTCACCGGTTCCCAAATGAGCGAAGAGGGCCTCCTTAATGGTGTCGAGGGTCAGCAGAGGCCAGCCCCTGGTGTGCGATATGGCTCGCGCCACGGTGCTCTTGCCAGAAGCCGGAAGGCCGTTGATGAGAACCGCCTGTTTCATGGGTTTCGCGCCAGTTTCGTCAACGCGCTGAGCCCTGCGCCCATCACCCCAGCGCGATCGCCGAGTGCGGCCGGTTCCACCGGGCATTGGTACCACGGCGCCAAGGCTGGAAAATTGGCAAGCGCTTGATGCATTGCAATACCAAGGCCGCCACCAAGGATCACCAAATCGGGATCCAAGGCTGCCACCGCGGTGTCAATGGCAATACGCATCGGTCCGGCCCAGGCGGCCAACACAGAAGTTGCTATTGTATCTCCATCCGAAGACCGCGCCAAAAGGTTTTCCACTGACGTCCTTGCATCAAGTCCCGCCGCAGCAATATGGCGGCTCAATGCTGTCCCCGAACTCGTTGTCTCGACGCAGCCACGCCTGCCACACAAACATTGCTCGCCGCCAATATCGACGCTGATGTGACCGAGTTGGCCCGCTGCCGCCCGGCCGCGCAGCACGGTCCCGTCCATGATCGCGGCGCCACCTATCCCTGTGCCGATCGTGAACATCACGGCATTGGCAACATTCCGGGCCCGGCCGATCGCGTGTTCGGCGACCAGTGCCATGCTACAATCATTGTCGATGAAAATGGGCCGCTGAAACGAGTCCTGCAGAACCGAGGCGAGCGATGTGCTCGCGAGATCGACGTAACCGCCTGATAGGATGCGTCCAAGGCGGGCATCGACCCGTCCAGGGATTCCCATTCCGATTGCCTTGACGTTCTTGTCATCCAACGACCGCACCAGGTCGCCTATCTGGGCTGAAACCAGTGATGGCTGGCTCGCGGTCGGATGTGTCGCCCATTCGAGAACTTCGCCAAATGACGAAATCCGTGCCGCACGGATATTTGTTCCGCCTATATCAACGCCGATTGCGGTGACATTCGACATGCTCAGCCGTTGGCTGCCCGTTGCAGACTTCGCGGGTAGCGCTCCAGTATTGCCTGAATCTGCTTGAGGCGCGGTACGGCCTTGCTGACCAGCAAATCCCGCTGTTGGGCGCGGTTCAGAGAAACGCAATCCTTCCACAGGGAGCGGCCGGCGATGACGCCGGAAGCTCCGTTCGCCATGGCAATTTCAACCTGACCCACGAAGGTCTCGTGATCGACGCCAGCCGAGAGGACCGACCAAGGAACGGAACCGCACATGGTGGTGATCGCCGCACAGGATTGCGCCGTTCCCGGGTAGGGAAGCTTCAGCACTTTTGCTCCAGCGTCGAGACAAAGCCGCGTGCCACCTTCGATCAATGAGGGAAAATTGGTTTTGTAGGCCGCCGCGTCCTCGCCGGGGAGGACGTAGGTCAGGAACTCGACGACAAGCAGCAGATCTTCCTTGGCGAAGTCCTCGATGCATTGGTGGAGGATCGCCATGTTGTGGCGGTTGGCTTCTGGATGGTCGGCACGCAAGTAGACCATGATCTTGCCGCCGGTGCCGCCGAGTTCGCGTACCTTCCTGGCATTGATACCGGGGGCGAGGCGGGAGAGGTAGTGACCGGAGGCATCGGTGTCAAAGCCCGAGGCGTCGAACCCGATGAGAAGCGCCACATCGCGGGGCAGGGCGGCCTCTTCCACCACACGGGGAACCGCACAAACCGGATCAAGCAGCACGCAGGGTGCCTGGCTCGCCAGATAGCGCACAACATCCGACTTGGTGTCGCCCAGCATGGTGTCAGTGATCTTCGCCTGTTCCGCGGGCGTGCTCGCCAGGATCTTGCGAATGCCGCCGCGCTGATCGCAGGCAATCACCATGATCGAACCGTTTTTTCCAGAAATCTGCTGATAGCCCCGAAGTTCGGCCGTCGTCAGTGTCGTCATTCTGCCTGAATCGTACAACCGGGCCGGATGGGCAACGTTTTTTGTTATCCGTCAATGACCGTACTCCTTCGAATCGGGCCAGTCGCTAGGTCCGTAGGTCCGATAGTCGGGCACAACCCGATGGTAGCCGTCTGCAAGCCGTGTCAGCAGCGGCTGAAACATCCCTGACGACGACGCAAGACCGTGCAGTAAAAGAATAGTGGGAACCTCTTCGGCCCCGCCTCTTGGTAGAAGATGGAGAGTCCATCGACCCTCACTGTGCAATAAAACACCTGCTGTTCCATTGCTTTGTCCTTTTTCTGGGCATCCATGCCCGAGGTGGTGGCGAGCACGACCGCGAGGGTCGCCAGGGTCGAAGGATCGATTTCGTCGTATTCATGCATCCTCCGATCTCCTCGGATGACACGCGCTCTACCTCGAATTGCTCGTCTAGCAGACTGTTGAAAAACTCGCCATTTTGCCGGCGTTAAGATAGAAGCGGTAATGTTTTCTTGCGGGTCTGCGGACCGTTTGGCCTCTGCCCGCATTTGCTACTCTGCGACTTCGAAGATGACATCGAGTTCTATCGGCATCCCGAGGGGAATGCTGGCAACGCCGATTAATCAGCCGAACCGATGTTTTCTCGATTCCAAAGACGTCTCGAAACGGGTCCGAGGCAGCGTCCGCGACCTTGGGCTGGTCGAAGATGTTCCCGGAGGTTGCTATGAACACTCCGAACCGGACGACGCGAGTTCACTCTATCGAGTGAGCCCAAATGCTCCTTGGCCGCAGCGAGGACGTTCAAAGCCGCTCGGGTTTTGCAATGGCCGGTAGTGATTGCCTTTGCGCTGGCGCTGATTATGCTTTTTGTCCTCCACAAGACACAATTTGGCCGGCATGTGTATGCAATCCGAGGAAACCGCGCAGCAGCGGTGCGCGCCGGAATTCCCGTCGACCGCGAGATGATTGTCCTCTACACCCTGTCGGCGGCTACCGCGCGATATCATCGTCGGAAGGATCGAAACCGGATAAGCAGTATGGTTCCCAGGCTATCTGTAAGAAATCTGGTCAAGCGCTTTGGTGGCCTCACCGCCGTAAATCACATCAGCCTGGACGTGGATCCAGGCGAAGTCGTCGGGCTGGTCGGCGACAACGCCGCCGGAAAATCCCTGATAGAGTGCATCTCGGGAGTGCACCAGGCTGACGAGGGAGAAATCGTCTTCCTGGGACAGCCAGTTGACTTTGCCGGGCCGATGGACTCCCGCAAGGCGGGCATAGAGACAATCTACCAGGACCTTGCGCTCGCGGGAAACCTGGGGATCAGCGCAAATATTTTCCTGGGAAGAGAAGCGAAGAAAAAGTATCTGAGTGGCATTGTCCGCACCCTCGATGAGACCTTCATGAATGCCGCATCGCGGCAGGTTTTGAACAAGCTGAATATCCGCTTTGCCAACTTCGAGGAGAGCATTGAAAAGCTGTCAGGCGGCCAGCGGCAAGCGGTGGGATCGCCCGCCATGTACTGGCAGGCCCGACTGATATCATGGATCAGCCCACGAACAACCTTGGAGTCGTGGAACAGAGAAAGGTGCTCGATTTGATCGTCAGGCTGCGCGAAGAACAAGTGCCGGTGATTCTTATTAGCCATACCTTGCCGGACATTTTCGCGATCACCGACCGCATCGTGGTAATGCACCACGGGCGCAGGGCCGCTGAGAAGCGAACTGCCGAAACGAACAGCCAGGAACTCGTTCAGTACGTGATGGGGGCGCTGAACGACGCGCCAACGGACTGAAGGGCCATGCAACTCTCTGCCGCCGAATTTCTTGTTGCGGAGAATTCAAGGACTTTCGCTTGGTGATGAGTGCAACTGGCATGGAATGGCTGCGAGCGGGGGCATTTCTCGAAAGGTTGGGCAAATGAAAGGTCAGTGGCAAAAACAGGTTCTTGCGTCCAGCGGATATCTCGAACTGGGCATGGTAGACGATGCGGAGCGGGCCCTTCAAGAGATCGAGGCGGAAGACAAAAGCCGAAACGAAGTCCTGGGTGCACGGGTCGCTCTTTACGTGGCGACGGGCAAATGGAAGCTGGCCGCCTCAATCGCCAGGCACCTTGTCAAGGTCGAGCCTCAGAATGCGGTCTGGTGGATCAATCTGGCCTACTCGGTCAGACGGTGCGAAAGCGTGGAAGAGGCGGAAGCCATCCTGCTGCGAGCACAGGAGATACACCCCGGCAATGCGCTCATTGTCTTCAATCTTGCCTGTTATGCCAGCGTGTGCGCCCGTCTGGAGGAAGCCAAGGTTCGTCTTCGCCACGCCATGAATCTGGATAAACTCATCCAAACCCTGGCGATCGGCGATGAAGACCTCCGGCCCCTCTGGGGTTGGCTCAGCGAGCTCCGTTGAACTGTTCCCTCGCTCACCAGCGCAATGAATACCCCGGAATGAGTAGAAGGTGATGACTTTTGGGGCTGGAAGGTTTCTTTTGGGCCTTGTCGGGCTGTGCGCATTGCCGTGCGGCGCGCTCGGCCAACCCACGCCCGGAAGACCTGCCGCAGCTCCCCGTATCGAGCCCGGTTTGGAGAGAGCCGTGGCGTGGAAATGGCGTGTCGCGCCGTCCGAGACAAAGGATTGGGGCCTTGAACTGCCGCGCCTCCCGCAGCCGCCAAATACCGACGCACTAACATCTCCTCCTGCCGCTCGGCAGACGAATCCGGCCAGCCTCTACGAGATCAAGCGCGGGGACGCCCTCATTCTGATCGGAAAAAAATTCGGCGTTTCGGTGGCTCAAATCAAAGAACTCAACGGATTGAATAGCGATATGATCCGGGCTGGTCAGGTCCTGAAGATTCCCCCTCCTGCAGAGTCCGCAACAGTCCGCCCTTCGCCGCCGCCGAGGGCCAATGAAAAGGCGAGATCCGACGGATCCGCCTCCAATTCGCAGGCCGCGGCGGAATTGGAAATCGTTCGGCTCCAGGTTTTCCTGGACCGAGAGCAGTTCTCGCCTGGTCCGATCACCGGCAAGCCCGGCCCGGTTTTCAGAAAGGTGCTCTTTCTTTATCAAGGCACTCATGAAGATGCCAAGGACGATACTTTGCTGGCAGCCAAAGCCGGATCCGCAGTGAAGGACGTTTTCACCCATTACACGCTCAAGCGTGAAGACTTCTCCTTCATCGCTCCCCCGAAGGCCGAGACTCCCGAGCCGAAGCGGTCTCCTCCCATTGCCTCGCTTCCCCGTAAGAACGCCCGGCCTGCGGCGATCACGGAACCAGCTCGGACCTACGACGAACTTCTGGCGAGTTCGATGCTCGCCTATCGTTCCGCATGGGAGTTCGTCGCCGAGCGCTTTCACTGCAACGAGTCTTACTTGCGCAGTCTTAACGGCAAACTGCCGACTTTTCCGGGAATCGGGGCAGAGTTTCGAGTTCCCAACGTGGTTCCTTTTGAGATCGAGAAGGCGCTGGATGAGCCGCTCCAACCCCAACCCGACCCTCAAAAGCCGGTGACTGCCGCGATAGTCGGCTTGTCACAGTTGAACATCTATCGGGATGGCGCGCTCGTGGCCGTCATGCCGATTTCTTCCGCGCGGCCCGGTCTGCGTGGGCGGGGTTCCTGGATGATCCTTGAGGCGATCCCGCGCCCCCGTCTGGCTACGTTGCAGGAGGAATGGCGCGAGCCTCCAAAGAGATTGGCCCCTCTCTACGGAAGCACGCCGCTGGAACCTTCAGTCGCTCCGCCCCAGCCCAAACTCTCATCCGAGCAGTACCTGGCCGCAGGGCCTCGAAATCCCGCCGGCGTGCTCTGGATCAATTTGGCGAAATCAGACAGCAAGGAGCCACTGCCTTACGGTTTGCACGGCACGAGCGTCCCCGATCAAATGAACGTCCTGGAAAGCATCGGCGGATTTCGCACGGCCAATTGGGACATTGCCCGCGCCGTCCGCCAATTGCCGGTCGGCACCCCGTTGGAATGGAGGCCACAATAGCTTCGCGAAACGGGCCGCGCTGAAAAAGAGAACTCCTTGGTTTGGATCGGCTTCAGGACGCCTATTTTCACAAGAACCCTGGGCATCGGAGAGCCTTGTCGGTGCTGGCTATTGCGGGCGGAAATCCCGATTTCACGCGATCTCCGGCGCTCAAATGGCGAGGAAAACTCTTGACGCGGTGCCACCAGACCGCAATCTTCCTCACTAATCTTATCGAGAGTGGCTGAGGGACTGGCCCTGTGAAGCCACGGCAACCGCCCCGACCCCAAGGTGGATTCGGGGGACCAGGTGCCAAATCCAGCTTCGACGCCAAAGCGTCGGGGGCAGATGAGATGTGACAGTCGGCTTCGGACGGTTTGTCCTTCCTCATTTCCCACTCTCGTGCGGAGGCCAGCCATGAACGAAGACCGACCTTTCTTTTCCCACTTGAAATGCCGCGAATGCGGACGCTTGTACGAGAAAGAGGCCATTCATATTTGCGAGTATGACTTTGGGCCGTTGGAAGCAGCTTACGACTACGAAGTCATCCGCGGGAGCATTAGCCGGAAAATTTTTGCCGGACGGCCCCAGAGCATGTGGCGCTACCGTGAATTGCTGCCGATCGATGGCGAACCGACGGTCGGTGTGGACGTGGGATTTACCCCGCTGGTCAAAGCGGACCGTCTGGCAAAGGCGCTTGGCGCGTCGGAAGTTTACATCAAGAACGATACCGTCAACTACCCCACCCTCTCTTTCAAAGACCGGGTCGTTTCGGTGGCCCTGAGCAGGGCGTGCGAACTGGGATTCAAGATTGTCGCGTGCGCCTCCACCGGAAACCTCGCCAATTCAGTCGCGGCCAATGCCGCAGCCGCGGGCCTGAAGAGCTACGTTTTGATTCCGGCCGATCTGGAACAGAGCAAAGTTCTCGGTTCGTTGGTTTACGGGACCAATGTGATCGGCATCCGCGGCCCCTACGATCAGGTCAACCGGCTTTGTTCGGAGATCGCCGGGAAGTACGGCTGGGGTTTCGTGAACGTCAACCTGCGCCCTTATTACGCTGAAGGATCCAAGAGCATGGGTTTTGAAATCGCGGAGCAACTGGGATGGAAACTGCCGCGGCATACCGTCGTTCCAATGGCCAGCGGTTCCCTTCTGACAAAGATCCACAAGGCCTA
Organism: uncultured Verrucomicrobiae bacterium; assembly: GCA_963816855.1. Classification (GTDB taxonomy): domain Bacteria; phylum Verrucomicrobiota; class Verrucomicrobiia; order Chthoniobacterales; family Terrimicrobiaceae; genus DASTFP01. The sequence continues at coordinate 85,051 of CAWFMA010000017.1, read as the reverse complement.
TCGGGAGTTTATTCAGACCAGCATTCTTGAGGATCAACCGTTTTCCGTCCACGGCGCGCAGGCGGCCGGCTGTTCGCCCATCAGCGAAGCCATGAAAAAAGGCCTGGAGATCGTTAAACCCGTTCCCAAGCCGCAGACTATCGTCAAGTCCCTCGCCATCGGCACGCCGGCCGACGGCTACTACGCGATTCGCGCGATGAAGGAAACCGGGGGCCATGCCGAAGACGCCACCGATGACGAAGTCATTGCCGGGATACGCCTTCTTGCCGAGACGGCAGGCATCTTCGCCGAAACGGCCGGCGGCGTCACCGTTGCCTGCGCGAAAAAGCTTCTCGAGAAGGGCCAGATCCCGCGGGACGAAAGCATCGTCCTCTGCATCACCGGACACGGACTGAAAACCCAGGAAGCCGTGCAGGGATGTTGCGGCGAACCGCGCCTTATCAAACCCAGTCTTCGCGAATTCGAAACGCTCGTCTCCGGCGAGATTGAACCCCTCCAACCCCATGCAGCCAGTATAAACCAATAATCCAATGCCCACATCCGTTCGTATCCCCACACCCCTCCGCAAACTCACCAAGGAAGAAGAGGTCGTCCCCGCCGAAGGCGCGACGATCTCGGAAATCCTCACCAGCCTTGAAAAGTCGTATCCCGGCCTCGCCGAACGCATTTGCGACGAGCAGGGCAACATCCGGCGCTTTGTCAACGTCTTCCTCAACGATGAGGACATCCGCTTCCTCAATGACAAGAACACCGCAGTCAAGGAAGGCGACGAAATTAGCATCGTGCCGGCGATTGCGGGAGGATAGCGGTCAGTTCCCGCGCGACGCGGTGTTGACGGGATCCTCCCTCGCATCCTTTATGCTATCCGCGCAAATAGATAGATACCCATGACTCTCACCGACGAACAAAAAGACGCAATTTCCAAATGGATCGAGGCGGGCGCCAGTCTTTCCGAAATCCAAAAGCGCTTGAAGGAAGTCTTCCAGATCTCGCTGACTTATCTGGACGCCCGCCTTCTCGCCGATGACCTCAAACTCAAAATCAAAGAAGCAGAACGTCCACCCGAGCGCGATTCGCTTTCGTCTCCCGAGCCCGAAAAGGCTGCCACCGCCGGAAGAGTCTCCGTGACCATGGATCAAATCACGCGCCCGGGCTCGATGGTCAGCGGACGCGTTATCTTCTCGGACGGTCAGAAAGCGGAATGGTACCTTGATCAGACAGGCCGCCTCGGACTCAATCCCACAACCCCCGGTTACCGCCCCAGCCAGCAGGACGTCATGGATTTCCAGACCGAACTCGAAAAGCTCGCGCGGAGTCGGGGTCTCTAAGCGCCCCGCGGCCCGTCCCTTGGGGCGAGACTTCCTCATGCGAGTCCTCTATCTCGACTGCTTTTCCGGAATCAGCGGAGACATGACTGTGGGGGTTCTACGCGATCTTGGCGTGGAGGAGGAAGTTTTTCGTTCGGCCATCGCCGCGATGGATCTCGCGGCAATGATTGACTTCGGTTTTCGACGGGAAACGCGCCAGGGCATCGCCGGTTGGAAGTTCGAGACTCGTTTGAAGGATTTCCACGAGCATTCCGCCCACGGCCACGTTCACGGCGCCTGTCATCGGGAAATCCGCGGCTTGATCGGGAGCAGCCGGCTGGCCGAATCTGTCAAGGCCCGAAGCATTTCCGTGTTCGAGCGCATCGCGCTGGCGGAGGGAAAGATCCACGGAGTCGCGCCAGAGGATGTCGAGTTTCACGAAGTCGGCGCTTTCGATTCCATCGCCGACATTGTCGCCGTCTGTGCCGGAATCGAAGCGCTCGGCGTCCAACGCGTGCTGGCCTCTTCGCTGGTTGACGGTGTTGGATGGACGGACTGCGCTCACGGGCGCCTGCCTGTCCCGGTGCCGGCAACGCTCGAGATTCTTGCCGGAATTCCGATCCGCCAACTCCAAGACGCGGGCGAATTGATTACGCCGACGGGCGCAGCGCTGCTCGCGGAGTTCTCCTCGTCGTTCGGCCCGTTTCCGGAAATGAAAATCGAGAAGGTCGGCTACGGCCTGGGAACCCGCAGCGATGGCCCCCGCCCGAACGTCCTGCGTGCTCTTCTTGGCGAGCTTGGGCCGTGCCCCGGCGCCGAGGCGGATGAAGTCGTGCAGATGGAGACCAATCTTGACGATCTTAGCCCCGAATTGGCGGGAGCTGCCATGGACCGTCTTTTGGCCGCCGGGGCGCTCGATGTGTTTTTCACTCCTGCCCAGATGAAGAAGAACCGGCCGGGATTCGTCTTCACCGTGCTTTGCGAGGAGGAAAAGTGTCGAGAACTCCTGCGGATCCTCCTCACCGAGACCACCGCCTTTGGCGTGCGCATGCACCGCAGGCAGCGGGTGAAGCTGAAACGGACCTTCCAAATTCGGGAAACGCCGTATGGTCCGGTGCGCGTCAAACTGGGATTGCTCGAGGGTAAACTGATTCAGGTCGCGCCCGAGTTTGAATCCTGCCGCGAGGCGGCCAAGCGAACGGGCGTTAGCGTCCGAGAAGTTTATCTTGCCGCGGGGCTAAATGCTCCGACTGGAGCCGAAGACTCACCGTCCATTTAGCTTGAACCGGATCCCGCGAGCAAGAGCGGATTTCCGTTTTCACCTCGGCCCACAGGTTTCTTTCAGGATCAAAGCTCGCAACACGTCATTGCAGTTCTTTCACCGTCAGATCTGGCTTCTTGCCCGCATCTGGCGCTGAACGGTCGCCAAGATCATCGGCTTGCCCCGAGCGATAGTGGCCCTCCCCGATCTCGCCGGTGCGCCGGCGTTACAAGTTTCTTCATCATGCCAAAGCACCCGGTCGCGAAGAGCAACCTCTCCTCTCGGGGGAATCGTGGACTAAGCCGTTGATGCCTTCTCGCAGGCGAGAAAAGCGCCTTAGCCTTCTGTCTGTTCCTCTTGCGGGACCCGGTTCGCACCACAGACTCCGCGTTTCGAGGCGGCGATAAAATCAAGAAACAGTTGCGCCTCGGGGCTCCACGTCGATTCCTTCGCCCGCTCGAGGGCCTGCGAAATGTTGACACCGCTCCAATAGATAAGCTTGAACGCCCGCTTGATCTCCAGGCGCACCGCGGGCGCAACGCCCGCCCGCCGCAAACCGATGGCATTGATGCCCGAAAGCAGGTTTTCACCGTCCGCAGAGACAAAAGGTGGGATGTCCTTTCCGAAGCGCGTGCCTCCGCGCACCATCGCCAACGGTCCGATTCGCAGGAATTGGTGAAAGACCGTGCCCCCTCCGAGGACCGCGCCGCTTCCGATTTCCACGTAGCCGGCCAGAAGGCAATTGTTGGCGATGACGACCTGGTCCCCCAACTTCACGTTATGGCCGAGATGTGTCCCCACCATCAGATAACAACCGTTTGCGACGACCGTCGCGGAGCCCTCCTTCGTCCCGCGATGAATGGTCACATATTCCCGAAACGTGTTGCCATCCCCGATGCGGATCCCGCTCGCGACCGATTCCCGGAAGGCAAAATCCTGAGGGGTCGCGCCGATGATGGCGCCGTATCCAACGAAATTTCCAGATCCCAAAGTCGTCCGGCCTTCGATCACCGCATGGGCCTGCACGACATTCCCCGCCCCAAGTGTGACATCCTCCCCGACGATGGCATATGCGCCGATCTCGACATCATCGGCCAGCTCGGCCCGCGGAGAAACGACGGCCGTGGGATGAATCTTCATAGTGCGCCGGCTTCCCGGAAGCTGAAATACGGATTTCTTCCGCCGTCCGGCAAACCAATGATGATGTGATCAAGCAAAACGATTTGCAGAAGCTTGGCCGATTCGACGAGCTGGCGCGTCAGCCGGTGATCCGCTGAACTTGGGCTTGGATCGCCAGACGGGTGATTGTGGATAAGAACCAGCGCGTAGGCGGAATGAACGATCGCCGGGCGAAAAATCTCACGCGGATGCGCAACGCATTCATTCAACGAACCAAGCGCGACATCGTCCATGCGAAGCAGGCGCAACTTGGTGTCAAGCAGGACGACCTTGAGCGACTCGCGATCGCGAGCCTGGAATTCGGCGCCGAAAATGGCGTAGATCGCCGCGGCACTGTCAAGAAGCGGACGTTCGGCCACACCCCGGGACAGGCGTTTTCCGAGTTCGAAGGCGGCCGCCAACTCGGCTGCCTTGGCGGGTCCGATTCCCGCTGCGATCTTGGAAAGCTCGGCCGGCGGGCAACGGGAGAGCGCCCGGAGCGACCCTTTGGCCCTGAGCAGATCGCCGGCCAGCGCGATCGCACTTTTGCCTTTGAGGCCGGTCCGCAGAAAGATCGCCAGAAGTTCAGCATCGGTCAGCGACGAGGCGCCCCGCGCCGAAAGCTTTTCTCGAGGACGATCGCCGAGGGGGATTTCCCGGATGCGCACAGTCGAGGATTGCTAACGGCCGGTAAGGCGAACGTTCACGCCAATCGATCAACCAGGCCGATCAGATGATCGGCGATGGCCTGAAGGCCGTTAACGTAGCGATTGACCGGGACCGCTTCCAGCGATTGGCGAGCCTCTCCGAGCATTCTTCGGGCAATCTGCGCCGCCGCCGGAAGGGCTCCCGCGCGATGCAACAAATCAGCCAGAAACTCCTCATCGACGCGGTCTTCCCTCAGCAAGAGGTCGCGCAGGCGGGTGAGATCCAGTCCCTGGCGATTCTGCAGGGTAAGCAGGACCGGCAGCGTAAACTTGCCCTTTCGGAGATCGGTTCCCAATGTTTTGCCCGTCTCCTCCTCGGTGCCGGCCAGGTCAAGGCAGTCGTCGTAAATCTGGTAAGCTGTGCCCACCTTGAGGCCGAAATTCTTGAGCGCGCCGATGACCAGCGGGCTCGCTTCACTGATGAACGCGCCGAGCTCGCAAGCCACCGAAAACAGGGACGCCGTCTTCATCTCGATGATGCGGTAGTAGTCCGCGGTGCTGAGCTTCAGGTCATAGCGTCTCTGCGTCTGAACGATCTCGCCCGAGCAAACTTCCGACGCCGCCTCGGCGATGCGGCGACAAATTGCATTGTTGCTAAAGCTGGTTGCCAGCCGCAGAGCATGCGCGAACAGGCAATCGCCCAGCAAGACGCTGATCGACGTTCCCCATTTCGCGTTGGCGGTCGGCTGATCCCGACGAAGTTCCGCACCATCCATGATATCGTCGTGAACCAGAGTCGCGACGTGGACCATTTCCACGATCACCGCGAGATCAACGTGGCCAGACGTAATTCGCCCGGATGCGCCCCCAGCCAGAAGGGCGAGAACCGGCCGCAGCCGTTTGCCCCCTTTTTCGCAGACATAGGAAACATAGCCTTCCACAGCCGGATCAAAGGCTCGCGCCTGTTCGCGGATTCTCTCCTCGACCGAGTAGAGATGCGGGTTGATGAGCTCCAGAGTCTGGGCAAACGCGGCAGCGCTCTCCGGCGGAACACCGGATGACTTTGTGATTTTATTCACGATTCCAGCATTTTGACCGACCGCAATCTTGTCAATGGCTGATTCACTGCGGGGTGGCTTCAAAGCTTGCCGCGCAACGCGCGCAGGATCTCTCTCAAGATAACAAAGGGCACCAGCGTCGCCAGGGAGACGCAAAGGCAAAGGAACCGACCGGGAACCACCCGCGCCCGGCCGCGGGAAACCGCCAGCAATGCTCTCTGCACGGCCTCCTCCGGGGATACCACGAAGGCCGGCATGGTCTTCGCGTGAGATGCGCTGTCCAAGTCGCCCGCACGCCTGGCGACGGAATGAAACTCCGTGGCTATCGGGCCCGGACAAAGAGCCGTAACCGTGATACCGCGCGGTCGCAGTTCAATGGCCAGCGCCTCCGAGAGACTCGTGACATAAGCCTTGCTGGCTGAATAGACGGCGGTATTTGGCAGCGGGAAATAACCCGCGGTGGAACTCACGTTGAGGACCGCGGCGCGACCGGCGAGCGTCATGGACGGCAGCAGCAGGTGAATAAAATGGGTCAACGCTGAAATATTCACGTCGATCATCGACCGTGCCTTGTTCCAGTCAGCCGATTCGAATGCGCCGTGATCGCCCAACCCAGCGTTGTTGATAAGAAAATCGACTTTCACATTCTGCGACGGAAGCCAGTTTACCAAGGCGACCCTCTGGTCTTCCTTTCCGATATCTGCGCCGTAGACGTACACCGTAAGATTGCCGTGCCTTGATTCCAGTTCCGCCTTGAGGGCATCCAATCTCTCCAAACGACGAGCCACCAGCACGAGCGACTTCGCATAGCCCGCAAGCTGCCGGGCAAATTCCGCTCCCAATCCCGAAGAGGCTCCGGTAATCAAAGCCGTGCAACCTTCGTAATACCTCATACCGGCGAACTTTCGATGATTGTCCTAAACGTATCCAGCCAAAAACCCTTTACCACCAAGGATGGGTCGCGGATTCGCAGCATCCTTGACTGCACCAATGCCCCCGTCCGCAACCAAAGCCTCGCCGAGGCGAGCGTCCTCGCCGGCGGCGCCACGCAGCGCCACTATCATAAGAAAAGCGAAGAGTTCTATTTCATCCTGGAAGGCGAAGGCATCATGGAAGTCGATGCCGAAAGGCGCACGATCGCTCCCGGAGACGCGATCCTGATCCCCCCGGGAGCCTGGCACCAAATCACCGCCTCCCAACCCCTTCGCTTTCTTTGTTGCTGCGCGCCCCCATATTCCCACGATGACACCTTCTTTGCCTAGCGGCCGGGAAGAATGCCTTTCCGATCGCCCGCGGATTGACCCTAGGAGACTGTTGGAAACCCCCGCATGTCACACGCCCTCTGGGTTGCGCCAATTTTCGGCCGCCCTCGCGGTGTCGCCATGCTTGTCCGTAGCGCCACGGCTTGCGGGGGAGATGGGGACCCCGCAACCCCATCAAGCCTGCGCTAGGCTCCTTGCGATCTTCCCAAAATTGACCGCAACGTCGCATACGCGGGTTTCTCAACAGTCTCCTAGTCGGATTCATCCTTTTTGCGATCATCATCGTCTTCCTTGTCATCGGGCGTTTCCGGGGCGGCCGACTCGCGTGCCTTCTTAAGCTTGTAAACCTCGCGGAACACTTTGCCGACGAGAGGCGCTGCATGCGAGCCTCCGTGGACTGAGTTGTCGTTGGGCTCCCCTTCGTAGAGCGCGGCGAAAGCATATTCGGGGTTCTCCGCCGGAACGAAGCCGGTAAACCACGCGGCGGTGCGCTGTTTGTTCTCGGGCCCCCATTGCGCGGTTCCCGTTTTCCCGGCGACGCGAACGCTTTTGACTGCCGCGGAGTGGCCGGTGCCCTGACCGTCATAGACCACGCTTTGCAACGCTTTGCGCAGCGTCTTGTCCACCAGGGGAGCAACGGGAATCTCCTCGCGAAGCCGGTCCGGATAGGCCGCCACAACCCGGTTGTCCAGCCCCTGAACTTGCTTGACGAGCCGCGTCTGATGAAACTTTCCCGAGCACGCGATCACGCTCAAGGCTTGCGCCATCTGCAGCGGGGTAATCAAGATGTCGCCCTGGCCGATCGCCATGTTGGCAACGTCGCCTTTCTTGATGACCCGCTTGTGAACGCGCAGCATATACTCGTTGGTGGGAATGTTGCCTTCGTTTTCCGCGAAGATGGGAATCCCGGTTCGCTTTCCGAGACCCACGCGATGGGCATAGTCGATGATGGGATCGGCCCCGATCTTCAATGCGACCTGGTAGAACCAAGTGTTGCACGACTGGGTCAAAGCCTCGACAAAATTCAAGCTGCCCGCGCCTTTCTTCTTCCAGTTCTTGAACGTATGGTCGCCGATGGTGATATCCGTCGGGCAATCGAAGTGATTTTCGGGTGTGATCTTTCCCGTTTCCAACGCCGCGAAGCCCACGAACACCTTGAAGGTCGATCCGGCAGGATAAGCCGAGCGGTAGGCGCGCGGCACCAGGGGATCCGCCTGGTCCTTGTTGTATTTGTCGAAGACTTCTTTCTTAACTACCGGCACAAACTCATTGGGATTGAACCCCGGGTAGGATGCCATCGCCAGGATTTCGCCGTTGTTTGGATCGATGAGGACGATGGCGCCCCGCTTGCAGTTCTTAGCCAACACATTTTCGCAAATGCGCTGAAGATCTTCGTCAAGTGTGGTTATAACGTTGTACCCGGGAACGGGCGGGCGGGCAATGCGCTCGGACATCTTGTTTCCGGCTGCATCGAAAGTCACATTGAGCTGTCCGACCTGGCCCCTGAGCTCGTTGTCGAAGACCTGCTCGAGTCCTTCGCGACCCTGGCTGTCGGAAAAAATCAGGTCGTTGTTCTCCACCGGGCGAACCGAAAGCGGCGCCTCCCGACCGGTGTAGCCGATGATATGTCCGGCGAGCGGACCGTTCGGATAAAAGCGGACGTAAGTCTGCCGCAGAATGAGGTTGGCCGTCACGCCGCGTTGAACCACGCTAAGATCCTGCGGGCTAAGGTCCTCGGCGATGTCCATCGGCAGGATCCCGCGATTCTTGTAATGATTCAGGATGGCCTCATCCGAAATGGTAATCGGCCTCTTCAGCAGGCCGCTGGCCAGAGTGATCTGCTGGGTGGCGAAAGCCACGATCTTGCTGTCCGACCAGTCAAGGGGCGCGGGAAAACTGATGGCGAGATTATAGCTGAGGCGGGTCTGAGCGAACGGCTTGCCGTTGCGGTCGGTAATCTGTCCCCGGGGCGCTGGAATGCCCAGCACGTAAGTCCGGGCCTTTCTTTGCGTTTCCCACGTCGGTTTTGGATTTTCGACGAACCCGGTATTATCGAGCAGGGGAGCCGCTCCCTGCGCGCAAAGGACCAGCGGCAGAAAAAAAGAGAGCCGGCGAAAAAGAGCACCGGCGCGACACGATGCCGGGCGGGGGCAAAGTTCATCCCTGCGCGTCCACGCGGCGTCGCGTCAAAGCTGTTGAGGCACCTTCTCGAGCGTGTAGCACTCGATGACATCATCGGGAAGGTACTCGGAGAAATCTCCCAGCTTGATGCCGCATTCAAGACCCGCGCGAACCTCTTTAACGTCGTCCTGAAAACGCCGCAGCGTTCCAAGACCGCCATCGTAGATGGGTTGCTTCTTGCGCAAGACCCGGGCGCGGGCGCTGCGGCTGATGCGGCCGTCGCTCACGTAGCAACCCGCCACCTTGCCCTTGGTGAGATCGAAGACTTGCCGGACCTCGGCATGACCAATGACCGTCTCCCTTAGCTCGGGCTCAAGCATTCCGGCCATCGCTTCCTTCACCTGGTCGATCAGCTCATAGATAATGCTGTAGAGTTTGACTTGAACTCCTTCGCGCTTGGCGACCGTGGAGGCGTTGTTCTCAACCTTGACGCTGAAACCGATGATGACCGCGTTCGACGCGCTCGCCAGCAAGACGTCGGATTCCGTGATCGGACCGACCGCCGAGTGGATGATATCAAGAGTGATCTTTGACTGCGGGATGTCTTGCAGAGCCCCGACCAGGGCTTCGATCGATCCTTGCACATCACCCTTGAGAACCATCTGCAGGGTCGGCTTTTGGCCCTCCGCAATATTGGCAAAAAGGTTCTCCAGGGTCGCGCGCTGCGGGGCGGCGAGCTTGCTGTTCCGAATCTCGAAGAGCCGTTCCTCGCTCAAGAGCCGTGTCGCGCGCTCGCTTTCCATGACCACGAGTTCGTCTCCCGCATTCGGCAGGCCGCTAAGACCCAAAACCTTCACCGGCATTGCCGGGCCGGCTTCCTTCACGGCCTTCCCGGTGTCACTGATGAGTTGCTTGATCTTTCCCCAATAGTTGCCGCAGATGAAGGAATCTCCCACCCGCAAGGTTCCCATCCTGACGATTACAGTCGCCGTCGGGCCCCGCCCTTGCTCAAGTTGAGCCTCAATGACGGTACATCGCGGGGTCGCGCGAGGATCAGACTTCAACTCCAACACTTCGGACTGGAGGCTGATCATTTCCAGCAAGGTTTCGACGCCGGTCCCCTTGGTTGCGCTAACCGGGACGCAAATGATTTCACCTCCCCAATCTTCCGGCGTCAGCCCCTTTTCCTGGAGTTGGGTCTTCACCTTGTCCGGATTGGCGGACGCAAGGTCAATCTTGTTGATCGCCACCATTATCTGAACCTTGGCGGCCTTGGCGTGGTTGATGGCCTCGATCGTTTGAGGCATCAGCCCGTCATCGGCGGCGACAACGAGCACGACAATGTCGGTCACATTCGCGCCTCGCGCGCGCATAGCGGTAAAGGCGGCGTGGCCCGGAGTGTCGAGAAACGTGATCGACTGAGCTTTGCGCTGCACGCTGTAGGCGCCAATATGCTGAGTGATTCCGCCCGCTTCGCCGGCGGCCACGCGGCTCTTGCGAATGGCGTCCAGAAGCGACGTCTTCCCGTGGTCAACATGCCCCATGAACGTGACGATGGGGGCGCGCGGTTTGAGAGCTTCTTCCTTCGGCTTCTCGGGTTCCTTGGGAACCTCGACCTTGACCTCCTGTTTGTGGTGGCCCTTCGAGGTGTCCTTCCTCTCCCGTTCCAGGAGGAAGCCATGCTTGTCACAAAGCTTCGCCACCGTATCCAGTTCAAGGGTCTGGTTGATATTGGCGAAGATCTGCAGCGCCATCAGATCCGCAATGACCTGAAACGGCTTGATGCCGATCAGCGGGGCAAGCTCTTTGACCGTAATCGAGGTTTTGAGATGGATAACCTTTTTGTCCGCCTCGGATTCGGCCGGGGCTTCGGGAGGAGGCGCCTCAGGCGCAATCTCCTTCGCCTGAACAGGTTCAGGCGGTGGCGGCGGTGCGACAACGGGACTCTTGGCGGGAGGCCTGGCCTGGATTCTTTGAATGGGCGCGACGACCGATTTCCCTCCGTCCGCGTCCCTGCGCTTCACCTTTTTCTTGGGTTCAAGTAGGTCAAGCGTTTCCGTCGGAGCCTTGGGCGACGGCGGAACTTCCGGATGAGCCTCTTCGGGCGCACCCTTCTTGGCGCCCGAGATAGCCTGCGGCGCCTTAGACTTTGTGACTTTGTCCTCGGATTTCGTGGTGGCCATTGAAAAGAAAGAGTGCGGTTTTCATCCCCTAGGGAGCCGCGGTCTCCTGGGGTTGTCCCGAGGCGCGCGCCGCGTCGAGAATCTTTTGTCCCTTGGCAACATCGCAGCCGAGCAAGCCGGCAATGTCCTCGGCGTCCGCGGTAAGAATCACCTCAATCGAATTCATCCCCCCGGCCGCAAGGGTCTGCGCCTCGCCTTCACTGATTCCAAGCGCCTCAGCCATGGAGTGGGCGGCTTGGGCCTTTTGGGATTCCAGCACTTGCTCGGCGGTCTTGTCCTCTTCGATATCCACATCCCAACCGGTGAGCTTCGAGGTAAGACGCGCGTTTTGCCCGCGCTTGCCGATCGCCAGGGAAAGATCGTCTTTCCCTACAAGGACGCGCACGGTGTGGGTCGCTTCATTGAGGGAAATACTGCGGATGTTGGCCGGCTTCAAAGCGGCGGCGGCAAATTTCAACGGATCGGGATCCCAGCGAATGATATCGACCTTCTCATTGTTCAGCTCCCTCACAATGTTCTTGACCCGAGCCCCGCGCATGCCCACGCAGGCCCCGACCGGATCCACTTTTGGGTCGGCGCTATGCACGGCCACCTTGGTGCGGTAACCGGCTTCCCGAGCGATGGCCTTCAATTCGACGGTCCGGTCCGCGATTTCGCTGACCTCGATCTCAAAAAGACGGCGGACGAAATTTGGATGGCTCCGCGAAAGAATGATCTCGGGACCGCGGGACGCATTGTCCACGGCGACCACATAGGCCCGCAGGCGATCGCCAACGCTGTATTCCTCGGTAACCACTCTCTCCCGAGAGGGCATCGTGCCCTCGAATTTCCCGAGATCCAGGATCACGTCGGATTTTTCAAATCGGCGGACAGTTCCGCTTACGATCTCCCCGGCCCGATCCTTGAACTCTTCGTAGATCATGTCCTTCTCGATCTGCCGAATTCGCTGATTGATCGCCTGGCGGGCCGCTTGAGCTGCAATGCGCCCGAAATCCCGCGGGGTGACCTCGACCTCGATTTCCTCGCCCGCCTGAATCCCCGGTTTGATCGCCCGGGCTTTCGAAATGAGAATTTCGTCATGGGGATTCTGAACCCGCTCGACGGCGACCAGTTTGGCCAGGGCGCGAATTGCTCCCGATTTTGGATCGATATCAATACGCAATTCGCGAGTTCCCGATGTGAAATTCTTTTTGGATGCCGCGAGCAAGGCGCCGGAAATCGCTTCCACCAGCACCTCCCGCTTGATGCTTCTTTCGCGCTCGAGATAATCAAGCATCGCTATGAGTTCGGAATTCATAAATCGCGTGTCCCAAGATGAAAAAAGCGGGGTGAAACCCGCTTCTTCGCATGGTTGGGAGCAAAATAATATGAATGCCGGCAGCCTCGAGGTCAAGGGGGAAGCCGAGGTCATTTTCTTCGACGCCGCGGGGACATTGATCCAATTGCAGCGGCCGGTGGGCTGGCATTACGCGGAAATCGCCCGGAGGCACGGACTCAACGCCGACGAGGAGCGGATGGATTCGGCTTTTCGAAGGGTTTGGGGCATGCAGCGATTCCGAAGGGCCTCTCCGGGCGCCCGCGAGGACGATGATCGAGCCTGGTGGAAGAAACTCGCTCTGGACGTCCTCCGCGCGGCGACTTCTTCGGCCCCGGGAATCGATCAGGAAGCCTGGTTCGAGGAGCTCTATTGGCACTTTGCGAAGCCGGGCGTCTGGTTTCTCTACGACGACGCCAAACGGTGTCTCGAGCAACTCGCCGGCCGGTTCCGGCTCGCCATCATCTCGAATTTCGATCGGCGCCTCTGGCGAATTCTGGCGGATCTCGGCGTCGCCGCGAACTTCGAGCAGATTTTCCTCTCAAGCGAAATCGGCTGCGAAAAGCCGCATCCCCGGATCTTTCAACGAGCTCTCGAGGGAATGAACGTCGCCGCGCGCCGCTGCGTCCATGCCGGGGACGATCCCGCCAAAGATTGGGCCGGAGCGTCCGCGGCAGGAATCGCGCCGTTTCGCTTGCGCCGCCCTCTCGTGAACCTCGATCAACTGACAATCTGCCTGGCCTAGGAGACTGTGGAAAAACCCCGCATGTCACGCGCGAGCTTGTTGGGGCACATATCAGTGGAGGGACGAAGGAGCAGCCCCGCCGAGGGGCTGTGACTGAGGACCGACGCCGAGAGATGCCCCAAAGAGTTCGCGCCCTCCGGGTTGCGCAGATTTTCTCGGGGCCCGAGAACGAAGTGATCGTTTCTTGTGTTCTTTCGGGAGTCTTCATTTTCGCGGCTTCACGCTGTGGTGGTACCGGCGCGGCGGGTGCCTGGCCCGGCATCAACCTGCGCGGCCGCGCGCGTGAGCTTTTCCTGTGGCATTGAGGAATGAAGCAGCGTAATTGCTTTCACCTTGTCTCATGAATCGTCCGCTTTTGCGTCTCGCCTTCGGCTTTGTCGCCATGTTCTCTTTGCTCGATCCCCTGCGGGCTCAATCGCGCGCCGCGGCCGATGCAAACGCTGCCGCCTACGAGATCTATTCGTCGGGCGATTACCGGACCGCGGCAACTGCTTACGAAAAGCTCCTCAAAGATTTCCCCACCGACGGAATCGTGCCCTCGGCGCAAGTCCAGCTCGCATTCTGCTACTACTTCCTGGCGCAATTTGACGCCGCCTCCGGCATGCTGGCGAAGGCTTTGTCCGGACCGCCCCTCCCGCCAGAGCTCAAACAGATTGCGGACGGCTTCCTGCCTCAAATCCTCTCCGCCAAGGCGACGGCAATGCCTCCTGCGGATCCCCAGCGCGGGGGCGTTTTCCAGGAAGCCATTGGCAAATTCGGCGAGTACATCGCCAAATATCCCCAGACCCAAGATCTCGAGAACTTCGTCTTCGGACGGGCGGCCGCGGAATACCAGGCCGGCAACCTCGACGCCGCGGTAAAAGACCTGGAAGCAAATCTTCAAAAATTCCCGCAGAGCAGCGCCACGTCGAACACAAAGAGTCTGCTCGCTCTTGCCCTGGCCACGCAAGGCAGCGCCGAACTAATGAAGGGGGAGACCTCCGCCAGCGGCAAAGGCTTTGCACTCTATAAGCGCGCGGCTGAACTCCTTCGGGAGGTCATCAAAAAGAAGGACAACATCGCGCTCATCAATGAAGCGAATTTCGAACTGGGGGAGATCCTTCTCAGCCAGGCGGCGTTCAGCCCGGAATCCGAACGCGCGCCCCTCTACGCGGAAGCTCTGGCCGCCTACGGGTCGATTGCGCCGAGTAAAGAACTCGTCGCCCTGCAGCAGGCCAAAATCAGGGAGTTCCCCGAAAGGAAAGCAGCGGCCCTAAGGGCTAACAATGCGTCGTTGAAGAAGCAACTTGACCGGGACAACGAACTTGAACTTAGAAAGCTCTCCGAGCTTCAGGCGAAGCCGGATCAAACCGCCGCGGCCTTGCTGAAAATCGCGGAAATCTATTTTCAACAGGGCAAGAACAACGAGACGCGCGTGGTGCTCGGGCACGTGGCGCCCTACCTGACCGGGGACGAGGACAAGAAACGCGCGCTTTATTTTACGACCATGACCTACGCCCTGCAGAATGCCGTCGATCCGGCGGCCGCGGGCTACTCGGAATTCCAAGCGAAGTACAAGGGGGACGCCGTCGCCGAAAGCCTTCCGTTCACCCTGGGCAGCATGTACCTGCGGCTGAGCAAGCCGAATGACGCGATCCGCTATTTTAACGAGTCGCTGGCCATCTACCCGAAAGGACGTCTCGCCGGCCCCTCGGTAATTCAGAAAGCCACGGCCGAAACCAGCTTGGGCAATCCGGCCGATGCACTCAAGACCTTCCAGGAATACCTGGCGCAGGATCCGGCGCCTGCCTTCAAGGCAATCGCCCAGGCGGGTATCGCCGGGATCTATAAGGATACCCGAAAGTGGGATGAGGCCATTGCCGCCTACAATGCGGTGAAAACGAACTATCCCGGGACGCCGCAAGCTGTGGAGGCCGACTATTGGCTGGGAATCTGTGCCCAGCAGAAAGGGGACAACACGACGGCGGTGCCAATCCTGGACGCTTTCGCGAAGGCCAATCCGAAAAACGAACTCGCGCCACTGGCACTCTATGCGAAAGGCGTGGCCCTGATTGCCCTTGGAAAGAAAGATGAAGGCATCGGGACTCTCGCCTCTGTCGCGGAACTTTATCCGGAAAGCAAGCCGGCCCCGTTCACCTATTTCCTGCGCGCGCAAATACGCGCCAAGGAAGGCAAATCCGACGAACTGATCACCCTGATGAGGCAATTCGTCGAAAAGTATCCCAAGAACGACAAGGTTTACTTCGCTTATGAATCCATTGCCCAGACTTCCATCAATGCCGGGAATACCGACGCGGGACTCGCGGCTTATCGCGAGTTCGTCGAAAGATATCCTGAAAGCCCGCCGGCCGGCGACGCGATGTTCAAGATTGCCGACCTTCAACGTTCGAAGGCAGAAGCGCTGGGACGCTACAGCGCACTTAGCGATAAGGATCGCTCGCAGTGGAACACGCTCGTGGAAGGGAGCATCGCCGCTTCCGAAGAAGCCATCAGGAAATATCCAGAGAGCGCCTCGCTGGCGCTGGGTCTCCAAACGCTGTTGCAGTGCCAGCGCATGCTTTTGAGCGCCGACCTGAAAAAGGCGCCTGACGTCGACACGTATTTTCAGTCGCTGGCCGATTCGGCGCCCAGCCCGAATGCCAGGAGCAAGATTCTTTTCAAGCTGGCCAACTATGTCTCGGAACAGGACAAGGCTCGCGCTCTGCGGATCATGGCCGACGCCTACAAGCCCGAATTCCTGTATTCGCCGCAAGATATGGACTCCTATGGCCTGGCGCTTCTTGAGCAAAAGAAGTTGGATGAGGCCGCCGCTGTATTCGAGAAGCTGGCCAGGGATTATCCGATCCCGGAAAATGTCACCCCCGAACAGGCCTCCCAGTTCGTCCAGGAGGCTCAAGCCGTCGCGCTTTTTGGCCGTGCTCGCGTGGCCCAAGAGCGGGGCCAGATTCCGGAAGCGGGCCAGCTTTTTCAGGAACTGAAGAAGCTCTATCCCTGGTCGCCCAAGGTGCTTGAGGCGGACTATGGAATTGCCCAATCCCTCAAGGAGCAGGGCAAGCTCGACGATGCTGTCGCCTTGCTCAGCGGCTTGATCCGCGCTCCCACCGCCACCTCTGAACTGCGCGCCCGCGGCATGCTTCTCGGCGGTTCCATTATGGCTGAGAAAGCCAAGTTGGCTTCCGACCAGCAGCAGAAGGACGAATACCTGGGCGCCGCAATTGACTATTTCAGCAAGATCGCCCAGTTCTACGGAGGAGTGCCGGCCGCGGCAGCGGAAGGACTATGGATGGGCGGACAACTCCTCGAGCGGCAGGCTAATGTTTCAAACGACGCCAAATTCAAAGCCCAGCAACTCGCCAAAGCCAAAGCCTCATATCAGCAACTACTGAAAGAATATCCGAACAGCGAATTCGTCTCCAAAGCCCAGGAGCGTTTGACAGCGCTTGGCGGGTAGCAGGCCCAATCAAGATTCGGCGGTTCCTGGCTTTGCCGGCCTTCGTCAGCGGTGAACCGCAAAGCCGAAATTCTCTAAGAACCTGTGAAAAAATTACAAAGTGCCGCGTTGCTGCTGGATTTTTGGCTTGGCCAGGGCGTGAGAGCGGCGGCAATACCCGCAGCGGTGTTGCCGATGCTTTGCATCGCCCTGCGGGCTGCCTTCGGCAGGCTGTCTCCCTTCGCTCGGCTGTCCCGCCCGAGCAACGCAGGTCAAGCCAAAAAGACACGCAACCCTATGGGCGAGAGCAAGAAACGCCGTCTGACCGTGTTGCCCGCTCGGTTACAGCCCGCTGCGAGGGATGCGCCCTCGCGTGCGCCTTGCCATACGGTCTTTCTGCTCTCGTGCGGCGCTTTCTAATTTTTTCGCAGGTTCTAAGCATCCATGAAGATTATTCGATATCTCGATTCCCAGGAGCAGATCCACTACGGCGCGGCACAGGGGGACGGATCCGCAATCGAACTTACTGGAGAATTGTTCTCCGGGCTCCAATCAACCGACCGGCGGGCTGACGTCGCCAAGCTTCTCGCGCCGCTGGCACCATCCCAGATTCTCGGTATCGGGCTCAACTACCGCCGACACGCCGAGGAGACGAAAGCGAGAATTCCAGAGTTCCCGGTGCTCTTTATCAAGGGCCTCAATAGCCTTCAAAATCCCGGCGATCCGATTTTCATTCCGACCCGTCTCCGCAGCGAGGAAGTGGACTACGAATGCGAGCTCGCCGTGGTCATCGGGAGGCCGTGCAAGAATGTATCGCGGAAGAGGGCTTTGGACTACGTGTTCGGCTACACCTGCGCCAACGACGTGAGCGCAAGAGACTGGCAGAAGAGGAAAGGCGGAAGCCAATGGTGCCGCGGAAAATCCTTTGATTCCTTTTGCCCTCTTGGGCCGTGCCTGGTGACGCCCGAGGAAATCCCCGATCCGAATGCCCTCTCCATTCGCACGATTCTGAATGACACGATCGTTCAGGACGCGAATACGAACGATATGATCTTTGACGTGCCGTCCATCATCGAGTTCCTGAGCGGCAGCACCACCCTTCCTGCGGGCACAACAATCCTGACCGGAACCCCTCATGGGGTCGGAATGGCGGCGAACCCTCCTCGTTGGCTCAAAGTGGGGGACCGCGTTTCGATCGTTGTCGAACGCATTGGCAAACTTACGAATCCCGTGGAATCCGAACCCTCTCCTGTTGCCGGTTCCGACCCCGATCGCTTTGCGTGACCGGCCCGCCATTTCGCCGGGCGCATCTGGTTTGAGCGTTTCAGCATCTTTCGGGACTGTCGGGAACGTTGCGGTCCTCAGGGCCCGATCCTCATCCAAACAGTGGCCGCGCCGTGACCGGCCGGAATGTCCGGAAGCGGCGGCGAGCGGAAGAAGGTGACCGGCGCGGGGCTGTGCCGGCTGCCAAGCTCCCGCAAGCGCGAAACGGTGACCTTGGAGGAATTTGTTGAAAGGAGGATCACCGCGCCAGCGGCCGCGCACCTGATGGCCAACTCGATCAACCGGCCGAAATCGCGCTCCGCGCGGAAGAGCCGGCCATGACGCCCCCTCGAAAACGTCGGCGAGTCCAGAATTATCGCATCGAATCGCTGACCCCGCCGGGCCAAGCGGGGAAGAACGTCGAAGGCATCATCGGTAAGGAAACGGTGCCCCTCCAGCGAAAGCCTATTTAGCTCAAAATTGCGGCGCCCACGCTCTAGCGCGCTTTTTGAAAGATCGACATTCACGGTCCGCGAACCGCCAACGGCCGCGGCCACGCCAAACGAGCAGGTGTAGGCGAAAAGATTGAGCACGCTGCCGACTTTTGAGGCCCGCAGCCATCCGCGGTTTCCTCGCTGATCGAGAAACAATCCATTCGAGTAGCCCGAGAGGAAATCGACTTCATAGGCGAGGCCGTCCTCGTGGGCGACTGCGCGATGCCCGGCCGAGACTATCCCCAGCGGTCGCGGAAGGTTTTCCTTGCCGGGATTGATGATCAACCGGCGGGCATAGTGGTTCCTGATCAGGACGCCGGCATGCGCGCGCCAACGCTGAATCTCATCGAGAACAGCCGCAGGCGGATTCTCGGCGGAATGCGAGATCACCGCGCAGTCTCCAAACCGCTCGATGCGAAATTTCTCGCCGTCCGCAATCCGATAGGCGTCCGTTCCCCTTAAAGCGAATTCACGCGCCAGCGCAGGCTTAATCCACGTAATCTTAGGCTCGGCGGGGCGTTTGCTTTTCCGCTGATCATCGATTTTCACCAAGGATTACCTTCCGGAATGCTGGCGAAGGAATTGGGCGATCTTTTTTTGAACTTCGGCAGCCCCCGGACCGATTTCCACGAGATGCCCGGCGCCTTCGACGGGATAGAGGACCGCTCCGGGGATTCTGCTGGCCAGCTTCCGCGCTTGCGCGATCGGCGCGATCTTGTCCGCTGTTCCATGAATCAAAAGGGTTGGCGCGGTGATTTTCTCCACGGGGAGATCGGGCGGGTCTCGAAACTGGCTGACATCATTTCGAAGCCCGGGCTGTCTGGCGCTGAATGGGACGAACGTGCCAATCAAGCTCTTGAGCCATTCGAGTTGCTCGGTATCGTCGAGGACGTAGCTTGCTAACGAATCTCGCTCCGCGGCTGTCCTGTTGTCGCCGGCCTCGAGAACCAGCGGGATGATTCGGCGGGGATTCCTTTCCGCCTCTTCGAGACAAAGCATTCCGCCGATTTCGTTCGTGAATGCGTCCGGCGCGAGCGCCGGAAATCCGATTCCTTCCGGCTTCGCTTCGCTCTTCAGGTCTTCATGCTCCCCGGTCACTGCAGACACCAGGACGAGGGCCCAGAGTTTCGCGGGATGCCGGACGGCGAATTCCACCGCTACCCGCGCGCCCGATGAGCTCGCAAGGATCGCCACGCCGGGAATTCCGAGAGTGTCGATCAGCGCCGCCAGGGTGTCAGCCTGTTCCGCCGGCCGACGGCCGGCGGAGAGCGGGGTGCGCAAATAGCCCGGCCGCGAGGGAGCAATGATCTCGAAGTCTTCTTCGACTAACGAGGAACCCCATAGCATTGCCTGATCATAGCCGCCGGGCGTACCATGAATAATCAGCAGGGCCGGCCCCTCGCCATGTCTTAGAAACTCGACTCGGCCGACCGAGGTCTCGACGACCTGGCTGGCGGAGTCCAGCGCAGCCAACCGATCCGCCCGCCATGAAGCGAGCCAGGCAGCGCCGAACCCCGTGGCGGCCAGGAGGATCACGCCGAGCAGAAAACCACCCTTGGCGAGCGTCCGCGGCGAAGCCATCATCGAAGAAAGTGACGGGTCTTCAACGAATGGTGGCAAGAAAAAACAAGCGTTATCAGCACCGTTCGAGAGCGCACAGAGTTGGGGGCACACGGATTCGAACCGTGAACCAAGCAGTTATGAGCCGCCTGCTCTGACCGTTGAGCTATGCCCCCGCTCCGCCCAACTAAAGCGCATTTTTGTTTTCGGCGGGAGATTTATTTCCTGTCCCGCTAGTGGCGGGTTTGAGAAAACGCCGGCCGAACCAATCCCAACTCTTGAGCGCCAGCGGATACGCGACCAGGGCCAGCACCGCCGCGGTAAAAAAGGCGCCGACCAGCAATGGCAAAGGGGCCCGGGAAAGCAGCTCCAGCATATCGCCAGCCGGCTCGTCCGAGGGCTTTCTGCCAATGAGCAGTGAACCGAGCTCATATTGAGCCAGGAGAAAAATCGGCGTGGTCAAGGGATTGCTGATCCAGGTCGTAGCGATCGCTGCCGGAATATTCGCCCGGGCGAGATACGCAACAAGCGCCGCGGCGAGCATCTGAATCGGCAGGGGCATCATTGCGAAAAAGACCCCGATGGCGCACCCGGATGCAAAGCGTGCGCGTTCAGGCTGCCACATCTCCGGCGAAAACAACCGCTCGCCTAACTTGCGGTGAAGCCAGGTGCCGCGCATATGCTTTATCCGAGGCAGGTGCCGGAGATAAGCTCCCGCCGGACTCCGCCGCCACTGACGGGGCTTCATCCGGGCTGAAAATGAACGGCCAATTTCCTCCGCATCTCCGCTTGCCAAGGATGATTAAGCTGCTTAAACACTGTTCGCATGAAGAAGATTGAGGCCATCATTAAACCCTTCAAAATGGAAGACGTCAAAGAAGCTCTGGCTGAAGTTGGCATCGAGGGGATGACGGTGAGCGAGGTTAAGGGCTTCGGACGCCAGAAAGGCCACACGGAAATTTACCGGGGCAGCGAATACACGGTCGATTTTCTTCCTAAGGTCAAATTCGAAATCGTGGTCGTCGACGGCATCGTCGACAAGGCGGTGAAAGCGATCTCGGATTCCGCGAAAACCGGCAAGATCGGCGATGGCAAGATCTTCGTTCTTCCCATAGAAAACGCGATCCGTATCCGGACCGAAGAGACAGGTGAAAATGCCATCTGAACAATCCCGGCCTTTTCTCCATGCCGAATTGGATCGTCGTCATTATTCTCGGCATCGTCGAGGGTCTCACTGAATTTCTGCCGGTTTCGTCCACCGGCCATCTATTGATTGCTGAGCATTGGCTGGCCAGCCATCAATCCGATCTCTTCAACATCGTCATCCAAATCGGCGCCGTCCTGGCCGTTATTCCCCTGTTCTGGCAACGCATTGAAATGCTAATGCGCTGGAATGAGCCCGCCAGCCGCGTTCTCAACCTGAAGATTTTTGTGGCATTCGTTATTACCTGCATTGGCGGGCTGGTCTTGAAGAAGCTTGGGCTTAAGCTTCCCGAGGCCGTTCAACCGATCGCCATCGCGCTCATTATCGGCGGCATCATCTTCATCGTGGTGGAAGCCGTCGCCAGGGGCCACCGTCGGTCCGATTTCATTTCGTGGCCGGTCGTCATCGCGGTGGCGATTGGACAGCTTATCGCGGCGGCCTTCCCCGGTTCTTCGCGTTCGGGTTCCACGATCATGCTGGCGATGATTCTGGGCGCGAGCCGTGTCTCGGCCACCGAATTCTCGTTTCTGGTTGGCATTCCGACCATGCTGGCCGCGGGCTCGCTTGAAGTGGTCGATCATCTTGGAAAAGGGGAAACCGAAAATTGGTTCTTACTTGTTTTGGCGGCCGTTACCGCCGCCGTGGTTTCCTTCATTGCGGTCAAATGGCTCTTGCGATACGTCCAGTCTCACACCTTCATCGGGTTTGGCGTCTACCGCATCGTCTTTGGATTTCTGCTGCTCTGGCTTCTCAGACCCGGATCGTGAATCCGATCGCTCCCGACCTCCAAGCCGCTGTGCTTTGCGAGGATGTGCGCGCCGAGATCAGCGGGCAGCAAACGCTGGTCGGAGTGTTCGGGGTGATTCCCGCGCACGTGCTGCCCATCGGTTTTTTCAAGCTTTGCCTCTGGACGCGCTGGTGCGGCGGGGCCGGACAGTTTGTCGAGAAATCGCTCATCCTAGCCTGCGACGACGAGCAACCCATCACCCAAAGTGAACTCCGGTTCTCGCTGCCGGACCTGGACTCTTACGTAACGAATGTTCATGTTCTCGGCGGGGTGCAGTTTCAGCGCCACGGCGTCTACCACGTCGAGATCCGGCTCGACGGCGAGTTGCGGCTACGCTTTCCGTTGCCGGTGGTCCGCGTCCAGCCTGCGCAGCCAGCGAGCTAACGCGGGGAGTTCAGCAGTCTTCTAAAGGTCAAGATTCTCCCCGTCGTCCGGAAAGTAAACCACCGCCGTATTTGCGAGCTCCCGCTCGAACAGAACTTGAAGCTCATCCCGGCGGGCGTCGAGTTCCGAGGCGACATGGGTCAAGCAGAGAGTTTCGATCCGCGCGTTGCGGAGGACGGCTATCAGGTCGTCGGGAGCAAAGTGCGCCAACTCGCAGACGAGGAGATCCAGGGGTTTGCCCACCACGACGTTCAAATCATCCGCCGAGCCGAGGTCGCCCGAATAAACAAGTCTCTTCCCGGCCCCCAGGATCTCGAACATGAACGATTCCGCCGGGCGATTCCCGACCTGTTGGCGGCTGGCGCCGAGGTGCGTGGTAAGATGCGGAATCACCGTGACCCCCTCCAGGGCACTCGCGGTTTCGGCTTGCCACGAAAAAATTTCCGCGGAAAAGCGGAGAACCTCGTCCGGGAGCAAAATGGCGTCAAGCCAGGCCCGAAGAGGAACCGCCAGATCGCGCGGGACCGCGACGGGCAGCGGTCTCCGTCTGCCATGCAGCCAACTGGCCTGCAACAGCATCGGCAAGCCGCCGATGTGGTCCGCGTGAGCATGGCTAATCCATACCGCGTCAATCTCGGAGAGAGGGACGCCAAGCTCCAGGAGTTGTGAAGAACAGGGTTCTCCAGCGTCCAGAAGCAGCGTCTTTTGGTCGATTTTTAACAGGATGCTGGACTGGAAGCGCCCGGCGATTCCAGTCCCCGGCCCAGTCCCCAGAAAAGTTACGGCTGACATCGTTGCAGTAAATTGCTTAAGAAATTTGCGGACTTTCGACAAGCTGCCGCCACCGAAAAAGTTGCAGAGCCCTGCCGGTGAACATTAAAGTTCCGCCGATGCGGTTCCTCCGTAGACATGCGTTCTGGATTTTTCTTTTCTGTCTGGTGACCGCCCTGGTCAGTGCTCCGTCTCCAGATACAGCCAGGACGCGTCTGGCGGACGGCTTCGATCAACCTGTCGGAAAGCCGGACGGCTCAGGCTTCTATACCTCGCGCGGCTTCCGCCCAAACTATCACATGGGTGAGGATTGGAACGGTCTTCAGGGAGGCAATAGCGACCTGGGCAAACCCGTTTACGCTGCAGCAAATGGCATTGTCGTCCTGGCTCGCGACATGCGAATGGGTTGGGGAAATCTGATCATCGTGCGGCATATCTTTCTCGAATCTCAGCAAATGAAAGCGGCGGATTCCGTCTACGCTCATCTTGACAAAATCCTGGTCCGCGAGGGGCAGCAGATTGTGCGCGGCCAGCAAGTCGGCACCATTGGCACCAACCGCGGAATGTACCCTGCGCACCTGCATTTTGAAATCCGCAAGAACCTTTTCATTGGCTACAATCAACGCGGTTTCGGAAAAGACTACTCCAACTATTACGTGCCGAGTTCGTTTATCGCCCAGCGGCGCAAGCTCTACGGAGGAGGACGCAGCGCGCTCGTGGCGGTCAATACGTTCAACGCCCAAGCGAGAGAACTGCCGCTGCAGGGAGAGGCGCCGCCACCACAACACTACGAAGCCCGGTTGTTTTCCCGCAAGACCAGCGACCCGGAGAGTCCCGGAGCACCCCCCTCCTCCTCGCCGACGAAAAAAGGGGATTCATTTCGCGTAAATCGCTTCAGCGATTTGCTCTCCAACTAGGCTTGACTCGCGCCAGACTATCTTGCCCCGCCCCGATGCTTCGCTTTCCGTGACCGCACCCGAATCTCTTTTTCTCATCGCCGGGAGCGGTCGCTACCCTTCTCTTCTCATCGAGTCCGCGCGAGCTTCCGGAGTAAAGACGATTTGTGTCGCGGCCTTCAAAGGCGAAACCGCCGAATCAACCAGCGCCCTGGCGGATGAGGTCCACTGGATGAGGGTCGGCCAACTCGGGAAATTGCTTGAAGCGGCAAAGCGGTCCGGCGCCCGGCACGCAATGATGGCGGGTCAGCTTGCGCCCTCCCATCTCTTTCACCTGCGTCCGGACGTTCGGGCTCTGGTGCTGCTTGCGAGATTGAAACGGCGCAATGCAGAGACCTTGTTTGGAGAAGTCGCCAAAGAGCTTTCAAAGACTGGCTTGGAACTTCTGAACGCCACGACCTTCCTGGACGCCCATCTTGCCCGGGCAGGCCATATCGCGGGGCCCCGGCCGAGCGCTCGCGAAATCGAGGACATCCGATTTGGCTTTGAAATCGCCAAGGAAGTCAGCCGGCTCGACATCGGACAATCGGTGATCGTAAAATCCGGCACGGTTCTCGCCGTGGAGGCTTTCGAGGGAACCAATGAATGCATCCGCCGGGGGGGGAGCCTTGGACGCAAGGATGCCCTCCTCGTCAAGGTAACCAAGCCGAATCAGGACCTGCGTTTCGATGTGCCGGTCATCGGTGAGAAAACCATCGCGGTGGCGAGCGAGGCGAAGCTTAGGATCGTCGCCTGCGAGGCGAATCGCACGCTGTTCCTTGACCGCGCGGCAGTGTGTCGAGCGGCCGTCGGGGCCGGGATCACCCTTTACGGAGCAAGCGAATGAGCACTCTTCGCACCGGCGTTGTCGGCGTGGGACATATGGGCCAAAACCACGCGCGGATCTGTTCGGAGCTCGAGAATTGCGTCCTTTCCGCCGTCTATGACACCGATCACGACACGGCGCGGCGGGTAGCAAAAAGATACCGAACGTATGCCGCAGGCTCCCTGGAGGAATTTGCAAAGCTGGTCGACGCGGCGACGATTTGCACTCCCACGGTCGCTCACTTTGAGGTCGGGGCGTTTCTCTTGGAGCGGGGCAAGCATTTGCTCGTGGAGAAACCGCTGGCCGATACGCCGGCTCGCGCCCGATCTCTTTCGCAATTGGCCGCGGCCCGCTCCTGCGTGCTGCAGGTTGGGCACGTCGAACGCTTCAATCCCGTCCTAGCGGCGCTGGAACTAAAGCTCAATAATCCCAGATTTCTGGAAGTCACCCGTCTCTCGCCGTATCCAAACCGAAGCACCGACATCGGAGTCGTGCTCGATCTGATGATTCATGACATCGAGATTATCCTGCACATCGTGCGTTCCCCGATCGTCAGTATGGACCCGGTGGGAATCGCGGTTCTCAGCAAAGGCGAGGATATCGCGAACGTGCGCTTCCGGTTCGAGACCGGTTGCGTCGCCAACGTCACCGCCAGTCGAATCAGCCGCGACAAAGTGCGCAAGATTCGCGTCTTTCAAGAAAACGCCTACCTGTCATTGGATTATCAAAAGCAGGATGGGGTCATTTACCGGCTCCGCGACAGTCCGAGAGGCAAGGAAATCGTCCGTGACAAAGTCGAAGTTCGGCGCGGAGAGCCGCTCAAGATAGAACTGGAAGCCTTCATCCACTGCGCGCTCCAGGGGGTAGCGCCGAAGGTCTCCGGCCACGAAGCCGCGGATGCCCTCGATATCGCCTTGGAAATTACCCGGCGTATCGAAGAAGCGGATCCCCGAAAGAAGACCGGGCTTCGGATCCCGTGACCACCTTGTGGTTTGTGGCCGGGGAAGCCAGCGGTGACGCACGAGCGGCGGAAGTCATGCGGGCCTTGAAAGCGGCGGACCCGGACATTCGATTGCTTGGTGCCGGAGGTCCAAAAATGCGGACGGTCGCCGCGCAACCGTTCGACGATTGGATCGCGCAGGCCGGCGTGCTAGGCCTCTGGGACGTCTTGAAACGCTACGGCTACTTCAGAAGAAAATTCCGCCGCATGCTTGGCCAGATTGACGACACGAAACCGAACGCCGTGGTCCTGGTCGACTATCCCGGTTTCAATCTCAGGCTGGCCGCTGCGCTGCGAAAGCGTCGATTCCCGGGCAAAATTCTCTTTTACATCAGTCCTCAAGTCTGGGCATGGAACCGCGGCCGAATCCCTAAGATGGCACAACTTCTGGACCTGATGATCTGCGTGTTTCCATTCGAGCAGCCGATGTACGAAGCCAGCGGGCTGGCGACAGTGTTTGTCGGCCATCCTCTGCTGGAAGCACTCGCCGCGGAAAGATCCGGCATTGTCCGCGATGGAACCCTGCTTGGCCTTTTTCCTGGAAGCCGGGAGCGCGAAGTCAGGCGGATATTTCCGACGATGGTCGCGGCGTGTCGGCTCATTCGGGAGCATGACCAACGCATTCGCTTTGAAGCCGCCACAGTCAGCGAAGCCCATGCGGACCAGATGCGACAAATGGCCCGCGGCGTGCCGATCCTTATCCGGTCGGGAACGGCTCATGAACTGATGCAACGCGCCTGCGCCGGTATTGTCTGTTCCGGCACGGCAACTCTGGAGGCAGCCTTCTTTGGACTCCCCTATTGCCTGGTTTACCGGGCCGCCTGGCTTACCTTCCAGGTGGGCCGGCGCCTGGTGAACGTCGATTGTCTCGGC
The DNA here is from genome assembly GCA_963816855.1 of uncultured Verrucomicrobiae bacterium. Lineage (GTDB taxonomy): Bacteria > Verrucomicrobiota > Verrucomicrobiia > Chthoniobacterales > Terrimicrobiaceae > DASTFP01. Next base: position 58,467 of record CAWFMA010000017.1, on the reverse strand, counting down.
ATCATCAACATCCTGAATAACTACAGGCAGAACCCGCCGCCGGACCCCCGTCTTCCCGCAAAACCGGCTCCCCCCGTCGTGCGCGAATTCATTCAACATCTCGCCACGCCGGAAGCCCTGGCCTTCGAAGCGTCGCGCTTGTTGAACGATTTGCAGGCCCGCTCGCGCCTGGTCAGCGAGATGAGCAAAATCGTCTCCACTCTTGAAGCCAGCGGTTCAACTCGACGCGCCTCACAGGCAATCATCGCCGCTCTCCGGGAAAATTCCGAGTTCTAGGTTTTCTTTCGGAAATTTCCGTGGATGCTGAGGCTGCCAGCTCATCTCGATGCGCTTTCGGACGCGAGTTTTTACACTTTTTCTGATCATGGCCGTTTTGACCGGCTTGCTCATCGCGGCCTTCATGTACGCTCCCACCAAGCAGCTGTTCATGGATCTCATGAGGACAAATGTCCTTTCGATTGCCGCGACGGTCTCCGCCATGCTGGACGCCGAAGCTCACAGCAAGATCCAGACCCGGGCGGACCAGGATATGCCGGTCTACAAGCAGCTTGAGGCCTCTCTGAGACGGGCGCGCGACGCGAATCGCCGGCGGGATCTTTATGTAAAGTACATCTACTCGATGCGCCCCTATCCCGGCGATCCCTCCACGGCCGAGTTTGTCCTGGATGCCGAGGAAGACGGGGTCAACAAGTCCAACGTCGGAGACGTCTACAAGAGCTCCAATCCAAACTACATTGTTCGCTTCAACGATTTTCAAGCCGACCAGGATTTTGTCCGGGATCAATGGGGTCTGTGGCTGACCGCGAACGCGCCGATTCGCGATGCGCGAAACGAGACGGTGGGAGCGGTGGGCGTCGATGTGAGTGCGACGGAAGTCATGCAGCGCTTGAAAGGGCTTTTTTGGAACGGCGCGCTGGCGGTGGGGGTCTCCTTTGTCGTGGCGTATTTGCTGGCCAGCCTGGCTTCGCGCAAGATTGCGCAACCGCTGGTCACCATTCGGAACGCCGTTGAGCGCATTGCCGCCGGAGATTACAACCAAACTCTGAAGATCGCCTCCAAAGATGAATTCGGGGAAGTCGCCAACGCCCTCAACAAGATGACCCTCGGCCTGCAGCAGCGGGAAGATCTCAAGAGCGCCCTGGCGCGCTACGTGTCGGAGGATATTCTCAATGAAATCATCTACGCCGGAAGACGATCTGAACTTTACAGCCAACGCAAGAAAGTCACCGCGCTTTTCGCCGACGTGCGCGGCTTTACCAATTTTTCCGAGCAACTCAGTCCCGAAGAAACGGTTGGAATGTTGAACGACTACTTCGAGAAAATGATCGAGGCCGTCTTCAAGAATATGGGGCACTTGAACAAGTTCATGGGGGACGGACTAATGGCCTTGTTTGGCGCGTTGCGCGACGACGAATTCCAGGAGGAGCACGCGGTGCAGGCCGCTCTCGACATGCGCACAGCCCTCAAGGAACTGCAGGAAAAGTGGGCCACGTCCGAAAGCAGAGCCCGCGACGCACTGGCATCTCTCCGCATCGGCATCGGCGTCAATACCGGGCTTGCCATCGTGGGAAATATCGGCTCAAAGCAACGCATGGAGTTCACGGCGATCGGCGATGCGATCAATCTCGCCGCCCGCCTGGAGCAAGCCACCCCGGACCGCGGCGTCGACATTCTGGTCAGCGAATACACCTACGTGGCCACGCGAAGTCGCTTTCCTTTTGAACGGGTCGGGGAGATTTCTCTGAAAGGCAAAAGCGAAAGCACCCGTACCTATACAATTAGAAGACCGGCATGAACGAGTCTATTCTCAAGACCCATCTTGACTCTCTCTGGGCCCCCTGGCGCGTGGAATATTTCCGCGCCGAACAAGAGAGCGGATCGAATTTTCTCACCGAAGCCGCGCAGACGGAAGACGATTCCGCACATCTCGTCATCACCCGGAGAAAATCGACGTTCCTCCTCATGAACAAGTATCCGTATTCAGCCGGACACCTTATGGCGGTGACCTATCGCAAGCTGTCGGAAATGGATGAACTCATCGACGAAGAGATCCTCGAGCTTTGGCACCTTTGCACCCATGCCCAGCAGCTGCTCAAAGAATGCGTCAAGGCTCAGGGATTTAACGTTGGCTGGAACTTGGGAAAACCGGCAGGCGCCGGAGTGCAGGACCATCTTCACCTTCACATCGTTCCGCGATGGGTGGGCGACGTGAATTTCATGACCGTTGTGGGCGGCGTCCGGATCATACCGGAAGCGTTGAAGCCGCTTTATGAACGGCTAAGAGAAGCGCAGGATCGGCTCGCCGGCGGCAAATAAAGCGCTCCTTGCCTCGAAGGCAGGCGAGCTTTGCGCCGCAGGGGACTCCGGGGCCACGCCGAACGCCGCCGGCATCAGCTGCCGGCGCATCCACCTCGAGTTAGCCAGCGCCTACCCCTATCAGGAAACGTTCCGGCACGCCTGTGCCAACCTCTGCGCGATGGTGATGCGGGCACCAATCTTGAAGAGTTTAAGCCGGATCTGGCCGAGGGTGGCCGCAGCCAGATCGGTGCCGCGCAACACCTCGGCCCGCAGCACCGAGAGCAGGAGATGGGCGAAGGCCGAAAACCAGAGCCGGAGTTGGTTGGAGGCCATCCAGCCCGTGCTGGTGCGATCGGCAAAGAGGTCCTGTTGTGCCTCCTGGATGCGATTTTCCATTTCTCCGCGCGCGCAGTAAAGCTTCTCGTAGAGTGCGGGGGCTGCCAAGCGCTCTTCGGGCTCGCCGACGAAGCCTGCAGCGGGAAGGTTGGTAACCACAAAGCGCGGATGGGGCCCTTTGGCCAGGATCTCGGCTTTGCCCACCACCCGGCGCGCGCGGCTCCAACTCTTGGGCGTGCGATATTCAAAGTCCTCAAAGCGGCGGCAAGGCACTTGGATGTCTCGGGTTTTGATTCCCTGGTAAAGCTCTCCGAAGCTCTTGCCCAAGCGGGCGCTCAGCCCCTTATTGCGCGCTAAGCCCCAGCAGTAAGAGACTGCGTTTTGCTCGCACCACGCCATGATCTCCTCACGGGCGAATCCGCTGTCGGCTCGCACAATGATGCGCACCCTGCGCTGCCAAAGCGCCTCCGGATGGCGCAACGGATTTTCTCGAGCGCCTCCACCGTGCCGCTGCTGGCATCGCCCTTGGCGTCTCGCAGTCGCGCCAAGAGCGGGACATTGCCACAAAAGCAGTAGAGTGGCAGATAACAGTAGCTGCGGTAGTAACCGTGGAAGAAAGCTCCTTCCTGGTGGCCATGCAAAGGGTCGTCGGTGGCGTCAAAATCCAAGATAATCTCCCGGCTCTTTCGCGGGATCGCCTTAATTCCTTCTTCGATTAACAAGGCTTCGATCTCTTGGGGCCGAGCAATGATCTTCTGGTAACGAGCGTCACCGCCCAAGACCCCGAGTTCAAGCCGGTTCAAGCTCGAGTGGGCCGCCAACGCCTTGCCCTTATCCCCTTCGCAGAGTCGGTCTTCTCCGAGCACGTCGGCTTTGCCTGCAATCCGCGCATGGAGCGGATCAAGTCGCAGCCGGTCGTGGTCGTTGAGGTCTTCGTCGCCAAGAGCCAATGCCCCGATGCGTTGACGCAAAAGCTCGGCCACCTTGTGTTCGACCAAGCACGGCAGCCGATAGTCAGAAAAACACCCCGCCAGTCGCTCAATGAGTCCCATCCTCAAGTCCACTCCCCGCAAAAACACCGCCCCGCCCTCGCTGCTGAGGTAGCCCCCGGAAAAATCCGCCGTCACTTTCCGGCTTCCGTCGGCTTGAAACTCGAAAACCTCTTGCTTACACTCTGCCATAGCGAAGTTCTTTTGGTTGATTGTTCCAACACCAACAACCTTACCGGCTTAGGTCGCGAACTTCCCTACTTTTTTTGCCCGCGTGTGAGTTTTCCGGACTAGCGTTCATGCAAACTTCATCACGTGGTGAAGAAATAGCGTGTCAGGTGAAAGAAGACGGGCGCTGCAAAACACAAGGAGTCGATCCGATCCATCACGCCGCCGTGCCCGCTGATAAGAGTGCCGTAGTCTTTGACGCCGCGGTCGCGCTTGATCGCGGACATGACCAGGCCGCCGGCAAAGCCCATGAGCGTGATGACCAGTGACAGCGCCGCTGCCTGCCAGGGCTTGAACGGCGTCGCCCACCACAAGGCGGTCCCGAGCAGCGTCGCCGAGCCGGCCCCCAACAGGAAGCCTTCCCAGGTCTTGTTGGGACTGACCGTCGGGGAGATCTTATGTTTGCCCAAAATTTTCCCCCAAACGTACTGGAGCACATCGCTCGATTGCACCACCAGCACGAAATAAAGAAGCAGCCTTCCGTTTTGTCCTTCGAATTCCGGGATCTCGAGGGTCAGGAGCGCAGGGGCATGGCTGACGCAATAGACACAGATCATCAGCGCCCACTGCATCGTGGCAGCGCGTTGAAGGAAACTCTCGCAATCGCCGTTCAGCACGCTCCGCAGAGGAACGAAGAGAAATGCGTAGACCGGAATGAAAATTGCGAAGAGCCCATACCAGCCGATGGCGACGAGTCCGTATTGGAGCGGAGTAATGACAAAGAATAGCCATAGCAAAGTGTCATGATCCCCACGCCTGGTCGGGGTCATGGTCATGAACTCACGGAGCGCCAGAAAAGAGGTTAAACCAAACAAGATGACCGCGCCGATCGGACCGCTGAGGATCGCCACGAGAAAGACCCCGACCATTACCCACCAGGCGCGCATTCGCGCGTTGAGATTGGCTACGGTTTCTCGATAGCCGGCGTCGCCGGGCCGGCGGGCAAGGATCGCTCCCACCACACTCGCCAGGACAAGAATCGCGATGACGCCGCCCGCCAATAAGGCGGTCGTCCGGTCCACTGCCAGGCTCATTGGAGACGCAGACTCCAAACCGCGTTCCGCGCACGATTCAGAAAATCAACCTTGGTTTCTCCTGGCTCCAAGCGAATCGGGCTCCCGACCGTGATACTGCCCAAGAGCGGGACGGGCAAGATTTCTCCCTTGGGAAGAATCCGGTTGAGATTTTCGAGATAGACGGGAACAAACTGTGCCTGCGGCCGCTCCTTGGCGAGATGGAAAAGGCCTCCCTTGAAATTTTGCGGTTCCGGCCCCGGCGTTCGCCCACCCTCCGGAAAAATGATCAGCGATTCGCCGGCCTCGAGCACGGCGATCATCTGCCGCAAGGGATTGTTTTCATTGGTGACTTTCCGGCGTTCGATTAACACGGCGCGAAAGATCTCGCTCGCCAGCCACCGCCGGGCCGCGCTCAACGTCCAATAATCTCTGGCGGCCACGGGACGGGTTGTTTTGCGAAGAAGTGGCGGCAGGGCGGCCCACAACACCGCCGCGTCGAGATTGCTTGTATGGTTGGCGAAATAGACACGCTGGCAATCGAGCGGATCTGCTCCCAACCACCGCACTCGCACGCCGGAAAGCGCGCGCACCAGGAAGGCCACGAGCGACGTCATTTGCTTTCCAGCTCCCGCACAATGAGCCGCGCGCGACGGAAGACGGTGATCAGACTTCCCGCACCGACGAAGATCAGGGAGAGGCCTATCACCGGCCACTGCGTTCCAAACCAACTGAGGAATGCCGACGCGATGCAGGCAAAAGTCATGGCGGCCATTCGGTGCTGCTTGGCCATCGGGCCGCAGAAATATTGAGCGGATCCCGCGGCCACACCCAGGGATCGCACGTAAGCGGTCAGAACCGCGAGGAGGGCGCAGATCCAGCCGGCGGGAACTCCCCATTCCCAATTCATCGCAGCGTAACCCGCGCCGGCAAAGATAAAGGTATCCGCAAACCTGTCCGGAAACTCGTTAAAGATCTCGCCCGACTTTGTCCTGAACCCGCCTTCTATGGCGACCATGCCGTCGAGCAAGTTGCACAGAAGACGAACCTGGATCAGCGCGGCCGCGCCCAGGAAGAGCACCGGTTGGAGACCGCCCGGCAGCCGGCCTGTCAACGCAAGGCAAAGTCCGGCGGCCGCGGCGAAAATCGCGCTGGAAAGCGAAATCGCGTTCGGCCGCACGCCTGCCCGCGACAACCAACCGGCAACACCTGCCGCCATCCTGGTATCCCGGGCCCTAATCGGCCGGCGCGCACCCTTCGCATGACTCATCGATCGGGCGCTATATTCTTACGCCTCGGCCCGTCCATTCCACACCTGCCCTTGCAGACTTGCCAAGCAAAACACCTTCCGGCGCGCGGATCGGGCTCTGACAGGAGTCCTTTTCGTTTCGAGCGTATTCCGTCTTGCCTCGAGAGACTCTTTTCATCGTGACGCGATCAATTCTTGAAACCGAGCCCCAACTCCCTAGGCCAAAAGTCCGTCGATGCGCTTTCGCACCGCGTCATCCATCCTGATCAGCGGCGGCCAACGCCTTTGAAATCCCTCTCCCCGAAGCTTCTTCGTCGCGTCAATGCCGAGTTTGCTGCCGATGGCCATTTCGCTCGTCGCGTGGTCGAGCACGTCGGCCGGGCCTTTGGTGAAGATGCTGTCGCGCTGCGGATCGGTGTTGGCGCAGAGGCGGAAGAGGACTTCGCTGGTGTTGTGCACGTTCACGTCGTCATCCACCACGACGATGTATTTGGTGAACATCATCTGGCCCATGCCCCAGAGGCCGTGCATGATTTTGTAGGCCTGCATCGGATAGGTCTTTTTGATGCTCACGAAGACGAGGTTGTGGAAGACGCCTTCGGCCGGCAGCGCGATGTCCACGATCTCGGGGAAGTTCATTTTGAAGATCGGCAGGAAGAGTTTCACGGAGGCGCCGCCGATATAGAAATCCTCCATCGGCGGGATGCCGACGATCGTGGCGGGATAAACGGCGTCCTTGCGATGCGTGATCGCGGTGACGTGAAAGACGGGATACGGCTCGGGCAACGTGTAGTAGCCGGTGTGATCGCCGAACGGTCCTTCGTCGCGCAGCGGCTCGCGCGGGTCCACGTAGCCTTCGATGACGAAGTCCGCGTTGGCGGGAACTTCGAGGTCGTTGGTCTCGCATTTCACCAGTTCGACCGATTTCTTGCGGAGATAACCGGCGAGCAGGAATTCATCGAGGCCATCGGGCAACGGCGCGGTGGCGGCGAACGGGAAAACGGGATCGCCGCCGAGGAAAATGGCCACCGGCATGCGCGTGCCGGTTTCGTAATAGCGGCGGCCGTGGCGCGCGCCGACCTTTTGAAGCTGCCAGTGCATGCCGGTGGTCTGGTCATCGTAAATCTGGATGCGATACATGCCGACGTTGCGCTCGCCGGTGTCGGGGTCTTGGGTGACGACGCAGGGCAGGGTGATGAAACGGCCGCCGTCGAGCGGCCAGCATTTGAGGATGGGAAGGTTGAGCAGGGTGGGAATCGAAGGATCGAACGTCGACACGTCCGTCCAATCGGGGGCCGGAGGCCAACTTGCACTCCTGGTCTCCGACGCCGCAAATTTATGAATGACTTCCTTGCACGGACCGCCACTCACCAGTTTTGGTTTGGCGTGGCGCAGGTCGAACGCGGTGCCGAGCAGTTTCATGGCTTCGCGAAAGGAGGTGGGCGGCTTGGCTTTCATCAGCGAGCCGAGTTCGGCGGCGACGTCGTCGACCGAGCTCGCGCCCAGGCTCATGGCCATGCGTTTCCAGGAACCCATGGTGTTGATGGCGACCGGAAAGGGACTCACCTGGCCGTTGACGGTCGGCTTTTCGATCAGCAGGGCCTTGCCGCCGCCGGCGATTTCATTTCGCGGTCGGCGAGTTCGGTGATCTCGAGCTCCGTGGCCACAGGATCCCTGATACGCCTCAACTCACCCGCGCTTTCCAAGGCCTCGACAAAATCCCTGAAGCAAGAGAATGCCATCGCTAGTCTCCTAAGTCGCAGCGCCCTGACATTCAGCCGCTGCGGAATGCGGCGTTTGCAGAAAGGCGCTACGCAACTCGGCGCGCAGCCAGATTCGCACGCCGCGCAGGATTAACTTCCAGGCGTGGCGGTTTGGTTCGAAACCTTTCAAAAGCGTTCGGGAATTCAGATTCATCGACCCGTAGACCCCGGCTGCCAGGCGTTTTTGCGCGATCTGCGCAAGGCGCCGGTTGTAGAAGCCCATCGCCCGGCTGATGATTGTCCCGCCGACCGATCCCTCAAAAGGAAACTCCGCAAACCCCGCGCGGGGACAGCGCACCACATTTCGCACCGGGCCAAAAAAGAAAAGCCCAAGATCCATCAGAAAGGCCGCGGTCATCAACTCCTTGTCACCGAGATAGTGATACTTGTCCTTGTAAAGGGCCTGGAACCAACCCCGGTACGAACGGGAAAACCGGTCGTTCAAGCTTTTCAAGTCGCAGGCCTCTCCCCGCCCTTCTCTCTTGATCCGATCGACAGCCGCCGAGACAGTCCACGAGCAATAGTCGAGCCCCTGGCTGTATAGCGGATCCAGGAAGGATGCCGCATCGCCAACGATCTGCCAGCCTCGCGCGGCGATTTTCGCGGAATAATAGGGCAGCGCGGAATAGGCTTTGACGTCGCCTTCTATGTATTGGGCATCCGCGAAGATCTCCCTTCCCACGGGATGAGTCAGCAAATGCGCCTTCAACTTGTCGCCCAGATGCGCACGCTCCGGAGGGCGATAGAGGCGGGAATCGTAAACCAATCCGGCGCTATAGTCCCCTCCCCTGAGCGGAATGATCCAACACCACCAACCGTATCCCGTGAGGTGATTCGTTGCGGACGCCCGGCTGACCTGGCAAGAACGGGCATAGCCCGGAAAGCGGCTCATCAACTCATAACCGTCCCAATCCTTCACGTTGCGAAAGCGCGCCCAGATGGAATTTGTCGGATGCTCGGGCAGGCCGCGCAAGAGGTTCAACCGGCGCGCGAGCACCGCCGCCCGGCCGCTCGCGTCGATGATCCAGCGGCTGCGAAGCTCACATTCCCCGTCACTCGTGCGAACAGTAAGCCGGGAGGGCCCGCCAATTTCGATGGCGGCGACCTTTGCCGGGCGCCAGACGATCGCTCCGGCCTTTGCGGCCAGCGAGAGCACGTGCTCGTCAAGAACCTCGCGGTCGACTTGATAGGAAGGAAGCCGAACCTGATAAAATGCGCCCAACTCTCCGCAGCGATCGAAATCATCGTCGGGCCCCTGCGAAAACCAGAACCGCAAGCCGTTCTTGACCACATGATGATGGCAAAGATGGTGGGTGAGCCCCAGGCGTTTGGTCAGGAAACATCCGCTCACCTCGGTCGTCGCCTCACCAACCTTGCGATCGAACCGCTCAGACCGCTCGATCACCACGACGCGAAGTTCCGGGACTTCGCGCCGAAGCAGTAACGCGGTCGCCGCCCCGGAAAATGCCCCACCAATCACGGCGACATCGCAACTTTCCTGCATCCCCTTGTGCATAAACGAGGAAGCAAGCGCTGGCAAACAGTCTCCTTGAAGAGGAGGCTGCTCAAAGACTCGGCGAAAGGAACATTGCCATTCGCGCAGTGATGGAGCATCTTTCGGCATGGAAACGAAGAGCCGAATCCGGGTTCTCGCGGCGATTTGCGCCGTCGCACTCTGCCCCGCCCTCCACGCACAGACGGATAACTCGACGGACGCCGCGAAGCAGGCGGATCCCGCTTCCAAAACCGAGAAAGGCACGGTCAAAAAGCTCGACGGAACGAAACTCTTCGGGCTTGTCGAGATCACCGACGACTACACGATTCGGATCACCAACAATTCTGGCATCACCAGGCTTCCAATCGCCCAGCTTGATGAAGCCGATTTTCAAAAGTACGGCTTTCAGAAAGATCGATCGACCGATGGGCGGTTTTGGTACGAGCGCCAGCAGGCTTTGAAATCTTCTCACGACGAGCCGAACGCGGAAAAGAATGCCAACTCCGACCAAAAATCTGTCGCGGAAATCCGGCTGGGGGAAATATCGGCCTTTCAACCTTTGATCGCCGCCTACGAGAAGACGCTCGCGCCCAAGAAAACCGCAAGTTCCGCCTCGAGCAAGAATTCCGAAGTGAGGAGCGACACTTCCGACGTCCCGTTCAAGCCGATGTTTTCCGAACCCGGTTTAGGGGGACCGCTTCCCCAACCTTTCTCATTCGACAATCCTGCAACCCAGTCCGCGCCAAGTCTGCAGTCCGTGTTGCCGGCCCCGGGCAATATGGGAACGACCGGAAGCGGAACCGGGATCTTGCCGTCGGCTCCCTAGCGGCGGTGCTGCCCTCGAAAGCCGCCAAGACCTCGAGCGAGCAAACTTCCGGCGCCGTCACTGTCGAGTCCTAGCGGGCTTCCAAACTGACCGTTAGACCAGCCAGAGCCGACGAAAGGCGGCGGATCGATTCCTCTTGATGCGCGGCGCTCACCGTGATGCGCAACCTGGCAGAACCGCGCGCCACCGTGGGGTAGCGGATAGCCGGGACCAGGAAGCCATCGTCGAAAAGCTGGCGCGCGGCGCGCATCGCCAAACCTTCATCACCCATCACCACGGGAAAAATCGCGCTCGAGGCAGGCACCCCCAGCGCGGCAGCGAGCTGTTGGGCATTTCTCTGAACTTTGCGCACAAGATCTTCTCCTTCACCCGAATCGAGGATGGCCACCGCCGCGCAGGAGACCGCGGCGCAAGGTGGCGGCGGGGCCGTCGAGAAAATGAAGCTGCGCGCCCGATTGACGAGAAAATCGCGGAGCGAAGCCGCGCCGCAAACGTAAGCGCCGGATGTTCCCAACGCCTTTCCGAGAGTTCCCATCTGCAGTTCGATTCGATCGGCGATCCGCGTATCCTCGGAAGCTCCGCGACCCGTTTTCCCCAAGACTCCGACCCCGTGCGCTTCGTCCACCAAAAGCCAGGCGCCAAAACGATCCTTTAGCTCAACGATCTCGACCAGGGGAGCGCAGTCTCCGTCCATGCTATAAACCGATTCGACGACCACCAGGACGCGCGCCGTGGGATGCGTTTTCGCGGCCCACTCCAGATGGCTTTCCAATCGCTCGAGCCGATTGTGCGGAAAGACGCGCAGGAGCGCCCCACTCAAGCGCGCGCCATCGACAAGGCAAGCGTGGCAAAGCTTGTCGAGGATGACGATATCGCCCTTCCCGACGATCGCGGGAATTGTCCCGAGCGCCGCTGCATAGCCGCTTGAGAAAGTCAGCGCGGCCTCCGCGCGCTTGAACCGTGCCAGCGATTCTTCAAGCCGCTGGTGGTAGCTATGCGTACCGCAGATCAGCCTCGACGCCCCGGAACCAAAACCCGCCTCCGCCAAGGCCTGACATGCCGCCGCGCGAAGCGTCGGATGCGCCGCCAAGCCTAAATAATCGTTGGACGAGAAATTCGCCAGGGATCGGCCCTCCGAGCAGACCTCAGGGCCTTGCGGGGATTGAAGAACGCGCAAAGTGCGATGCAGCCCCGCCTTCTGGATTCCTTCCAGCGAGCTGGTCAGGAATTGCTCGAAATTCATCCGTTCATTAAATGCAGCATCTGTCTGACCGCCGTCTCCATTCCGGAAAATATTGCTCGGGAAACGATGGAATGCCCGATGTTGAGTTCCACAAGATGGGGAATCCGGAGGATATGATGGATATTCTGGTAGTTGATCCCGTGACCGGCATTGACGTTCAATCCCGAGGCGTGGGCCAATTCCGCGCCCTTTATGAGCCGCGCGAGCTCGATCTCCCGGTCCGCGCCCAGGCTGTTGGCGAAAGCTCCGGTATGAAGTTCGACGAATTGCGCACCAAGATCAGCCGCCGCGATCACCTGCGATTCTTCAGGATCAATAAAAAGACTAACCACCACCCCCCGCTCCTTGAGGCACGAAATCGTCGGACGCAGCGAGGGCTTCTGACCCGCGCAATCCAGGCCGCCCTCCGTGGTGATCTCCTCACGATTTTCGGGAACCAGGCACACATCGTGGGGGGAAACGCCCAGCGCGAACTCGACAATTTCAGGGGAGTTGCCCATTTCCAGGTTGAGTTTTGTGCCGATCTTCTTGCGCAGATTGTGGATGTCTTCATCCTGAATATGTCTCCGGTCGGCGCGGAGATGGGCGGTTATGCCGTGGGCTCCCGCGCGTTCGGCCGCCAAGGCCGCGGAAACGGGGTCGGGCTCGGTGTTCGGCGCGTCCGGCATTCCTCTGTAGCGGGCCTGGCGCAGCGTGGCGACGTGATCGATGTTGACTCCGAGTTTGATCATACCGGATGAATCGAGAGTCGCGCCCCGGGTGACAAGCGCAAAACCGCCGCGCCACACCACAAACCCGCTGCCGAAGACAAGGCGCCGTTCATGCTGGTTCCAGGCTTTCCAGAAAGATCCGGATCCGTTCCAAAATCCTGCGGTCCACCTGATCCTGGGTTTCTCCGCTCGCTCGTAACCGGGTTTTCGTTACGACCAGCGAGTGGTCGCCGCCTTCCACAACATAAAGTTCGTTCGGCGCGCGCATTTCCGCCCTGACTTCTGCCAGCAAATCCAACGGGCAAAGCGGATCCCGTGTTCCCTGGATAAAAAGAATGGGGGTCGACAACTTCCGCAGCACTTCTTCCCGGCGCTTTCGCGGGTCGCCGCCGCCACAAAGCGGATACCCGAAACAAATCAGAGCCGTCACTTTTTCTTCAAGCGAAACATGGCACCCGATTCGCGATCCCATGCTCTTGCCGATCAAGACGGCCGGTCCGCGGAAAGCTTGCCGCGCCTGCCTCAAAGCCTCCCGGTGCGACTCGATGAGTTTTGGCAAGGGGTCGGGATACTTTCGCCCCTCCGTCATATAGCGATAGTCAAAAGTCGAGACCTGGCCGACTGTCCCCAGCGAGGCCGCCCAACGAAGCATCCAGGGATGCGACGACGGCGCCCCCGCGCCTGGAGCCAAGACAATCAGCGGCGACTTCACAATTGCTAGGAGACTTTTGAAATACCCTCGCATGTCACGCGTGGGCTATTTGGGGCAGATATCGGTGGAGTGACGAAGGAGCATCCCCAAAAGGGGCTGTAACTGAGGAAGGACGCCGAGAGATGCCCCAAAGAGCTCACGCCCTCCGGGTTGCGCCAATTTTCGGCCCTCGCTATGTCGCCAAGCTTGCGCGTAGCGCTGCGGCATTGTGAGGAGATGGGGGCCCCACACCCCATCAAGTCTGCGCTCGGCTCCTTGCGATCTTTCGAAAATTGACTGCAACGTGGCATACGCGGGTATTTCAACAGTCTCCCTAGTAACAGATATCGCGCGAGGCTCCAGCCTTCATCGGCGAGGTTGGGCTTGAAGCGGAGGCACGAAGCTTGGCCACGGCGGTGAATTTCCTCAGAGGCAGCGAGCGACACGCGCACTTGAACCCAGGCCGGTCGAACACTATCTGAAACGCGTGAGCCGGCGGCAAAAAACGCTTCCCTGGACCGAAATCGGCATTCTCCTGCTGGCCGCCGGCTTGCGACTGGCGTTTCTCGACCTAAAGCCCCCTCATTTCGACGAGGGGGTCAACGGATGGTTTGCGGATCAAATGACGCGCCTCGGCTACTTCCGCTACGACCCGACCAACTACCATGGGCCGCTGCACTTTTACGCGATCTTTCTTTCGCAAACCCTCCTGGGCCGCAATCTTTGGGCCCTGCGCCTTCCGGCGGTCTTGGCCAGCCTGCTTGGCGTCTGGTCCCTGCTTCGCTTCCGAAAGCATTTCGGCGTTCCCACGGCGCGATTCGCGGCGCTCGCGATGGCCGTCTCTCCTGCGTATGTGTTCTACGGCCGCTATTCAATTCACGAATCCTGGCTGGTTTTCTTTTCGACCCTTTTTCTATGGGGAGTTCTCGGCCTCTGGAAGAGCGGTGAGCGGCGGTTCCTTTTTGCAATGCTCGCCGGCGCGTGCGGCATGATCCTCACCAAGGAGACCTACGTGCTGCACTTGGGGAGTTTTCTCCTCGCCGGTTTGGTTCTCTGGCTCTGGCAGAAGGTCCTGCCCTCACGCCCACAACTGCCATTCGCCCGCGGGAACTGGACTTCCGGAGATCTGGCGCGCGGCTTGGCGATCGCCCTCTTGGCGATCGTGTTTTTGTATTCCGGAACATTTCTGGATTTCGGCGCACTGCCCGGGCTGTACCAAACCTTCGTTACCTGGATGCACACCGGCATCGAGGCTGCCGGACACGAAAAAAACGTCTTTCAGATAGGACCCGTAAACTACTACTGGCTGGCGCTCATGGCGCGCTATGAATGGCCGGCGCTGCTCGGGCTCTGCTTGTCTCTCGCCTACATCGCGCCGTCGGATGCGCGAGTTAGATACGTGGCGCTTTACGGTTGCGGGGTCCTGGCCGCCTATTCCGCGATTCCCTACAAGACTCCCTGGTGCATCATATCCATCCTTTGGCCGTTCTATTTGATTTTCGGTTCGTGGCTGTTCGCGCCCTCCCGGCAGCCGGCGAAGATCCTTGCTGTGCTTTCGCGCCTAGCCGCGGCCGTTAGCGTCGTGATCAGTCTCTTGCTTTGCGTTCGCCTCAATTTCTTCAGATTCACGAACGAGAAGGAACCTTATGTCTACGTGCAGACCTATGCGGAGATTGAGACCCTGACCAACCCCCTCCTCCGGATGGCGCTTAAGGATCCGCGCTACTATCACGTGAGCGGCCAGATTATTTTGGATAGTTACTATCCCTTGCCCTGGATGCTCGGGGATTTCACTCAAATCGGATACTACAAGAAGGAGGAAGCACCCGAGACGCACGACGCCGACTTCGTCGTCGCGGAAAAGAGCCAAATCGAGCAGATCGAACCCAAGCTGGTCGGCCCTTACTATAAAAGGACGTTTCGGCTGCGTGACTCGCAAGAGGAATGCGTGGCCTACTTTCGCAAGGACACTTTTGAGGAATGGTTCAAGGGGACGCCTCCCCTGGTTGAGGGAAATCGATGAAGTGGCTCTCAGCCGCGTTGGCCTTTGCCTTCGCCAGCGTCATTGCGGCGACTCTCCTGGCTTTTCTCTTCTCCGGCCTCAAAGTCCCAGTCGCATGGCTGGCGTTCGCTTGCGGGATCGTGGCGGCCAGCGCCGCCTGGCGCGCGACGGAATCTCCCGCCAGGGCGCGACTCGGTTGCTGGGATTGGCTTGTCCTGGCCTTTTTCGCGCTTTGTTCACTGCGCGCCTTCTTGTGGCTGATCTATGCGCGGGATGATGAAATTTGCGTGCTTTCGCCAAACAACCTCGGGGACCTCTCCCTGCACCTCAACTTGATCCGATATATGGCCAGCGGCGTCCCGTTCTGGCCCGAAAGCTCGATCCTCAGCCGCGCGCCGCTCAGTTATCCCCTCGGCGCGGACCTCTTCAACAGCCTTCTTGAACTGTGCGGCGTGACCACCGCGCGCGGATTGATCTGGACCGGACTGGCCGGCGCGGGTCTGACCGGCTGTGCGCTGTGGTTTTGGGGAGGATCGTTCGGAATTGCCGCCTTCTTGTTCAATGGGGGACTGGCCGGATTCGCGGTCCTGCGAACCTTACAAATCGAAGATTTCCAGCGCGAGATGGTCTGGAAAAACCTGTTCCTGTCCATGTTCGTGACCCAGCGCGGGCTGCTCTTCGCGCTTCCCGCCGGGCTGCTGCTCCTGCACACCTGGCGCGAGCGATATTTTCGCACCGGGCATCGCGTCATTCCCGCGTGGCTGCAACTTCTGCTCTACGCCTCCATGCCGCTCTTCAATATCCATGCGTTTCTTTTTCTAAGCATTGTCCTGCTTTCTCTGTTTATTACGTGCCGCGCGGGCACGGCAGAACCTTTCCCACACCGGGCCGAAGGCCATGGAGTCTCCACCGCTGCCGCGCCGGCGGGAATTTCTGTCCCGTCCCCAGGCAACCCCGGTTCGGAGATCCTCGTCTTCGTCGCCTGGGCCGTCATTCCCGCCACATTCTGGATTTTTGCGGTGACGGGATTTTTTTCCGCCTCGTCGGGATTTCGCTGGTTTCCCTCATGGATGGCGGGAGAAACCGGATGGAGCGTCTGGACATGGGCGGGAAATTTTGGCCTCGCGTTGCCCTTGAGCCTGGCTTTGGCGATTTCTCTCGTCTTCGACACGGACCCTGAGGCGCGTTGCTTCGTTTGGACAGCCGCCGCGATATTCGTGGCATGCTGTCTCGTCGTCGTCGCGCCATGGGAATGGGACAACATGAAAGTCATCCTCTGGAGCTGGCTCGTGGCGGCCCCCTACCTGTGGACAAGGACGATCGTTCCATTGAGAGTTTCCGCGCGGGTCTGCGTCTGCGGGCTCCTGTTCTTTTCCGGTGCGGTATCGCTGATCGGAGGTTTGGACGGCCGGCACGGATACGCCATCGCGCGGCGATCCGAGTTGGCAGCCTGGCAACATGCGATCGTCGACATCCCGCCGGAAGACCGGTTTGCTTGCGTTCCCGATTACAACCACCCCTTGATCCTCCTCGGCCGCAAGGTGGCCTGCGGTTACGAAGGTCACCTTTGGAGCCACGGGCTCAACTACAGGGCGAAACTCGATCTCCTCAACCGGTCCTTAAGCGGCGAGGTCGACTGGAGGACCAGCGCGGAACCACTCGACACCGCCTGGCTGGGCCTGCGACAAAAGGATTTCCCCGCCGCAAGGCCGCCCGGAGATTTGCCAGCCGGAAACGCCCTCGGGGCGCTCTACGACCTGCGATCTCTTCTTAAACAACACCCAACCAGCCAAGAAAACCCGCGAGCGCCACTACGATCAGTGGATTTATCTTGGTCAGGACAAAAATGAGCGTGCAGACGCCCGTGAGCAAATAGGCGCGCCAATCCTGGTCCGCCGCCTTGCTCATCACGTAGCCGCTCGCCAAAACCAGACCAACGGTGAGCGGCGCAAACCCCCTTTCGATCGCGCGGCGGACCGGCGAATCCTTGGCGCGCTCCCAGAACTGCACGACGAAATAGACGAGCAGCCCCGCCGGCGCCATCATCGAGGCTGTGGCGAGAATGGCACCCAGAATTCCCACCAGTTGACCCCCGGCACTCAGTCCCGCCTTGTAGCCGACCAGCGTGACAATCAAAATGCTCGGACCGGGCGCGGCCTGGGAAATCGCGAAAATGTCCGCGAACTGGCTGTCGTTGAGCCAATGGTGGTCGTTGACGGCCTTGTAGTGCATTTCCGGCAGAACCGTATTGCCGCCGCCAATCGAGAGCAGGGAGAGCGAACTAAACAGGAGAAAGACCTGGAGCAGGGTTCTCGCGCTCATGGCTTCTTCGTCCTCGGCCATCCCCAGACAAGACTCAGCGGCGCCAGGAGGGCGAGGCACGGAAGCAGATGCCAGCGCCAGACGCCATTCATAACAAAAATGGCCGCGAAAAGGAGCAACGGGATCACGCCCCGCAGGCATTTTCGACCAGTCTTGATCGCCATCGCCAGCGTCAGCGCGACCGCGGCGGCTGCCGCCCCGTGTAAGACTTTTTGAAGGGCGGGGACTTGATGGAACTGAAAATAAGCGTAACCGAGACCGAGGACGATCAGCACCGGGATCAGGCATAGACCGATTACCGCCGCCGCCGCGCCGGGCAGGCCACGGAATTTCGAACCCACGAAAACCGCGAAATTTACCTGGTTCGCGCCCGGCAAGATCCGGCACATCGTGAGGGCGCTGAGAAATTCTTCCTCAGACATCCATTTCTTCTCAACGACGACGACCTCGCGGGACCATGCCGACAGGCCGCCTCCGAATGAGGCCAAAGCTATATGGTTGAACGTCCACGCCAACTCGAGGAGCGCAACCTTGGAACGCCCTTCGGTCTCATTCATGCCGCAGCTCGTGATCGTGCGGAAAGTCGGTCTCCTTGTGTTTTGAAGGATCCAAAGGGTCCGGCGGATCGTAGCCGTGCGAAAGGTCCCAGTCGCCATCGAAGACCTCCATGAGACGATTCACGATGTCTTTTTCGCTGACCGTCGTGCCCAGTTCCCTGCGCAGATCAAAGGCGCTCCGATCGATATTCATCGACCCGACCAGCGCGAGCGCATTGTCGGCAATGAGAAGCTTGGCGTGAAGTCGCAAATTTTTCTGCTTGTGAACCTTGACCCCGAAGCGTTTGAGCACGCGCAGGGAAGAGAACGTGTCCAGGACGTCCCAGTCGCTGATCCCGTGCTTGCCGCCGCAGAGGACGCGGACGTGGACCCCGCGTTCAGCGGCCTCGAGAATGCGGTCCAGGATGACCGCATCGACGAATTTCGGGTGCTGGACGTCAAGCTTGTGTTTCGCGGCGTCGATAAAATTCGACATGCGAAGGCGCGAGTTCGCGTTGCTCCAGAGCAATCCGCTCTCGGCGTCGGGAGCCCAGTCGCGGTGCTCCCAGTCCGCTTCGAATCCCTCGATAACCTGCGCCACCCGGATGGGATCGTGCGTTATCACACCATAGTCGCGCGTCTGGGTGAAATACTTCACGCAAAGATTGAACGTCGCAATGAGCGCCGTTTTCCCGTCAACCACGATCGACTTCTCGTGGGTTACGTAGAACTTCGGGTTCGCCCATTGAATACCGACTCCATTTTTTTTGAAGTAATCAAAAGTTTCGTCGTTGGCGCGGTCGCCGCCCGATCGCTTCGGATTGAGCATCACCCTTGTCTGCACGCCGGCATTCTTGCGATCCACTACCGCCTGAAGCAGGCTCGGCTCCGAAAACGTGAATTGCTTGATAAGAAGTGTCGTCGTTGCAGAATTGACGAAACAGAGCACCGGGGCCACTCCGTCGTTGGGTTCGACGATCAAATGAGGAGAATCACAAGGCATACCTAGAAAATACATACCCCGCATTCGCCAAAAGAAAAGCCTCCGTCGCTGCATGCGGCGATCCTTTGCTTGCCGCCTTTTTGCCGCCCTTTACCTCAATAGCCCCGCCATGGAAAAGCAGATGCTCGATTTGGCCTCCTGGGCTTTCCTGGAGCCGAAGTCCCGACACTGGCTCAAGGCTCGCGTTCCGGGCTGCATCCATACAGACCTAAGAAGGCACAAGCTGATCCCCGATCCCTTTTTTGGATCGAACGAGCAGGACCTTCAGTGGATCGAGGAATGCGATTGGATCTACCGCTGCAGGTTCGCCGCGGAGCCACGATTCTGTGATTTCAAGCACATCCAGCTTTGCGCCGACGGACTCGACACCGTCGCCAGCATCCGTTTGAACGGGGTGGGCCTGGGGCGGACCGAAAACATGTTCGCCGGCCACCGGTTCGACGTGAAGCCGGTCATTCAGGCGGGCCGAAACATTCTGGAGATCAGTTTTGAAAGTCCCCTCTCCTACATCCGTGCCCGAAGGAAACCAGGAGACTTCGCGGAGTGGAACGACCGGATCGGAGGATGCTCACACCTTCGCAAGCAACAATGCTCTTTCGGATGGGACTGGGGACCGCGCTTCGCGACGTCGGGCATCTACAAACCTATTCGTCTCGAGGCCTGGGAAGACAACCGCTTCGAATCCGTGCGCATTCGGCAGCGACACGAATCGCGGCAGGTCATCTTGAATATCGAGCCTAGTACCGCCTGCGACCACGGCGAAATGCGAGGCGCGGTTTACAGGAACGAACGGGTCGTTGCGGAAATCGCGGGCCCCGATATCGAAATTGCGAACGCGGAATTATGGTGGCCAAACGGACACGGCGAACAACCCCTCTACGAAGTGCGCTTGGAACTCGTGAACGGAGGCAAAATCCTGGACCGGTGGACCGAGAAAGTCGGCCTGCGGACGATCTTGCTCGACCGGCATCCGGATGAATTTGGAGAGAGCTTTCAATTCGTGGTCAACGGCAGGCTAATTTTTTCCAAGGGGGCGAACTGGATTCCCGCACACTGCTTTCCCGCCGAACTGCGCCGCGCCGACTATGACAATTTGCTGAAAAGCGCTGCCCAGGCCCATATGAACATGATCCGCGTATGGGGCGGAGGTCTCTACGAGATGGAGGCCTTCTACGATATTTGCAGCGAGAGAGGGCTATTGGTTTGGCAGGACTTCATGTTCGCCTGCGCCCTCTATCCTGGGTCTGACGAATTTCTTGCCTCCGTCCAGGCGGAGGCGGAATACCAAGTGAAACGACTGGCCAACCGGGCTTGCCTGGCGCTCTGGTGCGGGAACAACGAGATCGAACAGATGCCCGGAGGAATCACGAAGACAAGACAGCGAAAAAGAGCATACGAGGAGCTCTTTTATCGCGTCCTGCCCGAAGCCGTCGCGCGATATGACGGCGAAACCGGCTATTGGCCAAGCTCACCGCACAATCCCGCAGGATATGAAAAGAGAGGCCCTAGCGAGCGGGCGGGGGATGTTCATTTTTGGGACGTCTGGCATGGAAGGCATCCGGTGAAGAGCTATGAAAAGAGAGCATTCAGATTCTGCTCCGAGTTCGGAATGCAGTCCTTCAGCTCGCCCGAAGTGGCCGCCACGTTTTGCCCGGCTGAACAATGGGATCCTTTCGGTGAAGCGATGAAGAATCATCAGAAGAATCGCGCGGGCAGTGCGATCATCAAGGACTACATTTCGCGAAGATACCGGCTTTCAACCGACTACGAGTCGCTGGCTTACCTCTCGCAGATCAACCAGGCATATTGCCTGAAGGTGGCTGTCGAGCATTTTCGACGGTCGATGCCGCGCACCATGGGCGCTTTGTACTGGCAACTGAACGACTGCTGGCCCGGATTCTCCTGGAGCAGCCTGGAATTTGGCGGAAGGTGGAAGGCGCTGCATTTCGCGGCCAAACGGTTCTTCGCGCCTGTCCTGGTGTCCGCGCAACTCCCCGGCGAAGAAGCGCGCGGGATAGGAAGCATCTGGAAGAGCGGGGCATACGAAATTCACCTTCACACCGTGTGCGACGCTCCCGTCAAGACGAACGGATTGCTGAGCTGGACCCTCTTCCACCTCGACGGGCGCTCGCTGGACAGAGGGGAAAAGTGCGTTTTCCTCGGTTACGGGCAATCCCACCGGCAGAAGACACTGGACGTCTCCAAAATCGCCAAGGCCCACGGAGCCCACCGTATCTACCTGCGAATCAGGCTCGAGACAGACGAGGGCGCCATCTCTGAAGACACCGTCTTCCTGGCGCCGCCGCGATTGATCGAATTTCCGCGCACTGCCATCTCCATCAGCGTCGAGCGCGCGAGCAAATGCGATTTCCAATTAGGGTTTTCTTCTAGCGGCTTCCACCATGCCGTTCAGGTCAGCCTCCCAGGAATCGAGCACGAACTCGAAGACAACTTTTTCGAGCTTTACCCGGGCGAGACCCGCGCCGTGAAACTCTCGACGAAAAAGCCGGCGATGATCGCCGAAATCAAGCGTCACCTGTCGACGCGGTCGCTCGCGGGAATCGAGTGAGCGCTACCGGCCGCCGGAAGCCAGAGCTTAAAGGCAAGAATTCTTGAGTACCAAGGGGTTGATTTGCGAAAGTGGGTCGT
Source organism: uncultured Verrucomicrobiae bacterium (assembly GCA_963816855.1). Classification (GTDB taxonomy): domain Bacteria; phylum Verrucomicrobiota; class Verrucomicrobiia; order Chthoniobacterales; family Terrimicrobiaceae; genus DASTFP01. The sequence continues at coordinate 37,114 of CAWFMA010000017.1, read as the reverse complement.
GTCTGATTCTTTTGAGCAAGCGGTTTCCAAAACCTTATCCATCCTTCACAGCATCCGCTTCGGATTCGGCCCCTATCCAACGGCTTCGCGAACCTCGCTCGACCTTCTGAAAACCGCCGGCGCAACGTGCTTCGAGGACCCTGAACCCGCTCGCGACGAACCGCTCCCGGCGAGTGAAAGCGCACGCTTCGAGACTCTGAGAAAGGCCGCCCTCGCCTGTGTCAAATGTCCCCACCTTGTCAAGTCCCGGACGCAGGTTGTCTTTGGCGTTGGGAGCCTAAAGGCCGAACTCATGTTTGTCGGCGAAGCTCCAGGCGCCGAAGAAGACTTGCAAGGCCAGCCGTTCGTTGGCCGCGCCGGCCAACTTCTGACCAAGATCATCCAGGCCATGGGCTTTCGACGCGACGAGGTTTACATTGCCAACGTTCTGAAGTGCCGGCCGGACATGCCGCGCGGGGCCTCCGGCAACCGCAAGCCGACGCCGGAGGAAATGCGAACCTGCCTTCCGTGGCTTGAGGAGCAAATTTCCCTGGTCAAGCCCCGGGTGATGGTTGCTCTCGGCGCGACGGCAATCGAAGGATTGCTCGGTTCCACGGCCCCCCTCAGCACGGTGCGAGGTCGTTGGCTCGATTTTCGCGGAATTCCGCTCATGGCCACCTATCATCCCGCCTACCTGCTTCGCAACCAATCGATCTCTGAAAAAAGAAAGGTTTGGGAAGATATGCTTCAGGTGCTCGAACGGCTTGAAAAACCGATCAGCGACAAGCAACGGAAGTATTTCACCGCCAGTGAGTGAAGCGGACGGTCGGAGCGGTACGCGCCATTCCGACAAGGATGCCAAACTCGCGGAGTCGTGGGCTTGATGCAAAATTTTTGGCGCGAGTGCCTCTGGCAGTTTGCCACCAAGACTCTGTGGGCGTTGTTTGTGGCCGGCGCCCGAATCCGCGTCGTCTTCTACGACAGCCTTCCAAAGGATACCGGATTTATTCTCGCCTCGAATCATATCAGCCACTTCGATCCGCCGATTATTACTCTTTTCTTTCCGCGAAGGATCGATTGGATCGGGATGTCGAACCTTTTTCGGGGACGCATCCTTCGCAGACTCTTCACGGATTTGAACGTGATTCCGATCGAGCGGAATGGCCCTGACCGTGCGGCCCTTCGCCTCGCGGTGCAAAGGCTCAAAGACAACAGGATCGTCGGAATTTTCCCGGAGGGCGGAATCCGGGACGGAGCCTCCTCGATCCTCAGTGGCGCGGAAATGAAACACGGAGCCAGCCTGCTTTGCGCGCTCTCGGATGCCCCGCTCGTGCCCTGCGTCATTCTCGGCAGCGACCGGCTCTACAACTTTCGCAATTGGCTGCCGTGGCGGCGTCCGGGAATCTGGATCGGCTACGGCAGACCGATTCTCCCAAGCAACGAACCGCCCGGCGAAAGCAAGAAAGACCGAGTGCGCAGGCTCTTCGCCGCCGAAATCGTGGAACTGAAGCGGCGACTTTGTAACGATTTTCGTTTGACCGAGGCGGACCTGCCGCACCCTCCTCGGGAGCGCATGGCGGAGCGCCTTTTCGGAGGCGCACCGCGATGAATGGCCCTCGCGGTAGGGTCGGGAAGTGGCGGCTTTGAAAAAGATGAGGGGCGCCCTGGAGAAGATTTTCGCGCACGTTTTGGATGGAGCCATGTATGGGGCGATGAACGCCCTGCAATGGCGCCGGAGAAGCCAGTTTTGCACTCCAGTTGAACTCGAGGCTTATCTCTCGGCATGCGCGGGCGTATCGCGCGAGGATTTCTATAAAGCGCCCGCTCTGTCTGGCATGCGTTCAGACGGAAGATGTTTGGAGTGGGAAACGCCCGTTCGGAGCGGCTTTCCGGAAAATGACCGGGCACGTGCGTGCCTGCAACTCGGCAGCCGGGGATTCTCCGGACCGACCATCTTTTTGCTTCACGCCCTGATGAGCGCGACTGATTTTGGCTACCTTCGTGTCGCACGATGGTTCAATGAGCGCGGGTGGAACACCGTTTTTCCGCACCTTCCCTTTCACTATTCCCGCACACCTCGGGGTTACCTGAACGGCGAACTCGCGATCACGGCCAATTTGATTCGCAACGGGGAAACGCTCCGGCAGGGAGTAGTCGAGCTCCGCCAACTCATGGCGATGCTAAGAACGCGTGGGTGCACGGAATTTGCCATTCTGGGTACAAGCTTTGGCGGTTGGAACGGCGCGCTTCTCAGTTTCCTTGAGTGCGATTTCCACTTTGTCGCGCTCGTCCAGCCCATCGTGAATCTTGAATATGCCATCTGGGAGAATCCAGGCTCCGCGGTGATTCGCAAGATTCTCCGCTCTCAAGGGATCCTGCCCGGTGCGAGCGAGCGCCACGCCCATCTGAGCTCTCCTTTCCACGGCCTTCCGCTCTGCGGTGGGCAACGGGTCACAATAACCGCCGGTGTTTATGACACCGTCTCCCCGGTCGGTGACCTCACGAGGCTCGCGCACTACTGGACGGGCACGCGATTGCTCAGCGTCCGCCAGGGCCATTTTGGCTTCCGGGCGCTAAGGGAGACCCTCAAAGACCTCGAGCCGTTGCTTTAAAGCCCCGACCTCGGACCGGCGGGGGGTTTTTGGGCTTTCTCTAAAGGCCGGAGTGAATCGCGAAAGCCCCTCCGGCTTACCCTCCATGTCGAGAGGTTCGTGCGCTATGCCCCTTCGAGATGAATCGGCGTGGCCACTTCGCGAAGGGCGGACATCTTTCGATATGTCGCCAGTGCGAGCAGCGGGAAGTGCTGGCGATACATGTCGTACTTCAAGTAGAAAACACACGGAAACCCGGTTCCGGTCGTGTAATCTTCGGACCAGGAACCGTCTTCGTTTTGAGCGCGACGAAGATACTCCACGCCCCTTTGAATGGAGGCCCGGTTCGCCTCGCCAGAGGTGCAAAGGCCCATGACCGCCCACGCGGTCTGGCTTGCTGTGCTCGGACCCCGCCCTTTGAGGGCAGGAATATTGTAGGATTCGCAGGTTTCTCCCCATCCGCCATCGTCGTTCTGACAGCTCTCGAGCCAGTCGACACCGCGGCGAATCCATTCCTGATCCATATTTTCGCCAATTGCGGAGAGGCCGCGGAGGATCTGCCAGGTGCCGTAAATGTAGTTCACTCCCCAACGCCCGTACCATGACCCATCGGCTTCCTGTGTGCGGCGAATCATGGCCACAGCCCGCCGGACCAAGGGACTCTGCCGATCGAAATCGAGAAGACCCAAGAGCTCGAGCGCACGGCCGGTAAGATCGGAGCAGGTGGGATCCAGAATGGCATTGTGATCGGCAAAAGGCACATGCTCGAGCCATCGAGCGGTAACGTCCTTGTCAAAGGCGGCCCAGCCGCCGTCCCGGCATTGAAAGGCCAGGAGCCATTTCAGGGCGCGCTCGGTCTGCTCGGCACGGCGGGCGTGGTCGGCCGCCGCGACGTGACGCAATGCCATCAAGACCATCATTGTGTCGTCTGTGTCCGGGTAAAACCTGTTTTCATGCTCGAACGCCCAGCCACTCGGCTCCACCTCTGGCACGTGCACAGCCCAGTCGCCCTTGGACCTTACCTCTTTCGCCTCCAGCCAGGCGGCCGCGCTTTTGAGGGCCGGATGATCTTTCGCAAGGCCCGATTCGGCAAGGGCAACGGTGGTGATCGCGGTGTCCCAAACCGGGGAGAGGCAGGGCTGAATGCGAAAATCGTCCGCATCCTCGACGAAGAAACCGGCAAAGTCGCGGTCCGCTTTTCTGACGACGGGGTGCTCGCGTCCGTAACCGAGGGCGCGCAGAGCCATCATCGCATTGAGCATCGCAGGGAAAATGGCGCTCAGGCCTTCACTCCCCTCACCCATTCGCTCCACCATCCAAGTCTCGGCGGCCTTGAGCGCGCGCCGGCGCAGAGGATGAATGGGGATCTTGTCGTAGATCCTGAGAAATCTGTCGCAGCGAAGAAAAAAGTTCCGCCAAGCCCAGAACCGGGGATGCTTCTTGAGAGAAAGATCGGTATTTTCGAGGCCGGCCGGATACAACTCGTGAAGATGCATCGCCGGCGGAAGCGGACGCGTGGGCTTGTAGTGATTGAGGATGGTGAGCGGCGCGATAATCGCGCGGCTCCAAGACGACATTTGGTAAAGATTGAAGAAAAACCAGTTTGGGAAAAGAAAGATCTCCGGCGGAATCGTGGGCAGATATTGCCAGGGAAACTGCCCAAGAAGCGCCAGATATAACTTCCCGTAGGTGTTGATCTGCGGGACCCCGCCCAAGCGCAGAACGTTGGCGCGTCCTTCCCTCATCCAAGCGGAGTTCGGCGAGTCCCCGGCCAGCTTGAGGGCGAAGTAGGCTTTGACGGAGGCATTCACCTCGCTCGGACCGCCGATGAAGATGTTCCAGCCGCCATCAGCCAATTGGCGGCGACGAATGTGGGAAGCGCATTTGGATTGAATCGACTCGTCGATCTCGCCGCACCAATGCATGTAGATGATGTAGTCGGAGCAAAGGGTCGCGTCGGCCAGGAGCTCGCCCTCCCAATGTCCGTCGGCCTTTTGAAGGCGAAGGAGGTTTTGTTGGGAGCGGCGAACGCATTCCTCAACCGATACCGGTTCCCGCAAAACCGAAAGTCCGGGGACTTCGAAAGGCACCACTTTGGAGGCGGCAAGACTCATCGCGATCGGATATTCCAAGTCACTGGGCCGCCACGCCTGGAGGAAACTCGTGGCTCATTTCATGCCGCGGCAGGCTGCTGCGCGCGAGGACGGCCGGTCTTGTGGCCGTTCCCGGAAGAGACCCCATTGAACGGGTCGACAAGCGCGCCCTCGGGCCGCGGAGCAGGCTTGGGGGCGAAGTTGAAAACAATATTGCGCCAGGTGTCCCCGCGTTGCCCGCATCGTCCGAGCGTGGCGCTGGGTTCGTAGCCGCAATGCACCATGCAATTCTCGCAGCGCTTGTCCCGAGCCACACCGTCTACCACGCCATACTTGTCCCATTGCGTTTTCTCAAGCAACTCCCGGTAGCTTGAGTAGTGGCCGTCCGTCATCAGATAGCACGGAGCCTTCCAGCCGCGAACGTTACGGGTCGGAATCGCCCAGGCGGAGCAGGTCAATTCACGTTTACCCGCCAGGAAATCCAAGTAGATCGGTGTTCCAAAAAACGTGTAGCGGGCTCCCCAACGGGCGATATTCCTGAACTTGTCCTTGGTCATGGCGCGAGTCAGGAAGAAATTTTCCGGCTGAAGGTTGAGCCTTTTGCGCATGTCCTCCTTCGCCGCGTCGTAGTCATAGCCCGGCGAAATGGTGTGGCCATGGACGCCAAGCCAGGAGAGGAAGTCAAACATCCGCTCCAGCTCCGGCATGTCGGTTTCCTTGTAGACAGTGGTATTAGTTGCGACCTGGTATCCAAGAATGAGCGCCATCCGAATCGCGGCGACGCATTCCTTAAAGACTCCTTCGCGCTCCACAATCAGATCATGCGTGCGCTCCAAGCCATCCAGATGAACGTTCCAGTACATCCATTTGGTGGGGCCGATCACCGATCGCGCGCCGTCCGCTTTCGCCTTGCGAATTTCCTCGATCTGAGCCTCGGTCACCAATCCCTCGGCCAGGAGTTTGCCCACTTTCTTTTCCAACTCGTCCCGGCCCCGTCCAGACACCGCGGTTCTGGCGAGCTCTTGCGCCAGGTAGTCGCGCATTTTTTTGCGCATGAACATGCCGTTCGTGCAGACGTAAACGATTCGTTTCATGCCGAGCAAGCCCTCGATCAATTCCTCGATTTTCGGGTAGATGAGCGGCTCGCCTCCGCAGATCGAAACCATCGGGGCTTCACATTCCCGAGCTGCCCCAAGGCAATCCTCAAGATTCATCACGTCCTTCAGGGAGGTCGAGTATTCGCGGATCCGGCCACAGCCGGTGCAGGTCAGGTTGCAGGTGTGCAGTGGCTCAAGCTGCAGAACAGTCGCGAACTTTTCCACACCCCGCAGTTTCTTGCCGACGATGTAGCTGGCTATTTGCGCCGTTAGGGGCAGCGGAAATCTCATGGCCCGGGATTAGAAGCAACGCTCGCGCCTCTGTCAATGTTTCTGGGCAAATTAGCTGGTCCGGGCATCACGCGACGACGAAGAGTCGATTTTTTCCAGGATCCTGGAGACGTTCAGATGGGCGCCGACGAGTTTTTGGATGCGATCGATCTTTTCGACATCGGCGGGCAACGTTTTCACGTTCATGGAAAGGATCCGGCTCGCGATGGAATAGCTGTCCAGGGGCGAAGAGACGACCGGCATCGACGATTCCCTCACCCCCTGATTCAAAGCCTCGCTGGGCTTGATGTCGTCCGACAGCACGATCCCACAAAATGGAGACTCCGCGCGCGCCGCGTGATTGAGCACGGTGAGGACGATATTCTCGCGGTCACCGGGCACGACGAGCAGCGTGTTTTCCTTGATGCCCCGAAAGACGTTTTCCGAACTCATCGCCCCAATTCTCACGTGGGCCACGCGGTTGCGGCGGTGTTTGCCGTGATGCAGAAAAGCGCCGCTGATGTGTTCGCAGATCCGTTCAAGAGTCGATTGCTCGAGCATGTTCTCCCGCGGGATCACCCCAAGCAATTCGAGCCCCAGACGTTCGAATCCTCGCCGGGCGATATCGGTAATGGATCCCAGTTTGTCGGGCAGCACCTTGTTCATGACCGCGCCAATCACCTCGACGTTCTCCCGGTCAAAAAGCGCCATATTGACGGCGGCTTCGTCGATCGGGCGGCCGATTCCGGCAGATGTCACCAGAATGACCTTGCAATTCAGAAGGCTCGCGACCCGGGCATTGGAAAGGTCGAACACGCTGCCGACGCCGGCGTGACCCGTGCCTTCGACAATCGCAAAATCCTTTTCCCAGGCAGCGCGGTCGAAAGCGTCCCTCACCCTGCGCACCAGCGCGTCATTGTTCGCCTGGTTGATGTAGCGGCGGGTAAATTTCGGCTCCACGGCGATCGGACTCATGTCCTCAATCGGCACCTGGGTATCGAAAGTCTCTCGAATGAGCACGCTGTCCTCGTCGACGTTCTTCCCCTCGAACTCAACGAATCGCTGGCCTATCGGTTTGATAAAACCGATTCGTTGAAAGTTTTTCCGGAGAGCTGCGTAGAGACCGAGGGACGTCGTCGTCTTGCCCGCATTCTGCTCGGTCGCCGCAATGAAAACACGCGGCGTGGTGATGTTTAACGGGGAATGTGCCACGTGAGCGGGTTTTCCAGTATTCTCCAACGCTCGGCAACCTTCGTTAGACGATGTCCGGTTCAACCACCTCGGGAGGATAGAGCTTGCGGTACTCCACGGCCAGCAGCCCCACGAGGGCCGCCACGGCCGCGATATCGTCTGGTTGGGCACCGCGCGAAAGATCGGCCGCGGGTCGCGACAGACCTAGAAGAATCTGCCCGTACACGCGCGCGCCGGCGAGGTACTGGACGAGTTTTGCCCCGATATTGCCGCTGTTAAGATCTGGGAAAATCAGGACGTTCGCCTTGCCGGCGACCATGCTGGGTCCCATCTTGCGCTGGGCGACCTCCGGAACGAGCGCCGCGTCAGCCTGCATCTCGCCGTCCACGACGATTTCCACTCCCAACCGGTCGGCAAGCTCCCGAACGATGGCGACGGCGCGGGCGACCTTCTCGGTGGATTGCGTCTTGGCGCTGCCTTTCGTGGAAAAGCTAAGCATGGCAATGCGTGGGCGTGTTCCAAAGACCTGCCGCGCCACCAGACCGGTCTGGACGGCAATCGAAGCCAATTGCTCCACGTTGGGATCGGGGACCACTCCGCAGTCCGCCAGAAAGAGCACTCCGTCGTCGCCGTATTTCGTGTCTGGCACTTCGACGACCAGGCAGCCGGAAATAAACGGGGCATGGGGGAGTTGCTTCACGAGCTGGATGAGGGGGCGCAAAAGGGATCCCGAGTAGCTGTTCACCCCGCCAACCAGCGCGTCAGCCTGCCCAAACTGGAGCATCATGGCGGCATAGTAGTTGGGATTCGTCATCAGCGTCCGGGTGTCCCTGACGCCCATCTTCTTATACCTTTCGATCTTTTCGAACCGTTCGCAGAAGACCGGCAGGTCGGAGGACGTTTCAGGATTGACGATGGCGACGTGGTCGAGGCTGACTTTTTCGGAATGGGCAACGCGCTCGATGACCTCCCGGTTTCCAATCAACACCGGAATCCCAACTTTTTTCTCGTAGAATGCGTGGCAGGCGCGCACGACGCGCGGGTCGTCTCCGTCCGGAAAAACGATGCGTTTCGGGTGCCGCCTCAGCTTGGCGAAAATCGTATCGATAAAACTCATGGCTGTTGCAACGAACAGGAAGCCTGAAAGAGAATGCAGCTTAAAACAAGATGGAACTGCTGGCCCGTGGTCGATGCCTTCGATTTCCTCGGCGACCCCTGATAATGGGTATCCTGAACATCAATGACGATTCGTTCTGCGATGACGGACGGCTTGAAGTGGACTGGGCCTTGAATCGCAGCCGTGAGCTTGTCGCCCAGGGCGCCGACATCATCGACGTCGGCGCCGAAAGCGGGCGAACAAACCGTTCCGCAATACCCGTGGAGCAGGAGTTGAGCCGCCTCCTTCCATTTCTCGAGCGGTTTCCCTATTTTTGTGATCGTTTGGAAGCCAGGGACGCCCACCAGGTGTTTCCGCCCTTGGTCTCGGTCAATACGTGGCGTCCTGAAATCGCCGCATCGACGCTCGGGTGCGGCGTGCATATGCTGAACGATTTGAGCGCCCTTCCCGACGACGGGAATGCCCGAATCTGCGCGGAGGAGGGCGCGGCGCTGGTCATCATGCATTCGATCGGTCTCCCCAAGGTTGCCCATACGCACATTGTCTATGAGGACGTAATCGCCGATCTGCTGGATTTTTTCCGACGGAAGATTTATCTCGCCGGGCAAGCGGGCCTTTCCCGCAATCGCATCGTGCTTGATCCGGGAATCGATTTCGCCAAACAAGCACCGGACAACCTGCGCATTCTTCGAGAGCTTGAATTGTTCCGGGAATTCGAGCGCCCGATTCTGCTCCCGGTCTCCCGCAAGAGCGTAATCCGCGACGTGCTGGGAATTTCCTCCCCGGGCGAGCGCGACGCAGCCACGGCCGCCTGCATCGTGGCGGGCATGCTTCGAGGGGCTTCAATTTTTCGCGTTCATAACGTCGAGATGGCCTGGCGGGTGGCAGTCTCCATTCAACGCCTCGTCGCGGAATGAAACGCGGCGCCTTCGCAATTCGCCTTTTCCTGGCTGCGGTTTTTCTCTATTCGGGATTGGTCAAGTCTTCGGGCAGCGCGCAGTTTGCCATCGCCCTGGCCCCGTTTGCCTTGATACCGGATTACTGGATTCATCCATTGTCAGTTCTTCTGCCCTTGGCGGAAATCGCCGGTGGCATCTGCATCCTGGTTCCCCGAACGAAAACTCTCGGCGCCTGCCTGCTGCTGACCTTGTGTTTGATTTTCATTGCGGCTCTGGGCTGGGCCCTGGCGAATGGCATCGTCGTGGATTGCTCGTGCTTCGGCCAAGAACAGCGTCCATCCGCCGCCAAGATGACTCTCGCCCTCGTTCGGGACGTCTTTCTCGCGATGCTGGCAATCATTGTGCTGTTCAAAGACCGGTCGAAAACACCTGGGCGAACAAGACTTGACTAAGCGAGAGCGGGTGTAGATTTAAGTCCCGATTTTGACTTCTCCTTCCGAAGCGCAGCCCTCCGGTTTCGGCCGGAATTTCCTCGCGACGCTCGCAAAGCCGATCTGCGTCAAAGTTGCGTTAATTGTCCTGGGTGTCTTGCCGGCCCTCATCCTTCTCATCGACATTCGAGTTTTCGCGGTGAACGTCCCGTTCATGGACGACTGGCAGTTCGTTCCGCTGCTGGAAAAGGCCAAGAATGGCACTTTAACTTTCCAGGAACTCGTTGCGCCCCACGACGAGCACAGACTTCTGCTGCCGAGAATCATCATTATCGGCTCGATGTTCGCGACGGGCGGCGACTATCGCGCCCAGTCCTATATCACGTTCGCGGTGGTGGCGGTCATTTCGGCCGCACTGCTCTGGCTGCTGCTGCGCCTGAATGACGCGCGAAACTCCGTGCTGCTCGTCTGGGGCCTTGCGAACGTCGCTCTCTTCTCGCCGATCCAGTTTCACAACTGGCTTTGGCCGATGCAGTTTGCTTACTTTCTGCCCTACACGTTCCTGGCTCTTTGCTTTTGCGTGCTTTACGCGCGCCTGCGGCCTCTTCCGAAGTTCGCCGGCGCGGCGGTTCTAGCGCTGGCCGGGAATTACAGTTTTGTTCAGGGGAACCTCATTTGGGCCGCCTGCCTGCCCTTGATCTTGTTTGCCCCCGATATCCTGCCGAAGGTCGCCCGTAAAAGATTTGCCATTGCCTGGCTCGTTCTCGCTCTGCTTTCGGTGGGACTCTATTTCCACGGGCTGGAGCACAACTCGGCCGTTCCGGATTACGCCTACGGCCACGAGGGCGTGCCCCCGACGATGAGCACGCTGCACCAGTTGCACGAACACCCTGCAAGGACGGTGCACAAGATGGCGCTTTTCGTGGTGAGCATGTTCGGCACGTCGATCGCGCGTGGTTTTCCCGTCTCCAGCAACCTGGTATTCAGTCAAATCTGCGGCGGCATCGTGCTCGCTTTGGCGCTGATCGGACTCACCATGGCGGCGCGCCGCGGACGTTTTTTGAATTTCACCCTCCCCTGGGGATCCCTACTCTTGTTCACGTTTCTCACGGCGGCCTTTGTCTGTGTCGGACGCGTGTGGCGCGGAGAATTTCAGCCGCTCACACCGCGCTATACGACGTTCGGGTCCATGTGCATCGTCTCCCTGATTCCCCTGCTCCATTCCGCCTTTTCCGGACCGCGAAACGAGACTGAACAAACCTTTCCGAGTCTGATTCCCAACGGCGCAGTTCTCCGGATGCAAGGTTTGCTGGCCGGGTTCTACCTTTGCGTGCAGGCGGTAAATTGGATCTATGGTCAGGACCTGATGCGAGAATGGAGACTGAGCCGCTGGCATGCCCAGGCCAGGCTGCACTTCCTGGGAAAGATTAACATTTATGCCGGACCCAACTTGCTCGGCGGCAAGGAGGAACTGATCGAAGTTTGGGCCCGGATCCTCGAAGAACTCGGAATGCTCAAGCCGCCGCGGGCCACCGATCTGCGGATTTCGGCCTTGGGCAAGGAAATCAAGCCCGACGGTGAAAGAAGAGGGGTCTTCGAGGGCCTGTCATCGCGCGGTTCGGATGGATGGCATGCCTATGGTTCCGCCTTGAGCACCGGCAATCGGGCTGCGGACGCCGTAATCCTTGGAGTGCAGAACGGTTCCGGCGAATGGATCCCGATTGCCGCAGCCACCCCGATCAGCCCGTTGCAATATCAGGCTCAAAGCACGCGGATGGACTTGGAATTCCTCCCGATATCCGGACCCCGAAAGCGCGGGGAATGGGAGATCGAAATCCCTTTCGTGCTCTTTAGCCAAATGCGCGGCGGCGTGATACGGGCTTGGGCCATGGACTACCCGCGACGCATGCTGTATCAGCTCCCGGGCGACCAACGCTTCACGGTGCCTCCGGAACAGGACGCTCCCCCGAAATTCAATGCTCTGGGCGCCGCTGGCTCGATCCCCGGCCAATGAAGGCGAGCGTCTCCATCCTCGTTCCCTTCTACAACGAGGAAGAAAATGTCACCCCGCTGCTCAAGGAGATCCGGTTGGTTTGCGACGGGCTTCCCGAACCCTACGAGACGATCTTCGTCAACGATGGAAGCACCGATGCCACCGGTAGACGGCTCGATGAGCTGACGCAGAACTGGCCCCAGGCCCGGACGTTGCATTGCCCGAACAATCATGGGCAGGCAGCCGCCCTGTTCAGCGCCATGAAGCAGGCCACGGGCGAAGTCCTGGTAACCCTGGATGGCGACGGCCAAAACGATCCGGCAGAAATTCCGAAGCTTCTCGCCGCTCTCCGAAACTTTGACATGGTCGCCGGGGTGCGCGTGAGACGGCGGGATTCGTTGGTTCGCCTCGCAATGTCCCGGCTCGCCAACCGGGTGAGGTCCGCCCTACTGGGCGATGGCTTGCGGGATACCGGGTGCGCGCTCAAGGCGTTTCGCCGGGAGGTCGTGGAGTCGTTTATTCCCATCCGCACATTGTATTCCTTCATGGGCGCGATGGCGGTTGCCGCAGGATTTAGGATCTGTCAAATTGAAGTGACCCACCGTCCCCGGACTCGCGGCCAATCGAAATACGGATTTTCAGTCTTTTGGTGGAGGCCGTTTGTCGACATGCTCGGTGTTTACTGGTTCTCGCGGCGCCGGTTCCCGCCTCGGATTGACCAACGCTGCAGGGTGGCGGCATGACCTCCGGGGATCGCCAAAATTCACGCATCGATCGCCGCATCGGATGGGCGACGTTTGGGCTTCTGGCACTGCTTTCGACGGGCTTGCACTTTTACTTCCTCACCAGACCGGGATTTGAAGACGACTTGCGGTGGCAGATTCACTGGGGCAAACGCGTCTCACAAGAGGGCCTTTGGAAGCTTTATGAAGGGGATTACGCGACCAGGACCGGAAAATTCAACCACCACGATATCGTCGATTATCCCCCGCTCGTTCCGCTGATACTTGGTGAAATCGTCCGGCTGGCCAAGACCACGCACCAGGCCGCGAACATCCAGTTCTTGATCAAATTCCTCGTGACGGTCTTTGAGATCTTGCTGCTGGTGACGCTCTGGTGGCTGATCATCACGCAGAGTTCAGCCCCACCGTGGCGGAGGATATTCATGGCGGGCGTCGTCCTTTTGAGTCCCGGGCTCGCTCTCGCCACCTCCGGATGGGGCCAGATCGATTCACTCTTTTGCCTGTTTGTCGTTCTCGGTCTCTATCTGGGATGGAAGGACCGGTTCTGGCCGTCCACGCTGCTCATTCTGGCTGCAGTTCTCACCAAACCACAAGGTGTCATCGCGTTGGGGTGTTATTTCCTCATGCTGCTCTGGCGAAGGAGATACAGGGCCTTCTGGATTCAAGGCGCATGCGGGTTCGTTCTCTTCTTTTCCCTGATCATCGCCTTTCGCGCCTTCTCGCATTCGGACTTTCTGCTCATCTATCTTGGGGCCGTCGGAGCTTTTCCGGCATCTTCCTGGACGGCATTCAATCTTTGGGAACTCATCTTCGGCGACGAGAGCCTCCATGTCCCGGACAGCGAGAAATTGGCCGGGCTCTCTTATCATTGCCTGGGTTTGGCGATCTATCTGTTTTCGGTTCTTTGCGCGCTCCTGGCGTTTTGGAAAAGCAAGCGCAGCTTCGAAAATTTGATGCTTTTTGCCGGATGGACCTACTTGGCGTTTTTCCTTTTCCCGACAGAAATGCACGGGCGCTTTCTCTATTACGGCGCGGTTCTCCTCGCTGTCCCGGCCGCCAGAAAAAAAACGCTGACCGGCGCTTATTTGGTCCTCTCGGTAATCCTCTACCTGAATGTAAGATTCAGCATGGATCGCTTTGCGCCCGGCATGTACGCGGAGTTTGTGATGCCGGAATCGACGTCAAACCTTCATCGGGTCCTCAGTCTTTTCGCTTTCGCGGCCAGCGCGGTATTTTTTGCCGAGATCTTGCGATGGCTCGTCCCGCCAAGCCTCGTCGAAATTCCGCAAGCGGATCCCCCGGCGTTCGACAAGTTCCTTGACGGCGGCCGAACGTAGTGCTTCGGCCTCCGCTTCCCATTCATACCCCCAGCCGTATCGCCTTCTCAGAGCAGGCGTCTCTCTCCCGGGGTGGCACATGATCTCGTGCACTCCATCCTTGAGGCCTGAGAGAATCCCGCACAACGCCGGCGTATTCAAATGACCTGAGACCGCCAAGCCGTGAAAAGATCCTGCGCACCGCAATCCCCGATTCCGCACCCTGGCTCTGGCGAGCGCGCTCAAGACACGCAGGATCCCCAATTGGAGGCCGCGCCTTGACCTGAAAACCGCAGGGATTGAGCGATCGCAGGCCGCGCGCACGACACCGATTCGCCCCGCTTTTGCCAACTCCAGCGAGAGGCCGAGCACGCCAGGAAGCAAATGAATGTGCTGATGGCTGTCCAAATGGGTCGGCCGGATCCCGGCGTCCAAAACGCGGGCGATTTGCGCCTCTATTTCGCGGCGCAACTCACGCAGCGCGAACTTGCGCGAATAATAGGCGCGGGTGAAATCGGCATAGGATGCCGGCAGCCAGCCGTCGTCGCTGACCAGGCTCCGAAGCTCGCCGGGCGGAGCAATCGCTCGCTCACCGACCAGCGACAAATGAATCCCTACCCCAAGACCCGGAAGGTCCTTTATCCGATCTACCGCATCGGCAAATCCCTCGCCATTCGGCATCAGGCTTGCGCTCCGCAGGATCCCGTTTTCATAAGAGCGCCCGATGCCCTCATTGATGCTGGGGGACAGGCCAAAATCGTCGGCGTTAACTACGGCTACGATCATGGGAGCTCGCGGAACCCAAAACCCGATAGCGGAACATTTCCTTTAAGATCTTAAAGATGACCGCATTGCTGCTCAATGTCGAAACGCCCGCTGTGCGCGGATAATAGTTCATCGGGATCTCTACAATGCGCGCGCCGGCACGCCTCATCTCGAGCAACAACTCCGCGTCGATGAACGACCCCTCCGAAGTGAGATGGACCTTATCGTGGAAAGCCTTCTTAAAGAGTTTGAACGCGAAATTCACGTCGCGGACGTGAAGGTTAAAAACCGCCCGGATCATCAGGTTGTAAACCCCGGAGATCACTTCGCGCCGGACCGACTCCGCCCGCGTTCTTCGCCAGCCAATCACCATATCCGCTTCGCCAGCCAGCGGAAGGGCTGCAAGTCCTTCATTCAGATCGACTGGCAGATCGCTGTCGATGTAGAGAATCCAGTCTTTCGCTGCGGCGGCAAAGCCGGTTTTTAGTGCTCCGCCAAGCCGCCGATTTTCCGGGTGGTGAATCACACGCACCTCGGGGTGCTCGCGGCTTAAGCGGTCAGCGATCTCCCCGCAGCCGTCCGTTGAGGCGTCGTCGACGACCACGACTTCCACGTCTTCCGACATTCGAGAACCAATCCGAAGAGACTCGCGCACCGCGGTTTCGATATTTTCCGCCTCGTTGAACATTGGATAAACGAAGCTCAGGCTGCTCAAAAGCGCCGCGACATAAGAAACTGGTTTCATTGGCTGGATGGAGACGTTTTCGCTCGTGCGTTTTCCAAGGCAAGCCAAAGCTTGCGACGACCCGCTACTTTTCCAAGCAATTCGGGCAACGTCCGAAGAATTCCAGGGAGTGACTCAGGTTGCGAAAGCCGTAGTGTTCGGCAACCCGTTTTTCCGTCTCCGCAAGCGGACAAGGAATGTCTATCACCACGACCCTTCCGCATCCGGTGCAGACTATGTGGTCATAGTGCTTCGAAGGATCGTTTAGCTCGTAGTAGGTACATGGCCGTTGGAGGTTGACCTTGTGCACGAGGTGCAACCGGTCGAGCAAAGCGATCATGCGAAAAACGGTGGCGTAATCCGGGCTGTTTTCCTGGGAGGCTGCCAACTCCTGGATTTCCTGAAGGGAAAGAGGCCTTTCCGCCTCAAAGAGAACATTCAGAATGTTTCGCCGGCCCGCGGTGATGCGCAGTCCCTCGTCGCGCAGCCGGTTCAACACCGCGTCCGCGGAAAAGGAGGGCGCTTGCGCGTTCATGGAAAATTTCTAAGCCAACCAAGGCCGCGCCTCAACCAAGAAGCTTCAAACGCGAACTTGAATCCCTTGCTGCCTAAGGAATTGTTTTGTCTGGGCAATGGTATAGCTCCCGAAATGAAAAATACTGGCCGCCAGGACGGCATCCGCGTCGCCGCGGGTAAGGACTTCTGCAAGGTGGCGGAGTTCGCCGGCCCCTCCGCTCGCGATCACCGGAATCTCCACCGCCTTGCTGACCGCAGCTGTGAGATCGATGTCGTAGCCTCCGCAGGTTCCGTCTGCATCCATGCTAGTGAGCAGGATTTCCCCCGCCCCGAGCCGGCCCACCTCCCGGGCCCAGGCGACCGCGTCGCGGTCGGTCGGGTTTCGTCCACCGTGCGTGTAGACACGCCAGTGGCCCGGCTGGTCGCGTTTCGCGTCAATGGCGACCACGACGCATTGTGAGCCAAAATTCTCCGCGGCGGCCGAAACCAGCCCGGGATTTTTTATCGCCGCCGTGTTCACGCTGACCTTGTCCGCGCCCGCCAGCAGCATCGTCCGAAAATCTTCCACCGTGCGGATTCCTCCGCCGACGGTCAGCGGCATGAAGCACTGCTCCGCGGTCCGTGCCACCACGTCGACCATTATCGCGCGATCATCGCTCGACGCGGTAATATCGAGAAACACGAGCTCGTCCGCTCCTTGGTCATCGTAGAGCTTGGCACATTCTACCGGGTCGCCGGCATCGCGAAGGTCGAGAAATTTCGTGCCCTTGACCACGCGTCCGCTTTTGACGTCCAGACACGGAATGATTCGCTTTGCGAGCATCGAGTCACCTTTCGTCCGGCCAAAGCCGGAACGCGAGACTAAATTGTTGCGTTGACCGCCGCGTCCCTTACCTTTCGCAGGCTCTGTGGACTTCAGCTGCGGAGCGACTCGGTTATGACCAAATCAGGAGATCGTTGCCGGACTTTCAATTTTCGCCAGCTTTCCAATTCGGGCGCAGTTCTGCTGATCGGAGTCGTTCTCGGCGGCTGTGCCTCGCCTTATCGGCAGGGTGCGGGCAAGTTCGATACCGTGGTCGTCGACGCCGGGCACGGCGGTCACGATGCGGGCGGCCGTTCACTTTCCGGTAATCAGGAGAAGGATCTGGCGCTGGACACGGCACGGAGAGTGGCGGCCGCCCTTGGAAAAAAGGGCTTTCATGTGATTGAAACGCGAACACGCGACGTTTTTATATCGCTGGGCTCGCGGACCGCAGTGTCCAACTCGGCAAGGAACTGCATCTTCGTCAGCGTCCATTACAATTGGGCGCCCAGACGAGGCGCCCGCGGGATAGAAATCTACTACTTCAGTCCCCGCTCGTGGCGTCTCGCCACGAACATCCTCAAACAGTCTCTCCGTGCCTATCCCACTGAAAACCGCGGGGTCAAAAGAAACAACTTTCACGTCTTGCGCGAAAACCGGCGCCCCGCCGTACTCTGCGAACTCGGGTTTCTTTCCAATCCGCAAGACAATCGCTATGTCCAAAGCCCTCTAAGCCGCCAGCGATTGGCCGAATCCGTCGCTGCCGGAATCCTCGCCGAGCGGCAAGCCGCGGACCGATGAGGCCGGGGACTCCCAACTTCGACCGCCATCATTTCGAATGATGAAGTGTCTCCTCAAAAGCTGGATGACCGCAGGAGAGTGCCGCACACGTCCAAAGAGAATTCACCACATTGTGAAACCCTCTCCTTTAAAGTTCGCTTTTATCCACATGGTGTCGATGTTGAATTACTTGACGCACGACGGCTTGTGGCCGTCGATTACCCGTAAAATAGACCCAGATATTCACCGGCCAGCTCAATTTGCGCGCCGCTCCGCCCTCTGCAAAAAATATCCCGGGCTGCTTGCAACCGTCGCTATCGCTGGAACGGTGCCTCAAGATCAGTTTCTCCAAATATCCATGAGCGCGAGAGTGGTTTTCCCGACACCTCGCTTGCCTTGAATGAATACAATTCCTTTCGGCGGTTTGTTTCGGCTTCAAGAGCGCGCAATCCAGGCAGCCGCTCGCGAAGCGTGCCGGCAGGCCGAGGACGCGCAGGGCTTCCAGCATGAGTGTCGCCATATCGCGGCAGGATCCGGAGCTTTCGCTGATGTTTCGATGGGCGCCTGTAGGCCCTTTGCTTCGCGCCGTCGATATTTGATGTTTTTGCCGATGGCACAAGCAACGGCAGCCAATGCGTCCTCCGCACCGCACAAGGCTGTGAGGTCGATTGCGTGGCGAACCATTCCGTGACCCCGCGCCACATCCTCGGGGAAGGTCGTCGCTTGGTAGGCGGCGGCGATCGCGGATTCCGAGCCGCAAGGTCGATGGCCCTGCGGAGCGCAGCGGAAAAGGTGCGGTCTGCTGAAGAAGTGCCTCGCTGCGAATATGAAGGTGATTCGGAGGGGCTCAGAAAATGAGCGGTGGCCACGGAGTTGGCGAAGAGATCGCGGCTCCATTCCAGCTCAATTCGGGGGCAATTTCCAAATGCATTTTTCTACGCGTATGTCGTGGCCTTCGCGCGGTCGGAGCACCAGGCGATGCGGTCCGAAGTGCACCGTCGCTTTGTAGTTGTAATCGTTCCGTGAATGATGGGTGGCCAGCTCATGACCTGAGGACGTCTCCCGCTCGGCCAGCTTCCTCCACCGTGACTTTCATCGTAGTCAGTTCCAGCGCGCCGTAGTTGGACGTGAGCGCTACATCCGCTGCATCGCGCCCGTAGCCGATCATGATACGATTGCCGCGAGGCTCCTTTTGCACTCCATCGAAGGTGAACCAGCGCCCACCAACGAATGCCTCAAACCACGCGTGAAGGTCCATCGGTTCCAACTGATAGAGATATCCGACGACCATGCGCGCCGGGATATTGAGGCTTCGCGTGAGTGCGATTCCCAGATGGGCATAGTCGCGGCAGACTCCGGTCCTCGATTTGGCCGTCTCGACTGCGGAGGTCTTGGCGTTGCTCGCTCCGCGGACGTACTTCATTTCGTCGCGCAGCCACTGCTCAATCGCTGCAATCTGGGGGTAGCCGGGGGACTTTTGACCAACGATCGAACTCGCGAGGTCGTTCAACAAATCCGACTCACAGTAGCGGCTCGGCAGTAGGAATTCCAAGGAGCTTTCCGGCAATTCATGCACCGGCACAAATGGCGCACCGGGTTCCACATCGATCGTATCTGCCGTATACGCCCGGCAACTGCAGAACACGTTAAATTTTCCTTTTGGAATGAGCACCCGCTGGCAGAGGTTGCCAAATTTATCGGTATATTCCACCACAGGGGCATGCGGCTCGAAGACATATTCCTCGCGCGTGATCCACTGCGCATAGCCGCTTCGCGGGCGTAACATCATGACCGCAGGAATCGGAGCATTACTGGTAAAGGAAATGTGGCAGTTGGCGTCGAGGATCATAGGCTTACTTAAATATAACGCGCATCACTCAATGTGAAGACGCCGAAATCTGGCGGCGCTTTCAGCAAGCAGTCAGCAGCAGAAGCCATGCCGAACGCCCGCCCTTTCTCTGGGTTAGTAGGGTTGTTGATTCCACACCGTCCATAGTCCGAACACGACCGTGTAGAGAATGAAAACAACAACAAAAATGGAGCACTACTGACCGGAAACTAAATTCCTCCTGTAAAGCTTCAGACGGAATTGGAAATGGCGGGCACATAGGCTGCTGAGTGGGGCATCCCAAAGGATCCCCCATGGAAAAGACCCGCAGACAATTCACTCCGCAACAGAAAGTGGCCATCTTGCGTGAACATCTCATCGAACAGGTGCCGGTTTCGGATCTGTGCGACAAGCATAAGCTGCATCCGACGCTCTTTTACCAGTGGCAGAAAGCCTTCTTTGAGAATGGAGCCGCACCCTTTGAAAGTCGGCGGCCCCGCTCCCAGTCTTTGTCCAAAGAAGAGGATAAGATCGCCGCGCTGGAAGCCAAGCTCAGAAGCAAGACCGAGGTACTCGCCGAGGTCGTCGAGGAGCTGGTGCGCACAAAAAAAAGAGCTTGGGGAGAGCCGAGCGGAGGCTGGGTTGCTCACGACATCCGTGACATTGTCATCGACTTCATTAACCGGCTCTGTGCGCGCACCGAGATCAGCCCGCTGCGCCTGCTGGACTGGATGGGAACTCTCCCGCTCCAAGTATTACCAGTGGAAGGATCGCTACGGCCAAGCCAACGAGCACTATGCCCTCATTCCCCGTGATCACTGGCTCGAGCAGTGGGAAAAGGATGCCATTATTGACTTCCACCATCAGTTCCCGCTGGAGGGCTATCGCCGGCTCACCTTCATGATGTTTGATCGCGACCTCGTGGCGGTGAGCCCTTCGAGCAGCTATCCGCGTCCTCAAGAGCGCTGGCCTGCTCGACTCCTGGAAGCCGAAGCCCTCGCTCAAAGGCAGCGGTTTTGAGCAGCCGCTCGCACCCCACGAGCACTGGCACGTCGATGTCTCCTCTATCTCTGCTCGCTGCTCGACGGTTGCTCGCGCTCCATCGTACACTGGGAACTGCGCGAGGGCCGCCCAGGAGTCCCCTTGAGTCTCCAAGACGCCCGTCGCCTGGTCAGCGGCTTCGTCCAACACTATAACACCGTGCGCCTTCACTCCGCGATCGGCTACATCACCCCACCTGAAGGCCAGAGAAAGCGAAATGGCGTGCACAAAAGCTCTCAGGCTCCCTCGCTGGAACGGTTTGGCGTGTCGCGACCAGAAAGAGCGACGTTTTTCACCTTGGCGAACGACGAGCGGACCTCCACGCGTGTCCTCCACTACTCATACGGCGCGAATTCCATGCTCAGCCGCGTAGAAAAGTCTCGTTGGGGTCTGACGATGCACGCCTCTTTAGTGTCCGCCAACCCGCATAAATACTATCTCTATGGATCTGGTTGACGTTAGTGGACGTTAGGACTAGAATTATGGGTCATGGCCAGCATCCACAAAGACTCCAGAGGGAAGTCACCATTCTGGTATTGCGCGTTTTACGGGGCGGACGGGCGGAGAATGTTCCGCAGCACGAAATGCACTGATCGGAAGGCAGCACTCAAGATCTGCTTTGGCTGGGAACAAGCGTCAGCCCAGGCGCGACGCAAGGAATTGACGGCAGCGCAGGCGCGCAGGGTGATTGCCGAAATGGTCGCGATCTCCACTGGCGAGCCAATGAGTTTCCATACTGCGCGAGGATGGCTCAATGATTGGCTAGCGAACAAGACTGGGGCCGTATCGGGAAGGACGTTGTTTCGCTATCAGCAGGTAGTTCGTGACTTCCTCACGCACCTGGGGCCGCGTGCTGAAGCCTCGATTGCTTCGGTATCGCCAGGCGACATTATCACCTTCCGAAACAAACTGCGTGAGGAGGGGCGCTCGGTGGCCACGTGTAACGCAATCAGGAGCATGTTGAGCGTGCCTTTTGATGTGGCGCACAGATTGGGGTTTGTTCCGATCAATCCCGTTTCCGCGGTGGAGCCTCTCAAGGACAGGAGCGCGAAGTCGGGGGGACGCGAGCCCTTCACGGCCCAGGAATCCGTGAGATTGGTTGAGTCCGCGCAAGGCGATTGGCGGGGCGCTGTCCTGCTGGGCGCCACAACAGGCCTGCGGCTGGGCGACCTAGCAAACCTTTGCTGGGAGAGCATTGATCTGGAGGCCGGGCTTCTGCGCATCGAGACACAAAAGACCGGCAGGGTGGTTGTCCTGCCAATGCACCCTGATTTTGCAACCTGGCTCTCAGGAAGGCCGCGTGGGATTGGCAAGGCTCCTGTTTTCCCGAAACTGGCGGGGAAGCGTATTGCCGGGGGTCGAGGCTTGTCTGCTCAGTTCCGCGATATCGTTGAGGCGGCAGGAATTAATGGACGAGTAGTGATGCGAGACGGCAAGGGCCGTTCGACCAACAGCAAGACATTTCACGGGCTGCGTCATTCGTTCATTTCCCGACTGGCAAACGCGGGGGTCGCACCCGAGATCCGCCAGAAGCTCGCTGGGCACTCGGATGCCAAGACGCATGGGATTTACACGCACCACGAGATCGAGACCTTGCGCGGCGCCATCGCAAAGCTGCCAAGCCTCAAGGCGGAATGAGCAAAGCGAAGACGCCTCGGCAGCGCACATTTTCTTTCGCGGGGACCAAGGTCATCGTGGCCGCGGCGATTCTGAACAAATGGGGTAAGTTTCCAGGGGAACAGAAGATCGCTTTGCATGATACTGCAGATGCGGCAGTCATACATCGTTTAACCGAAAAGCCGTGGCGCCAGGACCGCGATCTCTATAAGAGCATTGATCTGGCATCCGACGCTATAAGGCGTCTCTTTAAGACATATCAAACTTCATCTGATAAGATCTCTCCCCTGCTGGAAGAAGACCCTGTGAAGCTGCGGGATGCCGCAAAAGCGCTGAAAAGGGCGGCTAAGGAACTGTGCAGGCGAGCGGACGCAATTGAGAAGCCCTTGAGTGGATACAAGCCCATTCCGGAACTGCAATCAATACTGGGGCACCATTGGTCTCACCCGAGCGGCATTTGCTTGTGTTGGATGTCCTATACCGCTCTGGCGAAATTCTTGCGCCTTACTGTTTCGAGTCTTGAGTCTCGGACTGCGGCAGCCTTGGAGAAGGAATGTCAGCGCCTGGGCTTGCCCAAGATGGAAGAAAACATTGAGGAAACTCTGACCTTTTACCGGCTTCCTCGAGAACACCACAAACATCTTAAGAGCACCAATATGCTCGAGCGATCAATCAGGAGCTCAAACGCCGCACCCATGTCATCCGAATCTTTCCTAATGAGGAGAGCTGCCTGCGGCTCATTCGTGCGCTGGCGGTCGAAATCCACGAGGATTGGATCGAAGCCCACCGCTACCTGAATATGGAAATGCTTCGCGAACAACGTAAGCAACTTCAATTCCTGGAGGCCGCCTAAAGAGAATGCGACGGCTTGTTCACAAACCGGTTGCTCTGTCTTGGCGCCAGCTGCCGGAGCTCTTTCCCTTCGGGGCTCCGGCTGCCGCAACCTCGCCCTACCGGGCGTTTATGAACAAGCCTCAACCCTTTTCCCAGCTAGTTACCCGACTTCGCTTTTGCAGAACTTGACGCACACATCTCTTGCATCCTTACCGTAGCGAAAGTGAGATCGCCAACATTCTACGAGCTGTAACCGCGGGTTGCGGGCGGGTTGTCATAGAGAAAGAAATTTGGCGTGCGATAGAGAATTCCAAAGCCGCGGCGTGGACTCCTGGCGAACCCGTTTCGTACATCCTGCAGCCACCCTGGCCGATGGTCAACGCCGAGCAGCGGGAGGCGGTAATCGAGGCTGCCGATGGGTTTGGCCTTCAGCGATGTCCGCCCATGAATCGGCCAGCTTCATTTGATCACCCCCGGGTTGAAGAAGTAGACGACCTGGCGACTGCCGTTATCCCGCGTGCAGTCGGGCATTCTTACGAATTGCGAGCGCGTCCATG
Source organism: uncultured Verrucomicrobiae bacterium (assembly GCA_963816855.1). Taxonomy (GTDB): domain Bacteria; phylum Verrucomicrobiota; class Verrucomicrobiia; order Chthoniobacterales; family Terrimicrobiaceae; genus DASTFP01. The sequence goes on along the minus strand of CAWFMA010000017.1, from coordinate 13,930 downwards.
TCGCACGATCCGCGCCCAGCGTTACCGCATGGTGCATGAACGGGCGGAGCGTTTCCTCGCATTGGCCGGCGCAGAAAAACCAACCGTGAAGCGATTTACTTCCGCTGTGCACGGCCAGCGCCAGCGGCGCCCGCTCTGCAAGGTGCGCGAGAATAGCCGCCTGTTGATCAGTCGTGCCGGTGTCCTGCTCAATCACAGGAAACCGTCGCGCCCCCGTGTTTTCCAGAGTGTGCTCGGACTCTCTCCCGTCCTGTGTGTGCCCGGTGCGCGAAAGCATTGGCGAGGGGACGATCAACTGCGTTGCCGCCAGTTCCCCCCTCCACGTCTCACGCGCACGGGTGGCAAACTCCGAAGTGCTCTTTGCGCAACAAAGCAGGGCGTCTTTTGGAAACAGCAGGTCAACGATCTCCTCCGTATGGGGGAGGTTGTCTTCAAAGCGAACCGGCGAGCATACGAACCTTTTCGGCGTAATCGTGGGCATATCATCAAGAGGCCGGAAGGGGACAAGTTGGGGCCACGTTCGTCACATTTTAGCTCAAGTCGATCCGTCATGGGAATCCTCCAGGATCATGGGCGGGCTTGCTTCGGGTGAGGGTTCAAGCTCCTAAGGATAACGGCGCTGCTGCTGCGTTCGACGAAGAAAAGCAGAGACTGGCAGCGCTAAAAAGAAGAGCCGCGCAAAGTCGCGGCGGCTCCAGTTCAGATGACAAGAACTGAGATGAACTTTATCGCTCAATCGCGCTGTGGCAAGCCTAACGCCGAACTCAAATGGCGCGAACGTACAATGAGCACAAGCGCCCTACTTGAACGCGCTGCAAGGCGCTTGGATAGCTCCTATTGCGGTTCGCGCAGAAGAAACGATTGAGCGTGACGACAGGCGAAACTTACATCAACGAGCGGGGTATCCTTTTGGATACCTTTAAGGCTTACGGCGGAGAATTCGGCGACGTGCGCGATTTCGCGACTATCGCCAGGCGTCTTAACCGAGATCGCGCTAAGGTAAGCCGCGATCCCAACTGGACGCCTGTCGAAGAAATCCTTTGGTTCCCGCTTTATGGGCCGCAGCACGACTTGATTCATTGGCTTGCTCGACCGTTGCCGAAATACGGCGAGAACAAATTTGTCGCGCCGACCGGCTCGAACGGCTCGCTCTGGATCCCGCCAGAGACCTACGCGGTTGCCAAGCATGTGAGCGTACCATTGGTCGTCACCGAAGGTCCCGCTAAGGGACTGATGTTCGTTCAAAGCAATGCGCGCCCGATTGCTCCCGTCGGCCTTTGGACCGTGACCGTCAAGAGCGACGGCGAAAACGATGACGAATCGGACGAAGATACGGAGGCGCCAGCTCCCCAAATCAAGCTCAACCCGATCTTCGAGTATTTCCAACTCGCCAACCGCAAGGTCTTCATGGCGTTCGACGCCGACCGCATCGAAAACCCCCATGTCCGCCACGCTGAAATCCGGGCCTGGATGATGTTCTTCAAATCTGGCGCTGACGTCTACCAGCTGTGCACGTGGGACCTGAAGGACGGGAAGGGGTTCGACGACTTTGTCGCCTCCAAGGCCGGAACCGATCTGGACAAGCAACGCGAGGTCTATCATGGGCTTTTCGAGAATGCGGTCCCCTTTATCGAGACGCTCAGTGATAGCGACATCAAGACGGTTACTGCGGAACTACACCGTACACAGCACGACCGCGTCCAGTTCGAGCTGCTCCGCAGTAGGCTCGCCAAGCAGTTTCGAATTCCCAAAGACTCATTCGGTCACTTCCGCGGCGGCCATCTATCGGACCATCAAGGATATCGCGCCCACGATGGCGCTCGATGAGGCCGATACCTACCTGAAAGAAAACGAGGAAATGCGCGGAGTGATCGACTCCGGCCATGAACGCGAGTTCGCTTGGGTCATCCGCACCGCCATGGAGGGCGAAGACACGGTTTATTTCTCAACGTGGTGTCCTAAAGCCCTCGCGATGATCGGACTTCCCCGGCGAACCATTTTAAGCCGCTCGATCCATGTCCGCCTAGATCGCAAGGCCGCCGAGGTAAAGACCGAGAAGCTGAAGAAGAAGCACTTCGCGGAGCTTGAAAGCCTGCGGCGTAAAATCTCGCGGCTCGCCAACGATATCAGAGAGCAAGTGCGCGTCTTTGAAAGCGACCTGCTCGAAAACCGCGCTGGCGACAACTGGGAACCACTCGCTGCCATTGCGAACACCGCTGGAGATGATTGGGTAATCAGGACTGCCCAAGCTGCCGAGCACATTAACAGCAAGGACGTCCAAGACTCCAAGAGCATCGGTCGATACCTGCTCGAATTGATTGCTCAAATCATCAATGAGCGCCGTGGCGAGAAAAGGGACGATTCGCAGGGACCAGCGCAGGGCGAGTTAGGCGTCACTCCGAAGAAGCGGATCCCAACGAAGAAGATTTTTCTCCCAACGTCGGACCTTCTCCCGAAACTTAACGACGACGACGAAGCTCCGTGGAGAGAGGACAAAAAGGGAGCAAAGAGTGAACTCACCGCCCGCAAGCTCGCAGCGTTGCTCAAGCAATACGACGTCAAGTCGGACCAAGTAAGGTAGCCAGACGGGTTAGAGTCTTCGCCGCCAACCCGCGGTTATTGGATTGAGGAACTCGAAAAAGCCATCGAAAAGTACGCACGTCAGTGATTTGACATTTTCATGCGTTACATGCGTTACATATGACGTAAAGTATTTATTCATAATATGTTGAGTATGTAACGCTTCGCTAAAACGTAGGGTAGCGAATCGACAACCCGTTACATACGTGGATCAAGCACTCATGCGGCTTTGCGAGCCATGTAACAGATGTAACGCTTTATTTTGTCAAAATCGGCCGAATGGAATGTTTTTGCCCCCTATGACGACGCTGACGACGTTAGATTAGATATCACTTTCAAGCTTCTTTCGAGCGCTAGGAATACCCAGGTTCTTTCGGCTGCTTTCTATCTTGCGCAGCGGAGCGGGCCAGAAAAACGCCGAGTTTCAGCCAAAAACGATATACCTTTTCGAGCATTCGAGCTAGGTGGGTAAGCTAATGAAGCAACCGATCTCGGGACTGGTCGGCATTAAGCCTCGTTCGGCCAAGCTGGCTGGCAACGGCAAGCCTTCAACGGCGGAATTGCACAGGCTGGACAAGGAATACCGTGTCCAGCGCAATAGATACTGCGCTTGAAGAACGAGCGCGAGCGGATGCTCCTGCAGGGCGACCACTCCAGAACGACGTTTTCCTTACACTACTTCGCGCCGCTGAACGGACCATTCAATCTGATGAGCGATCACTCGCGCTGGAAAATGGCCTTTCTTTTGTGCGAAAGTAGCGAGTGAATATGGAAGGCAAGAGGAGCAAGCGCGGGCGTGTGGGTGAAGGGCGGCCTACACTCTACACCCCCGAGCTTGCGAATCGCCTGGCGGATCACATCGCAGCGGGGTTAACCGACGAAGAGGCGGCGGCGCTTGAAGACATTTCTTGTGATTGCATACAGCGCTGGCGCAAAGGCAATCCCGAGTTTTGCGTAACGATAAAGAGGGCAGAGGCAGAGAGACTTAAGGGAAGGCTTGCCCGGATCGAGCGCGGCGAACCTGGCTGGCAGGGGACCGCATGGTTTCTGGAACGCCGCGATCCAAACGTTTTGCGCGGCCCGAGGTCATGAACCAAATCGCCGTGGTAAACCAGGGAGGCAAGGCTCCTGCCGAAAGGGTAATTGTTCTGCCCGGGGGAAATTTCGATGCTCTCATTGACCGCCCAGGGTACCGCTTGCGCGAAAACGGGGACTTGGAACGCCGGGAAGGGAGTCTTGTTTATGTGATGGTCCGGCAGTCAAGCAACCAGGCGCTACCGATGGGAGAAGAAGCTTATGGATAACGAGGATGACGAGTGTGTAGAGGTGCTGAAACGCTCCGGCCTTGAGGGCAAGGACTTCGAGGCAAAGGGAGTGAGCCGGGGCGAATTCGAGGCGCTAAAGCGTTTCGGAGTCTATAAAGAACTCGTCGATGGCACCCTCATGCGGATCGAAGGCGATAAGGAGTTCCGAATTTACTGCGAGGACGCAGAGGGATGGCCGGTTCGAGTGATGACGCCGGGTTTCTGCAGCATGCTCTCAGAGTTGTATGATCGCACGTACGGAGCGGAGTGAGAACGCGATTTCGAAGTTCGGCTCGCGGGAGCTCTCTGGATTTAGAAAAAACCCAGACTGACGATGAGTGGAACTGGTGCGCCGCCGGCGTCGACACGTTCCTCGCCGGGCAGAACGTGCTGCAGAAGACGGTGGCGCTCGGCGTGAGCTGGCAATTCGCGCGCAATGCCGATCTGAAGCTGCAAGGGGACCGCCTCAACTTGTCGGCGATCTCTTACCGCCACAGCGGAACCCGTGATTGTTTACCAGGTGATCTGCTTCTTGTAGGCGTCTTCGCCAATGATGTTTTTGACGAATTCTATCCATTGATCAACGTTACTCGCATTGATGACAATCGGTCCCGTTATGACGTCGCTGAGCGGGTGCATTCCCATCTTCTTGTAAAAGTAAAGTATCTCCATCGGAAGATAGCCTTGAAGCCAGAAACCCTGACTGTGTGAAGCGAGGATTTTTCCGTCCTTGATTCCCTCGAGGGAATTGGGGCTATCGTCCACACTCACAATCGTCATCCCCTTGTCAGAGAGCTTCGGTTTCAATCCCATCTGATCGGCAACGCTGTAAGCCCATGGGCAGGACAATGTGCCCAAGGTAAAAATGTAATTCACATCCTTATTGGTGCTTAAATAGGACTGCATGATGCTGCGGGCCCGCGCAGGGTCCGCGCCGATCACGAGTTCATCGACACTGACGCCAATTTTTTTCATGGCGTACGTCATTCCCTGGCACCGTGCCTTCAAGCCCTGATGAGTCGGATCGTGGTTGGCGCACATCATTTTGGTTGGCTTCGGAATCTTGCCCGCGTTCGCTTGCTCGATGACATACTCCCCCAGCTTCATGCCCGTGAGATACTCATCTCCGCCCACATAGGTAAGATAGCGGATCCGCTGGTCCGGAGGGCGAGGATCCTCAATGTTGAAGGCGACGACCGGAATGCCACTGCTGATCGCCTTGTCAAGGATTGGCTCGAGGGCTTTGCTATCAAGGATCGGCACAGCGATCCCATCGGGACGAGTCGCGATCGCCTGGTTTAGAATCGCAATGAAGCTTTGCAGGCTGTATTCGTTCGTCGACAGATATTCCGTTTTTACCTCGGGGTATCGCTCGCCGAACGTTTTCATTGAAGTCGTTAACCAATTCATGTTCGGATCGTTGGAGCCGATGTGGGACACCATGACGAACCGATACTGATCCCCTTGGGCGCATACCATCTCGCCAAACGGTAGAGAGAGGCACAGCAAGAGCGAGAGAGTGGCGATTAAACGCTTCATTTGTGAGGCCTTTCCATTGTATAAAACAGTGTTGCAGCTTACTTCTCCTCGTTAAGCCGCGATTTGATGGGGGATTCCCTTGACTTGCACGTACTTAATTGCAGCAGACCGCCTGTAAATCAATCGAATTGATGGTGTCAGAAGTCACGCTTCGGCTGTGGGGACTCCATGCGGCCCCAGAAAAATCCGGACGAATATTGCTGTCAGCGACGATCATCCTCTAGTTCAAGGTTCGATCCAGTCTTCGTGGATTTCGACCGCTAGCCTCGAATGAATCGCAGACCGCTTTCCTCGTGGGGAAGATGTCAATGACGCGGGTTCGGCGTTTAATTTGCCGATTGAGTCGCTCGAGCATATTGGTGCTCTTGAGATGCTTGTGATGCTCTCGAGGTAGTCGGTAAAAGTGCCAGAGTTTCTTCTATGTTCTCTTCGGCCCACACACAGAGGCGCGGATACTTTTCTTGCCAGCGCAGCAGCCAGGCCGCAAGATCCCGTCGACCCTCCTCCGCATTGCGCCCATCGTAAAGCCAGCGCAGTTTCGTCAAGCAATCGTCGGCGACTTTGCGGGCAGGTAGTCAAGCGCATTGCGCAGAGCATGCACATAGCAGGGCTGCCAGGCTTCTGGGAGCACTTCGATAATGGCCCGCTTGAACTAGAGGATGATCGTCGCTGACAGCAAAGACGACCCCCCGCAGACCACGTCTCTTCAGGCATTACCACATGCGATAGGACGCGAGGGCGCGGATTTTCGTTTTGGCGTTACTGCTCCGTTTGGATCGCAGCCTTAATGATCTGAAATTCAGCAAGGGCCGCTTCGAAATCGTAGCCGGCCACCTTTTTTGTCAACACCTCAAAGAGTCCGGCATGCGGGGTTTTTTGAAAATAAGGGAGCAGCTCCTCAAGGATATTCCGGGCGTCGAAGTCGTCGTTCTTAAGCAGCAACTCCAGCTCACTAAGCTTCGGGAGGAGCTTGGAGAGGTCCGAAATCGGCTGAGAGCAGGGGCTCGCCGTTTCGAGCTCGCCGAGGTTTCCGATCGAGACAACAACACGTCGCAGCGCAGTCTCGAAGGCGGAAAGATCAGTCTGAGTGTGCGCTGGGTTGGCGTCTCGAACTCGCTGTTCGATGGCCGCGGCGGTAGCTTGCAGTTCCTTGGCGCCGATGCTGCCAGCGATGCCTTTAATGGTATGGGCGATTCGCTCCGCGCGCTGGCGGTCTCCTGCTGCCAGAGCCTGGCGGATCTCCTGTGCTGCATCAGCCTGGCTCTGCCGGAATTTCAACAGGAGATTGCGATAGAGATGATGATTACCTGCGACACGTTTGAGTCCATCAACGAGGTCAATACCGTCGAGGTAGTCGATAGCCACTTCTCTGTCGGTGATTGCGGCGGGCGGCGTGCCGGACTGTGGAGAGGAAACCAGAGCGTGCGGCTTGAACCAGCGCTTGATGGCGGCGTAGAGTTCTCCCGGATCGATGGGCTTGGGGAGGTGGTCGTTCATCCCGGCATCCAAGGCCTTGGCACGGTCGACGAGCATCGCGTTCGCGGTCATGGCGATAATTGGAAGCGCAGCGAGCTCGGACTGCGCACGGATGGCTCTAACGGCCTGATAGCCGTCCATCTCAGGCATCTGGATGTCCATCAATACACCATCGAAGGATTCTGTTGTGACCTTCTCCACCGCTTCGCGGCCATTTTGCGCTGTAGAAACGACGATTCCCACATCGCACAGCAACTGATTCGCAAGCTCCCGATTGATCTCGTTATCTTCAACCAGCAGCACACGGAGACCTGTAAAATCCACAAGCCGTTCACCGTCGGCAACCCGTGGCTGGGTGTCGGCTTCTGGAGCCCCACTAATGAAGGCGCGCATGATCGTATTGAAAAGCGACGAATTGCTGATCGGCTTTACGAGAACACCGAGCAGTCCCGCCTGCTCGGCTTGATTGCTCATCAACTCACTGCCATAGGCCGTCATGAGAATAAGCTTGGGCCGCTGCTGCAGCGATGTGGTCTCGCGAATTATCCAGGCCGCTGTTAGCCCGTCCAATGCCGGCATCTCCCAGTCCATAAGGACCAGTTGAAATGGGTCACTTGCATCTGCCGTGGTCAATTTGGCGAGTCCTTCCCGCGCCGAGGTCGCCAGCGTGACCTCGAACGCCATTGCTTCGAGCATTTCTTTGAGGATTTCGCGTGAAGTGCTGTTATCATCGATCACGAGAACGCGGGTGCCGCGAAGATCGACGGCGGCAAGATGGTGCGGTCGGGCAGCCCGATCCTGACGACCGAAGCGTGCGGAAAACCGGAAGGTGCTTCCTTTGCCCAGCTCGCTCTCCAGACGAAGCTGACCGCTCATCAACTCCACCAAGCGGAGCGAGATAGAGAGGCCGAGCCCGGTACCGCCAAATTTGCGCGTGGTGGAGGAATCAGCCTGGGTGAAGGGCCGAAACAGACGGGATTGCTGGTCGGGCGTCATTCCGATGCCGGTGTCACTGACGGCGAATTCGAGTTCGACTTCGTCGTCATCGATTCGTGCCGGGTTCACGGAAACGACAACTTCTCCCTGCTTGGTAAACTTGACGGCGTTGGAACAGAGATTCACCAAAACCTGCTGTAGGCGCAGGGGGTCACCCACCAGATGGAGCGGCGTGTCGGAAGCTATGCGGAACAAGACTTCCAGTCCCTTCTCGTGAGCGTGCATGCCGACCACGCTCGTGAGGTTTTCGAAAACTTCCTCGAGGGCGAACTCGACGCGCTCCATGGTTAGTTTTCCCGCCTCGATTTTGGAGAAGTCCAGGATATCATTGATAATTCCCAGCAGCGAATGGGCGGAGCGGTCGATCTTCTGGAGATAATCGCACTGCCTCGGCGTAAGATCGGTTTTCATGCAAAGATGAGCCATGCCCAGAATCCCATTCATCGGCGTGCGAATTTCGTGGCTCATGTTTGCCAGGAAATCACTCTTTGCCTGTGTCGCCTCCTCAGCCTTTTGCCTCGCCGCGCGAACTGCTTCCTCCGCGCGTTTGCGCTCGGTGATGTCCTGATAAAAACCATTCCAGATCACGGTGCCGTCCGCAAGCAGGGGAGCGGCGTGCGCACTCGAAAGAACCCAGTGCGGCTGACCGTTCAAGACAACGCGGGCAACCATCTCGACGCTGCGTTCGCCCTCACCGTGGCAGACTCGGCGAGAAGCCGCGACGAGAGTGTCTCGCACTAACTCGCGATCATCGGGATGAACGTGACGCCAACGGAGCGATGAGTCGTCCATCAGTTGCTTGCGCTGCACACCCAGGATTTGTTCAACGCGGCTACCTACGAAGGTGTAGCGGAGACTGCCATCGGGATGGACTACCATCTGGAACATTGCCAGCGGCAGGGCTTCGGACATCGCCACCAGCTGTTGGCGGGCGGATTCGGCCTGAGCATTGGCGCGGTGGATCTCGCGCTCGGCTTCGCGCCGCTCGATTATCTCTGAGTTCAGGCGCCTGTTGAGCCTGGCGATCCAAAGCGCCACCAACGTCGCCACCAGTCCCAACATCGCCGCGCCTGCCAGAGAGGCCTTCAGCCAGAGCGGAATGCCACCTCCTTCCGCTTTGTAGATCAGATCTTTGGGCACGTCTGCGTCTGGCAGCATTCCAAGAGAATGATACGTGTCGGCAATTGCCTGCCAGCGGGCTGGGTTTTGATAACCGAGTTCAATCAAGCCCGGTTGGACAAGCACTTCCGTCTGGTTTGCTTCGAAGAGAAGGGCCTCGCGATTTTTGGCCTGGGAGTAACGGCGCAATATCAGATCAACGATCTCCTCCTTGTGCGACAGTGCATACTGCCAGCCTCGAAGGCTTGCTGCACGAAAGTCAGCGACGCGCTTAGCATGTGTCTTGATCTGCTTTTCGGACGTCACTAGGTTGTCGCTGTAGAAATCGATGCCGGATCCTCGCGGAGAGAAGGCGAGATAAGGAACACCCAATTGCTCAAGAACGAAGGGCTCGTTCGTGCTGTAGGCGACCATCGCATCCGCCTTGCCGCTAACCAAGTCGAGCGGGTCGCCGTTGTGTTTGACGCGCGGCATTTTGGCGTAGTCCACACCCGCGAGCTTTAGCATCGCCGCGATGTCTTCGCTGCCGGGGGTGTCCATCAGCAGTCGATCCTGCAGCGCAAAGATGCTGGAGACGCCGGCGCGCCGCGGAACGAGGAGAATGGCCGGAGAGTGCTGAAACACGGCCGCCAAAACGACGACCTCTTTGCCCCGTGCGCGGGCGATTAAAGCGCCGGAGGTGCCCACACCAAAGTCAGCGCGTCCAGCGACGACATCCTCGATAGCATCCACGTTGGGACCACCTTCGCGAATCTGCACATCGAAGCCGGCTTCGCGATAGAAGCCTTTCTCGAGGGCTGCATAGTAACCGGCAAATTGAAACTGATGAAGCCACTTAAGCTGCAGCGTCACCCGATCGAGTGCCTGCGACTCTCCTAACATAAACAGCGTGAAAATGATAACCAAGATGAAGCGGTAAAGCCGACTTTGGCGCCATCCTGGAACCGTGTGATCGATGGGAGACTTCACTTTAGCCAAGGCGGGCGATAGCCGCGCGGAGTTTCTCAATGACAGCTAACCGCTCTGAGCCTTCAACCTCGGCGGGATTAAGCGTTAATCGGAATCCGGGGCGGGCCTCTTCGATGATCGCTGGGTGTTCGGCGAGCTCGGGACCCATTACAGCATAAGTCTGGATCGGGCGTTCGAAGCCTTTAGCTTGAACCGGTTTCTTGGCAACACAACGGAAAACGTCTCTGACCAACAACCAAGTCTCCTGTCCGATCATGATTTCCCTTGCCTGCGCCGCAGCTTGCAGCCGGTTGGCAAGGTTCAGCTTTCCAATGATTGTGTAGTCCATGAGCTCGTCCCTCCCGAAGTTGCCCCCCTACGTGAAACTGGTGGTGCGGCTCGTCGTCCTGGAAGTGGTCCAGCGAGTCGAGTTGCGCTCGCAGCATTTGCGTTGAAAAAGCGTTCTCGCGCCCTGGTGACACGATTGTTGAGTCTAGGCCTCTCAGGGGCGCTACGCCTTCATCGCCTTGAGCAACGCCTTCAACTCGACCGTCGCGAAACTCGTCGCCACATCGCTCATGGCGTATGGAATCACCACTACCTCATCGTGGATCATTCCTCCACACGAATACACTACGTTTGGGACATAACCCGAACTCTCCTCGGCCGTCGGCACTAGAAGTGGCTCTTCCGTCTGGCCGATAATTTTGGAAGGATCGTCTAGATCCAGCAGCATGGCCCCAATGCAATACTGCCGCATCGGCCCAACCCCGTGCGTCAGCAGCAACCAGCCTTCTTTTGTCTCCATTGGCGAGCCACAGTTGCCTATCTGCACCAGTTCCCAGTAAAACTTGGGCTCCTGCAGCAATTTCGGGTCTTCCCAGAAACGAACGTCATCCGACCGCGTCAAGAAGAGGTTCTCGCCATCGAGCCTGGAAACCATCGTGTATTTTCCGTCGATCTTGCGGGGAAAGAGCGCCATGCCTTTGTTTCGAGCTCCGCTTCCCCTCAATGTGCGAATCTTCAGCACTCGGCCACCATCGTAATCCAAAAGTTGCGGAAATATCCGGAACCCGTTGTAAGCGGTGTAAGTTGCGTAATAACGCATCGAACCATCTTCATCCACGAACCGCACCAAGCGCGCATCTTCGATGCCCCGCGACTCGTTCTGCGAAGTTGGAAAAATGACCGCCTCGGACCAGTTGCCGTCCTCTGGAACTTCTAAGTCATAGTTTCCGTGCGCTACCGCGAGGAGGTTTTCTTTCGTCTCCTTGTATTCACCGGGAGTATCAAACTCAGCTCGCGCCTTTTCAAGTGCTTCGCCCAATTCCTCGACCGTGAAACCCTCAGGTAACCCCGAAAGGATTTTTAACGCAGATTTACTCAATGCGCCCGCCGCAATCAGCGTCTCGCGCCAAACCTCATTCCGGAGCGGCTGTATCGCTTCCTTAAGAGGACGTAGAAACGGGCTCCGCTCGTCGACAAAGATGTTGCAGTTCTTATCTATCAGTCCTCGGACAAACACGATCGAGGACACATGGCCTTCCCCGGTCGCTCGCAGACTCATCGCAAAACGCATGCTCCCTTCGGGCAATCCGCTCTGGTTTCGCGCCGGAACCATCGAAGGATTAAAGAGCGCCGCCGATTCCACCGAATATTCCATCGTGAAATAGGCGCCAATGAGCAACTGGCGTGATTCGCTTACCTCAGTCGTTGCAGGAACGAATTCACGGACCGCCTGGTAATGCTCGAGAAAAATCTCGCGGATATTCCGATGCTTCTTCCCGAACTCGTCCTCGACTCGCCTCAGTAACGCCGAGGCCTCAGAATCAGGCAACCGGCTCACCCGCCCAATGATCACCCTGGCACGGGGATCCCCGCCCGGGTTGAAAAAACGGGCAATTGTCCGACGGGGATCCGGCTCGATCCGATACGGGAGTCGATTAACAGGAACGTTCATCCGATGCTCTCCATCACGGTCGTTAATTCCTCATATCCTATTAGCGTAGACGTAAGGATTCATTCGTAAATGAGTAACAGCATACACTGCGAGCAGCTTTTCGAGCGTTTTTCTCGCTTCCTCGATCTGTTTGATCAGCACGGTTCGGTTTCACATATCGTGTATTATCACGATGAACTGCGTATAACCTCGGTAGGTTTCACCAGTTCGTAGGCTCTCAATCGCCTCGTTTCACGTCGAGCGCAAAATGAAGCGATGTCAGGTCTCGGCTCGCGTTCCAATTCCGGGCGAGGGCGGTTCGCTTACGGGGGGCGTCGTCATGGCCAGGCGTCGCTCGAACGATCTGTTTCGGGAAAAGCGGCGGTTCCCCAGCGCCGACGGGCGAGCGCGCCATGAGGGCCCGGTCGCGTCTGCGCGAATTTCCGCCATGGACCCATCCGGGCTAGTGCCCGGAGGCGCAGCTAATGGACCCATCTGCGGTGCTGATCGCCTTTCTCCCGCGCGCCAAGCTCGCACGAGAGGGCACCGATCTAAGTAAAAAGAAATATGAAACCCTCCTCCAACAATACCGGGAGCAACTCCACGAGGTCTTGCCCTTGTTGCGATACTTGCTGACCTCAACCCAAGGAAAACCGTGGAGATGAACAGCCCGTTGCCATGGCTCCTCTTGACGATGCAGCGCTCCCTATCTTCCATCCAGAGGCCCCAGCGCAGCACGTCCTCCTGGTTGCTTACATCGAGGGGAACCAGGGCTCCCTTCTCATCGAGGATGTAGAGCACGGGCCTCCTCATTCGGTGCAGATGGGGTCAGGGGTGTAAATGGTGGGATAGTGAGCCCGTATCCACCGGACGGCTTCCAGGGCGTTGCGGTTCAGCTCGTCTTCGAGTATCTCCATGATTCTCTGGTTTTCGCGTTCCCTGGCGTTGGCTCTCGCCTGGGCCTGCTGCTCGCGGGCCCCGATTCCAAGCGCATTTCTTTTGCGCGAGGGATTCCGCCTGCGCTTCATTCTCGGCGTGGATGGTATGGGTTTCGAGAATCTCAATTCCGACTTCGTAGATTTTCATTTGTGCTGACTTCTTTTTTGTCTCGGTTGCTTATAGCTATGGGGCAAGCGTTCGGCTGGCTCGCGGGAAAAAGGGTCTGGGTAAGGGTGTGGGGTCGGGGTTGACCCGGGGATAGTGATTTCCTTTTTATCGCGATTGCTGATGGCGAGGAGATAGAGATTGTGGATGCGAGCCTTGCGACAGAAGTCGATCCACCTTTTGATTCCCTCTGATATCTTCATCAGTTGTTTTGGATGTTGACGCCCGTGAACTTGTCGAGGAGGGCGTGCAGGGCTTGGATTCTCGGGGGCAGCGCGAAGAAGCTGGTGTCTTTAAGCACCTCGGTGAAGCAGTTGAAGAGCGACCACGTGGTGCGGGGCTCGAACTCCTCATCTCGCTTTTGGAGGCAATCGATCTGGAGGTAGGTGTCGATCGCGCTCATAGTTTCAGGTTGCCCTCCGATTGCTCTTCCCGGCGGCGGCTCTGCGGGCTGGGGACGGTATACCAATACCAGCCGTCCTCATCCCTCATGTCGCTATACCAGATGGAGCCATCCTCGCAGAGGGCGTAGAGCCGGTGGCCTGGCCCGGGGTATTCGTAGGGCTCCCCATCCTCATCGCGATCGTTCGGATAGGGACCCACCGCGATCTGGACCACCTTGCAATCCTTCGGGCCGTAGCCGTAATACTCGGAATCCGCGCTCATGCTTCCACCTCCAATAGCTCGAAGGTGCCCGGATATCTGCCCGGCTTGACGGTGACCGCGAGGTCATTTTCCCCAGCCAAATATTTGTAGGTCTCCGACGCAATTCCCTGTTCAGTGTGCCGGCTTTCCTGCTCTCGGGCTACCTCTTGCGGTAATTCGCCCAGCAGCCAGAAACCCTCTTCTTGTTCCGCCAAGGTCTTTCGGGAATGAGTTTCGGAGGATTTGTTTATCTTATTTGAGGTATTGCTCATATCTTGTT
>CAWFMA010000016.1:0-230050 GCA_963816855.1 uncultured Verrucomicrobiae bacterium | reverse complement strand
TCGATTCAAAGGCATTTTGCAGGATTGATGAATTTAACTTACAGGACAAGTGGAAGATCGAGACATGGCCGAGCATGATTTGCGCGCAGTCGCGTTTCCCACGCTTAACGAGGCACAGATCTCTTTGTGGACGGCGCCGCGGCGGCAATTCGTCGCGGCATCGACGTGCGGATTACGATCATCGGGGGGATTGGGTTTTGTTCCGGGATACGACCAACTGATCAAGAAATTTGCAGTCTGCATGACAACAGTCGCACTGCCATCCGGTGAGCTCGTATCGGCTTTCGGTCAAGGGACTTGGCATATGGGCGAGGACCGTGCGACCCGCGCTGAAGAAATCGAAACACTGCGGCTCGGTCTCGACCTTGGTGCGACCCTCATTGATACCGCTGAGATGTACGGTGAAGGCCGGGCTGAGGAATTGATCGGCGAAGCGATTGCAGGTCGGCGCAATGAGGTGTTCCTGACAAGCAAAGTTTATCCCCATAATGCATCACGCGAGGGAGCGGCGGCCGCCTGCGATCGTAGCGGCCGGCGGCTTAGGACTGACCGGATTGACCTTTATCTGCTCCATTGCGTGGCAGCGTTCGGCTTTCCGAGACAATGGAAGTGTTCATGGCTCTCCAGCGGGCCGGCAAAATTCGTTATTACGGTGTCAGCAATCTTGACATCAAGGACATGCAGGAATTGTGGGCCGTTTCGGGAGGTTCTGAGGTGGCGACCGACCAACTGCTCTACAATCTGGCGCGCCGCGGCATCGAATGGGACCTCCTGCCATGGCTTCGCGAGCGGCACGTTCCGGTAATGGCGTATTCACCGATTGAACAGGCCGAACTCGCTTTCCACCGGAAGCTTGCCAATTTCTACTCGTAGTACGGCATGACTCCGGCGCAGGCAGCCCTTGCCTGGCTTCTCTGGCCAATGATGACGTCATCGTTATTCCTAAAACCAGTCGCCGCGAGCGACTGAAAGAGAATCTTGGCGCGCTCGACCATCGGCTGACGACGACTCAGCTTGCAGAGTTGGATCGATTGTTCCCTCCGCCTACGCGCACGCGGCGGCTGGAAATGCTCTGATGCTTGAAGTTGCTCTGAGCGTGGTGATCTTTGTTGCGGCAGTCGTTGCGTCGGGCCATGCGCTGGCGAGCAAGCCGCGGATTTTTCGGTTGATACCTTCCATTTTTCCACTGGTGTCTCTATGGAAAAAAGACTGCGGGCGTCGCGGCCAAACCGGGGATCTTCTGCACGCTGAGGAACTTCTCCAGCAAGCGACGGATCTTCTGCAAACAGCACACAGGATTCTTGCCGATGATCACGCCTATGACGCGCTCCTCGCGACCATGAAACGGGCCCTTCGCGATGCCGCCGTAGCTGTCAAGACACAGCGGCGTATGCACGGACAAAGATGGAAGGGGTCCTCATCGAGACTGACAAGCTTGTGAGCGCTCTCGAGGAAGACGAACAAAAGGCTGCCTAACAAAGCTCGGGGATGACGCGCTTTAGAAAAGTGCCCATGCTTACCCGGGAAGGGGAAACGGTAACGCCTACCTGAGCTGGTCGTCTACCGGACGGTGGCTCGCCTTGAGCATGAGGCAGCCGCGAAAAACCGTGGGCATAGCGGGCGCTCAAAATTTTCCTCTTTCCGGCCGGTGGCGATAATTTCGATCCGTTACAAAATCAAACTCAAGGGACGTCATGAAAGGCACTGCCGTGGATATCCGACGTCCAAGCATACCCCTGCCCCTGCATGGAAACCTGGGTTGCTCGGTGACGATGAACGCAGCCGGCGCCACTACCCGATGCGAGGGAATGCAACACCCTACGCGAATGGGTTGGAACAGCTTTCCCGCGCCGCAGCAATGGCCGGTGCGATCGCTTCAATGAGCACCGGCATGAGCTTTCAGCTGTTCCAAAACCGCTTTGGCCGCTGCCTCTGACGACGCGGGATTCTGGCCGGTGATCAAGTCGCCCACAACGTAGGGCTGCCCAGTCAGCAGTTTTGGAGTACGCACCGCCGGCCAGCTGCT
Source organism: uncultured Verrucomicrobiae bacterium (assembly GCA_963816855.1). Classification (GTDB taxonomy): domain Bacteria; phylum Verrucomicrobiota; class Verrucomicrobiia; order Chthoniobacterales; family Terrimicrobiaceae; genus DASTFP01. The sequence continues at coordinate 228,024 of CAWFMA010000016.1, read as the reverse complement.
CGCCGAAATCGAGACGCCGGAGACGATCAGAAGTTGAACCAGGCCGTGCAGCAGGCCGCGGAGAATCTCGAACTGGCGCAAGCCACCTTGAAAGCTGGGACTACTTGTTGCAAAGAAAAGTCGTCTCCGCGCAAGGAATTCGATGAGAAGAAAAGCCGGCGCCGTGGCGAATCCCATCGGCTCATTGCGCGAGGGGGTTGTGGTCAAAGTGCAAGCTCAGCCTTCCAAGTCGTGACACCGGCAGAAAAGTTTGTCATTCCGGGAATCCTGGAACTCAGAACAAGGAAAACGCGACGATTGACGGCTTCTCCGGCGCCACTCCGGAAGGCTAAATGGGCGCAAGCGTTTCAAACGGCAGCCGCACGTTAAATTGCGTGCCGTCCGGACCGGTGCTGAAGTCGATTTTTCCGTGATGCCGTTCGACGACGACCCGGTGGGTGATAACCAGTCCCAGTCCTGTGCCCGACCGGCCCTTGGTGGTGACGAAAGGAACGGCAAAGATGAGCGGCCGGGCCTCGGGCGGAATTCCGCCGCCATTGTCGGCGATCCCCACGAGAAAAAACTCGCCGTCGCGCCGCGTGCGGACATCGATGCGGCCCGTCCCGTTCACGGCGTAGATTGCATTGTCGATGAGGTTTGTCCACACTTGGTTTAGCTCGCCGCCGTAAGCGCACAGGCGCGGAAGGGTGCGATCGTAGTGGCGCGTGACGGTGACGTTCCTGAGCTTATGCCCGAGGATGATCAAAGTGTTTTCGATGCCCTCGTGCACGTCGATCTCCTGCCATGGCGCGCGGTCCAAAAAGGAGTACGACTTCACGGCGCGCACCAATTCCGAGATGCGCTCCGTGCTGTGGGTGATCGACTTTAATAGGTCGCGTGTGGTGGCGTTTGCGGCGAGCCAGCGTATCGCATGGGCAAGTACCCCGCGCCAGCACGATCCGTTTCAAAGCTTCCAGCGTCTCTTGGTCGATGCGGGCGTTTACCAGCGCGGGGGCGAGGTCCCAAGAATCCGCAATACCGCTCGAATCCAGCCAGGATTCGATCGCTTCCTCGCGGTCGCTTTGTTCGAGGGGAGTGAGTTTCGGCTGCGATGTGGCGCAATGCCCGGCCTCTTGGGAAGCAGTCACCAGTTGACGCCACTGATCGACTCCGAGCGTTTCGCTGAGCGCGCGTGCGTAATCCTGAACCTTTACTACGCTTTGGCGCAGATCGGCGGCGGCGCGTCGCGCGGCCGTCGCGGGATTGTTGAGTTCGTGGGCCAGTCCGGCCGCCATCGCACCAAGTTGCACGAGCTTCTCGCGTTCCTGCGCAAAGCCTTCCGAAATTCCGCAACCGCGTGGCGAGCGTTCGCATGATATCCCTGGCCACCGAAGGCGAGCACCGTAGCAAGTCCCAGAATCCGGCGCACGGCAGACGAAAGAGCCGGCTATCGGCGACCCCCCGAATGAGCACCCAATTCGGAATCCCGAGCAAGATTTCGATCTCACCAAAAAACTTCCCGGGGATCACTTCCCCAAGCAAGATCTCCTGGTCGCCGAGATCTTTTGTCGCCCGCAGTTCGCCTTCCAGCATGACGTAAAAGGCGTCCGCCGGATCGCCGTCGCGAAGGAGCGTTTCCCCGGCGCTGAAATGGATCTCGGTTCCGGTCGCAAAACACGTCCGCTGAGAGTCGTCAAGTTGAGCGAAAAGCGGCACATCGAAAATCGTGGCAAACCCTCCAGGAACGCTGAGCGGCTGAGATGAGGGACGAGATTCCATTTCCGCGAGCTGCTCCGTCAGCTCCGCGATATAGGCGCGATTCGCGGCGATTGCCTCGACGGCTTCGTTTCTTTCAATCCGCCGCACCGGCAATCGGACGATGAACCGCGTTTCGCGAGCCTTCGATTCGACTTCGATCTCGCCGCCGTGCCTGTCTCCCTCAATGCTTTGGCTGATGGTCAGGCCGAGACCTTTTCCCGAACCGACGCCTTTCGTGGTAAAAAACGGTTCAAAGATGTGCGAGCGATTCTCCGGGAGGATGCCGGGGCCATTGTCGATAATTTCCACGACCGTCTGATTGTCGTCGCGGCGGGTTTGAATTGTTATTTCACCACCGTCGCCTACCGCATCCGCCGCGTTGTCGAGAAGGTTGACCCACACCTGGGCGAGTTCGCTCGGATAGCCGCGGACGGAACCGCATTCGCCCGAAAAGCTCTGGGAGACGCGCGTGTTCTTGAGCTTGTGATCAAGCACGCCGAGCGCGCTTCGGAGTTGCTCCTGCACGTCGATATCCGCGGCCTTCGCTCGCTCCTGCTGCGCGATGGAACGCACGGCTTCGACCAAACTCGCGATTCGCCCGGTTGATTGTTCCGCGTCGTGAAGCAGCGTTTTAAGCTTCATCTGCAAAGCGATCCATCGCACCGCGTCGCCAAAGGCGTCCCGTGGCAGAAAGTCGCGCAGATCATCCAGGGCCCTCGTTTCCAATCCCACGCCAACGAAAACCGGAGCAATTTTCCAAGCATCAGGCACTCCTTTTCCCCGCAGCCAGGCGGCGAGCGCATCCTCGGAATCGCTCTGCTCGATGGAATGATACCGCTCGCCAGCCGAAGGGCTCTCCAACAAGGTCTCGGTCAGCAGAGCAATCAACCGGTCCCAGTGCTCACGCTCAAGCGAATGCTGCAACCTGTGGGCCACCGATTGAATCGCCTGCATCACCTCCCCCAGATGCACCGCAGTGCGCTGCGCGGCGGAGGAAGGATTATTCAATTCATGGGCCAGACCGGCAGACATCGTTCCGAGCGCTTCGAGCTTTTCTTGCTGTTGCGCCGAACCCTCGATGTTGCGAAGGCGGGTCAACACCGCGCGAAAAATCTCGGTAGAAATCGCCGGGCAGAGCCGCAACAATTTCCAGAATTCCTGTTCCGGAAAGACGATCAGCCGACAATCAGACTCGGCGCGCGCGGACAGCATGTAAGGCGTGCCAGTAAGAGCGGAATCTCCCCGAAAAATGCACCGGGCCTGTTGCGAACGACAACGATATCCTGGCCAGCATGCTTCTTCCAGACGCTGATTTCGCCCTCGAGCAGGGCAAAAAAATGCCGCGCGGGCTCCCCTTCCTTGATGAGCATTTCGCCCGCGGGAAGCCGCCACTCTTCGGTCCCCTCGATGCAAACCTTATCTTCATCCTTCAGGTTCGCAAAGAGGGGGACCTTGCGAAGCAGGGTAATGACCGATTCGCATTCCGTGATTTGTGTGCTGGCCCTCAAAATCGGTTCAGGTATTGAAGCGCAAGTTCGATGGCCAGAGAGCCCCGGCCTGCCACAGGGCACCGCGTTTGATCGGACCGCGCCCTGCACCGTCGGCGACAAACAGGTCAGGCAGGTTGGTTTCGATCAGACAGCAATCCCGCTGTCTCCCGGCGGGTTCAGGACGCCGCAACGGAAATTTGACAGGTGGCACCGCTCGCGCCCGGATTGGATCTTTAGTTCCATTTACAATCATCAACAGATGCTCGATTTTCACCCTCACAATCATTCCATGCTGCGATTCATCAAGTATTCACGATACTCGGACCGTTTCGACATTATAGCCCCCCCGCTGCCGGTTCGCCAGTCTTCGTATGAAGAGAGGCTTGAGGCACTGACGGTCGTCTACCTGGAACTCAGCCTCCCGCTGCAGAAGGCGCTGCAAGCCGCTGAAGCTGATCTCCGCCAACTCGATGTGGAAACATGTGCAATGGCTTGCAGCAGCCTGGCTGGTTGACCTGTCGTGCTGACCCGGCATGACTTCGAGGTGACTGCGTTGTAGGACGGTTCATAACTGAACTTCTGGTTGGCGCACCGTATCCTCCAGGCGTTCGAAATCCAAGACCATGCCATCTGGGGAAAGAGCGATGCGTCGATACCGAACCAAAGATCCCTGTGCGGCCGGGTTAATCAACGGGGAATATCCGGCAGCCCGAAACTCTTGCTAGCGGCTAGATATTGGATCAAATCCTCTCTTAATTTCACGCAAAGGCTCCTCAATTCGTCCGGCGTGTTGGCGCTCACCGATACTTCGACGACCATGTGCGATTCCCGGAGATCGGTGATCTCCACGGATTTCAATTTACCGTTCCAAAGCGGCTCCCCCGTAGGGGGACGCTATCGAGTCGATCACGGAGTGGTTGTAGCGGAGAACGAAAATCCAGGAATGGCTTTATTGAGCCCACCACTTCTGAAGATAGCTTAGTCCAATTGCGAAAGGGCTTTTCAAGAAAGTAGCTGATGGGCAGAACGAGGCGACGCAGGTCTCCCTGCCGAATTACAACATAGCTAATCGTGATCTGTTCCACGACGCCGTGATCTCCCTCCACCTCAATGACGTCCCCCAGCAGAATCGGTTGGGTCAGCGCGAGCTGAACACCCGCGAAGAGATTGGCCAGAGAACGCTGGGCCGCGATGCCCGCGACTATCCCAATGAGGCCCGCGGAGGCGAGGAGGCTAGGACCCGACCTTCCGAACCGTTTCAAAGACCATTAGCATGCAAGCGATGGTTATGATAGAAAAACAACTACCAGCGCCACCCGGTACAACAGCGAGTATTCAGTCTGCAGCGCCCGCACATGCTCTGTGTAAGCAGAGTAGATCACTTCATGCTGCCGCGCTAATTTCATGGCTAAGACTTGCGGTTCTCACAATTGCAAACCCGATGGACCCGATCAGCAACATCAAGATAAACTTTCTCCCGAGAATATCTGCTTCCGGGGAAAGCGTTAACAATGGGAGGGCAAAATAAGCGACCAACAGTTTGCTGCTGCTAACCAGGGATGGCTGTCCGCCGTATTCCACCTGGCTCTCCTGACCCTTCTCCAGCTTCTGGCGGTTTGGGCGAGCCGCCGGTGGGCGGCCTCTCCAGCATCACGAGCTCAAAACGATCCGGCGAAACTCATCGAGCAAGGCCAATATAAGCCCTGTCCGAAAGGGCGGAAATTGATGTCGTTGGTCCTCCGAATCCTACTGTGGAGGGTTTGTATTTGGATGTGGCTCATCGGCCTATACACCGTAATCGTGTGGGACCTTCACTATGTTCCACCGTTTGATGCGGATTTGCCGCCTGTCGCCTGGCATTGGCGATTTCCATTCGTCGTTACTCTTCTTCTGGCGCTAAATCTCGTGATGTCAATCATCCACCTGACGAACAACCGGCTGCGCGAATTTGCCACCGCAAGGTCAGTTCACGGGCTCGGTGTGGCCGTCATCGCGGCGGTCGAAGTCTTGTCGCGACAATCATGGTGTCCGGACTGCTCAGTAGGTGCTCATGGTTTCCCGTTCGAAGAAGGCCACTCTGTCGCAAGCCGTGCGGCCGGGGCTCGTCCCCACCGTTTTCATGGACACTTCAGCGTCCACTCTTATGAAGTATTTGGATCACCTCGTCGATAGCCTGGGCGTTACCAATCACTCCATGGCCGCCACGGACAACGCGTTCTGAAGCGGCGCCGTCGAGATGACTGCTCCAATACGGAACCACCCAATCTGATCCGCGTGCCATTGTTCCATGATGCTTCTGCCCAATGATGCTATAAAAGGGGACTTCAATCGGCAACTCGGCAAGCGCAATGAGCGTGGTGCTTTTGGGAGAGAGGGTTCGCACCGCGGAAAATCGACCGCCAGCGTAGAATTGTGCCGCTCCGGGTATCATCGCCTCCGGATTGGCCTTGGCGAGTCCGCTAAATCCCCGTTCTTCCATGGGCGGCAAACGCGAAAGCGCATTTCCCAAACGACCGACAAGCGAGTCGGCCATTGAACTGCCCCGATGGGGCGCCGCCATGAAATCACCCTTGTCACGCGAGGATTCCGCTCAAAGTAAATGATTCGCTTCAACTCGCGGATAGCTTGCGGATCACCTTTTAGCTGATCGGAAGGAACGCGATCCTCCAGACACGATCTCCGCTCGAGCTAACCAAGGTGTGAGAGATCACTCCTCCCATGCTATGTCCGAGCACGACGATGCGTTTGTTGGCGGCGTTGCGGTCCTCGGGATCGAGCGTCATGACAGTCTTATCGAGGCTTTCTCGCAAGGCGAGTGCGTTCGCCAGCACCGGAGTACCAGTGGCATAGTAGAACTGCGAAATTTGATAGTTTGCTCGGATTCGCGGGTCGCTCCGCAGCGCATTGACGAGCGTCGCGAAGGCTACCGGTGTGGATTGAAGTCCGTGAACCATGAGCAGCGGCGTCTTGTCGGGATCGTAAGGATCGAGAAGGTAAATCTGCGGTTTGCGCCGCATTGCGGCCGGCCAGGAGCATGCTCACGAAGCCCGACTTTGCAAGGCGCGTGGCGCGCTCTTTCAGCCGATCCCCAGCGCTGATTGGATTGCTCGCAAGCTGAAACCGATGACCACCAAGAACGACCGCGCCGGATCCGGTTCGAAGCTCGAGTCTCGCTTGGCCGGAGGGGCGCTCGTAAAGAAGGCATGCATCGACAAAAAGCCCCTCCGACGGATAGAGGGGGGCGTCTTTCGTATCGTATCCAATACGACCGGAATACCAGCTGCCTCCCCTTGCGCCGACCGCTGCGGAGCAGAGATTTCAATATGCTTCAAAGGCAGTGCAATCTTCGGCACAACGAACAAAAAACCGAGGTTCTTTAGCTGAAGAAGGAGCTCCCTTGGATCGCGGCTAGTGTCCCGAGAGAGAAATACATTGTAAAAGGCGTCGTTGGCGCTTACAAAGGGCAATGCCCATAGGAAGACCTGTCGCAACGATTGTTCTAAGCCCTGCGGAAAAGGAAAAACTTACCTTGATAGCGAACCGGCCCAAGTCCAACCAACGCGATGCGCTGCGGGCGAGGATCATTTTGGAAGCCTCGGGAGGGTTGAGTAACACCGAGATCGCCCGACGTGAAAGAGTCACTTTGCCCACGGTTGGCAAGTGGCGCAGCCGTTATGCTCGCCAGAAGATCGAGGCGCTGGCTGATGCGCCCCGCAGCGGAGCTCCGCGAAGCATCGACGACAAGAAGGTCGAGGAGGTTCTCACTAAGACGCTGGAGACCACTCCACGGGCTCGAACCCACTGGAGCAGCCGTCTCATGGCTAAAGAAGCTGGCATTTCGGAGCATTCGGTGTTGCGAATTTGGCGCGCCTTTGGGCTCAAACCCCATCGGGTGGACTCCTTCAAGTTGAGTGCCGACCCGATGTTTGTAGAGAAGGTGCGCGATATTGTGGGGCTTTATCTGAATCCGCCCGATAAAGCCATTGTGCTTTGTGTCGATGAGAAGAGCCAGACTCAAGCGCTCGAGCGCAGCCAACCCATTTTGCCACTGCGTCCCGGTCTGCCGGAGCGTCAGACTCATGATTATGTGCGTCACGGGACTCTTTCTCTGTTTGCCGCTTACGATGCGGCCACCGGACGAGTTTTGGGTCGGTGCCACCAGCGTCACCGCCACCAGGAATTCTTGGCCTTCCTGGAACGTATCGACGCCGCGTTCTCCGATGATGGGAAAAGCCAACTGCACCTCATCATTGACAACTATTCCACCCATAAAACCCCGAAAGTCCATCGCTGGCTGCTGCGTCATCCCCGCTTTCATCTTCATTTCACTCCCACTGGCAGTTCCTGGCTCAACATGGTCGAGCGCTTCTTTGCTCGTATCACTACAGAGGCCATTCGACGCGGAAGCTTCTCTTCGGTGCGACAACTTCAAGCCGCTATCGACGCCTACCTCTCCGAACACAACAAAGAACCCAAACCTTTTACCTGGACTGCTTCCGCAGATTCGATCTTTAGAAAGCTTGAAAACTCCCTTTCTTAAATCTACTTCTCTCTCAGGACACTAGGTACTCGCGTCGAAGTCTTGATCGCGGGGTATTCCGATATCGTCCGCATGCAGCTGGCTATCCCGCGGAACTTTCGATTCTGTTCGGTCTGGCGGTCGGCTACCCCGACCCAGACTTCCCTGCCAACAAGCTGCGCATCGGCCGCGAGGCCATAGACAAGAACGTGGTGTTCATGGACAGCTAATTACGGGAGAAAGCGGTAAAAGCGCGTTGGAATTTCGAATCCCCATCGCTTCCAATGGGTTTGCAATGATTTTCACGCTGAACCGCGTCGTTTTGTGCTCATGGGAGGATCCTTCGGAGGGAAGAAGCTACTTTACAAAGGATTCGACAACCGAAAATCTCATAAACCTTGGCGGGGAGGAGATTGATTTTCGGCACGAAGAGCAGCCGGAAGGGACTGGACTGGCTTATGGCCGCAGTGCGGCGCTCGACCGGCTTGGCTGGAGTCTCTCACACCTCGTGCGGCTTAATTGCTACTCACGGGGTCGCGCTAGTTGTCCCTAGCCAAGGAATTGATACCAGCGCGAGAATCCACTCGCCGAAATGCAACTCGGAATGATGGCGACCGCCTCTATCGAAAGGAGCGAGTCGCCTCGTCCGCATAGTTCGCTTGGCTACCGCACTCCGAGCGAGTATGCTGGGAGCAGGACGAACCGGTTTGATGGGGGCTGCGCGCCCCCTCGCCTGCTATGCAAGCGTCATGGGCCGCATGGAAGAGGCGAAAGAGCGCCTCCGCCATGCCATCAATCTTGATAAGGATTTTCGAAAATTGGCGCTTGATGATGAAGATTTGAAGCCATTGTGGTATTGGATCGCCGGCTTGGAGTAATAGGTCTATAGCTCTCTATCCAGAGGCACTCGAAGTAAGGTCAAAGAGCGATTGTAGATTGTTCCAAATGATTCGGATTGGCACGTCGAGCTGGGCAGATCCTGAGTTCGTGCGGGATTGGTATCCGCAGAAGCTCCCCACGGCTGCACGTCTGAGTTGGTATGCGGAGCATTTCGATTATGTCGAGGTCAATTCGACCTTTTACGCGATTTCGGTTAAGAAGGTCGTCAATCGATGGGATTTCGAAACGCCTTTTCTCTTTGACGCAAAGCTTCATGGATTGCTGTCGCGCCAGGCTGTTAAGGCGGCGTCCCTGCCGCCAGAATCCGCCGCTACGCAAAGACAAACAATCGGGGGAATTTGATTCTTACGGCCGAACTGGTGGCTGTTGTCGCCGAGAGAATTCTCGCAGAGGTTGAACTACGGCGGAAGGCGGGCAAGTTCGGCGCTTTCCTCCTCCAACTCAGCCCCTCCTTTTCACCGCGCAAAAACAAGCTCAACGAACTCGAAGGTGAAATCATCCAGGCCGACGTCGATTAACCGAGGAAACGGCCAGTGGTCATGCAGTCTGGCATTAACGAACAATGTAGGCGGCAAAGCCGAGCACTCCTGTCCAAAAAGGAATGCGCCATCCCCAGGAGCGGATAAAGATTGGCGAACACAGCCATGCGCCCCAGATCACAGCAACCACGCAATACAAGAGACGCGAGTGCTCGCTGATGCGCTCATTGACGATCAGTGCTGGCGCCAGCCAAGCCACTGTTGCAACAATCACGATGAGATACTGCAGAATCGCCGGTGTCAAAAACCAAAGCACCATGGCGACGAACTGGACGGATAGTATCGCGGCTAAAATCTCCGAACCATGATAAATGACGAGAAGGAAAGTGACGACCATTGCGAGCCCTAGGATGGTGGGAACCCGCAAATCCCGGCCCGTCGTAAGGTCCTTTAAAATCATCGCGCCAGTGCGAAATCGAGCGCGGAAGTTTCGGAATAGCGGCCAGTGACTTTCTAGCACGCGAGGCGCGCGGGCTCAGGATTGGCCGTCCGAGGAAGACTAATTGGATTTGAACTCGCTAGCTGTATCAGGCGTTAGGACGAAGCTCGTAAAGCGGTGGAGGGAAATAGTTTCCCCGGCCAGCTTCATGCTGGCTATGATAGGCTGTGATTTCAGGTCCTTGGGCACTTTTTCTTCGCAGTCGGCAAAGTCGTGACCGAGGCCGACATCAAGGACCCGCATCGGGTTGAAGGTACGGCACATCGGGACCATAGGCGGACGACAAACGCGTTTCAGTACATGCAGATTCGACCAGACGTCGTTTGTATTCTGCGTGCGCAAAGGCTTCCTTGCTCGCCACAAATCGCGTACCAATTGATACCGCGTCGGCCCAGAACGAGCGCAGCCGCCAGTTGGCGGCCCGTAGTGACGCCACCTGCTGCCAGCACCGGCGTGGGGAGCCACCGCCGCAAGAATCGACGGGACGAGAACGAACGTGGGTAGCGAGCCGTAGTTGTGACCACCCGCCTCACTGCCTTCGGCGATGATGAGGTCAATGCCCGAATCGACAGCCTCCTTGGCGGTGGTGACTGAGCCCACCTGTTCCCAGACTTTGATCCCTGCCTCGTGCAACGCGCGACGAACTCCCGTGGCGGATGACCCCAATGAAAGGACACCACGGACACATCGCCCTCGATGCAGGTTTGGATCTGAGCCCGATTGGCAAGAAAGATAATGAAGTTGACGTTGAGCGACGTCGGTCGCGGTTTTTGACGGCCTTGATGAGACTGCGCACCGCCTCGTCAGCAAGCGTAATCGCGGGTGAATCGCGTGTCGATTCGATCAATCATGAAGCTCTTCTTGGGAGGTGCATTTCGTCGTGCCGATACGAACGGTGGCGCGCACGGCGCGCTCACAAATTGTCGCGGCAGTATGCGGCAGCGGGGCGGCTATTAGATGCCTTGAGAGTTCCAAGGCATCCGTTATAGGCAAATCCTTGGAACCGATCATGAAGAAATATCGACTCAAAACGTCGGAAGGCTTTGCTTGGAAGATAGTAAAACGGCTGCAGAAATAACAGACGCGATTTGCATTTCGTCGGGTGAAGCGATAACGGGGACACCGCGCTGTCATGGAGGAACGGCGAAACAATCGGCTCGATAAATCGGAAGCGCTGCCAGCTGGATCTGAGCAGGAATTTCCGACGCGTTTCGATTCAGCTAAACGACGACGATATGGAACTTGAGGTCTTTGGCTTTCGACATGAAGTCAAGTTTTGTAATCGTACCACTTCCGTTGCTGTTGAAAAATTTAACCATGTTTCCCGGAAAAAACTCAATCTGGCCTGCCGGCACCTTGACAGGCGGAATGGTGATGCTCGAAGCGACAAGGAAACATCCTGATGCCTTCGTTGCCTTTTTGCAAAACTCAAGGTCCGCGCCAGCTTCGCAACCGCCGAGCCAGACGACGCCGCCCGCGCATTTTGATCTCAATTTTCCAAATACCGCCTCGCAGTTGTCGTTAGTGATCCCGCCAGCAATGAGCAATTCCAGGCCTTTGGTTTGCAGTCCTCTCCTTAAATCGTCAGTCGTAGGATGCATCTGTCCATGACAACTGATCGCGACATGCTTGGCGCTACTTGGAACCGCGTCAAAAAGATTCTCCGGCGGACCACCCGTAATTCGCTTCGTTGTTTGCAGCGAATAGGGAACTGGCGTGTCGTTCGAATTGAGCGCGACGCTGGCGCCGTCAAACGCAACGAAATTCAGCTTGCGGTTCGGCGTCGGCTTGACCTCAACCTGAAGTGAAATGATCACGTCCGGCTTTGTGCCGTCGGTCACATCCAGCATGGTTATGCCGTTTGTAAGCCCAAGAAACTCTACCGTGCGGTCAGTATTAGTTGACGCTGCTCCTTTGAAAACTGCCGGGCTGTTGGGAACAACTATCATATTGCGCGATTGAATCGTCAATCCTGCCGCGTCCCGCAAGATCACTTTGCCGATGGCGTCGACCTTCATGTCGAGTTTCCACAGCCACCCGGTCCCGGTGAATAGGTAATTGCTTCGTGGAATGTCGGAGTGAGGTGAAAATCTGGGGTCGCCCATGGTGGCCTCCCGTTTATGGCGATTAATTGCAATTGAAACCGAAAGAAAATCGCTTTTGGCCCTCCAGAGCGTTCGCCGGGAGTCTCAAACCGAAAGCGTTTCCAAGGTCCCAGACTGACAAAAACGGGCCGGAAGTCAAACGCGGATGCGCCGGAGGGTTAGGTAGGGGTGCCAAAAACCAGATACGTGGATCAATCTGCCTTTTCAGTTCGGCTCGCCGAAAATATCGAGCAAACGGAAGGAGCAAACAATTCTGAAGCGCACGGAACTAGCGTTCATTGAGCCTATACCGTGCAAGGCTCACTTCTCCCTCCACACGTCGTATGGTGGGTGGTAGTATGTGAACGGCTCACTTACCTGTTTAGGGACGCACTGGTTCTTGGCAACGTAACCACCGCCAATTCCCTTGACTAACAACGCCCAGTTGGCCCCAAGGTTGCCGTCAGTGTTGCCGTCGATCGAGATAAAGTTGGCCGGCCATTCGTTGGTCGCGTAGACGATGCCTATATGGTCTTTTTGGACTCCTTTGGGATTGATCGGCATGTAGTATAGGTCGCCCGGCTCCGGGGCGTCAACCTGCTGGTATAGTTGAGTGTAGCGGGAGATGGCGTTGCTGCCCTGGGGCTTGGGGCGCCAGGCCCAGCCCTCCGGCAGGGTCACGTGTTGGTTTGCGCCAATACCCAGTACACGAAGTCGCCACACCAGCTCATGCTAGGGTTCCGTGGGGTCATCAGGGACGGTTGACCAACCGCACGACGTCCGGATGTATTCTTTCACGCGGTTCTTGTTGGTCTTCCAGCCGTTCTGCACCGCCGCCTCATACAGGGCAGTCACTATCACATCCGCTGGGAAGCCGACGATTATTTGACCAAACCGCTTCATTCGCGCTCCGGCCCTCAAGGGGAGTGATGCTTTTTGTTAGCGAAGGCACTGTGAAAACGCACGTCAAGAGTATCCTTGAGAAGCTGAATGCGACCAGTCGGATGGGAAGCTGTGACCATTGCCACACGGCATGGGTGATTCGCGAACAGGGATTCGCTTAGAACGACCTCTCTCTCGAAAGGGAGAGTAAAAAATCTGTAGCCGCGTTCGAGGTCTGTGGAGTAGTTTGTCCCTACACGACAACAACCCATGCATTGACTATGCCTGAGATTCTTTCAGAAACCGACGGCCGCCTTCTCACCAAAGACAGCTGCGCCATCGCGTTTAGGGATCGTCAGCCGAGGTCGGCGGGTATTGGCAGCATCATGCATGCTGCGGACATCAACATCACTAACACAGCCTGGAGCGCTGCTGAACGCTGGCGGTTTCTTCGGTCTGGGCTACGACTGTTTGGCGTTTTGAGCATCCATTCAGTATGAGCATTCCCGTCAGCGGACTTCATCACGTCACTGCCATCGCGAGCGATCCGCAGCGCAACCTAGAGTTTTATGTCGGCTTGCTCGGGCTGCGGCTCGTCAAACGCACAATCAACTTCGATGACCCCGGCACTTACCATTTTTACTACGGCGATAGCCGCGGCACGCCCGGAACAATCCTGACGTTTTTCCCGTGGCCCAATGCCTCGCGCGGAGGTCGCGGCACTGGGCAGATTGAGGCGACCGCATTTGCCATTGCACCGGAGTCAGTCGGCTATTGGCTGGAACGGTTGAAGGGAAATCACGTTTGCGCCGAGTATGCACCGGAGCGTTTCGAGCAGCAAGTCATTCGCTTTGCTGATCCCGATGGAATGATGCTGGAACTGGTCGCCTCCGAGCCGGAAGAGGAAGTTGAACCTTGGGCGGAAAGCGCCGTGCCGGCGGAACACTCTCTGCGCGGGTTCCACAGCGTTTCGGCCGCACTAGAAGGCTACGAGCGCACCGCGAAGCTGCTTACGGAAGTGTTCGATTACAAGCTAGTGCAGGAGAGAAGCAACCGCTTCCGGTTTTGTCCGCCGGACGCAACCGGCCCCGGCAGGATGATCGACCTGCTGTGCATGCCAGACACCCAACGCGCTCGAGGTGGTGGCGGCAGTGTGCATCACATTGCTTTCCGCACGGCCGATGATGCAACCCAGCGCGCCTGCCGTGAGCAATTGGTAGAGCTCGGCTTCAATGTCAGCCCGATAATGGATCGCACTTACTTTCACTCGATCTATTTTCGCGAGCCGGGCGGCATTCTTTTTGAGATCGCCACCGACCCCCCCGGATTCACGGCAGACGAAAAACTAGAGGAACTCGGCAACAGCCTGCGCGTCCCGCCGTGGATGGAAAAAGCGCAGATCGAGCGAATCCTGCCGCCGATCACTCTCCCATCCAAGACCAAGCCATGAGCAAGCAAGCAACGCCGGGCTTCATCGATCAGCTTGAGCCCGGCAGCACGAACCGCACGCTGCTCCTGCTGCACGGCACGGCGGCGATGAGAAAGACCTTCTCTCGCTCGCCGCACGTGGCAACATCGTCGGTCCATTTCGCGTGTGGCTTCACAGTCCGGAGTTCACCCGCCGGGCGACGCGAGGCTGTCGGAGAAGCGATTTATGACTACTGCGAGCAGCTTCATCGCACTCACAGTTTCCGCCGTGACCCGCCTGTATTTCACGCACAAACAGGGCCTAACGGGGGGGGTTAGCAATCGGTACAATGAACCTCACGTCCCTAGTAAACAGTGACTAATGGGCACGTCAGCATTGCGTACAATATGCTGCAGTAAATTTCTGCACGTGTACTGCTTGCACCCCCGATTGGGCGGTCGATTGTTGGGTCAGGCGGTTTGCTTGGCTAGCTCAGCGCATTTTGAACGGCGGCTTCCACTTTGTGGCGCTTTCAAGAGCCGTTTTCAATTCCTGGTCGTCCAGGACCGGGATTATCTCCAACTCCATCAAGGTTCCCCATATATAAGCGAATTCAAACAGCTTCTGCGCGTCGTCGGTCTCCAGAATATCGAAGCCGCCACTCAAATCGGCCCTCGTCCATCTGCCAAGGAGCTTCACGCCTTCCGGCGGCAATGCACTCGTTTTTTGGAATCGCTCGACAGCTTCAGCGCGCGTTTCTTTATCGGGGCTCCAATTGAATGTCAGCATGAATTTCATTGGGTGCTTTCTCCTTTTTCGTATGCGGGCAGTCCACCGGTAGCTATCGTGTATATTGGGCTTTCAGTGGAGTTCTGTGGGCAGCGAGATCGCTCAGCGTTGCGTGCGGGTTGCTTTCCCTGTCTTGGGATCAGGCCCATCGAATCATGGAGCGCCGGCCGTGGAACGAGGTTTGGAGCGTCGTTCTTTGGAAGAGCTCGATGCCGTGGGCATTGATGAGAAAAACTTTTCGAGCGGACAGAGTCACATTTCGGGTACTGAGTGATCCGAAAGGTTCGCGCGTTCTGGAGGTCACCGAGGGCTGGGAACGTGCCAGCGCCGAGCGGCTTTTCCAAAGCGTCCCCGCCGATCAGCGCGAGAAAGTCGAAGCCGTCGTCATAAACATGAGCGCGGCCTTCCTTGCGGTGACCGAAGCCAAGATGCCGCACGCCGAGACCGTTCATGACCGTTTTCATGTCGCCAAACGTCTCAACGAAGCGGTCGACAACGTGCGGCGCGACGAGCACCGAAAGCTTCAAGGCGAGGGAGAAGCGACCCTTACAGGGAGCAAATTTCTTTTTCTCTTCGCGCCGGAGAACCTCGACTCGGAACGCCGAGCCAAGCTGCGCGATCTGCTCAGCAAGGATCTGAAGGTGGGCCGGGCTTGGACACTCAAAGAGCAGTCTCTCCACTTCTGGGAGCGCGCTAAGGCGCGCACCGCGCTCGACTTCTTCGAGGGTTGGTATGCTCGCGCAGTGCGTTGCCGGCTCAAACCCATCATCGCCGTTGCCAAGATGCTCAAGCGCCATCTGCTAAACCTCCTCAATTACAATCATCACCTCGCGAATCCAGACCATCAAGGCTAATGCTCGTGGCTTGCCTGCTGTATTTCGTGAACAGTTGGTGCTCGGAATAAAGGTGCTCTTCAAGGCAATTGGTGGATCGATCTTGACGTGTTTAATGCTAACCATTCCTGCCTGGTTGTTGTAGCGTCTAACGGAAATTCCATTCGCCTGCCTTCGCGCAGTGTGCGTTCCGAGGATGCCCGCCGTGCCGATGTCATCCTGAGGAGTGCGCGCGGGCAGAGCGTGCGCGAGATCGCGGGGCAGATTAAGCCGTCTCCCCGAGTCGCGTCGTGGTGTGACTCGCAACTGGCTCGACGAATGAGGAGGTCGGTAGGTCCGCCTCGGGTTTCTTTGATGAGGGCGGTCCGGACTCGCTCGAGGGCAGCCTTTCGTTCGGGGTTCTGGCTCTTCATCGCGCATGAAATTTAGCACGACAGTGCCGGACGTGCGATTCTCGAGATTCACGCAAAATAGAGCCTACGAACTGCAACACAAATATTCGCGAATCTGGGGTCGCATAACTCTCAGCTTTGCTTTCTGGCGTGGCGGCGCCGATGGAGCCAATCTTCTACTTCGAGCAACCGCCAGAGTGGATTCGCCCGAAATTGGCGACACCAGCGAAGGAAGTTCTCCCTCGGCGCTTTTGCATGGACACTCATCCACGCGGCGACTTCCTTATCGTTAGCGCCTGTTGAAACGAACTCCCGCAGCGGCTCCGCCTCCAGACCGGCCGCCGCAAGAAACCGGCGATCCAAGGGGCAATTGTAATGATAGGAACCAGCGTGGCCGAGGAGCTTCGCCCGGCATTTGTCGACCAATCGTGCGCCCCAGATCGGGAACTCTTCCAGGGCGGCATACGGGCTCCGTGGTGCAACGCGATTCAGGTCACGTGTAAATACGCGGAGTCTTTCGGTGCTCATGTCGTCTCCAGTAATGATGGAGTCAGTGGTCCGCCCGAGCGCGACACCGTCCGGCGCCTCGATGTGACGTAGCCCTCGTGGTGGCGCGCCAGGTACTGCCGATAGCTCCCGCGGTATCCCAGCAGCCCGGCAAACGGTGCGATCACTCCAAACAGCATTCGCTGCACCACTGGCGGTGGCCAAATAAACTGGACCACGTCGCTGAACTCGCGGGCGAAGAGCACCAGTTGCAGGAGGTTTGGCATTCCCCGACGGTTAACTTTGCCATCCTGAGCCAGTCCGAAGGCGTTTAGGATCATGACCTCGAATCGAGCCGCCGGACGAATCTCAACCAGAACGACCACATCTTCGTCCCCCGCATTCCACCAGTCGTGCGAGACGCCAGGAGGAACGCGCAACGTGACCCCAGGTTTCGCTTTGGTAACCCGCCCGGACAATCTAACTCCAATATTGGTTATCCGATGACAGTAGAGTTATTCACATTCTGGCGGCGGAAAAATGTGAGCAAGTGAGTCAAGGAGGGTCGTGGGATGGACCGGGTTGGTTCTAGGAAATATGTGGCGCCCTGGCAGGGGCAAGGCTGTAACGACCGGTCCGCTGGAGGACGTAGTCCTCAAAGGCGGCCGCCAGTTCCTGAATGCGACTCTCGACGAGATCGAGACTCTGGGCAAGAACCTGGAGCTGGCGCACGAGAGATTCCACGCGCAGGACCAACGGCGCGATGGTATCGATATCTTCGGTAAGCGCGTGGGCACCGGCGAGGACATCGAGACGTTCGTGGAGGCGCTTTTCACTGCGGCTGCCGTGAGTTTTCCAAAAGGCCTCGAGCGTCGCTGGGCGCGCCTTGCGAAGCGCCTGCAGGGATGGCCATCGCTGCAGAAATTCACAGTCCATGGGACGCCCGAGGTCTTCGCTCAACAGCTCGAGGGCTTGAGGAAAGTAGAGTTTGAGAAGGGCCTGGAGCCGGTTGGTAAGTGCCGTGCGTTCATCTATGAGGGAGCGCCGATGCTCGACCAGCCTGCGCAGGTGGCGCATCGGGCCGCTGGCGCGTTCGAGCGTCCGCAATTCACCATGATAATGGAATGCGTAGCGGCGATCATCGCGGCGTCGGTGCGGTCGCTGTGCGCGTTGCTTAGGGCGAAGCTTCGGCAGTAGCTGCGCACGGCCGCAGGGTTGAGCGGGTAGATGCCCACGACTCCCTCGAACTGGCTGAAAAAGACGAGATTTCTGATCCCGGAGAAATCGTGCTGTTTCC
The DNA here is from genome assembly GCA_963816855.1 of uncultured Verrucomicrobiae bacterium. Taxonomy (GTDB): domain Bacteria; phylum Verrucomicrobiota; class Verrucomicrobiia; order Chthoniobacterales; family Terrimicrobiaceae; genus DASTFP01. The sequence continues at coordinate 210,229 of CAWFMA010000016.1, read as the reverse complement.
CCGGTCGGAAGCCGATTGCCAGGCCTTTCTCCTCTCCCAAAGAGGGTATCAGAAAGTTTGTGTGCGGGTCATAACCTGAGAGAGAGGCAAAATGACCAAAGAGAAGAAGGAGACGAAGTGCGACGATTTGATCGACGCGCTGTTGGAGGAGCACGGAATCAGCCAGGAGGCGGTGCTTGGAGAAAACGGGCTGATCGCGCAGTTAAAGAAACGGGTTGTGGAGAGAGCCCTTGCTGGGGAATTGACCCATCATCTTGGCTACGCCAAGGGCGAGGCGCCCGAAGAGATCGACAACCATCGCAACGGCTACAGCAAGAAGACGGTGGTTGGAGAAGACGGAGCGATGGAGATCGAGGTTCCGCGGGATCGCAGCGGAAGCTTTGAGCCCTTATTGATCGCCAAAGGACAGAAGCGCTTTGAAGGCTTCGATGAGAAGATCATCGCGATGTATGCGCGAGGGATGACGGTGCGCGAACCGGAGCGAAGCGGAGATAGACTGCCGTAGGCAGCCCGTCAGGGCGAGCAAAGCGAGTCAAATCGCGGGCTTTCTGCTCGATCACTACAAGGTGGAGGTGAGCGCGGACTTCATCAGCACAGTGACCGATTCGGTGCTGGAAGCGGTGGTCGAGTGGCAGAATCGGCCGCTGGAGCGCAGCTATCCGGTGGTCTATTTCGACGCGCTGCGGGTGAAGATCCGCGATGAGGGGAGTGTGAGAAACAAAGCGGTGTAGTTGGCCTTGGGCATCGCCGCCGACGGGACCAAAGATGTGCTGGGCATTTGGATCGAGCAGAACGAGGGAGCCAAGTTCTGGTTAAAAGTCATGAACGAGCTGCGCAACCGCGGAGTGGAGGACATTCTGATCGCGGTGGTCGACGGGCTGAAGGGCTTTCCGGAGGCCATCACCACGGTTTTCCCGTTGGCCAGCGTGCAGACCTGCATCGTGCATTTAAGCCGTTATTGCCTGTCTTTTTGCGGCTGGAAGGAGCGCCAGGCGGTGGCGCGCGAACTCAAGGCCATTTACCGGGCCGAAACCGTCGAGACCGCTGCCAAGCGACTCAGCGAGTTTGACGCCGGCCCCTGGGGCAGAAAGTATCCGATGATCGCCGAGAGTTGGCGCCGAAATTGGGAGCAGATTATTCCCTTTTACAGTTATCCGCCGGAGGTGCGAAAAATCATCTACACCACCAACGCGATTGAAAGTTTGCATATGCAACTGCGCAAGGTGCTCAAGAACCGAGGGCACTTCCCGAGCGACGAGGCGGCCACGAAGCTCATCTTTCTGGCCTTGCGAAACATCACCAAATCGTGGAAAAACCCCCCGCTGACCTGGAGGATGGCGGCCAACCAATTCGCCATTCAATTTGGGGAGAGATTTAACAAATGAGGCTGACGCCTTCGGAATGGGGGCTACGCGCCCCCATAACCCCGCGGCTCGGGGGGAACTGCGGGGCGCTACCGCGCCTTGGCAAATCGGAGCTAAACGAAGAATAATAAACCGGCCCTAAACACAAAACTTCGGATACTTCCCTCCCAAATGCGCCTCAACGACGAGCTGGGAAGTGCGCTCGAAGCCCTCGAGCGGCGCAAAATCCTCGACCTTCTTGGACCACTTTTCCGGTCCCGCTCCTACCTCGCGCTCATCACCAACAACCCACCATGAACCACCTGAAACTTAGTCTTCGCGCGGCGGACGACCCCCGCACCATCAAGGAGGAAGACGGCGTGCCCATCTTCGCCTCGGTCTTCGCACTCCACAACACCACCAGAAAAGAAAGGGAGGAAACACTCCCCATCACCGTCAAGGCGTCTCACGAACTACTAGCCCCGACGCTCGTAACCGAGTTGAAGAAGGGCGTCTCCCTTCGTCGTGGAGGGAGAGTTGGCGTATTACAAGAGCCCCGAAACGAACCGGGAGTCCTATTCGATCTGGGCGGACAATTTCACCGACATCACCCCGCCAAAATCCATTGCGGCGAAAAACCAGATGATCTCATGAACAAATCAACTTCAGTTACTGTTTCGCTTGATGAGGACGCCTATGGCGTCTTCCAGTCAGCCTCTGAAATCGTCTCCAGGGCCGGAATCCGCGTGCCCACTGGCCAACGAGATCGCCCAGCGCTTTCTCAAATCCATTATGAAGCATGTCGGCGCCCTTCCGGTCAGAATCCCGACGACGAGGAAGACGACATCATCCCCAGCAGTTCCAGTCCGAGAAACGAGTGAACCCTTTCCCAAGCAAAACAACCGTCAACCAGCCCAGTCATGAGGCCAATCCGCTATATCCGTAACACGGCTACAAAGATAAGCTGACGCCGCAGCGCGCCGGATTTCCCCTTTTTCGGGCGCGCATCCAATTTTAGCCAAAGAACAAATATGAGCGCAAAAACTATTATCGATCCTGAAAGACTGGAGTTCCCATCAGCCATTGCCCCGATAGTCGGGTTGTCGGCAAACGACATTACGTTTCTGAAGAAACGAGGGTGCCCTTTTTACGGACGGAAGACGACCGTGCGCTGGGTAAGGGATTTCGTTTCTCGACGGGCGGGGGCGGCGGCAACGGAACCTTCTGCATTGCTTGCCGGGCATCCTCAACATTCAAACGGGAGTAAATTCGATGCACCAGACGGCTCGAATGATTAACAAGACGCATAGCCTGCTGTTCGGTCAATCCCGCGCGGTGGCATCGCGAAATAAAGGACACCCGCAACGAGTGAGATGTCGTCCCTACCGTCCTCTTGAGCACAGCATTGAACCGCTGATTCATTTCTCCTGTCAGCCGCGGGACCGTACGATCCCTCGTCCTGAGTGGAAGGAGGATTTTTTTCAACTGCTCGGTCATCGGAACAGGAAACAGTTTCTTTGGATCATCCGGTTTCCTTTTCGAGTCCTCAACCCAGAGGATCATTTTCTCAAAATCGATCCGATCTGTTGGAATACTGGACTCCGCGAAACGACAACCGATATGAGCCATGATCTCGAAGACAATGCCCATCCACGGCGCTTCGTTGGCAAAGGCCTTCCGGGCCTTTATCATCATGCCATCGGAAAGCTCCGGCTTTTCAGGGGGTGCCTGCCGCTCGACTTTCGCTTGAGCCAAAGCATTGCGCTCACAGTATTCGCGGCGAATAGCCTCATTCAAAATGAAGGAGAAAAATTTCAACTCCAGACGCGCCGTGTTGTGCATCGCGGTGGCCTTTCGCCAGTGCGTAAAGTCTTGAGCGTGCTCATACCGAACCTGGCGCGGGTGCTGAAGATTGCGAAGATTGAGCCACTCGCTAATCGTTTCCCAGGCAGCCGTCATCCGCTTATGAGTGCTCGCACTCTGGTAGTGGCTCCCAATATAGTCCCCAACCCAAACGCGAAATTCGCCCGAATTGTCGGGGGCAACTTGCGCCTCCTTGACGGAGTACTTTTCCGCCAGCCGTCGCGCGTCCCGCGTTTCCTTCGGATCATCATAGCGCAACTTAGTGGCCTCCTCGCACCATCTACCGGTTTCCAGATCACGGTAACGGAGATACCAGTAGGGAGAACGCTTGTATTTCCGCAGCGAGGCCATGCGCGCAGTGTCCCACATAGTCCCACATACCTCCAGTGGGTTATCCTAGTTTATCGTAGGCTCTTCCCCTGTAAAACCAGGCGAAAAGTGTTGTACTTCGACCTACCGTTACACCACGAGGCAATCAAGGCGATGGCAATCAATCACTTATCGACGCACCTCTGAACACCGAAATCTTTCGAGTAAATCATGGTGCTTTTCGGAGGAACCGAGGTTTTTTTAGGCCCGGGCTTTGGCACGGGCCTCGAGAATCTGGATTATTTTGGTTCGGCTGTACCATGGCCAGCGTGCACTTGACGCGATAGTTTGAAGGCGAAACTGGCGACTAGTTCGTAGGAACAGTTCCTGCACTATGAAGAGAACCAAGAAAAACCTCGCGACGGCTCGCATCGTTCTGGAGAGCAACAAACGGAAACTCAAAAGGCTCTTGCGCGAAATGGCTTGGAACGATTGGTCCGCTCCTCTCGCGGTTGGATCCGGCCATGAAATCTTGGCAACCCGGTCGAAATAGCGCCGAGGAGCTGAAAGTCGAAAGAAACGCCTATGTTCGTCACCCTCGCTGAAAAGTGCGACAAGGAAATCGCCGTATGCGCCTACTACATCTGGGAGCGTGAAGGCAAACCAGACGGTCGCGCGCTCGACCATTGGCTGGAAGCGGAGCTCCAGCTCGTGGCCTGCGGGTGGCATGAATCGCTCGTCGGCCGAGAGGAACAGGCGGCGTTCGAAGAGTGATCGCTCCATCGCTCCCCTCGCCACCTAGGAGACTGTTGAGAAACCCGGGTATGCCACAACCCGGAGGGCGTGAACTCTTTAGGGCATCTCTCGGCGTCGCTCCTCAGTCACAGCCCCTCATGGGGATGCTGCTTCGTCCACCGATATCTGCCCCCAAAGAGCTTGCGCGTGACATGCGTGGGTTTTTCGACAGTCTCCAAGCGTGCCTGCACTGATTTGGAAGGAGCACGCGATCCAGAATCTTGGCGCGCAGCCCGCAGTGGACCGTGGAAGGTCTGCCAGGCCGGCTTCCAACTCTCCTGCTGGCAACCGCCCCTGAGACCTTGGGAGGTGCTGGGCCATGTTGAGGCGAGAGGCTTGTTAGGCGCTGAAGGGTCAAACTCGGAGCCCACGGATCGCCCGGTCGCGAAGTATCTCCCCGGTCTCCGGTTCGCCTGTCATTCGCTTGCGTGAGAGGGCCAACTTGGTCCCATTTCCATTTCTGCCGCACAGGGCCGCTGCTAGCCATCATTTTGAACATGCACCCGCGACCACTTGTCCCGATCGTCAGAGGCGTTTTGGTGATTTTTGTGGCGCTCTACGCCCTGCAAATCTTGTCGCCGCTACGGCTGAATACCGACTCCGGGCGTTTGCTGTCGATGGCGGTTTCGGCGGTGGAAGGCCATGGATTTCTGGTAGATGGCCAGCCGGATCCTTTCCCCGAGGGTTATCCACTGTTGCTCGCGGGCCTGATCCGCACCGGCCTTGGTTCCACGCCCTGGATTAATACCTTCAATATTCTGTGCGTCCTCGGGTCGCTGCTGGTTTTCCACAGTATCCTCAAGCCCGTCGTTGATTTCCCGGCGCGGATAGTTCTTTGCCTGCTGCCCCTGGCCTCGTGGGTCTGGATCAAGCATGCGGCGATTCCCCTTTCGGAGAACGCCTATCTCCTTCTTTCGATGGGCGCGTTGCTGTTGGCAAGCCGTGCGCGCCTGGTGCCGGCAAGCTTCTCGTGGTGCTGGTGGCTGGGAGCCTTGCTTCTCGCGGTAGCAGCTTGGCGTATCCGAACCGTAGGCCTGACTCTTGTCGCGGCTGTTGCGGTGGCCGCTATGATTCAGCCAGCAGTTTGGTGCCTCGCCAACAAACAACGACGCGCCGTCCTGGCCTTCGCGGCCGCTCTTGTTTTAATCTTGGGCGTGCTGCTGGCCCGGCCTTGGTTTTTCGCCGCCTCCGCGGAGTCAGCCTCGTCCAGCTATCTCGCCCAGGCCCGCGAGGGGCGGCAAATAGGCTGGTTGCCTTTCCTGACGAGTTCGTTTGACTCGCACCTCCGTGAATTGGGAGAAATCTTCCTCAATTTCCCCTCGAAACGTTTTCCTTTCTTCACACCGCTCCTCTGGATCGCGGGCGCGGTGGGGCTCTTCGCGGTCGTGGCAGGGCTGCCACGACTGGCGCGCCGCTTGCCGGCTCTCGCGGTCTACGCCGGATTTTATCTTACGCTGATTCTTTTCTGGCCCTTCTACGATCCGCGGTTTTGGATGCCGCTGCTGCCGATCATGTTCCTCTGCGGCTGGCTGGCTTTGGAAAACGTGGTCTTTCACGCCGCCGTGCGCAGAGCGGTGACGATCTGGGCGGTGGTTTTTGTTGCGCTCGGACTTGGCGCAGAATCGTTCAATGTTCGGATAGCGCTTGCCGGCTCGCAATTCCCGCTGGTCTACGGCGACGCCGCCACCCGCGATACCTATCGTGTCGCCTTTGGCGAGATCCCTGCCGGCGATTCTTCGGCTGTCGACCAGCGGGCATTGCGACTTCTTCGGCGTTTTGAACCGCGCGCCCGCGGCCCTCACGGCGTAGCGCCGTAGCTCGCTGCCTTACCAACCAGGCTGCCCAGCACAACCTCTCAAAAACCTCGCAGGCCGGTCAAAAGAAGTTCGGCGTTGGACTTCGTATTTTGGAGGTTGGCGGCCAACACTTCCATGGCTTCGGTTGCGGGCAGTTCTGACAACTGGCGTCGCAACACGACGATGCGTTCGTATTCATCGGGATGGTAAAGCAGTTCCTCGCGCCGGGTGCCCGATTTGACGATGTGAATCGCGGGATAGACGCGCTGGTCGGCGATGGAGCGATCAAGATGAATCTCCATGTTGCCGGTGCCCTTGAATTCCTCAAAGATCAGATCGTCCATACGGCTTTGGGTCTCGACGAGGGCCGTGGCGAGAATGGTGAGGCTGCCTCCTTCCTCGACATTTCGAGCGGACCCGAAGAACTTGCGCGGCCGGGCCAGCGCCTTTGAGTCGACGCCGCCGCTCATGATCCGGCCCTTGTTTGGCTGCAGGTTATTGTAGCCTCGCGCCATGCGCGTGATGGAGTCCAGGAGGATAACGACATCCTTTCGCAACTCCACAAGACGTTTGGCCCGTTCCGAGACGGCTTCGCAGATCTGCACATGCCGGGTAACGGATTCGTCGAACGTGGAGCTGTAAATCTCGCAATCCAGGTCCGTCCGCAGATCGGTGACCTCTTCCGGCCGTTCGTCCACCAGCAGCAGCATCAGGACAATTTCCGGATGATTGGTGCGAATGGCGGTGGCGAGAGCTTTGAGCATCAAGGTCTTTCCGGCGCGAGGAGGCGCCACGATCAGCCCCCGCTGCCCCATGCCCAACGGCGCGATCAAATCGACAGCGCGAGCACTGATCGAAGGATTCTGAGCCGCTTCGAGAAAGACTCTGCGGTTGGGAAAGAGCGGAGTGAGCTTTTCAAATTCAGGCGGCGCCTCCCACTGATCGGCGGGCGCTCCCTCAACCTCGAGAATGGAGGCAGCTACCAAACCTCGTTCGCGATCCTGAGGAAGCCTCAATGAACAGCGCAGAACCAGGCCCGGGCGTAGATCCAAAGAATGAAGCAACGCCGCGGGAATGGTGACATCGTCCGGTCCCGGCCTCAAGTTGAAGGCGGGCCATCGCAGGAAACCGTGATCGGCGGCGAGCTCAAGAAAACCCGTGGCGAACACTTCCCCCTCCTGGGCCAGGTGGAATCGAGCCTGATCGAGGACCATGTGATGGCGGGAGCCTTCGGGCCGCGGCCGTATCCCAAGCTCGGCGCCTCGCCGCGCCAATTCCTCCAAACTCAAGCGGTGAAGGTCATTCAACGTCAACGGCTGGGCAGCAGCTTTCGCCGGGGGGGGATTTTCAACGGTAGCGGTCATGCAGATAGCGAGAAAGGAACTCGGTTTGGGCGACGAGGCAATCAAGAGAACCGTCGTTCCAGATAACGTGATCGGATCGGGAGATCTTGATGCTGATCGGCATCTGGGAGGCAATGATTTTTTTCGAGATTTCGCGCGTCATTCCTAGGCGTTTGCTAAGCCGATGGAGCTGGGTAGCGGCCGAGCAACCCACCGTGACCACGCGGTCGAAGCACGCCTCCGCGTTTGTCTCAAAGAGCAACGGGATATCCACAACGAGAAATTTTTTGGCTGCGGCCGCTTCTTGCGCCCGTTTCAACCAGCGGTCGCGGACGATCGGATGAAGAATCGATTCGAGCAGGCGCTTCTTTTCGACGTCCGCATAGATTAGCTCTCGAAGCAGTGTTCGGTCCGGCCTTCCCTCCCTATTGTAAGCGCGGGGATGAACCTTTTCGAGTATTTGCTCCCTGACGGATTGATCTCCTTCGAGCAATTCACTCACGCACGCGTCAGCATCGAACGATTCAGCCTGGATTCTCCGCACCAGCAGGTCGCGGAAGGTCGATTTCCCGCAGGCGATCCCTCCTGTTATTCCGAAAACCGGCATGAAAACGATCGAGCAGGGTCTTCAGAATGATCGCCCAAATGAGGAAGACTTGAAAGAGAAGCTCGCAGCGCGAGTTGGCCCGTTAATTCACCCGAGTCGGCCGTCCCTACTTTCCAAAACTGGGGCCTTCGACGGCCGGAGGCGGAAGCTCCTGGGGAAGGCCCAGCGGTTCGACGACCTCTTCCGAATCCTCATCCAACCGCACCGGCCTTCCTTCTGCGTCCATCAAACGCGCCGTGACAAAGATAATCAGGTTGCGCTTTATTTTCTGATCGACATTGGAGCGAAAAAGGCGCCCGGCCAGCGGAATATCTCCCAGGATTGGGACCTTGTCTTGAACCTTTTGGACGTCTTCGCGGACGAGCCCGCCCAGCGCGACGGTCTGGCCGTCCCAAATGCTGACGCTGGTGGTCACTTTGCGCGTCGAAAAAATCGGTTGGTTGATGACGTTCGGGGTCAGCACGGCGCTCTGGATGACATTGGGAACCACCAAAGTGTTGAGGATGGGTCCATTGATCGGGGAACCATAGTTAATAAAGCCATCAAACTCGACCACCTCCGGCGAAAGATTGAGATCGATGGTGTAGCCGTCGGGACCAATGATCGGCTCCACTTCGAGCGTCACCCCGAGATTTCTCGTTTCAAATGCGGTGGGCGTCGACGGTGTGACCACACCCTGGCTGACGAAGCTTCCATTGGGAGGGGTCACGACGTTCCCGGTTCCGCTACTGGTCGGCGGCGGGGGCTCAGGAGGGTTGAACTCGGTTGGATAAGGAAACTCCCTGGCTACTCGCACGATCGCTTTGCGCCCGCTCTTGGTGGTGACCTTTGGGGCCGACATGAGATCGACGCCTTTCTTCTGATTGAGGGCGTGAATAACAACCTGGAACTGGGGGTTCGTGAAAATCCCGGCAATGCCGAAAATTCCCGGCGCCGCGCCGGCGGTTACGTTGCCCAGCAAGGCATCTATACTATTTGCACTGATGGCGGAGTTGCGGGCCGTCCCAAACCCTGATCGCAAACCCCCGGTCAACGGGTTTGCGCCAATGGGAACGCCACCGGGTGTAAAAGGAAAATTCGCGGGATTAGGCGCTGAGCTAAATCCCTGCGTTCCCCCGGCGGCGTATGCGCCGGTACCGTCGATCTGAAAAGGCCCTAGAAGCCAGTCGAAGCCCAATTCTTTGATATTATTTTGGGTAATCTCCAGAAACTTCGACTCGATTTCCACCTGGGTTGGTTGAACGCCGATGGCGGCATCCACGAGGGAGTCGATCAGATCAATCGCATCGGGCGTGTTGCGAACAATGAGCTCGCTGCTGGCGGGCACATATTGAGCGAAGGCGCCGCTGGGAAAATTGACACCCTGCGACTGCAGATATTCGAGAGCATTCGTGCGGCTCCCGATGCGGCTCTCGGTAGCCTCGCTTCGCGCCGCGCCGGGCGCCGGAGGTGCTTCCGCTCCGGTTGTAGCGGCGGGAATGAATCCGGGTGGAACCCGATACTTCTTGGTCACCAAGTCGGTGGTGTTTTCCGTAATGGGGACGATCGATACGGCGTAGGGCTCGATCTTGTACTTAAGTCCGGCGAGTTCGGTGAGGTAACGCAGAGCTTCGATCAACGGAACGTTGGTCAACGAAAGGGTGATCCTGGTGTCGGCGCTGCCTCCCGCGGCGGGCGCCGTCGGAGCTGCACCTTCAACTGGCGGAAGCGCGTTCATGTCGGGGGGAGGGGTTCCCTGAAATCCGGGACTCAGCTTCAAAAAGATATTCACGCCCCGTTTCTCCTGGGGATTTTCCGTCGAGGTGTCGAGTTCGCGGCTGCGCTGCTTGAGAAACTCAACGGCTTCTCGGACGGTGGTGTCGCGCAGATCGATTCTCGGGATGATGATGCGATTGAGCTTCGCCATGGTGGCCTCAGTTCCACGGATGCCTCCCCGGGTTTGGGTTTCGGCGGTGGTGGAACGTCCGCTTTGAAAGCGGTGAACTGGACGCTCCCAGGATTGGTCGACCATCCACAGCATAGCCGGCTGCGCGTTTCGTTGTAGGCGTTGCCGTAATACCTCGATTTTTCGAGATTGACCTGTTCCATGCCTTTGCGCGCGGCGATATTGTAGCGGTCGATATTGAGAACCTGCTCGTAACGCTTGATCGCGAGGTCGAATCGGCCGGCTTGGAAGAAGCCGTCGGCTTCGTACAAGAGCTTGGTAACCTCTTCGCGACTGGCCGCGAACTGCGGAGTGACGGTCTTGTTGTAGTAGTCCGGCTGTTCGAGATTGGAGAGCAAGCGAACGGCAGCTTTGTTGGAAGGATCGTATTCCGGGAGCAAAACTGTTTTCGCGACGCGCTCGGCGTCGCCATAGCGCCCGTCGGCGATCAATTTCTCCGCGTAGAGAAGCGCAATCTTGCTGAACTTGGAGACTGTCTTGGCGCGCAATTCTTTCGTCGCGGCGCCGCCGGGAATTGCGTCCAAGGCGTCGAGATAGTTCGTGTAGGCTGTTTCGTAGTCCTTTTCCGCCGCCGCCTTGTCACCCGCGGCAATCAGCTTTTCTCCAACCAGCAGATTCTCCTGGCGGCGGACGATTTCCTTGTCCGAAACTCCCTGGAGGTGCTGGGCGTTCAAAGGTTGCGGCGCCAGACAGGTCATCGCCAGCGTGGCAAGGGCGGCTTTAACTGGGAGAGCTTTCATAGGCGCTATTGGGGAGGCGGGATCGAGGAGGCGTCCCCAGGGATCGTTTCGCGTTCGACGGCCGCCGCGCTTGGTTCCGCAATGATCTCTTTTTCTTCGTCAGCCTTGATCAGGGGTTGCCCGGCCGGATCGAGCAAGCTGGCCGTCACAAACATGATCAAGTTCCGTTTGATGTGCTGGTCGGCTTTCGTTCGAAACAACCGGCCCGCAAGAGGGATGTCACCCAGGATAGGAACCTTGTCCTCGGTCTTCTGAATATCTTCCCGCATCAAGCCCCCGAGCACCACGGTCTGGCCGTCGTAAACAGTGACTTCCGTGGTGACCTCGCGGGTTGAAAACACCGGCTTGTTGATCACGTTGTCGGTGACCAAAAAGTTCGCACTGATCCCCACCACACCGACCGCCGTGACCACCGTGCTGATCGGACTTCCATAATTGATAAAGCCGTCGAATTCGACCACACGGGGCGAAAGAATCAAATCGATCGTATACCCATCCGGTCCAACGGTCGGTTCCACCTCCAGGGTAATGCCAACCGGTTTTGTTTCAAACGAAGTGGGAGTGGTCGGTGTCGCGGGAGTATAGATGGATCCCGGAGTCTGAGTAACCTGGGGCAGATCGTATTCGGTCGGATAGCGGAATTCCCGGACGATCTGGATGGTTGCTCGCTGGCCGCTCTTGGTAGTGACTTTCGGAGCGCTCACCAGATCGACGCCCTTTTGTTGGTTCAGGGCCCGTAGAACGACTTGAAACTGGGGATTGGTAAAGATCCCGGCAACGGAAAGCAGAGCCGGTGCGGCTCCTGTCGCGGCGGCGCTGCCCAAGAGCAGGGCATCCACTGCGTTACCCGAAATGGCGAAGGTGCCCGAACGATTCCCTCCTGTAATCGGACCCGAGGTGCCTGATAGCGCCGATGGGCGTCGTTGTTCCGGGATTCGTAAAGGGAAACGAATTGGCGCCGATACTTTGCCCCAATCCCTGCGTGCCCCCGCTGCCGTAGACTCCGCTGCCGAACGGCAAGGCAAACTGGCCGACCAGCCAATCGAAGCCCATTTCCTTGAGGTTCGTCTGCGTGACTTCCAGGAACTTCGATTCGATTTCAACCTGGCTGGGAGGTGCGGTCAGTTGCGTCTCAACCAGGGTGTCGATCAAATCGAGGTTGGCCTGCGTATTTTTGACGATGAGCTTGCTTGTGCTGGCAATGAAGTTGGCGCTGGCGCCCTGAGGAAAGGTGACGCCCTGCGCCTCGAGATACTCCCGGGCGCCGGACCGCGCTTGGATGGTTGGCTGCGACCCGGGAGCCACGTTCTGATTACCCGGCGGGGGTGCAGCCTGGCCGGACGGCAAGGAGGTGATGAACCCGGGGGGCACCTTGTATTCCTTGGTGATGAGAATGTCGGTCGGTTCAGACTGGGGAACCACTGCGACCGCATAAGGCTCGATCTTCAATTTAAGGTTCGCCGCCTTGGCCACATAATCGATGGCGGCGCGAAGGGGGATATCATTCAGCGAAAGCGTGATTCTGGCGTTTGCTTCCGGGGAATCGAGAGGCGCCTTGAGCACGATATTGATACCCCTGTGCGAAGGATCCTGATCCGTTGTATCGAGGGCGGCGGCGCGCTGCTTGATGAAATCCAGAGCTTCGCGGATCGTGGCATCGCGAAAGTCGATTCGGGGAATAACGATCTCGTCGAGCTTTCGATTGATCAACGAGGTGCCCCGCGTGTCGATCTGAGGCTGCTCGATGATCGTGGATGCGCCCACTTCGAAACGACGAACAGGCAGTTCCCAACCTTTGTCCACCTGACGCAGCATATCGCCGCGGGCCTCGTTGTAAGCGGCTCCGGCATATTTATCGCGGGCGTCATTGACGCGCTCCATACCGCGTCGCGCGGCGATATTGTATTTGTCAATATTGAGAACCTGCTCGTAGCGCTTGAAGGCCAGATCAAAGCGTCCGGAGGCGTAGAAGCCGTCGGCCTCGAGCAACAATTGTTTTACTTCCTCGATATTTGCGATGAATCCCGGAGTGAGCGCCCTGTTGAACCGCGTGGGATCCTTGAGCTTGCTTTCCAGGGCGAGAGCAGGCCCATAATTGGGCGCGTAACGATCCTCGAGCACGACTTTCACCGTGGTAGTAGCGTCCTGGTAGCGACCCTCGGAGATGCGTTGCTCGGCCAACTTGACCGCGGCACGGCAAAAACCATCCAGAGCGGCTTGCCGTGTCGATTGCGTGGCCGGCCCGCTGCTGGGGAGGACGTCCACGGCGCTTTTGAAATAGGCGAAGGCGCTTTCGTAATCCTGGGTCGCCATGGCTTCCGTGCCTTTGTCGACCGCTTTTTGGGCGTGGTCGGCCATCGCCTCCTGCCTGCGAATCTCGCGCTCGGCGGCCCCTTGAACTCCGGCTGGTTGCGCGAAAGTCACAACGGTGTCGAGGGCCAGCCAAGCGGCCGCGATTGCGGTGAGGACTTGCGACTTCATTGTTCGGGCGGTTCTGGGAGTGAGGCGGTGTGGATTGAGCGATTGGTGAGGGACGAGGGGGTTCTCCCAATCTGCTTGCGGAGGCGATCGGCCAAGGCGCGCATCGTCAGACGTTAGGCAGCGGCTCTCACTCTCATTGTGCGGGGGGAATCTGGTGTTGCTCCCCGGTTTGCTGGTCCTGTATTAGGGCCTGCCTTTCCGAAATGTCAATGAGTTTATACTTGCGATCCGCCTCTGGAGGCAGGGTAAATTCATCATCTTTTTTGACGGTAAGTTTTGAACCGTCGCGCAGGTAAAGGAATTCCCCATAAGAGGTGGGATCGTTGGCTTCCTTGTTCGCGACGAGCACGATCTTCTGGTTGGTCTCGGTGTTTTCGATCGTCAGGGTGGAGACGTCGACTTCGATTTCGTTCTTCGTCTCCGATTTCTTTTCAAACGAAACAACCTTATAGGGAGTTCCTTCAATCATTTGACCCTTCTGCACGAACCGGGTTTTACCACCGCGGTCTCTGGCATTTATTGTGAAGGTCTGGCCATCGTCGGGAGAGCCGGTAAAAATCAGGCGAAACGGTTTGGAGATGAATCGCAAGAGCCGAAGCTTGGTATAGAAAGGCGGGAAAGAGCTTTTGTCGCGCGGATCGGTGCCCGCCAGATATTCTTCGAGGTTGCTGAATCCGTCGCCGTCGGGATCCTGTTCCTTGATGTTGTTTTCCCAGTAGGGGAGATCGTACTTGATGAGCCAGGAGTTCTTTATCGGTTCGTGAAGATTCTTGTCGCCTTCCAGCGGGTCGATGAGCGCGCCGTCCACCAGGACGTAGGGGCGCGAGACTAGGAGTGAACCGTCGTGTCCGAGCCAGTTCTGCGGCGACTTGACCTTTTCGAGGGCGGCACTGAGGGCTCCTGCGGGCAGTGGTTTGATGGAATTGTCCTGGGGTTTCGAACTGTCTCGCTGGACGAAATGCTGGGGGAAAGCCATCGCTCTATTGACGATCAAGGCACAGGAAGCCAGTAGCGCGATGCCGGCGATCACGGCGATGGCCTTGTCCAAATTCGTCCTTAGCCAATCGGTCATGCGTTACTTGGAGGCCTCCGAGAGTTTGGAAAAATCGATGATTTCGACACGCAGAGACGCCTTGACGAGTTCACGGCCAAGAATCACATCCAGTTCGTTTGCGGAGGGAACTCCCCGTGCCGTTGCCGCGCCTCCGGTGTTGGCGCCCGGTACCGCCGCGGCTGCCGGGGCTTTGGGTGGGATCCCTGTTGCGCTTTCGCGAGAGACCGGAGGTCCGACGCGCGCCGTATTTTGCATGGCCAGATTGCGGACGATCAGGAATTGATCGGAATCGAGAAGCGAGTTGAAAGCGACGCGCACCTTGCCCTGCTCCGCGGTGAACGCCAAATCGAAGGGAAGGGCTTCGAAACCCTTCGGTTGCGAATCGGGTTGCTTGGCTTCTGCAGGTTTTAGCCCACCGGCAACGATTCCGGATTCTTCCGGCAAGGGCAGCCGATTGAGTGTGTCGATTGATTGAACTTTAAAGTCGATCAGGCTCGTAACAATCTTTTCGATGATCCTGAGTTGGAGGGCCAGTCGCGGGGCGGCGGCCTCGCTGGGCAGGCTGTTGGCATATTGGCTGAAACCCAGATAGAAGCCCTTCGGCAGCTCGACGCCCACGTTTTGCGCTTTTTCCTCGACCCGGCTTACAGCGCTGCGAAGGTCATCCTGAAATTTTTGCGGTTGGACCTCGGCCGGCGCCGGCGCCTGCATTTTCTGGACCTGGGCGCGCAAGGTATCCAATTGGGCTTTGTATTGTTCCACCAGCGCGCGGTTTTTCTCAAGGTTCTGCGCATTGGGAAATGGGGACCGGTCCTGAAGGGCATGAAGCTTCTGCACGGCGATGGAATACGCATCCACCGCTTCGTGATATTCAGCCATCGACTGGGTCATCAGGAAGACCGCGGCAGCGCCGAGAGCTATAGTTGCCGCCACCAGCGCGGCAAGAAACCTATTCTCCTTAAGCCAGGTCATGGGAGAGAAATCGCGTTCCGCAGAGGCAGCACGATCGTATAGCCATAGGCCCAGCTCTGGCCATCTGGCGTCGTCCGTTGAATGACCACCTTGGCCTTGTCTTTTTCTTCGATCTTAAAAACCTCAGACTTTTGGAGTTGATCGACGAATTCATCGATGACTTTCGCTCCCTTTTCGTTGGGGGGGTTGCCCAGGTACAGGCCACTGACTTGCAACCCGTCGATCTTGGCTTGAACCTTTGGCTGTTCGCCTGCACGCCGCGCCGGGGCGGCCGGTTTAGGCGCGTCCCCCTGCTGAGGCGAAGAAGGAGCCGCAGTTCCCTCGAAATAAGGCTTGCCGTCCGAAAGCGCTCTGATGTCTGTCACCCAGATGTAACGAGGTGGGAGTCTGGCGCCCAGTTCTTCGAGGATTTCCGCCCACGAGGAACGCTCGGTGATCGCGAGGATCAACGGGAGGGCAGCGGACTGAAGTCTCTTGCTTTCAGAATCCAGGGCATCGAAGCGCTTCGCGACCGTTTCAAGTTTCCCCGCCTCCTGATTGACGCTGTCCAGCATTTTCCTGGTGATCGAAGCTCCGCGGCCGAAGTAGAGATACCATGCAGACGGAATGAGAAGAAGGCAGGCGGCTGCCAGAACAAGGAACGGCTTGCGTCTGGCGAGATTCTGCTCGCGAGCGACGCTATGCGGGCGAAGATTGATCTCGACGGGAATGTCTCCCGTCGACCGCAGCGCGGCGCCGACCACTTCGCCCAAGGAGCAAGCCTTGTCCGCGGCCTGCGTGGCGATGTCCTGGCTTCCCACCGTGACGTTGCGCAGCGGGTTGAATAGCTCGACGGGGATCAGCAACTTTTCGCTGAAGAACTCGACCATGTATGGCAGGCCGACGGAACCCCCGCTGAGAAAAGCCCGCACCGGAGCCCCCCCCGATTGGTTCTGTCTGTAGAAAGACACCGAGCGCGCGACCTCCGCATGAAGCCGGGTCATGATGCTTCGCACGATTTTGGAGATCCTGGCCTCGGTGGGATCATCCGGTTCGGCGTAGTTTCCGCCGAGGCCGACCAGCCCTTTTTCGAGTTTCAGCTTTTCCCCAACGGTGATCTCCTCCTTGAATTCCTTGGAAATGGCAGAGCTGATGGAATTTCCGCCCACCGGAATGCTTCGGCTGAAGACGCGCTTGCCCTCAACGAAAACGAGATTTGTCGTGCGCGCTCCGATATCGATCAGAAGCGTGCAACCGTTCAGGTCGCCGTAGTTGTAACGAAAAGCGTTGGAGAGCGCCATCGGCGCGACGTCGAAAATGAAGCTCCTCAGGCCCCCGCCGTTAATGGAGGCGTTGATTTCGTCGAGTTGTTCCGCCTTGATCGCAACTAGCGCGACATCCCAGACGTTCTCCTTCGGCCCGCCCATGATCTGATAGTCCCAGACGACCTCGTCGATCGGAAAGGGGACATTCTGCTGCGCTTCAAAGCCAATGATGGAATCCACCTCGCCGGGCGTCTTGCCGGGCAATTTTACGAAGCGGGCGAAGACCGACTGCGAGGGCAGACAAACGTTGGCCCTCTCCCTGACAGAGACGCCCAACTCTCTTCGCAACTCTCCGACGGCGGCTTGTATTTGAGCTGGCCGCGTGGCATCCGCCGCGGGGTCGATGAGGAGCTCCTTCTGCCCGAAGCCATTTAGAGTGAGTCCCCCTTTCGAGTTGGCGCGAAATTCAGCAAGGGTGACGGTCTGCATGCCGAGGTTCAGACCTAGAATGCGGGATGGTGCGGCCATCGGGCTTGCTGACTGAGGTACGGGGCTTTGGCTTACGGCCCGGAGGCCTTGGGCTTGATTGCCTCGTAAAAATCCCAGGCCAGCGGCGCAAAAGGCGTCTCGTTCTTATTGAGGACGAATCCAGGAGTTTGTTGAAATTGCGGCCACCAGTCCCCGGACTTGCTCTTCCAGCTCGCTGAGGCCATTTGCTGTCCCTGTTTGGTGATCGTGACGCCCACATCCACCAAGGCCTGCTCGGCGTTTGCGGGGACTTTGCCTTCAAAAAAACGTTCTAAGGTTCTCGGGGTGACATAGACCACCGAATGCATATCCTTCTCCTGCGGAATACTCGTGTGAGTCACCGACCCGACCAGGAGCGTCCCTTGCGGATATTGCGGAGATTTGTTCTTGAGCAGAATATAATAGTTGAAGGTCAATTCGTCCGTGAATTTCGGATCCCTTAGGCGCGGCTGCCACTCGAAGCTTACTTCGACTTCGAGCCAGGATTTGGCTCTGGGGCCGCGTTTGTCATAGCGCGGACCCGAATAAGAGGGGGATTCCAAAAAGCTTGGCTGAATCTTAAGAATTTTGAAATCGGCGTTCGACGCCTGGCCAAAGACATTCGCGGCAATAAGGCCGGCGGCCGCGATTCCAAAGAGCAACTTAAGGGAGGGCATGTTTGTATAAGCTTATGTGGGTCACCTTTGGTAGTAAACAACTAAAAGGTTCGCGTCGGGAACCCACGCGCGGCGAAAAGAAATGAACCTTCCCGGAAATTTGGATCTCCAGAAGCTTCGCCGGAGAAGACCATGCAACGTTGGCGCGGTTGGACTCCTCCATCCGCGGGAAGCGTGCGTTGCGCCGGTGGACGAAATCGCCGGAAAAATGTCGCGCCGGTCTCCGTTCAAGGCCTCCGGCTCTTGTTTGATTGGCGGTGGCCAAGGCGCCCACCGTGGGACCAAGAAGGGCCCCATGGGGGACGACAATGACCCGCGCGCAATTAAAACGCGAAAAACCAGGAAGCTCTTCAAGGGAGGGGGATCCCGCGATGTTTGCGGAGGGTCGCGAGGGACAAGACTCTCCCGCCGGCGGGGCATCAATTAGTTCGTTGAGTTGACGGCTGATTTTCTGTTTTCGCGCGATCATGAACGGGCTCTCTCACTCTTGTGGAAAGGTTGATCTCTATGTTAGCATCGGCAGCGCCGCGTCAAATGGAAAAGCGAATTACTCTTCATCGTGTGAGTTTGGTCGGCGTCATTCACACCGCGGGCGGATTCGCTGAGGCCCGGCGCTCGGGAATTGATGCCGCCGAGATCCGGGTAGATGCTTTACCGGAGCCGCCGGCCCTTCGAAAGGTCGCCGGCCTCCCGGTTCCCGCGATCATCACCGTCCGCCGCGCGGACGAAGGCGGTATCAAACCGATCAGCGAGCAGGAGAGACTGGCCAGTTATCTTTCTTTTCTCCCCGCGGCCGCGGCCGTGGATATCGAGTTGCGTTCAGCCAGGCGTCTGCGAGAAGTTCTCGAGCTGGCCGGACGGGACAAAGCAGTCCGGATAATCTCCTTTCACGACTTCAAGACGACGCCGTCGCTGGCCAAGCTGCGTTCGATTTGCGCGAGGGCCCGGGGCTTGGGCGCAGACATTGTGAAGATCGCGTCGAGGACCGAATCGCCCGCGGACGTTGCTCGGCTCCTTTTTCTCTTGGGGGAGGCAACGGAGCCCGTTGCGGTCATGGGCATGGGCCCGTTGGGGTGTGCTTCCCGGTTGTTGTTCGCCAAAGCTGGCTCGGTTCTGAACTACGGCTGGCTGGGCGCTCCCCAGGTTGCGGGTCAGTGGGGCGCGCGGGAATTCCGCCGGCTTCTCGAACTGGTCTGACCGACCCGCTCGGCGTTCCGCTCTGGGTGCGCGACGCACTTGCTCTCGGCGGCAATCGCTCGCATTGTGACTGGAAAAGCGATGCTTGCGACTCTCACTGATCGGCTGCGCATGGGCGGTGACCTGGCCGGCGAGGAAATTCCTGCGGCTTGCGATCGGCTTCTGGACGAGCGTGTCGGGATTTCGGTGCGGGCGGACTTCCTTAGGGCGTTGCATACAAAGGGCGAGACACCGGCCGAAATCTCGGTCTTCGTGAATGTGCTTCTTGCCCGAAGCATTCGCCCCATGCTTGGGGACGGACTACTCGACGTCTGCGGCACGGGCGGAGATCGGTCTGGGATCTTCAACGTCTCGACAGCCGTGATGTTCGTGGCGGCCGCCTGCGGTGCCCGGGTTGTGAAACATGGAAACAGGGGGATCACTTCGAGATGTGGCGGCGCCGATGTGCTCGAAGCTCTCGGCGTCAACATCGATTTGTCGCCCCAAACCTCCATGGATGCCGCCGGATGCTGTTTTCTTTTCGCGCCGCTTTACCATCCGGCATTTAAAGCCGTTGCGCCGGTGCGCAAATTCCTGGCCGAAGAGGGAAGCTCGACGATTTTTAACCTTCTCGGTCCGCTCCTCAACCCGGCGTGCCCGGACTTCCAGCTGGCCGGCGTGTTCAATCCGAAGCTGCTTCCGGTCTATGCGGAGTCCTTTGGCCTACTAAACCGAAGATCCGGATGGGCGGTGCATGGAGCGGGCGGCCTGGACGAGGCCTCCACGCTTGGGCTATCGGAAGTGCATGCGATGGAAGCCGGAGAGACCCGGCGGTTCTCCATTCAGCCGGAGACCTTTGGCATTCTCCCGGCGGTGATCGAAGAGATGCGCGGCGGGAACGCGCAAAGGAACGCGGAATTGCTCGAGGACGTCCTGCAAGGCAAGGATGGCCCGCGGCGCGACATTGTCGTGCTGAACGCGGCGTGCGCGCTTGTCGTATCCGGGATCTCGAAGAGTCTGTCCGCTGCCGTGGAAAGATCCCGGCTTGCTCTCGACGATGGATCCGCTTACGACGTGCTTCAGCGGCTTCGGAAGGTTCGCCGCAGGACGGTTTCTTAGCCCGGAATATTCTTCAGCAGTTCTGCGTTGGTCGGATACTTGCGAATAAAAAAGAGCAAGCGCTCGATGGCCTCGATCGGCTTGTGGCCGGCCAGACCGCGCCGAATCACGCTAATCTTGTGCAAGTCCTCGGCGGAGAGCAGCAACTCCTCGCGGCGCGTCCCGGAAAGGAAAATATCCACCGCCGGGTAGATGCGCTGATCGCTGATCTTCCGGTCAAGCACGAGCTCCATATTGCCGGTACCCTTGAACTCCTGGAAAATCAGCTCGTCCATGCGGCTGTTGGTTTCAATGAGCGCGGTGGCCATGATCGTAAGCGAGCCGGCCTCCTCGGTGTTGCGAGCCGCGGCAAAGATCTTGCGCGGGATCTCGAGCGCCCGGGAGTCCACCCCGCCAGACATCGTCCGGCCGCCGCCGCCTTGTGCATTGTTGAACGCGCGTCCGATGCGGGTGAGGGAGTCCATCAGGACAAAGACGTCCTGCCCCATTTCGACGAGGCGCTTTGCCCGCTCCGCGGCCAGTTGAGCAATGCGCGTGTGCGTTTTGATGTCCGAGTCATTGGAGCTGGCCATGAGTTCAGCGGTGGGCACGGAACGGCGAATCTCGGTCACCTCCTCGGGGCGCTCGTCCACCAGCAGGATGATCAGCTTCACCTCCCGATGGTTTTTTACCACGGCGTCAGCGATGTGTTGGAGAAGGGTGGTCTTGCCGGTGCGAGGGGGAGCGACGATCAGACCGCGTTGGCCCTTGCCAATCGGCGTCATGAGGTCCATGACCCGGGTCGTATAGCGATCCGGCACCGTTTCCAGGCGAATGCGCTTGTTGGGGCTGATCGTGGTCAATTCTTCGAAAACGGGAAGGTTTTGGAAGTTGTCGGGATCCTGGCCTTCGATTTCGACCAGCTTGAAAAGCTGCGGACCGCGACTGCCGCGGCGCGTCTCTCCCTTGATCCACATGCCATCCCGCAAGGCATGTTTGCGAACGACCTCGGGGGTGACGAAGACGTCGTTGTTGGATTGCGAGAAATTGCGGCGCGGTTCCCTAAGGAAGCCGAAGCCCTTCCCTGATACTTCAACCACACCCTCGGCATAAGTCGGCGGGGCGGGAGGAGGAACCGGCTGCGACGAAGGCGCAGCAGGCTGGGGAATGACCTCAACTGTCGGCTCGCTTTCCGCCGGGGAATCGGGAGTGCGGGGCGGCGCCTCGACGGCCACCTCGGTGCCATTGCCGGAAGACTTCGCCCTCCGCGCGCCGCGCCTCTGGACGTTCGCCCCGGAATTCTTCCGCGGTCGCCGCTTGGCGACGGGAGGAGCCCCGACGGCTTCAAGATTCGTGTTTTCTTCAGTCATGGCAAATTTTCCTGGGCTTCGGAAAGGATGTGGTCGGGAATTTCAAAGTTGGAGTGGACATTCAGGACATCGTCGCAATCATCAAGAGCGTTGCAGAGCCGGAGGACTTGGGAGGCGGTTGCGGCGTCCTCAACGAGGACGGACGATTCGGGAAGGTAAGTTAGTCGCTGCGAATCCGGCTCAACCGAAGCTTTCCGCAGGCTTTCTGATACCGCGTAAAGCTGGTCGGCAGGAGTCGTGATCACGTGATGCTCGCCGTCATTGGTCAGGTCTTCGGCCCCGGCCTCGGTGAGCAGCTCGAGCAACCGGTTTTCGCTGGCGGCCGCCGCCGGCACGGTGATTTGGCCTTTGCGGTGAAACATGAACGAAACGCTGCCCGGACCGCCAAGATTGCCGTGATTCTTGGCAAAAATGGAACGCAAGTCCGCCGCCGTTCGATTCTTGTTGTCGGTGGCGGTCTCGACCATCAAGGCCACGCCGCCGGGCGCGTAGCCTTCATAGACGATCTCTTCGAGCGTCTCGGCGCCGATTTCACCGGTCCCTTTCCTAATTGCGCGATCGACATTGTCGTTAGGTACGCTCTGGGCCCGGGCCGCCTGGATGGCCGCGCGCAACCTCGGGTTGGCCGAGGGATTGCCTCCGCCGAGTTTTGCCGCGACGGTGATCTCTTTGGAAAGCTTTGAAAAGAGCTTTCCTCGCTTGGCGTCCAAGGCTCCCTTGAAACGCTTCACCTTCGACCATTTGCTGTGGCCGGCCATGAGGGTATCGTTGTAAAAATCCAAGCGCGTGCGTCAGTTGCCTTTACGGCTCCCAATGCCGGCATCGGGGTTTAATTGAGAATAGAGACTTTGTGGATTCGATGGAAAGTGCGGCACCGGATGTGCACGCCGAACCGAATGATCGGCAAAGGAAATGCAATGCGGGGGCGTTGTCAACGCCTTTTCACGCGAAAAAATCAATCGAGCCGGCTGTGCTGACAGCCGAGCCAGGCGGCGAAGAGACCCAAAACAACATGGGATCCCAGGACCCAAAGGCAGAGCGGCGCCGGGGAAAGTTGAGTCTGGATAACGGTCTGCACGATATCGTAGTAGCGTTCGCCCTTTAACGTTTGCAACACGCCCGACCAGCTCCAGTACGCGGCGATGAAAGGCCGTGTAAAAGTGGCCGCCCAATCCGGCAGCGCGAGAACGGCACCGGATAGCGGGAGTTGGAAGCCGACCAGGTAGATTGAGACCAGCGAGGCTTGCTCGGCCGTTCCCATCATGCTCGAAATGGCCAGGCAGACCGAGGTCATCGCGGCATTTGCAAGCAGGAGAAACAACAGTTGCTCGGTCAGCTCCCCCGGGAAACCGCATACGAAATGGACAAAGAGTCCCATCCACAATGATTGGGCCACCACCAGGACCGAGAGAAAGGCCGCCTTGCTGGAAACGTAACTCAACGGTCTGAGACCGGACAATTTTTCCTTTTCGAAAATCAGGCGCTCCGCGGCGATCTCCCGCCCCGAATTGTTCGCGCCCATCAGGGTGAGAAGAACAACCTGAAACATCACGATTCCGGAAACCAGGCTCCCGATCTTGCTCGCTTGCACCAGAAAGGTCATGCTTTCCTGGAGTTGTTTCACGACGTTTAGATCCATCCCCATGGAAAGGTTCTGCACCGCCGGCAGACCGTTCAGGGCGAAAATTGCCACCAGGATCGGAAAGCCAAAAATCAGCCCGAGCTGAAGGAGCAGCTGGGTCTTGTTGCGCGAAAAAATCCTGAACCTTCGCGCGGTCAGGGTTCCGAACTGGCTGAACGCGCCAGGCTGCGGCAGCGAACTTGGGCGCTCCGGTTCGGGCGGCGCTTCAAACTCGAGCTCGTCCTCCTCCGGGGGGCTTTCGAAGTTCAGGTTTTCCAGGTGGTCCGGCACCCGTCCAGACATCGCCTCTTCGAAGGCATGGCGATGCTTTTTCCAGGATTGCGACCACTCGGCCGCGTCGCGCCTCACAAGTTGGCCGTAGAGGTCCTGCGGATCTTCGCAGCAAAAGTAATGCGTGAGAAACTCCGGGGGCCCCTGATAGGCAACGATTCCTTCGTAGAGCACGAGCACGGCGTCGTAGAACCCCAGGTGCCTCAGACTGTGCGTCACGGAGATGACCGTCCGGCCGTCCGACCGGGAGAGGCCGTGCAGAAGGGTGACGATTTCATCTTCGGATTGCGGGTCAAGGCCGCTGGTGACCTCGTCGCAAAGCAGCATCGCAGGTTTGCTTGCCAGCTCCATCGCGAGAGCCAGCCGCCTTTTTTGTCCGCCTGATAGCACACCGACAAGCCGTCCGGCGAACTCGGTCATGTTGACCTCGTCCAGGATGCGCATCGTGGCTTCCTGAAGGGCCTCCCCGCTCATTCCCCGAACGCGGAGCCTGATGGAATAGGAGACGCTCTCCTCGACGGTGAGATCCTCGTGCGTAATGCCGAATTGCGGGACGTAGCCGATTTCGGAAGGCGAGAAATCGTGATGCATCAAGTCACGTCCATCCCAATAGATTTCGCCCGTTTCCTCGCCGTGGGCGATGCCCGTGATCGCCTTCAGGAGGGTGCTCTTGCCGCAGCCAGACGGTCCCAGGACCGCCGAGAAGTGCCCGCGGGGAAATATCGCGGACAAGTCGGCGAGCAAAGCCTTGCTTTCGCCGTCTTGCCTGATGGAGAGCGTGACATCCCGGAGCTCCAGCACGACGGCAGCGTTGCGAATGCCGTGGTTTCTGACAACGCAAAATCGCGGATCGGGTGATTTTCTTGGTTGCGGAAATCCTGGCCGCCGGACCATGGCACTAAGCGGACTCTCAAGATCGAGGTTTCCGAAGCCGATTTTCACCCGCCGGCCTCCTCTTCGAATCGCGGAAGGTTGCGCCGTCCACTCGGCGAGGCCGTTTGCTGCACGGAACCAACGGAGGATTTTCTGCCGGTTTTCCTTGAGGGGTTGCGGAAAACTTGGCAGTTGCTATTTGAGGCTCTCCAGAGAAGTTTCCTCCTTGTTTCGCGAGGCCGCCGGAGGTAAAATACGGATCATCAATGATAGCAAACCGGAACTTTGAGCAGTGCGAGCCGCTGACTTGGGTTGGCAGGGTTCCGGTTTATCTATCCACAGCGATCGCGTTTGCGCACGGGGTGATGATGATCTTCACAGCGCTGGCTCTCGCCTCCAATGCGGAATGGTTTTTCCAGGTGCTCGCCTTTTCCCCGCAACTGGCTATCGGAAAGGTCCATGTCTGGCAATTTGGGACCTACGCTTTCGTCAACCGCCCGGAAATTTTCGCTCTCGTCCAGCTTGTGCTTCTGGCCTTCTTTGGGCGTGATGTTGAGAAGTTTATCGGGCGGCGGGCGTTTGCCTGGTTTTACTCCGTCCTGGTTTTGGCGGTCCCGGTTTTGCTTTCGCTTTTGAGTTTCCTCGGAGTGGAGAGCACAAGCTATTATGGTTCTGACGCGGTGCACTTCGCGGTCTTCCTTGCGTTTGCCATGATTTATCCCGGCGCGGAGATTTTTTTCGGAATCCAGGCGCGCTGGATAGCGATCGCCCTGTTGGGAATCAGCACGCTGCAAATGCTGGCTTATCGGCAATGGATCGGTCTTTCGATCCTCTGGTGGGAATGCGGGGTAGCGGCGGCGTGGATGATGCGCGAAGGTGTTCGTTCGTTCGCCTTGCCCGCCGTCTCCTCGATTCCACTCAAGCGTGCCGAGCGGCGCCAGAAACAGGCGCGTCGTGAACCGGAAAAGGAAGTTGAGTTGTACGATTCGATCGATCCAATCTTGGAAAAGATCGCCAGGCAGGGTATCGGAAGCCTCACTCGCGGCGAGCGCGAAAAGCTTGAGCGAGTCAGGGCAGCTCTCCTCGAGAAGGAGCGGCGGGATTGACCACGGAATCGCCAGCCCGGCCTGTGAATACCGACACCTCGGGCATGCCAATGCCCAACCTGAAGGATGCGTGCTATGTCAACGCGATGATTCATTTCTATCGCGGGGAGCTGGCGCGGATCATGGTTTGGCGGCAACGGCTCGATATCACCACGACTTGGGCGATCACCAGCACGACCTCGATTATCACCGTGGCATTTTCCTTTCCGGCCGTCCCGCATATCGTCTTTTTCTTCAATCTCGCCTTCGTTTGGATGCTGCTGTGGATCGAGGCGCGGCGCTATCGTTTCTACGATGCATTTCGCGGCCGGGTGCGAATGCTCGAGTCCCACTTTCTGGTGCCGATGATTTCGCAGAGCCCGAATCTCCTGGCGGGCGAATGGCGCCGGCTGGTGTGCGAAGACTTGATTTTGCCGTCCTTCAAGATCAGTAAACTGGAGGCGGTTGGGCGCCGGTTGAAGCGCAACTACGTATTCATTTTTGGAATCATCCTGGTGGCGTGGACCTTGAAGATCTTTGTCCATGCCAGCCAGCCGATTGATTCTTTCCCCGCGTTCTACCATTCGCTTTCCGTGCATTCGTTGCCCGCCTGGTTCGCCTGCCTAATTTTTTTCGGGACCATTCTGATTGTCGCCGGCCTGATTTTTCACGTCTCGCAAAATTCTTCCGAAGAAGTGAGCGAATTCAGCGGAACCAGAAGTTCGCTGTGGCGTGTGTGATGCGGGTGACATCTCCCGGCTGAGGGAAATTGTCACCCGGCTTCGTTCGCCCGGGGGCTGTTCCTGGGATCGCGAGCAGACTCACGAGAGTTTGCGCGCGGCGCTCATCGAGGAGTGCTTTGAAGCTGTTGAGGCGATCGACCTGGCGCAAGATGCCAATTTGCGGGAAGAGCTTGGCGATCTGTTGCTTCACGTGGTCATGCACGCGCAAATGGCAGGCGAACGAAAGGCCTTCCAGTTCGACGATGTCGTCAGGGGAATTTGCGAAAAGCTTGTCCGCCGTCATCCGCACGTTTTCGGAGAAGCGGTCGCCAAGGGAAGCCCTGAAGTGCTTCGGCAGTGGGAGCAGCTCAAGCGTCTCGAAAAGCCGCGACCTCTCTCGGCGATGGATGATTTGCCCGTGTCGTTTCCAGCGCTTCTTCGGGCGCAGCATGCGCAGCGAAGAGCCGCGGGAGTCGGTTTCGATTGGAACGATTCTTCGCCCGTCTTCGACAAGCTGGCGGAAGAAGTGGCGGAATTGCGCGAAGCGGTCTCGCGGGGGGTCAGAAACGAGATCGAGGAAGAATTGGGGGACCTCCTGTTCACTGCGGTGAATCTTGCGCGCAAGCTCGGCGTTGACGCGGAGACGGCGCTGACGGGCGCCACGCGCAAGTTTATTGGGCGCTTCCGGGCGATGGAGAAGGAAATCGCGGCCGGCGGAGGAAGAATCGAGCAGACTTTGCCGATCGAAATGGACGCTCTATGGGACAAGCACAAGGCTGCAACCTCGTCGGCTCGCTGATTTGGAACCCGCATTTGCAGTTCTTAGTCCGGAGGGGCGTGACGAGACGCGGATCTTTTCGCGGGGCGCGGGGCTTCCCTCGGACCCGGGCCATCCTCCGATCAACTATCACGCCTACGCCGCTTCCTGCGGCGGAGGCTTTTATCGCCGGTGCTGGGAGGTGCCCGATGCCGTGCGCCAAGTGTTGATCCTTCTCCGCAAAGATGGTTTGGATCACGCCCTGCATGCCGCGCGCACGCTGCGCGGTCTCGGAATGCGGGTTCTGGTTTCTTGGAAAGAATCCGGTCTCCCTCAGGTTGCGCGGGTCCTGGCCCAGCCTCGCCTCTACCAAAGGTTCCGGACGATTTGCGGCGAAGCTGACGGCTTTATTTCCAGCACGATGGATCTTCTGCCGCTTTACGAGGCGGCGGGTTGTTCTGGAAGGTTTATTCCGACTCCGTATCCGACAGAGGAATCAGCCTGGGATTTTTCCATCCCGATTCGCCAGCGGCGCGGTGTCTTCATCGGCACGCGAGAGTTTGGAATTCCCTCGAGAAATCACCTTCTGGCTGTCAGCTGCGCGAGCAGATTTGGCCACCCGGTGACCGTGGTCAACACCGAAGGGTGGACCGGGAGCCGCCTGCTGCGTTCGATCTCGGACGAAATGCGAATCATCCCGGGGAAGCTCCCCTACGCGGCATATCTCGGTCTCCTGGCGCAACATCGGATCGTTTTCCAGCTCGATCGCAGCGCGGTACCGGGCCAGGTGGCCGGAGATGCCTTGCTCTGCGGCCTCCCGTGCGTCGGAGGGGACGGAGCGGTGGACAGGCTTGTCTTTCCAGATCTCAGCGGGGCGAATCGGACGATTGGGTCGGCCCTCGAGGTGGCCAGACGTCTCCTCACGGATGACGGCTTTTACGCGGAGGTGTTTGAAAAAGCCCGCGCGCTTGCCTTGGAGCGCCTTTGCTTTTCCAAGGTAAAAGAGCAGTTGCTGGCCGGGTTCTCGTGAGAATGAACGGCCTCAGATATTGTTCGGAGAAACCTCGTTTCGCAATTCCAGCAAACGACAGATCGTCTCTTCGATCAAGTTGTTGGGGCAGCTGGCACCCGCGGTAATGCCCACCGAAAGGAGAGGTTTCGAGGGAAGCCAATCCGAGCTCGTGATCTCCTCCTTCCGGTGAATATCAAAGTGTCGAATTTCGTGTTGTGACACCAGGCAGCCGGAATTTCGTATGAACCAGGTCGACAGCTTCTTCTCACCAATTTCCGCTAGATGCGTGGTGTTTGAGCTGTTGTAGCCGCCAACCACAATGAGGAGGTCTAGTGACTCATCCAGCAGCCGGAACAGCGCATCCTGCCGCTCCTGTGTCGCTCCGCAAATCGTGTCGAAGAAACGAAAGTTTGCGGTTTGGCCGTCGCGGGCGAGAATTGCCGCTCGAATTCGACTCTGGATTTCCTCCGTCTCGCTCCTGAGCATGGTGGTTTGATTTGCGACGCCAACGCGCTCGAGATGGACGTCGGGGTCGAAATTCGGAGAGTGCGCGCCGCCTGAAACGAGGCCAGAAAAGCATCCTTGTCTCCTCCGTGATGGATGTAATCACACACGAGGTCGGTTTGCTCCAGGTTGAGGACGACCAGGTAATGCCCATGGCCGTCGGCCCCCAGCGCGCGCGAAGATGTCGCTCTTGTTTCCTCGTGGGCCGATTTCCCATGAATGATGCTGGTAACCTGCTCGGAAGCGTTCTGGCGCACCCGCTTCCAGACGCTCATCACGTCGCCGCACGTCGTATCGACAATCTGGCACGCGCGCCTCTTTATCGACTCGACGGTGGAGATCTCCGCGCCGAAGGCTGGAATGATCACGACGTCGCTGGAATCCAGTTCTTCGATTTCCTCGTCGGACGGATGCGCCGCAAGATAGCGAATTCCCATGGAGGCGAGCTGGGCATTTACCTCCGGGTTATGGATAATCTCTCCCAGGAGGGAAATCCGGCGATCGGGGAAAACCTTCCGCGCCGCGTAGGCGAGGTCGATCGCCCGCTCGACTCCGTAGCAGAATCCGAATTGTTTGGCCAATCGAATAATCGTTCGACCCTGCTGGAAGACCCCTCCCTCGCCGCGAATGCGTTCCACGAGGCCGCTTTTGTAGTGGCTTTCGATCTCCGTCTGCACGCGCGACATCACATCGGGCGTGCGGAGATTGACTCGCGCGGGTTTGACGGAGGAGGTGATTTGAGCGCTCAGGGTTGCTCCCTCAAGTATTGGGAGGGGTCGTCTTTAAAGGCCTGCGGGGAGATCAGCAAGCTTTTGGGTGGATCGGGATCGTTGTAGTCATGCGGCCGGGGAGGGTTCTGGCCAAGGGTGGCGTCCTCGGGTTGGGTTTGCGCAATATAGACCGGCGTGCCAATCCGGGCGAGCTGGAAAAATTCGCGCGCGGCGTTTTGATGCAGGCGCAGGCAACCATGCGTGCGCGGGACCGGCCACACGGAGCCCACGTGAAATCCATACGCCGGCAGGAATTCGACCCAATACTGCATGGGATAGCCCACGTAGCGGTAGCCGGCTCCGGGAGCCTTTGAGCTCGTTCCCGCGACGACGACATTCCCCTTGACCCAGAAGCCGTAGCTCCCGGACCGCTTGTTGGGGATTTTGTTGGTCACTCGAAAATGGCCTTTCGGAGTCGGCTTGCTTGGCAAGCCAATGGCCGTGGCCGTGACCAGCAGCGGCTTGCTTCCTTCCATCACGTATACCATGCGGTCTTGCAGCGAGACCTTTATGACGACGTTGCCGGCGTTTTTCGGCTTATAGCCAATCGGATCGTATCGGGTGTGTAGCGGCACCGTCTGACAGCCGGCGCAAAGGAGAACGGGAAAAAAGAGTGCAAAGTGGGGCCTCATCAGGGGGAGCTAAAAAGCAGAAACCTGCCCTTGTCAAATCCTGAGACTTCTATTGCGTGGAACACGAGGGCCCGTATTATCTCAAAATGATCCGAGAGCACGACTTCCATTACGCCATGGAGAACACCCGAGTCGTGGTGCAACCCCAGCGCACGATCGAAACCTTCGGTTCAACAAGTTTTCGGTTCCTTTTGGTCAGCGAGCTCATGGACGAGGTGAATGCCGTCCGGGTCCGCGGCGGGCGCATTGACGCGGAACGTCCTCGGATCATGTCCCCCCATCATTTCAGCAAGCTCTTGCTGGACGGCTTCGGCGGCCTGGCGCGCGATTACGCGGATTGGGTCGAACAACACGCTGGTTCGTTCCGAATTTTGCGTTACGGTTTTCAGCTTCGCAAATCCGATCTGGAACAAAACATCATCCGAGACTCGATGGAGACCGTTCTTGGAAATTTGAAGGAGAATCTGGATAGCGACAGCGATCCCACGGCGGCGCTGATCGCCGGCGTCGATGAAGCTTGGGAGGTTTGCCTGCTGAAATTCACCATGGATTTGATTCAGCGCTCGTCGGGTGAGAACCTCGACGAATGGAAACGGCGCGGCTTGCTCTGACCTCGATTTCGCCGTCTTCAAGCTTCGGCTGGGCCGCTCCGAAGGGTCCACAGTACGAGTTCGGCTAGATATGAGCATCTTTCGAACGCTCGTGATTCTTGTGCTAGTGGGCCTGATTCTCGGAGGATCCGCCTTTTTCGCTTACGAACTCTACTGGAAACCGAGACACCTGGACATGGAGGACCGGGCGTCGTCCCAGGCGCAAGCCGCTCCGCCCGACTACACGGCTCCAGCTTTTCAGAAGGCCGCGGATCTGCAACGAACCGGAGATACCGATGGCGCCAGAGGCGCATGGATGGACTTTATTCGCAACTATCCCGAGTCGTCGAAGATTGCCGAGGCGAAGGCCGCGCTCGGCGGTATTAATGCAAGCCAGCTCTTGTCAACCTCGAAATCGCCCGAGAAAACGATCTATTCGGTCGGCAAAGGCGATTCGCTCGTCAAGATCGCTTCCAAACTTAAGAGCAACGCGGAAATCATTTTTCGCGTCAACAACCTGCAAACGATCAACCTTAAGATCGGTCAACAGCTGGTCATCCCGCAGTTTGATATGAGCATGGTCGTCGATCGCAAGGGTCATACGGTAACCCTCTTTAACAAAGGCCAATTTTTCAAAGAATACCGCGCGATCAGCTTGAAGACGCCGGGAGGTTCGGCAGCTCTGCAAACAAAGGTTGCAGACAAGGTCGCGCTTCGGGATTCCAAGCGGGTGACGTTCGGGGACAAGAATTATCCCGATAGCGAACGCTCGATCATCATCGGATCGTCCGGCCTGGCGATAAGGGCGCTTCCGGAGGGAGGCACGCCGCCAGGAGGAATCGTTCTGTCGGATGCGGACTTTGCGGAGATTTTTCTGCTAGTTTCCCGTGGAACTCCAGTCACCATTCAGTAATTCGCATTTTCCATGAACGCACAGATCCTTGATTTTGAGAAGCCCATCGTGGAACTCGAGCAGAAGCTTGATGAACTCAAACGCCATGTTCACGGCAAGGACATCGATCTCGATCCCGAGGTGAGCGCGATGCAGGAAAAGATCGAGGCGACCAAGAGGGAGACCTACGCAAATCTCACCGCGTGGCAGCGGGTGCAAATCGCCCGCCATATCGCCAGGCCGTTTTTCTTGGACTACATCGAGCAGGCTTTTACAGATTTTGTTGAATTAAAGGGAGACAGGCTCTTTGGCGACGACGCCTCGATGCCGGCTGGACTCGCTACAATCGAGGGGATCAAGTGTGTGGTTATCGGTCAACAGAAGGGTCGGGACGTCAAGGAGAACCTCCGGCGCAATTTTGGAAGCCCGCATCCGGAAGGATACCGCAAAGCGCTTCGTATCATGCGTTTGGGAGAAAAATTCAAACTCCCTGTGGTGACGCTGATCGATACTCCCGGCGCTTATCCGGGCGTCGGCGCCGAGGAGCGCCACATCGCCGAATCGATCGCCGTGAATCTCCGCGAGATGATGATCCTGCGCACGGCCACTGTTGCTGTGGTCATTGGAGAAGGCGGATCCGGCGGGGCGCTCGGGATCGGTGTCGCGGATCGGGTGCTCATGCTTGAAAATGCCTACTACTCCGTGATCAGTCCCGAAGGTTGTGCCGCGATTCTTTGGAAGCACCGCAAGCACGCCCCCGAGGCGGCCGAGGCGCTTAAGCTAAACGCTGCTGACCTCCTTCAGTTGGAGGTTATTGACGGCGTTATCCCCGAACCGCTGGGAGGGGCCCATCACGACCCGATCCAGACCTCCAACAACGTGAAAGGGGCGATTGTCAAAGCTCTGAAGGAACTTGAAAAGGTCTCGCCGGATAAACTCCTCCACCGGCGGTATGAAAAATTCCGGAAAATGGGCAAGTTCCAGGAATGACGCCTCGCCTTTTCCGGACGGCTGTTCCCGGTTGGGACATTTCGTGAATCAGATGAGCGGCGAAGGGCTGCCAGACAAAGTCGGAGCGGCGCGCGAGATTTCGATGCCCGCCTGCGGCTTTCAGCCCAGCGCCTACGAGGGACCGCCCGCAGAAGAGGTCTTGGCCGTTCGCAGGCAATTTCTCAATCCCGGAATTTTCCTCTACTACAAGAAGCCGTTAATGCTCGTCGAAGGGCGCATGCAATACGTTTGGGACGAAGCGGGCAGGCGGTATCTCGATGGCCTCGGCGGCATCGTGACGGTCAGTGTCGGGCATTGCCATCCGCACGTGATTGAGGCGGTGCGGCGTCAAAACGAAACTCTTCAGCACTCGACGACGATCTATTTGCACCCCAACGTCAGCGAGTACGCGCGGATTCTCGCCTCGAAGATGCCGGGCGATCTGAAGGTTTTCTACTTTCTCAATTCCGGATCCGAAGCCACCGACCTCGCTCTGCTCATGGCCCGGGCCTATACGGGGAATTTCGACATCATCGCTTTGCGCAACGCATATCATGGGGGGAATGCCGCCGGCTTGTCGGTGACCGGCCACAGCACCTGGAAGTTCAACGTCCCTCATAGTTTTGGCGTGCACCATGCTGTAACGCCAGACCCCTACCGCGGTCGGTATGGGTGCGACGACAAGGAAGCGGGGAAAAAGTTTGCAATGGACGTCCGCGAGCTTGTTGACTTTGCCTCGCCAGGCCGGATAGCCGGATTTATCGCGGAATCGATCCAGGGTGTCGGCGGATGTGTGGTGTTCCCTGACGGCTATCTTGGTGAGGTTTATCGCCTTATTCGGGCTGCGGGTGGTCTGTGTATCGCCGACGAAGTCCAGACCGGCTTTGGCCGGGTGGGAAGTCACTTTTGGGGCTTTCAGACACAGAGCGTCACTCCCGATATTGTGACCATGGCAAAGGGTATCGGGAACGGAGTTCCGCTTGCCGCGGTGGCCACCACGAGGGAAATCGCAAACGTGCTGGCCGAGCGAATTCACTTCAACACGTTCGGGGGCAATCCCGTGGCCGCCGCAGCAGGAAAGGCTGTTTTGGAAGTCATTGAAAAGGAAAACCTTCAGGAAAACGCGCTGCGGATCGGAGACTATCTCCTCTCCGGGCTTGAGAAACTCAAACTGAAGCACGCGCTGATCGGCGATGTCCGCGGAAAGGGCCTGTTGCTGGGAATCGAATTGGTTAGGGACCGCGCCACGAAAGAACCGGCGAGGGAAGAATGTGCTCGAGTGCTCGACCATGCTCGCGAGAACGGGCTCCTGCTCGGCAAAGGCGGTTTTTGGGGGCAAACGATTCGCATCGCGCCGCCGATGTGCATTGGGCGACCGGATGCGGAGTTCATGCTCGACGTTTTGAATCAAGCCATCGAGCTGGCTT
Organism: uncultured Verrucomicrobiae bacterium; assembly: GCA_963816855.1. GTDB lineage: Bacteria > Verrucomicrobiota > Verrucomicrobiia > Chthoniobacterales > Terrimicrobiaceae > DASTFP01. The sequence goes on along the minus strand of CAWFMA010000016.1, from coordinate 176,743 downwards.
GACGAGCCGGCAAAGCCAAAGCGGCTTGGGCCGGTCTCGCTTCTTGACAATCGCGGGGATCGGGCGAAACGTTGCGTGTCCAAATCCTGCCTCTATGAATGGTGACGCTTATTCCAATCCTTATCTTTCTGCCGCCGCGGCCGGTCCAATTGAGCGCGGTCAATTTATTCGACGGACCTACATTCATTTGGCGGGCGCCATTTTGGCCTTTGCCGCTTTGGAAGCGGTGTTTCTAAATTCGGCGATCGCTCCCGCGATGATGAATCTCATGGTTGGGGGCAAATATTCGTGGTTGATCGTTTTGGGGCTATTCATGGGGGTTTCTTGGCTAGCCGAAAGCTGGGCGAGGTCAGGTGCCAGCATGGCGATGCAGTATGCCGGCCTCGCTTTGTACGTGGTGGCTCAGGCCGTCATCTTCATCCCGCTGCTCTATATTGCTGCCTTTTACAGTTCTCCGGACGTCATCCCCATGGCGGCGATGATCACCGCCGGTCTCTTTCTGGGTCTGACCGGCGTCGTCGTCACGACCCGGGTTGATTTTTCATTTCTGCGAGGCGTGCTGGTCATCGGAGGATTCGTTGCCCTGGGCGTGATCGTCGCAAGCATCCTGTTCGGGTTCAATCTGGGAACCCTTTTCTCCGCCGTGATGGTGGCCTTTGCTGGTGCGGCAATTCTTTATCAGACGTCGGCAATCTTTCGCGACTATCGGACCGACCAGTACGTTGCGGCATCGCTTTCCCTTTTTGCTTCCGTGGCGCTCCTGTTCTGGTACGTCCTGCGAATCCTGCTCTCCTTCCGCCGTTAGCCCCGCGCTCGTTTCCGCAGGCCGGATGGCCTACGGGCACCCGCTACGCTCGCGGGTGAAAGCGTTTGTGCACCGCCTTGAGGTGCGAAGAATCCACGTGGGTATAAATTTGAGTGGTCGAAATATCAGCGTGCCCAAGCATTTCCTGGATGACTCGAAGATCGGCTCCCCCCGCCAGCAAATGGGTCGCAAAACTATGTCTTAGCAGATGCGGATAGACATTAGCGTCAAGGCCCGCCCGCGCGGCGTAGCGCTTTACGAGCTGCCAAACCCTCGGCGGAGTTAACTTTCTGCCGCGCACGGACAGAAAAATTTCGCCTCCTGTTCGCTTCGACGCGAGTTTCGGGCGCTCCAATTCCAGGTAGCGGCTGATCGCCTCGCGCGCTGCGGAACCGACCGGTACCAGGCGCGTCTTGCTGCCCTTGCCAACGACCCGGATCATACTTTCCGCGAGATCCAGGCCTTCAAGGCGGGCGTTGCACAGCTCCGCAATGCGCAGTCCGCTTGCGTAGAGAAGTTCCAAGATCGCCCGGTCGCGAAGGCCGAGGGCGTCTTTTTCGCTGACGCTTTCGAGCAGACGCTTGATCGCCGGGAAATTGAGTGTTTCCGGCAGGAACTTCTCCACCCGGGGGATCGGAAGATTTTCCGCCGGGTTGGTTGCGAGAATCTTGCGGCCCAGAAGAAACCGGAAGAAGATTCGCAGCGCGACGGCTTCCAGCTTGATCGAAGCTGCCGCGAGCCCGGATCGCTTCCGCCAGGTGAGGTAATCGGCAAAGTGCCCCGGCTCTATATCAGCGAGCTTTTCGACGCCCGCTCGACTGGTTAGCCAAGAGGTGAAGGCTTCCAGGGAACGCCGCGTGGAGAGCTGATAGTTGGCGGAAAGCCCTCGCTCGGTCGCGAGATAGAGGAGGAACTGGTCGATCGATTCTTCCACCGTCAGTCGGATCCGCGTCTCAAAGGCCGCCAGTGTGCTGTCCCGTAAATAGCATCACGCGCGCCGCCTGGGGTTTGCGGTCGGCCAAGGCGCGAGCGAAGCGCCTGTAGCGGTTGGGATACTGGCCGAGCAGGCAACGCCGGCCGGCGCCCAAAAGGCTGCGGCCCGGGGCTCCGTATGATTTTGTTTCCAGGATAGCACACTAGCCTGTTTCGATCTTGAGGCCGGTTAGCCGGTCGTAAGCCTCGAGATATTTCTCGGAGGTTCGCGCGATGATCTCGGGGGGCAAAGAGGGGGCCGGCGGTTGTTTGTCCCAGTTCGCCGCCTCGAGATAGTCGCGCACAAATTGCTTGTCGAAGCTTGGTGGACTGCAGCCTGAAACGTATTCCGCCTCCGGCCAGAAACGAGAGGAATCCGGGGTCAGGCATTCGTCGATCAGAATCACTTCGTCATCAAGGATTCCAAATTCGAACTTGGTGTCCGCGACGATGATGCCTCGCTGCGCCGCATAGGCTCGCCCGTGTTCGTACAAATCGATGGTCCATTTCCGAACTTGCAAGGCGATATCATCGCCGAGCAGGGAGCGGCATTCACGCCACGTGATATTCCTGTCGTGCCCGGTGTCGGATTTCGTGGCTGGGGTGAAGATGGTCTCAGGAAGGCGGTCGCTTTGGCGAAGTCCCCGGGGAAGCTGGTGCCCGCAAACCGTTCCGTTTTCCTGGTATTCCCGCCATCCCGAGCCGGCGAGAAATCCGCGGGCGACACACTCCACCGGCAGGGGTGCTGCCTTCCTGGCAATCATCGCTCGGCCCGCCAGTTGATCTTTGAAGGGCTTCAAGGCCTCTGGGAAGAGCTGAAAGTGGGAAGTGACGAGGTGATTTGGAACAAAGTCGAGTTTGTCGAACCAAAATGCGGAAATCTGGGTAAGCACTTCCCCTTTGTGAGGAATCGGATTCGGCAGGACGCAGTCGAAGGCGGAGATGCGATCCGTCGCGACGAGCAGAAGATTCTCGCCGAGGTCAAAAATTTCACGAACCTTGCCGCTGCGGATTTTCGGAATCCCTGGAAGATCGCACGAGAGAAGGTCCATGGCGGAGCAGAACTTACGCAGGAAGCATTTTCCCTAAAAGGGAATTCTGCCGCGCCCCAGGGCAGATCGAGAGGGTGACCGGGTCCATCCTGAGGTCCTAAGTATCCGGCAAGGCCCCGAGCATCTTCCGGCGGAGTTTTTTCGTTTCGCCGCGACGACGCTTGTGCTCGACGAGTTTGAGCTTGGTCGCCCGCGAGCGGCGGGCGCGTTGACGCCGGACCTTGGCTGCGGCAGCGCGTCTGGCTCGCAGGTCATCGCGTTTTGCCTTCGCAAGGAGGTCGAGCAGTCGGCTGAGCGCAAGACGGCGGTTGGCGGCTTGAGAACGGCTGTCGGAGGCGGTGACGACCAGGCCGCTGGGAAGATGACGGATTGTGGCCGCCGAGCTGACCTTGTTAACGTGTTGACCGCCCGGACCTCCCGAGCGCGAGAAACTCTCGTGCAGCTCTTCCTGGCGAACGCCGAGATTTTCCATTCGATCGAGGAGATCCGGGCTGGCGTGCACGGCTAAATATGGAGGGAGAATTTGAATTAGTGGAGAAAATCTGCTCTCATCGTGACCATGGCCTCCTCACAGCCCCATTCCGCGAATGCGGCAACTCTGGACACTCTCGAAGCTTCCGGTTTTCGCATCGTCGTGAGTCGCGTCGGCGCGGAACCCATTTCCATTGCCAAACGCGATTCGGCGGGAAATCTGATCGTCTTTCTTCATCGTGACGGCGAGCTCGGCGCGCCGGCGTCGGGTTGGGCAAATCATGCCACCGTGATGGGCTATTTCCTGCATCGCCTCTGGAAGGAGCAGTCGGTTTATCGCGGTACAGTAATCCGCGGTGGTAATCACGGCTTTTTGAGACATTTTGCGTTCGACCCGCCTGAAAGAACTGACACCGCGTTGGTCTACCGGGTGCCGGCCAGCAGAGTTCCCCGAGACGCTTACCCGCTGAAGGTTTCCCTGGAGTTGAGCTACTCCTTGTCGAAGGACGGGGTGCGCGTGGAGTTTTGCTTTGCGAATGAGGAGCCTGACCTCGAAGCGCATGTGAGTTTTGGTCTTCATCCCGGCTTCGGTGTGTCCTCGGTGCGCGATTGCAAAGTGCTTTTTCCGGAAGGCACCTACGTGCGTTATTTCGCCCCCGGAAATTTCTTGGATGGCCGTGAAGAAGAGGTTCGCTTCCCGGGGGGCGAAATGCCTTTTGACAAGGCGAAACTGGCCGATTCCTACTTGATCGGTTTGCAAGGCGTTCGCCGTCCGGTGTTCATCCTCGAAGATCCGGCGCTCGGCCGCAGAACCACCTTCGATTTTTCGGAAGTCCCGTTCATGACTCTCTGGAGTGACAGTGATAACTACCTTTGCGTGGAACCATGCTGGGGATTGCCCGATAGTAACCCCCCCAGACCGTTTGAGCAAAAGATTGGCATCCAAACAATCGGGCCAGCCCGGTCTTTGCGGCGCGGGTTCGGGATCACTCCCGGTTTCCTGACATGACGAGACTGTTTTCTCTCTTGCTCCGGCTCGCCTTGCTGGCGGTGTTCACGTTCGGGTTTGTTGTTCTCTTCGAACACGGGCCGTCAGAATTCTCCGAGGGTGCGCGAGCCGAATGGAAGGCGCTCCTCCTGTTTGGAGGATCGCTTGTGTTCAAGCGGAACGATGCGCCCCCGCCGAAAACGCCGGAGTCCGTCGGCACGCCGTCGCAAACTCCCACCGCGGGATCTTCTTCGTCCTCAAAGATCAACGAGACGACGAACCGCCCGGCCGGCGGCGCTCCGCCGGCCCTTCGTTGAGCGAAGGAAGTTAGGTTGAACTCTTGAGCTAATGGCCCAACTTAGACCATGGCTGTAAAATCCGAAAAAGATCTGCCGCAGAGCCAGCGGGCCGCCTGGCTCAAGGCCATCAGCGCAATCGAGCTTCGAAACTACGGCTACGCGATCCAGTTGCTTCAGAATGTGCTGAGGAGCCATCACGACTTTCTGCTAGCTCGGCAATTGGCACGCAAAGCGGCGATTGCCAGGTTCAGCGGGAGAAAGGGTGTCCTGGGCGGGCTCTCCAGCGCCTCCTCCGCGATCAAGCTGCAAAGCCAGGTGAGAAAGGATCCGGTCGGCTCGCTCGACGCGATCGAAAAGCTTCTCGAGGCGGACCCATTCAGCGCGCCGGCGAATCAGCTTTTGAAAGAGGCTGCGACGGCAGCCAAAATGCCGGATCTCGCACTGTTCGCCCTGGAAACGATTGTTGCCGGCAATCCCAAGGACACGAGAACCATGCATGAGCTGGCGAAGCTTTACATGGAAAACGAACAACCGTCGAAAGCGGGGAACCTGTATTCGAAGATTCTTGAGATCAACCCGAACGACCTCTCGGCCGCCAAAGGCAGCAAGGATGCCGCCGCAGCCGCTTCGATGCAGAAAGGCGGCTGGGACCGGGAGGAAGCTACCTATCGCGATTTGATTAGGGACAAGGATCAGGCGGTCATGTTGGAGCAACAGGGAAGGGTCTATCGGAGCGGGGAGATCATCGATTCGCTTCTGGCGGCACTCTCCGAAAAGTACACCGTGGATCCGCAAAATCTGGATACAGCCCGAAGGATCGCTGAATTGTACGAGGAAAAGAACGATTTTGAGAACGCGACGACCTGGTTCAACTATGCAGCCCAGTTGTCGGAGAACTCAGACTTCGCGCTGCTGCGCAAGGCTGCGGACCTTCGGGTCAAGCAGTTTGACAGCTCGATTGCGAGTTTCGAGCAATTCATCTCCGAGAATCCGGACTTTCCGGAACTAGGCCAATACGTCACACAGCTGGAGGAGATCAGGGAAGAGCGCGCCCGATTTCTCCTCGGTGAGGCAAGGAAGCGAGTCGAACGAAACCCGACCGATCTTCAACTCCGTTTCGAGCTTGGTGAAATCCTGGTGAGTCTCGGAAATTACAAGGACGCCATCTCCGAACTTCAAAGGGCCCGGCAGAATCCCAACGTGCGCCTTCCGGCGATGAACCTGCTGGGCAGATGTTATACCGAGCGGGGAATGTTGGATCTCGCGGCGAATGTCCTTTCAAGCGCGGCCGGCGAGCTAATTCAAATGGACGCTACCAAGAAAGACATCGTCTACAACCTGGGCCTCGTCTATGAGAAGATGATGCAGCCTCAGAGGTCTATCGAGTGCATGAAACAGATTTACGAAGTGGACTACGGATATCGCGACGTGGCCGAGCGCGTGGAACGTTCCTACGGCGAAGCGGCCTGATCGCTGGCTACTTCAAAGTTCAAAGCGCTTTTGACAAGATTTGAGACAAGGGCGATCGGTTTGCCGGATCTGAAGTCCAGGACGTTTCGGTTTTGAATGCCGACGTCAGCCTTCCTCGCAATCTCCAATGCTTCCGCTCGCTTCCCTCTACACCGACTATGTAATCCCCACCTACGGGCGATTCGATCTTGATATCGCGCGAGGAAGCGGGTGTCGCGTTTGGGATGGCGAAGGCAGGGAATATCTGGATTTCGGGACGGGAATCGCCGTCTGCTCGCTTGGCCATGCCCATCCCGAAATCACTAGGGCGGTGACGGAACAGGCGGCGACGCTGGTCCACACTTCAAATCTTTACCGCACTGCGCCCCAAGCTCATCTCGCCAGGCGTCTCGTTGAACTCACGGGAAGCGGTAAGGTCTTTTTCTGCAATAGCGGCGCGGAGGCCAACGAGGGATTGATCAAGCTTGCGCGCAAGTTTGGCAGCGAGTCGGGACGGCACGAGATGATCACCTTTCAAAATTCCTTTCACGGTCGAACCATGGCGGGAATCTCGGCTACCGCTCAGGAGAAGATAAAGAAGGGATTTGCTCCGCTTCTGGAGGGATTCGTTCACGTGCCGTATCGCGATTTGGCGGCGGTGACAGCCGCGATCGGTCCCAGAACGGCGGCAATCCTGGTCGAGGCCGTGCAAGGAGAAGGCGGAATTCACGTTGCCACCCCGGAGTTCCTTCGCGGCCTGCGGGAAATCTGCGACGAGAGGGACCTGCTTCTTTTCTTCGATGAAATCCAGTGCGGCCTGGGGCGAACGGGCGATTGGTGCGGTTGGAGGAGTCTCGACCCCGGCGTGCAGCCCGACGGCGTGAGTTGGGCCAAAGGGATTGCCAATGGATTTCCGCTCGGTGCCTTTTGGGCGAGCTCGTCGCGTGGTCTTTGCGATCTGCTTGGGCCTGGCACGCACGGAACAACCTATGGCGGCAACCCCGTCTGTTGCGCGGCCGGGCTCAAAGTTCTGGAGATTGTTGAGCGCGATCGCTGCCGTCAGAACGCGTCCGTGCAAGGGGTCAGGCTTCGGGACGGGCTTCTCGCTTTGGGCGGTCCGGCAATCCGTGAAGTGCGGGCCCTCGGCCTGATGGTCGGTTTCGAGTTGGACGGCGCTGGCGAGGCGAATGTCGCGATTCCCTTCGTCAAGCGACTTATGGCCGGCGGCTTGCTTGCGGTTCCCGCGGGTGAGCGCGTCGTTCGCCTTCTTCCGCCGCTCAACGTTACAAACCGGGAGATCGATGAGGCCCTGGAAAAAATCGGAAAGGCATTCCAGGGGAATTAGTCGAGCCCGGGCGTCTGTGATAGGGTGGCTGTTTTCCCGACTCATTCCATGAAGCATCTCCTCTCGATCGAATCTCTGAGCCGTGCGGATATGGAGCGCATCATTTCCCTGGCTGGAAAAATGAAGGCGGAGCGCGCGCACCATTCTCGCCCTCTGCGCGACAAGTGTTGGGCGCTCATGTTTTCGAAGTCCTCAACGCGCACACGGATTTCGTTCGAAGTCGGTATCCGAGAATTGGGCGGCGATGTCATGTTCCTTGCGGCTGACGACATCCAACTGGGGCGCGGCGAACCCATTATGGACACGGCGCGGGTTATGGGGCGCATGCTTCACGGCGCGGTGATCCGCACGTTTGCACAGCGTGACGTCGAGGAGTTTGCGAAGTTTAGCCAGATTCCAACCATCAACGCTTTGACGGATGAAGAGCATCCCTGCCAGATCCTTTCCGACTTGTTCACCATACAAGAAAGCGGCCGTTCGCTCGATGGATTGCGGGTCGCTTTCATCGGTGACGGGGACTGCAATGTCGCGCGCTCGTGGATCTGGGCCGCTGTCCGACTTGGTTTCAATTTGCGGGTAGCGACTCCTGAGAAGTTTCATCCCTCCGTCTCGGATCAGATTCCTGACAGCGTCGTTGTGGTGAGGGATCCCCGGGAAGCGGCGCGGGATGCCGATGTGCTCTATACGGATGTTTGGGTCAGCATGGGCAAGGAGGACGAGGCAGCTTTTCGGATGGCGCAGTTTCAATCCTATCAGATCAACCACGATCTGCTATCACTGTCGCCGGGAGCCCTGGTCATGCATTGCCTGCCAGCCTATCGCGGAAAAGAAATCACCGAGGAGATTTTCGAAGAGCATGCGGAGACAATCTTCCGTCAGGCGGAGAACAGGTTGCACACTCAGAAGGCGATTCTCTCTCTCCTCGCCGATTAGATCTGGCGGGAGTCGGCTTCCCCGGGCCGGAATCAGCACAAACGGCGCTGTGGCCATTCGTCTTGGGAAGTGGCCGTTTATCGTGCCGGATCGGCTCCTAATGGTCTTGCACCCCGGGCATGGATCTCCATTCGGGTTCCGCACAATCGCGGCGAAAGCGCAAAACATCGTTGCTTCGGGGCGGTGAATCACTAATATCTGCGGCCCTTCACTACCCGACCCGTGTTATCCGGATTTCTCCTTTCAAATGGCATACAATGTGCCCTTCTCTGCGCCCTCGCTGGCCTTGGGGCAGCAGTGGTTCTCATTAGAAAGGTTCTGCGTTCTCCATCCGGAAACGACCGGATGCGCCAGATCGCGGGAGCAATCCAGGAGGGCGCCCAAGCGTACCTGAATCGCCAGATTTTGACGATTGGAGCGATTGCCATTGTGATTTTCATCCTTCTTGGGGCCCTCCGGGACCTTCCGACCGCGATGGGGTTTCTGCTCGGAGCAATTTGCTCGCTCTCGGCGGGTTATATTGGAATGCGGATCGCCGTGGTCGCGAACGTGCGCACGGCGCAGGGCGCTACGCTCAATCGGAAAAAGGCGCTTAAAGCCGCCTTCAATGGCGGAGCTGTTACCGGTTTGCTCGTGGTCGGCCTGGCTCTCCTCTCGGTGGGGATCTTTTGGCTGGTGATGTCCACGTTGAATCCCGACAGAGCGATTGCCAGCCTTGTTGGGGTCGCCCTGGGTGCTTCGCTCATTTCGGTATTCGCGCGTCTGGGAGGAGGAATTTACACGAAGGCCGCAGATGTTGGCGCGGACCTGGTTGGGAAAGTGGAGTCGAACCTTGATGAGGATGATCCCCGAAACCCCGCAACAATTGCGGATAACGTTGGCGACAATGTCGGGGATTGTGCGGGAATGGCGGCGGACGTCTTCGAAACCTATGCGGTTTCGCTCATCGGTACCATCCTCGTGGGGGCCCTTACCGCAGGCCTTGGCGCACCTGTCGTTTATCCTTTTTTGCTCGGAGGCTCCGCCATTCTCGCCTCGGTCGTCGGGATCATTTTTGTCAACGTTTCGAACTTCAAACCTGCGAATGCGCTTATGGGCGGAGTGTTGGTCAGTTCGCTGATTTCAGCAGTTGTCTTCTGGCCTCTCACAAAATTGCTCTTCCCAAATGGCCTGAAGGCAAGGGATGTACTCGGAGGCACGGAGATGGTCTATTCCGCCGGCGGGATCTACGTTGCGTCCTTGATTGGGCTCCTCATGACCGGGGCTGCGGTGTTCATTACACACTACTACACTTCCACCTCCCGTTCGCCCGTGCGGAAGATCGCCGCCGCGAGTGTGACCGGTCACGCGACGAACATCATTGCCGGTCTGGCCGTGGGTCTGCAGGCGACGGCTCTGCCAGTGCTGTGCATTGCGATTTCAATTTGGATAAGCCATAGCGCTGCAGGTCTTTATGGAATTGCCGTGGCAGTCATGGCGATGCTGGCAATGTCGGGAATCATCATCTCTCTCGATGCCTTCGGACCGATTACCGACAACGCGGGGGGTATAGCGGTCATGAGCGGGCTTCCCAAAGGGGTGCGGGCGATCACTGACGAACTCGACGCGGTGGGAAACACGATGAAGGCGGTAACCAAGGGATACGCGATCGCCAGCGCGGGTCTTGCGGCGGTCGTCCTCTTCGGTTCTTACTTTGTGGACTTGAAATACCATCTGGAAAGTCCATCCAGCAAACTGCACCTTAATCCGGCGCAGATCGAGATTGCGCTCTCGTTTTCGCTCAAGGATCCAAAGATCATTATAGGCCTATTCCTCGGAGGCCTTTTGCCATATCTTTTTTCCGCCCTTAGCATGAACGCCGTAGGCCGCGCTGCAGGGGCTGTCGTGACTGAAGTCCGGCGTCAACTCAAGCGTCACCCTGGAATTCTGAAAGGCACGGACACGCCTGAATACGGCACTTGCGTAGACATTGTGACCAAGGCGGCGCTAAAAGAAATGATCCTGCCCGCTCTGCTTCCGGTGGCGGCAGTCGTTTTGGTCGCGGCAATTCCCGACGGGATGAAAATTCTAGGTGGCGTCCTGGTCGGAAGCATTGTCACCGGCTTGTTCATGGGTATTTCGATGACCTCGAGCGGAGGCGCTTGGGACAACGCGAAAAAGTATGTCGAAGAGGGACATTACGGGGGCAAGGGTTCCGAGGCTCACAAGGCGGCGGTGACGGGCGACACCGTGGGAGATCCCTACAAGGATACCAGTGGTCCAGCCATCAACCCCATGATCAAGGTCGTGAATATCGTCGCGATACTCATCATTCCGATCTTTTTCTGACGATCTACTTCGCGGATTCCTGCTGCTCTTCCTCTTCTTCCTCCTCGATCTCACGGCGCAGGGCCTTGGAGATAAATGGCCTGACGAACCCGTAGAGGAGAAATGTCACGAAGAGCAGCGCCGGCATCCACTCGTAGAACATTGCGCTGAATACGAGGACGACAATAATGAGCAGGAAGCGGGGGATGGATCGCTGAGTCCGCCAGCCGAGCCCCTTGAAGCTCGGATATCGAACCCGGCTGAACATCATGAAGGAGAGAAAGAGCATCAAGGTAGCGAGCGCATATTTCCATACTCCTATCTCCTTGGCTCCCTCTTCCAGCCAGAGCATGAAGAGAGTCAGAGAGGCGATCAGCCCGGCGGCTGCCGGGATCGGAAACCCAATGAATTCATCGGTGGGTTTTTCGTTTTGCGCCGCGTAGCAATTGAAGCGCGCCAGACGGAGCGTTCCGCACAGCAGATAGACGAAAGCGATCAGCCAGCCCGTGCGATAAAAATCGCGCAGCACGATTTGGTAAACCAACAGGGAGGGCGCCATCCCAAAGGAAACCACGTCCGCCAGCGAGTCGAATTCCCGGCCGAATGGGCTTTCACTCCCACCCAAACGCGCCAGACGGCCGTCGAGCAGGTCGAAGACACAAGCTCCGAGAATAAAGATGAGCGCCTGGTGATAGAGAGCGGCGGCTGATCCTCCCTGCTGGATCACCAGCGCGGCTTCGATAATGCGTAGAACCGCGGCGAACCCGCAAAACAGATTGCCCGCCGTCATCAAGTTGGGCAAAAGGTAAATCTTCGGCTCTTCGTGCGAGTTCATGCCGGCTTGAGTCGGGCGATCGCCGTCTCCCCGCCGCGTACTTTGTCGCCGGGTTTGACGAGGACTTCGCTTTCGCGAGGAAGGTCGACTTCCGTGCGGGAGCCAAATCGGATCATTCCAAATCGCTCGCCTCGCTCAACAGTTTCCCCGACTTTTTTCCAGGCGCAAATTCTTCTGGCGATCGCGCCGGTGATTTGGCGGACGACGACTGTCCAGCCGTTTCCGCGGATTGCCCACGTGCGGCGCGCGTTCACCTCCGAGGAGGCCGGGTTCCGGGCGTCAAGAAATTTGCCCTTCGCGGCTTCCGAATAGGTAATCTCGCCGGAAATCGGGGCCCGATTTACGTGGACGTCGAAAATTGACAGGAAAATCGCGATCCGTTTGACAGGACGGTTGATAAACTTGGTTTCGGCCGTTTCCACAACCTCGACAACCACTCCGTCCGCGGGTGAGACGGCGAGCATCTCGTCCGGAGGCGGACACCGTTCCGGGTCCCGGAAAAAGTACAAAGAGAAAAGGAACAGCGCCAGAAAGAGCAGCAGGGCCATCGGAAACAGCAGGACCGAAGCCAGCGAACAGACGAGCAGGGCTCCAAGAATCCAACGGGCTTCGCCAAGGGCGCGAAATTTCATTCCATGAACATAATTCGCTGATCGGGGACGGCGAGCCCATAGTTGAAATTGCGACCGCCCGCACGTATCCTGCCCTTCGATGACGGCGACAGCGGAGATGACGATGGCAGAGGTCCTGGAGGCCTACCCGGGAGCCCAGCGTGCTTTGTTCAAAAATTACCACATCGGGGGTTGCGCAAGTTGTGGGTTCCGGCCGGAGGAGACGCTGGCGGATGTTTGCAACCGAAACGGTGGCCTCGACCCCGAAAGCGTCCTGGAGAATGTGCGCGCAGCATTGGAACAGGACGAACGGATGATGATTGCTCCCTGGCAAACGAAGCAATTGCTCGCCTCCGGGGACGCCGATCTTCTCGATATTCGCTCCCGAGAGGAATACGAAGCCGTCCGACTCGAGGGCGCTCAGCTTCTTGACCAGGCAATGTTGCAAAAGATGCTCGCCGGTCGGCCCAGGGATCGCTTGCTCGTGATTGTCGACCACAAGGGGTTGCGCTCGCTGGACGCGGCGGCGTACTTTGCGGGCCATGGATTTACCGACGTCAAATGCCTTCGCGGGGGCATCGACGCCTGGAGCACCGAGGTCGATCCGACCCTCCCTAGATATACGCTGGAATGAGTAAGGACCTCGAAGCAAGAATCGAAGCCGCGATCAAAGATCCTCGTAATCTTGGCGAAATGTCCGGGGCGGATGCGATAGGAACCGTAGGGAGCGCGAATTGCGGCGACATGTTGCGGATGTGGGTGAAATTCAAGGATGAGAACGGGCGGCGGATCATCGACAAGGCCACCTTCCAGGCCTTTGGTTGCCAGACGGCCATAGCTGTCGCAAGTGTCGCGACCGAGTTGATTCGGGGCAAGACGCCCGCCGAGGCCTTGGCGCTCTCGGGAGAGGAGTTGGCTTCCCCCCTCGGGCCGCTTCCTCCGATGAAAATTCATTGCGCGCAGTTGGTTGAGGGAGCTTTGAGAAATGCCCTCACCGGGGAGAAGACTCCGGAACCGGTGCTCGCCCCCACCTTGCTCGATCAATTTTCACCGCCCAAGAACGTCAAGGTCAAACTGCAGACATGATCGACCACCGGGAAATCGCATTAAATCGCGACTGCGACGCGATCCAAATCCCCAGCGGGCAACCAATCGTCCTGCCGGAGGGAATGAGTGTGATTGTCACCCAGTCGCTGGGCGGAACCTACACAGTGGCCACGCCGGGAGGCCTGGCGCGGATCGAACTCAAGGACGGAGACGCGCTCGGGCTGGATCGGCTTCCCGCGGAGGATGATTCCAAACAGTTTGAAGGACCGGCGGAGGAAGCTGTCTGGTCGCAATTAAAGACGGTATTTGATCCGGAAATCCCCGTTAACGTGGTTGATCTCGGCCTCATCTATGATTGCCGGGTGGAGAAAAAGGAATCCGGCGCGACCTCAGTTCTGGTCCGGATGACTCTTACAGCCCCGGGTTGCGGTATGGGACCCGCGATTGCCGCGGACGCGAGGCAGAAGATCCTGGCGATCGAAGGCGTCGAGGACGCGGAAGTCGAACTGGTCTGGGATCCTCCCTGGAATCAATCGATGATCAGCGAAGAAGGCCGAATGAGGTTGGGACTCGTCTGATTTTTCGGCATGCCACCGGTCGCCGCAGTGATTTTCAGTTGCTTTTGCGCTCAGTTCATCCAGATTCTCCGCCCCTATGAGTCAACATCCGAGCCTGAAGGGCAAAGGCGCCATCAAAGCCAGGCGGAGCGTTCTCAAGCGCTTCGAGCGGGTGGAGGTGATGAAGAAGCGCGGCCAGTTTAAGGAGGGCCAACGCGTCGTTGGGCTGCCGAAGACAAAACCTGAAGAGTAACTTTCGGTTGCGCGCGTCTCTTGGCGGCGCAGCGGGGCGGAAGACGGTGAAAACCAGGCGCGAAGTTCACGCTCGAAATTTGCACGGCGATCGTCGGCAGGCCAGATGCGGTTAAACCGGTTTCTTGCGGCGGCGGGCTTTGGGTCGCGGCGAGCCTGCGAGGCACTGATTAAGGTGGGAAAGGTGTCGATCAACGGCCACTTTGTTCGAAATCTCGCAACGGTTGTCGGCGCGGGCGACGATGTAAGGGTTGCCGGTAGCCGGCCTGCCCGACGAATGCCGCCGGTCTACATCATTCTTCACAAGCCGAAGGGAGTCGTTTGTTCCCGTTCTGATGAGCGAGGCCGGCCGACGATCTTCGACTTGGTTCCCCGACATTTTGGCCGCCTCTTTCATGTCGGAAGGCTCGACAAGGAGAGCGAGGGCCTGATCCTTCTCACGAACGATGGCGATCTTTCCCAACGCCTGACCCATCCGGCGCAGCATATCGAAAAAGAATACGAGGTGCTCCTGGATCGGCCATTTGATCCCAACCACATTCCTCGGCTCCTTCGAGGGTTCAGGCTCGAAAGTGGGCCGGCGAGAGCAGAGCGGATTCAGGTGCTAGCGGGTGCGCAGTTACGGGTGGTTCTTCGGCAGGGGATGAAGAGGCAGATTCGGGTGATGTTCTATAGACTTGGCTATGAAGTGAAGCGACTTTTGCGGATCCGGATTGGCGGGCTGCAACTATCCAAGCTCGCTCCGGGAGAATGGCGCGCCCTGCGCGCCCGAGAGGTTGCTCTTTTGACTGCCGGGGATAAGAAGAAGTCGTGAAGAAGCCGATTGCCACGTTTCCTGGATCTCCGCCCGCTCTCGGTCCCTACTCGCTCGGTGTGATCGGGCAGGGAGCCTTTCTTTTCGTTTCAGGAATGACGCCGTTTGATCCGTCCAGCGGAAAAATCGAGTCCGGTCCCATCGCGCGACAGACAGAATTGGTGCTCGAAAACATCAAGCGGGTTCTGGCCGCGGGAGGCGCATCGCTTGACGATGTGATAAGTTGCCGGGTCTATCTCTCACGCCTGACGCCCGAGAATTTCAGAGAGATGAACGAGGTTTACGCTCGATACTTCGGCAGAGCGAAGCCCGCCCGTGCGACCGTCGGAGCAGGACTCTTGGGATTTGATGTCGAGATCGAATGTGTCGCGGTAATTGACCCAACGCCGGCGAATTGAATCTGCCGGCGGCTTTGCGTGAACGTTGACGGTCGGGGGAGAGTCCCTTAGGCTGCGTTTCGTCATGTCCTCATAGCTCAAGTGGATAGAGCAGGGCTCTCCTAAAGCTCAGATGGTGGTTCGACTCCACCTGGGGACGAAGCCCGAGCGCGGCGGGCGAGACTCGATCGCCAACCAGGGCGACCGGAATTTTTTGACCAGGGCGAACGTTGCGCCATCCCGACGCGGCTGGCACCGTCCGCGGCCGGGCGGGCGAAGCCGGTGAACCAAAGAGGCCTCGGCGACGGTTCCTCAGCGATTTTTCTCCTGTCACCCCTCGGGGAGAGACCCTATTTCTTGAAATGTCTATGGCCAGTTTTTTCGGTGAACTGTTTCGCATTGTGACGTGGGGAGAGTCTCACGGAGGCGGTGTCGGGGTTGTTGTCGACGGTTGTCCTGCCCGGCTTCCGCTGTCGGAAGCGGACATCCAGCCCGAACTTGACCGTCGGCGTCCGGGTCAGAGTGATATTGTCACTCCCCGCAAGGAGACAGACACTTGCGAGATTCTTTCTGGCGTCTTCCAAGGACTCACGCTGGGGACCCCGATTTCGATTCTTGTGCCAAACACCGACGCGCGGCCGGAGAGCTACAAGGAGATGGAGACGACTTATCGGCCCTCCCATGCTGACTTTGCCTACCAGGCGAAGTACGGCGTTCGCAACTGGCAAGGCGGTGGGCGCGCGTCGGCGCGCGAGACCATCGGGCGGGTTGCCGCGGGAGCAATTGCCAAGAAGGTCTTGAAATCGTTCTATCCCGAGATCGAGATCATCGCCTATGTCGTCGCAATTCATGACTTGGAATCGAGAGTCCATCAGGAGACCGTGACGCTGGCGGAGGTCGAGGCGAGCCCGGTTCGGTGTCCAGATGCCGAAGCCGCCTCGGCGATGATCGACAGGATCAAGCAAGCGCGAAGCGAGGGTGATTCGGTGGGCGGCGTGATCGAGTGCGTTGTTCGAGAAGCGCCTCCGGGTCTCGGCGAGCCTGTATTTGATAAGCTCGAGGCCGATCTGGCGAAGGCCATGCTGAGCCTTCCGGCGACGAAAGGTTTTGAAATCGGCTCGGGTTTTGCGGGAACTCGCCTTAAAGGATCCGAGCACAACGATCCATTTCGGATGGAAGCATCGCGAGTTCGCACTTTAACCAACTTCTCGGGGGGAATTCAAGGTGGGATCAGCAACGGCGAACCCATTGCCTTCCGCGTGGCCTTCAAACCGACGGCGACGATCGCGAAACCGCAGCAAACGGTGACGAGCTTTGGAGAGAACACAGTGCTCGCCGCGCGCGGCAGGCACGATCCGTGCGTGCTCCCGCGCGCAGTGCCGATCGTCGAAGCGATGACCGCTCTCGTCCTTTGCGATCATGCCCTTCGTCAGCGCGCTCAAAACTCGCTCCCTGGATAGTTTCTCATGCGGTTTTCCTTCTGGCAGGCGGCCTTTTTTCTCGCGGGCGCTGCCTTCCTGACGTGGGAGGTCTGGCGCGGCTGGCGGGCCGGTATCGTTCGCAGTGGCCTGAAGTTTGCAGCGCTTCTTGCTTCGGCGCTGCTGGGTTGGCTGGTCGGGAAGTTGGCCGCGGAAGCGTTTGGGGGTCTTGGGAGCGCCAAGGGGTTGCTGGCCGGCTGTGTTGTGGGCGGCGGTCTCGGAGTCGGCCTCCTGGTGATCGTTGGCCTTTTTGGAGCGGCGCTTTTCAAGCGAACCGGTCAGCAGCGATTCGGCGCAATCCACGTTCTTTGGGGTATGGGAGGCGCCTTCTTCGGCCTCCTGATCGGATTGGCGGTTCTCGGCGCTTCCTTCTGCGCGCTTTTCGGATTCGGCGTGTTTGCAAACCCTCATCCGGAGACCACTTCAGGTCAATCCGGCCCGGCTTCTCTCAAGGTCTCAAGGCTCAAGAAGACGAGCGGCGGCTTCGCTCTGTCGAACGCTCCTGTCCACCCGGGCTTCTATAACCTGGCGCTGCAGATTGGAAAAGTAACCAGCGATCGGAAAATGATGGCGCGCTTTCTCGAATATCCGGGCATTCAGGAACTGTTGCAAAGCCCGCGCATCGCTGCCCTGGCCAACGACCCGGCTGTTGTCCGAGCCTCGAAGGAGCGAAATCTGTTAATGCTTCTTGACGATGAAGCGGTGGCTGCGGCTTTCACCGACCCGGCTGTCGCCGAACGGCTCAGGAAAATCGATCTCCAGAAAGCCTTGAAATTCGCGCTGGAATCTTCCCCGTCCCCTGAGTCACCTTTATCGCAGCCAAAGAAACGGAAGTGATCCTCATGCCCAAATATGTTGCCACTATCGGACTCGAAGTTCATGTGCAGCTCAAAACACGAACGAAAATGTTCTGCGCATGCGCTGTCGAACACGGCGACGAGCCGAATACGCGCGTCTGTCCCGTGTGCATGGGATTTCCCGGCGCGCTGCCGGTCATGAACGAGGAGGCGCTGCGACTTACGGCGCTCGCCGGATTGATGCTCGATTGCCAGATCCCGCAGGTCTGCAAGTTCGACCGCAAGAATTATTTCTATCCGGACATGCCGAAGAACTATCAGATCAGTCAGTACGATCTGCCATTCTGTCTTGGCGGGACCGTGCCGCTGCATGATCTCGCCTATCCGAAGGACGCCCAAAAGAGCATCGCGGCAAAGGACAAAAAAATCCGCCTGGTGCGCATTCATCTCGAGGAAGACGTTGCCAAGAGCCTGCACATGGAGAGCGCGACCGGCATTGATTTCAACCGCGCGGGTACGCCATTGCTGGAGATTGTCAGCGAGCCCGACATTGCCAGTCCGGAGGAAGCCTTCGCCTATCTTGGAGTGCTGCAACAAGTCGTCATTTACGGCGGGATCAGCGACGCGGACATGGAGAAGGGACAGCTTCGCTGCGATGTCAACGTTTCCGTTCGGCCCTCCGGAACGGAAAAGTTCGGCGCAAAAATCGAGTTGAAGAATTTGAATTCAATTTCCGGCGTCCGCCGGGCCTTGAGTTTCGAGATTCGCCGCCAGATTGAGGTTCTGGAGGCTGGGGGAGTGCTCGAGCAGGAGACCCGTCGTTGGGACGATGTTCGCGGCGAAACACAGTTGATGCGCGTCAAGGAGAGCGCACATGATTATCGCTATTTTCCCGATCCTGATCTCTTGCCCGTAAAAACATCATCCCTCCTGGAGCAGGCCCGGCAGCGCAAGCCGGAGTTGCCGTGGGAGAAACGTGCTCGTTACGTCACCGACTTTGGCGTGACCGACTATGATGCGGCGGTTCTCAGCAGCGATCTGGCGACCGCGCGCTATTTTGAAGCGGCGGCGGCAGGCGCGAGGAAGCCCAAGAGCGTGGCCAACTGGATTCTCAATGATCTTCAGAGCGCGCTCTCCGCCGCGAACAGGAAGATCTCCGAATGCCCGATCACTCCCGCCGCGTTCGACGAACTGGTGAACCTCATTGACGAGGGAAAAATCAACTCCAAACAAGGAAAAGACGTGTTCGCGGAGATGTTTGCAAGTGGCAAGTCGGCGAGTGAAATCGTCAGCCAAACGGGTCTTGAACAGGTCAGCGACCTGACGGTCATCGAGACGCTTGCCGCTCAGGTTATCCGCGAGAATCCCGGTCCGGCAGCGGATTTTCGGGCGGGCAAGACGGCCGCGCTGAACTTTCTCAAAGGGCAGGTGATGAAGCTTTCCAAAGGCAAAGCCAATCCCCAGCTGGCGGGCGAAGCACTTCAGAAAAAATTGAGTTCCTGACCTCCGGGAAGTCAAAGGACGGCCATTTTCCTCGCGGCGAAACTTTCCACCACCTCGCAAGTCCGTTCTGTTGCCCCGCGGTGGGTCTCCAGGCAGCGCGACCCGTTCGCGGCCATTGCGTCGCGTTTGGCCGGATTCAGGAGCAATTCGCGAAACTTCGTCTCGAGTTCACCGGCGTTGCAAACTTGCCAGGCTCCCCCCTCCCGCACGAGTTGAGCGGCCAGCGGTAGGAAGTTCTGCATGTTCGGCCCGAAAAGGGTTGCTTTTCCGGCGGCCACCGCTTCCGCCGGATTCTGCCCCCCTTGGGCAGTCAAGCTTTTGCCGACAAAAACGAGGCTGGCCTGATCATACCAATCGCGAAGCTCGCCTGTCGTGTTTACCAGGAGGGTATCGGGGTCGGCAGGTTCGCGATCTTCTTCGGCGCGGAGGGCGACCCGAAGCCCCAGGCGATCCAATTGATCGCGCACCTCCCGCCAGCGCTCCGCGTGCCGCGGCACCACGACGTAGAAAAGATTTGGGAAATCCCGTTTCAGCCGGATCACGATCTCGCCAATGACGCGTTCTTCTCCTTCATGAGTGCTGCCGGCCAGAATGATCTCGGCGGATTCGTGGACGCCCAGGTCCGCCAGGACCGGCCGAAAGTTTCGTCTCACGCGGCTGGATTCGCTTCGATCGTCGAACTTGATGCTTCCGGTATGAAGAATTTTCTGTTCGTCGACGCCTAGCGACTTCCATCGCCCGGCGTCAGCCGCTTCCTGCACGCACAGCGCATCGAGTTGATTGAAGATCGCGGCCGCCAGCGGTCGGATCATCCGGTAGCGGGCCTCGGAACGTGCGGAAAGCCGCGCGTTGACGAGCACGATCGCAGCGCCAAGGGCCTTCGCTTCGGCGGTGAGATTCGGCCAGACTTCCGCTTCGACCAGGATAAGGCGCCGCGGCCGGATCAGGCGAACGGCGCGTCTCGCAATCCAGAAAAAATCAATCGGATTGTAGATGGCTTCGAACGATTCGCCTTTTTCCCGGCTGGCGAGCGCAAACCCTGTGGATGTGGTTGTGGAAAGGACGATCGGCAGGCCAGGATCGCGGCGCCTGAGCTCGCGAATCAGTTTCAATGCCACGAGGACCTCACCGACGCTCACCGCGTGCACCCAAGTCCATCCGCCGCGCGAGAGGGTCTTACGGACGCGTGACGAATAGAGGGCAAAGCGCTGCCCGAACTTATGGCGGTATTTTCCGCGTTTAAGCATTCGGTGGAGAAACCCAGGCACCAGCGCAAGCAGCACGAAGGGAAACGCCAGGTTGTAAACGATGCGCGCGGCCTTCATTCAGGCGGGAACGTAGTAGGCGATTTCACTGCGACCGTAGCGGCGGAGCCGCACCAGGGACAAGAGACCGCCCTCTGGGTCCTTGCTGCCGGCCGCGCGCTCGAGGACGAACTTTCCGTGCGAACGCAGAGCCCGGACCAGGGAGGGGAGCCGCAGGAGGTCCGAGGCAAAGTCCCGGCCGGCGGGAGACTTCTTGTAGGGAGGATCTGCAAAGATCAAATCGAAACCTTCCTCCGCATACAGCTCAAGAAACTTCAGGGCGTCCATCACTTGCACCGAGGCCCGCAGGCGGGCGCGGCGAAGGTTCTCCCGCACGCATTCCGCGCAGCGCGGGTCGGCGTCCACGAAGATCGCCAAGGCTGCCCCGCGACTGAGAGCTTCGATTCCCATCGCGCCGGAGCCGGCAAAAAGGTCAAGCACTCTGGCCTCGGGCACTTCTTCGCCCAGGCTGGAGAAAATTGCCTCCCGGACGCGATCCATGGTGGGTCGGACCCCCGGGGCTGGACTGTGGAGCGGAAGACCACGAGCTTCGCCGGCGATGACGCGCATGGCTCAATCTACCGGCTTTTTCTGCTCTTTCTCGTCTTCGGATTTCGGCGGCGCGCTCGATCGAAGAATGTTCATCAGCAAGCCCCCAACATCCTGGCTCACTTTCGCACCGATCAGCTTGTCGAACAGATCTGTTTTCGGATTGTCAATCCTGCCGGTCACGCTGAAGGGGATCTCGCGATAATTCGGGTCTTCCGAATCAACAAGATTATTCGCGAGCACTCCCCTTAGCTGATGTTGAAGCTTGGCGTTAACCAGCAATCTTGCGTCGAGATTCATTTTGCCGTTGAAGCGCACGGGTCCCTTTCCGCGCAGAACAAGGTTGTCCGACTTCAGGGTGACGTCATCGACCTGGACCCGCTCGTCGTGGATGGTCAGGTTGAGCCTCGCTTCGCTGAGCTTGAGCAACTGAAGCTCGTCGATTTGGAGCAATTCGCCCAGCTTGCTAAGAAAGTCCACGGGCTTGAGCGTCGCCGAAATGAGTTCAAAGCGAGCCGTGCCGGTCACCGAGGCGGCGCTGCGCGGATCGCCCGCAAGATCGATCGAGCCTTGCAAAGTTCCTTCAGTCTTGCCCGGTTCGAGTTGCGCATCTTCCGCCAGCTTCCTCAAGGCTACGCCGCTCAACTGCAGCCCCAGCAGGAACGCGTGTTCTTCGTTGCCCTCGACCCGGTATTTTCCCGTAAGTTTTCCTCCTGCAAGCGAGCCCTGAATGTCCGGCATCTCCAGAACCTTTCCATTCCAGGAGAATTGCCCGCCAATCTTTCGCGGCTTGAGCGCGCCAAAAAAGTCCGCCTTCCCGATCTCGAAGATTCCGGCGGCGGAGCCCTCAGGCGCGATTTGCCCGCTGACGTCCAATTTATCCAGCGTCGCCACCGCCCGGTTCTTCGCGTTCAAAAAGACGATGCTTCCGCTCCGAAAGCGAAAATGCTGCAGTTCCGCCTTAAAGGATGGGCCGGTCGAGGAGGGGCGCGGAGATTCGTCCGGAGCCGAAGGGGCCCTTGGGCGCCCGGGAGTGATGGGAAGCACCCAGTCGCCAGTCTCAAGTTGGCGCACGATCAGTTCCGGCTCAAAGAGCGTGCATTCCGTGATGACAAATCGTCTGCTTAGAAGAGGACTGAGGGCAAAGCGGAGTCTCAGCGCCGTTGCTTCGACCGCGTTGAAGTCGGCGCTGTTGGGATCCGGCACGGTGATTCCGCGAAGGACAAACCCGCTCCAAGGAGTATACATCGAGCTCTTGATTTTGACCTCGGTTCCCAGCGACCGGCCGGCTGCCTCCCGGATGCGCTGTTGAACGCCGTCTGATTGCAGATACAAATTGACGCAGAGGAGAACGACCGCAGCTACCGCGAGCACGCCAGCCGCACAAAAAAGAAATCTCTTGGCAAAAATGGGCACGCGGGGAAGCTACGAAACTTTCCCGGAATGTGAAGCGTGAACAAGAGAAGATTCTCGTCATCTTGAACCCAGCCGCCCGTGGTGAGCGGGCCAAGAGGTTGCGGGAGAAGATCGCAGCGCTTTCGCACCATGCGACCGTGAGGAGCACCGGTTCTCCCGGAGACGCGGCGGCCCTGGCCGTGCGCGCCGTCGCGCAGGGTTACGATACGATTGTGGCCGCCGGCGGCGACGGAACCATCAACGAGGTCGTCAATGGCCTGGCCGGCGCGCATGTCACTTTCGGGATTCTCCCGGTTGGCACGATGAATGTTTTCGCCACCGAATTGGGAATCCCTCAGAACAATCTGGCGAAAGCGTGGCAGGTGATTGAAGACGGCTGCACCCGACAAGTCGATCTCCCAAGAGCCAATCAGGAATATTTCGTGCAGCTTGCCGGGGTGGGCCTCGATGCGGAGGTTGTGCGCCACACGACACCGGACTCCAAGAAGGCGCTTGGGCCCATGAGCTACCTCCTGACGCTCGCCCAGGTGGCGGCCCGTCAACCGCCAAAAGTCCTCATCGAGCCTGTTGACGGGGCTCCGCGCGAAGGAAGTTTCGTGCTGGTGGGAAATGGCCGCTTCTACGGAGGCCCCTTCGTGCTATTCAAGAACGCTCGTCTCGATGACGGGCTTCTTGACGTCCTGGTATTCCAGAATCAGAGCCATTGGGATTTAATCCGGTATTTTCAGGCGATCGTTTTCGGAAACCACGCCACGCTTCCCGATGTGGAATATTTCCAGAGCCGGGGGCTGCGGCTCACGAGCCGCGAAACCGTTCCAGTAGAAATCGACGGCGAACTGACCGGCATATTGCCTTACGAATTCGGTTTTTCCGTGGGCAAACTCAGCGTTCTCGTCCCGCGCAAATCGGATGCGCGAAGCAAACCCCACAGGATCCGGCGATGATCGGAAAACGGAGGCAGTTTAGCCCGACGGTTTTTCTCGTCATCGTCAACACCACGATTTTCCTAGTCCAGGCCGTTATCCCCGGGCTGAAAGCTTACCTGTTGGATCGGTATGCACTCAGCGCGCCAGGGATCGAGGAAGGCCGATGGTGGCAGCTTCTGACCCATGCCTTTCTGCATGGGAACGTCTGGCACTTGTTGTTCAACATGCTCGCGCTCTGGTTTGCCGGCCGTGTCGTTGAGCGCGTGATGGGAACATGGCGATTTTTGGCTCTTTATGCGGCTTCTGCGATCGCTGGCGGCCTCAGCCAGATCCTCATCGAAGGCGGCGATGTTCCGCTGGTAGGGGCCTCCGGGGCGGTTTGCGGTGTCATCCTTGCGTTCGCCACGATGTTCCCGGAAGCCAGGATTGTTTTGCTGCTCTTTTTTATTATTCCCCTAAGGTTTCGCGCCAAGTTTCTCGGCTGGGGCCTGACGGGATTCTCGCTCCTCTTCGTGCTCGTAGGATTCGAGCCGTGGATCGGGCATGCGGCGCATCTGGGCGGATGTATTGCGGGTTATCTGCTTGCGCGCCTCAACGGTTATGGGGTGCCCAGCGCTCCGGAGCGACTGCTCAAGAGGTGGCTCTCCTCGCGCGTGGTCTGAGTTGCCGGTTTTGAAATGCGACGGCGGACGGTTCCCGATGGACGTCTCGTCCGGCCGCTTCGATGCCGGCAAACCCGACCGGCAAAATCCTACGTGACCTGGCGGAGCTGAATCGAATCGAAGCGTTCGCTTCCCGCCATGATGTCGGTCAGAACGATGAGCTGCGTGCCCACCTGAGCCAGTCCGCGTCCGAGAAGAAGTCTCTCTGCTTCGGCAATCGTGTGTTCGGGATCAAGATCGAATTTCATCACAATGGGTATCGTCGCCCAATTTAGCGTGAGGCGGCGAGCGACTTCCTCGCTCGGCGTGAAAGCAAAAATGGGCGCCATTTCGGGCCGAAGCTGGCTGCAGTGGTCTGCCATAAAGCCGCGCCGGGTGAAGACCACGATTTTCGACTCGGGAAGAGAGTTGGCCAGTTCGACCGCCGCCCGGACGGCTTTGTGCCGGACGCTGACTGTTTCGGCCTGCTCGTGGAAGCCTGCTCCTCCGGTCTGTTCCATGCGGCGTGCCACGCGATCAAAGATTTGCACGCATTCAATCGGATATTTGCCCACGGTCGTCTCCCCGCTCAGCATTATGGCGTCCGCCTGCTCGAAGACAGCATTTGCCACATCGGTGATCTCCGCGCGGGTCGGCAATGGATTTTCAATCATCGATTCCAGCATATGCGTTGCCACGATAACCTGCCGGCCCTTCTGAATACACCTCATGACGATCCGTCGCTGTATGATTGGAAGTTCCTCCATTGGACACTCAATCCCAAGGTCACCGCGAGCGACCATAATGGCGTCGCATTTCTCGATGATATCATCAACCACACTGACCGCGTGCTGGTCCTCGATCTTCGCGATGACGCGTGCCTGGCTGCCCTGCTCTCCAAGAACACGCTTCAAGGTCTCGATGTCCGCAGCTTCGCGGCAAAAGCTCAGGGCGACGTAGTCGACACCGACTGAAACCCCGAGGCTGATATCCGCCAAATCCTTCTCGGTCAGCGGCGGGAGATTCACTTTTACCCCCGGCAGGTTGATGTGTCGTCTTGAGCCCAAAACCCCCTGAGTAAGCACCTGGCATCGGATACGGTGGTAGTCCTTGGAAAGAACCTTCATGTGAATGACCCCGTTGTCGACGAGCACAACATCCCCGACTGAAATATCGTCGACGAGTCCATCATAATTGACATCGACTGAATGCACATCCTCACTCCGCTCGCCGCGCACGGTGAACTCAAAGATATCGCCCGGCCGGAGATCCAGCTTCGCTTTCAGATCTCCTGTGCGGATCGCGGGACCTTGGGTGTCCAGAAGGATGCCCGTGATAATACCGAGTTCAGAGGAAATGGTTCGGATATTCTTCACAACCGCGCGCACCCAATCGTGCGGCGCATGGCTCATATTGAGGCGGAAGATGTTGGCGCCAGCCATGATTAGAGAACGAAGCCTTTCCGGTGAATCGGTGGCAGGGCCGAGGGTGCAAATGATTTTGGTTTTTCGCATGGGTGTTTTGGATTCGATGATCCGTCTATCGCGCGCGCGGTCGCGCATGAGCTGTGAGGAACGTAAGCACGTTCTATTCCTCTCGCCTGGGTCGCGTCAGCCAGAGCGAGGCAAAGAAAATGATTAGCAGAAGGCACCCCAACGCCGCGCCGAAAGGCTGGTTGCGGCCGGAGGTGAACTGTTTGTAAATGACTTCGCCGATAGTGGGTGGTTCGCCGCCGCCCATCAAATTGGTGATCGCAAACATGGCAATCGAGGGAACAAAGACCAGCAGTGCGCCGGCCACGATCCCGGGCTTCGTCAAGGGAATGATCACTTGTGAAAAGGTACGGACGGGTCCCGCTCCGAGATCGTAAGCTGCTTCGATCATGGCATTGTCAAGTCGCTCCACGCTGGCGTAGATCGGCAATATCATGAAAGGCAGGTAGTTGTAAACCAGTCCGAGAACCGAAGCGAAGGGCGTGTAAAGAATCGCGACCGGCTCCGGAACGGTCTTCGCGGAGACCAGAAACGCGTTCACCAGCCCTTCCTTGCTCAGAATGATGATCCAGGAATAGGTCCGGACGAGGAAGCTCGTCCAAAATGGGATCATAACGAGCGTCAGCAGGATATTCCGCGTCCTGGGAGGCGCGCCGGCAATAAAGAAGGCCGCGGGATATCCGATAAGAACGCACAGGAACGTCGTGAGAACGGCGTACCACACGGAGACCAGCAAGACCTTCAGCCAAGTCCAGTGGAAGGCTCTCGCGTAGTTATCGAACGTCATTGTGAAATGGAACGTTCCCAGGCCCTTTTGTTCCCCGAAGCTCAGAAGGACGAGCACGATCGTTGGGACAACGACGAAGGCAACGAGCCACGCCAGCAGCGGCGCGAAGACCAACCAGGCCAGCACATTTGGATGCCGCTGGTGAGCGGCGCCGGCTTGCTTCACGGTCGTGGCCGTTACGGCGGCCATATCATTGGGCTTTCACGGAGGTAACGAGTTCGTCGACTTTCGTTGCTTGAGCGCCGATGTCCTGGAAAGTCTGCATCCTGGCCAACTCGTCCGCCGTCGGGTAACTGGCGGGGTTGCTACGCTGCGCAGGAGTGAGGATCTCGCGCGCGGCGGCGTTTGGGTTCAAATAGGGGAACGCATCCGAAATCTTCGCGCTGATATCCGGGCGAAGCACAAAATTCATGAAGAGTTGGGCGTTCTTCACGTGCGCAGCCGTCTTTGGAATCGCCAGGCTATCTACGAACAAGTGCGCGCCTTCCGCCGGCACGACCCATTTAAATTTTTTGTTCTCATTGAGCAGGATCGCGCCCTCGCCGCCCCAAACGATGCCAAGCGCCACATCGCCGTTCAGAAGGGCCGTTTTCGGGCTGTCGGAATCGAAGACCTTCACCAGGGGCAGCCATTTCTCCAGGACCGGTTTCACCTTGCCCAAGTTTTCGTCGGACACTTCGTTGATCGGGATCCCTAGCGTCTCGAATCCCCAGCTTACGATCTCCCGCGCATCGTCCAGAACGACGATGTTCTTTTTGAACTTGTCCTGGAAAACGTCGCTGTAGCTCTTGATGTCGTCGTCCACAAGGTCGGTATTGACGACAATGCCCACCGTGCCGGCCATGTAGGGGATGGAGAACTTGTTACCGGGATCGAAGGACATGTTCGCAAACTCCGGCGCGATATTCTTGATGTTGGGGATTGCGGAATGGTCGATGGGGACGAGAAGGTTTTCTTTAACCAGCCCTTGGATCACGTATTCGCTCGGCTGGATCAGGTCGTAGGCGCCGCCACCGGCGAGCAATTTGGCGAGCATCTCCTCGTTCGAGGCATAGCTTTCCACCGACACCTTGATACCCGTTTCCTTGGTGAAGGCATCGATGATTTCCTGGGGAACGTACTCGGACCAGCAGAACAGATTGAGCTTCTTCTCAGGGTCGCCGCCCCGTTCCGCGGCATCCTGGCGCGGTGCCGGAGAGCTTGGCGGCGGCGCCGGTTCGGTCGGTCGCGGCGCTTCGGGCGCCTTTCCACAACCGACGAGGAACAGCGTCGCAAGCACGGCCGCCAACGAGACATGAGCGAATTCTTTCATTGCGCTTTTCGACGGATCAAAAGCTCACTGAACAGAACCAGGAGAATCGTGGCGATGACAAAAAGCGTGCTCAAAGCGTTTAGTTGGGGATTCAAACCGATCTTGGCCATGCCATAAACTTTGAGGGGAAGCGTTTGCGAATCGCTGCCCGCGGTAAACACGGAAACGATGTATTCGTCCAACGAAAGCGTGAAGGACATCAGCGCGCCGGAAATGACCGCCGGCAGGAGGTAAGGCAAAATCACGAGGCGGAAGGCCTGGGCGGGGGTGGCTCCGAGATCCATGGCCGCCTCTTCGAGACAGGGATCCAGGCCTCGAAGGCTTGCCTGCACGCTGACCAGGACAAATGGGAAACAGAACGTGGTGTGCGCAATGATCAAAGTCGTGTAACCGAGGGGAAGCTTTAGAAGGTGCACAAATTCTGCCAGCAAACTCACCCCCATGAGAACCTCCGGGATGACCATCGGAATAAAGATAAGCAGGCCGATCACGCGCTGGAAAGGGAACCGGTAGCGGTAAAGCATCCACGCGCCGATTGTTCCCAGCAAGGTCGCAAACAGGGTCGTCGCGGTGGCGACGATCAGGCTGTTTTTAAAGGCTTCGAGAAGGACGCTGTTTTGGAGGAGCGCCCCGTACCACTTCAGCGAAAATCCTCCCCACCGAATGTTGAGGCGTGAACTGTTGAATGAGAAGGTGACCAGCAGCAGAATGGGAACGTAGAGGAACCCGAAGACGCCGAGTGTCCAGGCGCCGAAGAGGAAACGCTGAATCTCTAGGCCGTGATACTTTCTCCGGATGCCTTGCCGCCGAGCAATGCTGGTGGCGGCCACCGCGGGCCTGCGGCGGAGGTCTGCCCAATTCATTCAGACCGTCCGGGAAGCCGTCCCTTGGTGCGCTGCCGAGAGCTTTCGGCGAAGGAGCGTCTGGTTCATTTGCCTTGAAGCGAAGCGCACAGGAGGCTGAGACCTTCCTCAATGGAGACAATTGGCAAATATCCAAGCTCCTGGCGAGCCGCCGTGATATCGAACCAATGGGCCGTGGAGAGTTCCTCAACCAGGAACCGCGTGAGCCGGGGTTCGCCTCGGAGCGGCAGGGTCCGGTAAATGAATTCAAGGATCGCCGCAAGGCCGTATGCCACCCGGGGAGAAACGGTTCTTCCAACCGGAGGGAGCGAACCCGCGGCCAACAGCCGGTTGATAAAGCTCCATAGCGGGACGGGTTCGTCTTGCGAAATAAAGAACGGCTTGCCGGAAATCGGCGCCCCCGGTTCGAGGTTGTCCGCGGCAAGCACGTGCGCGAACGCCGCGTTCTCGACATAGGTGAAATCCACGAGCGGATCGCGATCCCCGATGCGCATGAGCGCGCCTGCCCGGCCGCGCTCCAGAATCGCCTTCGTAAGTTGCGTGTCGTTTGGGCCCCAGAGCAGATGCGGCCGCAAGGCCACGGTCGCCAAATTCCTGGAGTTGGCGGCGAGCAGGCATTGTTCGGCGAGGGCCTTGGTCCGCGGATACTCCGCGCTGTAGGATTTCGGGTAGGGAACGGATTCGTCGACCCCTTCCATGTCGCGTCCGCTGAAGATCACGCTGGGCGAACTGGTGTAGACGAGTCGCGAAACGCCCGCCTGCAGGCACGCTCGGACAACGTTTTCGGTTCCCCGCACATTGGCTTGCTCGAAATCGCTGACTCGGCCCCAGAGGCCGGCTTTCGCAGCGACATGAAAGACCAGTTCGCATCCCTGAACTGCTTGCCGCACCGCGTCGGCGTGGGCGATGTCACCCCGACAAACTTCGATCCCCCGCGCGGCAAGGTCCGGATAGGCTCCGCGCGCAAAAATCCTCACGCGGTCTCCGCGCTTGGCGAGCCGCGAGACGATCGCACGGCCCAAAAAACCTCCTCCGCCTGTGACCAGGACCCTCATGAGATCTGTTCGCCTGCCCACACCGCAAGCCGTTCCCGGAAGATCTTCGCGTTGTGCCGAATATCCACCGGGAATTGGGGGTGAAAAAGAATCGTCTCGATCTCGCGCGTGGACGGGCATGTCCCGCCAAGGGCAAGGAGATCACGCTTTATTTGCGATCGATCGACCCGCCGGCCTTTCTCGATCTCCACGCAGAGCGCAGCTCGCTGACGAGGAGGATGTCCCAGGCCGACCAGCGCCGTTCGATGGACCTGCTCATGCTGATTAAAGACACCTTCGCATGCCACGCTGAACAAGGTTTGGGATTCGGACACCACCCGATGCGCTTTTCTTCCACAGAACCAAACCCGGCCGAGCGCATCGATTGATCCGACATCGCCTGTGCGGTGGCCGATTTCTTCTCCGGTGGCGGAGAGGATTTTGGCCAGTTTCGTTGCCTCCGGCCGATTCCAGTATTCCTTGGATACGTTCGGGCCCCAGACGACAAGTTCGCCGACCGCGTCTGGAGGCATCCGCAGCGCTTCGGACCACCTTTCGACCGGCCCGTCTGTAATTTGCATCACTTCAAGTCTCACCTCGGGAAACGGGCGGCCCACGCAAACCCCGCGTCCTCTGGCAGTGCCTTCGCTGGTCTCCGCGCGAAGCTCTTCGAGGGAAATCGTGCAGACCGGCAGCGCTTCAGTGGCTCCGTAAGGCGTATGAATCTCTGCATCCGCCTCCAGAAGACGAGCGAACCTCTCGAGCACGCGGCAGGATACGGGAGCTCCCGCCGAAAGGACGCGCTTCAAGCTTGGCAACTTGGCGCCATGTTGGACACCCCAGCGTCCCACTCGATCGAGAAGCGCCGGAGAGCCGAAGGCATGCGTCACCTGGTGCTCGATTATTGGCCCGATGATGCGGCGAGGATCGACCGAACCCGGTTTGGTGAAATCCATTCGGGGGATGACACCCGTCGCCTGCCATACAGGGTCAAAAAAGGCAAACAGGGGGAATGTCGCCAAGTCTCGTTCTCCCGGACGAATGCCGTATCGATCCCGCAGCAAAAGCGCCTGGGACACAAGATTCTGGTGCGTGTAGACGGCGCCTTTGGGAGGCCCGGTGCTCCCGGAGGTAAAGGCTATCGCGGCGATGGCGTTCGGCTCAGGGCTCTCGGAGCGCGCGAAATTCGCCTGAGAGCCTCTCTTCATCACGTCTTCAAAGGAAGCACCGCCCCAAAACCATCGCGGCCCCACGGTCACAAGTGTTCGAACAGATTGTTTCGCCCAGCCGAATAAGATCCGCGCCAGATGGGCCAGAGAGACTCCAATGAAGGCGCTCGGGGATGCTTCGGCAAGGCATCGCGCAAGGTGGGTGCGGCCGATGCCAGGATCGATGAGAACTGGAATGGCCCCGCATCGAAAGAGCCCGAAGGTCAGTACGAAAAGCTGGCGGCTCGGCCGGACCAATAGCGCCACCCGGTCCCCGGACTTGATTCCCAGAATTGCCAATCCTCGCGCGCAAATGTCGCTATCCTCGTGCAGTTCTTTGAAGGGAATGGCGTCGCTGCCAAAGATGTATGCCGGTTGGGAAGGCCGCTCGGCGGCAGCGATGCGCAGAAAGGAGGGCAAATCACCCGCGCTGGTCGCATTGCTGCCGTTCATCTTAGCGCCTCCACGAGATTTTCGGTCAGAAACGAATGCACAAGGGGAACCACGCGATCTGCTGCGTCCTCCAACAAATAGTGTCCTGCGTCGGGAAATCGATGCACTTCGGCCTCCGGAAAACGCCTCATCCACTCCGCGAGGAAGTGACGGTTGAACACAAAATCCCTCTCGCCCCAACAGATCAGCATGGGCCGTGAGCGCAATGAATCCAAACCGGCCGCCGTCCTGGAAACCTCGGCGAACGAGGGATCCCGGGGCCCCAGGGGAATGTCCTGGACGAAGCGAAGCGTCGCGATCCGGTTGGCCCAGCTGTCATAGGGAAAGGTGTAGGCGTGCCGAACGTCGGGAGGCAACCGCCGCCGCGGCGCGACGTGGCTTGCGATGACCGCGAAAGCATTGAAGCGGCGGACGAAGAAGGCGCCGAGCGTGGTATTGCGGCAAAGGCGGATCGAAAGCGGCAATCGCGTTGACGCGGGGACGGGAAAGGCCGCGGTATTGAGTATCACCAGTCGCTTCACTCGCTGAGGATGACGAACCGCCCAGCCCAAGCCGATGAGCCCTCCCCAATCGTGCACGACAAGGGAGACGTCATTCGCAACACCGGCGCTTTTCAAC
Source organism: uncultured Verrucomicrobiae bacterium (assembly GCA_963816855.1). Lineage (GTDB taxonomy): Bacteria > Verrucomicrobiota > Verrucomicrobiia > Chthoniobacterales > Terrimicrobiaceae > DASTFP01. Next base: position 145,247 of record CAWFMA010000016.1, on the reverse strand, counting down.
AACCCATCGAGGTCCTGGATACGCCGCTCGAGGGTGTAGGGATAGCGAGAATCGTCCGGTTTGTCAGAAAAGCCGCATCCCATGTGATCCGGCGCTATCACGCGGAACGAATCGCGGAGATCAGAAATCAGCGCCCGATACATGAAGGACCAGGTTGGATTGCCGTGCAACATTACGACCGGGGTGCCTCGCCCTTCGTCCACGTAGTGCTGACGCAGTCCGTTCTGGTCGTGGAAATGGCTCTCGAACGGAAACAGATTGCGAAAGGCCTTCGGACGCGTTGACATCAGCCTTGGGCTGTCGCTTTCGATGGCCGAAAGGAACTTTCTCTCCGATGCTCACACGCCGCGGAAAGGCTCGGGAATCTTTTTTCTCTTCCGGCGAGGAAATGGAGGTTCATGCTTGCCGGAGTTTCTAATCCTTCAAATTCCAGCTCGATTTCAAGCCCGGCCTCGGCCAGGCAAGCAGCGGACTAGTAGCGAAACGCGCAGAATGCGGAGGTTACGCCCGCGCTACCCATCGTCAGGAGGACCTGCATGCCGCGCTTGAGCCGCCCCTCTTCCTCGGCAACCGAAATATTTAGCGGCAACGAGGCCGAGACCGTGTTGCCAAAGCGAGAGTGAGTCGAGAAAACGATCTTTGGGTCGATATTCAACAATTTTGTGACCATTCGTGTCGTCGGGGAACTCACCTCGTGACCAAGGAAGAGGTCATAGGTGCGATCGCGCAAAGCGGGCGTCTCTTGGAAATGCGTTCCCAGCATCGACGTGGCGACGGCTAGAAGCTCGCGCGGCGACGTGTAAAAGGACATCGGCTTGCATTTGTCGGTTACCGAGACCGACACAAAGTCATTCGCGTTGGGCAGAGGGATGTGGCACAGATTCCATTTGTCGCCGGAAGTCCTGAAGCTCAAAACAAAGTCGTCAGGTTCCGAGTCGGCCGTGAGCAGCGTCGCGGTAGCCGCTTCCCCAATGGTGAACGCCGAAAAGGCGTACTCCAGGTCTTCCATCCGCTCGATATCGAAATTGGCGTATTCACGGAAGTTCAGCTCGCAATTGAGGATCATCACAGTGCGGTAGACCCCGGCCGCGATCAATGCCTTGGCAAGCTGGAGGCTTCGAATCCACGAGGCGCACGCGTCAAGGACGTCAAAGCAGGTCGCGCGGGTGAGTCCGAGTTCCGCCTGAAAGATATTCGCCATGGCGGGCTCCAGCCAGCCGCGCCCGACGCCCGCGTAAATAAGAAGATCGACTTCGGCGGGCGAGATCCCGGTTCGCTCCAACGCAAGCCGGCCCGCTTTCATCCCGACGCTGAAAGCCTTCTCGCCCTCCGCCCGGTGATAGCGGACTTCCGTGCCGGAGATGCGAAACGAAAGCTGCATTCGTTGTTGAAGCTCATCGAGTTGTTTGTTGGAGAAACGCGTCCGGTTGCGCTGCACCATTTCCGCGATAAGGTCTTGGTTCGTGACTTTCCTGCTCGGGAGGGCGTGAGCGACGTGAACGATTTTCATTGGTTAGCAAGAAGGCAGCGACGAACGGGCGGAATCCTGGCAGGGGGGTGGAGTTAAGCCAAAAAGCAACTGAAATATCCAGGCATGATCGAGACAAGAGATAGCACAGGAAGCTGAGAGATCAAAGAATGGTTGGGCGGCTTCATCGGTGGTTGATCGGTTCGTCTTCTCGCCGAAGGCGGCACATTTTCCAAGTTTCCGTAAAAAAGGCTGCGGCCCATCGGCCTTGACCTCCCCGGTCCTCTTTACCATCATTTATGCCATGAATGTGATTTTCTCCGCCGTTTTCGCCGGAAAGTCCCCAAACGGTCTGCAGAGGGTATCGGATTATCGGCCTGCCTAGCGGCATTTTTTAAGAGACGCATATCTAGACAGGTAAGTCTTTGTCAGTGAGAATGGAACGCTTCCAATGTTCAACGCAACGACGCTCAACGAGCTCATAGAATCCAACCGCAACGCCCCGCGAAGCATCACTTACGTGGAGGGCGAACACAACGAGCGAAGTGTCACGTTCGCGGAACTGTACGAGCGCGCCCTAGGCCTTCTAGGCGCGCTGCAAGAGCACGGCGCGAAACCCGGGGACAAACTGATTCTGTTTCTCGCGGACAACGAGCATTTTATCGACGCGTTTTGGGCGGCGATTTTGGGCGGAATCGTTCCCGTTCCCGTGGCGCCGGGAATCAGCGACGAGCATCGTCACAAGCTCCTTCGCATCGCGCGCAAGCTTGATAAGCCGTTCATTTATACCGACCGGCGTTCTCTGGAGCGAGTTGAGACTTTCGCGGCGCAGGCTGACGAGCAGGTTGCGTTCGAGAAGTTGCTGAAAAATCGGGCATTGCTCGTGGAGCAGCTCGCCAAAGGAACAATCGCGGGAACCGTCCATGATTCACGCCCCGACGATGCGGCCCTGATTCAGTTCTCGTCGGGCTCAACGAGCGAACCCAAAGGGGTCGTGCTGACCCACCGCAACATAATCACCAACGGTCTTGGGGTCACCGAACGGGCGGGCTTCAGCGAAGAAGACATCAGCCTTTCCTGGATGCCCCTTACGCACGACATGGGGCTTATCGGCTTCCATATTTTCATGTTCGCCAACCGCCTGCAGGTCAACTTGATGTCCACGGAGCTTTTTGTGCGGCGGCCGTTATTTTGGCTTACCTTGGCGGCGCGGAAGCGTGCGACGATCCTGTGCTCGCCAAATTTCGGCTACCGGCACTTTCTCAAGGTGCTCGACGACCGGCCGATTCAGGGAATGGATCTTTCACCGGTTCGTTTAATTTTCAACGGAGCGGAGCCGATTTCTGTGGAACTCTGCGACGAGTTTCTCGACAAGCTTGCGCCTGCCAAGCTATCGCGCAATTCGATGTTTCCGGTTTACGGGTTGGCGGAGGCCTCTTTGGCCGTGAGCTTCCCCCCTGCCGGAAGGCCATATCGCTGGACCAGTTTTAATCGTCACCGACTGGGCGTCGGCAAGAGAGTCGAGACAGTGACGGCCAGGGACCGGAATGCAGTGAACTTCATGGCGGTCGGAAGGGCGATTCCTTTCTGTCAGATCCGAATCGCCGACGACGAGGATCGCGCGCTCGCGGATGGCCACGTGGGACATATTCAAATCCGGGGCGAGAACGTGACGCGCGGCTATTATGAAAACCCGGAGGTGGATGCCATTACGCACACGGCGGACGGTTGGTTGCGCACGGGCGACCTGGGCGTGGTGCAGATGGGAGAGTTGTATATAACCGGACGCGCCAAGGAAGTTATCTTCGTCAACGGCCAGAACTACTACCCACAAGACCTCGAAAGCATCGCCAACCAGGTGGCCGGTCTGGAGCTTGGAAAAGTTGTCGCCGCCGGCGTGCGCCAGCGCGAGGCGCAAACGGATCAACTCGTGATTTTCGTCCTGCACCGCACGGCCTTGCGGGATTTTGTGCCGATTGCGAGCCAGGTTGCCCGCCTCGTTAACGAGCGTTCCGGATTGGAAGTCTCGGAAGTCGTGCCCGTGACACGCATCCCCAAGACGACTAGCGGGAAGATTCAACGTCATGTGTTGGAGCAGCGTTTTGCGGAAGGAGAGTTCGCTCCGCAGCTCGCCGAATTGCGTTCGTTGCGTGAGGCGGTGCGCGGTCCGGTTTCAACCTTGCGCACGCAAATTGAAGAGAAAATTGGTAGAATCGTGCGCGCCGCGCTGGAAGGGAAGAAAATTGATATTCACGACGATCTGTTCGAAGTGGGTGTGAACTCGCTCAAACTCGTTGAGATCCACGAACAGATTGAGCGCGAGTTTCCGGGGATCATCGACATCATGGAACTATTCGACTTTTCAACGATAGCCAAGCTGACGCGGCGCCTGGAAGCAAAACTCGCGGGCGCGTGAGTTGGACCGGCCCCGTGTTTGTTTCGTCGAGCTTGAAGAGTTAGTCCGGAAAACTCACACGCGGGCAAAAAAAGTAGCGAAGTTCGCGACCTAAGCCGCTAAGGTTGTTGGTGTTGGAACAATCAACCAAAAGAACTTCGCTATGGCAGAGTGTAAGCAAGAGGTTTTCGAGTTTCAAGCCCACGGAAGCCGGAAAGTGACGGCGGATTTTTCCGGGGGCTACCTCAGCAGCGAGGGCGGGGCGGTGTTTTTGCGGGGAGTGGACTTGAGGATGGGACTCATTGAGCGACTGGCGGGGTGTTTTTCTGACTATCGGCTGCCGTGCTTGGTCGAACACAAGGTGGCCGAGCTTTTGCGTCAACGCATCGGGGCATTGGCTCTTGGCGACGAAGACCTCAACGACCACGACCGGCTGCGACTTGATCCGCTCCATGCGCGGATTGCAGGCAAAGCCGACGTGCTCGGAGAAGACCGACTCTGCGAAGGGGATAAGGGCAAGGCGTTGGCGGCCCACTCGAGCTTGAACCGGCTTGAACTCGGGGTCTTGGGCGGTGACGCTCGTTACAAGAAGATCATTGCTCGGCCCCAAGAGATCGAAGCCTTGTTAATCGAAGAAGGAATTAAGGCGATCCCGCGAAAGAGCCGGGAGATTATCTTGGATTTTGACGCCACCGACGACCCTTTGCATGGCCACCAGGAAGGAGCTTTCTTCCACGGTTACTACCGCAGCTACTGTTATCTGCCACTCTACTGCTTTTGTGGCAATGTCCCGCTCTTGGCGCGACTGCGAGACGCCAAGGGCGATGCCAGCAGCGGCACGGTGGAGGCGCTCGAGAAAATCCGTTGCGCCATCCGGAGGCGCTTTGGGCGCAGGGTGCGCATCATTGTGCGAGCCGACAGCGGATTCGCCCGTGAGGAGATCATGGCGTGGTGCGAGCAAAACGCAGTCTCTTACTGCTGGGGCTTAGCGCGCAATAAGGGGCTGAGCGCCCGCTTGGGCAAGAGCTTCGGAGAGCTTTACCAGGGAATCAAAACCCGAGACATCCAAGTGCCTTGCCGCCGCTTTGAGGACTTTGAATATCGCACGCCCAAGAGTTGGAGCCGCGCGCGCCGGGTGGTGGGCAAAGCCGAGATCCTGGCCAAAGGGCCCCATCCGCGCTTTGTGGTTACCAACCTTCCCGCTGCAGGCTTCGTCGGCGAGCCCGAAGAGCGCTTGTGCAGCCCCCGCACTCTACGAGAAGCTTTACTGCGCGCGCGGAGAAATGGAAAATCGCATCCAGGAGGCACAACAGGACCTCTTTGCCGATCGCACCAGCACGGGCTGGATGGCCTCCAACCAACTCCGGCTCTGGTTTTCGGCCTTCGCCCATCTCCTGCTCTCGGTGCTGCGGGCCGAGGTGTTGCGCGGCACCGATCTGGCTGCGGCCACCCTCGGCCAGATCCGGCTTAAACTCTTCAAGATTGGTGCCCGCATCACCATCAGCTGCCGGCGCATCCACCTCGAGTTAGCCAGCGCCTACCCCTATCAGGAAACGTTCCGGCACGCCTGTGCCAACCTCTGCGCGATGTCGGCGGGCTGAAGAAAAGAGCCAATCCCTTAAGGGAAAAACGGGCTAAGTTCGGCTCCTGGTGGACCCTGCTCAAAACTCTCATCCTTCAGGCAACAACAGCGAGCCGACACTCTCTGTGCTCACCCCAAACGTGATAAGCCCCGAAAGTCGCGCTCTCGCCGACCCTAATCAGCACAGAAATCTCCGGAACCCGTCGAAAAAGAAATCCGCTGTGAACAATGCGGGTTAGAGCACCGGTTCGGTCAAGCGGCCAGTTGTTCACATGCTCTGATGGTATTTGCCATCAGCATGGCGATGGTCATCGGGCCGACACCGCCCGGCACCGGAGTGATCGCGGCGCAACGTTCCGCGACGGCCCTGAAATTCACGTCGCCGACTATGCGATAACCTTTGGCGGAGGAGGGATCCGCGAGGCGGTTGATGCCGACATCTATAACAACCGCGCCTCGGCCAACGTGTTCAGCTCCGAGAAAGTGTGGACGGCCGATTGCGGCGATAATGATATTCGCGCTACGCGTGATTAGCGCCAAATCGGGGGTTCGGGAATGGGCGACCGTGACGGTGGCGTCACCGGCCTTGCCGCGCCGCATGAGCAGAAGCGCCATAGGCTTTCCCACAATCAGGCTGCGACCTACCACGACGACATTCGCACCTGCCGTTTCGACGCCGATTTCTTCCAAGAGACGCTTACAGCCGAGCGGGGTGCAAGGAACGAAGCCCGTACGATCGTCCATCACGAGCTTCGCCACGTTCAGGGGATGAAAGCCGTCGACGTCTTTTCGCGGATCGATGGTTTCAACGATCGCCTGTTCGCGAATGTGGGCTGGTGGGGGAGATTGGATCAAGATGCCGTGAATATAGGGATCGGCATTGAGTTTTCGAACCAGCTCAATAAGCGTCTCTTGCGAGGTGTCCGCGGGAAGCTCGTGCTTGACAGAGTGCAGACCGAGTTCTGCAGCTTTCTTGTCTTTTGAGCGGACATAAGCGCGCGATGCGGGGTCTTCGCCGACTAGAACTACCGCGAGGCCCGGGCGTATTCCTCGCCCCGCGAGGGAGGCAATGCGTTGTTTGCTTTCCTCGTGAACCTTCTGCGCGATGGCAACGCCGTCAATTTGCTTCATTTCGCAAGAGAGTTTCCACCCTCGATCGCAGGGATTCGAATTCCTGGTTAGTCAATTCTCGAGGCACGTGTACGAGGTTGTCAATCGTGACCGAGACTGTCGAGAAGGGCAAGGGGATGACAAATTCGTCCCAGGTCTTCATGCGCAAACAGAGGGAAAACTTCGCGTGCACCGGTATAATGGGCGCAGCCGTTAATTGCGCGAGCGAGATCGCGCCGGGCCCAAGGACATATCGCGGTCCCCGTGGGCCATCGGGCGTAATGGCAATATCGCGACCGTCCTCGACCAACTCGACAAGTTCCCGGAAAGCGCGCGATCCTCGCTTGGAGCTTGAGCCGCGCACCGAGCCCATACCGAACTGACTAACGAGTCGCGCCAGGATTTCACCATCGCGACTGGCACTGGTCAGGACGGATACGCCGTTTCGGCTATTCGCCGGATAGCAACGAAGAAAAGTCAGAGTAATCCCGAGGATACGGTTGTGCCAGAAACAGATGACGACCGGGATCTTCGGAATGTTTTTCGTTAGGCCCGAGCGGTCCTCCAAGCGCAACCGCAGGGTTACGAAAAGCAGTCGTAGGATTTTCGAGCCAACTATGGCGAGGAGGTGTTCTCGATTCACAGGCCTTCCGAAAGCGACTTTTGGAGAACCCGCCGCAAGACCGGGCGGGCAAGATCGGCGAGCGTTGAATTTGCGTAGGCGACCCACGCGATGCCGCTTGTTGTATCCATTGGGGCGTCGGGAAAGCCACCGAAAGGGTGCTCGTAGACTACGCCCGCCTCCGCAAGAAGCAGCGCCGCGACAACATCATAGGGATGGCAAACCAGGGAGGAGCCAAGGTCAAGTTTCGCCAAGACCAGTGGGCGTAAATCTCCGATCATTCGATCGTGCCCGGCCAGCAGCTCATAGAATGCTCCTCCGCTGCAAATGTACTGATCATCGAACACAGTCGGTGAAGCGTCGCGACCGAGCCCTATTAACTCGTCCCAGAGTCGTTCCTCGATACGGGAAGTCAGGGCTCGACCCTCCGGAAAGAACTTCGCCATCCAGGCAAATCCGTGCCGAAAATTGCGCGCCGTCGAGGGAACGAGCGAGAGCGCCGCGGAGCTCCCGTCCAGGATATTCACCGAACGCGCGACAAGCCCTCCTCCACGCCTGGCACTGACCTGGTCCGCGCGCCACTGCTTGCTGGTGGGAAGCTCGGTCATGGCGGCAACGAGGATCTCGGACAAACGTGTCTTCTCGCCCCGCTGAGGCGCGATACCGGAAAGGGCCCAGGCGCTGCGCTTGTCATACATGATTCCGCGAGTCCCGTCGATCGGGTCGATCAGGCATTTCCATTTTGTGTCCGAGCGAGCGGTTCCTTGCGGAAAACAAATCGTTTCCTCAGGGCCTTCCATGACAACTTCGACCGGCTCGAACGCCGGCCATCTCGCCTCGAACCAGTTTCGAATTGCCTCCTCGCCGAACTTGTCGATTTCGTAGATCGTATCCGCGGAAGAACAGTGCGAGACAGAAGCTAATGTCTCTGTGTTTAGCAAAAGCCGCTTTTCCGTCACGTGACTCCGAATGGCATCGCCGAGCGAGCAAAGCAACTGACGGAAGTTTTCCAGCGTCGCGGCGTTCATGAGGGCGGCAATTCAGTGAGTAGGCCCGGCTCCTTCCGTGGGCGTGATCACCTGCGGAGCGGTAGACGCGGAACTTTTGGAAGGCGAAACGACAAGCGGCACGCTCGTGCTTGAAGAAACGGCAGAAGGTGACTTCCGAGATCTGCGAACCGGAGTTCTGGAAGAAGCGGGAGCATTCGTTGGAGTTGGCGAGATCTCCTGAGCCGGCGAAGCAGTAGCAACCGGTGCGGCGAATTGAGTCGGCGAGGCGATTGGTTCCGTTGAAAGAGTCGGTGAAGAAGTCGGAGTCGGTGAAGGAGTTGGAGTCGGCGAAGAAGTTGGGATCGGCGAAGAAGTTGGAGTCGTCGAAGGGGTCGGAGTCGGCGAAGGAGTTGGAGTCGGTGAAGGAGTTGGAGTCGGTGAAGGAGTTGGAGTCGGTGAAGGAGTTGGAGTCGGTGAAGGAGTTGGAGTCGGTGAAGGAGTTGGAGTCGGTGAAGGAGTTGGAGTCGGCCAGTTCGGGACGATGTTCTCCCACATGTGAAGCTCTGGAATTGTTCCGCCGATTTCATCAAGGAGCTGTTTGCATCTTTCCCGCCATTCCGGGAGGTCTGGTTGGGATGGCTTGGCGGCAGTGCCCGGGAAGACCAGGTAACTAACCTTGACATCGCTGGCAGCGCGGTTGAATCCCGAGGCTTTCGGGTTGATTTCCCTGCAGATTCGTGCCGATGCCTCTCCGAGTTTGTTCGACGGACCGGCATCACCGACGATCGCCGGATAGATTTTCCCGTTGTAAATCACAGCGGCGTAGTCTCCGATCGAGGGCGAGAAGCCGTTGGCCGTGTCGGCGAGCATGAAACTCGGCAAGACGATTGACGGATCGGCATCGGAAATAAGGAAGCTCTTGGATTTCAAATCGGAGATCACCCGGTTCGTCTCATCAAGGGATCGTTTCACCTCGCGACTTCGCTCCGGGCTGAGTCTCTTTTGGGAGAACTCTTGTTTAAGATTGGCGAGCTTTGTTTCGTAAAGGGGCAAACAAGGGTTGGGGCGATTTGTGAGTTTGGGCCAGCGGTAACTCGTTTGGGGTTGGAAGGTCGGCGATGTCGCGTCAACGGCGAAATTTCTGTCGCCGTCCGATCCGTCGCTGTTCAAGTCCATATCGCTCTGAATAAGGAGCGCTTTGCGGCCCGAGTCCGGATCGCGCAGTTCGAGGATCGTCTCGCAGTCGTAGAAGTTGTGGCGCGATAGGATAAGATCGAAGCGGTTCAGGCGTTCGCGCAGGTATTCGACCTTGTTTCTGTAGAGTTGGTCAAAGTAATGGGAAACCTGCGCCGTGTCCATGAGCCGCCACAACTTGCCCAGGACTTCCGGGAGTTTTGGATCGTTCTTGGCCAGATCTTCCAATGTTGAGTCCGGGCGGGGCAATCTCGCCGAAAGGACGATTTGAACCTGATAGCTGTCCTCTTCATTGCGCTCCACCGAGGCCGGCTTTTCACTTTTTGGCGTTTCCAATTTGCTGAAGACGGTGATCCCGTTGAACAACTGGGCGATGTCGATGGTCTTTCGGGGAATCGTGGGGGTCGGCGTTGGCGTGGGCACCGGCGTTGGAGTCGGCGATAACGAAGGGCTCGGCGTTGGGGTTGTCGTCACGAGCGGAATGGGCGGCGGTTGGTAGATCGGCGGCTTGCATGCACTCAGCGCCAAGAAGAGGAATGGAGCGAGCCGGCGCATCTTCAGGCGCGATCGTCGAAACGTGCGGACATTCTAGTCTTGAAACCGCAGGTCCCTGCCGCTGTCGAAATCCGGAGTGCAGACCGGCAAGCGCCGGTGGGACGCGCCGAGCGCGAGCGGAGGGTGTGACCAAGAACCGCCATGAGTCGCGGGACAACTAACAGCCCAGTGGCGGATCGCGCAAGATGGCAGCGCGGAACACCGCCGACATCGTCAGCGCACCGCGTCGTTTCCGGGGCGCTTTGCGGCCTCGCTTGTTTCCGGCGGCCCTTGCTTTTGCGGGCAAACTCTTGTTGATTCTGCTCCCGTGACATGGCCAGTCGCCCGCTTCAATACGTAACAATTTTTCTCACCTGCTTCGTCGATATCTTGGGCTTCGGGATCGTTATTCCGGTTTTACCGCTCTATGCGGAGCACTTTGGAGCAACCTCCGTTCAGATCGGCTGGCTGGTGGGCATATTTTCGCTGGCCCAGTTCTTTTTCGCACCCATCTGGGGCAAGGTTTCCGATCGCGTGGGAAGAAAGCCGGTGCTGCTGCTGGGCCTTCTGGGAACGGTTGCCGGCTACATCTTGATGGGCCTGGCCCACTCCGTCCTCATGCTCTTCATCGCCAGGCTGATCGATGGAATCTCCGGGGCAAATATCAGCGCGGCCCAGGCCTACCTCGCCGACATCTCTACGCCCGAAAATCGCGCAAAGGCGATGGGGCTCCTCGGGGCCGCCTTCGGATTGGGATTCGTATTTGGTCCGGCCCTTGGGGGGTGGTCGAGCGTCGTGTTCAACTATGCGGCGCCCATGTTTATCGCGGCCGGCCTCGCGCTCGCGAATTTCTGTTTCGTGACGTTTCTTTTGCCGGAATCGCTCCCACCCGCGGCGCGCGGCAGGCGCAGCGAACCGTTGCTGCCTCATCTCTTCGATCACGTTGAGCGAAGAACGTATGCCTGGAGCGTGGCGAGCTATTTTCTCGTCATCGCGGGGTTTTCGATGATGACCGCAATTTTCGCCCTCCTTCTTTTTCATCGCTTCGGTCTTGATGCGTTGCATACAGGATACATTCTCGCGGGGATTGGAATCCTTGGGGTGATCATCCAGGGCGGCTTGATCGGCCGGCTGGTGAGGCGGTTCGGTGAAGCTCCGCTGGCGCTCGTCGGCGCGGTGTTCATGTGCCTAGGATTGTGCGGCCTGGCCCTCAGCTCGGGCACGAAGTCGATGTTTGCCGCCACGGCGGCAGTCGGGATCGGGAACAGCTTGTTAATGCCAACTCTTTCTGCCCTCGCGTCGCGCAGCGCAGAAGCGAGCTGGCAAGGACGCGCGCTGGGCGTCATGCAGTCGGGCGGGAGCCTCGCTCGCTGGGTGGGGCCGATGGTGGCGGGACTTCTTTTAAGCGCGCAGCTGCATCGCGGGAGTGGCATCTATGCCCTTTGGCCTCTCCTGGCATCGGCATGCTTTCTTTTCGTCGCTGCCCTGGCCCTTTCCGTTCTTGCGGGACAAACCGTTCGCGCCGAAGCCTCAGGGCAAACGGGATGACCAGGAGCCAAAAGTCGGAAGGCCCTCGCTGTCAGGCGAGAACACTGCGGGCGCGGGTTCAAAGAGTTTCAATACCCGGTTGAGGCCAGATCGGGCTTTGCTAGGTTGCGGGGTGCTTCAAGCCGCCATCAATTTGTTTTGGCTCGCTTTTCTCTTCGATGGGACCTTGTCTTTGATCGATGAAGCGAGTCTCTCCTGGGCTGGTTTCTCGCCCCTAGCCGCCGCCAGGGGCGCGGTGGCACTCGCAGTGCTCGCCGCGACTTTGCCGATGGTGGCAGTGTTGGCGATCACGCCCCGGGCCCCGAAACGACTCTTGCTCGCCTTGATTCTTTTCACCTGGTGGGCCGGACCGGCGAGGGCTTTTCCTTTGGACCGTTGGGCAGTGCCCCACTTGGCTCTCGGAATCGCCGCGGCGCAGGTCACCTTGGCGGTCGCCCTGTGGTATGCTTTTTGCCTCAGGCAAGGTCGATCCTGGAGACAGCTCTTTGTCCCCCACGAAGGGCCCGACTTTTCGTGGAAACATCTCTGTTTCGCAGCCCCGGCGATGGCCATTGTCCTCTCTTTGTTGGTGGCCTCGGTACTGCTGGGCCTTTCGGCGCAAATTGAATCCTTGACGAGCGGATATGTGCGAGTGCGCCCGGACGGAGTCTATTTGGTGGAACGCAAGTTTGAGTCTGGCGGCCGCGAAGTTCGACTTGCGGCAATGATCCACGTTGCAGATCGGCAGTTCTACGAGAGCTTCCTTTCCGGAGTCGCCCCCGAGATTCCCTCGGTTGTTCTGGTGGAGGGAGTTACCGACCGCAAACATCTCCTTGGTGGAAAGAGCCTGAGTTACGATCGGCTCGCCAAGCTGCTCAACCTTACTCCCCAGTCGAACAGTGCCTTCTCGCAGCTGATTCTTGCGGGTTTGGATCGCAGCGAACGCGGCGAAGCTGGACAGGACCACGGCCGCCTGGCACCAGGAATTGATTTCCGGCACGCCGACGTCGATTTGGAAACTTTTCACCCGCAAACGATCGCTCTGCTGTTGGCGGTGATCAGGCTCTTTCAGAGCGCCAGTCTGCCCGAACTCGCGAGCCGACTGGCGGATCCCTCATCGCCTCTGCGGGACGACAGCGCACAGGCGCTGGCCATCGAGGACATCCTCGTCGAAAGAAATCGCCGGCTTGTTTCAGAAATTGAATCTTCTTTGAAGGATTACCGCCGTGTAATCGTTCCATGGGGAGCGATGCATTTGCCCGAAATCGAGTCCTGGCTTCGATTCCATTCCTTCAAGAAAAGCGGTGAAATCGAACGGAGGGCGCTCGGTTTTTGGCAAAACTCTTGAACACGAAACCATTATGAGCTTATCCATGCCGCGCTTGTTCTTTTCGCCGCGGGCGGGAGAGTTCGAGCGGCTCTCGGGATGAAGATTATTGATCGATATATCGGCAGCAGTGTGATCGCCACCGCGCTCTTCGGGGTCGTCGTCTTGAGTCTCGTTCTCGTGCTCGGCAATCTCTTTAAGCAGCTGCTCGACGTATTGATCAATAATCCGGACGTCCCGATCGCCACCGTTCTCGCCTTCATGGCGCTGGTGCTCCCATTTTCTCTGACGTTTACAATCCCATGGGGTTTCCTCACCGCCCTCCTGCTTGTCTTCGGGCGGATCTCCGCGGACAACGAGCTGGTCGCGCTAAAGTCAAACGGAGTCAGTGTTCCGCGAATTTGCATCCCCGTTTTTCTTCTGGCCGTGCTGCTTTCGGGGATTTGCTTCTGGATCAACATTGAGGTGGCGCCTCGCGCCGAGCAGCAGATGACCAAGACGATTGTGGATATTGCCACGAGCAATCCCGCGGCCCTGTTTCGCGCCGACCAGGTGGTGGATCAATTCCCGGACCGCCGCGTCTACGTCGGAGCCAAGGAAGGCGACCGTCTCAAAAACCTGATTGTGTTCGAGCTGAACGAAAGCAATGAGCCGATCAAAATGGTTTACGCCAGGGAAGGGGTCCTGACTCCCGATCCCGAGAATACGCGGCTCCTGCTCAGATTGTTCAACGCGCGCTTTGAAGAACGGGATAAGCAGGACCCGCGGGAGCTTACAAAAATCCGGCAGGGTATCGAGGTCAACGAAGGCGTGTTTCCCATTTCCCTGCAAGAGTTCTACAAAGAATATCTGAGCGGGCGACGACTCAGCTCCTACACGCTCGGCGAATTGTTCAATTATCTCAAAGGTCTCTCCGGAGAGGAGGAATTGAGAGCGAGGGTGGAACTACACAAGAGGTTTGCCGCTTCCCTCGCCTGCATGGCTTTTGCTCTGATTGCCGTGCCGCTCGGCATAACCGCGCATCGCAAGGAAACGTCCGTGGGTTTTGCCTTAAGCCTGGCCATAGCGTTTACCTACTTTTTCTTCATTATTATGGCGGACACTTTCCGCGATAATGCAGCGGCTCATCCCACTTTCCTCATTTGGATCCCCAACGTTCTCTTTATTAGTCTCGGGAGCATTCTTTTCTGGAGGCTCTCCAAGAAGTAAAAAAGCCTTGCCCGCAGACCGGTTTCGTGGTTTGTTTCCGGCCCCTTTTCGCTTGCATTAGCGGCATCTCATCTATGGCAAAAGAAATCGTCGGACAGATCAAATTGCAAATTCCTGCCGGCCAGGCAAACCCTGCGCCGCCCGTCGGTCCCGCCCTGGGCCAGCAAGGGGTCAATATCATGGCCTTTTGCAAGGAATTCAATGCCACCACACAGAAGCAGGCGGGCGATATCCTGCCCGTGGTCATAACGGTCTACAAGGACAAGAGCTTTTCGTTTATTACGAAATCGCCGCCCGCTTCTGTGCTTCTTAAGAAGGCAGCCGGCCTCGCGGCGGGTTCCAAGGAGCCCAACAAAACGAAAGTCGCCAAGCTTTCAAAGAAGCAAATCATGGAGATTGTGAAGGTGAAGATGAAGGACTTGAACGCGCGGAGCGAGGAAGGCGCCTTTCGCACAATTTGCGGAACGGCCCGCCAGATGGGGATCGAGGTCAGCGATTAACCCGAAGCGCGGCGCGAAAGGATTTCGGCAGTTGAGCAGCGCCGGCTGGCTTCGGCGCCGCCAGCCCTGGTTGCTTTGCCGACCGAAGTCCACAGGAAACAGAAAAAAAGGGCACCCTCTCGGATGCCCTTTTCGCAGGTTGGTTGAAAATTGAGTTAACGGCGATCGCGGTAGCCGCCGCTCTTGCCGCCGTGCTGATGCCGCCGCTGGCCGCCGCCGGCTCCGAAGTCGCGGCGGGGAGGACGCTCCTCACGCGGCCGCGCTTCGTTAACGATCAGATTTCTGCCGTCAACATTCTTGCCGTTTAACGCCTCGATGGCCTTTTGGGCTTCTTCCGCGCTGCCCATCGTAACGAAGCCAAAGCCGCGCGGGCGCTGGGTCATCTTGTCCATGACCAGCATCGCCTCTGTCACTGTGCCGAATTGGGCGAACAATTCTTCGAGAGCTCCCTCCGTGGTTTGAAAGGAGAGGTTACCTACATAAAGTTTCATGATATTGCGATATGGGATTTTTGTGGGCCGTCGCCAATTCTCAGAGCATCAGGCGCAGATGGCATATCGCTACTACGTTCAAGCTTCGAAAAATCGCGTTCTAACCGAGTGTCAGATTCCGAATTTTTCTGTGAAAGTAAAGCGAAGTTTTTTTGCGCCGCCGCGCCGGAGACCCGCCCGCGAAAGGAGACCGGGTTGTCGCGGGCGCAACCCTCGCTCCGGATCGGCTGCCGATTTTTCGAGCGATCAACTGTTGACGCGGGATTCAAATTTTGTATGATAGGCGGCTCGTCGCTACTCCAAGGAGAGCGAGCTTTCGACTATCTGAAACCAGCAGGAGACTCGCACACCGGGTCGCTCGCACTGCAAAAATATGCAAGAAAAACGCAGCAAACGCTATCGAATTGCCGCCGGAAAGGTGGACCGCAAACGCCGCTACCCGCTCGCTGAGGCGATCAAAACTTTGAAGGAGTTTCCGCCGCCAAAATTTGACCAAACGGTTACCTTGTCCTTTAAGCTGGGCGTTGATCCCAAACAGAGCGACCAAATGGTCCGCGGCACCTGCCCGCTTCCCCACGGGAGCGGCAAAACCGTCCGCGTTCTGGTCTTTGCGACCGGGCCGGCGGCGGATGCCGCCCGGAACGCCGGCGCTGAAGTCGTGGGTTACGAAGATTTGATAAAAAAGGTGACCGGCGGTTTCTCGGATTTCGACGTCGCCGTCGCGACGCCCGCGGCCATGTCCGAAGTCAAAAAACTTGGCAAAATCCTCGGTCCGCGTGGCCTGATGCCCAATCCCAAGGCCGGAACGGTCACCGACGATACCGCCAAGGCGGTCAAGGAGGTCAAGGCGGGGCGGGTGGAGTTCAAGCTCGACAAGAACGCGAACATCGCCGTGCCGGTCGGAAGATTTTCATTCGATGACGACGCCTTGATGCAGAACGGAAGCGCCGTCATTGAAGCGGTGATCAAGGCGAGACCCGCGACCGCCAAGGGCGCCTTTGTTGAAGCTATCACTCTTGCTGCCACGATGAGTCCGGGTGTCAGCGTTGATCCGGCGCCATTTCTCAAGAACTAAAGCCTCTGTCATGAGACCCGAAAAAGCCACAATTGTCGCCGACATTCAGGCGAAGCTGAAAAATTCGCCCTTCCTCCTCATTGCCGATTATACCGGAATGCAGGTCAAACATTTCGAGGAACTGCGCGCGCGCCTCGGGCGTGTGGACGCGGAGATGCACGTCATCAAGAACACCTTCATCAAGCGCGCCATCAAAGCGACCGGCCTTCCGGAGCTGAATGGGGCTCTCAGCGGCCAGACCGCGATGATCACCGGTGAGAATGACATTTGCGCGGCGGCGAAGGTCTTGAAAACGTTTGCCGCCGAGTTCGAGCGGCCACCGGTCAAGGCCGGCATTCTTGACGACGCCCTGCTGAACGCGGAGCAGGTAAAGGTGCTCGCCGACCTTCCGTCCAAGGATGTCTTGCAAGCCAGACTTCTGGGTTTGCTCCTGGCGCCCGCGACCAAGCTCGTGCGTGTGCTTAGCGAGCCCGCTTCCAGCCTCGCCCGCGTGCTTCGGATGAAAGCCGAAGCCGTAAGCCAGTAAACTATCGGCCTGAGGCAGATCATTCGCCTTTGAGAAACCAAAGATCTCCCGCAGCGTTGAGAAACCTCGCCGCGGATCGCAACACCTAAACGGTTCCTCGTCGGGCCGACAGCTGTCGGTCTCAAATGCCCTGAGGCTTCGGGGCGCGACGATACCAGAAAAGCAAAATGGCAGACACACAAAACCTCGTGGATCAGCTCAGCGCGCTCACGGTATTAGAAATCGCTGACCTGGTGAAACAACTCGAAGAAAAATGGGGCGTCAGCGCCGCCGCGCCGGTGGCGGTTGCCGCAGCCGGAGCGCCCGCCGGAGGCGCCGCCGCTCCGCCCGTCGAGGAGAAGACCTCCTTCGACGTAATCCTCAAGGAAACCGGCGGCAACAAGATTGCCGTCATCAAAGAAGTCCGCGCCTCGGTCGCCGGACTCGGTCTCGCGGAAGCCAAGGCGCTCGTGGAAAGCGCTCCCAAAGCCCTCAAGGAGGGCATTACCAAGGAGGAGGCCGAAGAGATCAAGAAAAAGATCGAAGCGGTCGGTGCCAAGGTCGAGATCAAGTAAAGAATTCCCCTTCCACCATGCCGGACGCTGGCCAAAAATTTTACAATCTTTTGACTTGCGTTCCCGGCGGAAGGGTTCACATTTAATATTCCGCCGAATCACCGTCTCAGCCATCTGCATCGTTCGGAAAAACGCCCAAAATTTGCGTCCCCGCGCGAGCCGAGAAAGCCCCCTTCCGGCTCGCTCGGCGGCGCTTGGTTTTTTTCGGTGCTAGCAGCCAGGTTCACGCGTTGAAGGGCGCCATAACTCGATCACTGTACCGCCATGTCTGAACGCATTCACTTCGGTAAACTCAAGGAAGCCATAGAACCTCCGAATCTCATCGAGCTTCAGATCAACTCCTACAATGAGTTTTTCCAGAAGGATCTCGAACCCTCGCGTCGCAAGAGCGTCGGCTTGCAAGCGGTTTTCAGGGAGTTTTTCCCTATTTTTGGCTTCGAGGAGAAGTCGAGCCTGGACTTTGTCAGCTATGAGCTCGGCGACCCGAAGATGTCGGCGATCGAATGTCAGCGTGAAGGTCAGACTTATAGCGCGCCTCTTTATGTGACTTTCCGCTACAAAGACGAGAAGAGCGCAAAAGAGGAGAAGGTCTACATGGGCGAGATTCCGCTCATGACCCCGCAGGGGACCTTCGTCATCAACGGGGCGGAGCGGGTGGTGGTCAGCCAGCTTCACCGGTCCCCGGGCATCTGTTTTGAAACCAGCGTGCATCTCAACGGCAAGCTTCTGCACGGCTTTAGGATTATTCCGGATCGGGGTTCGTGGATTGAGGTCCAGTTCGACACCAGCGATTTGCTTTACGTCTATTTGGATCGCCGCAAGCGCCGCCGCAAATTCCTGGCGACGACTTTTCTGCGCGCTCTCGGCTATCCGGCCGACGAGGATATCATCAAGCTTTTCTACCAGATCATCACGCTCGATCTGAGCGAGAATCTGGACGAGGAGGAGATCAGCACCAAGGTTCTTTTCGAGGATATCCGCGACGGCGAAATCACGGTGGCACGTGCCTTTGAGCCGCTGAACGCGGCAACAATCCGGCAGTTGATCTCTTTGGGTCACAAGAGCGTGAACGTGGTCGATACCAAGCAGGACGACACGATCATCAAGTCGTTGAAAAAGGATCCCGCCCACGATGAGGAGGAGGCCCTCAAGGATATCTATCGCAAGCTGCGCCCCGGCGATCCGCCCACCGTGCAAAATGCTCGCAGCATGCTCAAGCGGCTCTTCTTTGATCCGAAGCGTTATGATCTCGGACGGGTCGGACGGCACAAGATCAATCAAAAACTTGGACTTCAAGTCGGGGAGGAGGAGCGAATCCTGGTCAAGGACGACTTCATTGCGGCCATGAAGTATCTCGTGGAGTTGCGCAAAGGGGAGGGGATGACCGACGACATTGATCACCTCGGCAGCCGGCGCGTTCGGACGGTCGGAGAGCTTCTCGCCAACCAATGCCGGGTGGGGCTTGCCCGCACGGAACGGTTGGTTCGCGAGCGCATGACTCTTTTTGATGCCGGCGTGGATCAGATCACGCCGCAGAAGCTGATCAATCCCAAATCGCTCAGCGCGGTAGTGCGCGACTTTTTCGGGCGCTCCCAGTTGAGCCAGTTTATGGATCAGACCAACCCGCTCTCCGAACTCACCCACAAACGGCGCCTGTCTGCGCTGGGGCCCGGGGGCTTGAGCCGCGATCGCGCGGGGTTCGAGGTGAGGGACGTTCATCCGTCGCACTACGGACGCATTTGTCCGATTGAGACGCCGGAAGGCCCGAACATCGGCTTGATCAGCTCCCTGAGCACGTTCGCCCGGGTGAACGAATTCGGCTTTATCGAGACTCCCTACCGAAAGGTTAACGAGGGTCAAGTGACCGACGAGGTGGTCTTTCTGAGCGGCGACCGCGACGAGAATTTTTATATTGCTCAGGCGAACGCGCACGTGGACGCGGAGGGGCGGTTCACCGAGGAAAAGGTTTCAACGCGCTATCGCGGGGACTTCCTCGAGGTCGAGCCCGGCAAGGTCCAGTATATGGACGTTTCGCCGAAGCAACTCGTTTCTGTCGCGGCCGGCCTTATTCCGTTTCTCGAGCACGATGACGCGAACCGGGCCCTGATGGGCTCGAATATGCAACGCCAGGGGGTTCCGCTCCTCGTTTCCGAGTCGCCGCTGGTCGGCACGGGACTCGAGGCGCGCGTCGCTCAGGATTCGAAGGCCGTCATGCTCGCGGAGGGAGCTGGTATCGTGGCCTCGGTCACGGGCGGCCAGATCATCGTTACCTCTGACGGCGCGTTGCCGGACGGAAAGAAGAAGATCAAATCCGATCCGGCCAATGGCCTTTGGCTCTACGAGCTGCGCAAGTTCATGCGGTCCAACGCCAGCACGTGCATAAATCAGAAGCCCATAGTTTCCAAGGGGCAGCACGTGAACAAAGGCGACGTCATCGCCGACGGGCCGAATACGGAAAATGGCGAACTGGCCCTCGGCCGAAATGTCCTAGTCGCCTTCATGCCTTGGAATGGCTACAATTTTGAGGACGCGATCCTGATCTCCGAGCGCGTGGTAAAGGAGGACATCTATACTTCAATCCACATTGACGAATTTGAGATCGGCGCCCGCGACACGAAGCTCGGCCCGGAGGAAATTACCCGCGACATTCCGAATGTCAGCGAAGAAGCCCTGCAAAACCTCGGGCCGGACGGAGTCATTCGTATCGGAGCCGAGGTGAAGCCCGGCGACATCCTGGTGGGCAAGATCACTCCAAAGAGTGAAACCGAGTTGGCGCCCGAGGAACGACTCCTGCGCGCCATCTTCGGCGAAAAGGCCGCGGATGTGAAAGACACCTCTCTAACGGTGCCTTCGGGCACCTATGGCATTGTCATGGACGTGAAGGTCTCCTCCAAGAAGGAAGTGGCCCGCAACAAGATGACGCCGACGGAATCCAAGCGCCAGCAGAAGATGATCCTGGAGGATTACAAGAAGCGCAAAGATGAGCTCCACGAGCAGTTGACCGCGGCGCTTTCAAACATTCTTCTCAACGAAAAGATTCCGCTCGACGTGGTGAACGCGCAAACCGGGGAGATCATTATCCCGGCCAATCGCAAGATCACGAAGCAGCTTCTTCGCAAGTTGGCGGCGGTCTACGATCACATCGAGATCGATCCGAGCCCGATCCGCAATAAGATCCGGGAGATCATTGGACAATACGAGCACCGGTTCGAGGATCTTGATCGCGAGAAGGATGAAAATCTCGGCCGGATTGAAAGCGGGGATGACGTCGATCCCGGGATCATCAAGCAGGTAAAGGTCTATGTGGCCAGCAAGCGCAAGCTCTCGGTTGGCGACAAAATGGCGGGCCGTCACGGCAACAAGGGCGTGGTCGCAAAAATCGTCGCTGAGGAGGACATGCCCTTTCTTTCGGACGGGACGCCCGTTGATATCGTGCTAAACCCGCTCGGCGTTCCGAGCCGCATGAATGTCGGCCAGGTTCTCGAAACCCACCTGGGCGTCGCTGCCAAAGCGCTGGGCTTCAAGGTAGCCACGCCCGTCTTCGACGGGATTTCCGAAGAAAAAATTAAAGAGTATCTTCGCGAAGCCAAGACCAAGGAAAATTTCAGCTGGGTCACGGAAACCGGGAAATCCACGGTTTACGACGGCCGCACCGGCGAGGCCTTCGATCAACAGGTCGTGGTCGGCTATATCTACATGCTCAAGCTGGGCCATTTGGTGGCTGACAAGATCCATGCGCGCGCGGTGGGCCCCTATAGTCTCGTCACGCAGCAACCCCTTGGAGGCAAGGCTCAATACGGTGGGCAGCGCTTCGGCGAAATGGAGGTCTGGGCGCTGGAAGCTTACGGCGCCGCCTACACTTTGCAGGAGTTGCTCACCGTCAAGTCCGACGACGTCCAGGGCCGGACGCGCATCTACGAATCCATTGTCAAAGGCGACAATTCCCTCGAGGCGGGAACACCGGAGTCCTTCAATGTGCTCATCAAAGAGATGAAGGGGTTGGGCTTGGACGTCCGCGTGGGCGGCAAGGAACCGGTATTTGCGGAATCCGCGGCCTGACCAGAGGCGCAAAAACTCAGTTATCGAGAGTTTCCTATGAAAGAAGTGAACATTGGTGAAATTTTTGGGGAGCAGCGTCCTGTCGGTTTTGACGAGGTCGCGATCACCGTTGCGGCTCCCGACAGCGTGCGCAGTTGGAGCAAGGGCGAAGTTAAGAATCCTGAGACAATCAACTATCGCACCTTCAAGCCGGAAAAGGGTGGCTTGTTCTGCGAACGCATTTTCGGGCCCACTCGCGACTGGGAGTGTTCATGTGGCAAATACAAACGGATCAAGCATAAGGGCGTGATTTGCGATCGGTGTGGCGTGGAGGTGACCCTAAGCAGGGTCCGTCGCGAGCGAATGGGGCATATTGACCTGGCCGTGCCGGTCTCGCACATCTGGTTCTACAAATGCATGCCGTCTCGCATCGGTCTCATGCTCGACATGACGAGCCGGCAGCTCGAGCGGGTTATCTATTATGAAGACTACATTGTCATCGATCCCGGTAACACTCCGCTGCAGAAATGCCAGCTGTTAACGGAGGCTGAATTTCGCGAGGCGGAGGACCAATACGGCGACGTTTTCGTTGCCGGGATGGGCGCCGAGGCGATCCAGAAGCTGCTAGAGCAGACCGACCTCCAGAATCTCAACGACGAGATTGAACAGCAGATGGGCGCGACGCGCAGCAAGCAGCTTCGCAAAAAGCTCGCCAAACGTCTGAAGCTCGTCCAGGGCTTTATCCATTCGAAGACCCGTCCGGAATGGATGGTTCTTAATGTCTTGCCCGTCATTCCGCCCGACTTGCGGCCGCTTGTGCCCCTCGAAGGCGGGCGGTTTGCAACCTCCGATCTCAACGACCTTTACCGCAGGGTTATTAATCGCAACAATCGACTCAAGACGCTTTTGCAGCTCAAGACCCCGGAGGTCATTATTCGCAACGAAAAGCGGATGCTCCAGGAGGCTGTGGACGCGCTTTTCGACAACGGACGCCACGGACGGGCAGTCACCGGTGCCGCTAACCGCCCGCTCAAGTCGCTCAGCGATATGCTCAAGGGCAAGGGCGGACGGTTCCGGCAAAACCTCTTGGGAAAGCGCGTGGATTACTCCGGGCGCTCGGTGATCGTGATCGGTCCCGAGCTCAAGCTCAATCAATGCGGTCTCCCGAAGAAGATGGCCCTCGTTCTCTTCGAGCCTTTCATTATCCGCAGACTCAAAGAGCAAGGACACGTTCACACGGTTCGCAGCGCCAAGAAGCTCATTGAGCGCCAGACTCCGGAAGTCTGGGATATCCTTGACGAGGTCACCAAGGGACACGCCGTTCTTTTGAATCGCGCTCCGACTTTGCATCGCCTCTCGATCCAGGCCTTCGAGCCGCAGCTGATCGAAGGCGAGGCCATTCGTATCCATCCTCTGGTTTGCACCGCCTACAATGCGGACTTCGATGGCGATCAGATGGCCGTTCACGTGCCGCTTTCGGTGGAGGCCCAAATGGAGGCCCGCATGCTAATGCTGGCGCCGAACAACATTTTCTCGCCCTCCAGCGGCAAGCCGATCACCACGCCTTCGCAGGATATTCCGCTGGGGTGCTACTATCTCACGCAGAATCCCCGCGGGGACAAAGGGGACCACCGGTTGCCGCTCTTTGCGGATTCGTCGGAGGTGGAGTTGGCGATTTCGGAAGGGGCGGTGACTACTCATAGCCGGATTCGTTTTAAGAATCCGGATCTCGGTTTGAACACCATCTACGGCAACAAGGAAGCAAAGGTTCTGGAGACGACTGCGGGCCGGGTGATTTTCAATCAGATCTGGCCTGAGGAGCTTGGATTCTATAACAAGGTCTGCGGCAAAAAGCAGCTGTCGGATATTATCTGGCGTTGCTACAAGGCGGTTGGACAGCAGCGGACTGTGGAAACACTGGACCGGCTCAAGGAAATGGGGTTCCGCTGGGCCACCAAGGCGGGCATCTCCATCGGAATCACCGATATGATCATTCCGAAGGAGAAATCCACCCAGCTTGAGAAGGCCTACCGGGAAATCGCCGAAGTGGAAAAACAGTACCGTCGCGGAATCATTACGGACGGCGAGCGAAAAAATAAGGTGCAGGACATCTGGACGCATACTGGTGAAGAGCTCGCCAATGCGCTCTTCCGCACGCTGGAATATAACGACGGCCGCAGAGACATGAACCCCGTGTTTATGATGGTCGACTCCGGGGCGCGCGGTAACCGCACGCAAGTGAAGCAGCTTGCCGGAATGCGTGGCCTGATGGCCAAACCATCCGGCGAAATCATCGAGCGTCCGATCATCTCAAATTTTCGCGAGGGTCTTTCGGTCCTCGAGTACTTTATTTCGACCCACGGCGCGCGAAAAGGATTGGCCGACACCGCGTTGAAGACCGCCGATTCCGGTTACCTCACGCGCAAGTTGGTGGACGCTTCCCAGGACGTTATTATCACCGAGGAGGACTGCGGAACGATCAACGGCATCGTGGTGCGCCCGATTTACGAGGGAGACGAGGAGGTGGTCAGTCTCTCCACGCGCATCATTGGACGCACAAGCTGCGAGACCGTCAAGGATCCGGTCACGGGAACTGCCGTCGCCAAGTCCGGCCAAATCATTGATGAGGAGACCGCCGCGGCCCTGGAGAAAATCGGACTTGAGCAACTCAAGATCCGCTCGGCGCTCACCTGTGAATCCAAACGAGGCATTTGCGCGAAATGTTACGGACGCAATCTGGCGACTGGACTTCCCGTCAAGCTCGGGGAGGCAGTGGGAATCATCGCCGCACAGTCGATCGGGGAACCCGGCACCCAGCTCACCATGCGAACGTTTCACGTTGGCGGGACGGCGAGCCAGACCTTCAAGCAACCGATTATCAAGGCCAAGAACGAAGGGATTGTGCGCTTTAACGATCTGAAGGTCGTCGAAAGCACCGAGCACACTTTCGTCGTGCTGAACAAGAACGGCACGGTGAGTGTTCATGCCAAAGATGGACGCGAGCTCGAAAGCTACAACATCGTGATCGGCTCTGTCATTTCGATCGCCGACGGCAACAGTGTAAAGAAAGGGGAAACCTTCATTCAATGGGATCCTTACAATGTGCCGATTATCACCGAGAAGGCGGGCAAGATTGAATTTCGCGACATGATTCAGGGAGTGACCATCCGCAAGGAAGTGGACGAAGCCACCGGCGTGATGGGCACGGTGGTCATCGAGCACAAAGAGGACCTGCATCCACAAATCGTCATCGTGGGTGAAAAGAGGGAAATCTTCGCCAGCTATTCGATTCCCGCCGGCGCGCATATCGAGGTGAAGGAAGGCCAAAAGGTGCCCGCCGGCACGCGCCTCGCCCGCACTCCGCGCAAGATCGCCAAGACCAAGGATATTACCGGCGGTCTCCCGAGAGTTGCGGAGCTTTTCGAGGCGCGCCGCCCGAAGGACGCCGCGGAAATCGCCAAGATTGACGGAACCGTCGATATCGGCGGCACTGTCCGTGGCAAGCGGCGATTGATTGTCACCGACGCCGATACGGGAGCCGAAGAAGAGCACTTGATCCCTCTTTCGAAGCACATCATCGTCTTCAAGGGCGACTTTGTGAAAAAGGGCCAGCAACTTACCGAGGGACCGGTCGTTCCTCACGAGGTGCTCGATGTTTGCGGACCGCAGGAGCTTCAAGAGCATTTGCTCAACGAGGTCCAGGAGGTTTATCGTCTACAGGGCGTCGAGATTAACGACAAACACATAGAGATCATCGTGCGCCAGATGCTGCGGAAGGTCAAAATCACCGACCCGGGCGACACCAGTCTCCTGTGGGGAGACCAGGTGGACCGCCTGGATTTCAGCGCGGAGAACGAGCGTGTGATCGACAAGGGGGGGAAACCTGCCGATGCGAGTCCCGTTCTGCTGGGAATCACGAAGGCTTCGCTGGAAACCGACAGTTTCATCTCAGCCGCGTCGTTTCAGGACACGACACGCGTGCTCACGGAGGCGGCAACTCTGGGCAAGGTCGACAGGCTGCGGGGATTCAAAGAGAACGTCATCATGGGCCATCTCATCCCCGCGGGGACCGGTTTTAAGAGCAACCGGGAGATTGAGATCGTGCAAATCGGCGATGCATTGCAGGTTGAACCCGAATCGCACAAAGCTGCGAGCTGACCATGTCATTGCCAAATCTAGAAATTATGACTGAACTCCTTGAAGCCGGAGTGCACTACGGCCACCAAACAAAACGTTGGAATCCCAAGATGAGGGATTTCATCCTCGAAGAGAAGAACTCGATATACATCATCGATCTTTCCATCACAGTCGAGCAACTCGGCCGGGCGGCGGTTTATCTGGCCGAAGTTGCCAAGGCGGGCGGGAAGATCCTTTTCGTGGGGACCAAAAAGCAAGCGCAGGAAGCGGTCAGGGAAGCGGCAGAGGCGACCGGTCAGTTCTTTGTGAACCAGCGCTGGCTGGGCGGGACCTTGACGAATCTCGCGACCATTCGACGCAGCGTGGCGCGTTTTCGGGAGTTCGAAGAACTCGAGAAGACTCCGGTCTTTGCCAGAATGAACAAACAGGAGACCTCTGCCTTGCGCCGGGAGGCAGCCAAGTTGCATCGCAATCTTGAAGGCCTCCTGAACATGGACCGCCTGCCCGACGCGATTGTCATCATCGACACCAATCGCGAGGAGATCGCGGTCGCCGAAGCGGTTCGCCTGAAAATCCCTGTCGTGGCCATCGTGGATACGAATTGCGATCCGGAAAAGATCGACTATCCGATCGCCGGAAACGACGACGCCATACGCTCGATCCGCGTGATCCTGCAAAAGCTGGTCGATGCCATCGTGGAGGGTCAGGGGGTCCGGGGGAAAACCGAGACCGCGAGCGAGTTGGCGGCTGTGGCCGAGTAGACCGCCCAAATTTTTCGCCAATCTTTTTGCACAAAGCTATGCCAGATACGTCCCCGGCCCTCGTGAAGGAACTCCGCGAAAAAACGAACGCGGGAATGATGGACTGCAAGAAGGCTCTCGATGAGGCGGCCGGCGACATGGCGAAGGCCGAGGAAATTCTTCGCAAGAAGGGAATCGCCAGCGCGAGCAAGAAGGCTTCGCGCGTTGCCCGAGAAGGCGTTGTCGCCTCATACATCCATTTGCAGGGAAAAGTCGGGGTGCTGGTCGAAATCAACTGCGAGACGGATTTCGTCGCCAAGAACGAGGTCTTCCGCGATTTTGTCAAAGACATTACCCTCCACATCGCCGCGTCCCATCCGCTCTACGTCGCCCGGGAGCAGGTGCCAGAGACTCTCATTCAGGCGGAGCGGGAAATATATGCCGCCCAAGTGGCTGGCAAGCCCGCCAAAATTGTGGATAAGATTGTTGAAGGAAAAATCGACAAATTCTTCGGCACAGTCTGCCTGCTTGAGCAGGCTTTTATCAAGAACCCGGACCTGACGATCAAGGATTTCGTGAATTCAAAAATCGCCGAACTCGGCGAAAACATTGTTATCCGGCGCTTCACGCGTTACATGGTCGGTGAGGATCTCCCGCAGTGATCCGCGAGACGTGGTTTTCGCGGCCTTGTCCGTGCGAAGGCGCATTTTAGTTTAGGAGGAGATGATATGAACGATCCGAGCTATGCACACCCAGAGGCCCTGGTCACCACCGAGTGGGTGGCGTCGCATTCCAACGACCCGGAGTTGCGATTGGTCGAGAGCAATGAAGACATTCTGTTGTATGGCACCGGGCACCTTCCCGGCGCCGTGCATATCGACTGGAGGGCGGATCTTCAGGATCAGACGATGCGAGACTACATTTCGCCGGAAGCCTTCGCCGACCTCTGCAGCAGGAACGGCATCGCGCGAAACACGACTGTTGTCTTTTACGGCGACAAGTCAAATTGGTGGTCCTGTTATGCGCTTTGGGCGTTCCGGCTCTTTGGTCACGAGAACGTGAAGATCGTGGACGGAGGCCGCGACAAATGGATCGCTGAGAATCGTCCGCTTACCCGCGAGGTGCCACACTATCCCCGCACCGAGTACCCGGTGCCGGCAAGGCGCCACGACGACGAAATACGCGCATTTTACGACGAGACGTTGAAGCACAGCCAACAAGGCAAACCGCTCATCGACGTCCGCTCGCCGGGAGAGTTCAAGGGCGAAATCACGCACATGCCGGAATATCCGCAGGAGGGCGTCTTGCGGGGCGGACACGTTCCTGGCGCCAAGAGTTTTCCGTGGAAACGGGCTGTAAATGACGACGCCACGTTCAAGTCGGCGCAGGATTTGAAAGCCATCTATGAAGGCGAAGCCGGACTGAGCAAAGATCGCGACACCATTGTCTACTGCCGCATCGGGGAGCGATCCAGCCACACGTGGTTCGTGCTAACCTATCTTCTCGGATACGGAAATGTTCGCAACTACGACGGCTCCTGGACGGAATGGGGAAACCGGGTGCGCGCGCCCATTGAAAAAGGCTGAAGTTGGCGGAGCGTATCGTTGAGGTGCACATGTCCTATCCTGCCAAGCTTTCCGAAATCATTTTGCTCTTCGAGTCCCTGCCGGACGCCGAGAAACGGGACCTGCTGATCGTTTTCGCCGATGGGGCGGCGCAGCAGGCGCCACGGGAGGGAGAAACCTTTGATCTTGAAGACGTCCGCAAGGATGAGGAATGCACCGATACGGTGGGAATTTTCCTCAGAGTCAATCCCGATCAGTCCTCTCAGTTTCGCGTGACGCTGGGCCGGCAAGTGCAGACGCTTACCAAGGCCATGACCAGCATTCTCTGCAAGGGCTTGAACGGCACCAAGCTTCAGGAGGTTCTCGATGTCCCCGCGGATTTTGTGCCGAGGATCGTTGGCGCGGAGTTGGTCCGTCAGCGGAGCCAGACCGTATACTACATCCTGACCCGCATGAAAAGCGCGGCGAAGGTTTGGCTTAATCGACAGCGCTTACTCAACGCCGCCTCAATTGCCTGAGACGCTCGTCGAGGTTGCGGCCGGCAGTTTCAATCTCCTCCCGCAATTGCCAGGCCGAAATTGAGCTGGCTCCGAAGCTGGCAACCGTGGTGCGCTCCATCAAATCGTCCGTGGCCACCGTGACCTCGTAACGGTCGGAGTATTTTGCGGCGAGCCGCTCGATAACGCTGTCCGCAGTCTGGTCGGCGGTCGAATAAAACACCTGGATCCCTTGGTTTCCCTTGATTTCCGTCGGTCTTACACCGTTTCCATCGAAAACGACGGTCACATTCCAATCGGTGTTGTCTTGCAGTCCGGTGAGCATCCTGACGAGGGATTCACGAGCGACAGCAGTGCGTTTGGCATGCTGAAGAGTCAGATCGGGCCATTGAAAGATCATGCTATGTCCGTCAACGATGAGCACTCGCGGTTTCATGGGAAGGATCGGCTTGTGCAAACTTATCCGACCGCGGGTCCTCCGCAACCGAACCGTTTCCTTTTCCGTTGAGGAATACTCAAGCGGAAATGTTCCGGGTGTCCCGTTACCGGAATCCCCACTCCATGGGCCGGTAAAAACGCAGTGATGCCAAAGGGCTTTCGCTGTAGGCTCAGAGGAACCCAATGAGCAATCCGAATTCGATTCGAGCGGCCACGCCCGAAGGTCGTGACCGTGATCCTGCAGGCCCGCGTCGGGTCGGAAAGTGGTTCTGCCCGATGTGTTCCGGCATCGTATCGGACGCCCCGGGCGCCTGCCCAAAATGTGGAATGGCGCTCGAGAACAGTTTCGCAAACGCCAAGCAGGCGGGCGCCATTTACACCTGCCCGATGCACCCCGAAATACGTCAGGGTCATCCCGGCGTCTGCCCGATTTGCGGGATGGCGTTAGAGCCGATTCAGACCGAATCCGCGGAGGACGATACGGAGCTCCGACACATGGTCCTTCGGCTCAAGATCGGCTTGGTGCTCGGAATTCCGATTTTTGTGCTGGCCATGGGAGGACACTTTTCACCGCTTGATGTCATCTCTCCCAGGACTTCCGCATGGGCCCAGTTCTTACTATCCATTCCCGTTGTTCTTTGGTGCGGCTGGCCGTTTTTCGAGCGCGGAATTCGTTCAATCATCACGCGAAACCTCAATATGTTCACCCTTATCGCGCTCGGCACGGGCTCTGCGTTTGGCTTCAGTGTTTTTGCGTTATTATTCTCCGGCTTCCTGCCACACGCCCTCACCCATGCCGGTGCGCCTCCGGTGTATTTTGAGGCGGCCTCTTTCATTATCGTGCTCGTCTTGCTTGGGCAGGTTTTGGAACTCGGCGCCCGGGCGAAGACGGGCGAGGCAATCCGCGCTCTTCTCGGGCTGGCGCCGAAGATCGCGCACCGTGTGCGCGACGAAGCTGACCAGGATGTCCCCCTCGAAGAAGTCATGACCGGGGACATCCTTCGGGCGAAACCCGGCGAGAAGATCCCGGTCGACGGAGTCGTCGTCGAGGGTCGATCGGCGGTGGATGAGTCAATGCTGACGGGCGAATCAATCCCCGTGGAAAAGGTGAAAGGCAACAATGTGGTGGGCGGAACTCTCAATGGAAACGGCAGTTTGCTGATTAGGGCGGAAAAGGTCGGATCTGAGACCATGCTTGCTCAGATCGTTCAAATGGTGTCGCAGGCCCAACGCAGCCGGGCTCCCATTCAACGCGTCGCTGACATCATCTCTCGTTGGTTTGTGCCCGCAGTGGTTTTGATCGCGGTCGTGACATTCTTCGTCTGGTGGTTTGTCGGCCCTGAGCCGGCGCTGGCCTTCGCGCTGGTCAATGCGGTGTCCGTTCTGATCGTGGCCTGCCCTTGCGCGCTCGGTTTGGCCACGCCGGTCTCGGTGATGGTTGGTGTCGGACGGGGGGCAAGCATGGGGATTCTGTTCAAAGACGCGAAAGCGCTGGAAGTTCTTGGCAACGTGACTGTATTGGTCGTCGACAAGACCGGAACAGTCACTGAGGGCCGTCCCAGCGTTACGAAGGTGGTCGCCGCCGACGCCGACGGCGAAGATCAGGTTCTCTCCTTCGCCGCCGCCGTTGAACGGCATAGTGAACATCCCCTGGCGGGTGCGGTGGTGCGGGCAGCCGGCATAGGGCATGCGAAACGAGTCGAAAATTTCAAAGCAACGCCCGGCCAGGGAGTCAGCGCCATCGTGGATGGCAAGGAGGTGTTCTTGGGCACGCGCGCGTTCGTGGGGGATGCGGGGGTTCGAAAAAGTCAACGACTGGAAGCGGCGGCACGAGAACTTCGGCAGGAGGGGCATGCGGTGGTCTGGCTTGCCGTTGAGCGCGAGGAGGCCGGGATTCTGGCCATCTCCGATCCCGTAAAGCCGAGCGCGGCCGAAGCTGTCGGCGAGCTGCACCGGTCCGGGCTCAAGATCGTCATGCTCACGGGCGACAATAAGGAAACCGCCTCCCGCGTGGCAGAGAAGTTGGCGATCGACGATGTCGTTGCGGAGGTCGGCCCAGCCGAAAAGCAATCGAAGGTTCTGGAAATGAAGAATCGTGGCGCCGTCGTGGCCATGGCCGGCGATGGGATAAACGATGCTCCCGCTCTGGCAGCGGCCGACGTAGGGATCGCCATGGGGACTGGCACCGACGTCGCCATTCACAGCGCGGATGTTACGCTCGTGAAGGGGGATTTGCGGGGCATCGTGCAAGCCATAGCGCTGAGTCGCGCGACCATGCGCAACATCAGGCAGAATCTCTTCTTCGCCTTCCTTTACAACAGCCTAGGAGTTCCCATCGCCGCAGGCGTGCTTTACCCGTTTTTTGGCATTTTGCTGAGTCCCATCGTCGCGAGCGCCGCAATGGCGCTGAGCAGTGTTTCAGTGATTGGCAATGCCCTCAGGCTAAAGGAAGCGAACTTGAGCGTTGGCCGTTCCGGCGCAGCTTGATGGCAGGGGTTTTCGCTTTCAAGGGTTCGGCTTTTTGTTGATTACGGGCTGGGGATCAGGGTGTTAAAAAACCTGCGCGCAATCCTCGCGGCTTCGAAAGTTCCCGCAGAAAACCCTTGGCGGGTTGTTTGAAACGGATATGGTTGCCGCCAATGCTTTTCCGCTGCGCTTTCCTCATCGCCATTCTTGCGTCCTCGCTTCGCGCCGCCGAGACTTTCGCGATGATGACCCGGACGACTCTGATGGCTGCGGCAGTCGAAAGCGCGAATGACAAAATCGGCTCCGGTTGGTGCGGTCGCGGGATGCTTTCAATTCTCAAAAACGCGGGCCTCGGCCAAGGCTTGGCGGGAGGCAACGGCCAGGACTGGGAGCAGATTCTGAGCAAGGCAGGTTGGAAACCCTTAAGATGTAATTCCCCGCAGCGTGCGCCGTTGGGAAGCGTGCTCGTTTATCTTGGCGACGTCAGGGTTGGAAAGATTCCGCGGGGAACCCCGGGCGGCAATTTTGGCCACGTTGAAATGGTCGCTCTGGGAAGAAGCGGGGAACGGCTTTACGTCTCCGACTGTCCTCGCGCCCTGCCCGGAGGGACCGTTCCCGACAATTTCACAGGGCACGCCTGGATTCCTCCAGGTCGGTATCTGTGGAGGACGCCCACGGGGGGAGAAGATATTGACACAATCCTCCAGGAAAGAAAACGCATGGCGCTTGAATATTTCCGGCGCACTGCTCCGCGAGTTGCGGCCCTGAGCCCTGGCATCGGGCAATAGTTGACGGCGCGCGCGATCGGCTTACGGCCAGGGCCGGACCGCTGAGTTTGATCTGCGACGGCATTCGTTCCCACGGATGGTCGCCTTGGAAGCGCCGAGCGGCGCCTAGTCGCGAAACTCTTGACGCATTTCCAAAGTGTAGCGCGGACCGTCGCGTGAGAGGAGGCTCGAAAACATCGCGAAACCTATCACCTTCCACAGGCCGAGTTCGACCTCAGCGTATCGCCGCAGGAACGGGAGCAACGCCGCGGACGACAGATTGGTAGCGCGGGCAAGAGTTATGTGAGGGTGGAACGGCTTGAGATCGGGCTCCAGGCCAGCGCGCAGCACGGCGTCCTGAACGCGTCTGTGCAGCACAAACAGGTGCGGGTGTGCGTTCCCCAAGCCGGCCCAGACAACGGTGGGCCACGCTCGGCCGAAGGTGCCGATTCCTTGAATGGGAAGGAAGAATTCCGGTATCCGGACCTTGCCCAGCGCTGCTCGCAAGAGGTCTTCCTTTGTCGGATTGACCTCTCCGATAAAACTGAGCGTCACGTGAAGCTGATGTTCCGGCAGCCAGCGCAGCCCCTTCAGGTTCGGATTCAGGGCAGACAGGGTCTTGCGGCAGGTCTCGGGCAACTCGAGGGCGATGAAGAGGCGCTTCGCCATACCGCAAAACTAGTTTCACATTCGCACGGGAAAAGAAATCCGACGGTTCATTTAGCCGGCAGCGCTCGGTGGCGAATGAGTGCTTTGCGGAACCCCTGGCGCCGCATAGATTAATCTCGACGGAAAACCGGCATGGCGTTGCCAATCACCAGATACCGTGAGTGAAAAATGTGGAAGGATGCCCAGAAACGTTCTTACGGTGCTTGAAGTCTTGAACTCGTGACCGACACCCTCGCGGAAGGCATCGAGCGCGAAAGGACCGATGAGACGCTGGCCCGCCTGAACCGGGCACTGCGGACGGTCAACGAATGCAACCTGGCCCTCGTTCGCGCTAGCGAGGAGTACGAACTGTTGCGGTCCGTCTGCCGGATCCTGGTCGAGGTGGGCGGCCTTCGAATGGCCTGGGTCGGTTACCGCGAGTTTGACGAACACCAAACCGTGCGGCCAGTCGCGCATGCGGGGTTCGAGGCCGGATACCTCGGGCTGATTGACATTACCTGGGCGGATACGGCGCGAGGTCGCGGGCCGATGGGGGAAGCGATCCGAACAGGTAGAACGTCCTGGACCAGAAACATTCTCACCGATCCGAATATGGCTCTTTGGAGAGCCGAGGCCTTGTCGCGCGGCTTTGCTTCATCCGTTTCGCTCCCTCTAATGTCTCAAGGGGAGGCGTTCGGTGCTCTGGCTCTTTACGCCGCGGAACCGGATGTCTTCACCAGGACGACGGTCGATCAATATACGGATTTGGCCAACAATCTGGCGTATGGCGTGATGGCCCTCCGCACGCGCGAAGAGCGGGAACGGGCGGAAAGCGAAATTCGTCAGCTCAACGCGTCTCTCGAGAAGCGGGTGACCGCGCGGACCATCGAACTCGTGCGCTCGAACGAACAGCTGAAGAGCGCGGACGAGCAGTTACGCAAACGCAGCGAGCAGATCGAAATTCACCGCGACGTCCTGCTTGAGCTTGCACACTCCGACAAATCCAATCTCGAAAAAGCCCTGGAGAAGATTTGTTCGCTATCGGCCGCCACCCTGGAGGTGGCGCGGGTGGGTTATTGGTCGCTGCGGGAGGAGGATTCCGCTATCGTCTGTGAAGTTCTCTATCTGCGCGATGCGGAGCGCTGCGATGATCAATTCAAAGGGGCACGGCTTGGCGCCGTTGATTGTCCCGCTTATTTTGACGCGTTGGCTTCCAAGCGGCCTATTGTTGCCAGCCATGCAGCGGCGGACTTAGCCACGAGCGGTTTGGCGCAGAGCTATCTGGAACCGCTGGGCATCTCTTCCATGCTCGATGCCCCCGTTTGGGTTCGAGGCAAGGTTGTTGGCGTCCTCTGCCACGAGCACATTGGCGCGCCTCGCGACTGGTTGGCGGAGGAAATTGATTTTGTTTCCGCGCTGGCGGCGACGGTTTCCCTCGCCTTGGAAGAGTCGAGTCGCGCGCACTCGGAGCATTTGTTGCGGGAGAGCGAGGAGCGTTTCAGCAAGGCCTTTCACGCCAGCCCGGTCAACATCACAATCTTGCGGTTGAGCGACAAGAAATTCATCGAAGCCAACGATGCGTTTGTTCGGTGGTTTGGACTGAGTCGGGAGAGGATTCTTGGTCATGATTCCCAGGAGCTCGGAATTTGGGTAAATCCCGATGACCGCGCAACGTTTCTGGCCGAACTGGAGCGCAACGGTTTCTTGCGAGAGGTTGAGTGCCGACTTCGAAGTTGGCGCGGCACGGTTCACACCATCGTGCAGTCTGCAGACGTGATTGAAATGAACCGCGAGCCGCACATGCTGGTTATCGGCCTTGATATCACGCATCGGAAGCAGGCCGAGGCCGAGCTGCTTCGCACGGTCGATCGGGAGAAGGAGCTGGGGCGTTTGCGAAGCAATTTCGTCTCCATGGTCTCGCACGAGTTCCGCACTCCGCTGAGCATCATTCAGTCGTCCGCGGAAATCCTGGAGGGCTACCTCGAACAATTGGAACCGGCCGAGCGCAAAGAGCATCTCCGATCCATCTGCCAAAATACCAGACGCATGGCGGGGCTCATGGAGGAGGCGTTGCTCATCGGGGGCCTGGATGCCGGCAAAATGGAATTCAAGGCTGCGTCGTTGGACCTGGGAACATTTCTGCGAATGCTCGTTGACGAAGTCTTGTCGGCCAGCGGTTGGCGATGCCCGATCGAGTTGTCGCTGGGAGACGTTCCATGCGAAATTCAAGCCGATGAGCGCCTGCTGCGGCACGTTTTTACGAACTTGTTGACGAACGCGGTGAAATACTCGGACGCTGGGCGTGTCGTTCGGTTCGAAGCAGGATTTGACGATGCAGAAATTGTTTTCCTAATCCGGGACCAAGGGATCGGAATTCCGCCAGCCGACCAAGAATGGCTTTTCGACGCCTTCCATCGCGGGCACAATGTCGCGGACCGTCCAGGTACCGGACTCGGTTTGGTAATTGTCAAACGCTGCCTGGATTTACAAGGCGGCAAGATCCAGGTGGAGAGCAAGGAAGGCGAAGGAACGTCGGTCACCGTTAGACTGCCAAGGCAGGGCCCGTTATTCCCGCGTGCCGGCGATTGCGAAGAGCGTCGCGCTTGAAGTTCTGTGCCGCTGCCCTGCCTTGACGGCGGGGTGGTCTTCCGATGGGCTTCCTTCTGAAGGCTCTCGGTGTTGCCGCGGACTTCCTTACGCTCATCAGATGCCCGCGGGGCTACCCAGGAAGCTCGTTGCACTTCGAGCGGGTCTTTAGTTCCATTTACGGGAATCGGAAAATGCCGTAACAGTGCGACGGTTACCAATACTATGTCTGAGTTTGCAGAGCATTTGAACTATTCGAACGACGTCGAAATCGCAGCCTGGGGATTGGCGGCGAACACTCTCGCCGCAGTTAATCCGTTGGGCATCGTCTCGATGGGCACCTTCCCGTCAAGCCTCGTTGCCTTAGGCAGGGTTAGTCGCTGGCATCTCGACGAAGCTCCAAGGCTGCAGCAAAAAGGGAACCAATGATCGAAGCCTTTCGCCCGCTCAACAAGCCAGGCTAGTTTCCGTTTCGAAAGCTACTTGGGCGGCGCCGTTGGAGCGCGGTCAAAGCTGCCCGCGCCGTGAATGTTCAAATTCTCAACCACCACCCGTTGGGCCCTTCCATCTGGTTGAATGGTAAAGATGATGCCGGCAGTGCCCACCGAAGACTCTCCCTCGGTCTCATAGATGAACGTGTCCCGATTCCAATGTTTCATCGGGAAGGTCATCTTTTTGGGCCCTTGGACAATCGACAACCCGCCATCCTGCTCGATCACGGCAATTTCTCCGAAGAAATCGTTTTGATATGTTCCCAGATACGCGGAGTTCTGGGCGGCGGGCGAGGCTTTCGGCGGCGTTGAGTAGTCTCCGACCTGCGCGGCCTCAGCCGCTCGCATTCGAGCAAAGGCTTCCTTATAGACGCTCAGCCAGTCTTGCGTGGGCTTGCCGTAGAGCGCGTAATCCAGAAACGTGCCGGCGATCCCCTCCGCAACTCCCAAGGGAAAGGCGTTCGTCAGAACGACGATCCCTAGGCTTTCGGCGGGAACCAGGATGACCGTCGTCGCGGCGCCGAGTTCGAATGCGCCGGAATGGGACAGCCGCAAGCGGCCCTCGGTGTCGTAGTTGACGTTCCAACCAAGCCCGTAAAAGCCGGGAAGCCCGTTGAGGGGGCTGAACCCGGTGAGAATTTGCGGATGATGCGTTTCCGCCAGGGCCTTCTCATTGACAACCTGTTTTCCCTCAAAGTTTCCGTTCGCAAGTTGGAGCCGCATCCATTTCGCCAAATCGTTTACCGATGAGCTTACGCCGCCGGCCGGCGATTCTGTGTCCGGGTCCCGTTGATATTTCTGCACCCACTGACCGCCAATCTTCACGTGGCCCAACGCCCGATTCCTGCGAGCGAGGAAATCCGCGTGTCGCGAACTCGTGGAAGTCATGCCCAGCGGAACGTACAGTTTTTCCTCGGAGAGTTCCTCCCATTGCTTTCCAGTGGCTTTGGCTGCGGCGACGCCGCCTTCCGTCAGCCCGAAGTTGGTGTAAGCGTAACCTGATCGGAAACTCGCGTCCGGTTCTTGATAGCGCAAGCGCCGCAGGATCTCCTCGCGCGTAAAGCCGAGATCTTCAAGAAGGTCGCCGGCGTGGTCCGGCAAGCCGCTGCGGTGAGCGTAAAGATCCCGAATGGTGATCTCCTTGGTAACCCACGCGTCGTGCATCTGGAATGCGGGATCCAGATCGCTGATGCGGGAGTCCCACGAAACAAGGCCTCCGCCGACAAGAGCAGCGATCACCGTCGAGCCGATGGGTTTTGACAGGGACGCCAGCTGAAAGACGGTGTCGGCATCAACAGGATCTGTTCCTCCGACAACGCGGACGCCAAAACCCTTGGCGAAAACAACTTGGTCCCTGAAAACGACCGCAATAGCGATGCCGGGGATACCGGTAACTTGGCTTTCCGTCTCGACCAGCTTTTCAAGCTCCTTTGTCGCCCCAGCGACTTGCTCCACGGACAATTGATTACCTAGGGATGCAGAGGCCGAGAAAATTGCGACCACGAGGGCCAGGAAGTTTGCTAGACGGGCGAACATCTCTCAGTTTCATAGCCGCTTCTGGCCCTTGATGGAAGCAAGGTCGCCGCATTTCTGCCACAAAGACCCGCGTGGCCTCGCTTCTCCGACAGGCGAGACTCACTCTGAAATGGCGCGCTCGCGGGAAATCCCGCTTCGGCTCCCGAGCAGCTTGGGCGCTACGCTAAGCTCGGGTATAAACCTCGGCGCCCCGCTCCACGAATTCCTTGCTCTTCTGTTCCATCCCAAGTCTCACCGCGTTTGTCTCGCTGACTCCCTGTTCCGCAGCATATTTGCGGACATCTTCGGTGATCTTCATCGAACAGAAATGAGGTCCGCACATGGAACAGAAGTGCGCGGACTTCGCACCCTCCTGGGGAAGAGTTTCGTCGTGAAAGTCGCGGGCGGTGAGGGGATCGAGGCTCAGATTGAACTGATCCGCCCAGCGGAACTCAAACCTGGCCTTGGAGAGCGCGTTGTCCCGATATTGCGCCCCAGGGTGCCCCTTCGCCAGGTCGGCAGCATGAGCCGCAATCTTATAGACAATGACGCCATCCTTGACGTCCTTCTTGTTCGGCAGGCCAAGGTGTTCCTTCGGCGTAACGTAGCAGAGCATCGCGCATCCGTACCAGCCAATCATTGCGGCTCCAATTCCGCTGGTGATATGGTCATAGCCGGGTGCAACGTCGGTGGTCAACGGACCGAGGGTGTAGAAGGGCGCTTCCTGACACCACTCGAGTTGCTTGGCCATATTTTCTTCGATCATGTGCATTGGGACGTGGCCCGGCCCTTCGTTCATGACTTGCACTCCGCGCTCCCAGGCCCGCTGAGTAAGCTCGCCTTGGACGTAGAGCTCCGCGAATTGCGCCTCGTCGTTTGCGTCTGCGATGCTGCCCGGCCGCAGGCCGTCTCCGATCGAAAAACTGACGTCGTAGGCGGCCATGATCTCGCAAATTTCATCCCAGTGCGTGTAGAGAAAACTCTCCTGGTGGTGCGCAAGACACCATTTCGCCATGATGCTGCCGCCCCGTGAAACGATACCCGTCATCCGGCGGGCAGTGAGCGGAATGAAACGCAAGAGAACTCCTGCGTGAACGGTAAAATAGTCCACGCCTTGCTCCGCTTGTTCGATGAGCGTATCGCGGTAGACTTCCCAAGTGAGTTCCTCCGCCTTGCCGCCGACTTTTTCCAGGGCCTGGTAGATCGGAACGGTGCCGATGGGGACTGGTGAGTTGCGAAGAATCCATTCGCGCGTGGCGTGGATGTTCTTGCCCGTGGAGAGGTCCATGACCGTATCCGCTCCCCACTTTGTCGCCCAGCGCATTTTCTCGACCTCTTCTTCGATGCTCGAGGCCACCGCGCTGTTGCCGATATTGGCATTGATCTTTACCAGGAAGTTCCGGCCAATGATCATCGGCTCGGATTCCGGGTGATTGATATTGACTGGAATAATGGCCCGCCCTGCGGCGACTTCGTCGCGAACGAACTCCGCGGTGATCTCGGAAGGAATGCGCTGCGGAAAACGTTGGAAGATTGACGGAACGTCGCCGCGAGTTCGCCTCGCCCCCGAGGTTTCGTTCGACAATTGCGTGCTGCCGGCATGTTGTTTGCGGAGGTCATCGCGGACAAGATCTTTGGACAATTCCGCTATCCGCGCACGGTCCATGCTTTCTCGGATCGCGATAAACTCCATTTCCCGCGTTATGATTCCCTGGCGCGCATACCACAGTTGGGTGACGGGATGACCGGCGGATGCCCGGAGCGGCCGGCGCGTCGCGTTTTGCGGCGCCTTCAGCGGAGAAAGCCCTCCGCGGCGTCCCCCGGCGAACTGGGCGTGGCTGAGGCTCAGATAGCCGTTGTCCTCGGGGCGCATGTTCCGGCCCTGGTATTCCGCGGCATCTCCTCGCTTGAGAATCCAGGATCGGCGCAGGGCCGGCAATCCTTGTTCGACGTTTCCGCCGAACGCCGGATCGCCCCATGGCCCGCTGGTGTCGTAGACTTTCACCGGCTCGTTAATCTCCAGCCCGCCGTCTAACGTCTTGGTAGGCGTGAGCTCGATCTGGCGCATTGGCACACGGAGATCCGGATAGCGGTCTCCGGCGACGTAAACGCGGCTGGAATTTGGCAGCGGCTCGCTGCTGTCCGGTTCGATGGCCTGTTTTGGTGCGATCATTAAAGCTTAAGCCCGCTATTCTAATTGTTGAGGCCAGCCAGCGAACGCGGAGCAGAGGCTGAACCGTCCCAGGTTCAACCAATAACTTAAGACTATCCGCTCAAAACTCATTTCTGCTCCCTACGCCGGTATTGGCCGGATCAGGTTTCAAGGGTCTCCCGGACGCATTCGCGACCAGGACTCTCAGCCGCTAAGAGCTCCCCTGCGTGGTGCCACAGTAAGCGATTGTGAGGATTCGTCAATCTGGCGTTGCGAGTTTTCGGGCAGTGTGGAGCGGTCTCTTCGGCAGCGGGTGCCCGCCCGCGCGCCAGGATTTTTTCGTTTCCATACGCTGCAGCATTTGCTGAAGTCAGGTTTTCCGCCCCCTAATCTATGGCCAGAACATCGCTCAATGTGGGAATGATCGGTTACAACTTCATGGGAAAGGCGCACTCGAATGCCTGGCGCCAGGCGCCGAGGTTCTTCGATTTGCCCGCAGATATCGTTCTGCACACGATCTGCGGCCGCTCGGCAAGAAATGTCGAAAGCGCCCGTGAACAGCTCGGTTGGAAAAAGTCGAGCACTGACTGGAAGGGGGTCGTCAGCGATCCGGAGATCGATCTCGTCGACATTTGCACCCCAAATGACAGTCACTGCGAGATCGCTCTGGAGGCCGCCCGACACGGCAAGCCTATTCTCTGTGAAAAGCCGCTGGCGATGGATGTCAACGAATGTCAAAAGATGGTCGCGGCCGTCAAAAAGGCGAAGGTCGTGAACATGGTCTGTCACAATTATCGACGGATTCCCGCGATCGCCCAGGCGAAAAGGATGATCGATCGCGGCGACCTGGGCGACCGCATTTTCCATGTGCGCGCGCGCTATGCCCAGGATTGGATCGCCGACCCGATGTTTCCTCTTGTCTGGCGGTTGCAAGAAAAGTTTTCCGGTTCCGGAGCAAACGGAGACATCGATTCCCATATTGTCGATCTCGGGCGCTATCTGGTGGGCGAAATCAGCGAGGTTTGCGGGCTCATGGAGACCTTTGTCAGGAAGCGGCCCATCCTGGAGGAGGTCGGCAAGGGTCTGGGGGCCAGGGCGGGAAAGAGGTTTGGCACCGTAACGGTGGACGATTCGGTTTCATGGATCGGCCGATTCAAGAACGGCGCCGTGGCCAATTTCGAAGCAACGCGCTTTGCCCACGGCCGAAAAAACCATGTTACTCTTGAAATCAACGGGAGCAAGGGGTCGCTCTTCTTCGACCTCGAGGACATGAATCGCCTCAAGTATTTTAGTTTGGCGGATCCGGCCGATGCGCGCGGATTTCGCGACATTCTTGTCACCGAAACGTCGCATCCCTACGGCTCCGCCTGGTGGCCGCCGGGCCACATCATCGGTTATGAACATACTTTTACGAACGCGTTTGCGGATTTCGTGAAAGCGATCGTGGACGGCCAGAACGTGCAGCCGACTTTTGAGGAAGGCCTCAAGAACGAGAAGGTCCTGGCTGCCATCGAAAAGAGCTCCCGAAGCCGACGTTGGGTTCGCGTGTAGACGATCCTTAAGGATCTGCTCGCCGCGCGCGCAACCTGGGCGCCCGATGCAGGAAAAGCTTTATGAAACCATTCGAAAACCAGGTTGCAATTGTGACGGGAGCGGGGCGGGGCATTGGCGAGGCGATCGCCAAACGCTTTGCCGAACAGGGCGCCAAGCTGGCGGTGGTCAGCCGCACGGATCGCAACTCGCAAAAGACTGCCGATGCGATCAACGCCTTGAGCCCGGATGCGGCCAAGCCCTACTCGGTAGATGTGGCCGATTACGACGCGGTGCAGAAAATTGGGGAGAAAATTCTGGCCGACTTTGGTCGTTGCGATGTGCTTGTGAACAATGCGGGCGTCACCCGCGACACCCTGATCATGCGGATGGGCTCTGAAGACTGGGACGTTGTTCTGGACACGAATCTGAAGGGCGCTTTCAATTTCATCCGGGCTGTTTTGCGCCCCATGGTCAAACAGCGCAAGGGGCGCATCATCAATATCAGCTCGGTCAGCGGGCTTATGGGACTCGCCGGCCAGGCGAACTACGCCGCCAGCAAGGCCGGTCTCGTGGGACTTACCAAGACGGTGGCGCGCGAGCTCGCGAGCCGGAATATCACCGCGAACGTCGTGGCGCCGGGATTTGTCGAAACGGATATGACCTCCGTGCTAACCGAAGACGTCCGGAAGGCCGCGCTCACGCAAATCCCGCTCACGCGTTTTGGCGCCGTCGACGACATTGCCGCCGCGGTTACCTTTCTCGCCAGTCCAGAGGCCTCTTACATCACCGGGCAGGTCCTTGCCGTGGACGGCGGGATGAGCATGTAGCTCCTGAGCTCGCGCGGGACATGCATGGGTATTTCAACGGCTTTCCAGCCTGCCGGAAGCCGCGGTTCAGGGTTGGCCGTTGGAGCGGCGCGAGATAGGGCGCGCAAAGCGATTTGCCTCGCCTGCGCTTCGAGATGAACGTTCCCCCATCATGAAAAAGCGCAAAATTGGTGAGCTTGAAGTTTCCGCACTCGGTCTGGGCTGTATGGGAATGTCCTACGCCTACGGCCCGACGAACGAGTCCGAGTCCCTGGATGTGCTGCGGCGTTATGCGGAACTCGGGGGCAATTTCCTCGATACCGCCGAGATTTACGGCCCCTACAAGAATGAAGAATTGGTCGGGCGCTATCTGCGCGAAACAACTCGAGAGGAGTTCATCGTGGCGACAAAATTTGGTTTCAGGATTGATCCGAACGGAGCGATTACCGGCGCGGATAGCTCTCCCATTAATATTCGCCGGGCGTGTGAAGGAAGCCTGCGTCGACTGGGAGTGGACACCATTGATCTCTACTATCAGCACCGGGTCGATCCAAATGTCCCGATCGAAGAGACTATCGGCGCCACGGCGGAGTTGATTCGCGAGGGCAAAGTGAGGGCGCTGGGACTCTCGGAAGCCGGTGTCGACACCCTTCGGCGCGCCGCTTCGGTGCACCGAATCGCGGCGCTCCAGAGCGAATACTCCCTCTGGTCTCGCGACGTAGAGCGCAACGGCACTCTGGCGGCATGCCGGGAACTGGGCATCGGCTTCGTGGCCTACAGCCCGCTTGGGCGGGGCTTTTTGACCGGGGCAATTCAAAAGCCCTCCGATCTGACCGCGGACGACTGGCGGCTCACGAATCCTCGCTTTCAAGGAGAGGCCTTCGAGCGCAATCTTCAACTCGCGGCGCACGTGAAGAATCTTGCTCGAACCAAGGGTTGTTCTCCTGCGCAGCTGGCGCTGGCCTGGGTTCTGGCTCAAGGAGAGGATATCGTGCCGATCCCGGGCACGAAACGAGTGCGCTACCTCGAAGACAATCTGGGGGCCGTTTCTGTCGGGTTGACGCCGGACGAGCAGGCACAGATCGACCATCTTTTTCCGCCTGGCGTTGCCCAAGGGGAGCGCTATACGGAGCCGATGATGGCGCTAATCGATCGCTGAAGTCGCGGAACGCCGGGCTTCGTTTCAAGGCCTCGGCTCGACCGTGCGAAAACGCCGCGGCGGCGTTTCAGAAAGTCTTTTGCTCCGACGAGCCGGCTTTGGGTTGAAACCGGAGAGGCGACCCGTCATCTTCCCGGTTAT
This sequence comes from uncultured Verrucomicrobiae bacterium, assembly GCA_963816855.1. GTDB lineage: Bacteria > Verrucomicrobiota > Verrucomicrobiia > Chthoniobacterales > Terrimicrobiaceae > DASTFP01. Next base: position 102,465 of record CAWFMA010000016.1, on the reverse strand, counting down.
GCAGCTTGCCACTCAGATTGCGGGAGTCCTCGGTTTTCTTGGCGTCGCCCTGGGAGCTTTCGGCGCTCATCAACTCGCGGCTCTTCTCGCCGCCAATCAGACTTCGTCGATCTGGCAGACGGCAGTTTTCTATCACCTGATTCATGCGGTGGCAGCCTTATGGGCTGCCGGCAGGCACCCTTCTGTCGTTTGGTTGTGGGCCGCGGGAATCCTGGTCTTCTCCGGATCGCTCTATTTGCTGGCGCTGACGAATGTCCGCTGGCTCGGCGCGATAACGCCGATTGGAGGGTTGCTCTTTCTGATCGGCTGGGGCCTGGTGGCGATGAAGCCGCAATGACCGCCCGACACGAGACGATTGAGGTCCGCACCCGCGGCAAGGGAACATACGAGATCACCGAACAAGTGGCCGCAGCGGTGGGGAAGAGCGGGATTCGAACCGGAATTGTTTCCATTTTCATTCGCCATACCAGCGCAAGTCTCGTCATTTACGAAAATGCCGATTCCAGCGCCAGGGCCGACTTGCATCATTTCTTCGAGAAGATCGCGCCCGAGAGCGGCGATTACGTCCACACCCTGGAAGGGGCGGACGATTCCACGAGCCACCTGAGAATGGCTCTGACCCGCACCAGCGAGGTGGTTCCGATCGCGGAGGGACGGATGACTCTGGGAACCTGGCAGGGTATCTTTGTGTTCGAGCATCGGCGCGCTCCGCATTCTCGGCAGATTGATCTGACCGTCGTCGGAACCTGATCGCTGCGACTCGAAGTAAGGCGCGCTTCGCCCAGGCCGGGGTCTGGTATTTTGAACGCTGAGTCCGATTTTCGCTTGCATCGAAGCAGTGCCTTTTAGAAATTGAAACTCAGTCTCAAATGAAAACCGCTCCCAAACTCATAGCTTCCTTTCTCATTCTTGCCTTTGGTCTCGCCTACTCGGAGGCTCCGCTTCAAGCCGAGGAAACGGCCGCCAGCGTGAAAAGTTACCTTCTCGATAAGCTGGAGAAGATGAACGCGGCCTCGGCGGATTTCTTGAAGAATAGCGAAGCTTACTCCGCGCTCGTGGCGGAGCATGGGGGTTCCGTGGATGCGGCTTACCGGGCGGATCCGAAGCAGATCGACAAATTGATCTCGAAGTTGCGAGATGGATACAAGGCGATGGACAGTTTCGGCTATGAAACGGTCGAGGGGATCGTGGCGGGGGTTCCTTCGCTTTCGGAATATGATTCGTATTTGGATGCAGGAGTTCCCGAGTCTGCGGGACCTGAGAATGTCGCTCCCGTCGTGCTCGATCTCGGGAACGGCACGAAGATCGACAAACAGGGGTGTCTTTTCACGTATATCATCGAGCCAATGCTCTGGAACGGGGACAAGCGCTGGATTGTGCCTGTGGAGGGCGGCAAGAAATCGCTTCCGCGCCCGGAGGTTTTGACCGCTGCTGCCGTCGACGTAAACAAAAAGCTTGGCGAACTGCTCGCCGACGCGAGGTCATGGAACGCTTCGGTAGGCGACTGTTTCGGGGCAATGGTGGTGATGACGCCAACTCTTTCCGACTACTTTGAAGATTGGAAGGAATCGCGTTACTCCAAGGAGAAGTCGGGACGTTTCCAGGCCGTTAGCCGCGTTTCCGACATGCGGGGAATCATGGGGAGTTGTCAGGTCATGTATGAGGCGGTGGAGAAAAAAGTGGCCGAAAAGGACAAATCCCTCGCGAAATCGGTGGACTCTGGTTTCAAGGGAATCATGAGCTTCATTGACAAGATCGAAGCGCGTGAAAAACAGGGGGAGATCAAAGGGGCGGAGATCGATGAGCTCGCGACCCAGGCCAAAGAGAAGACCGACAAGCTGGTTCCCCAGATTCAGCAAGGTGCTGCGGTGGTTGGCGTGAAGGTCGAAAGCTGACCGGTTGACAGTCGACTTGGTGCTCATGAGCTTGGGAATCCGATCGAGCCGGGCATGGGCACCGGTGTTCCTTGGCCTCGTCTTCGCTTCTCTGACGATCCTTCGTGCTGATGTTATCGACGATTCGGCTTCGTTGGAGGGCGTCTTCGACGAGGCCCTCCTCGATATTCATGGAGACCGCTGGTCTCCCGCAATTGGGGAGACGCTGGAGAGCGCGAGGACGCGGTTCGCCCAGGTCCTGCAAGATCCCGGCGCCCGTGACCTTTGGAATGCTCCGCTCCCGCATTCGATGGACAGCCCGCTCTCGGCGGCGGAGGGCGTCGGTAGTATGCAAGCCCGATTGCAGCATGCCGCGGCCTTGGAACTGATCCGCAACCAACGGGCCGGCGAAGTCGATGCCGCAAAGGAGTGGCGCTCGATTGTCAAAATGCCGAAGTTCGCGAATTCGGTCGAAGGAGCGCTCGCCCTCCAACGTCTCGGAGCTGATCGCACCCAGCGCGATGAAGTGAGCCGGTTGCTGGCCAAGGAATATGTCGTCTGGCAGCTTACTCGCGCCCGCGAAAAGGCCGACGCGCTTCTTCGTCTGGTGGAGGATGGCCGGGCGACTCCGGCCCTGATCTACGCCCGCTCTTCGGAAATTCAAGTCTTGTCGGATTTGCCGGATTCATTGCTGAAGCTCGCTATTGGATCTTCGATTCCCGAAAACGAGTCGGGCAAGCGTGACTATGAAGCGTTGCTCACGGCAGCCCATGAAAATAGCGAGACGGTTTCGAAGCGGACTGCCGCTTGGCGCCTCTCGTTGGAAGCGGGATACCCCAATCTTTTGACTCCCGAAGATGTCGAGCGCCGCGAGCGAATCGTTCTCAAGCTTTTGCGCCTGATCCCCAAGGAATATCAATCCGGCGTGCGCGATGGCGAGATTACGATACCGATCGAATATCGGGAAGCGAAGAGCTTCACGATTCAAACGCAGCAAATCATCAATGAGCTCATGCCGGTGTGGCGGCAGACGAAATTGCAGGCGTTGGAAAAAAACGGTCCCGAGCTTCTCGAGTTGCTTCAACATCTTGAAAACGCCATCGAACAAAAGAAGGATCAATCCGAGATTGCCTCTCTGGTCGAAGGGAGCGCCAACCTTCTCCAGGGCGATTTTGGGCTGACTCTAAAGCGCGCGGGCACGGCGAATGACGTGGTGGCGGAAACGGCCCTGGAGGTTCGCTCGCTGTTGGGACAGTCGCTCGCCGCCGCTCAAGGCAAGCAGTGGCGGAAGGCGGAGCAACTTCGACTGGATGCCTATATCAATTTCGATCTTGAGATCGAATCACGGACTCTGCCCCGCGACCCCGCGCTCGCAATTCGCGCGGAAAAGGCGTTTCTCGACGGGCATCCGGGAAGCCCCGGAGTGAAGGCTGTTCTGGACGCGCGGCTGGCCGGTGACCAACTGACCTCCTCCTACGAGCGTGCTCTGGACTCGCTTGAGGAGTGTGTCGCGCTCGTCAAGGTAGGGCTTTCGCCGACTGCCGCTTTAATTGGCGCGATTTTTATCGTTGCGAGAGAAGGGCTGGAGGCGGTGGTGATTCTGGCTGCTTTGCTCGCTGGCTTGCGAGGAACTGAGAATGCAGGTATTCGGAGACGAATCGGGATTGGAGCGTGGCTCGCGCTGGGCGCAACGGCGGTCCTTTTTGTGACATCGCGCACCTTGTTGCAGGGTCTCTCCCACTATGGAGAAACGCTCGAAGCGATTATCTCAGTGCTGGCCGTTATCATTCTCTTGATGGTAACGAACTGGGTTTTCCACAAATACTACTGGACGGGTTGGAACGCCCGGCTGCGCGATCTCAGCAAAGCTGCGCAGAGGCAGCGCGAGACCCGTTGGGAAAGCGCCGCGCTCGTTGGCGTGGGGTTCATGACCATTTTCCGCGAGGGTTTCGAGACGACGCTTTTCCTGCAATCGCTCATCCTTGAAGCAGGCCTGCGTCCGGTGCTTCTTGGATTGGCTTTGGGCGCTCTCTTCATTGGAGCGGTGGGCTTTGCGGTATTCTCGATCGGCGCGAAGCTTCCCTACCGCAAGATGCTTATGGTCACCGGCGGCCTGGTCATCTTTGTGCTCTTTACATTCATCGGCTCGACGGTCCGTTTGTTCCAGACGGTCGGTTGGTTGCCGGTCCATCCCGTTCCTGGATTGGAGTTGCCGGCCTGGGCGGGAGTCTGGCTGGGCTTGTATCCGACCTGGGAAGGCTTACTCATACCTTTTGGGACATTTGCGTATGTCGGGGGGATGTGGTTGTTGGTGAAATTCTCGGCCAGGCGCGCGCAGCGGCGAGAAGCAGGGCTCGAGAGTTCTTCAGCCCCCCTTGCAGCGTAGCTCCTAGCGGCTCCCGTCGCTCCGAGAAAGCTTCCGGTCACGCGTTACCGTCGAAAGTGTGGAGTTGGCGGATCATTTTTGCGACAAGCGCCGTCCAGCCCGTTTGATGACTGGCGCCGACTCCTGAGCCATTGTCGCCGTTGAAGTACTCGTGAAAGAGGATGAGATCGCGCCAATGTGGATCCTTTTGGAAAAGGTCAACCTGTCCGCCAAATGGGCGCCGTCCGTCCGGTCCGCGTTCGAAAATCGAGACCAGGCGCGCCTGGAGTTCTAGGGAAATGGCCCAGAGATTCATCTGCTGTCCGCTTCCCGTAGGGAATTCAACCTTGAAGGTATCGCCAAAATAAAAGCCGAACTTCTGCAAAGCCTCGATGAGAAGATAGTTCATCGGCATCCAAATGGGACCGCGCCAGTTTGAGTTACCGCCGAACATGGCGACCGGACTGTCCGCGGGAGTATAGGCCAGGGTTTCTGTTTCCCCGCCTTCCGTAAAACTATAGGGATGATCGAGATAGTAGCGCGAGAGCGCTCGGATTCCATGTGGCGACAGAAATTCCTCCTCGTCGAAGAGACGTTTGCAAATTCTCCGCAAGCGTTCCGGGGGTACCAGCGAGATCAGGCGGCGGCCCTGAACTTCCACTCCGATATGATGAAGCTGATCGAGCAAATGCGGGCGATGATCGCGAAACCAGGTAACTCGTTTGCGAAGAAGAGGGAATTGCCTTGCCGTTTCCGTATCGAAACTCTCGACGGCAAAAAGCGGGGTGAGACCCACCATGGAGCGTGTCCTTAGGTAGTCGACCGTGCCATCCGGTCGACTGAGCACATCGTAGTAGAACCCATCCTCGTCATCCCAAAGAGTAAATCCACCGGTTCCGCGCGCGTTGATTGCCGCGGCAAGATAGATAAAGTCGTTGAGGAACTTGTCCGCGATGTCTTCAAACGCGGGATCCTCGGTCGCAAGCTCCAGGGCGATGTTCAGCATGCTCAGGGAAAACATCGCCATCCAGGATGTGCCGTCGCTTTGCTCGATCTTGCTTCCGTCGGGCAGGAGATAGCGTCTGTCGAAGACCCCCACATTGTCCATCCCGAGAAAACCGCCTTCGAAGACGTTGTCGCCTGTTTGATCCACGCGGTTTCCCCACCATGCATAGCTCAACAGGAGCTTATTGAAGGCGCGCTTGAGATACTCGCGGTCGCTTTCCCCTTTCATCCCACGCTCGATCGAGTAGATCCGCCAGGTCGCCCAGCTCGCAATGGGTGGGTTTGCATCCGAAAGAGCCCACTCGTACGCGGGCAGCTGCGCGCTGGGCGAAGCGAAGCGCTCGCCGTGCAGGATGAGGTTCTGGCGCTTGGCCGTTTCGGGATCGATGACGGCAAACGCGACGGAGTGAAACATCAGATCCCAGGCGCAGAAGTACGGGTATTCCCAGCAATCGGGCATGGAGATGATATCGTGCGCATGCATCTCCTTCCAAAAGGCGTTGCGGCCGTGCCATCGTTCATGGGGGGGAGGAGGCATCGTGGGATCGCCTTCCAGCCATTGAATGACCGGGTAAAAATAGAACTTCTTGGTCCAGAGCAGGCCCGCCAGCGTTCGACGCTGGATCATCGCCCTTTCCTCCGTCAATCCGGGCGTGAGGGCCTGATAAAAGTCATCGGCTTCCCTTTTGCGGTCCTGAAACATTGTTTCGTACGAGGAACCGAATGGCTCCTGTTGCGAAGACTCGGCAAGCCTGAGACGGACCATGGAAGCCTCTCCGGGCGCGACGGTCCGGCGATACACGGGCGAGGCTTTCGTGCCGCTGCCTGCCGGATTAACCGCGTCGGACTTTCCATGAATGATATAGTCGTGGAAGGCATCCTTGACGTGGGCGGCTTTATTCTCCGAGGCAAACAGGCGCCGATTGTTTGTCTCGTTCTCGGTGAACACAAATTCCGACGCCTCGTCGCAGCAGTAGTGATAAACGGGAAGGCCCCAGGGCGTCACCGTGACCGAATTATCGCCGGCAAGATGCATTTCAGGCTTTGAGATTCCTTCCTGCCCCCAGGACCAGGTATTGCGGAACCACAAAGTTGGCAAAATCGTCAACGGCGCCGGATCAGGTCCCCGATTGATCGCACAAATCCTGATGCAGATGTCATTTGGCGCCGCCTTTGCGTACTCGATGAAAATATCAAAATAGCGTCCGTCATTGAAAACGCCCGTATCCACCAGCTCGAACTCGGGCTCGAGCCGCGAACGGCGGGCATTTTCCTCAATGAGACGCCGATAGGGGAACTCCTCTTGTGGGTACTTGTAGAGCCCGCGCATCAGGCTGTGAGACGGCGTGTTGTCGAGGTGGTAAAAATATTCCTTCACGTCCTCGCCATGATTTCCCTGTGGATTCGAAAGCCCAAAAAAGCGCTCCTTGAGAATCGGGTCGCGGCCGTTCCAGAAAGCGACTGAGAAGCAGATCCGGCAATCGCTGTCGCAGATGCCGAGCATCCCGTCTTCGCCCCACCGGTAAACTCGCGACCGCGCATGATCGTGCGGAAAGTAGTTCCACGCGTCGCCATCGGCCGAGTAGTCCTCCCGCACCGTTCCCCATTGGCGTTCGCTAAGGTAGGGTCCCCAAAGATCCCAGGCCTCGCGCCGCTGATCGCGGGCGAGGATTCGCTCTAATTCGGCTTCGGAGGCCATTTCGGCTCCTTCAACTCTCAGAAAAATGGCCGCGTGTCACTTTGCTTTTATGTAAACACCTGCAAGGTGAAGGGCCCGTCTCGGGAGCCTTGTTGGTTTGGCAAAAAAACAATCCTGGAAAGCCCCTTCCAGACGCTGCAAATTGGTCAAGAAGCCATGCAGGAGATTTCACCGAACTTTGACGCGGTCAAGCGCGGCCTGATCGAGCTGACCCCGCAGGAAAGGATGAAGTTGGAGAAGGATGGCTTGGACGTGGTTCACGATATCTATCGCTACGCCAAGCTAGGTTTTTCGGCGATCGTCGAAGAGGATTTCGACCGGCTGAAATGGTACGGCGTCTATCGCCAGAAACCCAAGGACAGCGGGTACTTTATGATGCGAACGAAGATCCCTGGCGGCCAATTGAGCGCCGCCCAGGCGATCCTGCTGTCGGAGCTGGCGGATGAATTCGGGCACGGTTTTTGCGATATCACGACGCGCCAGACGATCCAATTTCATTGGTTGCGCATCGAGGACGTGCCACCGGTTTTCGACGAACTCGAGAAAGCAGGCATTATTACCAGTGGCGCCTGCGGAGACATCACTCGCAACGTGGCGTGCTGCCCGGTCTCTGGAATCAATCCGTCCGAGATTCTCGACGCCACTCCACAAATGCTCGAGATCAGCCGGGGACTGACCAACACGAAGGAATTTTCAAATCTGCCAAGGAAATACAAGATCTCGATCAGCGGGTGCCCGATCCATTGCCATCAACCGGATATCAACTGCGTGGGTTTGTTTGGCCTCCTTAGCACCCAAGGGGACGCGGGATTCGGGGTGAAGGTCGGGGGAGGGCTTTCGAGCGCTCCCCACCTGGCGAAAATATTGCCGGTCTGGATTTCGCCGGAACAGGCCTGGCCGGTCACCAAGGCGATCAGCGAGATCTTTCGCGACGAAGGGTATCGTGCAAAGCGCAATCGGGCCCGCTTCAAATTCCTCGTCGCCGATTGGGGCTCGGAGAGAGTTCTTGCCGAAATCGAAAGCCGTCTTGGATATCGGCTCCAGCGCCATGCCAAATTCGTCTTCCCGCGTGATCAGGAGGCCGATCACATGGGGATCCATGCGCAGCGTGAGCCGGGCCTCAACTGGGTGGGGCTCACTTTTTCGGGAGGACGCATCCGCACCGGCGCGTTGGCCTCGGTGGGACGCTTGGCGAAAAAATACTGTGTCGCCGGGCGGGACGTTGTTCGGCTCACGAACAAACAGAATGTCCTGATCCCCCATATCCCTGAAACGAGCCTTCCGGCGATGCGGAAGGAGATGGACGAATTGGGGCTCGTCTACGAGGCGTCAAATTTCCGGAAGGGCTGCGTTTCCTGCACCGGGATCGAGTTTTGCAATCTGGCCGTCGCCGAGACGAAAAATCGGATGATCGAACTCATCAGGCAGCTGGAGACGACCAGCGGCTGGTACAAGGACAAGGTTCGCGTTCATTTCAGCGGATGCCCGTCCAGCTGCGGACAGCATCAAATCGCCGACGTTGGTTTCCGCGGGGCCAAAACCAAAGTTGGCGGAAAGATGGTCGACGCCTACGATTTATTCGTTGGCGGGCGGTTGGGCCGCGAGAGCCGGTTCAATGAGCTGCTCAAAGGGAAAATCCTCGCGTCGGATGTCCATTTGGTTGTCGATGGGCTCCTCAAGCTCTACGCATCGCGCAAGAGGGGCGACGAGATTTTGAGTGAATTTCTTTCCCGCACGCCGAAAGCGGAGCTTCTGGCCGCCCTTCCCGATCGCTACCGGGCGTGACCCCATCGCCTCGCGCCCCGCTTCGCCTGAATCTTGACTTCGAAGGGAGGCGCTCTTACTTCTCGCAGTATGAGTGAAATTCAGGGGGCCGAGGATCGTCTCATCCGCAGGATCTTTATTACCCTTCCCATTGTGGCGCTGGTCGGTTTTCTGGTCACGGTTGCGCTGATCACGGTGATGGTAGCGTGCAATTTCAACATTCTGGATTGGCTGGAGTAGGGGCCTCGGATCGTTCCATCGCCGCGCAGAGACACGCTCCGAGGATGATGATGATCCCGGCGAAATAGACCCAAAGCAGCAGGAGCATCATTCCGCCAACTGCTCCGTAGATCCCGTAATTCACGAAGTTGGGCAGGTAGTCAATGAAAGCGATCTGAGAGATCATCAGCGCGAAGGTAACGATCAAGGCAGGAAACCACACCTGGCGGAAGAGCACCTTCCTGCGCGGCGCGAATTTGTAGAGCATGCAAAAAGAGTAGAAAAGAAGGATGACGGCGATGGCGTAGCGGCTCAAATCGAGGAGCCCGGAAACGAGATGCAGATCGAAGCCCGGAAAGTGCGCCTTTATGAACGTTTCGGCGGCGACGAGACCATTGCGCACGGCCTGCAGAATCGCGGGCGCGACCAACCCCGCAAAGAGCGCGCTCCCTATAATGGCAATCATCAGGAGGTTTTTCAGGGGAATTTGCCACCAGGGAATTTCAATCGTGTGCCAGGCCCTGTTGACGCCATGCACCAGTCCTTGAAAGAAACGAAGTGAACACCAAAGCAGGATGATGATCGAGAGAGCGCCGATTCCTCCGCGGGCGATCTCCAGTTGGTGAACAGCCTCCCAAATAAACCTTTGCTGGGATTCGTCTAGGGGCAGAAAGCCTTTTATCATGGAAATGATTTGCTCCGAGCCAAAAAAAGACGATCCAAGCGTCAGCAAGAGCGCGAACAGGGGAAAAAGCGAAAAGAGGACATAGTAAGCAAACGCGGCGGCTCGCTGCTCACCGTCGATCTCAATGTAAATGTTCGTCGTTTGAACGATGGCGCGCCACGTCTTGTGCAGGCCGTTTCGGGTTGCGCTGCCCATGCGGATCAGTAACCGCAAATGATCGGCCGGGGAAAGAAAAAGCGCCGGATTTTTACCAGGGGAGCCAGCTCACATCTTGATCGGTAACATCTCCTTCCGGAACCGATCCGTCGCATCTTGCCAACGAAAAGATCACCGGTTCTTAGCGACGGCCCGGCGAGGTTTCTGTTCAGCGAGTTCCTCTGCCCAGGCGCAGAGATTCGCGAGCGTTTTCTCGCCGGAGACCTTCCTTTGAAACTCTACGCAGCGCGACGCGATCACCTTCGACGCGAGGAGTTCTGCCAGGCTTGCTCGCAGATCGGTTTTGTCGATTCTGCGATAGGAGAGCGACTTTCCGAGGCCAAGCTTGCCGATGCGGCTCGCGTTGTCTGGTTGGTCATGCGAACGCGGCACGATGAACTGGGGGACGCCCGCGGCGATGCATTTCGCAGTCGTTCCTATCCCGCCATGGTGGACCACTGCCCGACAGCGGGGAAAAAGATCCTCAAACGGCGCGTGGGTCAGGTGAAAAGCCCCTTCGGGGCACCTTCCCTCAAGGGTCTCAAGGCTGACCAGCAAGCACCGCAAATTGAGTTCCCGCGAGATTGCCAGCGCCCGCCTTTGAAAACGGCGAATATCGAAATTGGCCGATCCGTGGGTCCAGACCACCGGCTTGTCGCCGGTCTCGAGGAAGGCCTCGAGAGGCTCGGATAACCGCCTTGGAGCGGAGTTGACGAGAGGAAAACCGAATTGCCGGACCTTCGGCGGCCAGTCGGATTGCGGAGGAGCGAACCAGCACGGGAAGAGGGCGGCGACACCCTCCGTTCCGTGAAAGCCTTCGAGATAAAAATCCCGGATCGGGGCCAGGTTTAACCCGCTGCGAAATCTATTCACGGTTTTCCGGGGGGTTTCCCACAAAAGACGGTCGACGATCTTGAAGAAGACGCGCTTTGCCCACCGTGGCGATCGCGCCAACCATGACAACTCCTCCAGGAAGACTGGGCAGTCGTAGGTGCTGCGAAACAAGGCCGGCTGCATGTGGAGGGTCAACCGGGGTATCCCGACGGCTTCTGACACCGACGCGGCCCCCAGGGCCAGGCTCGATAGCACGACGAGATCAAACTGGCTGTTCGCTCTTGCAAATGCTTCCCGGTAGGCCGGCAGGGTCTCCAACATACCTCGGATGACCGTTTTTGGTCCACGTGTCTTATGCCAGAGATGAGGATCCCGAGCGAAGCGAACAAATTCCCGTTCGGTCCCGATGGGTAACCAGGGGAAGCCTCGCCTTTCAACGAGGTGTCCGTAATGCGGCGTAATCATGAAGGTCGGTAAGTGTCCTTGCGCGGCCATCCCGTCCGCGAGCCATAAGAGCGGATTGACGTCGCCCTCGCTTCCAAATGGCACGAAAAGAACGCGCAGGGGCATGTTCACCAAAAAGCGCCTTTCCACACCGGCGCGAACCTTCGATTCCGACATCTTCAAATTCCCGCAAATCGATTCTAGGCCAGCGGCTCCAGGCCCCAAACCCCATCGAGGATTCGCGAATCAGATTTTTCCAAAAGGACTTCCATTCACCGAGGATAGAAGAAATCAGAGAGACGCGAAATTTCAACTCCCGCGCGGCGGGAATTGGCTTATGCTGATTCATGCCATCTAATGTTCTGGGCGGAAAATTGCAGTGCTGCTGCAGGAATCCTGCAACCGGATTTTATCGGGACGGCTTCTGCCGCACGGGTCCGGGCGACTTCGGGTTGCATACGGTTTGCGCCGTCATGACGGCCGATTTTCTCGAGTTCTCCGGGGCCCGGGGAAACGATCTGGTTACTCCGCGCCCCGAACTGGGGTTTTCGGGGCTTCAGCCGGGAGATCGCTGGTGCCTGTGCGTCAGTCGTTGGAAGGAAGCCCTCGACGCGGGGATGGCTCCTCCGGTAGTTCTCGAAGCCACGCACGCGTCCACCGTCGAGTTCGTGACGGTCGAAGAGTTGACCGCCCATGCGGCCGACGTCTAGAGCGAATCTCATGAGCAAACGCGTCCTCTGCCTTCTCGCCCCGGGATTCGAAGAAATCGAAGCCGTGACGCCGATCGATCTTTTGAGGCGGGCTGGCGCCGAGGTGGTCGTTGCGTCGCTTAACGGGGAGACGCTTGTGACCGGCCGGAGCAAGCTTGCTCTTCAGGCGGACGCCGCCTTGGTGGACGTCGCCGACAAGGATTTCGACCTTCTGCTGCTCCCCGGCGGTCCGGGCGTGCAGGCTCTTCGCACAGACGGCCGGCCAGCGAAGCTCGCGAGGAAATTCTTCGATGCGGAAAGATTTGTCGGAGCGATTTGCGCCGCACCAGCGGTATTGAAGGACGCCGACCTGCTTGGAAACAGAAATTTCACGGCGCATTTTTCCATTTACGAAGAGGTGCCCGGTGCCCAGGCGCAGGAACGGGTCGTCCGGGATGGAAAAATTCTCACCGCCCGCGGAGCGGGGACCGCGGTGGATTTCGGGCTTGCCTTGGTGCGAGCCTTGTTTGGCGACGCTAAAGCAGAAGAGATCGCCCGCGCCATCATGGCCTGAGACGCGCAAGCGGTCAGATTTCAAGCCGGCGGAAATGTTTCCGCCGGGCTCACTCCAGGACGCGCTTGCGGCGTTTGTGCGCGGCCGGCCGCACGCCGGTTGCATACTTCCAGCATTGCCGAAATCGGGCCCCCGGCTCCCGGGCCCAGTCGCGCAGCGCGGTGGCGTGATGCAGTTGGCCGACGAGTTCCAGTTGCAGCGCAAGATATTCCGCGATTTGCTTCGGGTTTTCGTATTCCTCTATCCACTCGCTGTTGGATAAGGGCGCGAAACCCGCTTCGACCATCCACTCGTTTAAATGAAATCCCGCCCGACTGTTGCCTCCGTTGCTTTCGTGCAAGTTTCGATAGGCGCTGATCGCGCGGCCCAGAGACATGGGTAGCGGGCTGACTTCGCAGGCGTCCCAGTCGGGACTCGACAGCGCCACAAAGCCCCCCGGTCGCGTCACCCGATAAAACTCCTTGAGGGCCTCGTGCGGGTTACTGAGGTGCTCGAGAAGAGCGTGGGAAAACACCACGTTGAAAGAGCCTTCGGGGAACGGCATTTCATAGACGGAGGCGGTCGAAAATTCGAGATTTATGATCTCGCGGCCTTCCGCCAGCCTGCGTCCGTGATCTAGTTCCAGAGCAGAGATATCCAAGGCAGTGACCTTGCCGGGGAATACCGCGTCGGCAATGTCCGCGCTGATGGTGGCCGGCCCGCTTCCCGCGTCCAGGACGTCAAAGCCCGGTTGTAAGAGTGGCACGAGGAAAAAGCCGTGGCTCTCGAGCTCACGCGTCGCCATGAAGCTGGAAGCGTTTGCACCGTGTCCCGGCAAATAGTTTTCTTTCGGTGTGGTGGGATTCATTGTTTGGTTTTGTTGAAACCTGCGCCCAACCTCGGCCGTGAAACAAAGATCCCACGACCTCCGGCGGCCGTGGGTCATTGGGGGTGATGGTAATCAGCTCCGCAAGATCGCCACGGCTCCAAGACCTACGGCCTTGGATCCGGCGGAAATCTTTACGGCTGCAAACTGAAAATTCATCGCCGGGGAAGTGTCTACTCCTTGCGGTCCGAAATGCAAGCGTTTCTTCGGCAAAGTTTCTGAGGCCGAAAACCGCTCAGGCGGCTTGAATTGTCCTGGCACGGGCCTGTTTCAAACCGAGACTTTCGAAGATGCGCCGGGTGGCATCCGATCGGTTCAGGGTGTAAAAGTGGATGCCCCGGACTTTGTGTTCGAGGAGGTCATGACATTGCTCGGAGGCGTAGTGGACGCCGACGCGGGCGACGCTTTCCGGGTCGTCATGGCAACGCTGCAAAGAACGCAGGAGCCGGGCAGGAAATCGCGCTCCCGCGGCAAGTTCGGCCATGCGTTTCATTCCGCCGATCGAGGTGATCGGCATGATTCCCGCGATGATCGGAACAGTGATTGCCGCAAGCTCACAGCGATCCCGAAAGTCAAAAAAATCGCGATTGTCAAAGAAGAGCTGGGTCACGATGTAGTCGGCTCCCGCATCGACCTTTCGTTTGAGGTAGTCGAGCTCGAGCAGTCGATTTGGCGTGCCGGGGTGCCCTTCGGGAAATCCTGCGACTCCGATCCCAAATCCGCGCCGGTCGGGATGGCTCCCCGAGCCGTTGAAGCTCTTGATGAACCGTACGAGGTCGGCGGCATGCCGAAAGTCGTCGTCTTCCTTGCGATACGCCAGCTCCTTTGGGGGGTCGCCTCCCAGGGAAAGTATGTTGCTCACGCCCGCGCGGGCGTAGCGGTCAAGAATCTCAGTGATTTCGTGCTCCTTGTGACAAACGCAGGTGAGATGAGGGACCGGATCCAGGGAGGTCGTTTCTTTGATGCGCACGACCAGATCGTGGGTGAGTTCCCGCGTCGCGCCACCCGCGCCATAGGTCACGCTCACGAAATGCGGCTGATAGGGCTCCAATTCCCGGATCGTTTGGTAAAGGCTCTCCACCGCCTCGGGACTCCTGGGCGGAAAAAACTCAAAGGAAAAGGTCGTCTCGGATGATTGGAATATGTCTTGAACGTGCATGAGGAATCGAGGACCGGCAAGGCGGTGTCGGCCGGCGAACCCGCTGGCATCGTCCGGTGGCCACCGCGTTCGCCAGCCGTTCTTTTACTCTCCCTCCGCGATATTAGAACAGAAATTCGCACCGCGCCAGAGCGGACCATCTGGCGGGGTCGGTCCGGCATTCGCCTGCTCAAGATCGGCTCATGGCAATTTCCTCCCGCAGTTGACGGATCTTGCGCAGGAAGTTTGCTTCGCCCCGGGTGAGTCGCGAGCCCGGAAGGGACAGTTCCATTTGGCTGCAAACAGGCTGGCTCTTGCGGGTAACTTTCAGGAGGAGGTGACGAATGGTTCTCATAATGGCGTTGACTGTCTCAAAACGAATGGGACATTTAATGTCATATGCCCGAGAAAATTTTGCCTGTTTCCGGGCGGCTGCGCGCCCGGAGCTTTGGCGGCGCCACCCGCCCGCCGCTGGTCCGAATGATGAGGATCCATGAGCTGCTCTCCGCTGGGGGAAAATATCCGAACTGTTCCTTACTGGCGCGGGAGTTTGAGGTCTCCGCGAAGACGATTCAGCGTGACGTGGACTTCATGAGGGACCAGCTGATCCTGCCCATCGAGTATGATCGCGCGCGGCACGGATTCGCTTACGCGCAAGCGGTGGGGCAGTTTCCGCTGATCACGGTTAGCGAGGGAGAGCTGGTCGCCCTCCTGGTCGCGCAAAAGGCCGTGGAGCAGTACCGCGGAACGTCTTTTGAAAAACCCCTGCGTGCCGCTTTTCAAAAGCTGGTGTCCAGCCTCGGCGACGAGGCGAGCGTCTCTTTGCACGAATTGTCTGAAGCGGTTTCCTTTCGTTCGGCCGGCATTCCGCAAGGTCAAATCAGCGTTTTCGAACTGCTGACCAGCGCCGTGATGAGCCGGCAAGTCGTGGAGTTCGACTACCTTTCGATTCGCGCAAGAAAGCCGGGACGCCGTAGCGTGGAGCCGTATCACCTCGCCTGCATCAACAGCCAGTGGTATCTGATCGCCCGTGACCAGACCCGGGAAGAGCTTCGCACCTTCGCTTTGACCCGGATCGGAAACGTGAAAAAACTGCGGACGAGTTTTGAGCGCCCGGCAGATTTTTCGGTCTCCAAAATGCTCTCGGGAAGCTTCGCCGCGTTTGAGGCGGGCAGCACCGAGCGGGTCCGGATACGATTCGATTCTTTCGCGGCCAGGCTTGTCTCCGAGCGGCACTGGCACGCCTCCCAGAAGATTCACCCGGCGGAACGGTCGGGCGTCGAGCTGACCATGCAGGTTGGTATCGCTCCCGACTTGGAAAGCTGGATTCTCGGATGGGGGGCTCATGCTGAGGTGATTGAGCCGCTGGCGCTGCGCGACAGAATCGCGGAAACCATTCGCGCCATGGCGGCGAAATATTTTCCAGCTTCGTTACGGGGTGGCGAGGGTCGATGAGCTGGCGCGTGGTTCGAATCTTTTAGAACCTGTGAAAAAATTACAAGTGCCGCGTTGCTGCTGGATTTTTGGCTTGGCCAAGGCGTGAGGGCGGCGGCAATACCCGCAGCGGTGTTGCCGATGCTTTGCATCGCCCTGCGGGCTGCCTTCGGCAGGCTGTCTCCCTTCGCTCGGCTGTCCCACCCGAGCAACGCAGGCCAAGCCAAAAAGACGCGCAACCCAGTGGGCGAGAGCAAGAAAGGCCGTCTGGCCGCGTTGCCCGCTCGGTTACAGCCCGCTGCGGGGATGCGCCCCCGCGTGCGCCTTGCCATACGGCCTTTCTTGCTCTCGTGCGGCGCTTTCTAATTTTTTCACAGGTTCTTAAGGCGGCAAGCTCCTTTTTCTTGATGCAGCCGCGGCAAAACAGGACAACCTTTGGCCATGACCGTGACCACTGTCGCCGACCAGGCGGCCTCAACCGGGCGGCAAGCCGATGGGGTAACGCCGGCATTTGAGGCGGAGATCGACGAGATCGTCTCGCACTACCCGGTATCGAAGCGAAGCGCTGCTTTGCCGTTGCTTCACTGCTGGCAGAACCGCTTTGGCTGCGTGGACGACAGCGGAATCGAATGGATCGCGGCTCGCCTTGAGCTTCAACCGATAAACATCTACGAGCTGGTGACCTTTTATCCCTGGTTTCGCCGGGAGGCCGCTGGGAGGACGATCATCAGAGTTTGCCGTACCCTCGCCTGTGCCATGGCGGGCAGTTACGCGGTGAAGAAGCGCTTTTGCGAGGCTGTCGGCCTCGATCCTTATGGGGAGCATCATGGCTTCGGTGAGGCTCCGCCCACGTCGAAGGATGGGAAATTCAGCGTGGAATTTGTCGAGTGTCTTGCCAGTTGCGGGACGGCGCCCGTCGCGCTCATCAACGACGACCTTCACGAAAACATTTCTGCCGAGAAGGTCGCCGGCATTTTGGAACAGTATCGATGAGCGTTAAGAGACTCGTTATGCCCGCTCCTCATCCGAAGGAACGGCGAATCATTTTCGAGAACATCGCCAAGCCGGGATACGACGGCGACATCGACGCCTTTCTGGCCAACGGGGGCTACGAATCACTCCGCAAGGCGGTGACCATGAAGCCTGGTGAAATCGTCGATGCCGTCAAAGCCTCGAACCTTCGCGGCCGCGGGGGGGCGGGCTTCCCGTGCGGGGCTAAATGGGGGTTTATCAAATACGATGACGGCAAGCCGCACTATATCGTCGTCAACGCGGACGAATCCGAACCGGGAACTTTCAAGGACCGCTACATCCTTCACTACGACCCGCATCAACTGATCGAGGGCCTGGTCATCTCCGCATACGCGACCAACACCCATCTCTGCTACATCTACATCCGCTGTGAATTTCCCGAGGCGTCTCGCATTGTCTGGTCGGCGATCCGGCAGGCGGGCGAAAAAGGCTTCGTGGGAAGCAATGTTTTGGGCTCGGGTTTCGATGTCGATATCTACGTCCATCAGGGTGCCGGCGCGTATATCTGCGGCGAGGAAACGAGCCTCCTGGAATCGCTCGAGGGAAAGAGGCCGTATCCTCGTATCAAACCTCCCTATTTCCCCGCGGTATTGGGTCTTTATCTGAAGCCGACGATCGTCAACAATGTGGAAACGATCTGCCATGTGAAGCACATTCTTCGGTTGGGGCCGGCGGAATATGCGAAGATGGGAACCCCGGGCGACGGGGGGACGCGGACCCTTTGCGTGAGCGGCGATGTGATGAAGCCGGGCTTCTATGAAATGCCTGCGGGAGCGGTTACGCTCGGCGAGCTGATCTTTGATGTCTGCGGCGGCATGAAGCCGGGCCGAAAGCTGAAAGCGGTGATTCCGGGAGGCAGCTCGGCAAAGGTCATGCGGGCCGACGAGCTCTATAAGGTCAAGGCCAAGGGCGCGGACGGGAAAATCGAGGAAAAAGAAATCAAGATGCTCGACGTGGTGATGGATGCCGGCGGTCTCGCATCGGTCGGCACAATGGTCGGCAGCGGCGGCGTGATGGTGATGGACGACTCCCGCGATATGGTTTGGGTGCTCAATAACTTGAATCAATTTTATGCCAATGAGAGTTGCGGACAATGCACCCCGTGCCGCGAGGGAAGTCTCTGGATGTCGAAAATAACCACGCGAATGCTCGGCGGGGAGGGCAGGACGAGCGACCCGGACGCTCTCAAGAGCGTGGCGGATAACATTGCGGGACGCACGGTTTGCGCGTTTGGAGAGGCTTGCTCGTGGCCCACTCAAAGTTTCCTGGCGAAGTTTCCCGAGGAATTCGGAGCCGCGGCCTCAGGAAGCAAAGGCGTTCACAAGGAATAGTGGACCCTCTCGGGCAGGACCGCGACGAAGGCGTCGCCTTGCGCGAGTCGGGCCAAAGACCTTAGAAGCGAAGCGCGGGGATCGGTTCTCTTCCCATCCCGCAGTGTGCACGTTCAACCCGAATGACTTGAGCCGTTTCGTCTCTTCCGCGGTGCGCGGCTTGTCAGTGATCCAGTCGTCGACTTCGTTCGATTCCGCAAAACGGACGATGCCGGGGGCGCTCCCCTTTGCATCGCCAGCGGAATCTTTCGTTTCGCTCTCGCCAGGATCGCCTTCGTCAGTTCGGCCTCGAACAGCTTGGTGTTCGAGCAGCCCTCTTCGGCGTCCAATCCAGAGGCTCCGATAAACGCGAAATCTGCCCGGACCGAAGCGAGAATCCCCAGCGCCTGCCCTCCGGTTCAGGGCCCCGCTCAGCTTTGCGAAGCTCCCCACCGATGCAAAGAAGTTCCGCTTCGCCTTGCCGGGCGGCTTCCACCAGCGTCACCGAGTGGGTAATGATGCGCACGTCCTTTCGTCCTAGGAGAGCCCGCCCGGCTTCAAGACCAGTTGTTCCCGCATCGATCAACACGCTCGCTCCCGGCGGTATCAACCTCGCCGCGAGGGCGCCAATCGTTCTTTTGGCGGAAACGTTGCGCACCATCCGCTCGTCAAACGTGATTTCCGATTTCACATAGCGAGTGTCCATTACGCCGTGGACCCGAATCATGTTGCCCGACTCCTCGGGTTCGGCCAGATCTCTCCGGATCGTAGCCGGGGAGGCTGGAATAATGGCCTGAAGTTCAGAGAACGTCATCCGCCGGCGTTCGCGGACGATCTTGGATATCGCTTGGAGCCGTTCCCTGAGCGAGCATGAGAACTGGGGATGGATCAAGAAGCGCCAGTCGAACGGCTCGACTTCAGGCGCCAGAGGCTTTGATGTGAACAAAAAAACCCAAAACCATTTCACGGTCCGCCGATCAAGCATCTGTTCGACAAATCCGTTCGCTTGGTGATCCGACCAGCTCTGGATCGGCGGGCTTCACAGCTCGCGGCGGGTCGGGCGTTTCTCAAAAAAAGGTTTGACGGTTCTGATTGGATGGTTTCAAAATGATGGTGCTCTATCAAGCGGTGCGAGGCTGCGCCGCGGCAAAAGAGAGCGCCCCCGCAATCCTAATTCTTCAACGAAAAGAAAGCATCAGTTCCACCCCATGAAACGCTTCTTAACTCTCTCTGTTATCCTTCTCACAAGTCTGGCTGCCATGGCTGAGCAGAAGACCGTGAACATCGTTACGGTCAACAATCCGGACATGATCACGCTCAAGAAGCTGTCGCCGAAATTCGAGGCCGCCAATCCCGACATCAAGCTGAACTGGCTCGTGCTTGAGGAGAACATCATGCGGCAGCGCATCACGACGGATGTTTCCACGGGGGGCGGGCAGTTCGACGTTATTTTCATCGGGCTCTATGAGGCTCCCATTTTCGCCAAGCGCGGGTGGCTCAAGCCGATGGAGAATCTTCCGGCCGAATATGATATTGAGGACGTTTTCAAGTCGCTTCGTGACGGCCTCTCTTACGATGGAAAGCTGTATGCTTTGCCTTTCAATGGAGAGAGCTCGATGTTGATGTATCGCAAGGACCTCTTCGAAGCAAAAGGGCTTAAAGTGCCTGAGCAAGCGACTTATGATGATATCAAGAAGTTCGCGGAGGCTCTGTCTGACAAAGGAAAAGGCATCTATGGAATTACCCTGCGCGGCAAGCCGGGCTGGGGTGAGAATATGGCATATGTCACTACATTGGTTAACACGTTCGGGGGCGCATATTTCGATATGGAGTGGCATGCGACCATAGACACTCCGGAGTGGAAAAACGCTATTACCTACTACGTGGATCTCATGAAGGCCTATGGTCCTCCTGGTGCGACATCAAACGGATTTAACGAGAATCTGACGATATTTGCGACGGGAAAGGCGGCGATGTGGATCGATGCGACCTCCGGCGCGGGTCCCCTTTTCGATCCGAAGGAATCGCAAGTATCCGACAAGGTGGCGTTTGCCAATGCTCCCATTCAGAAGACGCCGAATGGTGCCCATTGGCTGTGGTCCTGGGCATTCGCGATCCCCAAGTCCTCCAAGGCTGCGGAGGCAGCGGAGAAATTTGCGCTCTGGGCCACCTCCAAGGAATACGCCAAATTGGTCGCCGCGGAGACCGGTTGGGCAACCGTTCCTCCTGGAACCCGAAAATCGCTCTACGAAAATCCCGAATATCAAAAAGCGGCGCCTTTCGCTGCAGTGACACTGAAAGCGATGCAGACCGCGGATCCCACCAATCCTGCCATCAGGCCGGTTCCTTATACGGGTGTCCAGTTTGTGGGCATTCCCGAGTTCCAGTCGTTCGGCACGGTGATAGGCCAGAATGTCGCGGGGGCATTGGCCGGCAAGATGACTGTGGATCAGGCTTTGAAGGCGAGCGAGGCTGCCGCCAACAAGGCTGTCAAGCAGGCGGGTCTGCAAAAATAACGTCCGGACTTGGCGGCGGAAATTCAGTGAGCACCGCGCAACAGCCCGCCGCGACCATACCTGCTGCGCCCGAGGAAGAGGCAAAGCCCAGCAAGATTCTGCCTCTTCTCCAGGCGCCTGCGGTGGGCGTTTTGTTGCTGTGGATGATCGTCCCGTTGGGGATGACCATCTATTTCTCGTTTATTCGAAAGAACCTCCTCAATCCTGAACTTAGGGGGTTTGCGGGCTTCGAGAATTATAGGTATCTCTGGGAAGACCCTGCGTTCATTCCAGCGATCATAAACAGCATCATTTTGATCGGCGCGGTGCTGATCATCACGGTGGGGCTTGGAACGCTGTTGGCGGTTCTCTTTGATCGAGAGTTCTTTGGAAAGAACATCGCCGCGCTGCTGGTCATTGCTCCGTTCTTTGTCATGCCCACGGTGAGCGCCCTGATCTGGAAAAACATGATGATGCATCCCGTTTACGGGTTCCTCGCTGTGTTCATGGGAAAGCTCGGGCTGCCCGCGATTGATTGGTTTAGCACGCATCCCCTGCTTTCGATCATTATTATTGTTTCCTGGGAGTGGCTGCCTTTCGCCTTCCTGATTCTTTTTACCTCGATCAAGTCGCTCGATCAGGAGCAAAAAGAGGCCGCGGCGGTCGACGGCGCGAATCCAGTTCAGTTTTTCTTCTACGTCACGATCGCGCACCTGAGCCGTGCGATCGGAGTCGTCGTAATGATCGAAACGATCTTTCTGTTGTCGATTTTCGCCGAGATCTACACGACGACCTCGGGCGGACCCGGAACGGCAACAACGAACCTTGCCTTTCTGGTGTATTCCTTGGGACTTCAGCAATTTGATGCCGGCATCGCTTCGGCCGGAGGAATTCTGGCGGTGATCCTGGCCAATATCGTGGCGTACTTTATGGTGAAATTGGTGGCGAAAAACCTCCAGTCCCGTTGATATGGAAGAGTCTAAGTTTAGCAAATGGGCCTTCGGCATTCTGGCATGGCTCGTCGCCATTATCATCTTCTTTCCCATCTTTGTGATGGCGATAACCGCCTTCAAGAACGAGCGCGAAGCCCAGTCGTTGAGTCTGTTTTTTCTTCCTACGTTGGAATCTTTTTACGAGGTCTTCGCCCGAAGCAACTACGTGAGCTACGTATGGAACTCCATTCTTGCTTCGGTGGGTTCGACCCTGTTATGTTTTGCGCTTGCCATTCCTGCGGCATATCGAATGGCTTTCTATCCAACGAAAAAAACCCAGTCGACATTGGTATGGATGCTATCGACCAAGATGATGCCTGCGGTCGGGGTTTTGATTCCCCTCTATATCCTTTGCCAAGCCTTCGGGCTGCTGGATAATATTCTTGCTCTCATCATCATTTACGCGCTGATCAATCTGCCTATCGCAGTGTGGATGGGGTACACGTATTTTTGCGAAGTTCCCGGTGCCATTCTTGAAGCGGCACGCATCGATGGCGCAACCATCTTTCAGGAGATGTGGCATGTGCTGCGTCCCATGACGCTGCCGGGCCTTTCTTCCACAGGGCTGCTCCTTATCATTCTTTCCTGGAACGAGGCCTTCTGGAGTCTCAATCTGACCAGCGTGAGAGCGGCACCGTTGCCAGTCTTTATTGCATCCTACTCCAGCCCGGAGGGTTTGTTTTGGGCAAAATTGTCTGCGGCATCCTTTCTGGCGGTGGCGCCAATCATGGTGCTCGGATGGATGACGCAGAAACAGCTTGTCCGCGGATTGACATTCGGCGCGGTGAAGTAGATCCCCCTAATTCTCAATTGGCTTATGAGCGACGGTTCGGTTCACATAAAAAACCTGGTGAAGACCTATCTGGACGAGCATGGCAATCCCTCGTTCACCGCCGTCAAGAACATCAACCTCGACATCAAGGATGGCGAGTTTATGGTTCTGGTCGGCCCCTCCGGATGTGGAAAGTCAACGACCCTGCGGATGCTCGCGGGCCTGGAGAACATTTCCAGCGGGACGATCACGATTGGCGACCGTGTGGTCAACAACGTTCACCCCAAGGATCGCGGGATTGCGATGGTCTTCCAGAATTACGCGCTCTACCCGCACATGACGATCTTTGACAACATGGCCTTCGGCTTGAAGTTGGCCAAGAAGCCTAAGGATTTCATTCAGGAGACCGTTAACAAGACCGCAAATATTCTGGGCCTTGAGAAGATGCTCGAACGCAAGCCGGCGGCGCTTTCGGGGGGCCAACGCCAGAGGGTGGCACTCGGTCGGGCCATTGTTCGTAATCCTAAGGTATTTCTTTTCGATGAGCCGCTATCCAACCTGGATGCAAAAATGCGTGTGCACATGCGCTCGGAGATTTCGCGACTTCACACGCAGCTCACAACGACGATGGTCTATGTGACGCATGACCAGGTGGAGGCGATGACTATGGGCAACCGCATTTGCGTAATGCGCGACGGCCTGATCATGCAGGTCGCCGATCCGCTCACGCTCTATCGGCACCCGGAGAATATTTTCGTGGCCGGGTTTATTGGCAGTCCGCCGATGAACCTGCTCAAAGGGAAGGTCCAAAAGCTCGATAGTGGTTTGGCATTTGTCGAAGATGGACAGACGGGTGCGTTGACTATTCCCTTGCGCGGCAAGCTCGAACCTCTGGCTGCGAAGTATGTTGGAAAGCCAATTATTTTTGGCATCCGTCCCGAACATCTAAGCGACCAGGTAAGTGATCCCGATCATATTCCAATAACTGCAACGGTTGAGATCGCCGAGCCGATGGGCTCCGAATCGATTGTTTACTTCAAATCCGCTACCGGCAACTTGATCGCGCGGGTTCCCGGCGAACACGTGTACCATCCCGGCGAGCAACTGACTGTTCAACTGAACATGGACAAGGTTCATCTCTTCGACAGCCAGACTGAAGCTGTCATTCGGTAAGATCGAAGAAACGGATCAGCGGTGCCGGCCACAACATTGTAGCCGGGTGGGTGACCCTGGATTTCGGAACTGAAGATGCTGAGTTAGGGAGCAGGCGGTTGGCACAACCGCCTCTACAAGTTAGCCCGTGCCGAGGGTGACGGGCGGCCTATCAAGGTGCTTAGCTGATGCTCTTGACCAGTGTCGCCCTGGCGCCTTCCTCGTAGAAGCTGTTCAGTGTATCGGAAACCTGTTTTAGGAAGTCGGGTGCATTTGCCAGTTCTTCGCTGAAAACTTCGCGCATGCCCAGGAGCTGACGAGCGTCCTTTCCCGCTGCCGTGGCGCGCTCGCGCAATTTTGGCGCCATGGGATCGAGCATCGGCATTTCTTTGCCCGATTCGTCCAGCCCATTCAGATAGCGAAACCATGAAGCAACCGTGAAACTCAGCAGTTTGATCGGCCCCCCGCGTTTCAATTGCTCCTCAATCGACGGCAGGACGAACTTGGGAATTCCCGACGAACCATAGATTCCTATACGTGAAAGTTGATCGCGAATTGCCGGGTTCGCAAAACGCTCGATCAGAGTCTTCTTGTATTCCGTAAGGTCAACGCCCGGGACTGGGGACAATATTGGCGTCACATCCTCATCCATCATTTTTTCGACGAGCTTGCGGATGTCCGAGTCCTCCATGGTCTCATGCACGAGCTGATATCCCAGAAGCATACCAATGTAACAGAGAGCCTGGTGGCTGGCATTGAGCAGACGCAGCTTCATTTTTTCATAGGGGAGCACGTCAGTTGTCATCTGGGCGCCGACTTGCTCCCATTTCGGGCGGCCTTGGACGAAGTGATCCTCGATCACCCACTGTTTGAACGACTCCGTCATGACCGGCCATCCATCATCGATTCCAAATTTCTCTTTCACGAGGGCGCGATGCTCGTCAGTGGTCGCAGGAGTGATGCGATCGACCATGCTATTCGGGAACAAGCAGTTCTCAGCCATCCAATTCCTGAGCACGGGATCCCGCAACTCGGCAAAGGCCATGAGCATCTTCTTGGCTACTTCACCGTTGCTCTGGATGTTGTCGCAGGACATGAGTGTGAACGGCGCAAGCCCGCGTATGCGTCTGCGATCGAGAGCCTCCAGGAGGTACCCGAACGAACAAGAAGGTTCATGCGGATGAGCGAGATCATATTGAATGTCCGCATGCTGAGCATCCAATTCGCCGGTTGCCGCGTCGATGTAGTATCCACCCTCCGTAATCGTAAGAGAAACGATGCGAGTTGCTGGGGAT
Source organism: uncultured Verrucomicrobiae bacterium (assembly GCA_963816855.1). Taxonomy (GTDB): domain Bacteria; phylum Verrucomicrobiota; class Verrucomicrobiia; order Chthoniobacterales; family Terrimicrobiaceae; genus DASTFP01. Next base: position 77,633 of record CAWFMA010000016.1, on the reverse strand, counting down.
GCCATCTGCTCGATCACTTTCTGCGGATCATCCGGAGCGAAGATAAAATTCACAATGGAACCAATGATGCGTGCGGTGTCGCCTTCGATGCTTCGCTCAACGAGCGTATAAAGGCAATTTTGAGAGAGCATGACGTCGCGGATGCGGGCATCATGCTTGAGCAATCCCACGCCGCAAAAGCCCCATTGGGAATCCTCACCCTGGTTGAGCAAATCATCTGTATAGAGCGCCTGATGAGCGCGATGAAACCCACCCACTCCAACGTGCATGACGGCCTGGCCGACTTTCTGCCGATCATATCGCGGCACTTGAATTTTTGGATCCAGCTGACTTAGGTTCGCGGTGTTGAGTTTGGCAGTCATTGTTCGAAGGGTTAACGTGGAACTTGCGATAGAGGTGCTTTAGGGCTCCGGGTTCGCACCGACGGGCTTACGCCGCGACGATGGCATTCGCCATGCCGGCTCGCTGTGGTCTTCGGGAGAGCGTGAAGAACTCATACGCAAGGGGGATGACAGAAAGCGATTGATTCAAAGCGCTGTGATCATTTGTGTCAAATCCTTTCTCAACGAAGCGCTGTGCGGCATGCTGTTTCCCGCGCCGGATAGTCGGGACAGTCGCGAACGTTCCCGAGGGAGACCTGGATCTCACGATGCCGGCCATCGGCGTACTCTGGGTTGGAGCCTCGGACGTGGTTGAGGTCATCCTTTCGAAGAAGCACCAGCACGCCCCTAACGGCGCCCGGCACTTTCTCGAATCGAAAATGCTTGTCTTGATGCCCTAGGAATTAGGGGCCGTGAAGAGCAAACCGTCGCCAGGAGGAGACGCCAGTCGGTCGTTGTCGCGCGTCGGGACTAGAAGGCGACGGCGTAGGTAAAAGCCGAGGATCGTCGCATTTTGTACTGCACCCGTTCCGTTTGGCTGGATGAAGTATTGTGTACGAAGAGCTGAAAGTAAGCCCAATCGTTGTGCTGGATGCGGTAGTCCTATTCCAGAACGATCGTGTAGTTGGGCTGATTGACGTTGCCCCGTTGCTGCAGGTTGTCAATTTTGAAGAGGCTGTACCAGGGTATTGGCGGAAGATCGCTGATTAGTTTCTGGAGGCTGTAGAGGCGCAAAAAGAACTCGCCTTCCTCGGGTCGCGAAAGGGTTCGCCTCGCCGGGATTGAAAATCGCGACGCATATCAACCGCTTTTTTTCTCGATTTCCATATGAGATCCTAATTTCCTCGAAAGCGAAAAAATCCAGCGGCCGGGCGATATCAGGCGATTTGTCGCATTTGCAGGCTTGACATGAGCGACCTGGAATACTCGACTCAGTGGAGGCACACCGACAAGGAACGCAGCCGCCCAATGAATTCCCTCCAGCCCCGCAGTCCTTCGCCGCACCGACGTCGCACCCAAAAAGCGATTTCCGGGCAGTACGAAAAGACAACACCGATGAAAACAATTGCAATTTCCAGATTAATTGGCAGCGAAGCGGCCAAAATCGCCCGGCGAGTGGCCGAGGTTTTGGGGTATACTTTGGTGAATAAAAACATTCTGGAGGGGATATTCCGCCAATATGGGTTGGAAAAATTTGGCGAATTATATACGTCTCCACCAAATGTTTGGGATCTGGCAAACGCGAAGAATCTGCTCATCGTTTCGATGTTAAATGACACAATGGAAGCCCTGGCCCATCGAGGGGATATGTTGATCCTGGGGCGGGGTGGTTATGCCTCTCTGAGCAAGTATGCAGATGTACTCAACGTGCGCCTCCAGGCCCCGTTCTCAGTCAGAGTGGAACGAGTGATGGCCCGGGAAAACTTACCCAGCCGCTTGCGAGCTGAGCAACGAGTCAAAGCAGACGACACGGCCCGGCAAAAGTTCGTCTCGAGGTTCTACAACCAAGAATGGGATAATGGATCACAGTTCGACCTGGCTATTGATACCGATACCATATCAACCGAAATGGCTGCGGACTGGATCATCGAAGCAGCCAGGGCACTTTCGCAAAAAGAATTCGGACCAGCTGCAGTCACAGCCGAACGGGCCAAAGTAGACCCTGCCTTATTGGATGCGATAGGTGTTGCCCTAGCACGCCAGGTGCCTTCTGAGAATGAGGATTTGTCTTGATTTCTATATGAAACCCAATTTCATCAACAGTAAACAGTTCCCATGGAAACCTCCCGATGTAGGTGATTGGTGTCGAACGCCTAAAAAGTCCCCCTATGACAAGAATTGTTGCCAGCAGTTCCTGGCTCCCTCAAATGGATCACACGCTCATGGCTGCTGAGGCTTTGCGAAATTCCGCGGCCCCCCAAAAAGCTTCCCAGATCATAAAATCAAACAAACATCAACAAATCGATGAACAAACAATATATCAAAAACCTATTAGGTGTGCTGCTGGTCATGATGGTAGGCCTCACAGCGGCAAGCTCAAGCGACAAGAAGGTCAAAGTCGGGATGGCCGTACAGGATCTAAGCAATCCGACCTGGGCAGGCTATTGTCAGGCTATTAAAAAGGAGATCGAATCCAAGGGTGGAAGCTTGAATTTTGTTTCCTGTGAAAGCAATGTTAACAAGCAAATCACTCAAGTCGAAAACTTCGTCGCAAGCGGCGTCAATGTTTTGATTGTCCATCCAGCTGACCCCGCGGGGATTGAAGACGCTTTAAAACAAGCAAGGGAAAAGGGGGTAAAAGTCCTCGCGTGGGACGACAACCTCGAGAACGCCGATATGGCCTGGCTGATCGACAATCATAAATTGGGTTATCTGATCGGCGAACACGCTGCAAAGTGGATCAATGAAAAACTTGGCGGAAAAGCAGAGGTCGCAATACTTAATTACCCGCAATTGCCGATCTTGCTTGAACGAGGAAACGGTATTAAGGAGGCCATTACCAAGTTGGCGCCCACAGCAAAAATCGTGGCAGAAACAAGCGCCATCAATCCTGCTGAAGGCATTAGCAAGATGGAAACGATTTTCCAGTCCAACCCTAATGTAAAAGTTGTTGGATGCATCGGCGGCGGTGGTTCGGTGGGTGCCAATGAAGCGGCAAAGGCAGCAAACAAAATCACAGACGACTTCGGTATCTTCGCCGCTGATGCAACACAACCGGAACTTCTCGCTATCAAGAACAATGAGGGCGTCAGAATGAGTGTAACGATCACTGGCACCAATAAAGTCATAGCCGAAAAAGTTGCGGCCATGGTTGATCAATTGGCTTCTGGGAAAACCGATAGAGAAAGAAAGAGGTCTATCGCGAAATGATTCCCGTAACTAAAGAGAATGTTGATGAATACCTCAATAAGTGAGCCGTCAACTGTATGAATTCACGTTGCGTGTATGGCCTGGAAATGTCCGCATTAGGGTATCGCCAGGCCATATATTCAAGTGACGGGGCATAGCATCGCGATGCATAAATAAATTATGTATATTTTGCAGTTACAAAATATAACGAAGAAATATCCAGGCGTCGTTGCGCTGAACGACGTAAGCATTGACGTTGAAAAAGGCGAAGCGCATGCATTGGTCGGGGAAAACGGCGCAGGCAAATCGACATTGATCAAGAGTTGCACGGGCGCAGTTGTGCCGGATAGTGGCAAGATAATTGTCCAGGGCAAGGAGTTTTCGTCTCTCACCCCCACGTCTTCTGCAGAAAACGGAATTGGGGTAATTTATCAGGAATTCAATCTAGTGGGGGAACTTTCTGTAGCGGAAAATATCTTTCTGGGAAGAGCCATTAGAAAAGGGATCATTATCGATCAGAAGACTATGGTCAGGCAGTCTGAAGCCATATTCAAGCAGTTCAATATCGATATCGATCCGAACGAGTTGGTTAGTAATCTGACTGTCGGTTATCAACAGCTCGTCGAAATCGCCAAAGCCATATCGCAAAAAGCGAATATTTTGATCATGGACGAGCCGTCCGCGCCCTTAACCCAGGCCGAGGCGGGGCGGCTTTATGAAATGGTAGAGAAGCTGAAGGCATCAGGGGTAACGATCATCTACATCTCGCACCGGATGGAGGAAATTTTCAGGCTTACAGATCGTATCACCGTGTTGAGGGATGGTCAAAAAATTGCAACGTTAAACACGCGCGACACGAATCTGGACGCCCTTGTCAAACTAATGGTTGGTCGGGAGTTAAAAGAAACCTACCCTAAGCGAAAGGATTGCATTTCCGATGAAGTTTTGCTGGATGTCCAGAAGCTAACCGGCAACGGGGTGCACGATGTTACTTTCCAAATCAGAAAAGGCGAAGTGTTGGGATTTGCGGGACTGATTGGCGCAGGTCGAACGGAGTTGGCTGAAGTGCTTTTTGGAGCGAAGCGGAAAACCGGCGGAAGCGTGGTCCTGAATGGTAAGCAGAGCGATCCGAAATCGCCAAGAGAAGCAATTGACACCGGGATTGCGCTTGTGCCGGAAGACAGGAAAAAGCAGGGAGCACTGCTTGAGGTAGACATAAGGGGCAATATCAGCATGGCTATCATAGAACGGATATCCAGATTCTTCACCGTCAATACGAGAGAAGAAAAGCGTATTGCAAATTACTATAAGGATGCAATCAGGATCAAAACCCCGAGTATCGAGCAGAAGATCAAAAATTTGAGCGGCGGCAACCAGCAAAAGGTAATTATAGCCAGATGGCTGGCGTCCGAACCGACCCTCGTTATTTTCGATGAACCGACAAGGGGGATCGATGTTGGTGCGAAATCTGAAATTTACGCATTGGTGAACGAACTGGTCGAATCGGGCAAGGCTGTGCTTATGATTTCTTCGGAAATGGAAGAAGTCATGGGGATGTCGGACAGAATTATCGTTCTGCGGGAAGGTCGAATTTCCGGAACGTTGAATAGAGCAGAATTTAAGCAAGAAGCCATAATGGCCTTTGCGTCCCGATCCTGAAAAAGCATAGGAATATTCCAATGAAATACTTCGAAAGACTTAAAGTCGCGGCTAACGTTGTAGATGCATTGAAACGATACGGAATATATGCCGTGCTTCTGGTGCTGATTATATTTTTCTCGATAGCCTCAGAGAATTTTTTTCGTTCCAGCAATCTGCTTAATGTTGCCAGGCAGGTATCTATGCTCGGCATTGCGGCTGTCGGCTTCGCGTTTGTTCTGCTCTTGGGGGGCATAGACCTGTCGATTGGGTCGGTTGTTACGTTGGTGAACATTGTCGCAGCCTGGTTGATGGTCAACGCCCATATAAATCCTATTTTGGCAAGCATTGTGGCTTTGATAATGAGCGCAGCGATCGGATTCACTAATGGATGGATTATTGCCAATATTAGAATGCCGCCCCTGATCGTAACCCTGGCGATGATGATTATCATCGAAGGTTTAGCGTATATGATTTGTAAGGGGCTGCCGATTTACGGGTTTCCCAAATCCTTCGCGGTGATAGGGCAGGGATATATAGGCCCCATTCCAATTCCGGTGATAATCATGGCTATCATCTTGGCTATTGGGTCGTTCATCCTCAATAAGACGTATTTTGGTAGGTACTTTTACGCGGTTGGCGGCAATGAACAGGCGGCAAATCTATCCGGAATAAAAGTTAATAATGTAAAATATCTGGTATATACCCTGTCGGGATTTTTCGCGGGAATAGCGGGTATCGTTATCTTGTCCAGGACGAACTCGGCTCAGGTTTTGTCTGGAAAAGGACTGGAATTCGACGTGTTGACAGCATGTGTTCTCGGTGGTGTTAGTGTGACGGGTGGATTCGGCAAGATTTCCAATGTGGTTGCCGGGGTACTGATCCTCGGTGTTCTTAGCAACGGCCTGGTATTGCTTGACGTGAGCCAGTTTACGCAATTGGTTATTAAGGGTGTGGTTTTAATGGTGGCCGTAGCATTCGATTGTTTGCAGCGTCGCAAGGCGAGTTGATGAGTGGAGAGAGAGGATGAAAACGACTCGAGAACAAGATCGCGATGATTCGCGGGAGTGCCTTCGCAGTGCGCATGGATGTGACAGATCAGGAGTCGATCGACGGGGCCGTGAGCGAGGTGACCTCCCGCGTCGGCGGGCTCGACATTCTCGTTAGCAACGCCGCCGTGTTCGACCTCGCACCCATCTTCGAGATCACATGGGAGCTGCAATCGATTGTTTGCCATTAACGTCGCCGGCACGCTGTTCAGGTTGCAGGCGGCGGCGAAGATAATGATTAAGCAAGGTCGGCGTGGGCGGATCATCAACATGCAAAAGAGAAAGCGCTCGAAGCAGCAATGAGGGCAATGAGTGCCATCCAACAGCCTGCGGTGATAGCGGCGACCGCGCCTGAGGAGGAGGCAAAAAGACCGAATCGATGAGGGAAAAGGCGAGGTCATCAAAACGCCGTGGGGCGGTGTGGCGATCGAATTACACGGACCCCCGCGGGTCAAAAAATACTTAGTGATCCGCAAAGGCGGATACCTGGCTCTGGAAACGCACGAACAAAAGGATGAACGGCTCGAGGTCAAGGAGGGCGGGGGTCCTATCCTATCTCGTCGCGCTGCCGTTCAACCGCTCACGGTCGAGGCGCTCGCGCCGGGCGACCAGTTCCATTTCGAGCCCGGCATGGAACACTGCATCTTCGGAACCGAAAACTCGCTCGTATTCGAACGCTCCATTGATCCCCAAGGCATGGACTGGGACCTCGTGTTCATCTACGAGCCGGACGCTGCCTAAAACTAAGCAAGGTGCCCAAGCGTAACCTTTTCTCCCTATGAACACCGAATTCTACACCTTTGGCGAAATCCTCTGGGACTGTCTACCCTCCGGGCGGCATGCTGGAGGCGCGCCGTTCAACGTCGCCGCTCACCTCGTGCAACTGGGCGCCTCCGCTTCGCTGATCTCGGCGATCGGCCAGGATCCGCTCGGCGACGAGATTCTGAAAGTGGCCGAAGACAAGGGAGTCAACACGCAGTTTGTGACTCGTGCGCGCATCGGTCTTCCCACCGGCACTGTGCTGGTGACTGTGGATGCCAACGGGAATGCGACCTACGAACTCGTTCAGCCGGTAGCTTGGGACGAGATTAGAGTTCTCCCGGAAACCTTGGAAGCTGTTGCGCAGTCTCGCGCGCTCATCTTCGGCTCACTCGCAGGCCGATCACCATACAACCTCGATCAGGTAAATCGTCTGCTGACAATCGATGGGCCCATGAAATTCTTTGACGTAAATCTGCGCCCTCCTTTCGCCAATCCGGAGCTGGTCATCGACCTCGCGAAGCGTGCCGATGTCATCAAACTCAACGACGAGGAAGTTGGTAAGCTCGCTTCCTGGCTGAAAACCGGCGAAGCGACACTCAGCACGCCCCGCAGTCCAGACGCCCTTGCCGAGGCTTGCGCAGTCTTGGCGAAAGCAACCAATACCTCGCGGATCTGCGTCACGAGAGCCGCCGAGGGCGCGGCGCTTTGGGAGAGTGGCAATCTCGTGTGCGCCCCGGCACCTAAAGTAGCCATCAAGGACACAGTGGGCGCGGGCGACTCATTCATGGCCGGTCTGATGATCGGGCTAACGCGTGGAATCAATACCCAAAAGGTTCTGGAAAATGCCTGCCGTGTGGGCGCCTTTGTTGCCTCGCACGACGGAGCGACCCCCGTGCTCCCGCCAGAGATCATTCGCGAATTCAAGAGTGCTTAGCCGCTGAGGGGCTGAAGGCGTCACACGCTCTTTAGCTTCTCACGTTCTGCCCCTTGGCATCTTACCTCCCGGTCACCGCGTCCTTTAGTGGCGAAAATTCATCGCCTAATAGGTCCCAAACGCGCTCCATCCCTTTGGTGAAAGCGATTCATCGACACCGAATTATCTCCCGAATCCAAGGAAGTGCGGATCGAGAACGTTTTCCGCTACGCGCATGTCTTCCCGCGGGCTCTTTCCCTGATGAGCGCTGGAAAGATTGATGTGAAGCCGTCTCGTCACGAACAGATTCACTTTGATGACTCCGTGGAGGCGTTCGACTTCGCTTCCTGCTCCGCACGGCGACACCGGCTGCCCCATCCAGCAAGGAAGGCAGCCGCATCCGCGCGAAGGCTTCGCCGACCAGTCGCGGGAGAAGGTCCCGGTCCCGTGCGTCCCCTTAAGGCGCGAGACCTCCGTGAACGTTTTCGGGTCCTTTCGAAGAACAAAAAGGCCTCGCTCTCAACGAGGCTTTGTGAATCTTCAGGCGAGCGAGTGGTCGCCGATTTCAGGCCGGCACCGCGGAAGCCTTAGCGTCCCGTTCTTTCATCGCGGCCTTCCGACTAAGCTTGACGCGGCCCTTATCGTCCACGCCGATGCACTTGACCCAAACGGAATCGCCGACCTTCACGACATCCTCAGTTCGGTTGACACGGAAGTCCGCGAGCTCAGAAATGTGGCAAAGGCCATCCTTTCCGGGCAAGACTTCCACGAAGGCACCGAACTCCTTGACGGATACAACTGTGCCTTTATAGATCTCGCCCACGGTGATCTCCTTGGTCATGCCGAGGATGATCTCCTTGGCTCGCTGGAGGCTCTCGCCGTTGCTGGAATAGATATGCACTGAGCCGTCGTCCTCGATATTTATCTCGGCGCCCGTTTCGGCCACGATTCCCTTGATGGTTTTTCCTCCTGGGCCAATGACCAGACCGATCTTATCCGGCTTGATGTGAATCGTTTCGATCCTCGGCGCATACGGGCTGAGCTCCGATCGGGGAGTCTCGAGGGCGGCTTTCATAACCTCCAGCACTTTGAAGCGTGCCTCGCGTGCGCGATGGATCGCCTCTTCCATAAGCTTCAGGGAGATACCGGGCAGCTTGAGATCGAGCTGAAAACCGGTGATTCCCTCGGTGGTTCCGCACAGTTTGAAATCCATATCCCCAAAGTGGTCCTCGCTGCCGATGATATCGGTCAGCAGGGTGTAGCGAGAGATGGTATCGCCGCTGAATTCCGTGACGAGTCCGCAGCTGATTCCCGCCACCGCTTTGCTAATGGGAACACCGGCGTCCATCAAGGCCAGAACACCCGCGCACACGCTGGCCATGGATGTTGAGCCGTTCGACTCCAAAATCTCGCTGCTCACGCGAATGGCGTAGGGAAAATCACTCGCCTCCGGAATGACCGGCGCGATGCTTCGCTCGGCCAACGCTCCATGCCCGATCTCCCGCCGGCCAGGGCCGCCGGTCCGGCCGGTTTCGCCCACGCTAAAGGGAGGAAAATTGTAATGCAGAATGAATCGCTTGCTGGTCTCGCCGCCGGTGTAACCGTCCAGTTCCTGGGCTTCATCGGCGGGGGCGAGGGTCGCCAGACACACTGCCTGCGTCTCTCCGCGCTGAAAAAGCGCGCTGCCGTGGGCTCGCGGCAGCAGGCCAGTCTCCGCGCTCAGGGGCCGGATCTGATCGTATTCGCGGCCGTCGCAGCGGATCCGCTTGTCGAGAATGCTCACTCGAAAGGCCTTCTTTTGAAGATAATCGAAGGCCTGGCTGACCTCGAATTTTGTGGCTTCCGGGAACTTTTCGAGAATCGCGGCACTGACCTCCTCTTCAAGGGCTTGGACAGCCTTTTGGCGAGCGACCTTGCTCGGCGTATAGAGGGCCGCTTCAATGCGGTCTCCCGCCACGCGATAGGCAATCTCAAGCAGCTCGTCGGGGACCACGAAGAGCTCCGCTTGCCGCTTTGGCTTCCCGGCGGCAGCGGCCAATTCCTTTTGCGCCCGGATAAGGTGGCCGACCTGATCGTGCGCGAAGGCGAGAGCGGCCACGAAATCCGCTTCGGGCACTTCCTTGGCATCCCCTTCGATCATAATGACGTCGTGCTCCGTCCCAACGTAAACAAGATCAAGATCGCTGGCGGCTCGCTGACTGTGGACCGGGTTGGCCACAAACTCCCCGGCGATTCGGCCCACGCGCACCGCGGCGACTGGACCCCCGAAAGGAATGTCTGAAACGCAGAGAGCGGCGCTTGCGCCATTGATGAACAAAATATCGGGGTCGTGCTCGCCGTCCGCGCTAAGGAGAACCCCAATGATTTGAGTGTCGTAGAGATAGCCCTTCGGAAAGAGCGGACGGAGCGGACGATCCGTCATGCGGCAAGTGAGGATTTCCTTTTCGGAAGGACGGCCTTCGCGTTTAAAGTAGCCGCCCGGGAACTTGCCGACCGCGGCGGCCTTTTCGCGATAATCGACGGTCAACGGAAAAAAATCCTGGCCTTCTTTGACGGTGGTGGCGGAAACGGCCGACACGAGGACGATCGTCTCGCCGGAACGTATGGTAACGGAGCCATCAGCGAGACGGGCCAATTTGCCGGCTTCAATGGTCACTGGAGATTGGCCGATAGTGGCCGTAACGGAGTGGGACATGAGATGTGAAAATGCTTCGTTCCGCGGCGAATGGTGCGGGAACGATTCAAAGAAAAAGCCATGCGCCAGGCAAGGCCTTGAGGAACCTGCTTATTTGCGCAGGCCAAGCTTCTCGACGACCGTTTGATAACGATCGGAAGCCGTATCCTTCAAATAGTCGAGCAAGCTGCGGCGCTGGGCTACGAGCTTCAGCAGTCCGCGGCGGGATGCGTGGTCTTTGACATGACCTTTAAGGTGCTCGGTAAGCTCGTTGATGCGTTTTGTCAGCAACGCGATTTGAACGTCTGCGCTCCCGGTGTCTTTCTCGTGCAGCCGGAGGGTCTCGACTGCGATTGCTTCTGCTTTTGCCATTTCTTTTCTTTAACTTTTTTGAACCGGAAAGGGTTGCACGCGCTGGCCCGGTTGGCAAGTGAAGTTTTGCCGGCCGGTGGGGTGCCAGCAGCGGCGGGACGCACCCGCAAAGAGCGCGCGAAAGCGAATTTACAATAATGAAGGGTCTTTCCTAGATTAGACAGCGGGGAGCTGTATAAGCAATTGGAAAGCAGTGAGAAACAGATATTTGAAGCATGCGCACCTTTCGGAGCGGGAATTTCGGCAGGTTTTGAAGATGTATTGCGCGGATGTCGGAGCACTGACGGCAAGTAAATTGACAAACCTAAACAAGAACACCACCCGTCGTCTTTACGGGTTGCTGCGGGCTCGGGTGGTGGAAATGGCCGAAGGCGAAGCCGCTCCTTTTACGGGAAGCGTTGAGGTGGATGAGAGCTACTTCGGGCCGCGTAGAGTGCGCGGCCGCCGAGGCCGTGGATCGGGCCGAAAAGTTGCTGTCATCGGTCTGCTCAAGAGGAGGGGAAGGTCTTCTGCTCTCCGGTCATGAACTGCTCAAAGGCTGAATTGATCGAGGTGATCCGCGGTCAGGTGCTTCCCTGCAAGAGCACGATCTACACCGATGGCTGGCGCGCCTACGACGGATTGGTGATGGAAGGCTATAAGCACCATCGCATCCACCATCACGACAATGAATTTGCCAGAGACCGTCGTCATATCAACGGCATTGAGTCCTTCTGGAGCTGCGCCAAACTGCGCCTGGCAAAACTTCGCGGCGTTCGCTGGGAGCACTTCTATGACCACCTCAAAGAAACCGAATGGCGCTTCAATCATCGCCGTGATAACCTCTTCAACCTCCTTATCATTAACCTCGGCTCTTCACCCTTAATCTAGGAAAGACCCTAATGAAAATTGTCGCCGTAGCGTCGCCTTAGGGTAATTTGCCGGCATGCCCGATTTCCTTGAAGGACCTTATCTCCCCGCCTTGGGACTGGCCGCGGAGCTCTCGGAAGAAGATCGGGGCACCCTGAGTTCCTATGGGGAATTTCGTTTCGCGGATCGCGGCGAGGCGCTCATCGTGCAGGGGGAGTCTCATGGAAAGCTGGTTTTCATTCTCAGTGGCGTGCTTCACGCCATCCGGCGTGACGCCGAGCGCGACGTGCTTCTCGGTTCGATCCGACGTGGAGAATGGGTCGGAGAAGTGGAGCTTTTTGACCCTGAGAGCGCCTTGTGTTTCGTGATGGTTATCGAGCCGATCCAGTATTGGACGATCACTCGCTCCAATCTCGAAGAATTCATCAATCACTATCCGAAGGCGGGCACGCAGATTGTCATCAGTCTCGCTGCCCTGCTGAGTAAGCGCTTGAGATCGGTGACGAAGAGATTGATGGAGGAAGCGGAATTGGCGGTCGTGCGCGCCTCGTTTCTCGTGGAGTCGTAGGACGGTCCGTCCGCCAGGGCAAAGTCCTTTCAAAATTCACGAAAAGCGACACCCCTCCGGGAATGGATCAGTTTTCTCAGGTCGTTCCGTGATAATCCTGCAGGCTCTTTACGCCGTATCCGGCGGCCTTGAGCGCTCGGATCGCGGCGCTGCTTGCCTGCGCGCCTCGCAAAGTGGTCATCATGGCGACACGCGCCGCGACGGCCGCGCTGCGAATCACCACCTCGTCTTTGCGCGGCTGCTGGCCGCTTGGCGTGTTGATGATGAAGTGCATTTCATCGTTTTTGATAAGATCCAGAATGTTCGGCCGACCCTCCTGCAATTTGTAAAGGAGCTTTGCAGGAATTCCCGCCTCTCTAAGAACCTTCGCCGTTCCACCGGTCGCGTAAATCGTGAACCCAAGATCCGCGAATTCGCTGGCGATGGGAACCACCGAGCGCTTGTCCGAGTCCTTGACGCTGATGAAAACGTTTCCTGAAGAGGGAAGCGGGGGTTGGGCGGACATTTGCGCTTTGGCGTAGGCGATCCCGAGATCGGCGTCGATGCCCATCACTTCGCCCGTCGAGCGCATTTCCGGGCCGAGCGTGATGTCGATCCCGGGAAATTTTATGAAGGGGAAAACGGCCTCCTTCACCGAATAGTGCTCCGGCAGAATTTCCTCGGTGAAATTCAGTTCTTTGAGCGTCTGGCCGGCCATGACCCGGGCCGCGAACTTCGCGAGCGGCTTGCCGATGGCCTTGCTCACGAACGGGACGGTGCGCGACGCGCGCGGGTTGACTTCGAGCACATAAACCTCCTCGTCCTTGACCGCGAACTGCACATTCATCAGGCCGCGCACTTCGAGCTCCCGCGCCATCGCCTTCGTCGCGTTCTTGATGGTCGCGAGCACTTCGGTCGAGAGCGAGAAGGTCGGGATCACGCATGCGCTGTCGCCGGAGTGGATGCCCGCCTGCTCGATGTGCTCCATCACGCCCCCGATGACGCAAGTTTCGCTGTCGGCAATGCAGTCGACATCCACTTCGGTGGCATCCTCCAGAAAACGGTCTACCAGGATGGGCCGTTCGGGGCTCGCTTCCGCCGCCGTCCGAATGTAGCGCCGCAAAGTTTGCTCTTCGTGAACGATTTCCATGGCCCGGCCGCCAAGGACGAATGAGGGGCGCACCAGCACCGGGTAACCGATGCTTTGCGCGACGGCGACAGCTTCATCCTCGTTCGTGGCCGTGCCGCCTTGTGTCTGCCTCAACCCCAGCTTGTTGAGCAAAGCCGCGAAATGCTTGCGATCTTCCGCCATTTCTATGCTCGCGGGCTGAGTGCCGATTATCCTGCAACCGTTGGCGGTGAGGGCCGCGGCAAGATTGAGAGGAGTCTGGCCGCCAAATTGGACGACCACGGCGTCCGCTTGCTCGCGCTCGTAGATGTTCACGACATCTTCGAGCGTCAAGGGCTCAAAGTACAGCTTGTCGCTCGTGTCGTAGTCCGTTGAGACGGTTTCGGGATTCGAATTGACCATGATGGTCTCCCAGCCAAGCTCTCGGAGCGCGAAAGCCGCGTGGACGCAGCAGTAGTCAAACTCGATGCCTTGTCCGATCCGGTTCGGTCCGCCGCCAAGGATCATCACCTTCTTTTTCCGGCTGAAGCGTGACTCGTCTTCGTCGCCGTATGTCGAATAGTAGTAGGGCGTATACGCTTCGAATTCCGCGGCGCAGGTGTCGACGAGGCGATAGGTTGGAACGACGCCCGCCGACCGCCGGGCGGCGCGGACCTCCGGCTCACTGCTCGCGGAGAGCAGGGCGATTTGGCGGTCTGAGAACCCCAGTTTTTTCGAGCGCCTGATCTTCGATAGCCGGTCGCGCGCGATTTGTGATTCCGCCTCGACGATCTGTCTGATGTTTTCGAGAAACCATGGGTCGATGGCGGAAAGTTCGTGGATTTGCCCAACGGTCAACCCCGCCTGCAGGGCATAGCGAATAAAGAAGATCCGTTCATGCCCCGGGACACGGAGCTTCTGCTCGATAAGAGAGAAATTTGGTGAACCGTTCGCGAGGAGGGGCGGCAAATCCTTCCCGTCGGAGCCAAGTCCAGACCGTCCGGTCTCAAGTGATCTGAGCGCCTTCTGAAGGGCTTCCTTGAAGGTGCGTCCGATGGCCATCGCCTCCCCGACACTTTTCATCTGGGTTGTCAGGGTGGGATCCGCCTGCGGGAATTTCTCGAACGCGAAGCGCGGAACCTTGACGACACAGTAGTCGATCGACGGTTCAAAGCAGGCCGGGGTCTCGCGCGTGATGTCGTTTTTGAGCTCGTCAAGGGTATAGCCGACGGCGAGTTTCGCGGCGATCTTCGCGATCGGAAATCCGGTGGCCTTGGAGGCCAGGGCCGAGCTGCGGGAGACGCGCGGATTCATTTCGATCACGACCATCCGGCCGGTCTTCGGGTTGACGGCGAACTGGATGTTCGAGCCGCCCGTTTCCACGCCGATGGCTCGAATGACCGCGAAGCTCGCGTCCCGCATCGCCTGGTATTCCTTGTCGGTCAGGGTTTGCACGGGAGCGACGGTGATCGAGTCGCCGGTGTGCACTCCCATGGGATCGAAATTTTCGATCGAACAAACGACGACGCAGTTGTCGGCGCGGTCCCGCATGACTTCCATTTCAAACTCTTTCCAGCCGAGCAGGGATTCCTCGATCAGGACCTCGCCAACCGGCGAGAGGGCAATGCCTCGCCGCACGGTTTCCTCGAGCTCTTCGCGGTTGTAGGCGATACCGCCTCCCGCGCCTCCCAAAGTGAACGCCGGTCGGATGATGAGCGGGAAAGCGCCGATGGTTTCCGCAACTTCGCGAGCCTCGCCAAGCGCTCGTGCCACACCGGAACGAGCGCAGTCGAGTCCGATCTCAAGCATGATATCCTTGAAAATCTGTCGGTCTTCCCCGCGACGAATCGCCTCGGCATTGGCTCCGATGAGTCGAATGCCGTGGCGTTCGAGCGCGCCGTTCTCGACGAGCGCCATCGCCGCATTGAGCGCCGTTTGCCCGCCGAGCGTCGGCAAGAGCGCCTCCGGGCGTTCACGCACGAGAATCTTCTCAATCGCCTCGGGAGTGATGGGCTCAATATAGGTGCGATGCGCAAACTCCGGATCCGTCATGATGGTGGCCGGATTGGAGTTGACGAGAACGACTTCGTATCCTTCTTCGGCGAGGGCCTTGCAAGCCTGGACCCCGGAATAGTCAAATTCGCACCCCTGCCCGATAACGATGGGACCTGAGCCGATCAGGAGAATCTTTTGAAGCGAGGTGTCTTTGGGCATGATCGGGCGACCGGTGTATCGAATAGCATCCCCCCTTGAAAAGGCAAACCGCTCAGTACGGCAGATGACCTGGGGCCAAAAGCTCCGCCGCCAAAAATTTGCGCCTTGATTTTGGCATGGGCCGGGCGAAGCATGCCGCCATGATCGAACTCGAGATCTATGCTGCCGGAGTCAGGAATCCCGAAAAGATGATGGCACTGGCGCTCGAACTGGATGTGCTCTCCGGTCTGCGTTACAAAGTCGACACGAACCACGACGTGGTCTACATGGAGTTCATGGATCAGGTGCCGAGCCTTTCCACCTTAAAATCGCTTTTTATCAAGGCCCGCCTCGACGCCAGGTTTGTCGGCCAATTGCCGCCGGAGATCAGCTCGAAAAAGAGCACGCAGCGGATCGAGAATGCCGCGGTGTAGCGTGGTTGCGTCCTTTCTTTTGTGAGCTAAGCTGAATGGTCCTGCTGAACTTTTTTGGAAGCGCGCTTTCCGGTTTTTTCAATTATCTCGGCCAGGTCGCCCTCCTCGCCTGGGAAACGTTTCGTTCGATCCTCGCTGGACGCATCCGCTTCAAGTTGACGATTTCGCAGATCGCGGAGATCGGCTATGGATCCCAGTTGGTTGTAATCGTCACGGGAGCCTTCACCGGTGCGGTGTTTACCGCGCAGGCTTTTTTTCAGTTTGCCAGCTTGAACATGCCAACCGCAGTAGGTCCGGTGGTTACCTTATCCATGTTTCGCGAACTGGGCCCCGTTCTCACCGGGTTGATGGTGGCCGGCCGGGTTGGCGCGGCGATGAGCGCCGAAATTGGCACGATGAAAGTTACCCAGCAGATCGACGCGTTACGCGCTCTTGCGGTGCATCCCATCGACTATTTGGTAGTGCCCCGCGCGCTAGCGATGCTGATTTCCATGCCGCTGCTGGTCGTCGAATGCGTTGGTTTTGGGGTCCTCGCGTCCTACTACGTAGCCGTCTACGTCCTTAACATCGAGGCGGTCTATTTCCTCCACAATATGCAGAAATTCACCGAGGGCAGTGACATCGCGATGTCGCTCATCAAGGGCTTTGTCTTTGCGATCATTATTGTTTTTATCAGTTGCTGGGAAGGTCTCAACGCGAAGGATGGCGCGGTGGGCGTGGGGAGGGCCACAACCGAGACCGTGGTCATATGCTCGCTGTCAATCCTGATTGCGAATTTCTTCCTGACCATGTTCCTCAATATTCTCTTTCCTGCCGGCCAGCGGTGATGGACGCGAATCCGTTGATCTCCGTTCGCGATCTGGTCCAAAAGATAGGTCACCAGGAGATCCTTCGCGGGTTTTCGCTTGATATCTTTCAAGGCGAAACCTTGGTTTTGCTTGGCAAGAGCGGCGGCGGCAAGAGCGTCTTTCTGCGACATCTTATCGGCTTGATGAAGCCGGTTTCAGGAGAAATCCTCTTTGAGGGCAGCAACATCGCCAATCTAAACGAGCGCCAGCTTGTTCCGATACGGCGCAAGATCGGAATGCTTTTCCAGGATGGCGCGCTTTTCGACTCGATGAACGTCTATGACAATGTCGCATTCCCCTTGCGCGAGCATGGGGAGCGGGACGAAAAGTCGGTCCGCAAGAAGGTCCTCGAGGCGTTGGAACTGGTGAACATGAGCGGCCACGAAAAAAAGATGCCGGTCAACCTAAGCGGAGGCATGCGCAAACGGGTCGCCCTGGCCCGCGCGATTATTTCCCCGCTCCAGGTGATTCTCTATGATGAGCCCACCGCGGGTCTTGACCCCATTGTGTCCGATAGTATCAATCGCCTTATTCTGAGGTTGCAGAAGCAACTCTCGGTGACGTCCATCGTCGTGACTCACGACATGATCAGTTGTTATCGAATCGCTGATCGCGTCGCATTGCTCAATGAAGGCCGCCGCCATTTCTATGGGACGCCCGACGATCTGCGCGACAGCCAGGATACGATCGTTAGGGATTTTGTGGACGGTCGCTCGGAAGATGGCGACGATTGAAGCCTCATGACGGAACGTTCCAACAATCTGCGGGTAGGCATTTTTGTGGCGATCGGCCTGCTGGCCATCGCCCTGATGGTTGTCTATTTCGGGCGCTTCGGAGAAAGCGTCCGCGGCTACTACCGGATCCGTGTGGAATATCCCAACGCGAGCGGGATCTATAAGGGAGCGAGCGTGCTCCTCGCCGGAGCAAAGATCGGTTCGGTTGAAAACAATCCGGTGATCCTGCCCGAGATGGACGGCGTCTACGTGACCCTCAGGATCTTCGAGGAAGTGCACATTCCGAGCGCGGCTCAGTTCACTATCGGCAGCTCCGGGCTGCTCGGGGATCGTTTCATACAGATCGTTTTGGGCAAGGATGCCAAATCTTCTGCGCCGATTCAACCGGGCGCAGTGGTCCAGGGAAAGGGGGAATCGGGGATCGGCGACGTGACCGAAAGTGCGGCGGCCTTGCTGTCCGATATTCAAGAAGCGGTTGGGAACATCAACAAAGTTGCGCAGAAACTGAATAGCGACGTTTTCAAGGAGACCTCGATCGCGAACTTGAACGCCACCCTGTCGAATTTGAAGGAAACAAGCGCTTCTTTCGCGGATGCCTCCAAGAAAATTAGCGGGGTCGTTGAAAAAGCCGAGGGCGCAGTCGAAACGGGGCAGCAAACCTTCGCGTCGGCCAAGAGCGCGGCGGACGAGTTGAAGAAGGCCATCGCTGATGCGCGCTCTCTGATTCAGCAAGCCAAACAGGGCCGTGGAGCTCTCGGCGTGTTGCTTTCCGATCGTGAAATGGCGGAGAATCTCAAGGCGCTGGTAGCCAATCTCCGGCGAAACGGGGTGCTTTGGTACAAGGATCGGCCACCGTCGCGATGATTTTCTGCGGCCGATCTCATGGTTGCTTTGATCGACTTCGACTGGCTATAGACCTGTCGCCAACCGAACGCGCGACATGACACCTTCGGCAATCTGGTTGGCCTTTCGGCTGCCCTCCCGGAGAACCATCTCGACATAGCCGGGGTCCCCAAGGATTTCATGCCGGCGTGCTCGCATCGGGGCAAAATAGTCCCACAACGCCGCAAAAAGTCTCTTCTTGAAGTCGCCGTAGCCGACTCCGCCAGCCCGAAATTCGCTGACCATCTGCGCGTAGGCGGCCGGATCGGCAACTAATTTGTAGAGAGCGAGAATCGTCGAACTTTCCACGGCCTTGGGGGCGTCCACGGGCGTGGAATCGGTTTTCAGGCTCATGATTTTCTTCCGCACCACTGCTTCCTCGTCGAAGATCCCGATGGCGTTGCCGTAGCTCTTGCTCATCTTTTCACCGTCCAGACCTGGCACGACCGCGGAATCCTCACGGATGCTGGGTTCGGGCAACTTGAGAGTGGGTCCGAACGTCTCGTTGAATTTGATCACCAGATCCCGGGTTATCTCGATATGTTGCTTCTGATCCTTGCCCACCGGGACGACGTCGCTGTCATAGATCAGGATGTCGGCAGCCATGAGCACAGGATATGCGAACAGCCCGTGCGATGCCGGAATGCCGCGGCCAAGCTTGTCCTTGTACGAATGGCTGCGCTCAAGAAGGCCCATCGGGGTGAGCGTGCTCAAGATCCATGCAAGTTCGGTGACTGCGGGGACCTTGGACTGACGAAAAAAGCATGCTTTGCGAGGGTCGAGCCCGCAGGCCAGGAAGTCGACGGCGACGCTGCGTATGTTCTCGCTCAGTTCCCCGGCGTCACGCACCGTGGTGAGCGCGTGGAGATCGGCAATGAAATAGAGCGCCTCGCCGCGATATTGAAGTTCGATCGACGGCCTGATCATGCCGAAGTAGTTGCCGAGGTGCAAAGCCCCGGAGGGCTGAATGCCGGAGAGGATGCGCATGGGAATTGGAGAAGACTCGTGGACCGAGCAAGCGTCCGGTTTTTGGGACGCTGTCGAGAATGAATCAATAGGAATAGTCTTCCGGCAGTTGAAAAGCGTTTTCGATAAGCCGGATGGCAATTGGTTTCGAGGTCACGACTTCAACGACGTCAAAGCGAAAAACAATGTCGGGCATATCAAGCATTCTGAGCCAGGTCATCGCCCCCCGGATGATCAGGCGCTGCTTCTTCGCGTCGACCGCCTCGAGGGGACGACCGAACTCCTCCGAGGACCGGGTCTTTACTTCGACGAAGACCAGTTGGTCGCGTCGCTTGTCCCGAGTGACGATATCAATTTCCCCTCCGTGCGCCGCCCGGAAATTTCGAAAGAGGATCTTGTGTCCGTTGTTTCGCAGATGCCTGGCCGCGAGTTTTTCGCCGTAGCGGCCCAGCTCCAAGTGGGAAGCTTCCGGTTGCAAAAACAGCATGGCACAGATTCGTTTGGCCAGGCGCGCTGCTTCCGCCCTCATGGGGTGCCTTCCTCTGCCGCTACAGTTGAACGGGGTCTCCGTTGCCCGACGGCATCGACCAGGATCCGGCGGATCTCAGCGATTCCCTCGGGGTTCTCGTTGGCGCCATGACCGGAGGGCACGATCTTTTCCGAGAGGGCCCCTTCGAGGTGCGAACTCCAGTAGGGCACCACTCCGTCACTGCTGTGCGGCGAGTTCCCTTTGCCGCGGTCGCCGATGATCGAATGGTAGGGAAGCGATTTGGTCATTGGAAGCCTCAGAATCGCCAGGAGCAGGGGCGATCTCGCGCGAAGAAAACGAATGCTGTTCGCCGGCGCAACAAAGGCACTTCGCACATCATCGCGCATATTGCGCAGGATTTCGGATTGTTCGTCTCTCCCCCGGAGAATGCTAAACGGGAGCTGGATGAGGTTGGCAAAAAAACCGGCGATCGGCTGCAGCGCGAGTTGGCTTCCGCGGTGAGGGGTCGACACAAAAATTACCCGGGAGACATCAGCGCGTGGAGCGAAATAGAGGATTTTGAGCAGTTCTTGCTTCGCTTCCGGGCTCAACCGCAGCTGGGATGCCGGAATGTCTGAAAACTGGCTCCAAAGTTTTTCACCACCCTCGCGGACCAGCATGCTGCAGATCAGGCCACCCATGCTGTGACCGATTAAGATTTTCCGGCCGAGGTTGGCGTGGGGTTCTCTTTTTGAGAGTTGCGCATTGAACCGGTCCAATTCGCCGCGCAACCCGCCGGCGGACGACCATATTGGCAGGCCCGTCGGATAAAGGTAGAGCCAGAACTGATAGTTCTTCCGGATCACGGGATCGGCCAGCAGGCCGTTGACCGCCTGCGTCCACGCCTCCGGGCGCGACAGCAGGCCATGCACGAAAACGACCGGGATCTTCTCCGGATCGTAGGGCTCGAGTTGATACAGGCCGATTTCCGACAACCGCCGCCGGGTAAAGAACAGCGCTCCCAGATCGATCGACCTGTTCTTCGAATGAGAAAGCAAGACGGCGATCGCCGCCGAATAGTCCGCCGCCAGCGGCACTTTGCGATCCGACAAAGTAACGGCGTCGATCGCCAGGGAGTTGAGAAAGGAAAGCGTGGCGGTATCGCCACGAAAAGTCAAAAGAGCGGTGGCCGGGAGGCACATCCCTACTTTGGGAATACCCGGCTCGTTTTTGAGGAAGACTGCGCTTCTTGGGAAATACGCGACGTAGGTCACTCCCCAGCCGCGCTGAACGCTTCGGTTTAGGAGTCGTTTGATGCGAACGTCGGTCGTCGCCACCAGGGAATTCCATTGCGCGGGGTCCACCACGCCCACGCCCGTTCGGGCGACCACTAAGCGCATAGTTCCGCCCGGCCCGGTGGTCGCGCGGTCCTGGATGCCTCCGGCGCCGAGCATCGCCACGACCTGCCGGACCGCCGCGTTGTAGAGCCGCTCGCCGGTCTCGGTGAAGTCGCGAGAGGCAAGGACCGATCGGGCGCTCGCAAGGAGGAAGGTCAAACGCCGCTCGTCTTGGAGAGAAAAGCCTTGCGCCTGATTGAAGAGGGCGACGGCGTCCGCAGACCCGACTTCTTTGGCTTGGGCGGCGAATTTGCGATCTTCGCGGATCTGCAAATCTTCACGCCGGTGGTCGATTTTCACGACCAGCGTCGCGCAGCCTGTCAGAGCGAACGAAAGAAAAATTGATATCCAGTGCCTCACGGACTTGCTGAAGGGTGGTCGTCTTCCGGAAAGGGGACCAAATTGCCTTGTCGAATGCAAGATTCAGCCTCCGAGCCTTGCAAGCACGGAGCCGGAAAGAATTGCGGCCCGGCCCTCCGGGATATAATATCTCGCGTTCCGAGTTTCGGGCTGGGGTCGGATCATGTCTGTGCCGGTTCAAGCGCCAGCATTCGCCGGATATCGAATGAAAATCCTTTACGTCGCTGACCTGCACTACAGCCTGAAGCAGTTCGACTGGCTGGTCGCGAACGCGGCTCCGTATGACGTGGTGGCGATCGGCGGCGATTTGCTCGACGTTGGAGGCCTGCTGGATCCCGACGTTCAGATCGTCGTCGTTGAAAAGTACCTTCGGCGATTGCGGAGGCAAACGTCTCTGCTTGTCGCCTCCGGAAATCACGATGCGGACGCGCGGAATGCGGCCGGCGAGTGGTTCGCGCAGTGGCTGCTGAAGGCGCGCGGTAAAGGCCTTTTCGCCGACGGCGAGCAATTCTCCTTTTCGAAATTCACGCTGACTTTGTGCCCGTGGTGGGACGGACCGGTTTCGCGGGCGAGCCTTGAAAAGTTGCTGAGCGAAACGGCTTCCGCTGTGGCCGGCAAATGGATCTGGGTCCATCATGCGCCTCCGGATCGGTCGCCCGTGAGTTGGACCGGACGCCAATTCGCGGGAGACAAATTTCTCCTGGAATGGATCCGGCGCTTTGGCCCGGACCTTGTTCTTTCCGGGCACATTCACAATGCCCCGTTTTATCCGGATGGCTCGTGGATCGACCGAATTGGAAAGACCTGGATATTTAACCCGGGGCGCCAGATCGGGCCGTGCCCGACCTCGATTGTGTTCGACCTCGACGCGATGACGGCGGAGTGGCAATCGATCGAAGGGCAATCGCTAAGACGGCTCGCCCTTGAGGGAGAAATCACCGGAGACGCGGCCGGCGCTGGCGATGGGCGAGCACTTCAAGCACCTCGTCGACCATGCTGAGATGATCATGGCCTTCGAATTGTCGTTTCACGTCGACAAGATATTTGTTCAGCGCCTCAAGGCGGTGAGCGAGCACCTCGGAAACGTGCATGCTGACCGCGTTGTGCGTTTGAAGGAACCGGCGCCCGTCACTTATGAAATGGAAGGAAGAGGGCGTTACAGTTCGCACGCTCGCCCGATGACTTGTGCCGAGCAGCACGGACATCTCACCGAACACTGCGCCGGGTTCAGAGACGGTCGCGATGGAAACCTCACCCTTAAAAACCTCGACCTCTCCGTTGATGAGGAAGAACAGCGCGCCGGTAGTGGTTCCTTCCTCGAGAATCGTCTCGCCCGCGCCCGCGTGCCGCGTTGGATTTTCAGCCAGAATCTCAAAGATCGATTCCATGCAGCTCGAGTATCGCGCGAACAAGCAACGACTCGCAAGCCCGGACGCGACATCAGCTCGACCGCCTCTCGAGAACTTCCTGGTCGATCAAAATACGGGCGAACTCTCGCGGATTTGAATCCGGCATGAAGACTCGAGATTTGGTCCATGAGATCCTTCTCGGCTTTGGTCATCCGCTCACGCAGCCGCAAATATTCGTTCCCCGAGGACGACTCCACTTCCATGATGAACTTGCCCGGTTGGATGACGTCTTCGTACAAATGCCACCGGTGTGCGCCGTTCCTCAGGCAAATGAGGCGGGCTTCGCGCATCAGGCCAATGAATTGATCGCGTCGGGCGGGGTCCACGACAAATTCCGTCGAGACGCAGAGCACGTTTGCTTTCGCCCTGGTAAGCCTGCCGGGGTCCACGTTGTAAGACAGAATGGCAAACTGGGCAGGCTCAAAATCGAGGTCGGTGGCGAAATCGATGGAAAGGTCTTTCCAAATGACGTGAACGAAGAGCATGGCCAGGACCGCGAAGAAACCCAGGGCGAGAAAGGTTGCGACGACGCCGACCTCTTCGGCGGCCGCGCCCCAGACGAGTCCGCCGAGAGCGGTGGCCGCCTGTGAGGCCATGATGATCGTCGCGTTCATCCGTCCCCGTGCCCAGTCGGGCATCGCGCGCTGGCCTGCGATCCAGAGTTCGGAGGCAGTCAAAGTCCATCCGGCTCCTCCGAGCGCGGCGACCAGCATAAAGACATGCGGATGGTCAACCAACGCCATAAGAAAGCCGACGGATACCAGCAGGAGGTTGGCGCAGATCGTCAACTTATTTGGCGAAAAACGAGCGCGCGCCCAGGAAGTGATGAACACGGCTCCAACGACGGATCCGATAGCCATGCTCGTGAATAAATAGCCGAGGTGGGCCGGATCGAGATGCAAGCGCTTGACGCCGACCACCGGGATCAAGGTTGGAATGATGGAGATAAAGAAGGAGAAGACCACACTGCGCATCACGATGACCTTAATGCCAGGCCCGTAGCGCAAATAGTTGATCGCAGTCGTCAGCGTGGTAAAAAAATCCTCGAGCGGTAGATCGGTTTGCTTTCGGGGTTGCTTCCAGCGAAGTATCGCCAGGAACAGGAAGAGGAAGCCCAGCCCGTTGATGCCGAAGACGACACTGGCCCCAACGATGGGTATCAGAAACGCTCCGATCAGCGGCCCAATTACCCCGCCGATATTGATGTGCAGGCTGCCAAGCGTGTTTGCGGAGGCCAACTCTTCCTTGGAAACCATCTCTGTGACCACGGAGGACGAGGCCGGTGAGCCGAAGGCGAAACCGAGATTGAAGAGAAACGCGCTGGCCAAAATCGCCCACGGATTGAGAACATGGGTGAGCCCCAGGGTCATTAGACAAGCGGCGATCAGCGCTTGCCACAAGTTTACCGCGCAAAGGATCTTCTTCCGGTCAACTATGTCCGCGAGAGTTCCCGCGGGCAGGGTAAATACGGCGAATGGCAGCGCGGAAAGCGTCGCCATTTGGGAAATCAGGAAGGCCGAATTTTCCGTCTCGCCCAACACCGAGAAGGCGGCCATGTTGTGAGCCGCGATGCAAGTTCCCGAAACCAGCGTCGCCAGCCATAACGCCCTGAAAGTCGGATTTCGCAAGGCCAGCCAGATCGACGTATCTCTCATCCGGAACTGCGGATCTGGGCAGCTTTGAGGCCGATTGCGGAACGCGCTGGACGCGTGGGCTCAGGAACCCTGCGAGGTCGCCTGGAGCCCCTTCAAAGATTATCGGCGGCGGTATCTGCCCGGCCGGTCCCGAGGGGCTTTGCGCCGCCCCATTTCCAATCGCGGATTTCGGGCATATCGTCGCCGTGGCGGGCGATATAAGACTTATGGTCCAGAAGCTTCTCGCGAATCGCCTGCAGCGCATACGCGCCACGAGCGCCCAACTTCGGGACGCGCGCGATAACGTCCCCGACCAGGCTGAAGCGATCGATGTGATTGCGGACGCACATATCGAAGGGCGTGGTGGTCGTTCCCTCTTCCTTGTAGCCGCGGACGTGCAGGTTTTCGTGGTTGGTCCGCCGATACGCCAACCGATGGATAAGCCACGGGTAGCCATGAAACGCGAAAATGATGGGCCGATTGGTGGTAAAGATCGCGTCGAACTCGCTCTTGGGAAGTCCGTGGGGGTGCTCCTCGGGCGGCTGAATTTTCATGAGATCGACCACATTGACGACGCGCACCTTCAAGTCAGGGGCGTGCTTGCGCAGAAGATCCACCGCCGCGAGCGTTTCGAGAGTGGGCACGTCGCCGCAGCAGGCCATGACCACGTCGGGTTCGCCCCCCGGATCGCTGCTGGCCCAATCCCAAATGCCAATTCCCGCCGTGCAGTGCCGGATCGCCTGGTCCATGGTCAGCCAAACAGGCGCCGGTTGTTTGCCCGCCACGACCACGTTCACATAGTTGCGGCTGCGCAGGCAGTGGTCGGTGACGCTGAGCAGGCAGTTGGCGTCTGGCGGCAAGTAGATGCGGATGATTTCGGCCTTCTTGTTCACGACGTGGTCGATAAACCCCGGATCTTGATGGCTGAACCCGTTGTGGTCCTGGCGCCACACGTGCGAGCTAAGGAGATAGTTCAGGGACGCGATCGGCCGCCGCCACGGTATGTGGCGGCACACCTTCAGCCACTTTGCGTGCTGGTTGAACATCGAGTCGATGATGTGGACAAACGCCTCATAGCAACTGAAGAATCCGTGCCGCCCGGTAAGCAGGTATCCCTCGAGCCAGCCTTGGCATTGATGTTCGGAAAGCACTTCCATCACCCGGCCGTCCGGCGCCAGATGATCATCGTCAGGCCGAATCTCTGCGGTGTAGCACCGGTTTGTCACTTCCAGCACATCCTGCCAGCGATTCGAGTTATTCTCGTCGGGGCTGAAGAGGCGGAAATTACCAGCCTTAAGATTCAGCTTCATGACATCGCGCAGAAAGCTGCCCATGACGCGGGTCGCCTCCGCGGTCGCCGCTCCGGGGCTGCGCGTCCGGGTTTGGTAGTCGCGGAAGTCGGGCATTTTGAGGTCCCGCAACAAGATTCCCCCGTTGGCATGAGGGTTGTCGCTCATGCGCCGGTGCCCCTTGGGCGCCAGGTCGGCAAGCTCTCGTTTAAGAGCTCCCTGGGAATCGAATAGCTCCCAAGGACGATAGCTTTTCATCCAGCCCTCGAGAATTTTCACATGGCTGGCCTTTTCCATGTCCCCCATGGGAACCTGATGGGCCCGCCAGTAGCCCTCGCATTTCTTGCCATCAATTTCGGCCGGGCAGGTCCATCCCTTGGGGGTGCGCAGAATGATCATCGGCCAGGCGGGCCGGTTACGATATCCGCGCGTTCTCGCCTCCTTCCAGATGCGTTTGATCTCGGCGGCCGCGGTGTCGAGAGCGGCGGCCATGAGGCGGTGCATTTTGTCCGGCTCGTGTCCCTCGACGAAATGAGGCAGGTAGCCATATCCTTCGAAGAGTTTTTGCAATTCGTCACGGGGTATCCGGGCGAGAAAGCACGGGTTGGCGATCTTGTAGCCGTTGAGGTGAAGAATCGGCAAAACCGCCCCATCCCGGGCGGGATTGAGAAACTTGTTACCGTGCCATCCAGTGGCCAAGGGACCGGTCTCGGCCTCGCCGTCGCCAACCACCGCGGCAACGACAAGGTCCGGGTTGTCGAACGCCGCTCCAAAAGCGTGGGCGAGAGAATAGCCGAGCTCGCCGCCCTCGTGGATGGAGCCCGGGGTTTCCGGCGCCACGTGGCTGGGGATTCCGCCAGGGAACGAGAATTGTTTGAAGAGGTTCTTCATTCCCTCCTCGTCTTGTGAAACGTTGGGATAGACCTCGCTATAAGTGCCTTCCAACCACGTGTTCGCCACGACCCCGGGTCCGCCGTGTCCCGGACCGGCGAGAAAGATGGCGCTCAGATCCTGTTCCTTGATGAGTCGATTCAGGTGCGCATAAATGAAATTCAGCCCGGGAGTGGTGCCCCAGTGGCCAAGCAGTCGCGGCTTCACGTGCGCCCGTTTAAGGGGTTTCCTGAGGAGCGGGTTGTCCATGAGATAGATCTGCCCGACCGAAAGGTAGTTCGCGGCTCGCCAGTAGGCGTCAATTTTCCTTAAGGAATCCGGCGTCAGTTCGGCGTTCGCGCGTGCGCCCGGTTGCGCGGCAGGCTTCTTTCTGGTGGCGGTTTTCATTCTTCTCCGCGAGCAAGTTTGAATTCTTCGAGTACCCTTTGGAAGGGCGTTCTTGAAATTGTTTCACCTCGGGAGAGCGGCGGACTCGTTCGGAGTGGCAGGCGGCGGCTGCCAGACGAGCCCGGTCCCCGGCTCCTTTGCGGCGGATTATCTGATTGATTTCCGTTGGCTGGTGCCCGAACTTCGCAAGGCCGAGCGGATTTTCCCTTATGAAGCTGAGCTTGCGGACGAAGCTAATGGCCGTTTTAGTCGCGGCGCCCGCGTTGCTCTTTCTGATGGCGATGGGAACGGTGTGGATGCTGGACTACCGGCAGCGCGTGGCCCAGCAAGGCGGGGTCTTTCGCGGAGAGGCGGTTCAGGTCGCCAGGAGCTTGCAGCTTGCCGTCGAGCGCTGTATCGGGAACCTGCAGGATCTGCTCAGTTTGGGCGATGTGGCCGAATTGCTGAAGTCCGAGTCGGATTCCGGAGCGGACCTTGCCTCGGAGGCCTGGAAGACGCGGACACGGCAAATCGATTCGGTCTGGCCTTCCCTGCGGCTCGACAGCCCGCAAGTCCAGGTTGTGCTCAACAATCCGCTGGCGGCGAGATTGCGCGCGTTTGGAAGAAACAACTGGATTTTTTCGGAGATCATCGTGGCGGATCGGGTGGGCCGGCTGGTGGCCGCCACCTCTCGGCCGTCGAATTACGACCAGTCGAACGAAGCGTGGTGGAGTCAAGGTATGCGCCTGAGCCGGGGCGAGGCGGTTCTCGAGGGATTTACCTTTGACGAGAGCGCGGGGGTGTTGGCACTCAATATCGCGCTGCCGATTGTGCCGGAGGCTTCCGGTTCAGCGGTAGGTGTCTTGAAGGCGGTGGTGAACGTTTCGACGCTTCTCGCCTCCGTGACGGTCCTTTCGACGGCCACCGAGGCTCAGGCCGAAGTCATCGGCCGCGATGGAGTGATCCTCCTGCAACTGTCCGACAAAAGCTACGTTCCCTCCGGGGCCAAGATTTCCACGCGCGCCGCAAGCCAGCTGAAACCCGACGCCGGGGGGTGGTTCATCGCTCCCCTGAGCAGCAAGGATATGAGTATGGTGGGTTTCGCTTCGGTCCGCCTTCTCGGAACCTTTTCATTGGATCAGCAGATCCACGGCGATCCCCTCTATGTGATTGTTCATTCGCCGGCTTCGATTATCCTTGCGCCGCTTCGGGAGCGGGCGGCGGCGATGGGCCTCGCCGGGGTATCGATAATTCTTCTCTGCTCGGGCCTGGTCGCCTACTTCGCGCAGAAGACCATTCTTTCCCCGCTGAGGACTCTGAGCAATGCCGCCGACGCCATGGCGGCCACGGTTCTTGCCCGCAAGAACGCTCGGCCGGGCAAGAAAATCCTGCCGCCAGAAACGGCTCTGGCGGAGGTGGAGGCGATCAAAACGGGGGACGAGATCGAGGAGTTCTCGCGCGATTTTTCCGCAATGTCCGCAAAGCTCCTAAGGTATCAGGAGGATTTGAAGACCGAGCTCGACGCGAAGACCGCCGAGATCCAGCGCGACCTCGACATGGCGCGCGACTTTCAACGGGCCTTTCTTCCCCATGACTATCCGACCGTGCCGACGCACGAAGACCAGGGAAGGCTCACGCTCAATTTTCATCACGCTTTCCGGGCTGCCATGTCGGTGAGCGGTGATTTTTTCGACGTCATCAAACTTAACGACCATTGTGCCGGGGTTCTGATTGCGGACGTCATGGGCCACGGGACGCGCTCGGCGCTGGTCACCGCGATTCTGCGCACCTTGCTCCACGGCTTGGCGCAAACCGGGGAGGATCCGGGTCTGTTCCTTTCGCTTCTCAATTCGAACTTTCACGCCACGATGAAGCGGACGGCGCAATTGATCTTTGTCTCCGCCTGCTTTGTGGTCTTCGATACGCGGGAGGCGACTGCGCGGTGCGCTTCCGCGGGGCATCCGAGCCCGCTGATTGGCAACCGGCGCACCAGGCGTGTTCAACCCGTGTACGCGAACCTGAAGAATAACCCGGCCCTCGGCCTTCTCCCCGAGGCGTCTTACCAGGTCTTCACTCACGAGCTCGAGGAGAACGATATCTACCTTCTCTTTACGGACGGTGTCGAAGAAGCGATGAGCCCAAGCGACGAATACTATGGTGTCGAGAGGTTGGCGCGAGCGATCACCGCCAATATCGCCCTGGACATCGGCGACCTCACGCAGGCGATCGTCGATGACGTGCTCAAGTTTTCCGGGAGCAATCTGCTCGCGGATGACCTTTGTTTGGTCGCGGTGGAGGCCGTCTGCAACAAGACGGAGGGTTCGCTTCTAGAAAGTGACGGCCAGCGGCGAGCGCAGACCGCGGAGCCTTGACGTCTCAGGTCGCGAAAGCGCGTTCCTCCGAAAATTCGAATTCCGCCGACAAGATCATCGATGCCCGCGGACTCGTGAGCTGCGGGGACGTTCAGGGACCCTCAGGCCGGCTCTTTTCAAGTTTCCCTACGGAGCTACCGAGGGCTTCCTCACGACGTCGAAGGCTTCGTCGTAGAGGAGTTCCAGGGCCAGGGTTTCGTAGGAGACCGGGTAATCGCGCTTTCGCTGCTGAACTGCCCGGGCAAGCTCCGGCGAGTCGCGAAGTTTTCGGATCCAATCCCAAGCCTCGCTGCGGCGGTTGAGCCGCGCGTTTGCCATCGCCAGAAAGGCCCAGTCTTGGGGGCGCCCTTCCGGCGTGCGCGAGATCGGGATACGGAGCATGCGGTCGTAATATTGGGACAAAGCGTTTGCGCGCTCGGCGAGGTTGGCGGCACGCGCGGCCTCAAGTTCCTTGATCGCCTCCTCGTAGTTGCCCGCGCGATAGAGCGCGGCGCCGAGGGTGTTGCGCCGATAAAGGTTGGAGGGTTCCTGGGCGGACGACTCCTGGGCGCGGCGGACGAGTTCCTTGAGAAAAGGCTTGTAGCGCTCGTCGCTTTCAAAAGCATTGGTCAGAACGCTCGGCCAAAGCAGGGAACGCGCCTCGGAACCTTCAATCGAGGGGTCGTAGAGCGACAGGCAAATATTTTGATAGAGCTGCTTCCCGAATTCGTCGTTCCTGATCCATCCAATCAGGGCCAGCCGCGCGGACGCGTCGTCGTCGCCAAGGGCGAGCGCTTGCTGGAACGCCTCCTCGGCCTGGACGTAGTCGCGCTTGCCGGCGAGTGCTTCGCCGAGAAGGCGGAAGCTCATGGCGTCGTCGGGATGCAGTTGGAGGCTTTCGCGCAGGACATCGACGGCGAAATCCCACTCTTCGGGCTTCCCGGAAGCATTGCCGTAGTCGAGATGGGCTGCGGCCAACGCCCGATAGTCCTCGGCGCTGTTGCGGCCGAGGGCAATGGCGCTTTTTCGGTCGGATATGCATTTTGGCAAGCTATCCGCCCAGTTGTCTGCCGCCGCGTAGGCTTCCGCGCGCCGAAGCAGCAGCTCCGCGCGTGAGGGGTCATCAGCAGTCAATTCCAAGAGCTTGGTCAAGTGCCATGCCGCCGCGTACCACTGCTTTGTGGCCTCGCATTCGTCGGCAGCCGTCAGGTGGTACTGCCTTGGCTCTGGTTCTTCGGCGAAGAGCTTGTTGTATTCCGATTTCTCGGTGCCCCATGTTTTGCGAAGATTTTCGGCGTCCGCTTTTTCGAGCGACTTCTCTCCGACTCGCCGGGCCGCCAGAAGCATGCCGCGTCTTCCGACGTCCTGGAGACTTCCTTGCAGCGGCGCGAAGCTCCAGGTGACCGGTCGCACCGCCCTAAGGGCCGGAGCCGGCGCCGCCTGATCCGCGCCGGTTGCTTCGGCCTGCGTCCGCGTGCCGGAGATCTTCCCGATGGCGAAAATGCTATTGCCGTCCGGCGCAAATCCGGCGTGGGAAACCTCGCTGGGAGGCGTAAAGCGGGCCAGCAACTCGCCATTGGCGGCACTCCACGCGCGGAGCTTCGGTTCGCCGCTCGAAGTAAGGATCAGGTCTCCGCGGGCCGAGAATACCGCGCTGTTGACATAAGCCCCATGGCGCAACACCGCGACGCGCCGGGCCCTTTTGGGCCCGTCGGTTAGATTCCAGAGGACCGCCGTTTGGTCCTTGCTGGCGGTGAGCGCGCGCTGGCCGTCTGGACTGAAAGCCACCTGCGTAAGATCGGCCGTGTGCGTATTGTCGGAGCCTTTTTCGTGCAGAAGCTCGCTGGAGCTGACACGATCGTCGGTGATCGGCCAAAGCCTGGCATTGTCATCCGTGCTGCCGGTCAAGAGCAGGTGTTCGTCCGGGCTGAATGCGGCGCTGGTTATCGCGGTGCTGTGATGCAACTCTGAGGGGGCGGAAGAGTTGTTTCCGAGCGCCCAAAGCATGGCGCGACCCTCCGGTTCGCCGGGTCTTGTGAAGCAGGCGAGAAGGTATTTGCCGGTCGGGCTGAACAGGATTCGGCTTACGAAAGACGGCTGTTGTCCGGGCAGGATTTGCACGGTCCCGGCCGTGACCTCACAAAGGGCCACACGGCTTTCCTTGTCGCCGGGCTTGCGCAGGACCAGTCCGAGCTTCTGCCCGCTGCTGTCAAAGGCGGCCGAGAGGACCTCATCAGGGAAAAAAACGTTAGTTCGCAACTCTTTCGTCTTTTTCAGGTGCTCCCCTGCGGCTTGGTTGCCTTCTATCAGCTCAAAGAAATGCAGCGCGGTATCCTTTTGCGATGCGGATTGGCTTGCGACGACGATCCGGTCGCCGCGCTGGTTGAGGGCCGCGCACCCGATGGATTGCGAGTCGGTGAGCTTGGCGGCCGCCAGGAGCGCGCCGGTCATGGTTTGCCAGAGCTCAAGCGCGACCTCCTGATGTTCGTCGGGCTTGCTTACGGTAAGCAGGCGCTGGCCATCGCCGCTCATGGCTGCCAGGATCGTATTGCTGGCCTTAAGCAGCGGCGCCTTGGGCTCGTCGCGATTGGCAGCCCAAATGCGGGCCAGATGCTTGGACGTGGTAACGATTGACCGTCCGTCGCGGCTGTAGGCGAGTTCGATCACCGTTTCCGAATGATTGAACGGTGCCTGCGCCGGCTTGCCGGTAGCCACTTCCCACACGCGCGCGGTGCGATCGCGTCCCGCGGTGACAAGGAAACGGCCGTCGGGGCTGAAAGCGACGTCGATCACATCGCCGTCATGCCTAAAATCGAGCGCTTCTCTTTGGGTGCGCACGTGCCAGAGCTTCGCCGTGCCGTCGCTGCTCCCCGTGGCGACCCAAAGCCCGTTAGGGGAGAAACGCGCGCGATTGACTTCGGCCCGGTGGCTCAGGGGAGCAGTCAGCGCACCGACCTGGAGATAGGGCGCCGTTTCGCGCGGAAGGACACTCCAGACCCGCGCCGAGCCTCGATTGCTGTTGCTTGCCCCTTCGGCGGTGAGGACGTGCAAGGAGCCGTCATCGAATTGGACGGATGCGAACTCCGCGTAGCGGATCGGACCGCCATCGTGCGGCAAAGCGGCGGAGCGGTTGTTTTTCCAATCCCAAACGCGGGCTTCGCCCCTCTCTCCTCCGTCGAGATCGCCGGCCGCGGTGATGACAAAATTCCCGTTGGGAGAAAACGACGCCCAGTTCACGGGCAGCTGATGGTCGCGCAGGACAGCTTCCTGTCGGCCGTTCCGGAAATTCCAGACAGCGATCTCGCCGCCGGACCCGCCCGTCGGCTGCCTGATGATCAAGAGCAGATCGCCATGGGCCTCGCCGGGATTGAACCATGCCTTCTGGGGGGCGCCGTCTTCGAAGCGAATCGGGTCTCCGACCAGGCGATTGGTTTGCGCGTCGAAGACGACGATCTCGCCACGCCGCGACGGTCTTCCGTTCACATCCGGATCGGAGGTGACGATCGCAATCAAAGGTTGCTTGGGATCAGGATGAAACGACGCCCACAGGACCTTCCCGTGCGGATGCCCCGCCAGCGGGTCTCGGCCTCCGGCTTCGCCGCCTTCGCCAACACGCCAGACCCGCACGGCATCCTGGGACGTGCCGACGAGATAGTCACCGGAGGGCGACAGTTCCCCGTGACTCAGTTCCTTGAGGCCGAAAAGATGCTGGAGTCGCGGCAATTGCCTCCACGTCGCTCCCAGCCGGCGCCGATGCACCAGTTCATTGCTCTCTGCTGAGCCATCAGAAGACCCCTGAGGGAAGATGAAGAGACGCCATGCCCGATAAGGGAGGTCGTTATTGGCGTTGGGATCGTCAACAACGGCCCGCTGAAAGAAAAGAAATGCCCCGGAAGCGTCCCCGCTCTCCAGCAGACGCTCCCCGCGCTCTAGATTGAGCGCGGCTTTTATCTCCCGGCCCACGAAACGTTCTTGAAGGGTTCGGCGCATCTCGCGCAGGAGGCCCAAGCCAAGAAGCACGATGACGGCAGTTAGCAACGCGATTTTGCGATTGCGGCGGCGATCGGCCGCGCGCCGGCTGGCCTCAACGAATTCCAGTTCGCTCGGCGAGAGCTGGTCCTTGATCGAGAGAGCCGCGGTCAGCAGGACTCCGGTCCAAAGTGTGCTTGGATCCCGGCCCTGCTCGCGCCACTGTGCAGCGGCCATTCCGATTCGCTGGCGTTGAAGTAGTTCGATGCGCGAATCGTCCAGCCACTGCAGCAGACGCGGCCATTTCCGCAAAAGGGCTTCGTGAGTGACTTCCAGAAGCCGTTCGCCGCGCGAATCAGTGCGAACCCGCAAGAGTTGGGCTTTCTCGAATCGTTCGGCGATCTTTCGCACGCGATTCCGTCCCTCGTCATCTTCGCTGAGCGCGGCTTCGGGCAGGCTGTTGGCCACCAGTTCGCGGGTGAGGCTGGGACGCACCAGCCTCAGAAAGATCTTTCGCGTAAGCTCGCGATCAGCGTCATCGAAGTCGGATCCTCCATAAACCGCCTCCGCCGTCGTTTCGACCGCACCCTGGCCGCCGCCGATTTCCCGGTATGCCGCCCAGGTGATGTGGTTGCGTTCGCGGCGATCCCAGAGCTTGATCAGCGTGAACTGAAGCAAGGTGAGCGCCGCGGGATCGCCCAGGAATTCGTTGATCAGGGTGTCCACGATACCCTCCTCGAAACGAAGCCCGATTTGCTCGGCCGGTTCCTCGATTACGGCGCGAAGTTCTCTTGCACCGAAGGGAGGGATGAATGCCTCCTTGGTGATTTTTGCCCAGGCAGCCTCGCGCACCCACTGGGTCAGCGCGCCCGCGGATTCCAGCCGAGCCGCGGTGATCGCGCGGCGTTGCACCCCGGGGGCGGAGACCCATTGGGCGATCGCCGTCATCAGCTCGCGCTGGGTCTTTCGTTTGCAATGGGAGAACACCTCGTCGAGCCGATGGACGACCAGCAACACCTGACTGCTCTTGGCTTCGCCTTCGAGCGCAGCGCGCAGCGCGGATTCCGGGTTCTCACCGGGTAAGGTCGTTTCGACCACTTTCCACTTTTCGCTGCCCGGCAGCCGCCCGGCACGCAGCGCAGGCAACAACCCGGCGCGGATGAGCGAGGTCTTGCCAGAACCGCTTGGACCCAGCACCACGAGCAAAAGCTTTTCTCGCAAGAAACCCAGCCATTCTTCGATGACCTGTCTGCGGCCGAAAAAAAGATGGGCCGTCGATTCTGAATACGCGTCAAGGCCGCGGTAGGGGCACTGGCTGTCATCCAGGTCTCGCCCCGCATTTTCATCAAGTTCGGCGAGCGTGGTCCTGGGAATCTTTTCCTCGGGCTCTCCGGCCCGGATAAGCACCGTCACCCAATAGTTCAGCAACGTTTGCGCGATGCCGCGCTCCTTGTCGTCGTCCAGAACCCGCCCAGTCGCGCTGGCCCGCAGCATGAATTCCCGCACGTCGTCGAGAAAAGCCGGCCCGGAGGCGGACTCCCGCTCCAGCAGCTTCAAATGGGCAGCCTTCATGACCGCCAGCGAAGGAAACTCGTAAGCCGCGGCTTCCTCGAGCTCGAGCGGAGCCTGAGGCTCGTTCATGGGAGTTTTTGAAGCATTTTCACGAGCGCTTGCTGGACTGCGCGCAGTTGGTCACACAAACGCTTGAGGGAAAGGTCCACCTGATAGAAACGGGTTCCGCCGTCGTTCGAGCAACTTGTATAACTCTGACGCACGCGCGTTTGCCAGCGCCGGAATTCGTTGGCGTCTCCCGACGGGGGCGCGCTCAACAGGGTGTCGAGCTTGGCCGCCTGCTCAAGAATCGAACGGGCCCAGGGAGCGCGATTGCCGTTGCAGATTTTGACAAAGCGATCGCGCACTTGCGGCCAGCCATTTTGCAGCGCGCCGAGGTCGCGGTCGATCAAGGCGTCGATGCTCCAGATCCGCGTTTCGATCACTTGCCAGCGGGTGTGTTCAGTCGTCAGTGCCTGCAGGTTCGCCGAAAGTTGTGGCAGGGCGTCGACGCCCGCGCTAAAACTCGCTCCCGCCTCGGTATCGATACAAGCCGGGCTGAGTTTGCCGCGCACGGCGTTGAGCGCCTTTTGCAAATCGTCGAGCGGCAAGGTGCGAGCCGCGGCGCACAGTTTCGTATCGAAAATCGTCGGGCGCATCTGAAGGATCGTGGTGATCACGTCCCGCGCAGTCTTGAGCGGAGGAAGGCTGAGCTGGTCGCACGCCGCGCTGAGTTGCCCCTGCGCTTCGCGCAGTTGGTCGAGCCATGAGAAATCCTCGTCGGCCATGGATCTTCGATTCGCGGCCTCCTCGAGCGATTGCAAAATTTCCGCCAGGTCCTTCTGCGGCTGCACAAGCAAGGACCAATCGATCTGATCTTCGACCTTCCGTGCTTCCTGAAAAATATAGTTGTAGCACTTGAACTGCAGGTCATGGAGCATGTCGTGCACGTTCTTGTAGTCCACGAGAACTTCGAGGGCTTCCTCGGCCGTCACCAATTGCCCTTGCTGTTCCGCAACGAACGCGTTGATCTTGGCGTTGCTCATCAACTCGCTGAGGCTTTGGAAGGCCTTGGTGGAAGTTTCCGCCAGGGCCCGATTCTCCTCCTGCGCCGCGGTCGAAACAATTTCGTGCGGCGCGAGGGAAGGGGCCTCGATCGGAGCCGAAGCCGGCGGCTGACCGGTCAGCGCCACCGCGCCGGACGATTTCGCGGCGCCTTCCCGCTCCTCGCGGAATTTGTCGAACAGAAGCGCAAGTCCTTTTACCACGTCGGTCCAGGCTTCATCTTGATTCGGCCAGGTGGTTATCGCTTTCATCCCGGTGGGAAGCCCCTGCAACTTGCTGAAGACCTCTCCGGTGTAATCGCAGGGCCGGAGCATGATCGGAACGACCTGTGCCTGCCTGGCCTGGTGCCGTTGCATGGCCTTCTGGAGTTCCACGGTGCGAATATACTTTGAGGAAAGGAAATCCGCGCTGATGAGAAGCAAGATCACCTCGGCCTCGGCGAGTTGCCCGCCGATCTCCGCCTCCCAATCATCGCCGGCGCTGATTTCCCCGTCGTACCAGTCCCGGCAGACACCCCGATAACGCAAGGAAGACAAATGCTTTCTGAGTTCCTCACGCAATGTCTTGTCATTGTGCGCGTAGGAATAAAATATTTTGATCGGTTCCATTGCGAGGCAAGTTCAAAACCTGCCGTCATCTCGCATTCGTTCGCAACCGGACCCCCCCGCCGGATTTTCGAATCTCCTGTTCCGGTTCGACTGCCGCGATTCCAAGGCTTTCCTTTGCCGATCCGAGGTATTCGGGAAAAATCGCTTAGTGGAGCTCTCCCTCATCGCACGAACACTCTCTCTGCCGATCCCTGCTAACACTCGCCCGGCAAATGATCAAGCCCAGAATCTCTCCGGATCCCCCGCGGCGCGAACCATTCCGGGCCGGTCCGGAACAATCGATTAGGAGACTGTTGAGTTCAATTTTCGGAAGATCGCAAGGAGCCAGGCGCGCGCTTGATGGGGTTGCGGGCTCCCCATCCCCGCAAGACGTGGCGCTGCGGAGAAGCTTGGCGACACCGCGCGGGCTGAAAATTGGCGCAACCCAAAGGGCCCGAACTCTGGGCGTCGCTCCTCAGACACAGCCCCTCAACTGGGATGCTCCTTCGTCCCTCCACCGACATGTGCCCCAAAGAGCTCGCGCGTGACACGCGGGGGTTTTTCAACAGTCTCCTAGGCGTCGAGATCCTGGAGAGCCTCGTTGACGAGTTCGGTGATTCCGGGGGAGATGGAAAGGCCCTTCGCGGCGTGCCGCGCCGATGGACTCATCTTGCGCCACGTTTTCCCGATAATTTCCAAGAACTTCTCGCGGGGATAGTCCGCATGTTGCGTCGCAAACGACCCGATTTCGTTTTCCAGGAAGACGAGACAAGCGGCATCTTCCAGAAGTTGCGTATTCGGATTCGCCTTGAGGCCGATCTTGGAAACCCAGGTGGCGACATTATCGGCTTCCCGTTCGTCCACGCCTGCCTCGAGCAGAAGCTCGCGCGCACGGTCCGCCTGTTTCCCGTAAAGGTTCCTTCGCCAGGCCAGATATCCGGTCCGGCCTTGGGGATATGAGGTCCGGGAGACTGTCCAGCGCTCGAGGTGCTGGCAGCGCGCCGCCAGGCGGAGCAACTCTGATGCCGTCGGCTCAAGGCGGACAAGCCATGCCTCCATCCGGTCGGCGTAGACAAGTTCGGCCGGCTGGCCGTCGGGACGCTTAGGGTCGCCCGAATGGGCCGAATCAATCAGGTGACGCGCGGCGGCATAGCAATTCACGCGCGGAATCGTAGGTTAGAACACGCTGCGGACGAGACCGCCGTCAGCGCGGAGTGCGGCGCCGTTGATCGCCGAGGAGCGCGGGCTGCTGACAAAAGCAACAAAGTCAGCGATTTCTTGAGGATCGATAAGCCGTTCCAGCAGGGAGGTGGGACGATTTTCCCGCATGAAACGACGCTCGGCTTCAACCGGTGTCAAACCGGGGAAGATGCTCTCCACAAACTTGGAGACGCCTTCCGTCTTCGTGGAGCCGGGCAGGACGGTGTTGACGGTGACGGAAGTGCCCTTGGTAAGTTCCGCCAAGCTTCGGGACAGGGAAAGCTGCATCGTCTTGGTCGCGCTGTAGTGTGCCATTTCCGGAGAGGGGCTGATGGCGGCTTCACTGGCGATGAATACGACACGTCCCGTCTTTCGAGCGAGCATGGTCTTCAAATAGTGGCGCGCCAAGCGGACGCCGCTCAGAACATTGACCTCGAAGAGCCGCCGCCAGGCTTCGTCCGTCTCCTCGAAAAAGCCAACTGCCTCGTAAATTCCAAGATTATTGATTAGGATGTCCACTTCGGGGAACTCCCGGATTGTTTCGAACGTTCCCTCAACGGTTCCATTGTCCGCGACCAAACCTTTCAGCGTGGCCTTCGGTAGTTGGCTGCGGATGTCGGCCAGCGCGCTTTCGACGCTGGCGCTGGTGCGACCGTTAACGATTACGTTTGCGCCTTCCCGGGCAAGGCAAGCGACGATTTGCTTGCCGATGCCGCCGGTAGACGCGGTGACCAGAGCGAGTTTGTTATCAAGTTGGAGATCCATCAAAGGGCAAGCGATCAATAGAGCGTGACGATCGGAAAGGCAAACGTTCAAGAGCTTGTCCTTGGCGGTTCGCAGCCGCCGCCCGATCGGACGCCGGCAAATTCGCGCCCCGGTCCCCGGGCGGATCAAACCGAAATTGGGGACGGAGTTTGGTAGCCGACGCGGCCCGCGGCTTCGGTCGCCGCCGGCGTTCCTCCCATCCTCGGAAACCCGCGTGTAGAGGCGTATCGTCTGGATGGAGCGAAGAGTGGGGGCGGCCGTGACTTGAAGTTGCCGGGCCGTGCCGACCGGACTATCCTCTGGCACGATCGAAACGGAGTTTCCGATCGAGAAACGCAAACCGAACCAATGAACATTACTGGCAAAATTGCCTTGGTCACCGGCGGCAGCCGAGGCTTGGGCCGCAACATCGCTCTGGCGCTCGCCCGAAACGGCGCGGACGTAATTCTTACTTATCGGCAACGCAAGGACGAGGGAGCAACCACGGTGGCGGAAGTCGAGCAGTTCGGACGTAAAGCCGCCGTTTTGCAGTTGGACGTCGCCGACTCGAGGCATTTCAAAGAGTTCTCCGAGGCACTGAGGCAGACACTGGAAGCAAAGTGGCAGAGGAAGAATTTCGACCTTCTCGTCAACAACGCAGGCATCGACAGCTCGGCCCCGTTTGCCGAAATGACCGAAGACAATTTTGACCGTCTCTTTCTGGTCCATTTCAAGGGCGTATATTTTCTCACCCAGACCTTGCTCCCTCTCATCGCCGACGGGGGCGCGATCGTCAATTTGTCCAGCGGATTGGCACGGTTTGCGATCCCGGGATATTCCGCCTACGGGTCAATGAAAGGCGCGATCGAGGTATTCACGCGTTATCTGGCAAAGGAGTTGGGGCCGCGCCGAATCCGGGCAAATGTCATTGCCCCGGGAGCGATCGAGACCGACTTTACCAAAGGCGCATTTGAACATCACCCTGAGGTCAAAGCATTTCTCGCCTCCCAGACCGCATTGGGTCGAGTCGGCGTGCCCGATGATATCGGCGGCGTGGTCGCCTTTCTTTGCTCGGAGGAAGGACGATGGGTCAATTCCCAGCGGTTGGAGGCGTCCGGGGGGATGTTCCTCTGACCGGGCGCCCCTCTTTCGGCAGAATGCTTTGAGAATTGGAAGAGCAAGCCATGAGCACAAATATCGAGAACAAAGTCGTGCTGATCACCGGTGCGAGTTCAGGCATCGGAGAAGCAACTGCACGCACGCTGGTCGGCCGAGGTGCCCGAGTGGTCCTTGGCGCGCGCCGCGAGGATCGGTTGGAAAAAATTACTACGGAGATTCGGGAAGCTGGCGGCGTTGCCGCGTGCCGCACGGTCGACGTCACCAGCCTCGCTGACGTCAAAGCGTTCGCCGCCTTTGGCGCGGAGCAGTTCGGTCCCGTCGACGTGCTGGTGAACAACGCGGGCATCATGCCTCTCTCGCCTCTCCATGAGGTCAAGGTCGATGAATGGAACCGCATGTTCGATACCGCCCCTTCGATGACCCGCAGAACCGCATAAATACTACATCTTGGGACGTGCTTGACGTAGGGGGACATTCCCACTATGCTCCCCACTACCATGGCCAGCATTTTCAAGCGCCCGCGTTCCCCATACTTTTTTTGCGCCTATCGCGCCGGCGACGGGCGATGGCTCAAGAAATCCACGAAGCAAACCGACCGTCGCAAGGCAACCGAGTTTTGCCTGAAGCTCGAACAAGCGGAACGGGCGGCGCTCAGACGCACACTCACCACCGCGCAGGCCCGCAAGCTGTTCAATGAAGTCCTGGAGCGGGCGGGCGACGAACCGCTCGACAATTTCACGGTTGAGAGCTGGCTTCGCGAATGGGTGGCGACGAAAGAAAGCCGCTCTGGGGCAGAAAACCGTCGAGCGATATGAAAAGCCGATAAAGGACTTCCTCGCGCATCTCGGGGCGCGCGCGAGCCTTCCACTGCGTGCTGTGACGCCGAAGGATGTGCGCTCCTTCCGCGACGGCGAGCTGCGCAAAGGCAAATCCCCGGTGACGGCAAACCTGGCTCAAAAGATCGTCGCCTCGGCTCTCGGGGCAGCCGTAAGGATGGGATACCTCACCACGAATCCCGCCCTCGCGGTTGACTACCTCGCGACGCACGAAGCCAAAGCGCAGAAGGAGACTTTCACCCCGGAGGAAATCTCCGCGCTGCTGGAAGCCGCGCCCTCGGACGATTGGCGGGGGATCATCCTGCTCGCGGCGTTTGCCGGATTGAGGCTCGTGGATGCGATGCGCTTGAGATGGGGCAACGTCGATTTGCAGGCGCAAGCGATCACCTTCACGCCCTCGAAAACCGCGAGACTCGGGAAGAAGCTTGCCCTGCCTATGCACCCCGAAATCGAAGCTTTCCTGCTCAAGCACCCGCCTGGCGCAAGCGATGACGCCCTGCTGTTCCCGTCATTCGCGCACCTTCCCGGCGCGGCCGCGAGCATAGCCTTCAGGCGCATCATGGAGCGGGCGGGAGTCGCCGCCGGGATCGCCCGCCAAGCCGCCCAGGGCAGCGCCGGTCGCAACGTTTCGGCGCGGAGCTTCCACAGCTTGCGACATAGCTTTCGTCACGGCGCTTTCCCACGCCAACGTTGCGGTTGAGCTTCGGAAACAACTCGCTGGTCATTCAAGCGAGGCGCAGAGCCTCCATTACACGCACCCCGAATTCGCTGCCCTGCGCGCTGCCATCGAGAAACTGCCGCAGGTGAAGAAGGCGGTATGAACGGAACGAAAAAGAGCGCGTCGAAGTTTGCAGCCAAGCTGCCAGAATTTCCATGCCCCACATGGAATGTTAAAACCAAAGAGCTGAAGTTCCCCTGACACTCCACCCGAACGAGAAAAGATTCGGCGGAGGAGTGGTTTCCCAAAATTGGCGATATGCTGAAACCCGGCGCCCCTGGGCTGACTAATCGAAGAAGAACAGACCTTTCCCGTCTGCATAGGCAACTGGCAGCTTTTCTGGCAGCTTTCCGGGGGCCTCGCTTGTAGCCAGCCAGCTTTTTTGAGGGGGCTAAGTCACGGATTCCAATGAATTCCCTTGACAGTGCGCGGCAAGTTGCGCTTAACTTTGCCCATTGAGCGTAAAAGCTCTTTAGGTGTGCGAGGGCACGGTATCGATAATGATTTCGGTTACCCACACCTACTGGTGAAACATCCAGTTTAAGACGAAGACACTTGGCGGCTCCCGCCAGTAAGCCATGCAAAGCGAGCGTAATAGGAGAATTACGCCCACATGGAAAAGTCTTCAGTTTCCGAAGGTCAGCGATACGTCGATAAGCGTGCCGCTGCCCACTATCTCAATTGTCACCCTCGCTACCTGGAGCGAGCAGTAACCTCGGGGCGACTCAAAGCGCTCAAACCGACTGGCAAATTCGTCCGCTTCCGGTTGGCCGATCTCGATCGCCTTCATGGAAAGCGGGACAGCGGCAGAAGGGAGGGCCAATTGAACGCCCGCGCCACGATAGCCCCGCCAATGCCGGCAGAGGCTGTGATCGCGACGCCCGAATTCTGCCGACAGCAAACAAGTCAAACTGCTCTTCGGGTTGTCCCGCACCCATGCCTATCTCCTGGCCCAGGAAGGAGCGATTCGTAGCGTGTCCCTTCGACGCAGAGGCGCGACGCGAGGTCGCCGGTTGTTCGATTGCGCCAGCATTCGGGCCTTTCTCAACAAGAGCGCGGAAGCCGGGGAAGGTCGCCGAAACAGGCGGGGCAGCACATTCGAAGCCTGCATCGAAAAACCGGAAGGAAGTCAGCGCGGAGGCTGCCGCATAACAAAGGGAACATCCTATGACCCCCCTAAATGAAGGGGGCGCACACATCTCATCGACGCGAGCGCCCACCCCATTAATCTCACCGCGAAACTACGTCGGCCTCACGAGGAGAGCAAGGCAATTGCGCCTGGCAAGCGCTGCTCTCAGTGCGGAGGAGTTGTCCGAGTGGCTGGCAAGTCGACATAACTCACCCCGGAAGGAGGCCACATGCCGCTAGTGGCCATCAGCATCAAGCTCGACAAAATCGACGAGGGCCTCCTCTACAAGGCCCAGGACGGTTCCTACTGGCTATCCTGCGTCTGCGTTTTCGAGACCGATGCCAAGAACCGGACACTCGTCGTGCAATCCATCCCTGCGGAGCGCTACAAAGCAGGAGAGCGCGGGCCACAGGTGGGGCACTGGAGGGAGGTAGGTGGCAAACCCAAACCGCCCGCCGCGGACGGGAAAGGCTTTGATTTGGCCAGATACAAGGCCGCCGCACAAACGCAGGCCGCCGCATCAGGGCGCATACCCGCAGGGCGAGGAATCGCTCCCGCCGGCGCCGCAAGAAACGCAACGCGAGAAGCAGGCAGCAGATAACCTGCACGGCTTCGATGAACCCGGCTTTTGATATGGATGCCGACTTACGCACCCTCACCAAAGAGGAACAATGGGAGAAACCGGACCGGGAGGCGGTGATTCGCGACAATCCGCTGCTTGAATACTGTCAGCGCCACGGCTTGCAACTCAAGCGCGACGGAGCCGCCAAGCGTTACAAGTGCCTGTGTCCGCTTCGCCGCGAAAAGACCCCGAGCTTCACGATCTTCGCGGACCAGGGCCGCTTTTACTGTTTTGGTTGCGGCAGGGATGGCAACGTCATCGATCTGCACGCGGCGCTCAAGGGCGTGTCCGGCATGGAGGCGTTGTGCGATCTAGCCGGGATCGAATATCATGGAGCAAAGAGAGTTGGCTCGGCGAGACAGACGGAGGAAAAGAACAACACTGCTCAGTCCCAATCTGGCAACGCGGAGTCATATGACCCGTTCAAGGACCCGGAAAAGGCCCGCAAGCGCGAAGGCTGGCCGCCCTTCGAGGCGCCCACACAAGCGGAGATCGAGACAAGTCGCCATGCTTCGCGGGCTTTCGCTCGAGGGTGTCTCCCTTGCGGCGGAGCGAGGCTTGCTTTGGTGCGCGGATTCCCAGGAAGGCCGGGCTTGGGTTGTCAGCGATTCGCGGCGCAGAAACGCGCAAGCTCGACGGCTGGACGGTCAACCCTGGGCGCGCATCGGCGGGAAGAAGGCGTGGACGCTGCCCGGGAGCGAGGCAGCCTGGCCGATAGGACTGCGCGAGGCTTCATCCTTTCCGGCAATTGCCTTGGTGGAAGGTGGGCCG
This sequence comes from uncultured Verrucomicrobiae bacterium, assembly GCA_963816855.1. GTDB lineage: Bacteria > Verrucomicrobiota > Verrucomicrobiia > Chthoniobacterales > Terrimicrobiaceae > DASTFP01. The sequence continues at coordinate 33,957 of CAWFMA010000016.1, read as the reverse complement.
GATCTATTGGCGGCGTTTCACCTGGCGTGGTGCGACGGCGTCGAGGAACGCATTGCGGCGGTCGCGATGATGGGGGCTTCCAATCGGATTCCCGAGGATGCCTTACGGTATTCTTCGCCGACAAGCGGGTTCGAATCTTTCCGCACCATGACGAGGCGGGCAGCGATGCCGGGAAGTTGTGGGCGTGCGCAGTTGATCGCTGCCGGCGTGGAGGTGGACGGCTTTTCGTTCGCGGGGCTCATGCGAGCCGACGGCGTGCCGGTCCAAGACTTGAACGATTTCGCGCACGTTCACCCCGACCAGTGGGAAGCCGAGCGGGAGGCAATCGAGGAAGCCTTTTCCTTCGCGGCAGGAAGCCCGCAGCAGGGCGATTCCGGGGTGGACGACATACCGGAGCGGGACGTGATCGCGTCGCAATAGGAGCAAGAGAGAATATGCATACGAGTAGAGTTATCCCCTACAGGAGGAGGCATCCGATCTATGGAGCGGAACAACCTCAACTTGATTCGCAAAAAGCAGAGGCGCCCCCTCAAGCGTCCAAAAGCACCGCAGTCACCACCCGGAGACACGCAAAATTCAGAAACTTCTCAGAAATTAGGTGTCCCAGGTATCCCGATTCCAGCCGGACACGTTGAGTCTTTTTACGATATAGGCCGTAAAGAATACCTCGTCCAGGATGGGCGCGGCGTTTGGATGCACCAGAATGAAGGCCAGTTCAGGCGTCGTTGTAAAATGCATGGAATCTCGGGGCGGACCATCGAAGGTACGTGCCACAGCCCTTTCGACGCGTTCGTGACGAAACTTCAACAAGAGCGAGGCGTTGACTTTTCCGGCGAGCTTGCCGGTTACAAATCTGGCATTTATGAGGAAAGCGGAAGCCGCATTCTAGTCACCAAGGGACCGCTGCTCGTCGAGCCTCAGGCTGGTGACTTTCCGTTGGTGCGAAAGGTTCTGCAAAATGTCCTCGCCGATGACAATCATGACCAAATTACCTTCTTCCATGGGTGGCTCTCCGTCGCGACGCGAGCACTTCATGCCGGACAGCGCGCACCAGGACAAGCGCTCGTTCTTGTCGGCCCGGCCAATGCCGGAAAATCACTCCTGCAAGACATAATTACTGAAATTCTGGGCGGGCGTTCGGCGAAACCTTACTCATTCATGACGGGGGCGACGCATTTCAATGGGCACCTCGCCGGTGCGGAACATCTGCGAATCGGCGACGAAAACCCTCTGACTGATATGCGGAGCAGGCGCAATTTCGGCGCGCAAATCAAAACCATCTGCGTCGAGCCCTTACAGAACATCGAGCCCAAATATCGCCCCGCGATCACTCTTAAGCCTTTCTGGCGTCTCTCGATCTCCTTGAATGACGAGCCGGAAAACCTCCTGGTGCTGCCCCCGCTTGACGAGCATACGCTTGAAAAACTGATTCTTCTGAGGGCTTACAAGCGCGAAATGCCTATGCCTACGGCTACGAACGAGCATCGGTACAACTTCTGGCGGGCGCTGGTTTCGCAGTTTCCGGCCTATATCCACTGGTTGCTGAATGATTTTGAGATCCCTGCGACCTTGGTTTGCGAACGCTTTGGAATTACACACTATCACCATCCTGAAATCACCGCCGGTGTCGAGCAGTTCGAGCCGTATATGCGGCTTTTGACGCTGGCCGACATCGAGATCTTTAAAGACAACCTGCGTGAATCGCCTTGGGAAGGGTCGGCAGAGCAACTTGAGCGCGAACTGACTCGGGAAGGGAGTGCTTGCGCCCGAGAGGCAAGGCAGCTTCTTAGCTGGAATGGGTCAACTGCCCGTTATCTGGGCAAGCTTTGGCGGGCGCATCCCGAGCGAGTCGAACGGCTCTCTCACGAAGACGCACGACGGTGGCGGATTCGTCCGGCGGACACCGTGGACACCTAAAAAGTGAGGAGTTTCCAAAAACACGGAAAGCCAGGGCCTTCAATTCGATCACCGATAGACTGAACACAACGAATTCTGTCAAATTCGGTGTCCAAGGTGTCCGGCAAATCCTTAAAAGCATAGGCAAGCGGAAACAAACCCCTATAAAAGGCAGGTGATTTTGACAACGCCACAACCCCAGGCGCTGCGGGAACGAAGGCCGTTGCAAAAAAGAGAGCCCGACCCTGACACTCTGAACCTGTGTAACAGAGAAAATGGCTACGCCTCTCTTTGCTGCTTCTTTGATGGTCATGGTGAGATGTTGGACACTGTAGAAGGGGAAAGTTTGTCAACTGTGGAAAAAGTTGGGTTCCCAAAAATCCGTCGGCGTACCTGGGATTTTAATTCCATGATTCCCCCCAGATCAGGGCGCTAATCCAGGTTGCCGGAAATCCCAGAAGGAGCACCCAAAATGCATCGCCGTCCAAAATCCATAGGAGAACCAAAAATGGAGCGAAAAAGGCTATATAGCCAGTTATAACCCATAGAAGAAACTTCATAAGAAAGGATCCCCTCCAGCGGCCCGCCGCCCGTTCTTTTACGCGGAATGCCTTAAAACGGTTTTCCTTTGTTCAAGCTGCCTGTTTCATTGCGGTTGACTCAATTGCTGCAAGTCGTATCGCATTTGCCGTTGCGCCGCCTGAAGTTCCCGCAACTGCTCGCGCTGGATTTGCGCTTGCAATTGCGCTTGCGCCTCAGCTTGCTGGCGTTGCGCTAATTCCCGCGACTCTTCGCATTGCCTTTCAAATCTGGCTTGTTCCTCGCGAGTCGCCCGGTAAAAGTCTTGCCCGTAAGCGGCCCCCGAGATGAGAGCCACGCTTAGTGTTAATGCTAGTGTTCTCATTTGTGTCGTGCGAAGCTTTGGAATTTTAGTACTCGCCATGCATGTTTGACATATGCCCCAATTGGCAAGCTTGCTGCAAATCGTAAACGCCAACATACTGGTCCGCGGCGCGATTCAGACTCTCAGTCGGATCGTGATAATTGATTTTTTGCTGCAGTTTTAGATATATCAATTGCGCTTTCATAATTTCCATTTGCTGGTCAAGTTTATCGCAGATTGCTGTTTGCATCTCTTGGATCGTGCTCTGCAGTTTTTGGACTTCTATTTCTAACTCAATGCCCTCAACGGCTGCCCGTAAGCGGCCCCCGAGATGAGAGCCGCGTTGATGGTTAGGGTCAGTGTTTTCATTTGGTGGTAATTATTCCATCCCAATCAGAGGCGAATGCCGGCCATGAAAGCATGTTCAACGCGTGTTCCATGCTCATGGTGCCAGGCTGAAAGTTTTCGCGCAGGAATTCCTCGAAGTCTAACGCGTAGAAGTTCAGGACTTTTTCCTCTTCTTCGTAAGTCAACTTGTCCATGCCTTCTCCTTTCGCGGTTTGAAGAAGAGCAAGAGTCCCGCGGCGAAGGCCAGGACACGAGGCGATGCCGCCATCGGGAACGCGCAGGCTCGGGCCATGAGGCCTGATATGCAGCCACCCAGTTCCAAGTCGGAGTTAGTCATCAAGAACGGTCGGCATGGAAACAACGATCAGCGTGGCGATCCCGGTCCAGCCATCGAAAGCTGCCATCGACGTCCATGCCAAGGTGATCGCCGGTCGTATAGACGCCGTAGTCATCCGCCAGTGATGGAGTCGATGAACACCGGAAATCGCGTCGTTGCAAATGTCGGTGAAAGAGGCGGCAGCCACCTCGGCCATGAGATCGATCGCTCGAAGCGGGCCGTCCAAGTCCACAATCCGGAGGGGAAGTAAGCGCTCGTAAAATCGGAACGTGCCGTCAGCTGCCAGAGCTGGAGGGCGGAATACAGATCCATAGCGAGTCGAAAGCTCGGAATCTCCCCGGTGCCGGCAAGATCGAGGTTGAAAGCGCTCCGGCGATCTTCCTCCCAGTTGATGGTCGAGGGCTTGCGTAGGCTGGTAAGCTCAGGCCAGGGCGGCCGCGATTATGGATGTTTGCTATGTTTTCATGTATTCAGAGTAGTTCTTCTCTTTGTTCGATTCGGCTTGATACGTAGAGCGTCCAAGGCCCCCTTCGCGTTCTCTCCTTCCGTCCTGGTCACGTCCTCGATCGTTCCGAACGAACCAGACCTCGCCCTTCGCCTGACTTGGTTGATCGACGGGAGCCGAAGCCGGAACGGAGGGGAAACAACTTTCTCGGGTGGCGCCTGGGTTACGCCGTTCTCGCGAAATCCCTCGATGTCCTGCGCGAAACTGTCGCAGGCTCCGCATTTTGGGACTGGTCTTTACGGGCGGAATTTGCGCCGGGCCGCTGCGATGAGGCCCATAGCAGCTCCCAACAGCATGACAGTCGATCCACCATCAGGAACCGTATTCGAGCGGACTCCCTTAAAAAGAGTAAGACTTGAAAACCCGCCATTTCCATTGGGGCCCGTTCCGTTATCGGGAAAAGTATACTTGCTGTTGCCATTGAGAGCGAAGAACTCGACACCTCCTCCAGGAGTACCCCCTTTTCCGCTTCCGTAGTGAAGAACCGCGTAGTCGAAGCCGACCAGCCCTCCATCACCCACAACATTCGACCCGAGATCCAGAGCGCCAGCCAGCATCGGCGTGGGGAGGGCCGGATTCTTAAGACCACTGAGAATCGACGTAAGACGGAACAAATTGCTGGCGTCGTTGTTCGCATTCGCATTGCCCCCGCCGCCCCCGGTTCCGTTTTTTGGAATGTCACCAGAAAGCCCGGTCACTGAATCCTTCGTGCCTGGAAGTTGGTAGATAGGGATAGCGTTCGCGATCGAGCAGAGTGCAAAGAAACAAAGAGAGAGAACTAAACCAAGACGATTTTTCATACAACTTTTGAGGGGGTCATTACCTAAGCATAAAGTATGCCAGATGAATTATGAGTTGAGATACGTCACGGCAACACTCTTTCCTGCAGGGACATACGTCTAAGATGATGCCTAATTGGTGAAAAAACTTGAATTCGGAGGGGGAGCGATTTTGTAAAACATTCCGACATCGAACTTCCGATTTTCTCGATCGGCCTTTCATAGAAAAGATGCAACTACAAGCCAATCAGAGAGTTGTACCTGGAATAGCGACCGTAAATTATTCCGACTTTCTTTTTCAGTTACAGTCCGACGGAATCAATTTTGGCAGGTGTCGTCTGAATTTCAACCGCCGGCGCTACTCCCCTTTTATGTTCTTGCTTAGTCACTTATAGACTAAGCCTTTAGCCTTTTCAATGACGAGGCCACAGCGGCGCCCGGAGTTCGTCGCCGCCCGAAGAGAGGAGAGCTCTACGGCAGAACGCGATTGTTCGAGCGAATGCCCTTGTAAAAAAGGGGGTGGTAGCGTTTGCGGAATGGGTAAAGTCGCCGTTCTCGCAGCAGCGCACCGTTCTTTTGCAGCGGCAACATGCACTCTAGACATGCCGCGGTTCTCCCTTCGTTTGCCGCGACTCCAACGGCGCCTTGGAGAATCGATGCCGGCCACAACCGCGTGGGGCGAGGGGGCTTTACGTGATTTTGGAGGATGGGAACTGGAACGCCCCGCGGGCTCCACGTCTTCTCGCGCGCCGCTAACTCCACAATCTGCTTTTCTCCGGTGTCTTGTGGCGCCAGAGAATGACTCGGGCCAGAAGCAACGCTTCTTCTCGCGTTGCGGCCGCGATCGGAAGCGCGACGTCCACACTGGATGGAAGCCGCTCGCCATAATCGACACCTCCCGACCTGGTAGGAGAGTTGCCAGCGGCCGACGCCTTGAGGCTCAAGTGTCGCGCCGTGAGCGCCTAGGAAGCTGTCGCCAGGAGCCATCCGCAAGGCCCGCTACCAATGGAAGAAAAACGTCCGCTTCGCCGACAACCTGATGATCATCAATTCTGGTCGCTCATCATGCTCGGTGTCACGGCCGGCGCTTTCCTGCTGGTCGTCTGGGCTCCGATCCCTTGAAAGGCAGTCGGCGAAAGCTAAAAGGCGGACCACAGATCGTGTAAGATCATTGAGCGCGATAACGCAAGTCCCGATCGTTTCCTAAGTTTACGTTTATCACCGTCGACGTTCTGATCCATGCTGCAGCCTTTTACTTGTCGTGCCCGTTCCCCGGCTTCGGCGTGTATTGCACCTCATTCGAATATTCGCTTTCGAGTCCTGCGAGGTTGATCGCCGTCACACAGAAAAAGTACTCGGTCCCGTAGTCCACGCCCTCGACCTGATACTGCAGTCTCCGTGCGTCGGCGGATAACCGAGTCAGCGGAGGGTTGCCTGCCTGCAGGCTCTGGATGCCCACGTAAAGCCGGTAGCGCTGCAACGTCGGGGTCGGGACTCGCGTCCCAACCCAGAAGCACGCTGGCTGCGATCAGGGGGAACACCAGGTGCATATCAGGTAGGTGGTGGACGCAGAGCGGACTGTACCTCCGCGAGGTATCGTCCCTGGAAAGCGCTCAGACAGGGCGTGAGAAACTCTCTGCGGCTTTCGCTTCTGCGGGATTCAGACTTCGCAGGGAGCACACAGATTGGCCTGAAAAGCCGCCATTCGTATTCCCACGCGTTAGGGTATTTAGACACTTGCGTTATAAGCTAATGTTTGCCTGTTGCTCTCAACAGGGGACATCTAAGCCGAGTTTTATCAACTCATGATCCGTTAAGGGAGTTTAATGTGACGAGAGCAATTATTGTCATCACGAACAGCCCTTACACATGATGAATGGTCCGCCGAGGAGCGAGATTGTTAGAGTGTCTTCTTTCTAGGCTCACCTTGAAAGAATATGAATCTGAAGATAGTCACTCCTAAACCACTTCGCGACACGCCTTAAATCATGCAAAGTCAGAGAGAAGGCTATCAGGGGCCTTGTCTGACCTCAGATCATCATGGCTGTGATGCTTTTCGCCCCGCCTGGACTCTCCATTTCTGAGAGGCGTGGGCTTTTTGGCTTCTTTTCTCGGTGCTGTCGACTGTCGTCACGTTCTATTTTCTGAAACATGATCCCGGCCTTGTTGAGAGTCGGCTCAAGGTAGGCCTGACCGCCGAACACGAAAAGAGCCAGAAAGTCATTCAGACGCTGACGGCCATTCTTTGGTGCGCTCTCATTATCGTTCCCGGAATCGAACGACACTTCCATTCCTGCCGCATTCCAGTGGCACTCGTTCTTTCAGGCAACGCGTTAGTCGCGCTTGGTTACTACATCCATAGTCTTTCTCGCGCTGCGGGAGAACAGTTAAGCTGCCGGCATTATCGAAGTGCGGCCGGGCCAGAGTGTCATTTCCACCGGTCCCTACGGCATCGTTCGCCATCCAATGTATTCGGGCGGTCTATTTGATGATTCTTGCCACGCCGCTGGCGTTGGGCTCGCTTTGGGCCTTCATGTGCGCGCTGTGTTGCTTTGCGGCATCATCACAGTGCGGCTTCTCGACGAGGACCGGTATCTCTCGAAGAACTTGCCAGATAAAGCCGGATTGCCGCATCAGGGATGGCTGCCCGCTTGACGAGCTGGGTCTCTTTTTCGATTATACTTGGCTTTGGCCGCTGATTTTCGCTTTTAGCCGATGAGGTATTGGATTTTTGTTCTGTTCCTATTTGTGGGGCATGTGGCGACTTTGTGGGCGGAGCCTTTCAACCAAGCCGAAGTCACCAAGGCGATCAATCTCGTTTCGCTCTTGCCGCAGGACACGCGAGCGGTCCCAGGCGATCTCGTTAAGGGTAATAATGCCCTTCAGACCGGGGGTAATTCCCGGGCGGAATTGCAGTTCCCGGACCTGACTATCACCCGCGTAGGTTCCAACGCGCTTTTTCGCTTTATCGCAGGCACACGGGAGATTGTTCTGGATAGTGGCACCATGCTGTTTTCTTCCCCGAAAGGCGCCGGAGGAGGAAAGGTGCAGGCTGGCGCTATTAGCGCGGCTGTTACTGGATCGGACTTTCTGATCTCAAATGCAGGAAGGGTCAAGGTGATCTGCCTGAACCACAAGGTCCTCGTTTATTTCACAGCGAATCCCAAGATCCGCACTGCGTTACTCCCAGGTCAAATGCTCGATATCGTACCGGGGGCGGATAAAATGCCGCCCATCGCGACAATCAATCTTGAGACGCTTCTCGCGACTTCCAAGCTCGGCGAAGCGGGCGGCTTTGGACCCTTCCCCAACCCGACGATCCTCGCCTACAATGTCAGCAAGCAAGGGAGAGGATTTGTGCCTGCGAACAGAGTAAAGTTGTAAGACGTTGAAGGAACATAATGCAAAAACTCTGATACCTAAAACATGATGCCGCAAGCCCTCGAAATCGTAAACAGTTCCGACGTTTGTCGGAAAGTTTTACGAGAGCCTCCTAGCGGACGTATTCCACTCATCGATATTGGATCGCACAGCATTGGGGTATTTGCATATACGAACGGACGCGGCAAACTTGCAAAGTTCGGCTGTATATTTGATGGCGAACTTATTTAATTATTTGCCAATTGGTTACACAACCGAACGATGAACAATTGGCGAACCAGAGAGGGCTCCTGCACACACTTAGGTGGTGCGGAAGTAGCGCTTCGGGAGCACCTTGGCAGCAGGCGATGGCGGTGAGCGTCAACACTCGCAGCAGTTGAAGATCGAAGTCGAGTATGAGGCCGCGAATGGACCAAGCTCCGAACCGCTTCACGGTGGCCGTCCAGCGCGGACAACAGGAAAACGCAAGCCAGATCAATCTTGACATCGGCCTATGACTTGGCTGACGCTGAACTGCAAAGCCAGCCCAGCGTCTCGAGTTGGATGCGAAGAATGGGCGGCCAAGCTGACCTTGTCAACGCGGCGCCGGTCTTGATTCTTGCCGCACGAACTTTTTTTGCAAGCGTCCTGTGGCGGCACGTAATAGCAAAATAACGGCTCACGAGTATCCGAGAGAGAGATCCCCCCGCGAATGAAAACCCTGAAGCCCCTCGCTTTCCTGGCCTTTGTAATGCTGTCCGGCTGCGCCACGGAATATGGTCCTCGTCAATTTGCCGGAGGTTACTCCGAAGTCCACATTCAAAATGATGTCTTCATATTTCACTCACTTAAACCAACTCACTCACCACTTTTTTTACTTCTTTCACCATGTACAAACCACTTTTACTCACTCAGCAATATTCACGCCTCAATCTAATCTCTTTAATTCCTGTACAAATCTCCAGTACTCACAAATTTTCCAAAAATCCTGTACACTTTTCTTCCAATTTACTAAACACTTTATCCCATAAACAAAACCCAAATCATTCAATCTTTCTATTTTCTTTACCAAAATCTTATCAAAAATATATCCAATCATTTACTTTTTTACTTTCAAATTCAATTTCCTCTTCCAATCTGAGGTGCATGATCCATAAGTCGTTTAACCCAAGGATCTTCTCGTTTTAGATTGAGGTTATCTCGATTGTAAAGCTTCCCGACACGTCTGTCAGTGCTCATGAGTCCTGGAAACTTGACACCACGCAGGTTCACAGGCTTTCGCCGCAAAAGTGGCAACAGGCAGGCATTCGTGGCCAGGTAGTTCTCACCCAATCGGCGTTACGATGGCCGGTCGTGCTGGTGTGATTGCCTCCCGCAAGGGCTCCAGCTTATCAAGGGCTTGACCATCAGTCTCGCTCGTTTGCTGCATTGAGATCTTTATACTGTTCTGGTCATTCCTTTGACTAGGGAGACTCGCTAAATACACCTGCGAACAATCGACGGACTTAGCCGGACTTCGGTGGAAATCTTCCCACAACATTTCCCACTTCGCTGTTCCGCCCTGTCACGTAAATCGTAAGTCATTGATGCCAAGCGCATGGAGTGGGTGAAGGGAATCGAACCGCATATCGACGTGAATATCCGCGGCGTATTACATGGGATCGCGGCCGTGCTGCCCGGCATGCGAGCCAGAAAGTCTGGCCACATTATCAATCTCTCGTCGATTGGCGGACACCAGGTTTGGGCGGACTGCGCGGTTTACTGCGGGACCAAGTTTGCCGTGCTCGCCATTTCAGAAGGTCTGTGCCTCGAAAATCCGGACGTGCGAGTTACAGTGATTTCGCCTGGAGTCGTGGAATCCGAGCTCGCCGACACGATTTCCGATGAGAGCGCTCGCGCGGCGATGAAGGAATTCCGAAAGGTGGCGTTGCCCCCCGACGCCATCGGACGAGCCGTCCTATACGCTATTGAATAGCCTCCTGACGTTGGCGTGAACGAAATTATTGTGCGCCCGACCTCCGGCGCACAATAGATCCTCTTGGAGTTTTTCAAGCCGGAATGCCCTTTCCCCTTGAGCGGGTGACGATCCTCAAAGCGCCGCCAAAATCTCATTAAAGGTCGCGCTGGATCGCATGGCCGCGGAGGCCTTGGCCTCGTCTGGGTGGTAGTAGCCGCCGATATCCACTGGCTTTCCTTGCACGGCGATCAGTTCGTCGCTGATCCTTTTCTCGTTGGCGGTGAGTTTTTCGGCGATCGGCCGAAAAATCTTCTTCAGCTCCAAATCCTGGTCCTGGGCGGCCAGCGCCTCGGCCCAATAGAGGGCCAGATAGAAGTGGCTCCCCCGGTTGTCGATGCCGCCGACCTTGCGAGACGGCGACTTGTTGCTGGTGAGGAATTTCCCAGTCGCTTGGTCAAGAGTGTCCGCGAGAACCTTGGCCTTCGGATTGCCAAGTGTCTCGCCCAGATGCTCCAGAGAAACTGCGAGGGCGAGAAATTCGCCCAGGGAATCCCAACGAAGGTAGTTTTCGGCCACGAACTGTTGAACATGCTTCGGCGCGGAGCCGCCGGCACCGGTCTCGAAAAGGCCGCCGCCGTTCATCAAAGGAACGATAGAGAGCATCTTTGCGCTCGTCCCGAGCTCGAGGATCGGAAACAAATCGGTCAGGTAATCGCGGAGCACGTTGCCGGTTACCGAGATGGTGTCCTTGCCGGCCTTGAGCCGCTCAAGCGTGAATTGACATGCTTCGGCGGGAGTCAGGATTTTGATCTCGAGTCCCTTGGTGTCTTGGTCCTTCAGGCAGGTCTCGACCTTGGCGATCAACTCGGCGTCATGGGCGCGTCTTTTGTCGAGCCAGAAGACAGCCGGGATATGGGTCGCCCGCGCGCGATTGACAGCCAACTTTACCCAGTCGCGGATCGGTTCGTCCTTGGTCTGACAAGCACGCCAAATGTCCCCGGCCTCGACAGTATGTTCGAGCAGGACTTTTCCGGAAGAATCGACGACTCGGACCACGCCCTCCCTCTGGATAATGAAAGTCTTGTCGTGGGATCCATATTCCTCCGCTTTCTGCGCCATGAGGCCGACGTTCGGCACGGTGCCCATGGTTTTGGGATCGAACGCGCCGTGCTTCTTGCAGAACTCGATCACCGCCTGGTAAACGGGAGCGTAGCTGCTGTCGGGAATGACCGCGAGGGTATCGCGAAGCTTTCCCTGCGCGTCCCACATTTTTCCCGAGGAACGAATCATTGCCGGCATGGAGGCGTCGACAATGACGTCGCTGGGAACATGAAGATTCGTGATGCCCTTGTCGGAATTGACCATGGCGAGGGCGGGGCCGCTTGCGTAGGCAGCGGTGATGCCGGCTTCGATCTTGGCCTTCTTTTCAGGGGAAAGGCTCTGAATTTTGGCGATCAGGTCTCCCAAGCCATTATTGAAGTCCACTCCGAGTTCCGCGAGAAGGGCGTCATTTTCGGCCAGCAAATTCTTGAAGTAGACCCGTACCGCGTGGCCGAAGATTACCGGATCCGAAACCTTCATCATCGTGGCTTTCAGGTGGAGGGATAGCAGAACTTCCGCTTTCTTGGCCTCGGCGACTTTTTCCTCAAGGAATGCCACGAGCGCGTTTTTGTTCATGACGGTGGCGTCGAAAACTTCGCCGGCTTTGAGAGCGATTTTTTCTTTGAGGACGGTCGTGGCTCCATCTGCCGCGACAAACTCGATCTTTACGTTGCTGGCCGCGGGCACGGTGACGGACTTTTCGTTGGAAAAGAAATCGTCGTGGCTCATTGTACTGACGGAGGTCTTGGAATCCGCGGACCAAGCACCCATCGAATGCGGGTGATTCCTGGCGTATTCCTTGACCGCCTTTGGCGCGCGGCGGTCGGAGTTTCCCTCGCGAAGAACGGGATTGACGGCGCTTCCCTTGATCTTGTCGTAGCGGGCCTTGATCTTTTTCTCCTCCTCGCTCTTTGCTTCGTCAGGGTAGTCGGGGATCTTGTAGCCCTGAGCCTGCAGTTCGGAGATGGCGGCCTTCAATTGCGGCACCGAGGCGCTGATGTTCGGGAGCTTGATGATATTGGCCTCCGGGCTCGTGGCCAGATTTCCCAACTCCGCCAGAGCATCTCCGATTCGCTGACTCTCGGTGAGAAATTCTGGAAAGTTCGCGACGATGCGTCCGGATAGGGAGATATCTCTGGTCTCGATTGCGACGCCGGCGTGCCGGGTGAAGGCCTGGACGATGGGAAGCAAGGAGTAGGTTGCTAGCGCGGGCGCTTCGTCGGTTTTTGTGTAGATGATGGCAGGAACCTGAGACATATTCGTGATGGGAAATCCTGGCCCATTTAAGGGGATTGGGCGGTGTTGGTCAAAGGCAATTGGCTCACGAGTCCCTTTGGCGGCAGTCGTAAAAAAGCGCTACTTACTTTTCGGGCGCAAGTCGGTTCTGGGCAGGGCCGGTTGGGTCGCGGGTTCGGCCCCGGGCAAGGGCTATTTTGGCCGCAGGAAAAGCAGATAGCGCGTCTCGCTCTGCTTGGAGATCGGCCCGGAGTCGAGCACCGGAGGGGGCAGTTGCCCGGGATCTGGCACGCGCCGCTCGGGGATGACCAGGGCGTCGATGTCACCGTTGGTCCAGGCCCGCATCGCTCGAACGACGGAGAGATATCGACCCGCGTCGCAATAAATCACCATCGGCTCGTCGCGTCCTTCGACCACGCCGATCCTGGAGGCGCCTGCTTTTCTCGAGACCTCCCGGACCTCGCTGCCAAAACGCACCAGGGCGTCATCATGGTCTCTGTAGCCCAGCCAGATAATGGTGGCGAAATAGCTGCCGACGGCCAGCGCCGCGAAAACCACCGCCGCTCCACACCATGCTCGAACGCGCTTGCCGCACTGGCATGCAGACACCATCGAGACCAGGAGCAAGCACAGCGGAGTAATAACGGGGAAGATCCGATCAACTCGCTTCGAGGGCACGAAAGTCATGCACAGCAAACCTCCAATTGCCCAGCAGGCAAGCCAGAGTACGGCGGGATCGGATTTGATCCTGTTCCTCACATTGCCCGATATGATCGGCAAGCCGAGCGCCAGAAGACTCCACGGGGCGAACTTGTGGAGCAGGTGAGGGAAATAAAACCAGATCGGTTGGCGCTTTTCGTGCGCTTTCAAGCTTTGATCAAACCGGCTTGCAAATTCCCGGACGACGACGTCTTCGTAGAACTCCGGCCGCGTCGCGCAACCGATGGCCAGCCACGTGAGAAAAAGGATGAGCGGAAGAAGCCACGTCCACCAGCCGCTCCACACCAGAGAGCGGCGATCGCGAGGGGCGAGCAGCCAAAACGCGACCATCCCGGGCCCCAGAAAGGCATAGAGAATCGGGCCCTTGGTCAGAAGCGCGGCCAGCATGGCGGCGGAAAATGCCAATTTCTCGGAGAGCGTCCACGATTGCGCCGAGCCGATTTTCCTGTAGATCAGCCAGCCGCATAGCGTAATCCAGAGGGTCAGCATCATGTCGGTGCGGACGAGCGTCGCGATCCTGGGGGTGAAGAGATTCAATCCAAACGCGGAGATGACGAGCAGTGCTCCGCAGTCCGGCAGAATCCGGCGCGCCTCGCGAGCTAGGAGCCAAAGCAGAGCGAGGGTGCTGAGGTAGCCCGGCAAACGCCACGCCAAGCTCCAGGAACCGGTGCTCCAATGGAACGGCAGGCAAAGCCAGGCCGCAAGCGGCGGCTTTGTTGCCGTGTTGCCCCGCGGAGTGTGTTGGTACATCCAGTCCCCTCCACTGGCGATTTCGTATGAAACGTAGGCCTGTTTGGCTTGATCATAGTCGTCCAAATGCCAGGGAAGATTGCTCACGGCACAGAGTCCCAGAACCAGGAACAAGACGACCAGTTCCGCGATCCGGTTGGTCATGATCTCCGAAAGAAGGCCGGGCACGGCTTTCAGAGTCTTTTGCATTGCGGTAGACCGGCCGTTATTGCCGGCCTCGGGTCGGACCGGTCTCCAGACTTTGCAAGTGGGCGGGCGCAGACCCCAGGCTCACGGCGCCTGATGCCTCGCCGTGCGCGCCTTCAGTTGCCTGAGCACCCTGCGCGCGAAGGCCTCTCCATGCTCCCGCGTCCATCGCAACGCGTACCAAGAGATGAAGAGTGAGAGACAGATCGCTGCGACGACGTCGGAGAAGTGGTGCGCGCCAATCATTATGCTCGACCAAGCAATGAGCGACGCAAGGCCCAGCGCTCCGACACCCAGCCAAGGCCGCGCAAAAAAGATTACTCCGGCAAAACCGAAGGCGGTGGCGGTGTGGCCGGAAGGAAATGAGTTGTAGGACGGATTCCCGATAGTCAGACGGCCGTTCCAAGGGCCGTAAAAACCCTGAGAAATCTCCGGGCCCTCTCGGGGTCGCGTTCGTCCCGTTGTCAAACGCGACGTATTGGCAATGAGGCCCGCGAGTGTCGAGGCGACCATCGCGGCCGCAATAATGCGCATCCAATCCCTGTTTTTCAGCTTCCAGGCGATGGCGACGCCGATCGCGCCGGCGAACATCAGCCACGGCCAATCGCCGATTCTCCGCACGGCCGTCTTGAACTGATAGTCGTCCGTTTTTTTCCAACCTTTTTCTTGCGTCTGGACCACCGACTGCCTGACTGGTTCGTCGAATTGGAACGAGGCCCAAATGACGCAAAGCGCCACCAGCGCCGCGAGCCAGATCGGCAGGTGTCCCCTCCGGTTCCGCTCATCCATTTTCAGCGAAACGAACTCCCCGGCGAAAAGCGACGCAAAGCTCTCAAGGCTCTCGCAGAGCGGTCAGAGGCGTGCCGCGTTCATGGTTGGCAACCTGGGGATGGCTGTCTCGTCTTCATTTAGCCTGAACCCACGGTTGGTCGCTCTCTTTCATCTTGAGCGAATTCATCACCACAAAGAGAACGGAATCAAGCATATCGGAGTTGGTCCAATAGATATCGGTGACTCCGGTGGGAGGCTGCCATGTCGACGAGGGCAGCGAAGGCAGAAACCGCAAATCCTTGATATCGGCTACCGCGCCGAAATCCGGCTGCGTAATCTCCATCCGCCGCGGAAGATATCCGGGAGCCACCCACATCTTCGCTCGGAATCCTTCGGCTTTGGCAGACCTGGCCAGTTCTGGCATCAGGCCCGCGGTGATGACCCGACAATCTTCGCCGTTGAAATTTTGGACTTCGGCGACGTCCGCGCGGACCACGGAGAACAGGGCGGGAAGAAAAATCGCCTGCTGGGGGGTAATCGGAAGGTAGAGAGGAGTTTTCTTTTTCGTCGGCGGGGGCTTGCCCTTGAATCGCTTGAGCAGGAACTCCACTTTTGCGCCGGGATAAGCCCAGACCTTGTCGCCATCCCGGCAGACGGTAATGTCCTCCCCAAGAACCGGAGCCGTGAGCTTTACTTTGTCGGGGAATTGCACGGCCGCCTGGAGCGATGCCCCCACCATTTGTTTGGGCAGGCGGCCGGACACATTCGCCATTTCGATATTCATCGTGCAGGCCTTGTTCGGGCTCTTGGTGTCGGCGAGCAGAACGCTCCAAAAAGGAGAAAAGACTTTGCCGATAACATCGTAGGGGTTGTCGCGCGGCGGTCCCTGCTGGGCGCGCACCGCTTGCGCCGCCAAGGTAGAGATCAGCGCAAAGAGGGCGAGGCGGGAGATCATGGCGCGTCTTACATACGCGTGAAGCGGTGCGCCGTCAAAACCGGTCTGCCGGTCAGCCGCCGCTCGAGGATGTTTTCCCAAAGAGTCCGCGGACGTTCCGGCCTGCCCGAAATGCATCAGTCTTCGAACGAATCGCCTCAATCGCCAGGCGAGGATTGGACGTTTTGCCGCCTTGGTTTGACGGCGTTGGGCATGGCGCGTAAGAGCTATTGTGCATCCGGTGAAGTTCGCCCTTTTCTCCGATATCCACGGCAATCTGGAGGCGCTTGAAGCGGTATTGGCGGACATTGTCTCGGAGAGAGTGCAGGAACTCGTCTGCCTGGGGGATATCGTGGGATATGGTCCGAACCCCGCCGAGTGCCTGGAAATCATTCGTTGCCTAAGTTGCCCGGTCGTCCTTGGCAATCACGATGAAGCCTGCGTGGAGCCCGACAGGGAAGAAGGGCTCAACGAGTACGCGCGGGCCGGGATTGTTTTCGCGAGAAAGCAGCTCAGCAATGTGCAAAAGAATTGGCTGGGCAACCGGCCGCTGCAATTGGATTTCGACGACTTCACCGCCGTCCATGCATCCCTGAGCGACGAAGAACCTTGGCACTACGTGCTTGGGCCCGCCGACGCCCAGCGGCACTTCCTTTTTCAAGAGAAACCGCTTTGCTTCTGCGGCCATTCGCACCGGCCTGGCGTTTGGACCCTGGAAGGAAGCGAGGTCCGGGGCATTGCGCCCCGCGACAATGTGACGGTGTCCCTTGGCGCGCGCACCCTGGTGAATGTCGGTTCTGTCGGACAGCCGCGCAATCAGCGGCCGGAAGCGTGCTACGTGATTTACAACCGCGCGGCGCTTTCGATCCGATTTCGGTTCATTTCCTACAACGTGGAACAAACCCAATGGAAAATCTTATCTGCGGGTCTTCCGCGTTTCCTTGCGCAGCGACTGGCCCTGGGGCGCTGATGATTCGCGACTGGAACCATCGCGCATTTCGGGTAGAATGATCGTTCGCAAGCACCGGCAATGGATTCACTGATCGCACTTCCACTTGGCGAAGGCCTCGTCTATTCGTTTTTGGAAGCCACGATCGAAGGCAAGATCGTCCTGCTGGTGCTTTTTCTCTGCTCCATTTTCAGCTGGTCGGTCATGGTCACCAAGATCCGCTATTTGAATTTCGCGAAACGGCAATCCGAACGGTTCTCGGCGTTGTTTCGTCGCGATCGGACGCCGCTGAGGATTTACGAACAGGGAATTCGCTTCGAAGGGTCGCCGCTCTACGACATCTACAAGGCGGGATGTGCCGAACTCTGCTTCCAGTTGCTTGGTTCCTCCGACATCGATCAAACCTTTCACGGCCGGTTGGAGGCCGCGGAGAGGATCACCTCGGCCCAGATGCGCGCCCTGACAGCGGTCATGGAGCGCGCGGTCGGCGAAGCAGGGCTCAAGCTCGAGTCGCAAATGATCATTCTTTCCACGGCGGTGAGCGGCGCCCCGTTTCTCGGCTTGCTCGGTACCGTTTGGGGAGTGATGGATGCCTTCGGGGGAATCGCTCGCACCGGGAGCGCAAATCTTGCCGCGATGGCGCCAGGCGTCGCCGGCGCCCTGATTACGACGGTCTTCGGTCTCCTGGTCGCCATTCCCGCGATGTTTGGCTACAATTTTCTGGTCACCAGCGTCCGGGCGATGATTGTCCAGGCCGAGAATTTCGCTGGCGAGCTCGCTTCGGAATTTGAGCATCGGTTTGTGGAGCACGGCGCCGCCGACCAGCGCCGGCACCTGGTCTAGAAAGCTCGTCGGAGCGTAGCTTCAAGTTTCTCAGCGAATGCCAAGAACCCAGTAACCATGCGCCGGTTTAGCTCTCGCAATCCGCTCCACACGCTCGCCGAGTTGAATGTAACTCCGTTGCTCGACCTATGCTTTGTTCTCCTGATCATCTTCATGATCACCACGCCCCTGATGGAAAATAGCGTCGACCTGGTCGTGCCCAGCAGTTCGACCGCCAACACGCAGATCAATCCTGACGAGACCCAAATCATTCAAATCGACCGCAATGATGTCCTAAAGCTCAACGGACAGGTCACCAGCAACATGGAACTGGAAAATCAGTTGGTTGCGCTCAAGGCACGCCAGCCGCAAGTTTCCGTGGTCCTACGGCCCGATCGTGACTTGGCGATCCAGAAATTTATCAATGTCATGGACATCCTTAAACGAGTCGGGATCGGCCGCGTTGGGGTCATGACGCGGAATGACGAAGGTCAAAAAGGCGGCGCCGAGTGATCCGCCCGGCCCGATTTCCCATTCCGGCGGTTTATCGCCTCCGCTTGATTCATGGGTGAGCCGCAGTTCCGGCGGAACCTGCTCTACGTAGCCGCTGTGCATCTCTTGCTTGTCGCGACACTGCTCTACTTCGTGCGAAAAGAGACGAGGCGGCCAGCCGGCGATATCGTCTGGATGGACCCTGGTTCATTTTCGCAGATTGCGCCGGATTCCCAGGAGCCTGACGGCGCGCAAACGAACTCCGAAGCCGACCGGGAGCCCACGCCTGAACCGAGTCCGCCGGCTACGCCCGAACCGACTCCCTTGCCGACTGCTGAACCCACACCGCCGCCAACTCCCGAGCCCACGCCTCCACCGACGCCGGAGGAGGACACTATTCCGCTTGAGCCCAGTCCTCCACCTCGCCCTCCTACCCCCACGCCCAAGCCGACCCCCAAACCGACGCCCACCCCCAAGCCAACACCAACCCCAACGCCCAAGCCGAAAAGCACTCCCACCCCGAAACCCAAGGAGACGCCGAAGCCCACGCCCGCCTCAAAACCGACTGCAAAAACGACACCGAAGCCGACACCCAAAGCTTCTCCAAAATCTTCTCCTTCGCCGAAGGAGAGCCCAAAGGCGGACGCGGCATCCAAAGCGGATGCCTCGCCAAGCGCGTCCCCGAAATCGACCCCGGCGGCCGGTCAGGCCTCAGAGGGATCGACCAATCGAACGGGCAAAGCTTCGCCGTCGCCAGGCGCGAGTCCCTCGAAGGCGGAAGGGTCTGGTTCCGGGCCGGGATCCACAGGGCATTCCGGCGGAAAAGGCGACCCTTCTCAGTTTGGCTGGTACCATGAGCTGATTCACGATCGCTTCTACAGTCAGTGGGATCAGCCCACATCCATTTTCGATTCCTCGAAATCCTTCGTTTGCACGCTTCAGATTCGGATTGAACCCGATGGCAAGATCTCCGACATAAAGGTTGTGAAATCGAGCGGCAACGTCGTGATGGACGATTCGGTAATGGCCGCGGCGCGCCGCGTGCCGCGAATCGATCCTCCGCCGGGCGGTTTGGCCAGCGGCGGCGCCTATACGGTAAATATCAATTTTGAACTTCAATGACGCGCGGAATGCCGCAAGCGAAAATCTCCCAACGATATCTCTTGAGAGCACTCGCGTCCGGCGCGTGAGTTGGCTTTCAGCAACGAGTGGAAAGCAGCGACCAAATCCAACGGGACCAATTCAAGGCGTCCAAGGAAGTTTCGGTGATGGCGTGGATAGAGAATGAATTTGGGGATGTCCTCCTGCTGAAGCAAACGCGCGGGAACAAGTTATGGACGCTTCCCGGCGGCAAGGTTCGCCAGCGCGAGTCGTTGAAGGAGGCGTTGCGACGGGAGGTTGAAGAGGAGATTGGTCTTCAGATCCAGTCGGTCTCGCTGGCTGGCCTTTTCGACCGGCCCCAAAAGGCGGCGATCACCTTTCTCTACGCGGCCCGAATAAAAGGGCATCGCGACGCAATCGTCCCCAAACGTACCGAGATCGAGACCGTCAAATTCAGCTCGGCCCTTCCCGGGGACGCGACGCCCTCGTTGCGGTTTTTTTGGAAGCGAAGGCAGGACGGCGCTCCGCCAGTCACCTGAAACAGCTTCCGCGCCGCCGGATACTGTTTCCGCCCAGTCGCCATGACTTCAAATCCAACGGTGCTCGAAATTGTCAAGGAATCGGGCGGCGCTCGCCTGAAATTTTCCGGGCGCCTCGACGCGGAAGGGGTATCCGAGAGCTGGAATCGCGCTTTGGAGGCGGCGGGTGAGCAGAATGAGATTTCCGTCGATGCGTCCGAAGTTGAATATTGCGACGGAGCGGGCCTGGCGCTGCTTTGGGAACTCCAGCAGCGAAAGGGAAAAATTTCCGGGCTCAAGCCGGAGATTGAAAAGCTTCTCGAGCCCTTCGCCGAAGCGAAGCATGAGGAACGCGAGCCCAAGCAGCCGAGCTACCCGGGGCTGGAAGCGGTTGGCAGAATCGGCCACGGCCTGGCCCAGGACGTGGTCGAGCAAATTTCCTTTCTGGGACAGGTCGCCGTGGTGTTCTTGAATCTGGCGCGGCATCCCGCCGCGATGCGCTGGCGGGATTTCTGGACCACTTTTGAGCGAGCGGGAGTTCAAGCCCTCGTCGTGGTCGGATTGATTTCGTTCCTGACGGGGCTGATCATGGCCTTCCAAGCGGCTCCGCCGCTGCGCCAATTTGGAGTGGATATCTTCGTGGTCAATCTCGTCGCCCTGGCGATGGTGCGCGAGTTGGGGCCCATCATGACCGCAATCGTTTTGGCGGGACGGAGCGGATCGGCCTTTGCGGCGGAAGTGGGTACGATGAAGGTGAACGAAGAGATCAACGCGCTGACTACGATGGGCCTTGACCCGGTGCGCTTCCTTGTCGCGCCGCGGGTGCTTGCCGGAATCCTCGTTACTCCGGTTCTGACCATCTATTCGGACCTTCTCGGGGTTGGCGGGGGGTTGTTCGTGATGCTCGGCCGCGGATATCCGGCGGTGACGCTATGGCGCCAGCTAATCGACGCCGTCGGCATCAACGACGTAATGGCTGGCATTATCAAGGCGTTTGTCTTCGGCGGGTTGGTGGCCAGTATTGGCTGCCTGCGTGGATTGCAGACCAAGTCCGGGCCCAGCGCGGTGGGAATCTCGACCACCCGCTCGGTGGTGACCAGCATCTTTTTCATCGTCTTGGTGGACGCGGTGTTCGCCGTTGTGTATTTCGCCATCGATTTTTGATGGAGCAGGAACCAATCGTCGAAGCGCGGGGGCTCACTGCCGCCTACGGAGAAGAAATTATTCTTCAAGACGTCTCGTTTGGCGTGAAGCGAGGGGAAATATTCGTCATTCTCGGCTCGTCGGGCTGCGGGAAGAGCACGCTGCTGAAGCATTTGATCGGTTTGTACCCGCTGGCGGCAGGCGACGTTTCGATCGACGGAAAAAGCCTGGCCAACGCTACCGGCGCCGACAGGCAAGAAATCCTTCGGCGCCTGGGGGTCGCCTACCAGAGCGGAGCCCTCTTTGGATCGATGACTTTGAGCGAAAATGTCACTCTTCCCATGGAGGAATTCACCAAGCTTCCTGCCGACGCTCGAAATGCGGTATCGTGGATGAAGCTCAGGCTGGTGGGGCTTGAAGGCTACGAGGACCGCTTGCCATCCGAGGTGAGCGGCGGCATGCAAAAGCGCGCGGCCATCGCGCGGGCGATGGCCCTCGATCCGGCAGTGGTCTTTCTGGACGAGCCCTCCGCAGGGCTCGACCCGGTGACGTCCGCGGAGTTGGACGCTCTTCTGCTCGGGCTCCGGGAAGGTCTGGGCATGACTTTTGTGATCGTTACCCACGAATTGCCCAGCATCTACACGCTGGCCGATCGGGTCATCATGCTGGACAAACGCAAGAAGGGCATCATCGCGGAGGGAAGCCCCCAAGACCTGCGCGACCACTCTCCTGATCCCTTCGTTCGGAAGTTTTTTCGGAGGGAGGCCGAATGAGCCAAAAACCGAGCTATGTCCGCATCGGTTTGTTCATCGTTATCGCTTTGGTGATTCTGGCGGCGGGACTCGTCGCTTTCGGCGGAGGTCAGCTTTTTCGCCAGCGCGTCTATATTGAGACTTACGTGGACGCCTCCGTTCAAGGAATTGACGTCGGCTCTCCGGTAAAATTCAGAGGCGTGGCGGTCGGCCGCGTCAGCGACGTCAAATTTACCTTCAACGAATACGGATCCTCGAACAAAGTGGAGCGGTTCAATTACGTCGTCATCCTCATGGAGATCGATCGTGAGATATTTCCCAACATGTTCAGTCAGAACTTGACGGCCTTGATCCGCACCAATGTCGAACAGGGTCTGAGGGCCCGTATCGAGCCGCAAGGCATCACGGGCTTGAACTATATCGAAATAAATTACGTGAAGGACCCGAGTCAGTTCCCTTCGCTCGCGGTCGATTGGCAGCCGCACTACTACTACATCCCCTCGGCGCCAGGCCAGCTCACGAACATGCTCGATTCGATTAATAAGATCATGCGGCAAGTCGAGGAACTGAACCTGAGCGGCATGACCAAGGAAGGAACGCTCCTGCTCGAAAACCTCAACAAGGCGGTCGCTGGCGCGCAAATTCAGAAGATCAGCGAGGATTTGCGAGCCTTGGTGACAGATTTTCAGGATGCGCTGAAGGCGGCCAACATCGGGCAGCTTAGCGAAGATTCGCGGCGATTGATTGGGGGTCTTGAGAAATCGAATACGGAGCTCCGGGCGATCCTGAAAAACCTCGAGCCCGTGGCCAGGTCGAGCGGCCCTGAGATCAAGGTGCTCTTGGAAAATCTCGCCGTGACCAGCGCCAATCTCGCCCAGTTCAGCGGGGAGGTGAAAAGAAGACCATCCCTGCTCCTTTGGGGCACCCCTCCACAGCCGAAAGCCAGTCCCATGCAAGGAAGAAGAAGATAGCTCGCAGGAAATGTCCCGGTCGTCGCATCGTCGACCGGCGTTTATTCGAAGCGCGGTGGCTGGCCCGCGGCGAGAATCAAGCCGGCCGCCTTGTCGAGGGTCTCCTGCCATTCTTTTTCGGGAATGGAATCGGCGACAATTCCCGCTCCAACGTGAAACGAAACCTTGCCTCGCTCGAAGACAGCCGTCCGGATCGCGATCGAAAATTGGCTCTCGCCGTTGTATCCGAAGTATCCGATCGCGCCGGTATACAGGCCGCGGGCGTCCGGTTCGAGCTCGGAGATGATTTCCAGGGCCCGCTTTTTTGGAGCGCCCGAAATTGAGCCACCGGGAAAACAGGCCAGCAGCGCGGCGGGATGCGTCACGTCTTCGCGCAGCGTGCCGGTAACCGTCGAAACGAGGTGGTGCACCTGTTCATAACTTTCGAGCTTGAAGAGTTCCGGAACGTCGATGCTTCCATATTCGCAAATCTGGCCGAGATCGTTGCGCTCAAGATCCGTGATCATCACCAGTTCGGCGATCTCTTTTGCTGAGGTGACAAGATCGATGGCGCTGCGTTGGTCGTGTTGGGCTTCCCGCCTGCGGGGACGCGTGCCTTTGATCGGTCGAGTGACGATACGGCGGCCGCTCAGCCGCAGAAAGCATTCCGGTGAGGCCGAAACGACTTGCGTGTCTCCAAGCGCGAGGAATGCCGAATAGGGAGCGCGAGAATGATGTCTCAAGGCCTCGTAAAATGGCCAGGCATCTCCGAAGAACGGCCCCTCAAAACGGTGGGCCAAGCAGACTTGGTACACGTCTCCGGCGGCGATATAAGCCTGCGCTCTGCGCACCATTCCCGCAAATTGATCCGGTTTAACGCGAGCCCGGAACGAAATCTGCGGGCACCCGGGTGCTTCGGGCAGTCCGCGAGGCATCCGGGCATTCCGCCACACGCGCGGACCGTGAAGAAAAATGTCGGTGCTCCTATAGAACCCAAACCTGAAGCGCCCGTCGAAGGCGACCCAACCGACCGCGGCGCCATCGGAAGACTCAACATTCGGGCCAGGCGCCTGCCGGGCCGCCAGTTCACGTTCGAGCCTGGCCCAGTCTGAACGGGTCCCGTCGAGGATGAGTTCCGGTTCGCAAGCCAGCAAAGAGATCGATTTTGCATCGGCCAAGGTGGATTCGAGAAACACGAAGCCCGGCTTCGGCCGCATGAATCGCGCCGCCTCTGCGGGCAAAACGCATCGGGTATGGCGGCCGGTTCCGCTGGATTTCGCCGTCGTCACGAAAGGAAATTCGCGAAAGTCGCCGTCGCGTCCATTTTCTTCTGCTTGAGGAATCGTTCAAGGGCTGCTTACCTTCATCGTCTGATGTTGTCCACGCTTCGATTGCTCATTGCTGTTTCCTGGACTCTGGGAGCCGCCCTCGCACAGGAGGCTTCTCCGATGTCCGCTGCGGAAGCCTCGCCGCCACCGACTCCTCCGCCCGCGCCTGCGGCCTTGTCCGAGCCTTCGTCCGTGCCCGCGCCACCGCCTCCGGCGAGCGATGCGGACGTGATTCCGATGGAAGGGGGAGCGCCCTTGGAGACCAAGGAGATTGGGCCAGCCCATCCGGACGAAGCAATGCCCGAGGAACCCCTCGCACAACCGAACGCGATCATTCCCGACGAGAGACCGGCCGGGCCTCCAGCGGTGCCTCCCAGCTTTGAAAGCGCGCAGGAAAAGGCGCGCCAGGTGAGCATTCGTTACAGGGAAGTCCGGGTGCAGGCGGAGAAAGACCCCAAGGTCGTCAGCCTCTTCGAGCAGGCCGAGCGAGCGAAAACCTTCGAAGATCAGCGAGCCGCGCTGCGGGAATATTATCGGCTGCTCTTCAAGAAGATCGCTTCCATCGACAAGTCGCTCGCCGAGAAATGCAAGGTCATGGAAGTCGCTTACATCCGTCGGCTGGCCCAGGAAAGACTCGAGCCCACGATTCCGATGAATCCGCCCCCGACCCCTGAGCCGCTGCACTGAGGCAACGGACCGTTCAAGCCCGCGCATTTAACCTTCGAGCCGAATTCTCCGAAGCACGCCGCACCTTTCGCCCCGAGTTGAAACTCAAAGTCCATGCTCCGCACCTCTCTCGAGTTGAAAATTGTCTCCGGCACCGCCCATCGGGGGTTAGTAGCGGATATCTGTTCCTATCTCGGGGTGCTACCTTGCGATGCCACGGTAAGCACATTTCCCGACGGCGAAACCTTCGTAAAAATCAACGAAAACATTCGGGGACGGGACGTCTTCATCGTGCAACCAACGTGTCCGCCGACGAACCAAAATCTGATGGAGCTCTTGATTCTGGTCGATGCCGCGCGGCGCTCGAGCTCCGCCCGCATCACGGCGGTGATCCCGTTTTTCGGCTATGCCCGCCAGGATCGGAAGGACCAGCCACGCGTCCCGATTTCCGCGAAACTCGTGGCCAACCTTTTGGTTGCGGCGGGAGTTCAAAGGATGCTGACCATGGACCTGCATGCGCAGCAGTTGCAGGGCTTTTTCGACATTCCCGTCGACCATCTTTACGCCCTGCCGGTGATGATCGACTACCTCCACAACCTGGGCCTCGGAGATCTGGTGGTGGTCTCCCCCGACGTGGGGGGAGTAAAGATGGCCTCGGCCTACGCGGAAGCTCTCAAAGCCGGCCTCGCCATCGTCGTCAAACGGCGCTTGAGCGCCACGGAGATTGAGGCCGTGACGGTGATCGGCGACGTGCGCGGGAAAAATGTCATTCTCGTGGACGATTTGACCGAAACCGCAGGCACCCTGGTCGGGGCGGCGCGCATTCTTCGGGATCAAGGGGTCCGCGATATTTACGCTGGCGTTTCCCATGCGGTCTTGACAGATTTGGCTGTTGAGCGATTGAGAAGCTCCGAAATCAAGGAGCTGATCACGACCGACAGCGTTCCCGTGCGCACCGACATCGGTTCGCGTGTCAAGGTGCTCTCGGTAGCCGAGTTGCTCGGGGAGGGCATCCGGCGTATCCACGACGACGAGTCGGTCAGTTCACTTTTTGATATCAGGAATCCCAAGAAATAAAGCTATGGCCAACCAAGTCAAACTTTCCGCCCGTCCTCGCGTTGAAGTTGGACGTAACGCATTGAGCAAAGTCCGGGCCCGCGGTGCGATCCCGGCCGTCCTTTACGGCGCCAGGGATGCCGCCACGAATCTCGAAATCGACAAAAAAGACATTCAGAACCTGCTTTCACGCGCCGTCGGCGAGAACATCCTCGTTGATTTGGAAATTCGCGAGGGAGCCACGGTCAGCAACCGGACCTCGCTCATCCAGGAAGTCCAGCATCATCCGGTGCGCGGAGAGATCATCCACGTGGATTTTCACGCCGTTTCCATGACCGAGGAGATTGACGCCGAGGTTGTCCTCGAACCCGAGGGGGAACCGGTGGGCGTCAAAACCTTTGGGGGTCTTCTGCAACAAAGCATGCGCTCGTTGCCGATCCGGTGCCTTCCGCAGAATCTCCCGAACATCATTGTCGTGGATGTCTCCGGACTGAATATCGGGGAATCCCTGCATGTTCGCGACATCAGGCTTCCTCCCGGCGTCGCGGCTGTTCCCGACGAGGACCTCACGGTCTTCATCGTCTCGGAACCGACCGTTGCCGAGGAGGAGCCTGTGGCCGCTGCCGAGGAAGCCGCCGCCCCAGAAGTGATCAAGGAAAAGAAACCGGAGACCGAGGGAGCGGCGGAGGCTAAGAAGTAGCCCGCGCCGAATGCGAGCGTGGAGCATGAGACCGTCTTTCGCCTTATCGTCGGGCTCGGAAACCCTGGCCGGCAGTATTCTGGCACGCGCCACAATGCGGGCTTTCGGGTCGTCGATGAGCTGGCCCGCCGTGCCGCGGTTGCCTTCGGATTTGAACCGCGGTGGGACTCCGAGGTCGCGCAGTGCGGCGGGCGAATGCTCATGAAGCCGCAAACGTTCATGAATCTCAGCGGCGAAGCCGTCCAGAACTACGCCCGCTATCATAGAATTGATCACTCGGAGATCCTGGTCGTTCTGGATGACGCCGCGATTCCCCTGGGCGAGCTGCGTCTTCGCCCTTCCGGCAGCGCCGGTGGTCACAACGGACTCGAGTCCGTGCTGATCCATATGGGGACAGAATCCGTTCCGCGGCTCCGCTTTGGAATCGGTTCGGCCTCGGGCGCGCTGGTGGATCATGTTCTCGGCGGGTTTGAACCAGACGAACTTCCAAAAGTGGAAGCCAGCGTGAGCCGCGCGGCGGACGCCGCGGAATACGCGAGCGCTCACGGCCTCGAAGCGGCGATGAATCTCTACAACAAAAAACCATGAAAAAACGCTATGAAGCCCTCCTTGCCCTGTCCACCCGTGGCAAAGAGGAATCTGTGAAGGAAATTATCGACCGTCTCGAAAAGGCCTTCACCGCCGAGGGTGCCACGATCGAGCAGATCCAAAGATTTGAGAAACGCGAGCTTTCCTACCCGCTGAACCATCTCACCAACGCCTATTTCGTGAATTTCATTTTTGAGGCGGAGCCGCGGCTCATCGAAAAGTTGCGGGCAAAATTGAAACTGGATGAAGACGTCGCGCTTCAGAATTATCTGGGATTGCCTCCGAAAAGAAGAACGGCCGAGGCGGCCGCGTAATTATTCGAAAAATGGCCAGTCTTAATAAAGTCATGTTAATCGGGAACGTAACTCGCGATCCCGAGGTGAAGTATACGCCGAAAGGAAGCGCGGTCGCGGATGTGGGCCTCGCGATCAATCGAAGCTACACAAACCAAGGAGGCGAGAAAGTGGAGGAAGTCACCTACGTTGATGTCGAGCTTTGGGGACGACTGGCCGAAATCGCCGGCGAATACGCAAAGAAAGGCCGTTCGATCTTTGTCGAGGGTCGCCTGCGCATTGATTCGTGGGAGGACAAGCAATCGGGACAAAAGCGCAACCGGCTGAAAGTCGTTGGCGAAGGGTTGCAGCTTCTTGGTGGGCGACCCGGAGGCGGCTCGGCCCCGGGGATGGGGGCGGATCTCGAGGGTGAGGGTGCGACTTCAAGGCCCGCGCGGCCGTCGCCAGCTCGACCTGCTCAATCGGAACCGGCCGACGACGATATTCCATTTTGATTGGGCCGCTCGGGTTTGCCGATCTTCCGCGAGCGCGCCACGCCGCTCTCCGCGTTGCGCGGCGATAGAATTCTGCAAAATCTTGGAGAGTGTAGGAAAGTCAATCCGGTGTGATTAGATCTTCCCGCGCTGTTTCAGGCCGTGATGTCGCCGAGCACTATGACGAGCTTGACCCCTTCTACCGCGAGATTTGGGGAGAGCATGTGCATCACGGCCTCTGGGAGGCCGGCGAAGAGACGGCCGAGCAAGCCGTAGTCAATCTCGTCAGATCAGTTGCGGAGAGAGGTCGCATACACGCGGGGTCGCGCGTTTGCGATGTTGGGTGTGGCTATGGAGCGACGGCAAGGCTCCTTGCTTTCGAATACGGGGCCGTGGTTTCTGGAGTAACCATTTCGTCGGCTCAGTATCGGCACGCGATCATGCAAGGCGGCGGCGCGAGCAATCCCTCCTATCACCTGTGTGACTGGTTGGACAACGACCTGCAGTCCGGAGTGTTTGACGTCGTGCTCTCGATCGAAAGTTCCGAACACATGGAGGATAAGGGAATATTCTTCGAGCAGGCGAGTCGAGTAATGCGAAAGGGCGGGCGAATCGTTGTCTGCGCATGGCTTGCGGCAAGTCAGCCTACTGCCCGTCTTGCGCGGCGCCACATCCTCGAGCCAATTTGCCGGGAGGGTAGGCTTCCAGGCATGGGGACGGAGGCCGACTATCGGAACTGGCTTTCGGAGGCGGGATTGGTTCTGGAAACGTTCGAGGATGTCAGCGTGCAGGTGAAGAAAACGTGGGTGATTTGCGCGCGGCGTCTGCTGTGGAAGCTACTGTGCCGGCCTGAATACCTCCGTTTCCTGTTCAACGGTCACGCGACCAACAGGATCTTTGCCGCGACCATTGTCCGGATCTGGCTCGCCTACGCTTTTCAAATCATGCGCTATGGCATCTTTACGGCGCGCAAGAAATGAAACGGGAATGCCGGATCTGCCCGGAAGAACCGGCTAGGATCAGGGCTCGCTCCCGTTCTGCAGCTTGAGGCGATCGATGTCCATGGCGACGAGGCATACGTCATCATTGAAATCCCGCGTGACTGAGAACTGCTGCACTTCGTCAATAAGGCTTCGACAAAGCTCTGGCACGGGGAGATCGATGCGATTGCAAACCGCCTGCGACAGCTTCTGATAGTCGTAGAGTTGGCCACCGGATCCTTCGACTTCAAACAGGCCGTCGGTGAACAAAAGCACCACGTCGCGTGGCGAGAGTTTACGGCGAATCGTTTCGTACCTTGCCGCGTCGAATAGTCCCAGTGCGGGCCCTGACCGGGTCCCCATGAGCGGCGACGCGGTTGCCGTTCCGCCGGTGGACGCTCGCGTATAGTGCAAGGGACTGGGATGACCCGCGCTGGCGTAGCGCAACTGGCCTCTGCCGAGGTCAGCCACAAGACAGAACGCCGACGCAAAGAGGGTGATTTCGCTGTTTGCAAAGGCCCCCAATAGGGCGCGGTTTATCGCAACCATGAGTTCGCCGGGCCTGGTCCAGAGTGACCGAAATTCGGTGACGGCGGAACGCACGATCGCAGCGACGAGAGCAGCGCGCACCCCGTGGCCCATGACATCGCAGATAAACAAACCGGCCCTGTCGTCCGCGATATCGAGCACGTCGAAAAAGTCGCCGCTCACGATCATCGATGGCCTGAAAAATGGATAGAAACGAATGGCGCTATCCTGCTCATTGACGTGATGCGGAAAATTCGGGAAGCGCTGCGGCAGCAGAGCGTTCTGAAGCTCGCGCGCCATCTCCAGGTCCTGTTCGAGAGATTCATTCTTCGCACGGAGTTCTTCTGCAAGGCGGGCGAGTTTCTCGGCGGCGCGCTTTTTTTCCGTGATGTCGCGGGAGATGCCGAACGTCCCGATAATGTTTCCGCGCGCGTCGCGCCACGGCATTTTCGACGTGGAAGTCCAACTTTCCTCGCGGTCCGACCAGGTTTCCCTCTCTTCGTAATCGACAATTGGCTCGCCAGTGCGAAGGATTTCGCGTTCGTCGGCCAGCGCTTCTTCCGCGTGCTCAACAGCAAACAGGTCCTTGTCGGTCAACCCGAGCATGTCCTGGGACTCTCTTCCGTGGAATTGTGCGCAAGCCCGGCTGACCGCTACGAATCGACTCTGGAGATCCTTGAAATAGATCCTGTAGGGGAGATTCTCCATCAGCGTCGTCAGCAGGCTACGCTCTTTGGCCAGCGCCAATTCGGTCCTTCGGCGCTCTGAGATATCCCAAGCCACTCCTATCACGTGCAGAGCGTCCTCGTTTCCCTCGCGGTGCACTCCCGATCGGACTCTTATTACGCGCTCGCTCCCGTCGGACTTCCGGAAGGCCCGGAATTCCGTATCCACGGCACTACGCTGAAGACTGGCACGCTGCAGCTCGCCGCGAATCCTTTCGCGATCTTCTTCGTGGATCAAAGCCAGAAACCCGTCGTAACTCCCTTCGAAGGCTCCGGGGGGAAGGCCGAAAAGCATGTGCATCCGGTCGTCCAAGCAGATCGCACCGGTGCCCAGATTCCAATCCCAGGTTCCCAACTCCGCGCAGCTCAACGCGAGATTCAGTCGCTCCAACTCGCCGTTGGGATGCGATTTATTCACGAAGCGCAAAAGATCTGTGCGACGGAGAAAGTCACTCGTCGAGGGTAAAGCCTACCTTGATTGTGACTTGCCAGTGCCCGATTTTGCCTTCTTCGACGTGTCCGCGAGTTTCGAGGATCTCAAACCATCGAAGGTTCCGGAGGCTCTTCGAGGCTTTGGAAATGGCGTTCTGAACGGCATCCTCAATGCCAACTGGAGAAGAGCCGACAAGCTCGATTTTCTTGTAGGTGTGGTTGCTCATTTGTGAAGAATACTCCCGCCTCGGAAAGAGACCAGCCACAAAGTTTTCCGTCTTCAGGCCGGATCAAGTGGAGTCCCAAGCGATTTTGGTGTCGCAAGATACTGACAGTAAGTCTCTTAAGTGTATGGACTCCCATCGAGCCAAAGATTTCCCTTGCTTAATCGGCCGTTTTGGTTAACTTACTGGTGAGTTTCAATGAGGGCCGATAGGGGTGTCGGCAGGGGAGAAAGCAGCTGTCGCCGCGGTGTCCGAGAGGTACCGCGGCGACAATGTTTTTCGGGGTGAACGCGCTACGGCGAACGGCTCTCGCCCGATTGCTTCTTGCGGGTCAGACAACCTGCGGAATTTTCGACAAACGCAAGGCGAGAGAGAAATGGACGCAAGTGGTGGCGCAACGCGAATTCGGTCGGGACCGATAGTAACGGTTCTTTTGGCGATCAGTTTTTCGCACCTTCTCAACGATACGATTCAAGCGGTAATCCCCGCGATCTACCCGCTGTTGAAGAAAAGCTTCGAACTCACCTTTGGCCAGGTGGGATTGATTACCCTGACTTTTCAACTGACGGCTTCGGTTCTGCAGCCGCTTGTGGGGCTCTATGCCGACGCCCGGCCAGCGCCGTATTCTCTGACGATCGGAATGGGCTTCACGTTGGCGGGTATCACCTTGATGTCTTTTGCCGGGACTTTTCCTCTGGTGCTCCTGGCGGCCGGGCTGGTGGGGATGGGGTCGTCCATTTTTCACCCGGAAGCCTCCCGAGTTGCCCGTTTGGCATCGGGGGGAAAACATGGCTTGGCGCAATCGCTCTTCCAAGTCGGCGGCAACGCCGGGACTTCGTTTGGGCCGCTGCTGGCCGCGGCGATCATCGTCCCTCGCGGGCAAGCGTATGCCCTGTGGTTCACGCTTGCGGCGCTGGCCGGCATCGGCGTGCTCTTTTGGGTGGGGGGATGGTATCGCCAGAGATTAACCGAGGCGGGGAGCTTGACAAAGCGCACTCCTGGCGCTGTCGCCACGACTCATCGTGCGCCGGGCGAAGTGATTCTCGGGTTAGCGGTCCTGCTGGTCCTCATATTCTCGAAGTATTTTTATCTCGCGAGCATCATGAGCTATTACACCTTCTTCCTTATTCACAAGTTCCACGCCTCTGTTCAGGTCTCGCAGGTGTTTCTCTTTATTTTCCTTTTCTCGGTGGCGGCCGGGACGATTCTTGGCGGGCCGATCGGTGACCGGTTTGGCCGCAAGGTAGTGATCTGGATCTCGATACTGGGTGCGGCTCCCTTCGCATTGATGCTTCCGCATGCCAGTCTTTTTTGGGTTGGGGTCCTCTCCGTTCCGATCGGGGTCATCCTGGCCTCTGCGTTTTCCGCCATTCTGGTCTATGCGCAGGAGTTAATGCCCGGACGAGTCGGCTTGGTGGCAGGACTTTTTTTCGGTCTGGCGTTTGGAATGGCAGGAATCGGCTCCGCCGTGCTGGGAGAACTGGCCGATCGGTCCAGCATCGAATTCGTCTTTCTCATCTGTTCCTATCTGCCTCTCCTGGGAGCGCTGGCGTTCTTTTTACCGGAGGTTGAGAGACGACGCTGACCAAGCGCTGAACGCGACGCGTTGCGAACATGAGCTGCGCAGCCTGAAAGGCTCCGAACGGGGATTGGACAAAGGGACTCGATTCTTGGCAGCATGTCACGATGCTAACGCGCGTCTTTTCCGCGGCGATTCAAGGCGTCGAGGCGATTCAGGTAGAGATCGAGGTCAACGCGGGATCCGGAGACCCGGTTATCGTGTTGGTCGGTTTGCCCGATGCGGCGGTGAGAGAGAGCAAAGATCGGGTTACCACGGCAATCGCCAACAGCGGGTTCCGTTGGCCGCGCTCGCGGACAACCGTCAATTTGGCGCCCGCGGACCTTAGAAAGGAAGGCCCGAGCTTCGATCTTCCGATCGCCATGGGAATGATCGCGGTGGCGGAGGGCACCGAAATCTCGCGTCTCCGCCACTGTTTGTTGGCGGGAGAGCTCGCTCTTAACGGGGAGGTGCGCCCGATCAAAGGCGCGCTTCCCATTGCCATGGAAGCGCGGCGGCAGCGCAAGAAAGCGGTGATTCTGCCCCGGGCTAATGCGCGCGAGGCGGCGGTCGTCCAGGGAATCGACGTCTACGGCGTGTCGAATCTCCGCGAGACGTTTGAGTTTCTGGCTCACCAACGCGAACTGAGCACCGTGCAAGGCGATTTCGATTTCTCGCGCGGCGCGACGGACGATCTGGATTTTTCGGAGGTCCAAGGCCAGCACCTCGTCAAGCGCGCCATTGAGGTGGCGGTCGCCGGCAATCACGCGCTGTTGCTGATCGGTCCGCCCGGCAGCGGAAAGTCCATGCTCTCGAAGCGAATTGCCACGATCATGCCGCCGATGACCGTCGAAGAAGCCATTGAAACGACCAAGATCCACAGCATTTGCGGTTTGCTTGATGGCGGGAACTCCTTCTGTTCGACAAGACCTTTTCGCGCTCCGCATCATACGATTTCGGATGCCGGGCTGATTGGAGGATCGTCGAATCCGACTCCCGGCGAGGTGAGCCTCGCGCACAACGGCGTGCTTTTTCTGGACGAACTTCCCGAATTCAGACGTTCAACGCTCGAGGTCTTGCGGCAACCGCTTGAGGACCGCAAGGTCACTGTCAGCCGCGCGGCTGGCACGGTGACGTTCCCGGCCAGCGTGATGCTGGTTGCCGCGATGAACCCGTGCGCGTGCGGCTATTTTGGTGACCCCAAGCGGGAATGCCGCTGCTCGCCCAAACAAGTTGAGAACTATCGCAATCGGATTTCGGGGCCATTGCTCGATCGCATCGATATCCACGTCGAGGCGCCGGCCGTCGAGTACCGGGACCTGAGCAGCGACGAGCGGGCGGAGCCGTCGACGGCTATCCGGGAGCGCGTGTTAGGCGCCAGAAAACGTCAGCAGGAGCGTTTTTCCGGAGAAACAAAATGCCGCTCCAACGCTGAGATGTCGCATAGCCAACTCAAAGGTTGCTGCAAACTGGACTCCGAGGGCAAGGAACTCCTGCGAAGGGCGATGGAGGAGCTCCATTTGAGCGCGAGAGCATACGACCGGGTCCTCAAAGTAGCGCGGACGATCGCCGATCTCGACGGTCACAATGATATTAAACCTCCGCATGTCTTGGAAGCAATCCAATACAGGACGCTTGACCGGAATTTGTGGCGCTAAGCTTGGAAAGGAAAGAATCGCGCTATCCAAGTTTCAAGTGATTCTCTGAAAGACTCGCGAGAGGCGTGTCGAGAGGCTGATTTTCTAAGTTCTCGTGAAGAATAGATAAATTAGGCAGCGGTCCCCACTCGAGGCTTCAGAAATGGGACGTTCGCGGGGGATCTCGCACCGTGCTCGATGCCGTCGATCTCGGTGACGACCACGGCGGCCAGGACCGGTCCCATACCGACAAGGAGATTTCATCATGACCAACTAGGG
>CAWFMA010000015.1:0-28236 GCA_963816855.1 uncultured Verrucomicrobiae bacterium | reverse complement strand
CGCACCCCCGGATAGGTCTTGCTGATTCCCTGAATTTTAAGGATCGCAGCCATCGTGCGGTTAGGCGTGCCCCCCAGGTGGGCGTTCCCCGATCTTGACAAACTTATCCACGTTGCTCGAATCGACGACATCAACCCCGGTGTTGATGCTTTCGGCCTTCTTGCCTTCAGAGAGGTCATTCAGAACATCCATGCTCTTTTCACCCATGGCGTATGGCCGCTGCCCGATCAGGGCGCTGCAGTATCCGATCTTCAGGAGCTTAAGCTCTTCGGGCAGCGTGTCGAAGCTGACAATAACGAACTTGTTCGACTTGATGTCTCCCGCCCGCTTTCCAAGCGCCTTGATATAAGCTTCAGGCGCTCCAAACAGAGGCCATCCGCCCGAGAGGAAAATTCCATCCAGATCCGGATAGCGGGTCAGGATGTCCTGGAGGCAATCTGAACCCCTTTTGCGGCGTCGTCGTCGCAAGGAAACGGAGAACCGGAAACCTCGGTGTAGTCGCTTCCGTTCACGACGTCTTTAAATCCCTTGATGCGCTCATTGAGGTTCGCCGCGGCAAGCCCGCCGGTGACCGTTGCAAACTTCCCTTTGGGTAGGCGTTGTTTGAAAGCTTTGCCGGCTTCTTTCCCCGCCTCGTAGTTATCGGTGCCCACATAAGCCATCCGCTGCGATTTTGGTGAGTCCGAATCGAATGTGATCACCGGGATCCCCTTCTTGCGCGCGTCGGCGATGACGCCAATTACTGAATCCGCATTCATCGGGGCAATGGCCAGGCCCTGGACCCCGCGCGCGACCACGTCTCTAAGAATTTGCACTTGCTCGGCCTCATCAGCGGTGTTCGGGCCGGTATACAGGACGGTGACGCCCAGTTTTTTCGCCTGTTCCTTGCATCCCTTTTCAACGTCGGCATAAAAGGGAACACTGATCGACTTGGGAACCAAGGCGAAGGTCTTGGGCTTGTCTGCAGCGTGTCCTGAACTAAGGAAGGTGGCCACGCTGGCCAGCGCGAATAAGAATTTGTTGGGCTTCATGGATCGGTTTGATGTGGTTTGTTGTTGTTCGAAAAGAGAATGGCCCCCTAGTCCTTCATGGTGGCATGGCGAAACCGGTCGATCGAGACGGCAATGATGATGATCGCGCCGACAAAGACACCCTGCCAATAGGGATCAATTCCAAAAAGAAGCAGCCCGTTACGCAGGATCTCGAGCATGATCGTCCCGATAACGACGCCGAACACGGTCCCCTCGCCTCCCGCGAGATTGACCCCGCCAATGACTGTCGCGGCGATCACGCTAAGCTCCTGGCCGGTAGCCAGGCTGGCGGTCACGCTCGAGAGGTAACTGGCTTGCACGATTCCCGCCAATCCCGCGCAGAGCGAGGAAATGACATACACGGCTACTTTCAGCCGCCTGACGTTCAAGCCGGTCAGTCGCGCCGCTTTTTCGTTGCCGCCGACCGCGTAAACGCGGCGCCCCCAGACCGTTTGAGAGAGGACGATCCATAGCACCAGCGCGACAAAGATGAACAGGATGACCGGATTGGGAATGCCGAGGATAGATCCGCCGCCGATCCATAGAAACGCGTCTTGCTGCGAGCCGAAACTTGAGATCGGTCTTCCGCGTGTGATGACCAGGGCAAGACTGCGCGCGATGGCAAGCGAAGCGAGCGTCGGGACGAACGGCGACATATTCAACCGCGTGACGCACAAACCGTTGAAAAGGCCGACGGCCGCAGCCGCCAAGAGCGCGACCGCGATCGCCGGAACCAACAGCCAACCGCTGGACATCAGCGAGGCTGCCAACACCGCGGTCATCGCCCACACGGAGCCAACCGAAAGATCGATGCCTCCAGTCAGAATCACCAGAGTCATGCCCATCGCCACGATCCCGACGAAGGAGAAATTGCGGGTTACGTTGATGAGATTTTCGATCTGGCGGAATTGCGGAATGGACACCGCGATGATCAACACCATGATGAGCAGCGCAGCCAGGCTGCCGAATTCTCTGGCCGCCAGGATTCTCGCTAGCAGCGAGTGACGCGGCTTCGGCGCGTCGCCAGAAGAGGCCTGGTTCATTTAGAGCGGCACTTTTAAAAAGTGCCAAGGCATGAACTTTGGCTCAAACATTCAAGGGGGGTTCCTACTCTGAACTTTTGGGGCGGCGCTCGCCGATTGCGGCTGTTGGTAGTGAAAACGCGATTTGCTGTCAAGATTGCTTGCCGAAATGGTTCTTGGCAGATCGGGAATGCCTGATCGCCCTGAGTTCGCGACACCAGGTCCCGCAAGATCTTGGTCCTGTTCAATACCAGGGATCAAGCCTTACGAGGGCGCGATCCAGCGAAAGCCATGCGCCCGCGTGCCGCGGCGCAGCGCCGCGAGCGTTCATTCCTTGTCAGCCGCAAAGAGGAGCGCCGATATGTTGAAAACCACCGAGCCGTCGGTTTCCACGAACGGCCGGAGGAACTGCCGGGCGGCGCTGAGGAGTCGGTCGAATTGCGCATCGTCGAGTAGGGCGCCAAGGGTCCACGCGCAGGTTCTTTCGGTTGAAACCAGCGACTCGATGGACGCGAAACGCACCAGTCCATTGTGTCTCATGGTGCTGGGGTTCCTGATGCCAGCCGCGGCACAGAGGGAAAGCAACTGTCCCGGGTCGCCCAGAACGAACGGCGAGCGGAAGGCATGTACAACCGGTTCCCCAAACAGCTGATCCAAAGACTTGGCCAGCGCGGCATAACCCGGGCAATGATCGAGCGCGTCCCAAACGGCCACCGCCATTCGCCCGCCGCGTGACGACCCGGTCTTCGA
Organism: uncultured Verrucomicrobiae bacterium; assembly: GCA_963816855.1. Taxonomy (GTDB): domain Bacteria; phylum Verrucomicrobiota; class Verrucomicrobiia; order Chthoniobacterales; family Terrimicrobiaceae; genus DASTFP01. The sequence continues at coordinate 25,433 of CAWFMA010000015.1, read as the reverse complement.
AGAACATCAAGCCGAACTGGCTGACAACCGCGTCAAAACTCTCGTCGGTAAAGGGGATCGCCTCGGCTTGTCCCTTGTGCCATTCGATGCCGGCGCACGAGCGCCGGGCGACCGCGAGCATTTCTTCGCTGGCATCGAGGCCCACGACCATTCCATCGGGGCCAACGCGCTCGGCGGCGGCGCGGGCCAACACGCCGGTCCCGCATGCCACGTCGAGCACCCGATGACCCAATCCGATGGCCGCCGCTTCGGGCACAACCTTTCCCCACTGCCGGAAAAGCGCCGGCACAAACAGTTGCTCGTACACCTCAGCGGGACGGCGTCCAGTGTCGCTCTCCTTCATTTCTGAATGTTGACACGCTCTGCGTCGGCTGAAACGTAACACAGTTTCAAAATCATGACCATCGTCGGCACGGTGCGCTCAGAAGCGACCGTGGCACCTAAATCCGCAGGCTTGGGCGATCTGGCGGGGACTTCCCCATTGCGGCGCGCAGTCTTTGAAATAGAGTGACGACCGTCGCCAAACCGCCGGTCTTCCATCGATGAATAGATCGCTGATCAAAATGCACTACGCGTGGATCGTGGCCGCCGTTACCTTTTTGGCTTTGCTCGTGAGCGCCGCTGTGCGCTCGGCGCCTGGCATTCTTATCGTGCCGTTGGAGCAGGAGTTCGGTTGGTCTCGGGCGACGATTTCCCTCGCGGTTTCCGTGAATCTTCTTCTTTATGGACTCATCGGCCCGTTCGCCGCCGGTCTCATTAACCGATACGGTCTCCGCAAGGTCATGCTGCTGGCCTTCACGATCGTGTCGGTGGGCGTCTCCTCGACGACGCTCATGCAGAGTTCGAGCCAGCTCGTCTTCCTCTGGGGCGTGCTCGTCGGTTGCGGGACGGGAATGACGGCGATCGTGCTTGGCGCGGCGGTGGCGCACCGCTGGTTTCATTCGCACCGCGGACTTGTCGTCGGCGTGCTCACCGCCAGCACTGCGACCGGACAACTTCTCTTCCTGCCCCTTCTCGCCTATTTGGTCGAGCGCGACGGGTGGAGGTTTGCGGTCCTCAGCCTGGCCGGAGTGCTGCTCCTTGTGCTGCCGCTGATCTTTCTCTTGATGCGCGATAGTCCCGAGCAATTGGGTCTGCGTCCCTACGGGTCCCCAGGGGAAGAGCTGCGCATCGCTTCGAGCTTCCCGAAAAATCCATTTGCGGAGGCCGTCTCGGCCTTGAAAACGGGCCTGCGTTCGCGCGACTTTTGGCTGCTCAGCGGCAGTTTCTTCATCTGTGGCGCGAGCACCAACGGCTTGATCGGCACGCATCTGGTGCCGGCCTGCATGGATCACGGAATGCCGGAGGTGCGGGCGGCGGGATTGCTCGCGATGATGGGTGCTTTTGATCTGATCGGCACCACGGCTTCCGGGTGGCTTTCCGATCGTTTTTCCAATCGTTGGCTCCTGTTCACCTACTACGGTCTGCGCGGCGTTTCCCTCCTGTTCCTTCCCGGGGCTTTTGCCGAGACGCACCGCTTGTCAATTTTTGCCGTGTTTTACGGCTTGGACTGGATTGCGACCGTGCCCCCAACGGTAGCCTTGACCGCGAAGAGTTTTGGTCGGGAGCGTGTCACGCTCATGTTTGGCTGGATCATCGCGGCGCACCAAGTGGGCGCGGCGCTCGCGGCCTGGGGCGCCGGGTGGGTTCGCACCACGGAGGGCGCCTACGATCGCGCTTTTCTCCTTTCCGGAGGGCTTTGCGTGCTTACCGCGGGAGCGGTGCTTTTGATTGGCCGGGGAAAATCAAGCCGCGCGCTGGGAACGTCGGGCGCGCCGTCACCGGCCGATTCCCCCAGCGCCGCGGTGACGTAAAACGGTCTCAGCCAGCCAGGAGTTTTCCGGCATCTTGCTACGCCGCGGCCCCCAAACGCCCGCCGGCGGTTGCGCATGGCGCTGAAAAAGCGTGCGGCCCGCCCGGGCCTTCCGGAGACCGCTGTCCCGTTGGCTCGGGCGCCGCAAAGCCGGATGCCTATGGGTACGCCTTCGCCGGCGTGCTATCGCTTAGCAAATCAAATGATCGATCTCGATCGCGACGAGGCAAACATCGTCCACGAAATCCTTTGTGGCGGCGAATTGCTTAACGTCGTTGACCAGTCGCTCGCAGAGCGCGCCGCAGCGAAGGCCGACGTTTCGACGAACGGACTCGAGCAGTCCGGATTGCTCGAAATATCGCCCGTCGGGGCCTTGGACCTCGAAAAGGCCGTCGGTGAAAAGCAAGAGGGTATCTCCCGCGCGGAGTTCGCAGGAGCAACCATGGTATTCGGCGTTCCCAAAGATTCCCAGCGCGGGGTCGGGCCTCGACCTGTTGAAGGAAAGCGGCGCCGCGGTTTGGCAATCGCGGCGGACACAGAGTGGGATCGGGTGGCCGGCATTCGCATAGCAGAGTTCGCCCCGGGCAAGATCGACCATGAGATAGCAGGCCGACACAAAAATCGGCATATGAGTGTGTTTGAGGATTTCGGAAATTTTTTGATTCAGTCCATGAAGGAAATTTGCCGGTTCGCGAGCATCGGCGCGAGAATCCTCGACGAGCGTGCGAAGAATCGCCGCGACCAGAGCCGCGCGCACCCCGTGCCCCATCACGTCGGAGATGAACACTCCTGCCACGGAGTCGGAGACTTGAAAGATGTGAAAGAAGTCTCCTCCCACTCCTGACGAGGAGCGAAAGAAATGCTGAAATCGCAATGCGCTTTCCTCTGCGAGGCCCGAACTTGGAAACCGCGGATACTGCTGCGGCAGCAAGGCGTGCTGAAGCTCGCGCGCTGTCTCCAGGTCCTCTTCGAGTTGGGCGTTCTTCTCGCGCAGTTCTTGCGAATATCTCGCCAGTTGCTGCTCAGCGAGCTTGCGGGCCGTGATGTTTCGCGTCGTCGATACAAGACCGATTATCGAGCCGGCATCGTCGCGCAGAGGCATCTTGCTCACCGACATCCAGGCCCTTTTGCCCGCGCTGTCAACCGTTTCCGCCTGGCTTCGAATGATCGGTTGGCCGGTCTCGACGACTTGAAGGTCTTCGGCATGAAAGTGTGAAGCGATTTCTATCGGAAGGAAATCATACACCGTCTTTCCGACCACCTCCGAGGGCTTCGTGGCCCCGAGGAAGCGGCAATGCGCGTTGTTGTCGAAAATATACCGGCCTTTAACATCCTTGATGGAGATGTTGTCGGGCATGGAATCTAATACTTCGCGCAGGATCTTGTTTTCGAGGGCGAGCTTGGCAGCTTGTTGCTGGAAATCGTGTTCGTCTGTAGTCGGGCGACTCGTTGCGGGGTCTGGTGGCTTTTGGTCCATGGCACCGTGCGGGATGTCGTCATTCTACTACGCAATCATCAGATTGCTCAAACGATGTTCTTCACTGGGTCACGCCTTTAGTGAGAACCGGAAAGCCGGTGGTCTGCAACGCAATGGGTCATTGCTCGCTGTCGCGACGGGAAGGGAAAATTGGGTGATCGATTTGGCCCGCGAGCAGGCCTAGGAGACTGTTGAGAAACCCGCATATGCCACGTTGCTGGCGCAATCCGGAGGGCGCGAACTCTTTGGGGCATCTCTCGGCGTCGCTCCTCAGTCACGGCCTCTCAACTGGAATGCTCCTTCGTCCCTCCACTGATATCTGCCCCCAAGAGCTCGCGCGTGACATGCGTGGGTTTTTCAACAGTCTCCTAGGCCTAGGGTGCGGCGGAAATCGCCAACCGCGCAAAAAAGGCCCTCGCCCGGACGATTCAAGGATCGGCGGCCCGATCGAGTTTCCTCACTTCTCGACCAATTCAATTTCGACCCCGTTGGGATCGCGTATAAGCATTATTCTGCAGGCTAGCTTGCTTACATAGCGCGGCTCCAGGGTAATGACCACGTTGTTGCTGGCACAGTTTTCTCGTATCGCATCAAGATCATCAACACTTAGGGCCATATGACGGTATGCTCCCTTCGCCGACTCTGCGATGCGGACCGCACTGTTGTCGTTGCGATATTCGATCAGTTCAAGCCTGCAGCTCTCCGAAAGGCTGAAATAGGTCAGGATATGGTCACCCATGTCGATGGAATCCAGGCGTTTGAGCTGCAGCACCTTCTCGTAGAAGAAGAAGCTTTCGTCCACCGCGCTTATATTTATCGTCACGTGGACGATTCCCGTTACCTTGAATCCGCTCATGCCTGGTGAAAGTTCGGCTTCGCGCCGTCGATTCTGGCGGAACCCAAGCGGGCGAAAGCCGCCGAGCCCGCCGAAAGCGCTTTGCATGCCCCCAACGCATTGTAACGCGCCCGGAATCTTCGTCGCTGCATGAGAGAAGAATGGTCGCGCACCGTCGTATTCAAAGTCAAGGTTCCTTGAAGGATTGATTCGACTGACCCCCGCTTTCGATCGGTTCTTTTGGGTCAGTTTCGCCCATGCCGTCCGGCAATCGGCGCAATCCGGAGGGCGCGAATTCCTTGAGCGTCAGGGAAAGATTGCCGGCCAATAAAAGGTCAGAATCGCCCGACCGATCCGAGCGGCAGCGCCGAAGTACCAGTGGGAGCCAATGGAACGCCTTGGTGGAATTCATTGGAGGGATACTCCGAGACGCTCGATGGCCCGGCTCGCCGAGGGGGATCGATGCGGCCGCCTTGCCACGGAAAAATGAGCGCGAAAAGCCGGAGATATCATTGCCGTGATTGAGAAATTGCCTGATTCCAACGCGATAAAGTCCGAGGGGCCGCCTGATAAACCGGAGGATTGGCCGCGCCTGTTCGAGGGGCACCTCAATGCTGGAGCTCTGGAGGCGGTGATTGCCCTCTACGAGCCGGACGCCACCATCATAGCCCCGTCCGGCGAAACACTGGTCGGCCGCGAGCGGATTCGGTCGCTGCTCGCCAGCATGATCGAGGCGAAAACATGCTTGCATAGCCGGGTCGTCAAGGCGGTTAGCGCCGACGGGATCGCTCTCTTGCTCACCGATTTCGACGGAACGACGGGAGATGGCTCGGGAAAGACCGGCGCGATCCGCCACAAGGCGATCGAGGTTCTCCGACGTCAGCCGAATGGCTCCTGGAAGCTAATACTCGGCGACCCCCGTGGACGCGACGAACTCGGAGATGCGGCACCAAATACAGAGAGTTCAGTTGCCGGAGCGGGGCTGTTGGCCCGATTTGCGCGTAATACAACATGAGGTAAAGAATATGGACACCTTTCTTCCTCCTGTCGAAAAGCCCAACGGACTGATCATGAAGCTGGCGTATTCTTTCAGCCACTGGCAGTTCGGCAAAGTGCTCACTCCGCTGAAAGTGCATGCCGCGCGGTTGCCGCCCGCGTTCGGCCTATTCTATGGGAAGATCAGCAGATTGGACAAGAAGCTAACGCTGCCGCCGGAGACTGTTCTGCTCATCCGCGAACAGGTGGCGCACCTCAACGTCTGTCTCTTCTGCATGGACATCGCCCGATCGTTCACCATCAAAGCGTCCATGAATGAGGCAAAATTCGAGGCGCTGGAGGACTACCGCACGAGCGCTCTATTTGGCGATGCGGAACGCGCCGCTCTCGACTACGTGACCGAGTTGACGAAGGAAAAAAAGGTCAACCCGGACACTTTTGCTCGCCTGGCTCGCTATTATTCCGAACGCCAGATCTGTGAGATCGTATGGGTTGTCGCCAGCGAGCATCTCTATAACATTACCAATATCGGTCTGAATATCCATTCGGACATGCTCTGCGACATTAGGAGAAAGACGCAGAACGCCTAGGAGACTGTTGAAATACTAAGACATATTCGGTGGCAAACCATGCGCAAAGCTCCTGAAGGGCATTCTCCGTGAACTTCCGGCTTCTCTTCGGAGACGAGTTGCGACTCGCGAACGACCGAGAGTCCAGCGTTGGCGCCGAACCTTTCCTCGGCAATACACTTCACAGGATATTTCCCATGCCATTAAATCGCCGAAAATTCCTTCATGTAACCGCAACAGGCATCGCAGCCAGCGCCTTGGCGTCGCCCGTAAGAGCATTCGCTGCTGCGCAGCCCCGGTTGAAGGCGGTGGCGTTCGATGCCTTCCCAGTCTTTGATCCGCGGCCGGTTTTCGCGCTCGCGGAGATGCTCTACCCAGGCAAAGGGGCAGAGTTGAGTAACGTCTGGCGCACGCGGCAGTTCGAATATCAATGGCTGCGTGCCTTGGCGGGACACTATGCAGATTTCTGGCAGACCACGGAGGAGGGACTTGCTTTTGCAGCCAAACTGCTGAAGCTGGAACTGACCCCGGAAAAGCGCGCCCAATTGATGGACGCCTACCTTGGGCTCAAAGCGTGGCCTGAGGTTCCGTCGGCGCTTCGCGCGCTGCGGGAGGCTGGCATTCGCCTGGCGTTCGTGTCCAACATGACCGCGAAAATGCTGGAGGGCGGGATCAAGAATGCCGGCTTGGATGGTTTTTTTGAATACGTCTTGAGCACCGACCAGTTGCGAGCCTACAAGCCGGATCCTCGAGCGTATCAGATGGCCATCGACGCGTTTAAGCTTAAGCGCGAAGAAATTCTATTCACGGCCTTTGCCGGTTGGGACGTGGCCGGAGCCAAGTGGTTTGGCTACCCGACGTTCTGGGTCAATCGCCTCAATCTCCCGGAAGAAGAGTTGGGAGTTCCGCCGGATGGGACGGGGCACGACCTGACGGACCTGGTGACTTTCGTCATGACACCACGTTAGAAGGCTCGCGCCAACCAGGCGGGGAAGCCCGGACGCTTTCCAGAACGGTCTGCAAAAGCGCCCGGGGGAGTTCGCCAGCCGTCCCCTATTTGATGGCGACTACGACTTTTTGCGGCGAATGTTTATGGTCATCATCGTGTTCCACGAGCCATCCGCACCGCGGATGGAGGACGTAAAGACTTTGTGATCGGGACTTTTTAGCTCAATCACCTCCCTGAATTTGGAAGGCGTTTCCGGACTGGGAACCGGTCCTTCCGTCTCCCAGGTCAGGACCTTTCCCGTTGCATCGAACGCGCCCTGCAATTGCCAGATGTGACTGGTCATGCTGTCGATCACCGTTCCGATGTATTTTTGCTTCGCGGGGTCGTAGCCCATGACAAAAACTTGCTCATAGGGAAAGCCAGGTACGACGCTCTTGATCTGCGCGACGAACCAGAACCCGCCGACCATCCGAGAGTTTTCCACACCCTGGAGTCGCGTTGGTGGTTGACCGGGGGCCATGAAGGCCTCGCCTTCCGACTCCCATTCGCCGGCAAACCTTTGCAGCAATTCGTGCTCTTTGACAGGCCCGGGCAGTTCCTGGCAGGCGGACGTATTCTGGGGAGGTGGTTCTTCTGTGACAGTGCTCATGATTTTTTCGTTTTCGTATGTGTGGTTTTCGCCGATTCTTTCGGCTCAAAGATACGACGAACGAGCGCCGAAATCGGAGACATCGGGGCGCAAATTTTTCCTGGAGTCTGGAGGCGATCGGGCGGAGACCACCGCCAGAGCGGTGAGAAATTACGATTCGCGCGCACGCGCGTACTGCTCGAGTGGGCGATGTCGCGCCAGCAACACTGACCTTGGGGTTGATCCGCGCGCCGGCAGCGCGCAAAATCGGGCGATGAGCACGATCTCAATCGATCAGGTCCCCGAGGTGAAACGCCAGTCGCCCAAGGGCCGCTATCGCAGTTTTCGTCGCGACGTCTCCGCGGCGCTCAGCGGTGAAAACCCGGCGGCCCGACCGTTCGAGGTCCAGTGGGTTAGCCTTCCCACCGGCGCCAGCCTTTGTCCCTATCACGAGCACTCGGCCGAATGGGAGCATTATATTTTCGTGAGTGGGGAGGGACGCGTGCGGCATCCCCGCGGGACGGACACGGTCCATGCCGGCGACCACGTGCTCTTCGCACCCGGCGAGGCGCACCAGATCACGAATGAGGCCGCGGAGCCGCTCATCTACTACGTCATCGCGAACAACGTCGAGGGCAGCGACAACTGCTTTTATCCGGACAGCGGCAAATGGGCGATGGACTTCCGGAAGCATGACGGGATTTTTCGGCGGACTGAAGCCGACTATTTCGACGGCGAAGAATGAACCCGCCCGACGAAATCCGCATCGCCTCGCTCGAGCTGCGCGCCCATGTGGGCGTCCCCGCCGCCGAGCGGAAGAAGGCACAACGCCTGACCGTATCGCTCACCATGGTGCCGGTGCACGAGTTTGGCGCGATGGACGACGACGTCGCGCGCACCATCGACTACGCGGCCGTGGCGAAGGCGATTCGCGCGCTGGCCGCGGAGCGCCCTCGAAAGTTGATCGAGACGCTGGCCGAGGAAATCGCCCAACTCGTGCTCGATGACTTCGCGGCCGCCGTCTTTTCGTCCGCGTGCTCGACTGGAGGGGCGACCGATAGTGCTTCGACAGCCAGCGGGCAAGGCCGACCCTCGCCCGGCAGAGCGGCGAAAACGCAGTTCGAGCTCCAGGCTTCCTGGTGCCCGCCTCTGAGTTGCCTCTTGACGAAATTCTAAACTTTGCCCTTGGGCCCGTAGCCGGTTTTGAATTTATCAACAACGATCGTCATTTCCTCGTCGGAAAGAATTACGGGTTCGCCGATTTGAAGGCTTAAGAAATACTGCTTGGCCAGTACCTCGACTTCATTTGCCAGCCAAAGCGCCTTACGCAGACTAGGTCCGCAAGCGATAAGTCCGTGGTTCGCCAACAGGCAGGCCAACCGCCCTTCCAGGGCATTGACCGCCCCCCGGGAAAGTTCTTCCGTCCCGAAGGTCGCATAGGGAGCACAGCGGATCGTCGAGCCCCCTGCCACGGCAATCATATAATGAATCGCGGGAATGCCCTTTCCGAGTATCGCGTGGGCGGTGCAATAGTTTGGATGCGCATGGACGATCGCTTGGATATCCGGTCGAGCGAGAATTATATCAAGATGGAAACGCCATTCGGATGACGCACTGTGCGGCCCGTGAGGCGTCCCATCCCTCTCCAGAAAGATAACCTCTTCCGGCGACATCGTTTCATAGGCCAGGCCGGACGGAGTAATTAGCAGGCCATCGTTCCAGCGGGCGCTCACGTTGCCCGAAGTCCCCTGGTTGATACCCTTCTTCTCCATCGCGAGGCATGTCGCAATAATTTCCTTGCGGACTAGGTATTCTGCGTCAGTCATGGTTCTTGCTTTTAATTTCTGGGTGCTGCTGGGAACAGTGTGCCGGCTCCCGCGGAGAACTCTTTTTGCAACCCGAACTTCGCGGCACCGGAGCTTGGGGTAAAAAATGTATTGCTTATGATCAAATGTTATATTACCCTTCGGACGAAAGGTCAAGTGTTTCTGAAGTTTCACTTTTACCCCCTGAAGATGCGTGCCGATGGCAATTGTTGACGGTGCCGCCTGAGCCCAAAAGCTGAAGTGGGTATCTTAGAGTTCCAATGACCAGAACCCCGGACAGGTTGGTAATAGGGATCGATTCGTCGACGCAAAGCACCAAAGCGGTCGCCTGGGATCGGTCCGGTTGCCTGGTGGCTATGGGGAGCGCTCCAATTCCCATGGACAATCCGTGCCGGGATCATTTCGTGCAGGATCCCTCTGACTGGTGGCAGTCTTGCTGCGCGGCCCTGCGCAGTTGCCTCGACCAGATTGATCGGTCGCTCGTTGAGGCGATCGCTATCGCCCATCAACGTGAGACCGTGGCTTTCCTGAATGAGCGGGCGGAATCGATCTATCCCGCCATCGTCTGGCTGGATGAACGGTCGCGAAGCAACGTGGTCTCTCTTTCCGAGTCGATCGGGATCGGAACAATTCATCGCATCACAGGCCGCTACCCGGACCTTACGCCGACCATCTACAAGTTTGACTGGATGCGGCGAAACGAGCCGGAAATTTTCGCGAGGACCGCGTGTTTCGCGGATGTGCAGTGCTACCTGGGACACCGTTTGACCGGCGGCCCGTTTCGGACAAGTTGGCTAAGCGCCGATTCCTTCGGCATCTACGATATCGTCGAGAGGCAATGGTCGCCCCTCCTTTTGGACGCAACGGAGCTTTCGAGTGATCGCCTGCCGGACACCGTTCCGCCCGGCACGTTGCTCGGAACGGTCAAGAGCGAGGCGGCCAGGGAAACGGGGCTTTCCGAGGGATTGCCAATCTTTGCCGCCGGCGGAGACGGCGCCTATGCGGGGTTGGGAACCGACTGCACCAGGAGAGACCGGGCTTATGTAAACTTAGGCACCGCCGTGGTCTCGGGCGCCTGGTCGCCGGAGTACCGCTATGATCGGGCATGGCGAACCCTTCTGGCCGCTCAGGGGGACGGATACGTTTTCGAGGGTGTGCTGCGGACGGGAGCGTTCCTGGTGAACTGGTTTGTGGATCAGTTTGTGCCCGAAGGCCGCAAGGATGCAAGGGTGTTCGATCGATTGGAAGCCGCTGCACGTGAGATTCCCATTGGGTGCGACGGATTGATGATCCAGCCCTACTGGTCGGGGGTCATGGATCCGTATTGGGACGTCAGTGCGCGCGGCGTAACCTTTGGGCAGAGCGGAAGCCACAAGCCCGCCCACTTTTATCGTTCGATCCTCGAAGGCATCACCTTGGACCAGGTAATGCGGACGAAAGCGATGGAGGTCGCCAGCGGCCAGGATATCGATCACTACATTGCCATCGGAGGCGGAGCAAAGAGCCCGTTATGGAGGCAGATGCTGGCTGATGCTTCCGGCAAGCGCGTTCTCATCAGCGACACGGTCGAAGCTTCAGCCTTGGGTGCCGGCATGACTGCCGCTTTTGGTGCCGGGTGGTTCTCCTCGATCGCGGAGGCGGCGCATGAGATGAGCGGGGACACCCAAGTTATCGAGCCCGAGGCGCGGGCCGGTGAACTCTATGGCGTCCTGCAGGAGATCTACGAAGACTTGTACGACGCGTGCGCGGGAATCAACCGGCGACTCGTCAATTTCGCCAGAGACAACAGCAAGACAGCAAATCCGAACCCGAGCAACCAATGATGAAACAAATTCACGACTTCTCCGGTGTGATTGGCGAGCTGGTCGCGGGGCGTTGGCAAGACCCAAAGACTGGCCAAAAGCGCACCGTCCCCGTCGAGAGTATCGTCATCGCCGACTCTCTTGAAGGCTCTGAGGCGGCGCTTATCGAGCGGGTGCATCCGGGCAAGTCGATGACCGTGGTGTGCGATGAAAGGACACGCGAAGTGCTCGGCAATCGGATCTTGCGGGCGCTGCAGCCCCTTGGAAAGGTGAGCGAATTCGTGTGGGAGCGTCCGCGCATCACCCCTGACGGACTGGACGAACTCGCCGAGGGAACCAGGCAGGCGGAGGCGCTGATTGCCGTCGGATCCGGCACCATTAGCGACAGTGTAAAATACGGCACCTTCCTGACCGGAAGAGAGTACTCCGTTTTCGCTACCTCGCCGATGAATGCCTACACCACACCCACGGCATCCGTCTCGTTTGAGGGATTCAAGAAGTCGATCACCTGCCATTCGGCAAAGGGAGTCTTTTTTGATTTAAGTGTTGTTTCCAAGTGCCCCAAGCGCCTCATTTCGGCGGCGTTTGCGGACGTGGTATGCCGCACGACATCGCAAGTCGACTGGCTGACGTCGCACATTTTGTTTGATTCGCCGTACGATGAGACGGCTTATACCCTTTTGGCCTACGACGAGGAACCAATGATCGCCAACGCAGCCAAGATCGTCACCGGTGATTTCGAAGCGTTGGCCATGCTCACACGCATCGCCGCGCTGATGGGTCTGGCCACGTCCTTCACCGGAACAACCCACGTCGGTTCGATGGCCGAGCACATGATTTCCCACTACATCGATATGTTCGCAGGCGACAGCCATCCGCGCACCTCCCATGGCGAGCAGGTCGGTGTGGCGACGCTAACGATGTCCAGCCTTCAAAACCAGATCGTCAACGCAGATCGGCCGCCCACCATGAGGCCGACGGTGATCCCAAAGGAGGAACTGCGCGCCCGCTTCGGAGCCGCGTCCAACGAGATGATCGAGCAAACTACGCGAAAGGCTCTCGATCAGGCTGCTGCTGAAGCGCTAAATCAGCGCCTGGAGAGAGACTGGGCGCAGATCTCGCAGCGTTTGAAGGCGGTGATGCTGCCTTATGAGAAACTGCACGCCGCAATGAAAAAGGCTGGCTGCCAGCTTACCGGTTCCGATCTTGGGCTTGATCCCGGGTTTTACCGCGACGCCGTTCGCTACTCCCGTTTTATTCGGGATCGATTCTCCATGCTTGATGTGGCGGGCGATAGTGGGCAGCTGGAAGAATTTGCAAGAACGTGTGGCTGAGAATCCGGCGCCTTCCGAAGAGAACCTGCGCCGCGACCGCGCGCCTGCGATCCCTGGGCCTGGGTTCACCGGCGAATATCTTTCAATATGAATAATGTCTCCGCAGGCTCTCAGGCAGCTGCCGGCTCGAATCCGGCAATTCCGGCAATCGCCGGCATTCTCTTCGACATGGATGGCGTCCTGATTAACTCAGAACCATTGCATGAGTTCACGCTGCTCGAGCTTAGTGGCCAGTTTGGGAGGCGATTCGAGAAGGAGTCGGAGCTGCAGCAGTTCAAAGGCCTGCCTGAAGTCTCGATCGCCAGGCTCTTAAAGAAAATTTATCCGAAAGTGACCTTGACCACCGACGAGATAACCAAGCTAAGGCTTAAACAGCTTCTGGAGAATTTCGACGTGGTGCAGATGATCGAGGGTTCGCTCGAATTCGTGAAGCGCTGCAAAGCGGCAGGTTTCCGGCTAGGGCTTACCACCTCCGCCGCCCGGGTAGTCCAACAGTTGGCCTTTGAAAAGTTTGGCTTGTCTGAATATTTCGACGCGGTCGTCACCGGGGAGGATATTGAACGCGGGAAACCTGATCCGGAACCCTACCTGTTGACCGCTGCAAATCTTTCCCAGCCCGCCACTGCCTGCCTGGTCATTGAAGACGCCGTCAGTGGCGTGATCTCTGGAAAGGCGGCCGGGTGCTTGGTGGTTGGAATAACGACTTCGTTCGCCGCCGCAGATCTTAGGAACGGGGGCGCCGATCTTGTAATTTCGTCTTTTCGTGATCTGGGGAATCGGCTTTTTGATCATCCCCAAGCTTGAAACGCTGCGACGGGGTGCGCGCCGCGAGAAGCAAAAGGGAAGATCGATGGCAGAGAGAAGCGCGGTACTGCACGGCGACATCCAAGAAGCCCTTCCAGCGGTTCAGGCGTTGCGGGGAAGGCCGCGCGAGCACCCGTGGCGACTCTCGTCAGGACGCGGCGTGCAGAAGGTCAGCCGCCGTCAGGCCCCGATTGTCCAGCTCCGCGGTGATTTTTCCTCGGCGGAAAATCACGATCCGGGTGCTCATGCCGAGCACCTCATCGACTTCGGAAGATACCATGATCACCCCGTTGCCGTGTTCCACGAATTCCTCGATAAATCCATAGATCTCCTGCTTGGCGCCGGCGTCGACCCCGCGAGTCGGCTCATCGAGCAGGAGCAGGAGCGGTTCCGTTTCGAGGGCGCGCGCGAGAACGACTTTTTGCTGATTTCCGCCGCTCATGAAGCGAACCTGCAGCTTGGTCGAAGCGCACTTGATCCTAAGTTTCCTTACCCAATCGTTCGTCCAGGTTTTCTCCTTTTGGTGCCGCATAAACCCCAGCTTGGAGAGAGCCGGCAGCGACGATAAGGACATATTCTCTTTGACCGACGAGGTAAGGACCAGCCCCGTTTCCTTGCGATCCTCCGTGACGAGGGCAACACGGTTCCGGATCGACTCGCGAGGGGAACGAATCGCGACGGGGCGGTTATTCAGAAGCACTTCGCCGCTTTCCAGCTTATCCAATCCATACAACCCGTTCAGAAACTCGCTTCGGCCCGAGCCTACCAAGCCATAGATGCCGAGGACCTCTCCCTTGTGAACTTCAAGGTTAATATCCGTCAACTTTCGAGAGATCGAAAAATTCTTCACCCGAAGAACCGGCTCCTCGGTAACCTCCGCTTTCGTTTCCGGAAACTGGTCCTGGTAGTCCCGGCCGATGATTTGGCTCACCAGGTGCTTCCGGGTGATATCCTTGATCAGCCCGTCCTCGATAAACTTCCCGTCGCGAAAGACCGTGTAGGCATCGCAAATCGTGAAGATCTCGGTCATCCTGTGCGAGACATAGATGATTCCCTTGCCTAACGCGGCCAGGTTGCGCACCGAAGAAAAAAGAACTTCGGTCTCCTGCTCGCCGAGCGTGGATGTCGGCTCATCCATGATCAGGATGCTCACGTCCCGATGGTTGATGGCCTTGGCAATTTCGACCAGTTGGATCTGTGCCAGGCTGATCTCTCTCATCTTCTTTCGCGGATCAATCTGAAAGCCAAGCCGGCGCAATAAGTCCGCGGCGTCGCCGAACAGCGTTTTCCAGTCGATCAACCCGTAGCGCTTCGGCAGATGGCCAAGATAGAGATTCTCTGCCACCGTCATGTCCCGGACGGGGCTCAACTCCTGTGTGATGATCGAAATACCGGCGTCCAGCGACTCTTTCGGCGCGTGAAAATCACACTCGCGGCCCTTATAGACGATCGTTCCGCTGTCCTTGCGGAGAATGCCCGTAATGATGTTGAGAAACGTCGATTTCCCTGCGCCATTGCCCCCGCATAGGGCGTGAATCGAACCCGCGCGAAGGTTAAGGCGGCCATCGCGCAAGGCCGGCACGCCGCTAAAGGACTTGGTGATTTCCTTTGCGCTCAGCAGCATTCCGGAGTTGCCCCGCTCCGCCGCTGAAGGCCCGATCGTGTCCTTACCAGTCTGCATACACGAATTTTTCGAACTGCGAACCCGCGCGAAGGCCGCGTCGTAGCTTATCCAGTCGTGGTGCCCCGGGAAGCGTCATTCCTTACTGTATGGTGTAGCCGCCGTCGATAACCAGGTTTTCCCCGGATATCATGTCCGCCGCGCTGCTCGCCAGAAAGAGAGCCGCCGCGGCGATCTCCTCCGGATAGGCAAAGCGACCGAGCGGGATCTTCGCCTTGAACGCTTCACCGACTTCTCCGGCCCAGGCTTTCTTGCCGAGTTCCGTCAGCACCACGGTGGGAGAAATTGAGTTGACGTTGATGTTATAGCGGCCCCACTCGTAGGCGAGCACCTTTGTGAGGCTGATGATCGCCGCTTTGCTCGCGCAATACGCCAGGTGCTGATCAAGCGCCACTAGCCCCGCCTGCGAGGCCATACTGATGATCTTGCCCGAGCGCTGGGCGATCATCTTCCGGCCGACGATCTGGGAAATCATGTAGGGCGCCTTCAGGTTGACCGCCATCGTAACGTCCCACGCTTCGTCCGTGAGGTCCTTGGCCGGGGCCAGCAGCACGACCCCGGCGTTATTAACCAGTATGTCGATTGTTCCAAACCGCTTGCTGGCCTCCTCCACAAACTGCTCGATATTGCTGCGGACGGTTATATCGGTGGCAATGCCGAGCGCCTCGACTCCCTTGGCGGTGAACTCATCGGCGACCGCACCCACGGCTTCGCTCTTGTCGACCAGGACCAGCTTCGCTCCTTTCTGGCCAAAGACTTCGGCGATCGCTCGGCCGATCCCGGCCGCTCCGCCCGTAATGAGTGCAACCTTGTTTGCTAACGAAAAGTTCGTGTCGATCTTAGGGACTGTCATTTTGTCGATTTCTTTAGACGTCATCAGGCGGCCGGTGACTCTCGGTCGGAGTTAATCGCTTGCTTTGGTTGCCGCGGAGATTTCCGGTGCTTAGGAGCCGCTGATCAATTCCTTTTGGTGTTTCAGCAGATCGTCGGCGTTCTCTGCGGTAATAACCGTCCAGGGAATAAAATATGCCTTCTCGGTTCCACCATTCCACGGCATTTCCTTTTCCCACTGTTTCCACACGGCGGCCCTCGGCTGATAGGATTCGCCGATCTTGGCCCGCAAAGCGACATCCAGGGCGCCTGCGGCCTGTCCCTCGGCGTCCTGCAGAATGCTGAACATCTCACCCGCCTTGACGGCGTTGATCGCATCCGGCACGCCGTCAATACCAACGACGACGAAATCCTTTACGTTTAACCCGCGGCCCTTTATCGCCTGGATCGCTCCGAGAGCCATCTCATCGTTTTCGCCGATCACACCCTTGATTTCATTCGGGTGGGCCGTCAGCCAGTTCTCCATCAGAGACAAACCCTCGGCCCGCGACCAGTTGGCAGTCTTCTTTTCCAGGACCTTGATGTCGGGATACTTCGCGAGCACAGTCTGTATGCCTTTGCTCCGGTCGATTTCGGCCGAGTGTCCGATCGGGCCCTGAAAGATGACGACGTTGCCTTTGCCTCCCATCCTCTTGGCCGCTTCTTCCATGATGATTTCGCCGGCTTTGACGTCGTCGGACAAGACCATTGAGGTAATGTCCGGGCTGTTGACCCGCGCATTTGATACGACCACCGGTATGCCGGCCTTGGCAGCTTTCTTGATTTGCGGCGCGCTGCCATTGTAATCGACGGGACTTAGCACGATTCCGTCGAACTTTTGCGTCATCATCGTGGCGATCTGATTGTTCTGCACCAGCGGATCGTATCGGCCGTCGAAGATGGTCATTTCAACAGTGCCGTCCTTGACCGCAGGATGCTTCTTGAGAGCGGCGGCCCAGAGATTCGCGAATTCAGCTTTTAGTCCATAGACGGCCCCTCCTACGCGGAGCTTATCAGCAGCAAACGAGGTTCCCGCCAATGCGGCAACGGCGCAGCCCACCAGGAGCGGCGTCATGAGTTTGAATTTTCGTTGGATTTTCATGGTATGTTTCTGAGGTTTTCAGGTCGACACGGTTGCTCCGCACGAGCCCCGCTTTAGGTTGAGGTTTGGAAATGTGCGCGCTCGTCACTCGTTAGCATGGCGGCTATAATCCAGCAGGACTGCGACCACGATGATGCAGCCCTTGACGATCTGCTGGTAAGCCGACGACACCCCCAGCAGGTCCAATCCGTTGTTGATCGTTCCAATTATTAAGGCGCCCAGGAGGGTGCCCGCGATGCTGCCCACGCCGCCCGAAAGACTTGTGCCTCCGATGACCACCGCGGCAATAGCGTCAAGCTCATAAGATACGCCCGCCTGGGGAAGCGCCGAACTTGTCCTCGCCGTGAGAATCAAGCCTCCGAGTCCCGCCAGCAGACCGGCAATCACGTAGACGGAAGCGATCACCGGGTTGGTGGAAATGCCCGCCGTCCGTGCGCTCTTCGCGTTCCCCCCAACCGCGTAGACGCTGCGGCCGTAAGTAGTATGATTCAGCACCACCCAAAGGATTCCGAAGATAAGCAAGAATATCAGGACCGGCACCGGAACTCCCAGAAGGGAGCCCTCTCCCAGGTTCAGGAAGCTTTCGCTTAGGTTTGGCACCGGCATGCCGCCCGTGTAGGCGTAGGTGAGTCCTCGAGCAACGCTCAACATCCCGAGGGTCGCAACGAACGGAGGAATCTTCAGATAAGCGATGATCCAACCGTTGATGAGGCCGAGAAGACCTCCCGTGACCACGCCCACGAGCAAGGCGACAATGGGGGAATGCGGATTATCGCCGGTTACGAAGGTCGCCGCGACGATGGAAGAAAATGCCAACACTGATCCCACGGACAGATCGATTCCGCCGGTGAGAATGACCAGGGTCATACCCATGGCCAGAATGCCGTTGATCGACGTCTGGAGAAGAATGTTGGAAATATTTTCCGGGGTAAGAAAATACTTGTTCAAAAACGTTAGGGCCACGCAGAGCAAAACAAAGGCAACAATGATTCCGTATTGCGTCAGCCACCCGATGGCTGAATGGCCGGCCGACGTTTTCTCTGGGGCGGTCTTGGCAGTTGGTTCGTTCGGTGGCATAGTCAAGCGAATCGTGAAAGCTTTGCCAATGTTCGGCTATGGACCCTAGGGCCGTCGCATAGCGCTCGGGCGTCCGGAGGCAAATCGTCTACGTCTACTGGCACGGTTGGGCGTCATCGTTCTTCAAAATTGGGGAGAACACGAAAGCAGATTTTAGGGGCTACGGCCGGAGCCTGCAAGCAACTCATCCGTCTTTGGTGCGGTATGACCTGTCCATAACAGTCTCCGGCTGGTTCAGGCCGCAAAATGGCATAGCATCCGGATCGCCGCAAGACAAAGTTGATAAATATTTTCGTGCTTCGAGCAAATGTACACAGGCGCAATTTTTCAGCACCCGGCGCGGAACCGCGCGTATTGAGCCTGGAGGCTGAAAGCGATGCGGACGCTGCGTGGAAATCGGGCCGCTTCCATGTCGCTGCTTGGCTTGAGATCATCAGTTCGCGCGGCCTGCGGTCGGGTGAAATCGATTGACTTGCTTGAGCATATTGTGAGATTGGTAGCCGCGCGACGAGCGCCGTGCGTCACGTTCCTGGGGCGCAGAGAGGATTTCCGCGGCAGCTTATGAATAATCGAGATGGCAAGCTATCAGATGCCTTGGAGCAGACCGTTCGGGCAGCCTGGCTCTACTATGTTGCCGGAAACACGCAGGAACAGACTGCCGAGTTATTAGGTATTTCGCGCGTGAAGGCCAATAGACTGTTGGCCGAAGCCAGGGACGCGGGAATTGTCAAAATTTCTATCGAGCATCGGTTTGCGCGAATGGCCGAGGTCGAGGAGGCCATTCGAAAGCGTCACCAGCTCGCATTCTGCCGGACAACCCCGCCGCTGATGTCCTATTCTCCAAACCGGCGCAGAGGGATGCCTTCGCGTGACAAACTCGAAGCGGAAGGCCCCATCGCCCGCCGGGCGGTCGGCATTGTCGCGGCAGATCTGTTGCGCGAGCGTCTTCAAGCCGACGAGAGCAGTGTGATCGGGGTCGGTTTCGGAAGAACGATCGCGGAAATTCCAAACTATCTGGTCGGGATGTCGAAGCCGAGGACGAAGTTCGTCTCAGCGATGGGCTCGCTAACCCGATCTTCGGCCGCCAATCCCTTCGAGGTCGTCTGTCATCTGGCCGAAAGAACCGGCGGAGAAGGACACTTATTGCCGGTGCCCTATATCGCCGATAGCATATCGGATAAGCAAATCTTTATGTCGCAGCGTGTCTTCAAACACACGTTGGCGCTGGCGGAGCAGGCCAGTTTTTATCTGGTTACGCTCGGGCAATGCGACGAATACAGCCTGCTGTTTCGGCACAGGTTGCTCTCAGGGATCGAGCTGCAGGAGCTCAAGCGAGCGGGCGCCGTTTGCGACTGCATGGGCAAGTTTTTCGATGCGGACGGTCAGGTCGTTTCGAGCGAACTAAATCAACGGACCCTCGCCGTTGACCTTGCGCACCTCTACGATCGGGAGGTTATCCTTCTCTGTGCGGGGAGACAAAAGCTGAGAGCTGTCCAAGGACTCCTGAAAGCCGGCTTCGTGAAGGGACTCATTATCGATGGCGACACCGCGCTCTGTCTGAACGAGGAGGGTGATCAATAGGAAGCTCGTTTGATGCCTGGTTTTCAAGATTAGCCTCCGGGACGTGACCCGACCGCTCGTCGCTATGCATGAGATCGCCAGTGACGCGCTGGAAGGTTGCACCGCGGTTGAGCGCTCGAAACAGAAACCGCCGCCGGGTAATGAAACCCCCCGGCGGCGGCACGTTGCTCCTGCGAAGAATGATTAAAAGATGACGCCGGTCTCAAAACCCAAAACCGTGGCGTTCTCGATCGCACCGGTTCCGTTGGGTTGAATGATGTACTGGAGATAAGGCTGAAAGAACGCCCACTTGTTGATCTGGATGCGGTAGTCTACTTCAAGCACCGCCGTGTAATTGGGCTGATTGACGTTTCCTTTCTCCTGCAACGCCTCAATATTGAAGAAGCTATACTGGCCGAAGCCGAAGGCGGCCATGAGTTGATCATTATCCCTGGTGGGGATGAGGCCCTTGTAGACAAGACCGGTGTGAAAGTAGAAGGGCAGGATGTTGTTGTATTTGGGCGCGTAGGTAAAGAGACTGAAGAAGGAGAGTCCCTGATCGGAGAGCTTGGGTTTGCTCGGCGGGACGGGCTCTTTGAAAGTTTTGCCCGACTTGTCGTCGACCACCGACTTGGCATCTGGTTGCGGCAGTGGAGCGGGTTCCGAAGGTTCGCGAAAGAGCATTTGATCGATCTGCCAGTAGAAGCCATAGAAGCCGGAGTAGGGCGTTCCAAAGAAAGAGTTGTTGTCTTGCTCGTAGTAAAAGCCGCCGAAGGCATACTTTCCCGGCAGCTTGGAGGCGCCGAGTTTCGGGGTGAATCCGGTTTCTCCGATCGCGAAGACCCCGTTCTGGCTCGGATCGGGACCGAAACCTTCGAAGGCCAGGCCATGATTGTCCGTCGAGGTCGCCTGCGGATAGGCCATAAACAGCCCAGCCTTGGCGTAATACCAATCAACGGGCTTGATCTTCAAAGTCCCTCCCCAGGTGGAGAAGCTCGAGGAAAAGGGGATATTTGCCCCGATACCCTTGGAACTCTCGAAGGCATTGTTTACAAAGAGCTTGGAGAGGGGCTGCTCGATGAATTCCTTTTGCGGCTGAAGCCAGCCTCCGGTCACCGTGAGAAAGTCCTTGATGCCGAAGAGCTCAGGCGTGGTGTAGGTGAGTCCAAAAGTCATCAGACGCCACTGCTTGCCGGACTGAAAGTGGGAGGGTTGGAAGTTGGGCGAAGCGCCCACGCGCAGGTTCGGATTCAAACCGTCGCGCCAGCGGACTTCTCCGAATGCTTTCAACCCCTCGAGGGGTTCCCAGCCGGTCAGCTTGGCGAAGTTGAGTTCCCCGGTGAATTTGATCTCCTCGTCGAAATAGCTGCCCCGGATGTTTGGTATGCCTCCATCCACGACACCATAGTAGACACCTATCCATCTGCCGCCGAGGGTCAGGCCGTGGTCTTCGAGGGTATCGCGAACGCCGAACCAATTTCCGCTGGCGTATTTTCCATCCCACCATTCGGCGAGCCAGGATTTTGAAGACTTTTCGACAGGAGCCGCGGAGCCAGCCGTAGCGCGCCTGTTCATAGAACGCACTTCGAACGGGGCTGACGGCCATCAGCGTCGCTGCAGCAACGACGACGATTGCAGATGCGTGGGTCTGCGAGCGAGAGTAAGGGTGTTTCATAGGATTAGGGCCGACTAAGAATGATTCCGTGGCGATTTGCGTCAAAGGCGGGAATTGTGACTTTTTCGTTACGCTGCCGACGCTCGAGAGTGTCGAGTGGTCCTTTTCGATGGCGAATCGGTCCAAAATCGGGCCAAGTTGCCCCTGCGCTTTGCCAGGAGATTGCGCCTGGTCCGCAAGTTTCGAAGGTGCGTGCTTGCGAAATAGCATCGCGAAGACTCAGATACCCGTAAAAGGAGATCACCATGCCACTGCCCTCTGACGAAAAGCTTATTGCGTTAAGCCAGGAAGTGCTGAAACAGTTCGATACGATTTTTGGACTGCACCCGGGCTTTCGGCCCGCCCATGCGAAGGGCGTTCTGCTCACGGGAGCATTTACACCTTCCCCCGAGGCCTCCTCGCTGACGCGGGCGCCCCACATTGCCCGGGATACCACCCCGGTCACCGCCCGGTTTTCCAACTCCACCGGACTCCCCCAGATTCCTGACGACGATCCGAACGCGAACCCACGGGGACTGGCCATCCGATTCCACCTCGCCGAACACGTGCACACCGATATCGTCAGCCATTCGACGGACGGATTTCCCACGAGGACGGGACAGGAGTTTCTGGAGTTTTTACAGGCGGCTGCTTCGAGCGGGCCGTCCCAGCCGTCGCCCACGCCGATCGAGAAGTTCCTGGCCGGTCATCCGAAAGCGCTGGCGTTCGTCCAAACGCCCAAGCCCAGTCCCTCCAGCTTTGCCAGAGAGTCGTATTTCGGAGTGACCGCGATGCGCTTTATCGATAAGGACGGCGTGAGCCGCCACGGGCGTTACCGAATCATACCGGATGCCGGGAACGAATACCTGGATGACGCGCTGAAGGCTAGGGACACGAACTATCTCTTTGAGGAACTGACCGACAGGATCGCCAAAGCTCCGATAAGTTTTCAGATTCTCGTGCAGGTGGCAGACGACACCGACATCGTGGACGACGCAACGGTTCACTGGCCGGAGGGACGCCGCCTGGTCAATTTCGGCAGGATGGTTCTGACAGGTCCGGTTGCCGGGGATGCGCGCGAGCAGAAGAAGATCATCTTCGATCCCATCCCACGCGTGGAGGGAATCGATCCCTCCGACGATCCATTGCTCGAACTGCGCGCCGCGATCTACTTGCTGAGCGGGCGTCGTCGCCGGCAAGCTCCTTGAGAACGGCGGCGCCGTGTCTCGCGCCGCCAGGATGAACTCGAGGTCCTGCGGCCGCCAGAGGTGTTCCATCGGCTTGACAGCGAAACCGCGAGACCCAAGCAGGCGCGAACCGAGTCGGGAGCGTCCCACGCGCTTTCAGGTCGATGAGCCTATGACTCGGATAGGGTCGCCTTTAAGTCGACCAGGGGCTGTTGGCTGATCCCGATACGCCGAAGCGCGAACGATCGAGATCGGCGGTCAGCCCGATGATCATGTGACGAGTGCCGGCAGGATAGATCGGAGAACGCGGCCGCGCTCCGGTCCTGCCGGCGTGGAAATCGGTCGCGTAGCATCCGACCGAGGCGGCCACCAGCACGAGGATCCACACCGCGGACGGCAGATGCCAGCGCATCGCGTTCCAGCGCTTTGCGTCGAGATCGATGGTTTCGTTGAGAGAGGTTACGAAAGTCGCTACCACCGGGGAGGGAGCTTCGTTGGCGGAGGCCACGGCATGGGCCCACAGCTCGCGCTGGAGCGGTTCGTGCCGGGCGCGATAGAGAACGAAGACCACGGCGATGGCTGGTCTCGGGGAGGAGCACTCCGACGATGAGCAGATTCTCTTCTGGTCAGAAAAGATGGAGCCCAGCAGCGAGTCGAGATTCATGGCGCTTGGCTCGTCGACGTGGCAAAGCGCATGACCATTGCGAGTTCGTTTTTCCGGGCCGGCGCGAAACGGACCGGTGCCCGGCCCATGATGCCGTGAGCGGTTTTCGCTTTATCGTTCATTGATCGCCGGCATGCGCCCGAAGGGCAAGCCTCAGAGAGTCCGGCAGGCATTCGTGGAATTCTATCGCGAACTTGGATGATGAATCCCTCCCGGCGAGCTGCGCGGAAGATCATGTGTGCTCACCCGCTTGAACTGTACAGCTCACCGTCGCGTAGGCGCGTGGATGCACGGGTGCGCGGGGATCATCGCCCGCGATCGCAAGCAGGTGCTCGCGCAGTTCAGGTGTTGGCCAAAAGCACTGCGGACTTTCCGTTTACTGGCTACTGGCTACTGACTACTGACTACTGACTACTGACTACTGACTACTGACTACTGACTACTGACTACTGACTACTGACTACTGACTACTGACTACTGACTACTGTGTGGGAGCTTCCGAGGCCGTGGAACCTCAATGGGAGCACGCAGGCGATCATCAATGGCGCCCAAAGGCAAAGTGGGTTCCAATGCGGTAATCCACGCCCATGGTAAAGCCCCCCGTCGCAAGATCGTAGCCACTCGCGTTGAAGGTGCTCTCCACGTTGGTGAACTCCCCGACTCGCGTAACATTTTAGGAATTCATATATTTCTCCTTGGCGAGAGGACTTAGAACAGTCTTTGGACTGGCCACGCCATGAAAGACGGTAAAAGCGGAGGGAGCCCAAAAACGCTTCGTTCGAATGCGCCGGCTGCCTACTGTTTGAACTCCTCAATTGCGTCGTGCACACCCAGATGCGTGTAGACGCTGCTGAGATAGTTGTTTAGCAGCAATCTACGCTCAGCTTCCCGCCATTTTCTTCAAATCGAACATGGCTTTAACGGTTTCGGGCGAGATCCGATCAATGTCCTCGCACAGATCGGTCAGGCTTTGCTGGTTGAGCCGGTTTGAAAGGAAGAGATATTGTCGGGCACCGGAGCAAACACCGCCTGCCCGCTCTTGCCCTCCGGGCCGCTGACCCCCGCAAAGCCTTCGCTAAAGCTCGGCCCGCTCCCGTTGATCGAGAACCCCGAGGAACCCGGCAGTCGCGAGGTTGAAGTCACCCGAAGTGACGTTGTTGCCGGTCAAGGCGAGACCGGTGAAAAGGACGCCATTCACCGTGGTATTGGCCACGCTGGGGGGGGCCGGGAGCACCGATATTAATCGCCCTGACGAGCGTGCCACTCGTGCTCACGTCGCTATCTCCAGTGATGGTCTGCGCGGCACCCCAAGTGATGCTGACGGCTTCGCTGGTGGGTGCCGCAAAGATCATTGCGACACTGAGGATGCCTGCGGCGAGAATGGTGCGGCGGGTTGGTGCAAGGTGGACGGACTTGTTCACTCTGGTTGTGAGGTTGTGGTTTGGTTGCTGCGGAAGATCTCGCCAATTTGGAGGATAGGGGCGGCCTGCCTCAAATGGTGATGTGAGAGAACTGCCACGCCTTTTTGCACGTTCCATGCATAGGGCTCATATTGCGGCTTATTCATGAGGACTTTTTTGATGCAACTTTGGATCTGTTGTCAATGCGACAGCTCTTGATTTGTTGCTGACATTGGAGAGCATAAAAACCGGGTGCTTCCCCCGCGTTTTGGCCTCAGTTCTCGGGGTAAGGCTTGAGGTTAAATGGACAAAGATGGTTGAAGGCTACTCCGAGTAGAATCGTAAGAAGCGGCACCGCTGGAGGAAATACACGCACGGCGGCAGCATCCGACGGCTCTTTCATAAGAACCTCACATTCTCGCATAGCGCAGTGCCGTGTCATCAGATTACTTTTCCCCTTGTACTGACAACTCCCAGCGATAACCATCCAGATCGTGAAACCAAAGACCCATATGGGGTGAGCCGGGGGCTTCCGGACCGATCTCGTCCCCCGGGTCTTCCAGATCGACATCGTGCTTCTTGAGATGGTCAAGCGCCTTTCGCAGTGTGGCCATGTCCGGCAGGTGAAATGACATATGATCAAGCGCTTCCGGCGACGGCTTACCTTTGAATAAAACGATCGTGACATTGTCGTTGCCGACAGCGACGCCGTCTTCAATCTCGAACTCTTTGCGCAGACCCAGCACGCGTTGAAACCATTGCGCGCTTTTCTTCGGATTTCGTACGGCTAATCCGAAATGACCGACGACGCCAAGCGTGAAAGATGGTTTCATCAAGAGAAAGCTTAAAGTATCGGTCAGAAAGTTGAAGTCGGAAGATCTTCCACGGAAGTCCCGTCAGCGGTTCAGTCAACAATCATTGACAAGAGATATTTATTTGTGAAAGAGCGTGCGCCGGCTCGCTGCACTGCGAGCCGCTCTTGATGCGGCTCTGGAATCGTCTGACCGCTGGCTCACGTTGGGGTATGCAAAACGGTCAGCCATTTAATGGCGCCGTTTTGGATGTACGTCCGCGAGCCGCGACGTATAGCGAAGCGTCGACGCGATCCGGCGGTGAGCCTCCTACGCTGAAGCTGCGGCGGCCAAGCCTTCTACGCTGAGAGCTTC
>CAWFMA010000014.1:0-185298 GCA_963816855.1 uncultured Verrucomicrobiae bacterium | reverse complement strand
GGCAGAGCGACACCTCACTGAATGATTCGACCTCGGTGATGTATTGCTGCTCAAGCTCGGCCATCGTGTAAGCCTCGATGTCCACGCCTTTGTCGATCAATCGCGCCTTCCCCTGGAGGTTAGCGAGAAGGTTTAGAAAGTCCTCACCTCGGCAGTGAGTGCGGAGATCCGTGATATGTGAGCAGACTCTTAGCATGTCACTGCTGAATCTTGGCCACAAGAGCCGGAGTAGGAGGCCAATCCATAGCAAGAGGAGAAAACCTCTGCCAAAATGACCGGATGATCCACTTTGGGCGTCTCACAAATTCGTGACATTCCGAAGGCTGAATCACGCTTTCCTTTATACCAATACGAATAGTAGAAGTTATTATTCGTCTTTCTCTAACTATCTAACGGCGCTCAATCTCGTGGGATGTTAATGTCGCGCCGACTCGCAACGGCCTTAAAGACGAAGATGCGTTCGCTGCTGTCGCCCACATGCCAATCGTGTTTTTCCGTCAGAATGAAGCCTCTGGCACCAAAGGTTTGCACGAGAGCGTTTTCGGTAAACGTGTTGATCCATCCACGCCGGTGCGACGTATGGTTTCCTTGAATCGACCTATCGTTCTTGGTTTGCGTATGCGCACGTCCATACGAAGCAATGCACATTGCGACCTGATAGGAAAGCCAGAGAACGACCGAATCGAGCTCCGAGATGTATTCGAGAACTCCTGCGAATACTGCGACGTCTAGCTTGAGATGGCTGAGGTCCGGCAAGGGCCTCGAATTTAGGTCGAGAACGATTGTGTTTCCGCCTCGATCGACGAGATCGAAGGGGAATAACTACAAGTCGGTCGAGATATGATTCTAACTGCCTTTTCCCTGCGCCAAATTCAATCACTCGAGTGTGCTTTGGCACAATTCGCGCTATGAGCTGTGTTCGCTCCTCCCATTTCGCATCGAAGTTCGACGTATCGATCCAACGAGCGAGGTCGGTCTGCCCGAAGAGTCGGCTCCTGGAGAGTTCGAAGAAACACTCCAAGAGTATTGTATTTCATCACGACTTGCGCCGAGAGCTTAGCCCATCGACGATCCTGCGTTTCGCATAATTCGGGTGCTCACAGCGTCGCCAATCCTGCTTATATGCCTCATAACCGAGTTCAATCTGCCGAGCCGCCTTCGCCAGCAGCAGCGGTTTGAAGCTTTCAGCAACATTCCACAATCTTGCAATTGCGCCTTTCAAATGCTGGGCGAAGTCTCGCTTTTCGAGCAACACCGTTTCGCAGCCCGGGCCAAACATCGCCGAAAGCCCCATGAACTTGTCGATGTAGTATGTTGACCTTGCTAATCCGATGGTCGGTATGCCATTTGCTAGCGCAAATACGCCGGCATGATAGCTGCCCGTGATGACCAAGCGGCATTTTTGAACCTGCCGGATGATCGCATCCAGCGCCTCGAGTGGCAAACCGTCGCCGAAGCTGTCGTCATCGACATCCATTAGATAACGCATCGTTTCAACATCGGCTTCGCCCGGGACGTGTGAAATGGGTAACGGGACCATAGGCACCCGATAGGCTCGCGTGGCATCCCTCAAAACTTGGCGGAGCGGTTCAGCAAGCTTTTGTCGACACCCGAATAGTCGGCAATTCGAAGGTTGACCCCAAGCCCCTCGCCGAATGAATCGCGCCTCAACCGATAGGCAATCTCGATGGCATCGTCACCCGTCGTCATCACGCGGTCAACGCGACCCCAAGCGACAGCAAGAGCGGGAGGCTCGCTCGGTCCTCACGAATGCCGATAAAATCTATATGCGGCAAGACGACCCGAGCCTGTGCAACAAGCTTAGGCGTATGAAGAGGTCCAAATCCCTGTCCAAGCATGGCGACATATCTTCGACATCGAACAGCCAGCGCCAGTGTTCTCCAAGAGGTTCATTGCATATTCCGGGAAAGCGTCCGTGATACCTCCCATGCCTGTCACAATGACTAGGTCAGCATTCGCAACGACGTTTGTGAACTCGCGGAGACTTGCCAAAGCTGCCCTATTCTGCCATCCCAGTTTACGGCGCCACAAAACCTTGACCAATTCAGCCACATGGTGTTGCACAATGCCGGGGAATTGTTCCGGTACGCGGACCATTTGTAACCAATACCGGCGTCCCGCGGATCGCAGAGGTGTTGCCTCCGGCAAAACGCCTGCAACGCGTCGGGTTCGTCACTTAGAACCTGAATCAGGGCTTCGGGCCATTTTTGGATCAATCGCGATACCGCGGTTCGCAGCATCGCCATATCGCCTGCATTGCGCAATACATAGTCGCTTGGTTCTACAAGGACGCGCACCGAGCGAGACTGACGGTCTTCCGATACCATTTCAATGCCTTCAACAAAACAACCGCAGGGATAGGAATTTGGTTTTCGGGTCCAGGAGCAGAAGGTCTCCTTCCAGGTTTGGTTTCGGAGCGGAAACGGACTTTCGACCAGCTCTTTCGGAGTTTGCAGAATCCCCGAGCGGCTGTCAACGCCGTTTTGGGCTTCTCTCGCTGGTTGGGCGCGTTTTCGGCTTCCGGGTGGCCGGGACCAGCGCCATGGGCGAGCAGATGACCGCAACAATCCGTCAAACCCCCATAAACGCCAAAGCACTGACATATGAATATCGGCTATAGAAACCCCCGCTTCTATCAAGCGAGAACCATGCTCCGGCTTGATTCGCCCAAAGCTTGTCCGCCCCCTCAGGCGGCAAACGAACAAGGCCCGCCGCCTGATTCGTCGAAAGCACCGCCGCCGCCAAGCGAACATAGCGAAAATACCGGCGCCCAGCTCCGGGCAGCCATCCGCGAAATTGCCGCCGCGCGAGAAGGTGAATCAAATCTCCACCAGGCATGTGCTCCTGGCGCTAATCGAGCGCAAAGGCGAACCGTGGGCGGCATTGTGGGGGCGCGATATCGCGAGTGGCAACCTGCGCGGACCGGCGGCGAAGCTGGCGCGGCTCTTGAAGCCCTTCGGCATCATCCCGGGCACGATTCGGGAGGCGGATGACAGCTACGCCGAAAGGCTACAAATTGACCTCGTTCGATGACGCCTTTCCCGCTATTTGCCCGAAAGACTGCCCTGAGAACGCCACAACGCCACAAGGCGCATGAATAAAGGAAAAGGCAGGCGATTCTGACAACGCCACAACGCCAGGCGCGGTGGTTGCGACGAAGGCTCGTTGCAGCCAACCCTGACATTCTGAACCTGCGCTAACAGAGAAAATGGCTACCCTTCTCGTGCAAGTGACTTGCATTAAGGATCTGTCGAACTTGTGGCGTTGTGTCGACATGTCGGCTTGACCGGGCAATGGTCCTCTTTCTCTCCTAAGCACCCCGTTCTTTGGCGCGGAAATGCCCTTCCCTTGAGGCGAAATGCGTGTGGAGGAGCGACCCTTTCGCCTCAGAAGTGGCAAGCAAGTGGAAGCAACAATTTCCTGCTTCCGACGCGATCGCCGTAATTAGCTGATAATCAACTGGCTGTCTGGCATGGATTCGAACCATGACAGAGTGACTATGAATCAAGACACAATCATGCACGGGCGGGGCACGGCACTCGCCCGCTTCGAAAGCGATGCCGAAACTGGGAGCGCGACTCACCGGCCTGGTGGTGCTGTTCCTGGCTTTCGACTGCATTAGCAAAGTCATTCGCGTGGCTCCGGTGGTGGGGGCGTTGCCAGAAGGCGGGCATTGATTCGGAGCTGGTGACTGGCATCGGCCTGTTATTGCTCGCCTGCACGGCCATCTATATCATTCCCAAGACCGCTATCCTCGGGGCGATCCTGCTGACCGGCTATCTGGGCGGAGCGGTGGCGGTTCCCGTGATCTCTCGGGCCGGAAATTCCGCAATCTTCTTGCGGTCGGCTTTGGCTAGTCTGGACAGGATTGGCTCTGCGCGAACCTCGGTTGGTCCGGTTAGTTCTCTTGCGACAATACTAGCAGGCGCGCGAAACAATCAAGAATCACCTAAGGAAAGCCACGACAAGCTGCTTAAGCAGCTTGCGACGGGCTGCCGGCTCTGGGTCGTTTTTGCGGTAGTCCGGCCTGCGGTTCATGAATGGCAGAGCGACATGCTTGGATAACAAACTCGGGGCGTAGAAACCCAGCTGGATGACTCGCAAAATGGCGGCAAAAGCAGAGTTCGCCTGTTTCGTGCACTGACATTGGGCATTGCTAGAATCGAATGTTCCGGTAACAGGAGGGACGTCGTTGAACAAATGGTCCGGTTGCCACCGAGACGTTTTTAACGTCAGCAGCGGGCACGCTTCCGGCATTAAGACGGCGGCGCGCTTTTGTCGCTGGGGCGCGGGGCTGATTACAAAAACCCGTCTCGTCTGAAAGCCGTGCCGTTCGTCCCGTCATTTTCCCGCGGGACGCGTGCCGAGGTGCACGTCTATATCGAAGTTGACTGTGGACGAGCGGTAGCCTGCGAGTCTGACGACCTGGCCGGGCTTCTTCGTCTGGAGTTGTTCGGCAAGGCCCTGTGGCAGGGGCCAGATGTCTTCGCCGTCGAACTTGCGGATCACGTCGCCCACCTTGATTCCGGCCTTAGCGGCCGGAGAGGTTGGGTCCAGCGCTTTCACAACAACGACCTCGCGCTGCCCCTTGTCCGAATACTCTGTCACCTGATCCCAGGTTATCCCGAGATACGGGAAGGTCTTGCTTTTACACAATCTGCTCAATGGCAAACTAATAGCGCGGCCGAACGCTTCCAGTTCGAAGTGCGTGGTTCCATATTCCGGGTCGCCCCCGTATTTTTTTGATTCGTCGACGGGTCCGTTGGCGTAGTAGCTCCAATGGACCATTTCGTGGAGGATCGTCCCCTGCAGCGCTTCGATCGCCTGGCTGGCGTCAGGCGGATATGGATAAGGTTTGGCGATTGCGTCCACGAACAGGTCGCACAGCGTCGAATTGATGCCGATTTGATTCACGCTCCAAGTTTGGCCGTAGAGCACTCCGATCGGATTTCCGTCGGAGCCGTATTTGCATGCGTTGGACCCGTCGATCAGGCCGATTGTCGGCGGCGTTCCATAGTTGAAAATCGATCGATTTTGCTCCGTATCGGAAAAATTGCTCCATTTCCAGAAGGCCTTCAGAATACGAGGATTGGCGACAACCAGCGGATAGAAGCTCGTGACCATCCACCAATCAACTCCCGGGTATCGGTCTGCCGCTTCAGAAGTAAGCCTAGCCATGAGAATGCCCCCGCTCGACGAGCCACCGAAGGGCGGCGTGGCTGCACCGTCCCGCCCGTCGTGCCGTTTCTCCGCGCTTCGAGAAACGTTCACCGGCAACGCCGCGTGGCGTTGCCTTGCTGAATGGGAAAGTCGGCATCCGAACCATCAAGGTTTGGCGACTTGTCTATTGCTCTCGATACGGCAGGGTCACGCCGTTAAAATCCCGGTGCATGGCTTTCATATTCTGTTCCAAAAACGCTGCGGAGTAGGCAGCGTAGGTGTCGCCGAAACGTATCGGGCCGTAGGGGCTGCCGGGGAAAAATGCCTTCAATTCGGACGCCCAAGGGTCGCAGATCACCGCATTGCTGTCCCAATTGCGTCCAAAGCTGTCGTCGGTGTCGCTCCCGCTGCGCCCAATGACCACAAACGCGTGGTCTGCCGGGGGCTTTAGAGCCATGAAGTCCAACGGGCGGATGCTCAAGTTGTAGAGGTAGATAAAGGTTACGGCGGGGAGCTCTCCGCAATTCCCGCAACCGTACTGATCAGCCAGATCGCTTAGTATTTGAATGTCTTGCAAGTCTTCCACGCCGCCGGTTTGAGCGTCGATGCGCTGCCACTCTTTGTTCTGCCGAAGGTCTCCATAGACACACTGATCTGTCTTGTTCCACGCGGCTTTCGCACTTGCTTCAGCCCGGTTTCTATCGGCCTCTGATCGCGCGGTGTCGATCCGACCCGGTAGATGTTTTCGGCGCCTGAAGGCACGGACTCGTCCCAGTTCGCCACCAGCGCTACCTTTTGCTTTACGAAACGAACCGCCATTCGGGCATAGGCCAGATTCACGCTGGCGTCCTTCAGCTTCCGGCTTCGCCTTCGGATCTCCTCCCTCTCACGTTTGGACAATCCGTCTTCCGCGTTTTCGGCAACGAATTCGTCGAGGATGTCCTGATCTCCCATCTTCCTACTTTTCGCGCAGATCTTTTCCAGAATTGACCGCCCGAAGGCGTGTGCTGCGGCTTCTGGGTCAACTATATCTTCCCACGGGTTATCTTCAATCGGTTTCCTTCGCCGCGGGAGATGTCCCCGTTTTTCTTTCCGCTTTTGCGATTGCTGAGCGATGAATTCGGTGAGAGGGGAAAGAAGAGCAGAAAAAGAGAAGTTGGAGTCCTTTTCACGCGTTCCTTGTTCGTTGAGTCCTTGAAAGTGCGCGCTGCGGCCGCCCGCGAACCCAACCGGAGGAGAACCAAAATGAATTTCCCGAAACCCAATCAATACGACAGAAACCTACCTCAGATCGTCTCTCGGACAGAGTGGCAGCGTGCTCGTGACCAGTTGCTGATAAAGGAGAAAGCGGCGACCCGTGCCCGGGACGCCTTGGCGGCTGAACGCCGCCGGTTACCCATGGTCAAGCTCGAAAAGGAATACCTCTTCGAAAGCCCCCATGGGAAATTGAGTCTGCTGGATCTTTTTGAGGCGCGCAGCCAGCTGATCGTCTACCACTTCATGTTTGCTCCTGATGTGGATGGCTGGCCCTCGGCGGGCTGTCCTGGGTGTTCGCTGGTGGTGGACCACATCGGCCATCTTTCGCATCTCCACGCCCGGGATACTTCTCTCGTCCTGATCTCTCGCGCGCCGCTGGCGAACCTTGAGGGCTACAAGCGGCGCATGGGCTGGACGCTTCCCTGGGTCTCTTCCGAGGGCACGGGTTTCAACGAGGACTTTGGAGTTACGACCTCGGAGGGAGAGAATTTCGGCCTCAGCGTTTTCCTTCGCGAAGAAGGGAACATTTTTCACACCTACTTCACCGATGCTCGCGGGATCGAGGCCGTAGTCGGCACCTTCACACTCCTCGATTTCACCCCGTTCGGGCGGCAGGAGGAATGGGAGGACTCTCCGGCCGGTCGGCCGCAAACTCCGCCTTACGAATGGTGGCGCCGCCACGACGAGTATTGAGAATCGACGTCGAAGTCTTGGGGCGCGTCGACAAGCGATCATGTCAGTCCTGAGCGGTTGATAGACGGCTGTCGCAATCGCTTGATTGCATTCGGTGTGGAGAGGGATTGTTGAGCAATGGAAGGGCCGGAATTCTTGCCAAACGATCTCGGAGCGCCGCAGTCGGAGATCGGGCGATCTGGTTACCGGGGCCGGATCGCTCCAACACCGACCGGCTATCTTCATTTGGGACACGCGGCGACGTTCCTCAAGGCCCACGAGCGCGCCCGCGAAGCCCACGGAATCACCATCCTCCGGATCGAAGATCTCGATGCCGCTCGATGCCGACCCGCCTACGCGAGCGCAGCGCTCGAGGATTTGCGGTGGCTTGGAATCGAATGGCAGGAAGGACCATACAACCAGAGCCAGCGAAGGGCCTTGTACCTCGAAGCCTGGCGCCGGCTGCGAGATGGCGGCTTCATCTATCCGTGCGATCGTTCACGAAGGGACATCGCTTTGGCGGCCTCGGCCCCTCATGAGGAAGAGCCTGTCTTTCCGGTGAAATTTCGCTCGCCGGCTGGGAAGGGAAGAAACTACCCCGGCCCGGGCGGCGCGAATTGGAGATTCCGTGTTCCGGATGGGGAAATTATCCGGTTTTTCGACGGAAACCGGGGACTGGTGCAGCGGACCGCGCTGGTCGATTTCGGTGATTTCCTGGTTTGGAATCGTGACGACGTCACGGCTTACGAATTGGCGGTGGTAGTGGACGATCTGGCCATGGGCATCACCGAGGTTGTTCGCGGCGAGGATCTTTTGACTTCTACTGCAAGGCAGATCCTTATTTACCGCGCTTTGGGCGCGACGACGACAGCCTTTTATCATTGCCCGCTGATTTTGGACGGAGATGGTCGCCGGCTCGCCAAGCGCGACGCGGCTCTCGGCTTGAGACAATTGCGCGCCCAGGGCCGCTCTCCAGAGTGGGTGATCGCCCGCGCGAAGGAGTTGACCGCGAGACAATCAAGCGGCGAAAAGGGCTGAGCGACCTTCGAATTACCAGCGCAGGGCGGAGAGGCGTTCCGCAGCTTCTTGCGCATTGGCTCGGCTATTGAACGCGGAGATGCGGAAATAGCCTTCGCCGGCTCCGCCAAAACCGCTTCCCGGGGTGATCACGACATTTGCGTCGTTAAGGACGCGATCGAACATTTCCCAACTGGAGAGGCCTTCTGGACCCCGCACCCAAATATAGGGGGCGTCAACCCCGCCGTAGACCTTCAATCCGCTGCCAGAGACCGCCTCGCGAAGGATCCTGGCGTTCTCCATGTAGTGCGAGACCAGTTGCGAAACCTGCGATTTTCCTTCATCGGAGTAAAGCGCCTCGGCTCCGCGTTGGGTAATATAAGAAACACCGTTGAATTTTGTGCTGAAGCGGCGATTCCAGAGGGGTTGAAGGGGACGCCGGTCACCGTCCGAAGAGCGGCACGCGAGTTCCTTTGGCACCACCGTAAAAGCGCATCGCACGCCGGTAAATCCGCCATTCTTTGAAAAGCTGCGAAACTCAATGGCGCATTTGCGGGCGTTGGAAATTTCATAGATCGAGTGCGGGATATCCTCGCCGGCGATATAAGCCTCGTAGGCCGCGTCGTAGAGAATGACGGCTTCGTGAGCCAGCGCGAAGCGCACCCAATCCTCGAGCCGCTCCCGCTTTGCGACGGCGCCAGTGGGGTTGTTCGGAGAGCAGAGATAGACGAGGTCCACCGCTTTGCGCGGTACGTCGGGCACGAAACCGTTCGCAGGAGTGCATGGCAAGTAGAGAAGCCCGCCGTAAACTCCGGACTCATCCGCGGCGTCCGTGTGACCGGCCATGACGTTGGTATCCACGTAGACCGGATAGACGGGGTCCATCACCGCAATGCGGTTGCCGTCTCCGAAAACGTCGAGGATGTTCGCGCAATCGCACTTTGAGCCATCCGAAACGAAAATCTCATCTTCGGCGACCTCGATACCGCGTGCGCGATAGTCGTTCTCCGCGATGGCGCGGCGAAGAAAGTCGTAGCCTTGCTCGGGCCCATAGCCGCGAAAGCCTTGACGAGTGCCAAGTTCGTCCACCGCCTTGTGCATTGCTTTGCGCGAGGCTTCCGGCAGGGGTTCGGTGACGTCTCCAATACCACATCGGATCAGGCGCCGGGAAGCTTGCGAATTCTCTGCCGTGAACGCCGTGACCCGCCGGTTGATCTCCGGAAAGAGATAGCCAGCTTTGAGCTTAAGGTAGTGGGAA
Organism: uncultured Verrucomicrobiae bacterium; assembly: GCA_963816855.1. Taxonomy (GTDB): domain Bacteria; phylum Verrucomicrobiota; class Verrucomicrobiia; order Chthoniobacterales; family Terrimicrobiaceae; genus DASTFP01. The sequence goes on along the minus strand of CAWFMA010000014.1, from coordinate 175,913 downwards.
TTGAGGTGGGCCATGGAGCAGGGTCAAAAAGGCCTTGAGGTATCGTGAAAGAACTCGAAAACGCCACGCATCGCGTCTGCCCGCGGGGTCAAAAGCAGAGCCGGACGGGAAGACCCGCCCCGGTTACCGCGACGGTCCCAAGTGCAGCCAGTCGATGCGCGCCGGAGCTCCTTCTTCAGGGAATCGTCCGGAGGAGGAGGAGTTAGCGGTCAGCCTATCGCCGCCGCATAGTTCTTCTCCGCCGCGCTCCAGGAGACAACGTTCCACCAGGCCTTGAGATAGTCTGGCCGGCGGTTCTGATAGTTCAGATAATAGGCATGCTCCCAGACATCGACGCCGAGCACGGGCCTGCCCTGCGTCCCCGCGACGGCCTTGCCCATAAGGGGACTGTCTTGATTTGCGGTGGAAACGATCTCGAGTTCCTTCGATGGATTGACGATCAGCCACGCCCAGCCGCTTCCGAACCGTGCGAGACCCGCAGCCTCAAACTTCGTTTTAAAATCACCGAAGCTGCCGAATGCCTTCTTGACCGCGCCGGCCAGCTGCCCCGTCGGTTCGCCACCCGCGCCGGGGGCCATGATCTTCCAGAAAAAGCTGTGATTCGAGTGGCCTCCTCCGTTGTTGCGCACCGCGCCGCGAATTGCTTCCGGCAGGGAAGAGAGGTCGGCGATCAGCTCATCCACCGCTTTGTCCGAGGCGGAAGGGACACTCTCCAGCGCTTTGTTCAAGTTGGCGACGTAGGTGGCATGGTGCTTTCCGTGGTGAATCTCCATCGTCTTAGCATCGATGCTCGGTTCGAGAGCGTTGGTGGGATAAGGCAGAGGCGGAAGTTCGTAAGGCATAATTTCAGGTTTTAGGAAAGCCTAGACGCTTCCCGAAGTGCTTCAAGCGGGAATATCTGACAGAACGGTTCCAAGCCTGGGATCGTTCGGCTCAAACAAACTATCTTCTCAAGATCGTTGGCCACGACTTGCAAAAACATCAACCAGCCTGTCAATTGGCTTCCGACCCGATTGGCAAACGAATCTTCAATCGCCAAACCGCAAGTCCGTCGCTCATTTCTAGCGGACCTGATTCTTATCTTTGTCGTCGGTGCTTTGTTGGTGGCCATTCTGGATGTTGCGGATGAATGGGAGGCTCCGCTCCACGCGCAGACCCAGATCGACCTCTCTTTTTGGAAATTGCCGCAATACACGCTCTTTTCTCTCGCTCGCGGCTGGGTCGCGATGGGTTTCTCACTGGTTTTCGCGATTCTTTACGGGACTTGGACGTATTACGACTCCAAGGCTCGTGCCGTCCTGCTTCCGGCGCTCGACATTCTTCAAAGCATACCGGTTCTCGGCTTCATGCCGGGTCTCGTTCTGGCGCTCGTTTACCTCTTTCCGAAGAGCAACTTCGGTTTGGAGTTGGCCTGCGTATTGATGATTTTCACGGCCCAGGTCTGGAATATGGTCTTTAGTTACTATGACTCACTCAAGGCCGTGCCGGAAGAGTTGCGCCAGATGGGCAGGATCTGCGGTTTTGGCCCCCTCCAGCGCTTCCTGGAAATTGAGCTGCCATTCGCGGCTCAGGGACTCGTCTACAACTGCATGGTTTCCATGGCGGGAGGGTGGTTCTATCTGACCATTAACGAAGCGTTTATTCTGGGAGATACCAGTTTTCAGCTGCCGGGCCTCGGTTCGTACATGAGTTCGGCGATTGCCCGGGGGAACATCCCCGCACAAATCGCTGCAGTGGTCGCCATGGGGTTCATGATCGTCACGGTCGATCGCCTGATTTGGTGGCCGCTGGTGATTTGGTCGCGAAAATTCAAGATCGAAGATGTGGCCAGCGGCCCCCTGGAAACGACTCTCGTCCAGCGTATGCTGGTCGCCTCGAAACTAGCGGACCTCTCGACGGCGCCTCGGAGACTTATGAGCAAACTCAATGAGAGGCTGGCGAGTTTCAGGATCCCGCCGGTCGGGAAGGTCGTGCCAATCAGGGCCTCCGAGAATCTCGCGAAGACGGGTTATTTTCTCCTCCTTTCCCTAATTTTCGCTCTCGGTGGATATGGTTTGTTCCGGCTTTTTCAGATGTTGGCGGACGTGAGTTTTCAGGAATGGCTGCAGATACTCCTGAGCGCTGCCGCCACGTTCCTGCGTGTATTAAGTGCCCTGATAGTAAGTTCATTATGGACGATTCCCGTTGGTGTGTGGATCGGCCTGAATCCAAGGATTTCACGGTATCTTCAGCCCGTTGTGCAGTTTGCAGCCTCTTTTCCCGCACCAATGCTGTATCCGTTGGTCCTCGGATGGATCCTCGCGCTGGGAGGAAATCTCGGTTGGGGTTCGGTTGTCTTGATGATGCTTGGCGCCCAGTGGTATATCCTTTTTAACGTGGCTGCCGGGGCACAATCCATCCCCTCGGACATGGTTTCATGCGCTGACATTTTCAGGATCGGCGGCTGGGATCGTTGGAGGTACTTTATTTTGCCCGGTATCTTCCCGTTTCTGGTTACGGGATGGATCACCTCCGCCGGAGGAGCGTGGAATGCCAGCATTGTTGCTGAATACGTCCAACAAGGCGGAAAGACGTATGACGCTTTCGGCCTGGGGGCTCTGATCAGCCGCGTGACCAGCGAGGGCAAATTCGGCGTTCTGGCGGCCGCCGTGGTGGTTATGGCGCTCACCGTCGTAACCATTAACCGGATCTTTTGGAAGCGGTTGCAAAGGGCCGGCGATCTCTATTGCCGTTTTGGAGGATAGTATGCCGCCACTCATCGAACTCGAAAACGTCTCTCTGGAATATCTGGGAGAGAAGCGATCGGCACCGTCGATTGTTCTGGAGAATATCAATCTTCAAATCGCGGAGAACGACATCGTCTCGTTGCTGGGTCCATCGGGTTGCGGGAAAAGTACGCTCATCCGCCTGGTCGCGGGTCTGATCAACCCGACGCGAGGCACCGTAAGTTTCCGCGGCAAGCGACTCCAAGGCATATGTCCAGGCGTGGCGATGGTCTTTCAAAACTTTGCCCTTTTTCCTTGGCTCACCGTTGTCGGTAACGTGAGGCTTCCTCTAAGACGAATGCCTCTTACCGAGGAGGAGATTGCCGAGCGTGCCACTCGATCTCTGGGGATGGTGGGCCTCTCGGGCTACGAGGGCACCTACCCGCGGGAGCTTTCCGGGGGAATGAAACAGCGCGTGGGGATCGCACGGGCTCTGGCGGCAAATCCCGAGGTTCTATGCATGGACGAGCCGTTCAGCGCCCTTGACGTGCTCACGGCTGAATCCCTTCGAAACGAGCTGGGCCGGCTTTGCGCGGATCCTGAAAACCCTTTGCGAACAATGGCTTCCGTCACCCACAATATTGAGGAGGCCGTCTATCTTGCAAAAAGGATCATTGTGCTTGCCGCACGTCCCGGAAGGATCGCCGCGGATATCGCCAACCCATTGCCTTACCCGCGAGTGCCCTCAAGCCCGGATTTCCTTGCTGTGGTCTCCCGCATTCGTGCGGCGCTGACCCACCAGGAGCTGCCGGAGCCGGCCCTTGGTCCCGTGTCGGCCACGCTTGCTGTTCACACAATTCCACACGTTAACATTAATGAGGTCGTGGGGCTGACCAGCGTGGCTACGCAACAGCCGCGCAATATTTTCGAGCTCGGCGATGAGCTCGGGTATGAATTCTCCAAACTTTTAGTCGTCATCAAAGCCGCCGAATTGTTGGATCTCGTAACCACACCCGGGGAGAACGTTATGCTCACAGAAACGGGACGCCGGTTCCTAAAGACGGACGTTTCGGAACGACGGTCCATTCTCAGGGAAAAAATGTTGGCACTTCCCCTTTTCAAGCGTCTCGTGCAGATCATTTCGAAAGAACCGGATCAACTGATTTCCGTAATCGATTTTTTCGACTACCTAAGGGAGTGGTTCCCTCACGAGAACCTTCAAGAATTAGCTCGGACTATCATCGGTTGGAGCAGGTTTTCAGGATTGTTGGTCTATTCAAGCGTCTCGCTTGGCCTGCCCGAGCCTCTCCGCGAGTCCGGGGAAGAAGCCCCGGCCGCTTGAAATGCCCATCTGCCGTCCGCCTTAGGACACTGTTGAGAAACCTGCGTATGCCACATTGTTGTCAATTTTGGGAAGATCGCAAGGAGCCAAGCGCAGGCTTGATGGGGTCGCGGGGTCCCCATCTCCCGGCAAGCCGTGGAGCTACGGAGAAGCTTGGCGACATCGTGAGGGCCGAAAATTGGCGCAACCCGGAGGGCGCGGCTTGCGGGGGGTTTTCAACAGTCTCCTAAGGAAGATTCGCCGACCGTCTCACTGGGGATTCGACCTCGGACCGAATATCGCGCTGCCGACGCGCACAAGAGTTGCCCCTTCTTGGACCGCCACCACGAAATCGGCGCTCATTCCCATCGATAGGGTCGTAAGGCGCGAGCCGGCTTGCCTGTTGATGGAATCGCGTAGCGCGCGCAATTCCGCGAAGATTGGGCGGGCATCCTCCGCGCGCTCAGCAATCGGCGCAATAGTCATAAACCCTTCAATCTGAACGCGAGGAAGAACGAGGAGGTGCTCGATGTGCTGACGAACAGCGGCTGGCGTAAAACCGAATTTCGTCTGCTCGCCCGCCACATTCACTTCGAGCAAGACTCGCGGGAACAACCCAAGTTCCCCGCCGATCCGGTCGATCTCCATCGCCAGCTCGACCGAATCGATGGCGTGGATCAGCTCTACCAGCGGCAGAACCTTTCGGATCTTGTTCTTCTGCAAGTGACCGATGAAATGCCACCGCGTGGCGGAGGGGAGCCCCGGCACCTTGGCAATCATCTCTTGCGCCCGGCTTTCGCCGAACACACGTTGACCCGCATCGAAGGCCTCGCGCACCGCGGGCGGGCCGTGCGCCTTGGACACGGCCACGAGTTCCACGTCATCCGGATCCCGACCCGCATTGCGCGCTGCAGCGGCCACTTGCTCGCGGACTGATTGAAGACGACTAGAAATGTCGTTCATAAAAAAAACTTATTTACAGATATAAATTATCAGTTAGTATTAAGCGATTTTGTTCAATGCATATTCAATCATTTAGGGTCTTTTCCAACCTGGCGGAGACCTCGAGTTTTTCCAAGGCGGCGCAGATGAACGGCATTACACAAAGTGCTGTTAGTCAGCAGGTGAGATCTTTGGAAAAACGGTTCAGGGTAAAGCTCATCGAGCGGGGGCGAAAGAATTTTTCCTTAACTCCCGAGGGCAGGGCCTTTCTGCAGGCAAGCCATCAGGTGATGAGCATTATTGAGGATCTGGAAGGACGGATTCATAACCTGCAAAATCTAGTAGCCGGGGAGCTGTGCATTTCGACAATTTTCAGTATTGGGCTGCACGAACTTCCGCCGTATTTGAAAATCTTTCGTCAAGTGCATCCTCAATTGGACGTGCGCGTCGAGTATCGGCGGCCGTCTGAGGTTTACTTGAGCGTTTTGGACGGGCGAGCGGATATCGGTCTAGTTGCCTATCCGTCGCCGCGTCGCGGGTTGAAGGCCATGACGTTTTGGTCTGACCGGCTGGTATTGATCTGTTCGCCGTCGCACCCGCTGGCCTCGCGGCGCAAAATCCCTCTTTCGGCGCTTCAGGATGAGAAATTCATCGCCTTTGAGCCGGACCTTCCGACCCGCCGGGAGGTCGATCGAAAGCTGCGTTCCGAAGGAGTGAAGGTGAAACTTGTCCTGGAGTTCGACAACATTGAGACAGTAAAGCGGGCCGTTGAAATCGAGAATGGTGTCTCGATTGTTCCGGAGGCGGCCGTACGGGACAAGGTGGAGGCCGGAGTGCTCGCGGCCGTTGAACTCTCGGATCCTTCACTGCGAAGGCCTTTGGGCGCGCTGATTCGTCGTTCGGCTCGCATTTCGCCGGCATTGCGCGAGTTTCTTGCGCTGCTCGACAAGACGCCTGAGACCGAAGGGGACGAGCGGTCGGATTCCGCTGGAGAAATGGGAAAAACATGATGGCGTTCGGCGCGATCCATGCGATAGATGACCTTCTGGAAAACTGAAAGATGAAACGCCTTTCTATCGGCGCCATGCTTGCCCTAGTGGCTCTGGCGGCGTGCCAAACGGCGCTGACGCAGAGCGAGTCCTCGGCCGCCCCGCAGCAAGAAGCGACCCGGGAGGCTGCGCCCGCGACAGCCGGTTCGTCCGCGGAGCCTTCGGCTTCGCCCGCAGTTGGGACGGCACAAGGCGCCGCCTATGTCACCGCGGCGAAGGCGCAACCTCCGGCGGTTGCCATTCCGAAGCACAGCTACACGTCGTGCGATGTAAATGGCCCGTATATCGCGATGACTTTCGACGATGGTCCGAGCGCGGAGCTTACTCCAAAACTGCTGGATATCCTGAAGGAGCGCGGCATCAAAGCGACGTTTTTCGTGGTCGGGCAGAACGCCGCGGAATACCCAGACATCCTTCGCCGAATGGCTTCGGAAGGTCACGAGGTGGCAAACCATAGCTGGAGCCATCCCGCGCTGACGAAGCTGGGCGCCGATGGCGTCCGCCGGCAGATGGAGAACACCAGCGAGGCGATCGCCAGGGCGACGGGCAGGCGTCCGGTGCTGATGCGCCCTCCGTATGGCGCGACCAATGCCTCGCTTAACAAGCGGCTCGCGGAAGAATATGGTTTGAAGGTCGTTCTTTGGTCCGTCGATCCCCTGGACTGGAAATATCGCAATTCCAACAGGGTGCAAAATTACATCATTGAGAATGCCCATCCTGGAGCGATCATTCTTTCTCACGATATTCATGCGACAACCGTCGCCGCGATGCCGGGGACTCTCGACGCCCTTTTGGCGAAAGGATACAAATTTGTCACGGTGTCAGAGCTCATCGCGATGGAAGTTCCGGTGCAACTCGCAAAAAAGGAACCCGTCAGTTCGCCGTCGCCCGCGCCGAGATGAGCTCGAACCGCTGGGGTTTGAGAAAGACCCCGGTGTCCGACTAGGCTCGGGAGCTGCCTGAAAAAAGCTGCTCCAACGGGTCAGGCGCGAATTGGAAGCCCGAAAGCTTTCGCGAAGCCTCCACGCCTTTCGAGAGTGCCAGGTAGCGAAATTGCGTGCCCATGCTTTCGGGATGAAGAAGGGTCTGAAGTGTCCGAAGCGTTTTTTGCGATGCGGAATCGCCAGGCCCTTCGAGCTTCTTCAAGAGGTCTTGCGACGCTGCCACCAAGTAGTGGTATTGGTCGGTATAGCCCTCGAGTTCGAACCCGGCTTCAAGGGCTGATGCGGCAAGCGCGGTGAAGTCGACGTGGGCGGTGATGTCCTTTTCTCCCGGATCTTCGAGCGGCCGGTCGTCGCGCCGGTGTTCCCGATAACAGGCCAGCGTTCCTTCCGTTCGGTGCGGCGCAAGTATCTGCTCGCGCGAGAACCCAAAGTCGACGATCAGGACAAAACCGGCTCGCAGCTTGCCGGCCAGCACTTCGATCCAGGCACTGGCAGCCGGCCGAAGTTCAGCGATCGTCCCCATCGCCCGCGGGGGGAGCCTGCTGACTTGATTGGAAATTGAGTTTCCGGGCTCCCTTAGGCCAAACGCCAGGCGGCCGCCCCGGCTCTCAACGAGGAGTTCCTGCCATACTTCTCCCTTTGACCGGACCAAGTGAAAAGGAAAGGCGTCGATCAGCTCGTTCGACAGGTGAACACCCTCGAAGACGGGCAGCTCATCCAAGCTGCCGGCCCAGCGCAAGGTCGCCGCAAATGGCTTGAGGGCTTGCTGTTGAAGACGACGCAGGATAGGGAAAGGCTCGACGATCCAGTAGTCAATCAAAGGCAACGTCGCCTCATCCATGCCGGATAGGATGTCCACGGCCAGTTGGCCATCGTTCGCGCCTTGCTCGACGAGAACGAATCGGCGTGCCCGCATGCGGCTCCACATCTCCCGTACCTGAGCGGCGAGAATCTGCCCAAAGACCGGGCCGACACTGACATTCGTGAAAAAATCGCCGGCCTTCCCGACCCGGGCACGGCCCGACGCGTAATAGCCGGCGCTCGGATCATAAAGCGCGAGCTCCATGAAGCGCGCAAAAGTCAAAGGCCCTTTTGCGGTGATCTCAGCGAGAATTCTATTGAGCGCGAGTGACTTCGCGCACATAGACGTTCACCTGGCCGTCCGATGTCTTGCGGACTTCGGTAACGAGAAACGGCCGCCGCGAATCGCGGGAAAGGGTCGCGCCCTCGGAAGGCGGTCGGCTTCCGGAAGGAAATTCCACGATGATCCGGGTGTTGCTGCTGCGGCCCCCGATACCGAGATTCTCCGGAAGTGCTGCTTGCGAGCGAAGCACGGCACGGTCCTGGCCTGAAGCGGTGACGATAAAGCTTCCCTGAAGGTAGATCCGTTCTCCGCCGACTCCCCGGCCTGCCAACTCTGGCATGTCGGGCACGTTGGCGAGCCTTCCTCGGGGCATCTGTCCGGGCGCATACGTCGGCCAATTTCCACCCGCAGTGGTGGCGATGGAGGCCGGTGTGGGCGAGATGAAAGGCTGGAGCGGCGTGGCCGTGGGCTTGGCAGCGGAAGGAGGAGGGGGCGTCGCATTGGCAACCGCGGGCGTCGATGGCGGCGCTTTGACCGGAATCGCGGGCAGAACCGTAGGCTCTTCGACCGGGGGAGGCGGCGGAGATGCCACAGGGGCGGGCGGAACCGCCGAGTCAGAAGCCGGCTTGGGCCGCTCGACCCGAACGAGTTGCATTTGCGGCCGGGGTGTCGCCGAGGTCGCCTCTCCGCCGCCAAGGCCGGCGCGTCCCCGATAGGCATTGAGCTTTTCGGTAGCCTCTTCCACCAGGGCGGGATTTACGACCGGAAGGCGGGCGGCAACGTTCAAGCTGGCCGGAGGCTCAAGCGAGAAAGTCCCCGCCCCGGTGCTTGTGGCGTAGCTCCCGTAGAGGAGGGGAATCGCGGTAACCTGCAAACGTCCATCCTTGAGTCTTTTTACATTCACTACCGCGGAAAGATCCACGGCCTTGTCAAACCGCAAGTTCAGACCGGTGAGGAGCATGCGGTGCAGGATCGGAATGACGCGCTTGTCGGCGGTGAACACATGCTCGAGAAGGACTTGCGGGGCGTCCGTCGCCTGGGCCACCGCCACCACGCCGGAGGAAAAGAGGTTCGAATTTCCCAACTCATAGGAGTCGAGAATGTTATAAGAACCGATGATATAAGGAGCCTTGTCGCCGGTCAGCTTGTAATTGCGAAGATAGTTTCGAAGCAGGCCCTCACTGGCGCGCTCAAGCTCCCGGTTCGTCATCTTGTTATAGCGCTCCCACAGCTGCTGCGCATTCAAGAATTCGCCCTGTGGGGCGGCGGTGATCTCGAATCGTTTGGGAGCGTCGAGCTTTTTGAGCTTGGTGAGAATTGCGTAGCTGAATGGTTTTTCCGGATGGCCAAAGACGTAGAAACTGAAAACCCAGCAAAAGATCGCGAAGCCGATCAGCAGAAGAATCGCAACTGTCCAGGCGAAAAGATTGCCCTCCTTGCGCGGAGGGGAATCGTCCGGTTGATAGGAGAAGTCCGAGCTTCGCGCGCCGGTGTCGAACGGCTGTCCTTTGTGTTCTCGGGCCATGGAAATTCGGTCAGGAGCGCGCGCCGTCTGCGGGCTCGAACGAGGTGCCGCAACCGCAACTGCGCGCACTCACGGGATTTCTAACCCGGAAGCCCGCACCGGACAAACCGTCTTCGTAGTCGATTGAGCAGTCGCGAAGCCATCCAAGGCTCGCGGCATCAACAAAGAGTCGCGACCCGTCTCGTTCCACGACGAGGTCATCGGACTGTGGCGCGCCGATTGTCATCGTGTACTGCATGCCGGCACATCCCCCTTTTTCGACCGAAAGGCGGAGTCCCGAAGAGCTTGTGTCGAGACCCCGCTCTTCGACAAGCATGCGGAGGTGCGCGGCGGCGTGGGCAGTGAGCTCAATCACATTTCCCTCTTAGGTATGATTTGCGACGAAGTCAAATTTGTGCGCGCGCAAAGCGCGGAAATGCCCTTTCGAACGGGAGGAAACGAGGGGGAAGAGCCGGTTCCGCCCGGTCAACGGCCGCCAGCGGCTTTTTGCGGAATTCTCGTGGTTTTTGCTGCGGCCGCCTCAAACGTGCGTCAGGATATCCGCTGAAATGGGTCGAGTCCGGCTTCTTCCAGACGTTGTCGCCTCCCAGGTGGCGGCCGGAGAGGTGGTCGAACGCCCCTCATCCCTCGTCAAGGAACTCGTGGAGAATAGCCTCGACGCCGACGCGTCGAGGATTCGGATCGAATTTGCAGCGGGCGGGGCCCGGTTGGTTTCGGTGCGCGATGATGGCTTCGGGATGGATCGGGAGGACTCGTTGCTTTGCTTGGAGCGGCATGCGACTAGCAAGATTCGCACCGTCGCGGATCTCGAGCGTGTACATTCCATGGGATTTCGAGGCGAGGCACTTTCGAGCATTGCGAGCGTCTCAAGGGTCCGTTTGACGACCCGCGAAGCGTCTTCAGATTCCGGGACCGAAGTGGTGGTTAGCGGAGGCCGGATCGAGTCCGTTCGGGAAGTTGGCGCGCCGGCAGGAACGCACATCGAGGTGCGCGACCTTTTCTACAATCTTCCAGCGCGCCGCAAATTCCTGCGGGGCGAGGAGACGGAGTCGGCTCACATCGTGCATTGCCTGCAGGGCATTGCCCTCGCGAGGCCATCGGTTTCCTTCGAGTGGCGCCGCAACGGTTGTTCGGTGACCACGCTGCCCCGCGCAGAGAGCCTGGCCGTGCGCATTCGGGACTTGTTTGGCAACAGCCTGTTGGCGCGGCTCGCGGAAATCGGCGACTTTGAAGGGGAGGGCTTCCGGCTTACCGGGTTTCTTGCGCGTTCGGGGCAGGGACGCCGTGACCGGCTTCAGCAATTTGTGATTCTGAACGGACGCGCCATCAGTTGCCCGCCGGTGCAGCAGTCGCTTCGTGAGGCCTACGTCGGCGCGATCCAACGGGGCGAGCATCCGCTCTGCGTGCTCCATGTGGAGATGGATTTGGCCCTCGTGGACTGCAACGTTCACCCGACCAAGCGCGAGGTTCGATTGCGACAACCCGACAACATACGCCGCGCCGTGTTCGATGCGGCGCGAAATGTCCTCGCCGGGCCGAAGGAGCGGTTAAAGCCTGTTCCGAAATCTGTGGAGTCGCCGCAGGCATTTGCGCCTGAGCCGCCGCAGAGCATGATTCCGCTGCACCAGCAATCCCTTGAGCCCTGCAGCCGTGCTCAGGACAAGGCCCACCGAATCGGGCGATTCCGTTGCCTGGGCTTGCTTGGGGACGGTTACCTTGTTCTTGAAGGCGAGGAGGGCATGGTCTTGCTAGACAGCAGGGCCGCTTCGGAACGGATTCTTTTTGAGCTGCTGATGCGGCAGATGGCCCACCACGATGCTCAAAGTCAACGACTATTGATTCCCGCGATGGTCGAAATGCCCCTGCGAGAGTATGCCTGGGTGATCGAACACCTCGAGGAACTGCGCGTGGGAGGTTTCTGCGTGGAGCCCTTTGGAGGATCGACGTTGAAGATCGAGGGGGTTCCCGCTTCGGCGGCGGCCAAGGATCCCGGGCAGCTCCTGCATGAGATTGCCTCGGCCTTGAGGGCGGCGGGAAGGCTGGCCCGCGGGCGAGAGGTTCGCGAAGCACTAGCGCGCTCGGTTTCGCGATTCGCCGCTTCCGGCGAAATCCCGTCCGATCAGGAAAGGGCGACTCGGCTTGTGCAGGAGTTGCTCCGCTGCGAGCTGCCTTATGCCAGCCCATCGGGGCGCCCGACCATGATACAATTCTCCTTTTCGGAACTTGATCGAAAATTCGGCCGGGTTGCCGACAAAGTACTCTCACGGCAATTGCATCGCGACTTGCCTTGGCACTAGGGTGGCTTTCTAAACGTCCCGACAGTGATTGAAGGCCTCCGCATCGAACCCGCGACTCTTGACGATCTCCCGGAGCTGACCGAGTTCCTTTTTGAACTTTTTTCTCAGGAGAGCGATTTCATCGCCAACCGCGAAAGGGAGCGGCGTGGCTTGCGCCTCCTGCTTGAGGAACCTTCGCGCGGACGTGTGTTTGTGCTCCGCAGCCCGAACAAGATCGTCGGGATGATCAATTTGCTCATCACGATCAGCACCGCGGAAGGCGGATTCGTGCTCATGCTCGAAGATCTGATTGTCGACAAGGACCACCGTGGCCAGGGCTACGGGACCCGGTTGCTCAACTACGCCATCGAATTTGCGAAGAAGAAAAATTTCCTCCGCATAACTTTGCTGACGGACAAACCGAATGAGAAATTGCAGGAATTCTTCGCCAGGAACGGCTTCGTCGAAAGTAGCATGATTCCCATGCGGATGTATTTTCGAACCAATGAATCTTGAGCTGACGCGGGATCTCGGCTTTGCCAGGGTGGATCTCGATCGTCTCAGGCGTTGCGGACGTCCCGAAGTGATCTTCTGCCAAGGAAAGCTACCCGTCGAAGTCAGCGGAATCGCCGTGGCGTTGCGTGAAAAAGGCCAACCGGTGCTCGCCACGAGGGCGCAAGCCTCGCATTTCGATGCGGTTCGTTTGCGATTGCCCGAGGCTGTCTTTCACGAGCGGGCGCGATGTATCACCGTGGGGCCGCCGCTGGGAAGCGCGGGCCGCTGGAGCGTAGGCGTCCTTTGCGCGGGAACGGCGGATTTGCCGGTGGCGGAAGAAGCGGCCGTCGCGCTCGAGTTTTTCGGCCGGCGCGTGGAGCGAATTTCTGATATTGGGGTGGCGGGTCTCCACCGGGTGCTCGCGGAGACAGATCGCATCCGGTCTTGCGGAGTGCTGATCGTCGCCGCCGGAATGGAGGGCGCCCTCCCCGGCATCGTGTCAGGACTCGTCGAACGCCCACTGATCGCTGTTCCGACGAGTATTGGCTACGGGGCGAATTTCGGAGGCCTGGCGGCGCTCCTTGGAATGCTCAATTGCTGCGGCAGCGGGGTGACGGTGGTCAACATAGACAATGGTTTTGGGGCGGCCTGCGCCGCCGACGATATCTTGCGGCTGGCGTCGGACTAGTATAGCCAAATATCAAGCGTTCCGGGTTCACGGGGCTGGCTCGGAGTCCATTGTGTGGCCGTCAATCCGGCGTGGCAGCGTTTTGCTATCTAGGCGACTGGAAGCGTGCTTCGGAGAATCTCGGTATCGTGTTCAGTGGGCCTAACGACGGCACCCCCTAGCGTGGCTGGCACCAGGAAAAAATCACCCGGTTTGAACTCGCTCCCTTCGCACGCCGCGCGGCCTGCAACGACCGTGATGATGGAAAATTTTCCGTCTGCGCAGGCTGGCTGATCGGACGAGAGGAGAATCTTTTCGACCTTGAAGTAATCGCATTCCGCCAGCACCCCCTGACTTGCATGATTTACGGCGGGCTCGAAATCGTCGAAGTCGATGGAGGCCATGGACTCCTCGATGTGCAGCGCGCGAGGAGTGCCGTCCAGACCCGTCCGATTCCAATCGAAGACCCGGTAGGTGGTGTCGCTATTCTGCTGCACCTCGACGATGACGTTGCCGGGGCCGATCGCATGAAGTCTTCCGCTGGGGATGAAAATGCTGTCGCCTCGTTCAACAGGAATGTCGTGAAGAGCCTCTTCGACACGCTCTTCATGGAGCAGCCGTTCGAATTGCTCCCGGGTGACCCCTCGCTTCAACCCTGCGTAAATGTTGGCCCCGGGCTGAGCGTCGGCAAAATACCACATCTCCGTCTTCGGTTCGCCATTCAAGGCCGCGCTCACCCGGGCGGGAGGATGCACCTGGACCGAGAGGCGTTCGCGAGCGTCGAGCAATTTTATTAGGATCGGAAACCGGTTGCCTTTATGGCTTTGGTAGGCGGCCCCGAAGACTTCCTCTCGCCTCGACGTCCAAAGTTCGTGCAAGGTTTCTCCACGCAAGGGTCCGCTGTGAACGACGCTTTGAGCGTCTTGGCGGTCCACGAATTCCCAGGATTCTCCGATGGGGACTCCGGGCGGCAAGGCTTTTCCGTAGAGGTTCTCGAGGCGGCGTCCTCCCCAGACGCGTTCCATGGCAAGGGGTTCAAAAACGATTGGTTTTGTGTTGGCCATCCCATTTATTTCCTCGACTGAGCCCGAGTCTGCAATTCCTTTTGCAAAGGTTTGGCGGTTCTTGCGGGTTTGGCGAAATTTGTGAAAATCGACTTTTGATGGCAAACAAACCAAAGGGATACAGATCGTGGGATGCGGCGCTCGGCCTGCTCCTCACCGGCTTGGCCGTCCTTCTTTTCCTGGCTCTGGTCTCCTATTCTCCCAGCGATGTGCCTTCGTGGGCCAGGTTGATCTACGATAGCAACGCCCGGAGCCCGATCGTGCACAACCTCTGCGGAGTGGTCGGGGCGGTGGTCGCAGGCTACCTCTATTTCTTCTTTGGCGCCGCTTCGTTTCTCTGGATCATCGTCTTGGGCGGATACGGAATCGCCAAGCTGACCACGAGAAGCTTTCTCATTCGCGAGCGACTGGGTTGGAGCTTTCTGTTCGTGCTTTCCGGGGCCTGCCTCTTGCAATTGCAGCCTTGGTTCCTCAAGGGATGGAACAAGGCATTTCATATTGAGGGTGCCGGCGGGTGGCTCGGAAAGTGGGTCGGCGAAAGGGCTTTTGGCGGGCCTCTGGGGGAGATGGGAGCTCCAATCGTGCTCGGTGCCGTCTATCTGGCAAGTCTCGTTCTGGCCGTCGGCTTTCATCCCGTCAGCGTCCTTAGGAATGGTTGGGCGGGCACGAAGCGCTACTTCGTCGAGCGGGAAAGACGGCGACTCGCCGCGATGGAGGAAGGCGAGCGAATGGCCTTTGAGCAGCGCAAGCTTGCCCGACAGGCCGAAAAACTCGAGCGCAGGCTCAAGAAAAAGCCGGAGGCCGCTCCCGCTCGGCCGGACGAGGTGCCCGAAGCGGACATCGCCGAGTCCCGGATCATTGATGCCACTATTCCGCAGGAGAAGCGCCCGTCCCTGGCGGAAATCGAAAGCGGGCGCAAGAGGAGAGGCGAGTCGAAACCAAGCCTGGCGGGATTGCGATTGGAGAATTACCAACTGCCGCCGCTCGACCTTCTCGAGCCGCTGGATGATGCCGGCCGCCGGCCGGCCGACCATGACGAGCTTCGCGCCGTTCAAGGCGTCATTCTGGAGACGCTGGCCCATTTTGGCATCAAGGCGAAGGCGGGCGACATCACGCGGGGTCCGACAGTGACGCGGTTTGAGGTTTACCCTGACAGCGGTGTGCGCGTGGATCGGATCACGAGCCTGGAGCGCGACATCGCCCGAGCGACGTGCGCCCAGCGGATCAACATTCTGGCGCCGATTCCCGGGAAGGACACGGTGGGAATCGAGATCGCGAATGCCAGCAAGGTCAAAGTTGCTCTGCGGGAGCTCCTTGAGACGGAGGACTGGCTACACTCGAGCGCAAGACTTCCGCTGGCCCTCGGGAAGGACGTCTACGGACAAACAATCATCGCCGACCTTGCCAAGATGCCGCATTGCCTCGTCGCGGGCACGACCGGCAGCGGGAAGAGCGTCTGCATTAACTCGACAATCGCCAGTCTTCTCTACCGGTTCAGCCCGGAGGAGCTGCGCTTTATCATGATCGATCCCAAGGTCGTCGAGATGCAGATTTACAATGAACTGCCGCATCTCGTTACCCCGGTCGTGACCGATCCGAAGAAGGTTCTTCTTGCCCTGCGCTGGGTGGTCGACGAGATGGAGTTGCGTTATCGAATCTTCGCGAAATCCGCCGTCAGAAATATCACTAGTTTTAACGAGCGGCCGCTTCCGAAAAACCAGAAGGCTTTCGACGCTGAAAGGGCGGCCCGGTCCGACGATCCCGAAAGTGCCGATGCGACGACGGACGATGAAGAGAATACTCCGGCGGATCCCGAAAGTCCCGCACGGAACCATCGTGACGAGGAGTTGATCATTCCGGATCGAATGCCCTACATCGTCGTCATTATTGATGAATTGGCGGATCTGATGCAGACGGCTCCCGTCGAGGTGGAGGGCGCCATCGCCCGGATCACCCAAATGGCGCGCGCCGCAGGGATTCATTTGATCGTGGCGACCCAGACGCCTCGCGCAGATGTTGTCACCGGGATTATCAAGGCGAATATTCCCAGCCGCATCGCTTTTCAGGTGGCCTCCGGCCTCGACAGCCGTGTAATTCTCGACCAAAAAGGAGCGGAAAAGCTTCTGGGACAAGGTGATATGCTTTACCTCCCCCCGGCGACTTCCACCCTGGTTCGTGCGCAGGGTGTTCTCGTCACGGACGATGAAATCCGCGGCCTGGTCGGTTTTGTGTCGGCTCAGGCGAAACCCAAGTTTGAGCCGAGCATTCACGATAAGCTCAGCAGCCCGCCGTCGGAGGAAGAGGAAGTGACCGCTGAGGATGAAGAACTTGTCCAAAAGGTTCTCGAGATCATGAAACAGGAACGCCGGGCGTCCACTTCTCTTTTTCAACGTCGCTTGCGACTTGGATACACCAGGGCCGCCCGAATCGTGGATGTTCTCGAGCAGCGCGGTATTGTCGGACCAAAGGATGGTGTCAAGGACCGGGAGATCCTGGTCGACCTGGGCACCTTGCCCTAAAAGTTGTCAGGCGCCCAGATTTTCCCTTGTATTTTTGGCTTGAGAGGCAATAAGAAAAATATGATGCGCGTCGGACAAAATAGCGCTTTTCCCTCGCTGGGCAGTCGATCTGATCAAGCTGCGGCGGTAATAGTGCGGTGAATTCAGCCTGACCTTCGATGAGTGAAGCGGACGCAATTTTGGGCCGGGAGCAACGGAAATCACTGGGCGCTCAATTCGCTGCGGCCCGTGAGAAGCGTGGTTTGACGCTCGAAAGGGCATCCAGCGAGACCCGCATTCGCGCTGAACGGTTGCGGGAAATCGAACGCGACGATTACTCGCATTTCTCGCATCCGAGCTATGCGCGAATGTTTGCTATCGATTATGCGCGATACCTTGGCATTCCGATTTCGAGAGTCCGGCGGCTCCTGCCGGAATCCGGACAGAGCGGGGGAGAGGGTTACCAGTATTTGCGGGAGACCCCGTGTGATTATATGCGCACGGATGCCGGTCTCTTCGCCCGGAGGAAGCGTTTGCTTCCCAAGCTCGGAATAGCCGCTGTCCTCGTTCTGCTGAGTCTTGGCGGATTCAAGCTCTGGATCACGTTCCGCGACATTGAGCGGATTGGCCTTGGCAGGATTTCTTCCGAGGATAAATCGATACTGGCGGCTCCGCTTGTGCCGGAGGCAGTTCCCGCCGCCCGTCCCGAAAACGCCGGCGATCCGGCGGGCGCGAATCGCGGCCAGCCGGAAGGCCCTGCCGCTGAAGTGCCGCGCCGCCCGGTTTCTTCCGATGCGGAATCAGCTCTTCTGGTGGGGGCCGATCTGGATCACAGCGATCGTATCCGCTAGCTGCGCCGATGAGTTCGATTTGCGGCGAAAGCCGGCCTCCCAAGGTTGGCATGGTTAGTCTCGGGTGCGCAAAAAACCTGGTCGACGCCGAACTTATGCTCGGCGATGCCGTGGCCGCGGGCTTTGAAATCACTGCCGACCACTCCGATGCGGACGTCATCGTGGTGAACACATGCGGCTTCATTGAGTCGGCGAAAAGAGAATCGATCGATGCGATCCTTGGAGCGCGCCGGAAACCGGATCAGAAGCTGGTAGTGAGCGGCTGTTTGGCGCAGCGCTATCGTGAGGAACTGGCGCGTGAATTGCCGGAAGTGGACGCATTCATGGGGCTCGATCAAGTGGCCGTGGCCGGCAGGGTGTTTCGCGACGTCTTTTCCAGCACATCGGCTGTCCCCTCTTTGGCCATCTCGCCGCGCTCCAAGTACATTCCCGACTATGACACCCCGCGCTTTCGCTTGACTCCCGCTCACGCCGCCTACGTCAAGATTGCCGAGGGCTGCAATCATCCCTGCAGCTTTTGTGTCATCCCCCAAATGCGAGGCCGTCATCGCAGCCGGACGATCAATTCAGTGGTCGCCGAAGTGCGCAACCTCGTGGCTGAAGGAGTGAGAGAAATCAACCTCATCAGTCAGGACACCACCTATTTCGGAATGGATCTTTGGAAGGAAAAGGCCGGTCCGCGCCAGCGGGTGGACTCGTTGCGCGGTCCGACGCTGGTTCCCTTGCTCGACGAGTTGGCGACGATTGAAGGAGAGTTCTGGATTCGGTTGCTTTACACGCACCCCGCGCATTGGAGCGAAGAGCTCATCGCGGCCATAGCCCGCAACCCGAAGGTTGCCAGGTATGTGGATATGCCGCTCCAGCACATTCATGATAAAATGCTGGAAGCGATGCGCAGGGAAACCTCGCGGGCGCATATCGAAGAGCTGATTAGCCGGCTCCGATCGGGAATTCCCGGAGTGGCCATTCGCACGACGCTCATCGTTGGATTTCCGGGCGAGCGCGAGGAACAGTTTTCCTCGCTGCTGGATTTTATCGAACGGACGCGATTCGAGCGCCTGGGAGTCTTCGTTTATTCGCGGGAGGAGGGTTCTCGCGCGGCCAAGATGCCGGGCCAGGTTCCGGCGAGAATCAAGAACCGCCGGCACCGGGAGGCCATGAAACTCCAGCAGCGCATCGCCTCGGAGCTCGCGGCAGCGCAGGCGGGCAAGACGCTGAGAGTGCTGGTCGATCAGCCGCGGGTCGCGCGGAGCGCGCACGATGCCCTGGATGTCGATTGCCGGGTGATACTCAGCCGCGAGCAGCCGGTCGGTGAGTTCGCGGATGTCGCGGTGACGGGATCTTATGTTTACGATCTCGTCGCGGACCCGATTGGCTAGAGCTGCAGATTCTGCTTCGCGGGCTCACGCCCGAATTTTTTGCAAAGCGGTCCGGATGTCGCTTTCGGTGACCTCTTTGGAAACAAATGCGCTGCCGAGCTTTTTGGTAAGCACAAAGCGAATTGCGCCGGCTTGGAATTTCTTGTCCTTGCGCAAGCTCTTGACGAGTGATTCCGTGCGAATGTCTTCCGGAAGCTTAACCGGAAGATCGAAGTCGCGAAGAACCTCAAGCACCGCTTCGGCTTCCTTCAGCGCAAGGCCCGCCTTTTCGACGGAAATCCAGAGCGCCGCGGCCATGCCAAGGCTGACCGCTTCACCGTGGAGGTAGCGGCCGTAGCCGGCGGCGTTTTCTATGGCGTGGCCAATCGTGTGGCCGAAGTTGAGCAGGACGCGCACTCCGAGTTTCTCAAACTCATCTTCCGAGACGATCGAAGCTTTGATCTTTTCGTTTCGTGCGATCAGGGACTGAAGGTCGCCGGCAACGGCTTCCGGCAACGAATCGAGCATTGCCGCGTCACGGATGACCGCGTGCTTGACGATTTCGGCGACCCCTTCGTTAAATTCGCGCCGCGGAAGAGTGGCGAGCGTCGCGGTGTCGGCGATGACCAGCACGGGTTGGTGAAAGCATCCGATGAGATTCTTGCCGTCGCGCGCATTGACACCGGTCTTCCCGCCAATTGCACTATCGACCTGGGCGACGACGGTTGTCGGAATCTGGACGTGCGGGATGCCGCGGTAATAGATAGCCGCCGCGAAGCCGGCTAGGTCGCCCACGACGCCGCCCCCCAGCGCCGCGACAAAGGCGCCTCGATCGAGGCCTGCGGCAATCATCTCGTCGCAAAGCCGTTCCGCGCTCGCCAGCGACTTCGAGTTCTCCCCGGGCGGCACGGTGATAAGGGTTGCAGCGAACCCCGCGCGTTCGAGCGACGAGATTACCTGCCCGGCATAAAGCGGAGCGACGTTCGTATCGCTGACGACGGCGCACTTGCCCGGCGACAGAACCCGGCACGCAAAATCGCCCGTCCCCGGGAGAATGCCGCCTCCGATGACGATTTCGTACGGATTTTTGGAAAGGCAGACGGGAACGCGCGTGACCATCGGGAAGGCTTACCCGACGGATACTGCGATGTAGGGTTCCTCGTGCAAATAGCGGACTTTTTTCGCGGCCAACAGTTGCCACCATTCACGGCCGCACGCCGCGACTATGGCGAGCACGAGAAGAAGAAATGCTCCCGTTACCACCGCGTTGATCTGGTTGTTGAGGATCTGCTGCTGCCAGGCGTTGATCTGCTCGGCGGAGCCCGTTCCCGAGTCAATCTTGGCTTGAAAATCGGCCGCGGCGCTGAGAAAGCCCAGGCGCGGGTCGGCGCTGAAGATTTTCATCCAGCCCGCAGTCATGGTCACCGTCAACAACCAGCCGAGGGGCAGCAAAGCCACCCAGACATAGCTGGTACGCCCCATTTTGATCAACACCGTCACCCCCAGGGACAGGGCGATAACCGCGAGGAGCTGATTGGCGACTCCAAAAATTGGCCAAAGGGAATTGATGCCCCCGAGGGGATCCACGACGCCTTGATACAGGAAATAACCCCAGGCGGCCACGAAAAGGGTGCTGGCGAGCCAGTTTCCCAGCATTGAATCCGTGCGTCCCAGAGGCGGCCAGGCGTAGCCCAAGAGATCTTGCACTAGAAAACGACCCACGCGCGTGCCGGCGTCGATGGTGGTGAGGATGAAGAGGGCCTCAAACATTATCGCGAAGTGATACCACAGGGAAAGCCCCGCCTTGCTCCCCATGGCACTGGCAAAAATATTGGCCATGCCAACCGCGAACGTCGGAGCTCCCCCGGTTCGCCCGATCATCGTCTTTTCGCCCATGTTCTCGGCGAGATCCGCCATCTGCTGCTCGCTGACGGGAAAGCCCAGGGAGCTGATTTTCTGGACGACCGCGCTCGGTTCGCCTTTCGCGTTTATGGCGAAGTATTCCCCGGTGGGCATCGCGCAGGCGGCGATGAGGGCCATGATCCCCACCATCATTTCGGTGATCATCGCCCCATAGCCAACCAGGCGGATAT
Organism: uncultured Verrucomicrobiae bacterium; assembly: GCA_963816855.1. Taxonomy (GTDB): domain Bacteria; phylum Verrucomicrobiota; class Verrucomicrobiia; order Chthoniobacterales; family Terrimicrobiaceae; genus DASTFP01. The sequence goes on along the minus strand of CAWFMA010000014.1, from coordinate 155,041 downwards.
CACGTTCGTTTCCGAGTATTTTGGGTGTCGTTCCCGAAGCGATGAGCGCGTGAAACCCGGAAACCGCGGCACAGGCGATGGTGATGAAGCAGAAGGGAAAAACGGGACCCGCAAAGACGGGGCCGGTTCCATCAATGAACCTTGTCAGCGCGGGCATCTGCAGAGACGGAGCCAGCACCACGATCGCTATCGCCAGCACGGCCACCGTTCCGATCTTCATGAACGTGCTCAGGTAGTCTCGAGGGGCGAGCAAGAGCCAAACGGGAAGTACAGAGGCGAGGAGGCCGTAGATCATTATTCCCCACGCAAGGCTTTTGCCGTCAAGAGTTAGAAGGGGCTCCAAGGAGGAGCCTTTTAGAAATTGTCCGGCAAATACGGAAAGCAAAAGCGCCGCCACCCCGAATGCGCTGACGACGCCAATCGAGATCCTGCACTTCTGAAGCCCCGCTCCCATGATCATCGCGATGGGCACGGAAGCTAGGATCGTGAAGAGCCCCCAGGGACTCTCCGCCAGCGCCTTGACCACCACGAGCGCCAGCACGGCGAGCAGAATCACCATGATTGCGACCACGCTCACCAGCGTTATAAAGCCGGCGAATGGATTGACTTCTTCCCTGACCATTTGGCCGAGCGACTTACCCCGCCGGCGAGTGGAGCAGAATAGGATAATACAATCGTGCACCGCGCCTCCGAGGGTCGCGCCGGCCAGAATCCAGAGCATTCCGGGGAGATAGCCGAACTGCGCGGCGAGGACCGGACCAACCAGCGGGCCGGGGCCGGCGATCGCGGCGAAATGATGGCCAAAAACGATCCATCTGTTGGTGGGAACGAAATCCCGGCCGTCTTCATGAATCCGGGCTGGGGTCGCGCGGAGTTCGTTCAACGTTAGCACCCTGGCCATAAGCCAGGCCGAATGAAACCGGTAGGCGATGGCGAACACGCAGACCGAAGCAACCACCATCCAGAGGGCGTTGACCGTCTCTCCTCGGCTGATGGCGAGAATCGCGATGGCCCCAGCTCCCGCGAAACCCACCAGCAACCATCCGACAAGGGACGCGAGATTACGAGGCGCGATTCGATCGTTCATTTTTCGTGACTTTTGAATGACGAATCAAATGAGTATCGACTCGGCGGTGGCCCATGGCAATAGAAGACGCCCAAGGGCGGCGGTCTCCCGGCGTTTTATGTCAATCCTGATGTGCGAGACAAGCCGCAATGAGGCCTTTGAAGAGCGGATGAGGGACGTTCGGCTTCGAGCGGAATTCGGGATGGAACTGGCAGGCAAGAAACCATGGGTGACTCTGGATCTCGATGAGCTCAACCAGAGCGCCGTCAGGCGACGTGCCCGAGATGATGAAGCCCCTCTTCTCCATCGGTTGGCGGTAGTCCATGTTGAACTCGTAGCGGTGGCGGTGCCTTTCGAAGATTTCCGAGCGCCCGTAGACCTGGTGAGCCAGAGTGTTCCTGCCGAGCACGGAGGGGCACGTTCCCAGCCTCATCGAAGCGCCCTTCTTGGTGATGTCTCTCTGATCCTCGAGAATGCAGATAACCGGGTGCGGGGCGTCGGGGTCGAATTCGGTGCTGTTCGCCTTGTGAAACCCGCAAACATTCCGTGCGAATTCGATGGTCGCGACCTGCATGCCCAAACAAAGGCCCAGATAGGGTGTTCTCGATTCGCGGGCATAACGCGCCGCCTCGACCTTGCCTTCAATACCGCGGTCGCCAAAACCACCGGGCACCAACACACCGGCCACCCCGCGAAGGTATTTGTCCGCGCCCTCTTTTTCGAGGTCCTCCGCGTCGACGAGGACCAGGTTTGCCGCGCAGTCGTGGGCTGCCGCGGCATGTGTCAACGATTCATAAATGCTTTTGTAGGCGTCTTGCAACTCAATGTATTTGCCAACCACTGCGATGCGGACGCTTTTCTTGGGATTGACGACGCGTTCGACGAACTTGCGCCAGTCGCTCATGTCGGGTTCGCTGGTCCGAAGGTTCAGAGCGGTGCAGACGTATTCATCCAATCCTTCCGCCTGCAAATTGAGAGGGGCCTCGTAGATCGTGTGCTCGACATCCCCAGCCTCGATGACCGCCTCGATCGCGACGTTGCAGTAAAGAGAAATCTTCTGGCGGACCTCCGCGTCCAACGGCATTTCGGTCCTGCAGATGATCACCTGTGGCTGAAGGCCGATCTCGCGCAATTTCGCCACGCTTTGCTGGGTGGGCTTCGTCTTGAGTTCCCCGGCGGCCTTGATAAAGGGGATGAGCGTGACATGCATCACCAGCACGTTGCCCGGCCCTTCCTCCAACTGAAACTGCCGGATGGCTTCCAAAAATGGCAGCCCCTCTATGTCTCCGGTCGTGCCACCGATTTCCGTGATGAGAACATCGGCGCCGGTGGCGCTTTCGACGGCCCGGATTCGATGCTTGATTTCGTCCGTGATGTGCGGGATCACTTGAACGGTTTTGCCGAGGTAGTCACCGCGGCGCTCCTTGGCTAGAACCGTCTCATACACCTGGCCGCTCGTCACATTGTTCACACGGGTCAGCACGCAATTCGTGAAACGCTCATAATGACCAAGATCCAGGTCCGTTTCCGCACCATCCGCAAGAACATACACTTCTCCGTGTTGAAATGGATTCATCGTACCCGGATCGACATTCAAGTAAGGATCGAGCTTCTGGAGCGCAACCTTCAGCCCCCTGTGCTCGAGAAGCGTGCCGAGCGAGGCGGCGGCAAGTCCCTTGCCAAGGGAGCTGACCACCCCGCCGGTCACGAAGATGTATTTCATGCGCGGGAAGTTTATGGATGCCGGGAAAATTGGCAAGGAGCGGCACTTTCGAAGCCCGGCTATTCAGCCCCGCTCTCGCTCTCAGCGCGGCTATCAGAAGGCTTTCCGTCTTCCTAGCTCAGGGCGGATTCTGCCCTGGCGACGTCTTCCAGGGTGTCCACGCCAAGGGAACGATGCGCGGTTCGAATCACATGAATGACGGCGCCATGCTCGAGAGCGCGGAGTTGCTCCAGTTTTTCGCAACGTTCCAGGGGAGTAGGCTTCCAGCGGACGAATTGGAGCAGAAAATCGCGCCGGTAGCCGTAGATCCCGACATGCCAGAGAGGTCGGGAACTGGCAGGCCGAAACTGGCGATCGTCGCGATTGAACGGCACCAGGCTGCGCGAGAAGTAGAGCGCCCTGCCATCCAGCGCGGTGACAACCTTCACGTTGTTGGGATTCGACGCGTCGGACTCGCAACCAAAAGGGCTCGCGGCGGTCACCATCGTCACCTTGGCATTGTGCTGCAGCGTTCGGACCAAGCGGTTGATTATGGCCGGTTGGAGAGCGGGTTCGTCGCCCTGAACATTGATGATATGCGCAAAGCCGGGTAGTTTGGCCGCCACCTCGGCGATCCGGTCAGTGCCGCTTGGGTGCTTGGGAGAAGTGAGGGAAACTTCGGCGCCAAAATCGAACGCCGTTTCGGCGATTCGCATGTCATCGGTGGCGATGATGGTCCGGGAAAGCGTGCTCGCCGCCAAGCAACGCTCCCAGACATGCTGGATCAGAGGCTTTCCTAGGATCGGAAACAGCGGTTTGCCCGGAAACCGCGAAGAGTTCCAGCGCGCGGGAATTATTGCCGCCGCCTTCATGAGCTTGCACCAAGGATTATTTTCGCGGCCTCGACGATATCCCGCGCGACAAAGTGCGCGCCGCACGCCCGGTGTTGGCGGCCATAACCGGTGAGCACGAGGATGGTTCTGCAGCCGGCGGCCTTTCCGCAAAGGATATCGCTGGTCTTGTCTCCAACGAACCACGAGGATTCCGGCGAAACGACGTGGTCGCGGATGGCCTCCCGGACCATTCCCGTACCCGGTTTTCGCCTGTCGGTTGCATGATCGGGATGATCCGGGGAGAAATACGAGGCGTCGATCGCACCTCCCAGTTGCCGCAACAGCTCCTGGTTGACGAGGTCATACTGCTCAGTGGTGAAGTATCCGCGCCCGATGCCGCTCTGATTGGTGATGAGAATGTTGAGCCATCCGTGGCGTCTGAGCTCGGCGAGCGATTCTGCTGCCCCGGGAAAGGCGTGAACTTTTGCCGGTTCACCGCAAAAATCGACCTCGGTCATGAGCGTTCCGTCGCGGTCAAAGAACACCGCCCGGCGCGGGCGAGGTTTGCCGGGAATATCCATCACCGGGCAACCCGTTCGCGTCGCGCGAATGCCTCGATGAAACTCGCTGGCGGCCGCTTTCGCGCCTCAACCTCCCAGGTTGCCGGCATGCCGGGCCGCGGGCTGATCTTGAGAGTCCGGAAGCGAGCGGACGCGAGACCGGGATCGAAAGGAGACGTTTCGTTTGTTTCCCCGTTCACAATGCGGATTCGCTCCAGGTAGTGCTAAAAGGCATGGCTTTGGAAACTCGTCAACAACTCCTCGCGGGTCACGGTGGCAGTCCCGAATTTTCCAACAACTACTCCCGACGCGTGATTGGAAATTTCCGCCGCCTCCTGCAAGGTTGCGCCGGCGCAGAGGGCAAGGGTAAAGAGCGCGATGGCGGTGTCTCCGGCGCCCGACACGTCGAAAACTTCCTTGGCGCGCGTCGGGGTATGGTAAGGCGGCTTCTCGCGATCGAAAAGAATCATGCCATGCTCGCTCAGCGTGACCAGCACCGAGCGAACGGGGTACTTCTCCAAGAGACGCTCTCCCGCCTCGAGTAGCGGCCTTTCCAATATCGGGTTATCTGTCGGTCCCGGGTCGTTGCTGCCGGACATCAGAAAGGCCTCGGAGCGATTTGGCTTGATGGTCGTCGCTCCCGGCCAACACAACGGGTTTCCGGGGTTCGGATCTGCAGTAAGAATCTTTCCGGCTTCAACGACCATCGAGCTGACGCGATCCACGAAACCCTGGTTGAGAAATCCCTTATTGTAGTCCTCGAAAATCACACCGTCCACACCGTGAAGCATTCCGGGAAGTTGTCCAAGAACCGCATCGTGCGCCGAATTCGAAGTGGGCAACCGTCGCTCGCGATCAACGCGGACGACTTGCTGCTGGCGGGCGATGATCCGGGTCTTCACGATGGTTGGAATTTCGGCCGCTTCCACCAGACCCTCGGTGGCGATGTTCTCGGCGGTGAGCAGATTCCGCAGGCGGCCCGCGGCGGCGTCACATCCAACCAAGCCACTGATATGCACGGACTTGCAGAACGGGCGAAGGTTTCGCGCAACGTTCGCCGCGCCGCCCGGATAAGAGGATTCGCTTTGCACTTCGACGACAGGTACGGGAGCTTCCGGGGAAATCCGGGAAACCTTTCCCCATACGAATTCATCCAGCATGACATCTCCAATGACCAACAACCGTTGCGCGCGGGCTCGATCAAGAAGGTATTGTATTCTTTCAACATTCATTCAATGATGCCGGCGCTTTTACCGGGGTCCGGGCCCCTGACGAAGCGAAAACTTCCCATGCTGCCACGCCTTCTCTTTCCCGCCTTTTTTGGACTCGCTCTGGCGAGCTCCATCGCGCAGTCGCCGCCGGGCTCGATCGATCTGTCGAAATTTCCGGCCGCTGCGGTGGACGAGGTTGTCGTGCCGTTGCCCAGCGAGATTTTCAACGTTCTGGACAAGTTGAGCTCGCCAAACTGGCGAGGGGAAATGCGGGACAACCTTGGCAAGAACACCGGCAATCGCGCCCAGGTTGCGCTTTTGCTCGGGACGGTGATTGCCGACGGATTCATTGCCGTGGAGGCGGAAAATTCCGAAAGTGTGAAGCAAATTGGTCAGGAGGTTCTCAACCTCGCAGATGCGATCAATGTCCGCAAAGCGGTGATCGCCCGCAGCAAGAGTATCATGGACAAGGCGGATTCCAAGAATTGGAGGGCGGTGCGCGAAGAGCTCGACGGAGCTCTCCAGGACGTCCGGGGCGCGATGGTAGAACTTGGCGACGATGATTTGGCCCAGCTGGTGAGCATCGGCGGATGGGTTCGCGGCACGGAAGTGCTCACCTCGATTGTGGGCAAGAATTACACGCCGGGCGGGGCGGAGTTGTTGAACCAGCCCGAACTGCTCAACTATTTCAGCCGCCGGGTCGAGGAGATGCGAAACTCTCGGTTGAAAAAGGAAGATCTGGTCGGACGGGTTCGCAAACTCCTCCGCGATATTCGTCCCTTGATCGGCAAGAACGGGATCCCGCAGGCCAGCGTGGAGAAAATCAACAAGATGACGAACGAAATGGTCGGTGCCATCACCTCCGAGGAACCCTGACGCATTGTGAAGCTGAGGCTGCTTTTTCTGATTCCCCTGGCTATGGCGGGTGCCGTGCCCCTCGCGTCCGCGACCGTGAACGATGCGCTTTCTTTTGCGAAGGAAGCGGCGGCTCCTTACGCGAAGCAAGGTTTCACCATTCGTGAGGATGCCTGGGGGGGAGATCTTGGCGTCAAGGACCAGCAAGCGGTGACGGCCCAGCTTTTCAAGGGCAACGAGTACTGGTTTTGGCTCGCGACGGATACTCGTGGAGCGGTCTTAACCGTCCATGTCTACGACTCCGACGGGAAGCTTGCCGAATCGGAGTTTTGGCAGAAAGGCCGGTTTGCTGGCGCTAAAGTTCTTCCCGCAAAGACAGGAGCCTATTATGCCATCGTTACGGTGGAGAAATCGTCCCAGGAGCGCTCGAATTGGGCGCTCGTCTATGGCTACCGGTAATCTGGAAACCCTTACCCTCGAGTTCGAGAACGCTCGCGCCGTGCAGGCGCTTTACGGAGGCGACGACAAGCTTCTCCGGGAACTAGAGGCCACGCTTAACGTAAGGGTTGCCTCTCGCGAGGGCTGGCTTCGCATCGAAGGGACGGAGGAGGGGATTCTGCGGGCACGGAAGGTCTTCGAGCAATTGAACGAAGCCAGGAAGCGGGGAATCGTCATCCGCCGGCCCGAGTTCAACTACGCAGTGCACGCGACCGGGAAGAACGGGAGGGCGGATTTGAGCCGACTCCTCGATTTGCGGATTCAAACATCCGCTCGCAAGCCCCCGGTCATTCCAAAAACGGATGGGCAAAGGTCATACATCGTCGCGATGCAGACGCACGACATCACCTTCGGCATTGGCCCGGCGGGGACAGGAAAAACCTACCTGGCGATGGCGCTTGCCGTCTCGGCTCTGAAGCAGGAAAAGGTGAACCGAATTATTCTGACCCGGCCTGCGGTGGAGGCGGGAGAGGCGCTCGGATTCCTGCCCGGGGATCTGCAGGAAAAGATTCTCCCTTATTTGCGTCCGCTCTATGACGCTCTTTACGATATGCTGGAGGTGGACGAGATTCAGAAATACATGGATCGCGGCGTCATTGAGATTGCTCCGCTTGCCTACATGCGGGGGAGGACTCTCAGCCAGGCGTTCGTCATCCTCGATGAATCGCAAAATACGACCACCGAGCAGATGTTCATGTTTCTCACCCGGCTCGGCCAGGATTCGAAGTGCGTCGTCACCGGCGATCGAACACAAATCGACCTTCCGCGCAACAAGCGGAGCGGGCTGATCGAGGCCGTCGAAGCGCTAGGAAAGGTCGATGGCATCGGGTTTCACTTTTTCGACGAGACCGACGTGGTTCGCCACCGGCTCGTCCAATCCATTGTCCACGCCTACAGGGAACATCGCGGATTGCAGGAGGAGCGATTCTAGGGTTAAGTTCCGGTTCAACATCTATGTGGAACTTTCTCCAACGCCGCCGCCTGATCGGAAAGGGCATGGCTTGCGGCAAGGTCCGGCGAACGGTCGCAGAAACCAAGTTTGCGGACGCCCTGGAGTGCGCGTGGCCGATCAGGATCCTTATTCTCGGCGGTTTTGTGGGCGGCTTGGCGGCCCTCATCTTCACCGGCCAGCAAGAGGAACCGGCCAAGAAGTTTCTCCTTTGCCTGCTGATTTTTGTCACGGCCGTTACCCAGCTTTGGATCAGCCACCCGAAGAGCCTCGGGGGAAACTCCCGCATTGCCTTAATCTTCGGCATCCTGCTGCTGCAACTTGCGGCGATTAAGATCATCCTTGCCCAGGCGGCGGCGGGAAAGATCGATCTGCAATTGGTTCCGCTGCTGGTGCCCTACGCTTTTGCGCCCCTGGTTCTCTCGGTGTTGCTAGGAAAGACGCATGGCCTTTTCGCGGCTGTTTTTGCGAGCTTGTGGGGATCATTGTTGTTCGGGCGCATTGACCCGATATTTCTGGTCATTTCGTTGATCACTGGCTTTATCGCGGTTTACGTGACGATTCAGGTGCGCCGTCGAAGCCGGTTGATTCGCGCCGGCGTCTACGTTGGGATTGCAATGTGGGTATTGGCCGCCGCGTTTGGCCAGATTGGACCCCTGGTGTGGGAATCTCCCGGCCAGACCGACTGGAAAATGGTCGGTTGGCAAAGCCTCGCTGCCATAGGTACTGGTTTCGGAACGGCGGTTTTGGCCAGTGGCATCCTGCCTGTTTTGGAGAATCTCTTTCGCATCACAACAGATATCTCCTGGCTGGAGATGGCGGATCTCAATCATCCATTGCTCCGACGCCTGAGCTTGGAGGCCCCGGGAACGTACCACCACTGCCTGGCCGTGGCCAACCTCGCCGAGGCGGCCGCGGAAGCCGTCGGGGCCAATCCGACATTGAGCCGAGTCAGCGCTTATTTCCATGATATCGGCAAACTGGTGAAGCCGGAATATTTCACCGAGAACATGCGCCCCGGCCACAATCCTCACGACGAGCTGACGCCGACGATGAGCGCATTGATAATCATCGCGCATGTGAAGGAGGGGGTGGATCTGGCGCTCAAGAACAAGCTCAATTCGGAGATCGTCGACGTAATCCAGCAGCATCACGGCACCTCGATGGTGTCCTATTTTTACCAGCGCGCTCTTCAGCAACAGGGGGACGCGAAATTGGGGGGCAAGATCATGAAGATGCGACCAGAGGATATCCCCGAGGTCAGGGAGGAAAGCTTCAGATATCCCGGCCCCAGAGCGCAAACCAAGGAAATTGCCATCGTCGGGCTGGCCGATGCGGTCGAGAGCGCCTCGCGCTCCATGGAGCGTCCGAATCCTCAACGGATCGAAGACCTGATCCATTCCATCATCGATGCCCGTATTTCGGAGCACCAACTCGATGAGGCTCCGCTGACGCTGGCGCAGATTCGAAAGATCGCGGAAAGTTTTCGGTTTACGCTTATCAACATGCTGCACTCGCGTATCGCCTATCCCTCGAAGCGCGAAGAGAAGGAATCCGCGACAGGGGCCAGTCGCGGTGAACAGAAGACCGCGGCGTAGTTTATCGTTGCTCAGAGGCGGCGGAAGCCGGGCAATTGCCTGAATGCGCCTCCCAACGGAGCCTCGTGGCCGTCCGTAATTGCCGTAACTCGACCCATGTCGCAATCTCTGGTGGTCATTAACAGGCAGCGAAAGGCGGCGTTCGATCGGCCTTTCATCAGAGCTGTGGTGGAGAAGGCTTTGCCGGCCTGTCGGGCCGAAATCCGGTCCTCGGGCGCGGTGCTAGCCGGATTGGAGAAGGTAGAGGTCACAATTATCGGCGACGCCGCGATCTCCAAGATCCACGATGAATTCTTCGGTTCGTCGGAGCCGACCGACGTCATCACCTTTCCGGATGGGGAAATTCTTATCGGGGCGGGTGTTGTATCGCGGAACGCCGTCCGTTTCGGGCACAGCGCGAGCGAGGAAGCCTCCCTCTGTGTCGTTCACGGCCTGCTGCATCTGGCGGGTTGGAATGATCAGACGGAGAGCCAAGCAAAAGAAATGTCTTTGAAGCAGGAACAGATTTTCAAAACGGCGCGCCGGATGGTATGCTCGCGCAAGCCATGAATGGGATTAGCAGTTCCGCGAAGCTCGCGTCGCACGATTCGCATGCCGAGTTGTTGCGGGCCGTCGCGCTTTGCCATCCCCGTTATTCTGGCCTGCATCCGGTCACCTTCGTGCCAGATTTGGACTGCTCGCCGGCGTGGCTCCGTTGGAAAGAGACCGTCCTGATCCCGGTTTTGCTTCCGGGACTGCAGAAGGCCCGGATCGCGTGCGCCACAGGGGATGTCCGGGTGCTGGCAACCTGCGATTGGGCAATCGAAGTCGGTCTTCCACCGGATCTGAGGAGCGCAAGCAGGGCGCCGGGCGCGGCGCTGATGGAAGATTATGCTCCGCCGCGGCACGAGAGGCCATGGTCCCGCTATCGCACCTGGATAGCTTCGGGGGAGGTTCCCGGGCATCTGACAATTGTCTGCGCGCTCCGGGCTTCCGCCTTTTGCCTTCCGGCCGCGGCATTGGCGGCCGCGTATATTTTCCTCGAGGCTCGAGCAGGCCTGCCGCACGACGGGATGCCGCTCTGGCTCAAAACGGTCGCCGATTGCCTGAGCGGCGGGAACAGTTTGGGGGCCTTCAGTTTGAAAGCGGCGTGAGGATGACGGCGGTAAAGGCAGTTCCCGACAACACTACCCGCGAGGAAGCAGCCCTCGATCAGCCGTGGAATGTCGTTGTGCACAACGACCCGGTGAATCTCATGGTCTACGTCACGATGGTCTTTCGCAAGGTCTTTGGCTTTTCGCGGGAGAAGGCGGAGTCGCACATGCTCGAGGTGCATCACAAGGGGCGTTCCATTGTCTGGTCGGGAGCTCGCGAGCGGGCTGAGCTGTACGTCCAGCAGCTTCATGCCTATCTCTTGCTCGCGACCATGGAACGGCGCGCTTCGTAATGGAGTTCGTGGTATCCGGCAACCGGTTAGGAGTGCGCGACATACCGCCTCTTTTGGCCAACCTGATGCGGCAAATTCCCGGCCCGTATGAGGAAAATGACGGGCGGGTCGAGGAGCGGCTTTTTCCCGCGCCCAGCGTGGAAGCCGACGAAGAAGGGTTTCGCGAGGATTGGAAGGCCCATGTGGAGCCTGAATTGCATGCGTTGTTCCTTTCGGCGCGCCAGGTTGTCGAGGCGGATCTTCGGGGTTTCAGAGAGGAGGAGAACGGGTTTGCTCTCGATATCCCCACCGGACATGCCGAATCGTGGCTAAACGCTCTCAATCAAGCTCGGGTCGCCCTCGCCGCGCAGCACAGGCTGGAAGAGAAGGAGCTTGGGCGCCCGATTCCGGCCACCATCGCCAACGAGCGCGATCTTGCCAAATTTCAGATTCATTTCTACGCGGCGCTCCAGCAATGGCTCGTCGAAATACTGGATACCGCGTAGGAGGCTTTGGTTTTCAACAGGCGCCGCATGATTGAGCAAACGCCTGCCATTCTCCTCCGCAAAGTCCGCTGGTCGGAAACAAGCCTGATCGTTACCTGGATTACCGAGCGCTTCGGCACCTTGCGAACAGTGGCGCGCGGCGCCCTGAGGCCAAAAAGTCCGCTCGCCGGCAGGTTGGATCTCTTTTATGACGCCGAGATTTCTCTGGTTCTAAATCGCCGGAGTGATTTGCACACTTTGCGCGAGGTCAGCGTAAATTCTGTCTTTGACCTTGCCCGCACGGGAACCGGCGGGTTTTACCTGGCTTGTTATTTCGGAGAGCTGGCCGGCATTGCCGCGCCGGCCATGCATCCTTCATCCGGAGTGTTCGACCTTCTGCGGCGCGGTCTCCGTTTCGCCCAGCGCCGTGCCCCCACCATGAAGGCGCTAAGCCATTTCGAAAAAGAGCTTTGCCATTTGCTCGGCGTCTACGATTCGACCGGAGAAGTGGGCGCCATCACGGCCCTCGCTTCGCTCTATGGCACAATTCCCGCGTCCCGCGAGCAGGCACTTAAATTCCTTCGACCATGAGACGATTTGTTTAGACAGAGACCGGCGAGGCAATTCATACTGACACTCGCCAAGCGCAGACTGCGGCTGGAGGGTGCCTGCGACCAACAAACAGCAAACACCAGTGATGAGTGGCGAAATAATTTCCACGGCGGCGGCTCGAAAAATGCGCGATCGCCTGGACTCATCCGGGCGTAAGCTGGTCTTTTCGAACGGCTGCTTCGATATTCTTCATCGCGGCCATGTCAAGTATCTGGAATTCGCGCGCGCCCAAGGGGACGCATTGATCGTGGGATTGAACAGCGATTCCTCCGTGACTCGCAACAAGGGGCCTGGACGGCCGATAAACACCGAGATGGATCGCGCGGTTGTTGTCTCTGCTCTCCGGTCGGTCGATGGCGTGGTCATCTTCGACGAGGATGAGCCGCGCGGCGTCATAGAGGCCATTCTCCCTCACATTCTCGTCAAGGGGCACGATTGGGCGCACTATGTGAGCGGGCGAGAAATCGTCGAAGCTCAGGGAGGGAAGGTCATCCTGGCCCAGCTTTCCGCGGGACACTCAACCACCAATACCATCGAGCGGATCTTGCGCGCGGAGGCCGTCTGATCGCCCGGCCGCCCCCGGGCGGGAAGTATTTTTGCGATCCTTAGGATTCCAGTTGAAAAGGGAGGCCCCGCGAACGCAGACTGAGTCATGCTCTACTACGCCCTCGTTTTCCTGGTGGTGGCGATCATTGCGGGAATCTTGGGATTCGGCGGGATCGCCGGGACTGCAGCGTGGATCGCCAAGATTCTATTTATCGTCTTCCTCATTTTGTTCCTGGTCTCCTTCATTTCCGGGAGGCGGCGCTAAAGCGGTTATCTCGTAGCGCTGGTCGAACGGCGTGCGTTCTTCCGGGCGCCTTCTTCATGGAGCCCGGACGAGGGAGAGGAAGATTCGCGCTCTCCGTGAAACGGCTGTTCACATTTTCGTCGTTGTGGATATGAAAGACGAATCATGAAGGTGGATTTTCCTGTGGCGATCGTTGGTGGTGGACCATGCGGACTGATGATGGCGCTCTTGCTCGCGCGCGCCGGAGTTTCCTCCGCGGTTTTCGAAAAGAAACCGGGAACTTCCGTTCATCCCAAGGCCATGGGCATTTCTCGCAGGACGGCCGAGATTTTCCGGCAGACCGGCCTGTTGGAACACATCTACGGCGGGGCGCTTTCACTGGAAGACCGGTTTCTGGGAATCTGGGCAAGATCGCTCGTGGGCGAGGAATTCGGCCGGGTGCCGATTACGGCCCGGCACAGCGAGTTCACTCCGTGTCAACCAATTCACTGTCCGCAGACCTTTACGGAAAAGATCCTTTTGGAAGCTCTGAGAAACGAGCCAGTGGCGTCGGTTCATTTCAATTCTGAAGTCGCTTCGATCGAGAACCGCGAAGACGGCGCGAAATTGACGCTGAAGGACGGAAAAGTGGTCGGCGCGCAATGGGTTGTGGGAGCCGACGGCGCGGGGAGTTCGGTGCGGAAAGTGCTCGAGATCGAAACGGAGGGTCCGGGAGACATGGGACATTTCGTCAACGTCATGTTTCGGGCCCCGTATGGCCGGCACCTCCGCGATCGCCCCGCGATTCTCTATCAGGCGCTTTCGGAGGACTACTTTGAAGCTTTCGTCGCTGTGAACGGTGATGACGTCTGGTTGATGCATCACTTCCTTCAGCCGGCGCAGGACCCCAAGGAATATTCGAAGGAGCGTTTTGAAGAGATTATCCGCCAGGCTTCGGGCCTCCCAGACGAACCGGTTGAAGTCATCAGCATGCGTTCCTGGGTGATGAGTCCAAAGGTCGCGATGAGATTCCGGGTCGGGCGCAGCCTGTTGGTGGGTGACGCCGCGGCGCGTCTTTCGCCGTCCGGGGGGCTCGGGCTCAACACGGGCCTGCAATCGGCTCACAACCTTGCGTGGAAGCTGGCGGCCGTGGTTCGCGAAGAGGCGGACGAGTCGCTCCTGGACACCTACCAGGCGGAGCGGCACGGGGCGGCGGTGCAAACGATGGAGAATACCAACGAAAACGCCGGAGAAGTCTTCGCGATCGTTCAGGCCGGCTTGCAAGGAGATTGGGATCAGGTTCGCCGACTCGTCGCCCACAATCGGCGGGCAGGCGCGGGACTCGGCCAGGATCTGGGAATCGTTTATGAAAACGGCGCATTTGTGAGCGACGGCACGAGGCCGCCGAAGATCGCCGATAAAATCAACGATTACGTTCCCTCGGCATGCCCGGGCTGCCGCGCGCCTCATCTTTGGATCCTGCGTAACGAGGGCACGCGTTCGATTCTTGATTTGTTCGATGGCAGGATGGTCTTGCTCGCCGGACGTGGCGGGAGTGTTTGGCCCGCCCCTCCTGTTGGCATTATTTTGCGAAACCAAAGAGACTTTTTTTCCGAGGATTTCGAGAACGTGTATGGCCTCGGAGAAAATGGGGCCGTCATCGTGCGACCCGATGGATATGTGGGCGCGCGGTTCAGGAATGCTCCGGACGATCCCAATGGCGCCGTCCACGAGGCGGTCTACGCGATCCTTGGCCGCTAAGATCGTGCGGCCCTGCTCGGTTGCCCGGGTAATGTTGGCGGGCCTGACAGGGCGTTGAAGCTCCATCCCCATCGGCCAATTGCCCGCGCGCTATGCGAAGAGTTCCTGTGCGATGGAAGTCTGCCGCCGCCGGAGCCTTGGGCGCCTTCGTCATGGGGTGCGCGTCAACTCCTCCCCCGGCGCCCCCCGCGGAACTGTTCGGATGGAACGCCAATGGACTCGTCGGAGAAACCAGCATTGTCATCGACCTGCGAAAACAAAGAGCGGAAGTTTATATCGGAGGCCAGCTTGCGGGCTGGACGGCTGTCGCAACGGGAAAAGAAGGGTTTAATACGCGGGCGGGCGATTACACGGTTCTCGAGAAGGTGGTGGACAAATACTCGACCCTTTACGGGAAGACAGTGACCGCCGACGGAAGCACGTTCAAGGCTGACGCGGACGTTCGGAAGGACAGGCCGCCCCCCGGGGGAAGCTTTGTCTTTGCGCCCATGCCTTACTGGATGCGCCTTACGTGGCGTGGAATTGGAATGCACGCCGGCCCGATTCCGCATCCTGGCAGCCCTGCTTCGCACGGCTGTATCCGCTTACCGGCCGATTTTGCGCCCCAGCTCTTCGATGTCGTTCACCTTGGCACCCCGGTTCGGATCTTGCGTTGAGAAATTCGTCGAGCGGACGTCCCTAGTCTCCCGTCGAGCCCTGGCTGGCCGGTGGAAGCTGGTTAGGCACATCATCTCCGATGGTTGCCAGCCAGGCGAAAACAATGGCCAAGCCCAATACTCCCAGCGCAAGGAGGACGAGAATGACTTTGGCGAAAGGCTTTTGCCGTACGGGCGGAGCATTCATGCCGTCCATGATACCAGCCGCCGCCCGCTCGGGCGAGCCTGCAGTTTCAGGAACCGCGTCTGAACGCCGGTTCAGTACCACCAGGGACTCGAACCTTGCGACGTGCTCTGCGTGGCACTACAAACGTGACCATGCGGCTCGCCTTGCCACTCTTCCTTGCCGTGCTGACAGCCTGCTTTGCGGAAACGGTCGAATTGTCTGACGACCAGGCTTTGGAGATTGGCAGGCGTATCTGGAGGAACGAATGCGGCGGAACGGTAAGCGGTCTGACGTCTTGGAACCCCGGGGAAGAGTTTGCTTCGCTCGGCATTGCGCATTTTATCTGGTACCCGGAGGGAAAGAGAGGGCCGTTTGAAGAGAGTTTTCCCAAGCTGGTGGCGTATCTTGGTTCGCACGGGACTGAGGTGCCGGGGTGGATGCGCGGGCCATGCCCATGGAAAACCCGGGCCTCGTTCATGGCGGACGTCCGAAGTTCCAGAATGCAAGCGCTCCGAGAGTTGCTGGTGGCGACGATTGCTTTGCAGGCGCGCTTTGCGGCGCTTCGCCTCGAGCGGGCGCTGCCCAAGATGATCGCTGCGGCTCCCGTCTCAAAGCGGGAGACGGTCAGGGACAACTTTTTTCGTGTCTCTCGCGAACACCTCGGGCCGTACGCGCTTATGGACTACGTGAATTTCAAGGGCGAGGGTGTCAATCCGGCCGAACGCTACCGCGGTGAAGGTTGGGGATTGCTCCAAGTGCTCGAGAGCATGCCGGGAGGCGGGCGGGCCCTTCCGGAATTCGCCAAAGCAGCTGACCGGGTGCTCACGCGCCGCGTTGCCAATTCGCCTCCTTCGCGGAACGAAGCGAAATGGCTCGCCGGCTGGAGGAATCGCCTGCAAACGTATTTGAACTGACCGCCGAACCATGGAAGAGATCTCTTTAGAGCCCGTTGCCTTCAGAGTGGCTGCGCCGTTATGAACAAGGACGAGATTTCCGTGATCCTTGGACAGGTCGCCCGCGTGCTGGAACTAAAGGGAGAGAACCCGTTCAAGGTTCGGGCCTATACGAATGCGGCGCGAGCGTTGGAGACGCTGGGCGGAGACCTCGCCAAGATGATTGACGAAGATCGGTTGCGGGAGGTGGAGGGAATCGGAAAGGCGATCGCCGAGAAGATCAGCACGCTCGTTAAGACCGGCAGGCTTGAATACTATGAAAAGCTGCGCGACGAGTTTCCGCCCGAGATCTTCGTTCTTTTTGAATTGCAGGGACTGGGTGCGAAGAAAATCAAAGTGCTCTACGAGACTCTGGGTATCAGCTCCATCACCAAGCTGGAGCGGGCCTGCAAGGAAGGCAGAATCGCGGCCCTCGCCGGCTTTGGGGCAAAAACGTCGGAGAACGTCTTGAAGGCGATCGAACAACGCAACAAGAGCATCGGTCAATTCCGGCTGGGCGATGTGGCGGCCCTGGCCGAGGAACTTCTCGATGACCTGCGAAGCCATCCCAGGGTCCTCCTCGCGCAGATCGCCGGCAGCTATCGCCGGAAAAAGGAGATTGTGCGAGACCTTGATTTTATCATTTCGACGACCAAGGCCGCGGAGATATTTCGGGATTTTCTGCGTCATCCTCAGGTAGAATCGGTTGTCGCTCGTGGCGACACCAAGACCAGCGTATTGCTCGGGTCCGGGATTCAGTGCGACCTGAGGGCCGTCGCCGGCGCCGAATTTCCGTTCGCGCTGAACTATTTCACGGGGAGCAAAGAACACAACGTGCGCATGCGAACGCGCGCGCTGGATCGCGGTTGGTCGCTTAACGAATATCGCTTCAGCAAGGCTGAGGGCCGAGACCTCAAAAAGCCCCTCCCGGAAGTTCACTCGGAACCAGACATTTATCGCTCGCTGGGCCTCGCCTACATCGAGCCTGAGCTGCGCGAAGATCGTGGTGAGTTCGAAGCGGCGGAAAACGGGCGGCTCCCCTCGTTGCTCGATTGGCCCAATCTGCGCGGAACCTTCCATTGTCACACCACCGAAAGCGACGGCCGCGCTTCGCTCGAGGAGATGGCTGAAGCAGCCAAGGAACTTGGGATGCAGTATCTCGGTCTCGCTGATCATAGCAAAAGTTCCTTTCAGGCCAACGGCCTCGATGAAAAGCGGCTCCTGGACCAGCTCGAACGCATTCGGCGCTACAATCGCGAGCATCAGCCCTTCCGCCTTTTCGCCGGGATCGAGTGCGATATCAGGAGGGACGGATCGCTCGATTTCGCAGACGAAGTCCTCGCCCAAATGGATTACGTGGTCGTCTCGGTCCACGCCTCTTTCGCCATGAGCGAGGGAGCGATGACGAACCGAATCATCAAGGCGATGCAGAATGCGCACGCGTCAATGCTCGGGCATCTTACCGGTCGCCTCCTCTTGACCCGTGATCCCTACCGGGTCGATATCCCCGCGGTGATCGAAGCGGCCGCGGCCACCCGCACAGTTATTGAGCTGAACGCCAATCCGCGACGCCTGGATATGGATTGGCGCTGGTGGCCGCTGGCAAAGGAAAAAGGGGTCAAGTGCTCCATTAATCCAGACGCGCACTCGGTGCCTGCGCTGCAGGATTTGGTTTTTGGCGTCGGCGCCGCCCGGAAAGGCTGGCTTTCCCGAGAGGACGTGATCAATACGCTTCCGCTTGGAAAAATTGAGGAGCAGTTGGTCGTCAAGCGGCTCGCCCGCCCGGCGGTTTCGTAACTCGATTCCCGAGCTCGAGCCGCGGCTCCCGACGCGTTTCTCGCCCGGTATCATGACTTAAAGGGGCAACCTTTGTTCCCGCCTGCTGGACGGGAACCGCGGCCCAAACCGGCCCGGCTATGGAAGCACTTCCTGGCGACCGGCGAGTCGTTCGTCGAGTTTGGCTCTCATTTCGTCGAGGAGGTTGCTTTCGATGGCTTCCAGCACCTCGCAAAGCGCTGCCGCTTCTTCGAGTCTTGCGACGCTCACGTAGTCCGCGCCCGCCGCATACAGGGATGCGACTTCGTCCAGAACATCGGCGACGGCAATAATCTTGGCTTCGGGGTTGATTTCGCGCAGGTGGCGCACAAGCTTCGCATTTGTGGTCCCTTTGAGCAGCGCGTCAGGCACGGTGCTGATGAGAATCTCCGCCGAGGAAACGCCGGCATGAAGCAGCGTCTCCGGGTGACTGATATCTCCGTAGACGACCTTGATCCCGCGTCGCCGCAGCGTCGCATGGACGAATGGATTGAAATCGACGACGGCCAGCGCGCCGAGCAGATCCTGTTTGCGGCGCCGCAATTCTTCAAGCAGCGAGCTGGCGGTCCTGAAAAATGCCACCAGCACGATGCGCGCTGGCTCGCCGTGCCCCTCTGATCCCGCCGGGTCAAGGCCATCGAGGTCTCGCACTCCAAATCGTTTCAGGCTCCCGATCATGACCCTGGCGAGGCCATTTGAGTTCATCATCGCAAAGGTGCTCAAGGTCGCCAAAAGCACGAACGCGAAAGAGACCATTCCCTTGCTTTGTTCGGCGATATGGTGCTTCTCAAGGCCGAGCGCCAGCACGACGAGGGAAAATTCGCTGATCTGGCTGAGATTGATGGCCGGAAGCACGCTGGCTCGAAGTCCTTGCCGAAGCAAATAGAGCGGCACGAAGGTGGTCAGGAACCGGCTGGCAACCGCAAAGAGCGCAAAAAGCAAAGCCCATGCCGGCAGGTCGCCTTTGGGTATCGGAATGGTCATACCCAGGCCGACGAAAAACAGGGTAACGAAGAAGTCCCTAAGGCTGGTTACCTTGGCCGTCACGTCCAGCGCGTAGGGAAAAGTGGAGAGCGAGACACCAGCGATCAACGCGCCCATCTCGCGCGACAGGTGGAGGCTGCCGGCGAACTCGCCAACCAGAAAACACCAAGCCAGCGCGCCGACCAGGACCAGTTCGGGAAGGCGGGCAACGCTTCGGAACAGCTGAGGCAAAAGAAAGCGGCTGACGGTCAGAGCCGTCGCCACGAGGATTCCGACACGAAGGAACGAAATCAAGAGCGCCCCCACGCGCAAGTTGTCGAGGTTGGGCTGAACCGCGAGGAAAAGAATGACGAAGAGATCTTGCAAGACCAGGATTCCTAGGGTCACGCGCCCCGGCAAGGTATCGAGTTCTTGCTTGTCATAGAGCACCTTGACAATGATCACGGTGCTGCTGAGCGCGGCAGCTATCCCTAAATAAAGCGCATCCCATCTCCCCGCGGTCAGCGGAAAGCCCAGGATGTAGAAAAACGCGACCCCCGCGACGGCGCCTCCCAGGATTTGCGACCCCCCGGTTACGAGGATCGAAGTTCCGGCGCTGACGATCTTCTTGAGGTCGATTTCGAGCCCGATCATGAAAAGCAGAAAAATCAACCCCAACTCGGAGATGGTCGCGATGGATTCCTGGCCGTGGACAAATCCGAGGCCCGCCGGGCCGATGGAAAAGCCGCCGACAAGGTAGGCGAGAATCGCCGGCTGGCCGAAAAATTGCGCAACCACTCCAAGAGCCCATGCCGCGATGATGCACAGGGCGATGTCGTGGATGAGTTGGTGCATGGCCGACGGAACTTAGAGCGGATGTGAATTCAACACAATTTGTCTTTGAGTGTTAGGGCTTTGCCTAATAGAGATTGACCACCGGAGGTGCGGTGCCGGCAGTTCCTCGCGCCGCGCAGGGCAAAGAACAAAGGGATGTCCCCGCAGACCGACTTATGAAACCTGTTTCCGAGTACCGTCAGATCCGCGACGATCTCATCGTCTGGAATAGCTACAATCCCGAGTGCAGGACAGACTGCAGCAGCACGGCGATCCGTACCCAGGAAGGATTCGTGCTGGTGGATCCGCTTCGTCTAGAGGAACAGGCCGTCGAGCGGATCCTGGGGGAAGATCGGGTAATTGCCGTGCTCCTGACAAACGGCAACCACCTTCGCGGTTCGCTCTACGAGAAAGAGCGGTTCGGTATCTCGATCTACGCGCCGGAACTCGCAGAGGCAAGCGTTCCGGCCGATTACCTCGTCAAGACGGGCGAAATGATTTTTCGGACCTTGAAAGTGATCTCCGTCGCCGGAGCCGGGCCGGGGGAGAGCGCGTACCTTGCGGGCGAGGTGCTGATCGTTGGCGATGCGCTGACCAATCTCGATGGTCTCCACATCTTGCCGAAAAAATATTGTGAAAATCCCGAGCTCCTCCGCGAATCTTTGCAGCACCTTTGCCTCTTGAATTTTGATACCATTTGCTTCGCGCATGGTCTCCCCATTGTCGGAGGAGCGAAAGAGAGCGTGGCAAGAACCGTAGAGGCCGAAGGCACCCCGCGAGATCAGTAGACCAGGATGGATCTGGCAGGGATGGGCGCCAGGGCGGAACGGCCGTCCAGAAAACCAAGCTCGATGAGGAATTGGGCCTGCACGACATTTGCCCCGGCCTTGGCGATCAGTTTCGCCGCGGCCGCGGCGGTGCCTCCGGTCGCCAGCAAGTCGTCGATCAGGGAGACCCGTTCTCCGGGTTCAAAGGCGTCCGTGTGGACCTCGATGGCCGCTTCGCCGTATTCGAGCTTGTAGGCGACGCTTTCTGTCTTCCATGGCAACTTCCCCCGTTTGCGGATCGGAACGAAGCCGATCCCGAGGCGGTCGGCGACGGTCGCTCCGAAAAGAAATCCGCGCGCGTCGATGCCGACGATCTTTTGAATCTCTTGTCCCGCGCAATCCGCGACGAGACAATCAACGGCAAAGCGCAGAAGGATCCCATTGCCCAGGATCGGCGTGATGTCCTTGAAGAGAATTCCAGCTTTTGGAAAATCGGAGACGTCGCGCACGGCCGCGCGAAGGGCATCGGTTTGGCGCATTAATCGCCGAAGGAAATTTCCGCCGCGCGAGCGGTTTCCACCATCTGCCCGTGGGGATCGACACGGCGGAGGCGGTTCACGGCGTGAGAAATCGGCACATCCAGCGTCAGATAGTTCTGGTAGCTCACCATCGTGCCGAATTTTTTCTCCGCGACGAGTTGAACCGCCTTGATGCCAAAGCGGGTCCCGAGGATGCGGTCGAGCGTGGTGGGGGCGCCACCGCGTTGCAGATGGCCGAGCACGCACGTGCGAACTTCTTTGCCGGTGCGCTCCGCGACTTCCGCGCCCACGATTTCGCCGATGCCCCCGAGACGGTGCTCGCCGCTCGCGGTCGCGTGGCGAAGTTGCTTGCCTTCCTTGGGAGAAGCCCCCTCGGAGATCACGATCATGGTGCTCTTCGCACCCTCTCTCTCGCGCCGGTTCACCTCGTCCGCAACCTTTGCGTACTCAAACGGGATCTCAGGGATCAGGATAACGTCGGCGCCGCCGGCAAACCCGCCGTCCAGAGCAATCCATCCCGTGTGGCGGCCCATTACCTCAAGCACCATGACGCGCTTGTGGCTGGTTGCTGTCGTGTGGAGACGGTCCAAAGCCTCGGCAACACACGCGACCGCCGAGTCGAAACCAAAAGTCATGGCCGTGGCTTCAAGATCATTGTCGATCGTCTTGGGGATTCCGACCATGGGGATGCCGGATTCCTGCAGTTGCAGCGCGGTGGAAAGGGATCCGTCGCCGCCAATTGCGATTAGCGCGCTAAGACCAAGCTTGTTAAAAGTCTCTTTAGCCTGGTCGATGATGGCCGCGGGAATCATCGCCCTCTCTCCGGCGGCAACCTTTGCCACAAAATGCCCGCGGTTTGTCGTTCCCAGAATCGTTCCGCCAAGATGCATGATTCCGGACGTGCTTCTTCGATCGAGAATCATGAAGTCGCCAGGAGGCAAAAGGCCCTCGTATCCGTCCTTGAAGCCGATGACCTCCCATCCGAGCTTGTAGGCCGCGCGGCAGATGCCCCGGATAACCGCGTTGAGACCCGGACAATCTCCCCCGCTGGTCAGAACCCCGATTGTTGTTTTCTGCATGGTTTACAGTGCCTCGTTCTTATTGATTTTGCGCCCCTGGGCGGCCCACTGGTCGTAGAGACCCCAGCCTTGGCGCGTCAAAGCAATCCCTTCGCCGAAACGGTCCCTCGACCCCAGCAGCACAATCACGATTCGGCGCGGAGTGACATATACCTTCTCTCCTTGTCGCTGGATTTCCGGCTTTCGTTCGGCGGAAAGAATCAGGCAATCTCCGGCGCGATTCGTGCGGCCGGTCTTCACGCCGTCGATTCCCTCCTGATCGAGCAGCTCATTGGTATTTTTCAGCCCGATCGGCATGTCCGCCCCGTAGCGAAAGACGTGAACGGTTCGCGTCTTTTGCGATACGTAGAAGGGGAAGTCCGCTTCGCTATAAGCGTAGCGGGTCAGCCTGGCCAAATCGGAAGCGGTCGAGTAGGGCAGTGCCCCCTCGACGTTGTCGGCTCCGGAGGGATTCAGGAACAGCGTTCGTTTCATGGCCAGCGTTCGGGCCAGGGCATTCATATGGGAGACGAAATTGCTTACAGGCTCGAGCCCTTCGGGGTTGGGCAGGCGGGCGCCCACGTAGTCGGCCAAGGCGGTCGCCGCGACATTGTCCGAGGCCATGAGGGCCGTGTAGAGGAGATCGCGCAGGCTCAGGGAGTCCCCTTCCTGCAAGCCGAGGGGATTGATCCCTCCCGAGCGCAGTGCCTTCGCGGACACCACGGCCATTTGATTCAGGTTCGCCTTGGTAAGCTGTGCCCAATCCAAGGACACGATGGCCGTGGCGATTTTCGTTAGACTGGCGACTTGTAACTTTTCGTTGGCATTCTTCGCTTCGAGGATCAACCCGGTTTGATTGTCGACGACGAGATAGCTCTGGGCGGCGGGTGCGTGCGCAATCGAAGCGAGCAACAATGAGGCGAGAATCCCTTTACGAAGTCTTTCAAAAAACTTCACCGGAGCAGACTATCCGCAGCCAGGATGAGTTCAATGCGAATTCTTCGATCCGGTTCAATTGGCGGGAAGCGGCCCCGGGCTCCGAAGGATCTGTTGCTCGCTGGGAAGAGCTGGCGGCTTGGAGGTTCCCCAAATCAATTGGGAGGGGCGCTGCGACAGGCTGCGGATAAGAATCTTCGAGTAGGTCGAGGTCACCCTCAAGTTTTCCGAGGTCACCTTGAGATCCGAAATCGCCGAGCTGAGCTTCTTCTCGTTGCCGGCGATCAGCTTGTTGCCGGTGTTGGCCAGCGTTGCGAAGGAAGAGGCCGAATTGCCAAGCTGGCTGATCGCACTGGAAAGGGGGGCCTTGTTGTCGGCAATGAGTTGCCGGGCATCGGCGGCCAGCGCCTTGGCGTCTTGAACGACGGGTTTCGCCTCGTCCAGAAGCGCCTGGGTCTTCTTCAGCACCGCGCCAATCCGCTCAAAAATATCGCCGACCTCCCCCTTCGTTCCGCCCAGCATCTTCGACAAGCTGGCGATCGCGACGTCAATATCGCGTGAAAGCTTGTCGAACGTCGTCGGCGGGATCCCTTGCAAAACGACATCCGGTGAAAGCTCCGCGGTTGACGATCCCGCGGAGAGCAAAATGAACTTGTCGCTGAGAAGGGTGTCCGCGGCGATGCTCGCGAAGGTGTCCGCGGGGAGTGGAGGCATAGCGGAATTCAGGGACACGGTGACCTGAATGGCATTCTGCGGATCGCCCGAGCCGGTGCGTTCCTCGGCGGTGAGCATCCGGACGCCCGAGATTTTGCCGGCGATCGCGCCCGCGTATTTGACCGGGGAGCCAATTCCGACCCCGGTGACATCATGGAAATTGATCTTAAGCACCCGCGAGGATTTTCCGAACGTTGCGCCGCCTAGCGCGAAAGCCAAAGCCAGGAAAAGCCCCACGCTGCAGGCGATGACCGCCAGGGCGACCGCCCAATCGTTGAAATTTCTATTCTTCATCTCTTCGCAGACCGCGTGGGCCGGAGCCACTTTCCCTTTATGCGCGGGCTCGGTTCCCAGCAAGACGGAAAGGAGGGAGCTTCCGCGTGCTCGGCCCTTGCGATATGGTAAGTGCGCTTAAGATGAAATCTTCGCCCGAAGAGTCGACAAAACGCCGTATCCCGTGGCGGACCCCGCTGGCGGTGGCCGTTTTCGTTTCTATCCTCTGGGTTGTTCATCCTCCGCTCCTTTCGCGCGGTCTGCGTCTCGCCCTCATTCGAGCGGCTTCTGAAGCGGGATGGTTTTTGGAAATTGGAAGCGTTCAGGCCAAGCTCGGGCAGCCTGTCACGCTCGAAAACGTGCGGGTCCGCGCCGCGAATCCGGAGGTCTCCAGGACGGCGGCGGACGCGAAACGCGTCGAGATCTCCCTGAATTGGCCTTGGAACGCGTTCTTTGGCGTCGAGCGGTTCTTTCGTTCTTTGATCATCGAAAACGTTCGAGGGATTATCGATCTGCGCGCCGGAGCCGCGAGCAAGAAGCCGCCTCCCGATGTTTCCCAGGTGGAGGAACGCTGGCCGGCCAAGGAGTTGCTGCGATGCCTGCCGCAGTATTTTGAAGTTTGGCGTTGCAATCTGGAGTTTGCGGCGCCGAACCAGTCCTACTACTTCGAGGGAATATCCGCCGACTTTAGCGAAGAGCGAATCGGAGCCTTCCGGTCTGCCGGGGCCGAATTGCGCGCGGGATCCTTTAGCCGCGCGCTCGGCGCGCTGCAAGGCGTGACCGCTTGGAAAGAGGGGACCGCTTACCTGGCGGGCCTCGATTTATGGGAGGGAGTCAGGATCGAAAGCCTTTCCGCTCAACTAGCACGCCCGGGTGGCGCGGCCCTCGCGCTCGAGACTTCTCTCTTTGGCGGTTCCCTGCGGGCCGATGTTTCCTTCGGCTCCGAAAAGGGCCATCTGGCGGTGGACTCCGCCTTTTCGGGTTCTCAACTCGAGGTGGCTCCCTTGGCGGCCTTGTTCGGGTTCAGCGGCAAGGCCGAAGGGGTGATTCGCGAGGGGCGGCTAACTTTTCGCGGGGTGGCGGCGCACTCCCTTGACGGCGAAGCCTCATTGAGATTGGCGGCGGACGGATTTCGATGGAACAAGCGCGGTTGGGAATCCCTGGAGGCGGGAGCAAGCATGATTCATCGGCGGTTGACGGTGAGCGACCTGGAGCTTAAACAAAAAGAGAATATTCTCAAGGGGAGCGGTGAGCTCTCGCTGGACCACGGGCTGGCGGGAATTGCGAAGGCGCCTTTTCTTCTCAATATCACCGCTTCGGTAAAGGACCTCGGCGCGTTGGCCGGCTTGTTCGGGCCTCCTTTCGATGAGATGAGCGGCCGCATGAGTCTTAGCAGCTCCATCAACGGGCAAGAGGGGAAGTTGAGCGGCTTCATGAGCCTGGAGGCGTCGAAGATGGGGTTCCGCAAGCATCCGGTGGATTTCGGCCATGTCGAGATGAGCTTTTCCAACGCGGACGCGCAAATCACGCGTTGCGAGTTTTGGAGCGGCGACGACTTTCTTCGTGCCACTGGTTCCGTAGGAATCAGCGTTCCCCATGCGTATTCGGGCGAGATTCGGGCCCGCGCGCAGGATGTGGCCCGCTATCGGGATTTCCTTCCAAGTCTCAATATTCCCGGCAACCGCGCCGGAGCGATACAGATTCGCTGGCAAGGCGATGGGACGGCATCCGCGCATTCCGGCGCGTTCAACGTGTCGTTGGACAACCTTGTCTCGCGCTATACTCCGACCGGTCTCTCGGGTCGTTTTGCAGGGACATATTCCCCCGACAACGTCTATTTGAGCGGGTTCGAATTGGAGCAGGCGCCCCTTCGCTTCTCGGCGCGGGCAACCCTGGCAAGATCGGGAATCAAGCTAAATGACGCCGTTCTTCGCTCGGCCGGACGCGAGATTGCGGAGGCGGAGATTTATCTTCCTGTGGATCCCTTCGATATGGCTTCGGGAATTTCGCTCAAGGATGCGTTCCATCTGGACAGAAGCCTGTATGCCGATGTCCTTTTCAAGGAACCGGTGGCTATTCGAGAGATGTGGCGTCTTGCCGGCAATGATCTGCCTGTCGAGGGCACGATAATGGGGAATGTCAAAGCGGAAGGGTTGCCGGCGGCTCTCGATGGGACCGCAAAGATCGAAGGAAACGGGCTCGCGAAGAAATCCGAAAAGGGGTCGAGCACTCCGTCGCAGTTTTCGGCAACAATACAACTCCATAACGGCCTGGCGTCGGTTGACGGCGAATTATCTTCGCCAAATCTCCCTCCCGCCATCTTGCAAGCCGAGGGTCCGGTGGGCCTAGTCAGGACGGTAGACGGCAACCTTCGCTGGCTTGATCCGGCCGGCCGGCTCTCCGCGAGCTTGGAGATTCCGAAGTTTGATTTGGGCGTTCTAAGACCGCTCCTTCCGAATATCCGTCTGTTGGAGGGCTTTCTTTCCGGCCATCTGGCGGCTGCCGGAACGGTGCGTATGCCCTCGCTGGAAGGAAATCTCAAGGTCGCCAAGGGGCAGCTGGAGATTTCCCCGTGGGTCCCCGTGCTCAGTGATATCGACGGGAGTCTCGATTTCAGCGGTGGAGGAGCGACCGTTGAAAGCCTCACCGGCAAGCTGGGCGACGGTTCCGTCGAGCTGCGCGGTGGCGCTTCGCTGGAAGATCTTTCAAATCCTTACTACGAGCTCTTCTTCTATGGGCGGAATGCCGACCTGGTCAGAATGGCCGGATTGCAACTCCGGGCCAATGTGGATCTCTATGCTTCCGGAAACGACAGCGGCGGATTTCTGCGGGGCTCGGTTCGTCTTGTCGATAGTCGATTTTCTCGAAGCCTGGAAATGACTCCGCTTTTGTCGGCGCCTTCCGAGGAGAGGCCGTTTAGTCCTGCGCTCTTCCAGGGAGCGGTTGCCGACCCGTTTGGCGCATGGAAGCTCGATGTTTCCATCAGCAACCAGACGCCGTTTCTACTTTCCGGAAACGCCCCGGTCGGTGAGATCATTCCCGAACTGAAAATCGTCGGAACTCTGGGAAGCCCCATCCCGCTCGGCCAGATCGAATTGAAAAACGCGCGGGTCTTCCTGCCGTTTACCACCATGACCGTCGCCAGTGGCCACATTGATTTTACGCAGGAAAGCCTCTGGATGCCGCAACTCAATGTGCGGGGAGTCGCGCAGGCCTTGGACTACGAGGTGCAGGCCTACGCTTTTGGACCGCTTGAAAAACGTCAATTGATACTGCGTTCCGATCCGCCGCTTTCGCAGGACGCGCTCATCCAATTGCTGGCCACGGGCATGGCGCCGGGTGTATATGCCGGCGCGGAATCCGGACTGGTCTCCGGATGGCCGTCCTGGCGGCCGCTTGGCGCCAAGCTTGATTCGCCGACCACCGGAAAGGATTCGTTGACCAATGGCCTTCAAGTTCCTCCTCCTTCTCCCGCTTACCCGGGGGGACGCGCAACTCTTCGCGGTCGGTTCGAACTCTGGCGCGGGCTGTCGCTGATGAATGAGATCGAAGGGGCGGGGCCTTCCAACACTCGCGCGAGCTTTAGTCTCCGTCTTCGGTAATGAGTCCCAAGCGAAAATCCAGGCTGGCGCGCTCCGGCGGCGGTGGTCCTTGCAAGATCGCGGCACGCGCACGTTCGTCTCCAAGTGGTCTAAGCAATCTGATTTTTCGAGCTTCCTATCGTGACAATTGGCTTAAGCATTTTTAGTGTCCCCGGATGAAGAGCATGACCGGCCACGGCCGCGGGACAGCACTTGCGAACGGCGTTCGCGTGGTGGCCGAATGCTTTTCCGTCAATCGCAGGCAGGCGGAAGTGGCCCTGGCGGCGGCCCGCGAACTCGCCTGGATCGAGCCGCACGTGCGGGAAGAGGTGTTGCAAAGAATCTCCCGGGGAAAAGTTCAGGTTTCGCTTTCCGTGGAGCGTTCGTCCCAAGCGGCGCCCGTCTTTATTGATCGCCGCCGCGCCGCCCGTTTTCTTAGTGAAGCCCGGTCGCTGCAAAAGGAACTCGACCTCGGCGGGGTCATCTCGCTCGAGACCATACTCGGCGCGCCAGGCGTCCTATGCGCGGGCCAAACTTCGGGACGCGAACTTTTGCCTCTGGTGAGTCGCGCGCTGGCGGCGGCTCTTGATGGGCTTCTCGCCATGCGCGTGCGCGAAGGAGCGCATCTCCGAAAGGAGCTCCTGCGGGACACCGCGGCCCTGACGGTTCTCGTTCGCCGCGCGCGTCTGCTCGCGCCGCGCGTTCCCAAGCGCCAGCGAGAACTTCTTCTTCGGCGCTTGCGCGCCGCCCGGTTGCCGGCGGATGTCTTGAACCCGCGGATTGTGACCGAGATCGCGATCTTTGCGGAACGTTGCGATATCGCCGAGGAACTTGCGAGACTGGATAGCCACCTTGCCCAATTTCACGAACAACTTGAAAGCGACAAGCCAGTCGGACGAACCCTGGAGTTCCTCGCCCAGGAGATGAACCGCGAGTGGAATACTGCCGGCGCCAAAGCGAACGAGGCCAAAATTTCCCGGCTTGTGGTGGAAGCCAAAGCCAGACTTGATAGGGTCCGCGAACAATTGGCAAACGTTGAATAACAATTTCCAACGGAGGGGAATCCTCTTTGTCCTTTCAGCCCCCTCCGGCGCAGGGAAGACGACGCTCTGCTCCGCGTTGCGCCACAAGCCGGATTTTGTTTATGCCGTCTCCTGCACGACGCGCGCGCCGCGACCGGGCGAGGTCGAAGGAGAGGACTATCATTTTCTTAGCGAGAAACAGTTCGATCATCGCTTGGCCGCCGGTGAATTTCTCGAGTATGCCGAGGTCCACGGGAGCAGATACGGAACGCTTAAGAACTCGGTGACCGAGAATCTTCGCAAAGGCATCGACGTGCTTATCGACATCGATACCAAAGGCGCGGCAAGCATTCGCGCCTGCGGGGACCCGTTTGTTCTCGACGCCCTCGTCGACGTCTTCATCATGCCTCCCAACCTGGAGGAACTAAGACGCCGGCTTATGAAACGCGGCAGCGAGACCGAGGAGCAGATCGCCACCCGGCTTCAAAACGCGGCTGGCGAGATGGAACGATGGCGCGATTACAAATACACGCTCATCAGTGGTTCCATGGAAGAGGACATTGAAAAGTTCCGCGCCGTCATGCGCGCCGAGCGTTACCAGAGCCGCCGGCTCATTCGCCTCTCTTGAAGACGATCGTTCTTGGCGTCTGCGGCTCCATCGCCGCCTACAAGGCGGCCGATCTGACCAGCAAACTGGTCAAGCGAGAGCATTCCGTCTTCGTCGTCTTTTCCTCGAATGCCGCGCGATTCGTTGGAGCGATGACTTTTCAAACCCTCTCAAAGAATCCCGTCACTTCGGGAGTGTTTGACGAAGGGGAGTCTTGGCGTCCCACGCATATCGATCTCGCGGATCGCGCCGATCTCTTTCTCATGGCCCCGGCTACCGCAAACGTGATCGCCAAACTGGCCCTCGGAATCTGCGACGATGCGCTCACCTCCATTGCCCTCGCCACGCGCGCGCCGTTTCTTATCGCCCCAGCGATGAACGGAAAGATGTGGCTGCACCCCGCCACTCAGCAAAACGTCGCCACACTTAGAATGCGCGGAGCGGAATTCCTCGGCCCCGAGGAAGGAATGCTCGCGTGCGGTTACGAAGGCGTCGGCCGCTTGTGGAATGTCGAGGACATCGTCGCGCGCGCCGATGAAATCTTGCGTTCCTGAACTCAGGCGCGACAGCGCGTCTGTAGCCTGGATCAAAAAATCAAGCGAAAATCAAAGAAATTCGTTGACGGATTTTTGCCAGAGAACTATTCACACCGTGTAGTGAGTTATTCACATGATTTTCACTGATTTTCGCAGTTGCGAGTGGAAAGGGGGGATGATCAATGCCAGTTAAGAAAAAGCCCGCCGCAAAGAAAGCTCCAGCAAAGAAGGCTGCTGCCAAGAAGCCGGCCGCGAAGAAAACCGTTGCCAAAAAGAAATAATCACGTTGTTCGCGTTCAGCGGACGACAGAGCAGTTTGGGAGAGGCCGCTGGCTTCTCCCAAATTTTTTTTGCCCATGGGCCCCCGCTTCTCTAGAAAAGAGTTGTGTCTGACTATCTGGAATCCGCGATAGAAGCCGCGCAAGCGGCGGGTAGCCTGCTGCGCACGCATTATGGCCGGCCATTGAAAGTTGATGTGAACGAAGCCCATGACATCAAGCTGGAGTTGGACCGGCGGAGCCAGACGTTGATTGAGTCCATTTTGCTAACGCGCTTTCCTTCGCACGCGATCTATGGCGAGGAAGGCATTCAGGGCGACCCGGCCAGTGAATTCCAATGGGTGATCGATCCGATCGATGGCACCGTCAATTTCTTCTACAGCATCCCTCATTTTGCGATTTCCATTGCGCTGCGACAGGCGGGCAGAATTGTCGTCGGAGTCATTTATGATCCGATCCGCGACGAGCTCTGGGCGGTCGAGGACGGCGGCATTCCGATGCTGAATGGGCAGCCCATCGCCGTCAGCGAGCGCCAGGATTTGGCGGAAGCCATCGTTTCGGTCGGTGTCGCGAAGTCGATCGAATCGATCAATCGCGGGCTGCCGCTCTTTGAGCGAATGCTTCGATCGGCTAAGAAATGCCGCATGATGGGCAGTGCGGCCCTGGACGTGGCCTATGTGGCCTGTGGCCGTCTCGACGCCTATGTCGAGAACAGCATCAGTCTTTGGGACGTGGCAGCGGGAATCCTGCTCCTTGAAAGGGCCGGGGGCAAGGTGACCCTCACGCCTCACGCGGCGCCGGCTGAGACGTTCTCGATTGTGGCCTGGAATGGATCGGTTGAGCTCGGGCTGTAAATGTTCGCCTGCGGCATCGGCTACGACGTTCATCGCTTTGCGACCGGCAGGCTTCTTGTTCTCGGCGGGGTGACGATTGAGCATCCGCTTGGCCTCGAGGGCCATTCGGATGCGGACGTGCTGAGCCACGCCATCGCCGATGCGCTGCTCGGCGCCGCGGCACAGCCGGATATCGGGCACTTCTTTCCGAATACCGACGAATCGTTGCGCGGAATGAGCAGCATCGCTATCGTCCGGACGGTGCGCGAGAAACTGGTTGCGGAGGGAAATGTTATTCTCAATGTCGACGCCACTCTTATCGCCGAAGCCCCCAAGATCTCACCCTACCTCGCGGCTATGAAATCCCATCTGGCGGAAGCGCTCGGCATCGTTGCGGGCCGGATCGGCATCAAGGCGACGACAAATGAAGGGTTGGGCTTCCTCGGCCGCGGGGAAGGGATCGCCGCGCTCGCCGTGGCGGCCCTGGAAAGAAGATGAGCCTCCGTTTTTTCAACACGCTCACGCGGGCGGTCGAGGAATTCCGGCCCGCCAATCCTTCTCACGTGCGGATGTACACGTGCGGCCCGACAGTCTATGATTTTGCGCACATCGGAAACTTTCGCGCCTATGTCTTCGAGGATTTGCTTCAGCGACACCTGGAGTTTCGCGGCTACAAGATCGAGCGGGTGATGAACTTGACGGATGTCGATGACAAGACGATTCGCGGTTGCCGGGCGGCCGGCGTGGCGCTTTCCGACTTCACGAAGCCGTACAAGGACGCCTTTTTCGAAGACCTGGACGCCCTTCGTATCCGGCGCGCCGACCACTTCCCCGAGGCGACGGGGCCGGGCCATATTGCTCGCATGATCGAGATGATCGCCATCCTGATCCAACGGGATTGC
The DNA here is from genome assembly GCA_963816855.1 of uncultured Verrucomicrobiae bacterium. GTDB lineage: Bacteria > Verrucomicrobiota > Verrucomicrobiia > Chthoniobacterales > Terrimicrobiaceae > DASTFP01. Next base: position 123,325 of record CAWFMA010000014.1, on the reverse strand, counting down.
GCCTACCGCGCGGAAGACGGCTCAGTTTATTTCCGGATACGGTCGTTTCCGAACTATGGAGCGCTTGCGCATTTCAATCTGGACGAACTGCAATCCACCGGCCGGGTTCGCAGCGATGAATATGAGAAAGAGCAGGTTGGAGACTTTGCTCTCTGGAAAGCTTGGGATGAGGCGGACGGGGACGTTTGGTGGCAGACCCCCTGGGGCCGCGGCCGGCCCGGGTGGCATATCGAGTGCAGCGCCATGGCGACGGAGATCCTGGGTCCGCAAATCGACATTCATTGCGGGGGAGAGGACAACATTTTTCCGCATCACGAGGCGGAGATCGCGCAAACAGAGTGCGTAACCGGCGTGCGGTTCGTGAGATTGTGGACGCATTGCAAGCATTTGCTGGTGAACGGGCGCAAAATGTCGAAGAGCGAAAACAACTTTTTCACGCTTCGTGATTTGATGGAGAAGGGCTGGACCGGCCGCGAAATTCGCTTTGTTTTGCTGGCGGTCAAATATCGCGAGCCGCTCAACTTCACCTTCGAGAGTCTCGAAGCAGCCCGAAAAGGCCTTGAACGCTACGATGAGTGGTCCAAGCGCCTGGAAGCCTTGGCGTCGGCGGCCGGCGAGCCCCTTCTGGCTCAATTCGACTTGGAACGCTTCGGGGAGGCATTGGATGACGATTTGAACATCTCCGCGGCGCTGGGCGCCATGTTTGAGTTGATCAGGGATTCCAACCGTTTGATGGACGCTGATCAACTGAGCCCCGGACAGGCGCGTTCCCTGCTCGCCTGGCGCGAGCGCTGCGATTCGGTACTGGCGCTGGCGGCCGGCCCTGAGGCGGTCCCGGACGAAGTGCGCGAGCTGCTCGGCCGTCGCGCCGTGGCGAGAGAAAAAAAAGAGTGGGCGCTAAGCGATTCCCTGCGCGACCAGTTGCTGGCGATGGGTTGGCGGATCAAGGATACCAAAGAAGGCCAAAAGGTTTCGCGGCGTGGCTAGCCGTCTTGTCGATGATCTATTCCTCGCCCGGTGAATAGAAGCTGGTATTAAGAATCCGCCATGTTTGCGCCCGAACAATTTTTGGACCTGAACCGCACCGAGCACCGGATCATCTTTGAGAATGTGGAAGATGTTTGGCAGGCCCTGCCAAAGATCTCCGCTTATCTTAAATTTCGGCTCAAGCCCGGCATCGAAGGAAGAGTCCTCGGCCGGCCATTTGTTGGGAGCTCAGTCTTTGTTGGAAAAGGAACGGTGATTGAGCAAGGCGCAATGGTCAAGGGCCCGGCGTGGATCGGAGAGAACTGCGAAATTCGAAATGGATGCTACATTCGAGAGAACGTAATCATCGGCAACGGAGTGGTGGCCGGGAACTCCTGCGAGTTTAAGAATTGCCTGGTATTCGATCAAGCGCAGGTGCCGCATTTCACCTATGTTGGCGATTCGATCCTGGGCCATAAGGCGCATCTTGGTGCCGGAGTCATCCTCTCCAACGTCAAGCTGGACCATGGCCAAATCAGTGTCACCGGCCCTGAGGGAAATGTCGTGACCACCGGATTGCGAAAATTCGGAGCGATCCTCGGGGACTATTCAGAGATTGGTTGCAACAGTGTGTTGGCGCCGGGCTCAATCGTGGGACGAAGATCGATTGTCTACCCGGGCGTGCTGTGGCGTGGCGTGCTCGGCGAAAATCAGATCGCCAAGATTCGCCCGCAGATTGATATCGTCGCCCGAAGAGAGTGATCGAAGAGAGCCGTTGACTTAGCGCATCGGCTTCGTGGAGCTCCGCGGTTCGTCAGTCTTGCCACTCATTCTTCTTCGCCACCGTCGTCGGATTGCAGTACTCGCCCAGGAGGGCGCCGTTCGAGTAGGCGCGTATCCACACCCCTGTCACGCGATCCTTGACGCGGCTGCTCCCGCTGCCCACCCAATACCATCCGGCGTCGAGTTCTTCCTTGGTCAGTTTGAGCGGCTTGGTCTCGAAGGTCGTCGTCCGGTTGGCCGCCAGGTCCGCGACGGCTTCACTCCCCTTATGCAAGGACTCGATGCGCTTCTCTTTGCTCCCCGGATTTGAATCGACGTAATAGATGATGTATTTGACCTCAAGTTGAGGGATCGTTTTAAAAGTGCGGTTCTCCACGGAAACTTTGTAGGCAATCTCTTTCGTCGTGACGGTGAGATTGCCCTTCGGCCGGTCTTTTTGTTCGTCGATCTTCTTCGGGACGGCCGAAATCTTAATATCCTGTAGTTGGGCGATCGCTGAGGCGGAGATCGCCGCAAGGACTGCCAGTCCCAGAAATACGCGGTTTGCCATAGCGAAATCTCTCTTTAGCTTTTCCCACCACCCGGTCGAGAGAAATCTCGCAGGGTTGCCTGGCGCAGGTAGCGGGGCTAGAGTCGGGGAGCCCTTTGGGGAGGCGCCTGGCTTATGGAAAACGCAATGGTCATCGGAATCGGCGGCGTTGGTTCTGTCATCGGACAGAAGCTTCACGAATTTGATTGCTTCGAGAGAATCGTGCTCGCGGACATCGATCCCGTATTCGCCCAGCAGCTTGCTTCGCGGACGCGCCGGAATCGCTTTGTGGTTGTGCAGGCCAATGCCATGGATATCGAAGGGTTGGCCGCGCTGATGAAGGAGCACCAGGTCGCGGTCACCTGTAATGCCTGCATTTGCCAGACGAATCATTCCGTGATGGAAGCTTGTCTTCGCTCCACATCTCATTACCTCGACATGGCCGCGGACATCTATTCTCCGCCGGGCGTCAAGCGTCCCGGCAAGAATTCCTTCGAAGCCGAAATCGAGAAATTCAACGAGGCTTATCTCGATCGTGGCATTGCGGGAATTCTTTGCATGGGAATGGATCCCGGAGCGGTGAACGTCTTTGCGCGCTGGGCGATCGACCGGCTCGACACCGCCTCGAGCATTCGCGTTCTCGATGCCGACAACGCGGAGGTGCGGGGTTATCGCTTCGCGGTGCTCTTCTCGCCGGAAACCTTTTTCGAAGAACTTGGAGCGGTGCCCTATTTCGTGAAGAACGCCCGGGTCGTGAGCGGCAAGCCCCTGGAAACGGAGATGGAGTGGATTCGTTTTCCGGAACCTATCGGGCTCCAAAAAACCTACGCCGTCGCGCACGAGGAAGGTGTAAGCCTGGGCATCTACCCGCCGTTTGTGGAGAAGGGCGTGCGGTATTCGGTGTTCAAGTACAGCCTTTCCGACAAAGTGGTCAATATTTCGAAGTCCCTGCAGCTTCTGGATCTTGATACCTGGAAGAAAGTGAAGGTTGACGGCGCCGAGGTTGCGCCGGTACGGGTGGCGAGCGCGAACCTTCCCAAGCCCGCCCAGCTTGGCGCCACGGTCGATGGCTACTCCTGCGTGGGCACGGAGGTTCGCGGGACCAAGGACCGCCGGCGCGTGGAGTATTTTGTCTATACCATGGACAGCCATCGCGACACTTATGAGCGCTACGGGTATTCGCTGACTTTGGTCCAGACCGGAATCCCGCCCGCGCTGACGGCCAAACTGCTGGTCACCGGCAAGATCCCGGAGCGGGGAGTTATGATGCCGGAGGCGCTCGACCCTGCGGAATTGATGAACAATTTTACGCGGGAAGGCTTGCCCGTCTTTGTGGAGAAGCGCGAAACCGAGCGCCTGTGATCGCGGTTCCGTCGGGGGCCGCGGCGGTCGGTCTGAGTCTAAATGCTTGTCAATTTCCTTCGTCGGGCGTTCCCGCCGCTTCCGCATCTTGCAGTTGCTCGAATTCGTTGAGCAGGTTTCGTCCTTTGGCAGAGCCGGCCTTGTAGCGATAAACGTAACGGTTGTTGATAGGCTCGAAGCCTTGAAGTTCAGCAACCTTTTCAAAGAGGGTTGGATCGTTAAGAACTCTAAGAATTGTTGGAAAGCGAAGTTGCGCTTCCTGCAGGAAACCAAAGTTCACGAAAAGCGGCTTGTTTTCGGCTTCCGCGCGATTGATCACCTCCGCGAATTTCCCCAGCGAATCCGGGCGCAGGATGTTGGCGTCGTAGGGATCGGGCGGGCCGATGAAGCTCGCGGTCAGGATCGCCCGATTTTCCTTGGCGTAGGGATCCAGTGTCGGTCGTGTGACTTCGGCCGACTCGCGGATCTGTTGAAGAGGGCGGGAGGTTAGCCAATCTCTTTGTGGCGTCGTGAAGGCCGCGTATCCTCCAATGAAGCCAATCGCAAGAACCATCCCTCCGAGGAAGCCGATCGTATTCCCGGAAAGGGCGCGACGCCAGGAGTCGATTCCCATCGCTACCGCGACGACCAGACCGGGTAAAAGAAATAGGAGGTACCATTCAAAAAGATGATGATGACGCAGCCTGGAGATCAAATAGGCGGCCGGAGCCGGAACCAGGAGCGCCAGCGCGACGAATGCCTGGACTGGTCCGGCTGCCAACAATCGGCGCGCGCCGAGGGCCGCCAGCAATAGCGCGAAGCTGAGCACACTGGCGAAAGCCATAGGATGACTTAGCATCCTGGGATAGAGCTCGACGTAGTGAGAGACGGGCTGCCCGGTGCTGCTCCAGGGAGCGCCCGCGAAGAGGAAAGAAAAATAGGAAGCGAGCCAGCGCGCGTCCAGTTCTCCCTGCACCGCGGTGGTGCGCAGGTAATTGGCAAACTGCGGGAGGCAGGGCAGCATGAGCTGGAGAAAGATCATGCTGGCGAGGAGGGCCACCACACAGAAGCGGGCGGCCTGTGCAGGGGCTTCGGCCTCGCGCCTGCGCCAGAGAATGGCGCCAAGTCCGCAGAGGCCGAGACCCGCGGCGGGATAAATATTGAGGGCGTTGGAATACATCAGCGCGAGAAGCAGCGCGGCGTAAATAACCCACCAGCGCCAACGACCAGAATGGAGCGCTTCGATCAGCGCCACATAAGCCAGGGGGAGAATCAAGAGCATCAAGGAATACGCGCGCAGTTCGCTGGCGTAGCGGATGTGCCAGGGGTGAATGGCCATCAGGAAGGCGGCGATGTTCCCCGCGGCGGGATAGCTTAGCCGCCACAGCAGGATGGCCATCGCCCCGACGGAGAGAATGCCGGCGAGGAAACTGGGAGCGCGCGCAACGTCTTCACGAAATTGAAGCCCCTTCGGTTTGGCGATCTTTCGCCAGCCGTCGAGCACGGCGCGCGTGATCACACTATGGAGCACATGCTGCGGCTTTTCAAAAAACCAGAGCGTTTCATGCCACTTGACCGGCCGGAATCTTATGGAACCGTCTTCGTCGCGCTTCCATTGCCCGTGAATGGCTCGCCGCATCGCGTAGACCTCGTCATCCCAGAAACTTTGCTTAAGGCGATGGGCGCCGAACCACGCGCACAAGGCCATGGCGGAAATTGTTAGAAGCACGAACGACCGGCGCATCTGCGGAGCCGGCAAATCGTAAAGACCGCGGGTTGAACCAACCATCCACTGGCGGGAGGTTGCCGCCAGGGCGGCGAGCAGAACGCAATTTATCGCCCCGGCCCACCAGGAGTAGATCCTCACGTAGTCGATGATTCGGAAATCGCGTCCGGCCGGCGGCCAGGCTTGCCACGGCTTGCCCGCGAAAAGCAGGACAACGGCGAGCGCTACCGCGAGGGCGCCAAACACGAGCGCCGCCCGGCGGGAGGGGGTCAGATTTCTCCAGGGGTAGGTCGGCATTTTCTTGGGAATCGCCAGCCTCCTATTCCCTGCGGCAGGCGCAGTCAATTTGTTTGACGGCTGCGCGCCCAGCGCGTAGGCGCATCCCTTCGGATGTGCGGAATCTTCGGCTTCTCAGGTTTTTTTGACGAGGGACTTCTGTCCAGGATGGGAGACAGTCTGGTTCATCGGGGGCCCGACGGGGAGGGCTCGTGCGAAGACCTGGCGCATCGCTTCTTCATGGGCATGAAGCGGCTCTCGATCATCGACCTCGATGGAGGATGGCAGCCAATCTACAACGAGGACCGGTCCCTCGCGGTTTGTTTCAACGGCGAGATCTACAACTATATCGAGCTTCATGAGCAGTTGGCCGGGAAGGGACATCTCTTCCGCACGCATTCCGATACGGAAGTCATCGTTCACTCCTATGAAGAGTGGGGAATGGAGTGCGTGAAGCAATTCAACGGGATGTTCGCTTTCGCGATCCACGATTTTCGCACCGGCGACACATTTTTCTCGAGAGACCGTTGCGGGCAAAAGCCGCTTTACTATCATCGGAGCGCCGGTTGCTTCGTGTTCGCGTCGGAAATCAAGGCGATTCTGGAATGCGCCCGGGTTCCGCGCGCGTGCAATGTCCCCGCGATCGACGCCTACCTGGCGTTGCGCTACGTGCCTGAGCCGCGCACCATGTTCGAGGCCATTTTTACGCTGCCCGCGGCTCACTCGATGCTGCTTCGCCGGGACGGCTCGCTGGCTATCGAGCGGTATTGGCAGGTGCAGCTGTTTCAGGGAGGCTACCTCCCGGAACCCGAGCTGCTGGACGAGACGGAAACGATGCTGCGTCGCGCAGTGAAGCTCACCATGCGGAGCGACGTGCCGGTGGGCGGATATCTGAGCGCCGGCGTGGATTCCGCGCTGCTGGTCGCGTTGATGACTGAGTCGAGCGACAAGGTGAACACTTATTCGATCGGTTTCAATTCGCCGGTGGACGAGACCCGCGATGCGGCGGAGACCGCGCGGCTCCTGGGAACCAGTCACCATGAGATCCAATGTGCTCCCGAGGATTTCGATCTCCTGCCCAAAATTGTCTGGCATATGGACCGGCCGGTTGGAGACGCGCTCATCCTGGCTTTCTACAAACTCGCGGAGGGCGCGTCGCGCGATCTCAAGGTCATCATCAGCGGGGAAGGCGCCGACGAGATTTTCGGCGGTTATTCCTTTCAGAGCGTCATTCAACTTGCTGAATGGTACCACCAGATGGTTCCCGGTTTCGTGCACGATCGGCTGGCCATGCCGATGTTGCGAGCTTTGCCCGTCGATCTCCTCAACAGGTTTTTCGTCTTTCCGGCAAGGCTCGGCGGGCAAGGGAAGGCCAGGCTTGTTGACTTCATGGGCAACTACCGTCGGCGGCACCTCTTCGAAAATTACATAGCCCTCAAAACGCTGTGGCCCAGGGAGGCGAGAGCGGCGGCCTATACGCCGGCGTTTAAGCAGCTGGCCGGCGACCAATGGATTCCCGTCGAACGCGACGAGCGCGGGCCCTTCCTGGATCGCTTGCTGAAGATCCAATGGGACGAATGGCTGCAGGACTGGTGCATCATCCGGCAGGATAAAAATACGATGGCTCATTCCCTGGAAGTCCGCCTGCCGTTCCTGGACCACCATCTCATTGAACTCGCGTTCCGTGTGCCTCCCCGGCTCAAGAACAACGGCCTGCGAGATAAGATCATCGAGCGAAAAATTGCCGCCAAGCTGTTGCCGCGGGAGGTTACGCATAGAAAAAAGAACCCGTTTTTTTTGCCGATGGAATTCTTCTTCGAGCACCCGCAGATCCGGCGGCTTATCGCGGAGACGCTCAACGAGGATCAGATTCGCCGGCGGGGCTACTTTGAGCCCGCCTATGTCAAGAACCTGCTCGGTCTTATGGAGACGCGCGAATTTGTTTATCTGAAGCAGGTCATGGCCCTCGTCATCCTCGAACTATGGCACAGGATTTTCATTGATCGGGAGAACGTTTCGTGAGGTTTGGGCCTGGCCGGAAATTCCGTGATTGCCTGACGGGCTTCGCTGGGCATCATCACCCACTCTAAACAGCTTTTATTCAGGTTTATGGTTTTGGTTACCGGCGGTCTTGGAGTCATGGGTTCTACGCTTGTCAAAGGATTGGCTGATCGTGGCTTGAAAGTGCGGGTCCTGGACAATAGCGATCGTTTTCGATCACGCTTGGACGGGTACGAGGTGGACATTCGCATCGGCGATATCACTAGACCCGAAACGCTGGCGGGATGTTTCGACGGAGTGGAAACAGTCTATCATCTGGCGGCAGTTCTGATCGTTTACGATCCGAGCCTCTTTCAGCGGATCAATGTGGGGGGGACACGCCATGTGGTCGACAGTTCGATCCGCGCCGGGGTGAAGCATTTCATCCTCGTTTCCTCCGCTTCCGTGACCTACCCGCAAACGACGCCGTACTCGCTTTCCAAACGCGAGACCGAGCGCATGATCAAAGGTCAGAACGCGATGAAATGGACGATCGTGCGCCCGACCCTGGCCTACAACGAGAACGGTGGGGAGGAGTTCAACATGTTCCTCGCCTACTTGAAGAGGTATCCCTTTGTGCCGTTTATCGGCGCGGGCCGGTCGTTGAAAAGACCCGTGCATTGCGATGACCTCATGAAAGGATTTCTGGCGATCGCGGGTAATTCGAAAGCCTACGGCAAGACCTATGCGTTCAGCGGAGGCGAAGCCATCGCCATTCGGGACATGGCCAAGCTCATGCTCAAACACGTCCACCAAGAGAAGCCTTTTGTCACGATCCCGATACCTATCTGCAGAATCATCGCATTGTTTGCCGAGCGGCTTCAGAAGAAGCCGATTCTTACCTGGAACGCGATTGCCGGCGTGATGCAGGATGCGAATCTCGATAATCGCGAAGCGCAATCCGATTTGGGCTACTCTCCCGTCAGCTTTCGGGAAGGTCTGCAGAAATCGTATCCCATCTGATTGAGAAAATCGGCCGCGCCCTCCGGCAGGCCGGCGAAGATCTTGGTTTCCCGGTGAGAGAGACCGCTCGGTCTCTCAAGCAACCGGCAGGCCAAGCTTTTGACTGACCAACCCGCTCAAGTGATCGCGAACCGGTCCTGCGTCCAGCCGGTTCAGCAACGACTGAAAGAAACCGTTTAGGATGAGCCGCCGGCCGTCCGATTTGCGAATTCCGCGCGCCTGCATGTAAAAGAGCTCTTCCTCGCTGATCTCGCCCGACGTGGCGCCGTGGGTGCAGCGGACATCATCCGCTCGAATTTCCAGGCCCGGCATCGAATTGGCCTCCGCCTGATCACTGAGCATCAGGTTCCGCACTTTTTGATAGGCGTCCGTCTTGTGCGCGCCGGGCTCGACCTTGATCAAGCCCGCAAAGATTGTGCGCGCGGCATCCTCGAGAGAATTCAAGTAAAGCAAATCGCTGGAGGCCCGCGGCGCGGCATGATCCTGCAGCGTCCGCTGATCGATCTGGCGCTCCCCGTCGATCGGGTTCAAAGAGAGCATCACGCTGCGAGCCCCTTCGCCGACGAGGCGGCTGAGTGATTCGGCGCGGACGAAACCGCCTCCAAAGTGGATGTTCAGCGCGGTCGATGAGGCATCCCGCCCCACAATTGTGGAATTCAGATGGAAAGCCAGGGAGTCGCGAGTCCACTCCTGGACCGCGAAATAGTTCAATTGCGAGCCGCGCTCCAAGTGAAGGTCATTGACGCCAAACACAAACGCCCGCTTGCTGTCAGCGCTCTTGAAACGGTCGATGACCGTGACCTTGCTGTTCTCACCGCAGATGACCAGCGTATGCGGAAAGATCGACGCGTTTTCGCCTTCGGCCCAGTGAAAGATCTCCACCGGCAGAGCGACCTCGACATCTTTCGGCACATACAGAAGGGCGCCGGTTGTGAGCCGGGCCTTGTGCAGGGCCGCATACTTGCGCGAGCCAAGCTCGACAGGTTGAGCCATGAAAAACCGGCGGAACAAGTCCTCGTTTTCGCGGGCGGCTGCTTCGAGCGACTTCAATATGACTCCCTGCGGGAGCCTCTCCGCATCCTGGTGAAGCAAAACATTGTTCCCGAAGACTGCCTTTCCGGAAAAAGCCGAAAGCCCCTGGGAAAGATTGATCAAGCGGCCCTCACTGGTGACCGGTTCCGCCATCCGGGACGCCGAGAGATCGAGGGCGCCGATATTTGAAAAGCGCCAAGGTTCGTCCTTCCTGGTTGGCTCGGGACTGCTTTCATACTCGGTCCATGCCGAGCTCTGCTGGTCGGAAAACCAGGCCGGCCAATTTTGTTCCGCTTCCTTGGAGACGGCAGCGGCGGAGGCGATGCTCATAATCGTTTCTGGCCCTTCCGCATCGCGAGGACGACGCCGATTTTGCGCGTCGGCTGGTGCGGTTTCCGGGATCCGCGGCTCCCCTTCATCCCACCGACCCCTCCATCTCGAGATCGATGAGACGCTTCAGCTCGACCGAATACTCCATCGGGAACTGCTGGACCAGGTCGTTGACAAACCCGTTGACCGCCAGGCTCATGGCCGCGCCCTCCGAGATGCCACGCTGCTGCATATAGAAGATCTGCTCTTCGCTGATCTGGCTGACGCTGGCTTCATGCTGACAGGCGTTGCCCTGGCCTCGCACGGAAATCGCCGGATAGGTGTCTGTGCGACTGTTGGAATTGATCAGGAGCGCGTCGCACTCGGTGTTGTTCTTGCAACCCGTGAGATGCTTCGGAACGTGAACCAGCCCGCGGTACGTCGCGCGTCCGGTGCCTATGCTGATGCTCTTGGAGACGATGTTGCTGGTCGTCTCGTTCGCGCCGTGAATCATTTTTGCGCCGGTATCCTGATGCTGGCCGTCGCTGGCCAGCGCAATGGAGATCACTTCGCCGCGCGCTTTCCGGCCCTTCATGACGACGCTCGGATATTTCATCGTCAGGCGCGATCCGATGTTGCAGTCGATCCATTTGATCTCCGCCTCTTCGTGCGCCAGGCCGCGCTTGGTGACGAGATTGAAAACGTTCTGGCTCCAATTCTGGACGGTGACGTATTGAATCTTGGCGCCGGGCAGGGCGACGAGTTCGACGACGGCGCTATGCAACGTCGCCGTCTCGAATTTTGGCGCCGTGCAGCCCTCCATGTACATCACCTCGCTGCCTTCATCGGCGATGATGAGCGTGCGCTCGAATTGCCCGAAGCTTTCTGCGTTGATTCGAAAATAGGCCTGAAGCGGGTGCTTCACTTTGACTCCGGGCGGCACATAGATAAACGACCCGCCGGAAAAAACGGCGCTGTTCAGCGCGCTGAACTTGTTGTCACCCGTCGGGATGACCTTGCCAAACCATTTTCTGAAGATCTCGGGATGCTTGTGAAGGCCCTCTGTCGAACCGACAAAGATGACCCCCTGTTCGCCGACCGCCTTTTTGATATTCGAATAGGCGGCCTCGCTGTCGAATTGCGCCTCGACGCCGGCCAGGAATTTGCGCTCCTGCTCGGGAATGCCCAAACGCTCGAAGGTCCGCTTGACATTCTCGGGAACCTCGTCCCATGAGCGCTTCGGGGTTGTGCCTTGCGATAGGTAATAGCGGATGTTGTCGAAGACGATATTGTCCAGATCGTGGCTCGCCCAATGGGTGGGCATCGGCTTCTGGATGAATTTCCGATAGGCGTCCTTGCGAAACTCGCGGATCCAGTCCGGGTCGTTCTTGACATCGCAAATGTAGTCGATGGTTTGTTCGCTCAGGCCGCTTCCCGCATCGAACTCATAGTCGATGTCATAGCGGAAGTCACCGATCGAGCGGTCGATCATGATATCGTGTGTCGTGTCTGTGCTCATGGTATCCTCTTTCTTAGGCGGCGAGCGCCGCCTCCTTTTCAACCCAATCGTAACCTTCCGCCTCGAGCCTGAGGGCGAGATCTTTGTCGCCGCTGCGCACGATGCGGCCGTCCACCATGACGTGAACGACGTCGGGCACGATGTGGTTGAGCAGTCGCTGATAGTGGGTAATGACCAGAAACCCGCGGTCCGGAGCGCGCAAAGCGTTAACCCCCTCGGCGACGACTTTCAACGCGTCGATGTCCAGGCCGCTGTCGGTTTCGTCCAGAACCGCGTAGTCAGGTTCCAGCATAGCCAATTGAAGGATTTCACACCGTTTCTTTTCTCCTCCCGAAAAGCCGTCATTGACCGATCGGGCGGTGAATTCGCGCGGAATTCTTAGCGCGTCCATTTTCGAGTAGAGGCGCTGATAATAGGAGACGGCGTCAAGATCCTCACCCTCGGGCAGCCGGGCTTGCAGAGCGGCCCGCAGAAAATTCGCGATCGTAACGCCCGGAACTTCCACCGGGTACTGGAAGGCCAGAAAAAGCCCTGCCCGGGACCGCTCATCAGGCTCCATGTCGAGAACGCTCCGGCCATCCAGAAAGACGTTCCCGCCGGTCAGTTCGTATGAAGGATGGCCGACCATCACCTTGGCCAGCGTGCTCTTTCCGGAGCCGTTCTTGCCCATGATCGCATGCACTTCGCCTCTCGGGACTTCAAGATTCACGCCCTTCAGAATTGGAATATCCTCAATGCTAGCTTGAAGGTTCTGAATCGATAGGCTCATAGGTCGTGAGAGGTGAAAGCTGAATTCATCGGGTACAGTCCGCGCAGATGCCGCGTAACGTAAAGTCGCTGTGGGTCACCGTGAACCCGCGCGGCAGGTCCCAGGTGCCCTCTATGTGATGGCTGGCCGCTAGTGGCACGTCAAAAACCTTGCCGCAACGTTCGCACATAAAGTGCCCATGTTCGTCGAGGTTCGGACAGTAGCGCGTGGCATCGCGTTCCACATTCACCTGTTTGGCCAGGCCACAGTCCACCAGCGTTTCCAGGCAGTTGTAGACCGTCGCCAACGAGATCGAGGGCATCCGCTGCTTGGCGCGCATGAAAACCTCCGTGGCTGTCGGATGGTCCCGCTGCGCGAGCAGGACCTCGTACACCTCGCGGCGTTGCGGGGTAAGACGATGACCATTGTGGCTAATCGTCTCCTCGTAGCCGGAGTTTCCTGACGGGCCGTGCTTCATCACGCTTCAACCTATTTCCCCTGGCATCTAAATCAAGAATTATTCTAATTCAACTTCCAAGCTTTCCGGAGGAACTGCTCTCGGCACGCGCAATAAATTGATCTATAACGCTTTGTCGGACAGCGAGCCAGCTGCGGTTTGGAGAAAAATCAGTCTCTATGGTAGGGAATACCCGCGAGGATGGTATGTGCCCGATAGATCTGTTCCAGCGCGATGACCAGAGCCATTTCGTGTTGGAGAGTCAGAGGGCTGAGGCACCAGAGGAGGTCGGCGGAATCGCGCACGCGCTGCGAAAGCCCATCCGCGCTCCCGATCAAGATCGCGCAGGCCTTTCGCGGATTCCCCTCAATTTTCTTCACCTCTTCCGCGAAGGCGCGGCTACTGAGCTTCCGTCCCTTTTCGTCGAGCACGAGCCGAAAACAACCCTCGCTGCGACTGAGGAGTTGGTTTCCCTCGCGAAGTGGGTTGGAAGCCTTGACGTAGGTGGTCTCCACGGTGGAAAAGCACCTCAACCGCGCCAAGTATTCCGCAAATCCCGCGCGGGCATGTGCGAGGCGCGGCTTACCAACTGCGACGATAAACCAGCGCAAGAGACGGAATTACTCCCGAGGGCGGACGGGCGAAAAGTCCGCCGCGTGGTATGAACTCCGGACGAGCGGGCCGCTGGCGACAAATTCGAACCCTTTGCGGCGGGCGATCTCGCCGTAAAGAGTAAACGTCTCGGGACTGATGTACTCGACCACGGGCAAGTGCTGGGGCGTGGGACGAAGGTATTGTCCCATGGTAAGGACTCGGACATTTGCGCTTCGGAGATCGTCCATGGCCTCGAAGAGCTCATTTTCGGTTTCGCCGAGCCCGAGCATGAGGCCGCTCTTAGTCACGATATCCGGCGCGATTTCGCCTGCCGTGCGCAAAACTTCGAGCGAGAGGCGATATTTTGCCCGCGATCGCACGAAGGGTGTAAGCCGCTCGACGGTTTCGAGGTTGTGGTTAAAGATATCCGGCCGCGCCTGAAGGACGCATCGCAAAGCCGCTTCCTTCCCGTTGAAGTCCGGGGTCAGGACCTCGATGATGATTTCAGGATCCATTGCGCGAATGGCCCCGATTGTTTCCGCAAAGTGGCCGGCTCCGCCATCCTCGAGATCGTCGCGGGCGACGGCGGTAATCACCACATGCTCGAGTTTCAGCCGGCGCACGGCTTCCGCCACGCGGCGGGGTTCGTCCGCCTCCAGGGCGAACGGTTTCGCGGTACTCACCGCGCAAAACCCGCAGGCCCGCGTGCAGCGCTCGCCGGCGATCATGAAGGTGGCGGTGCCTTGGCTCCAGCACTCCCACCGATTCGGGCATTGCGCGCTCTCGCAGACCGTGTGGAGCCGGAGGTCTGAGATAAGCGCTTTGGTGGAGAAAAAGACCGGGTTTGACGGCAGCCGGACCTTGATCCAGTCAGGCTTCTTGGCGATATGAAGCGCTGGGTCGATTTTCGGCGCGGGCATGGGAAAGAGCATCGGGTTTCACGCGGTTGCTGTCAAACTTTCAGCAGGCTGCTGCGCCCGGCCAGCGCCCTTTGAAGCGTCAGCGGATCGGCGTGTTCGAGTCCGCCTCCGGCCGGCAGTCCGTGGGCGATTCGGCTTACCGATATTCCCAAGGGTGACAGAATTTCCGCCAGGTAGCTCGTGGTGGCCTCGCCTTCGACGTCCGCGCTCAAGGCCAGAATGATTTCTGATGGGGACTCCGCGGGAATTCTGACGAGAAGTCCGTCGATCCGGAGCTGTTGGGGACCGATGTGATCCAGGGGGGCAAGCCGGCCGCCGAGCACGTGATAACGGCCTTGAAAGGAGCCCGTGCGTTCAAGCGGCAGGATATCCGTGGCGTGCTCAACGACACAGATTTCCCGGCCCATCCGCTCCACGTCGCCGCAAATCTCGCAGAGCTCTTCGGTGGCAAAAAAGCCGCAGGTCTTGCAGGCTCGAAGCTTCTCCGAAGCAGCCCGCAGGCCCGCGCACAGATCGAGCGGTCTGGCATCCTTCGAAGAAACGAGCCACAGAGCGATCCGCTCGGCGGTGCGCGGGCCGATCCCGGGCAGGCGCTGCAATTCCCGCGCAAGCTCCCGGAACGGCTGCGGATAGTCGGCCGGTTTCATTTCAAATTGTCCAGCAACGGAGAGCCGCCTTCTATGATGCCGTGAAGAGCGCCATCTGATCCTTGGCCGTGTCCTCCTCTCCCCGGCGGATGCGTTCGACACGCTGGATGTAAAAGTCGAGTGCCGCGTCGGGAATACCGGTAATGCGAGCGTTTGAAAACTCCTGAGCGGACTTCTCCCACTGCTTTTCCCGGAAGTAGATGACCCCCCGCCAAAAATGGTCGCGGCTCCGCTCCCGTTCGGGAGAGAGATCATGCTTGGGCGCCAGGATCTCGTAGAGCTCGACCCGGCGACGTTCGCCGATTGCCTTGAGGACTTCGATCGGCCGGGCTTCGAAGGCTTCCGCGGTTTGTTCAAAAGTTTCCGGGCCAACCAGAATCCGGCAGCCGTACGTGCTGCAGGCGGCGCAAAGCAGCCGGGCGAACTCGACCGCGGGCCCGGAGACGCTGAAACTGGCCAGCCGCGAACTGCCGTAGGCGGCGCCGATCATTTCACCCGAATTGATGCCGAGGCGAAAATCAAAGCGTCGCTGCCAAATGGAATCGCACTCCCGATTCAAGTTGTCGAGCCGGGAGAGCAAGTCGATGGCGGCGCGGCACGCCTTGGAGGCATGTTTCGGATCGGCGAGCGGCGCGCCGAAGACCACCCGCAGGCTTTCGCCGGTGCACTCATCGAGGTAACCGCCAACCTCCACCAGATAATCGGACGCCACTTGCAGATAAAGGTTGGTCATCGCCGCGTAGCTTTCCGGTGTGAGCAAGGCCATGAGCTCCCGGTGGTTTCGCACCTCGCAGACGACGACCGTTCCTTCCTGCAACGTGCCGGGGAATTCCATGGAATCCACCGAGTTTATCAGGCGGCTAAAGACGTTTCGGGAAACCCGCTGGCTAAAAAGGCGCTCGATGGTCTTTTTCCGCGAGCCGCTTTCGCTGCGACCGTAGCCCAATCCTATGAAAAAGCTTATGAGGATCGCGAAGGCTCCGGGAAACGGGGAATAAAAGACATTGTAGAGCGCAAGGGTCCGTGAACCGGTGACCAGCAGAAAAATGGCGGTAAAGGCAACGACCGCCTTGAGGACCGGTCGGGTGATGTCCACCGTCGTCCACGCCGCGCAGAAAGCCAGAAGGATGACGATGCCCAACTGGGCGCCATCCGGGATGATGAACGGCTTGGGCATCTGGTAGACCTTTTCGCGCAAGACAAGGTCGGGCGTGGTCGAAATCCAGCCCGCGGCGAAAAGGATGATGGTGAGGGCGGCGCTGATCGTGGCGATCAGGATGGTGGCCTTGAGGTATCTCATGAACGCGCCGGAGCAACCCCTGTTTTTCGCGGTGGGCGGTGGGCCTCCACGCCGTGCTGCTCACCCATTCTTTTCCGTTGTCGCATTGGTCTCTTCCGGCGGGTTGCGATAGGAAGCCACCACCCATTCGCTAAGGACCCCGTCGGGATTCTCCACCGCGCGCTGGGAAATTGTAAATTCAAGCCGCCCGCTGTTGCGTTTGATGAGGGTGAGCCCGAACTGGTAGTCCTTGAAAGCGCGTTCACAAAATTCGCGCACCCCGATATTCTCCTCCGCCGCTTTGGCCAGGATCCGCTCCACAGCCTCCGGCTCAAAGGAAATCTTGACGCCATGCTCGGTTGAAAACCTTTCCGAAAATTCGGCCACGATCGCCCGTTGGGCTGTTGCGCCTGCGGCATGCCCGACCCGAAGGAGTTCGGCGAGCGCCTCCGCGGGATGCGCGATCAGGCTTTGCGTCACCGTAAACGAAGTAATGCCAGAGCCGGGCAGTTCAAACTTGAAGTCCCGGAAAATCCGCTCGCAAACGGTGAGGAGCCCGCGGGCTCCGGTGTTTTCCTGGGCGGCACGCGCGGCGATCTCCCGCAACGCCTCGTCCTCGAAGAAGACTTCCACGCCGTAGGCGCGGAAGGCCCGTTCGTATTGCCGGATAATGCTGCCCTCGGACCTTTTGAGAATCTCAAACAGATCGGCGCTGGAGAGCGGGTCGCAAACGACGCGGACCGGCAGCCTCCCGATGAACTCAGGCTCCATCCCGTAATCAACGAAATCCCGCGTTTCCGCCCGTCGCAGAAGGTCCGAATTTTCCGGCGCCTCCCGCGGCTCCGCGCCAAAGCCGATTTGCGATTGCCGCAGCCGGCTGGCGACGCGGACCACCAGTTTTTCGAATGCCCCCGAAACGATGAAAAGAATGTGGCGCGTGTTGATCGATTCGCGGGTGACCTTCCCCTTTCGTTGAAATTCCAAAGCGGCTTGCAGCTGGGATTGGAGGTCGTTTCCGCCCCTGAGGGGAACTTCAGTTTCTTCCATCAGTTTCAGGAGGGCAGTCTGGACCCCGCGGCCGCTCACGTCTCGGCCGATCATCTCCGCCGAACTCGCAACCTTGTCGATCTCGTCGATGTAAATGATTCCATATTGGGCCAGCGCCGGATCGCCGTCGGCCTTATGAACGAGTTCGCGGACCAAGTCCTCCACGTCGCCGCCGACATACCCGGTCTCGCTGAACTTTGTCGCGTCGGCTTTGACGAAAGGCACGCCCACCAGATCCGCGACGTGTTTGACGAGGTACGTCTTGCCCACGCCGGTCGGGCCGACGAGGACGACGTTTTGCTTCGCGTATTCGACCTTGCTGGCTTCCTCGGGTTCGAGCGAGGCTGCGAATTGCGCGTGATGGTAGTGGTCGCAGACGGCGATACTAAGCGCCTTTTTAGCCTCGTCCTGCTGAATCACGAAGCGGTCGAGGTGGGCCTTGATGTCGCGCGGGGTGAGCTTGAACTGAAAAACCGGATGCGCCTTTGGCTCGGCGGGGGTCTCCTCGGAATTCTCAGCGGCGTTCGGCCGCGCCGGCGCCGCAAAACTCGCCCGCAGGAATTCCTGCAGGCGCTGGTGCAACTGCTCGGGCGTGGGCAGATTCTGCTCGCTCATGATTTTCTTTATCCGTCATCGCCAAGGGTCCCGCAAGAGGAAGGATGCGATAAGTCGCGGCGGACTTTGAAGCTTTGCGAGCTTGCGCCCTTGGCGATGAGCTACCGCTCGATGGCCTCCAGCCGCGAAAGCGCATTGCCCCTAATCCGCAGCGACTCGCGTGCGCGACCGGACTTTTTCCGCCAAAACCTACGGGGACGCCTTGTCCGTTGCGTCGGAAAGCTCTATTTCGATGGCGCGACCAGTCTGCAGTCGGCGTAATAGGCTTTCGCCAAAGGCTTGTAAGCTTCTATCCAGCTCTGGGCTTCGGGGACTTGCGCGTTTACGAAGCTGTCGAAGAGTGAACCAGCATCCTCAAACGCGCCGGCGTTCCAGTCGTGAAGCGCAAAACAGAGAATGCCAAATGATTCGAAGGTGGCATTCGAATAGAGTCTGGCGATCGGGGAGGGAATTGGTTTGGACTTTGCAAGTTGCTTGCTGGCCTCCACGAAGAAGCTCGCCAGGAGTTGCTCCGGTTCTTCGACCGAGTAGCTGCCGTCGTTTTCGATTTCCTGGAAGCGTCGCGCCGCTTCTTTTCTGTCGCCGGCCACGAGCGCGGCCAGGGCGCCGTTCATGCGAATCCAGTTCTTCATGGGCTGCTCGACGGGTTCGAGCGCGAGCAGTCGATCGAAGGCCGGAAGGGCCTTGTCAGCCTGCCGGCCGGCAAGCAGTTGGACGGCTTGGAGAAACATGCGTTTGGAGACCTCGCTGGAATGCTCGGCCCGCGGCGACGGCGTGGACGCTGAGCCGGCGGGTTCGAACAACGTCTTGCCAAAACCGAAAATCAGGATGCAAGAAGCGATGAGGATGGCAAGCAGGCCAAGACTGAGCAATCCCGAGAGAGTTTTCGATGACTGGGATTCCAAAACCACGCGCTCTTTCAGCTTTTGCGGTTGCTGGCTTCGCTCCAAAACCTTCCTGTGTGCGTGGGACAAATGCTCGATCAGTTCCTGGTAGGACGCGTAGCGCTGGTCCGGGTCCTTCGCGAGCATCCGGTTGATCACGTAGGCGGTTTCACTCGAAACGTCCGGCGCGAATGTCTGGAGGCTGACCGGTTGGCTCATGAGTTGCTTGAGAGCGACTGCGGAGGCTTTTTCCGCTTCGTAAGGTGGGCGCCCCGCCAGGGCGTGGAAAAGGGTTCCGCCAAGGCTGTAGATATCGCTGCGGAAATCCTCGGATTGATGATCCAGCTTTTCCGGGGCGATGTAGTAAGGCGTTCCCCAGATCTCGCCGCGCGTGTGTGCGGCATCACTCATTGACAGGGCAAGACCGAAATCCACAAGCTTGGCGGTATGCGCGTCGGCAAAGAGGATATTGCCCGGCTTGATATCGCGATGAATGAGATTGTGTTCGAGCGCGGCCTCCAGCCCTCCCGCGATCTGAATGCCGATTTGGAGCACCTGAACTTCCGAAAGGCGCTGTTGGATGCCCATGAGGTCGTCGAGCGACCCCTTTTCGGCCAACTCCATGGCGAGGTAGAATTGGCCGTGATCTTCGCCGAAGGAAAACACCTTCACGACATGCGGATGGTTGATCGAGGCGGTAACCCGCGCTTCCTCTTCGAGTTTCGCCCGTTCCGCTTCGTTGGCGCTGCATTCTTTCCTCAGAATCTTTAGGGCAACGCCCCGGTTTAGGGTGAGATCGACCGCTTTAAAGACCGAACCCATGCCTCCCTCTCCCAGGAGGGCCACGAGTTGGTAATTGTTGAACTGACGATGCGCCCGCAGGAGCTCGCCGCAATCCGGACACCGAACCTCGGTCAAGGGCGCCTGGTCGGTTACGTCCATCAACGCTTCGCACTCCGGGCACGCTTCGAGAAGTCGTCCCTTGGCTCCAGCTTGCTCCGCAGCTTTTTCGGAGACGGGTGTTGTTTCCATCAGCAAGGCTCTCGACGCCCGGCGCTGCCGAATGGCGCCCGGCGACTAGCCGAATTTTCTCGACATGCCTTCGCAGCAGGCCGGTCTGACGGCCCGCACCTTTCCTCTTTTAGCATTGCGCCAGGAAATGAGTAAGTAAACCGGTTACTATCAGTCGCCATGACCTTTTCGCAAAGAAATTCTCCTTTGGCGGACGCTGGGGAGCACCGCTGGGAAGTTCCTCCCCTCTCCGTTGGGAAACGGCTTGACCGCTGGCTGGCCGAGAGTGTGTCCGAAATTTCGCGCTCGCGCATTCAAGCCGCGATCCGGTCGGGAGCTGTGCTCCTGAACGGCGCTTCGGCCAAGGCGTCCGCAATTGTGCGGACTGGAGACAAGGTCCTCTGGCGCACGTCTTTACCGTTACCTTGCGAGTCGGCGCGCGCCGAGGCCATGCCGATTGACATCCTGTTTGAGGATGCCTGCCTTGCGGTGCTCAACAAGCCCGCCGGGCTGGTCGTGCATCCCGGCTCAGGAAACCGCCAGGGAACGCTGGTTTCGGGTTTGCTTCATCATTTTGGCAACCTTTCGCAAATTGGGGGAGTCGAGCGCCCTGGTATCGTTCATCGGCTCGACAAGGAGACGAGCGGTTGCCTCGTCGTGGCAAAAACCGATGCAGCCCATCGATCCCTAGCGGAGCAATTTTCCGGTCGCGAGGTGATCAAGGTGTATTTGGCGCTTGTCTCGGGAGTTCCCCGCCGGCGCCACGGCGTCGTGGATGCGCCGATCTCTCGCCATCCGGCCAACCGGAGGAAGATGAGCGTTGGCGAAACCGGCCGCGGCCGGGCTGCGCTGACCGAATATCGCGTGCTCCGTTCGGCGGATGGAATCTCCCTGGTCGAATGCCGTCCCCGCACGGGCCGCACCCATCAGATTCGGGTTCATCTGAAGAGCTTGGGCTGCCCTGTTCTCGGTGATCCTCTCTATGGGCGCCGCGGCGGCTTTTCCCGGCACATGCTGCACGCGTGGAAGCTGGAGTTTCGCCATCCGCTCGACGGCCGGCATTTGGCCTTCGAAGCTCCGCCTCCCTCCGGGTTTGCAGTTGATTGATCCGGTTGTCCGACTTGCATCCTTGCGTGAAACCTCTGCCGGCTTGCCTTTCTCCGGGATTACAGGCCTTCTTGGCGACCGGAGGCGCCGGGCGGACCAGAACAGCCATCTTCAACCCGAGGGCTGCCGTCTTGCCGAGGACCACGGAGCGCATTAAAGAACAAGAATGAGAAGCCGCTTGAACATTGCCGGACGCGAATTTTCCTCGCGCCTGCTCTTGGGCACCGGGAAATTTTCTTCAAACGAGCTCATGCGCGATGCCCTGGCGGCAAGCGGAACGGAGATCGTTACGGTCGCCCTGCGCCGCGCCGATTTGAGCGGAAAGCATGACCCTTTCGCGAACATTCTCGATTTTATCGATCCGGGCAAATATCTCCTCCTGCCCAATACCAGCGGGGCGCTGGACGCGCAGGAAGCGGTTCGCCTTGCCCGTCTGGCTGCGGCGGCGGGGTTGCCTCGGTGGGTGAAGCTGGAAATCCATCCCGACCCGCACTACTTGCTGCCCGATCCGATCGAAACGCTGAAAGCCGCGGAAATCCTTGTTCAGGAAGGTTTCACCGTGCTGCCCTACATCAATGCGGATCCGGTCTTGGCCAAACGGCTTCAGGATGCCGGAACCGCCACGGTCATGCCGCTCGGGTCCCCCATTGGAAGCAATCGAGGGATTGAGACTCGCGCCCAAATCGAAATTATCATCAAGCAGGCCACGGTCCCAGTGGTGGTCGACGCGGGGATCGGCGCCCCGAGCCACGCGGCTGAAGCCCTCGAAATGGGGGCGGACGCGGTGCTGGTGAATACCGCGATCGCTGCGGCGCGTGATCCCGTGCGCATGGCTTGGGCGTTCAAAACCGCTGTGGAGTCTGCTCGGGAGGCTTTTGAGGCCGGCCTGCCCTCGCAACTCGATCACGCGGCGGCGACAAGCCCGCTCGCTGCGTTCCTGAGACAGTCGCCGGAGACTGGCGCGCCCGCGCATCATGCGCCTTGACCAGGAAAACATTTTTTCGGTGGCAGCGCCGCGTCGACCAGCCAGCCCTCCTTTTTGGGAAGGCCGAGGGCCAGGCCGGCTGCGGGCGACCGGCTTCCTCCTGGTTGCGCACCGGACCTGGTCCGCGATGAGATTCCATGTCCGGTGATTCGCAAACGCCGATGATGAAGCAATACCACGCGATCCGGCGTGGATTGCCGCCGAAAACGATGCTCCTTTTTCGGCTGGGAGATTTCTACGAAATGTTCGGCGAAGATGCCCGGGAGGCATCCGGCATTCTGAACGTGGCGCTCACGAAGCGCGGGGAGATTCCGATGTGCGGCGTCCCGTTCCATTCGGCTCGGGGCTATATCGAAAAGCTCATTGCGGCCGGATGGCGGGCGGCGATATGCGATCAAGTCGGAGAGGTCCAGGCCGGCAAACTGGTTCGCCGGGAAGTGAGCCAGATTCTAAGCGCCGGGACACTTGACGACTTCGGGCTCGACGACCGGCGGCCGAACTACCTGGCGGCCATCCATCGCCACGGCGCCTCGTTTGGCCTGGCCTTCTGCGAGCTGACCACGGGAGAGTTTCGGTTAACAGAGGTGCCCGAACTCCAGGTCCTCACCGACGAGCTGGCTCGCGTTCTGCCCGCCGAAATGATCGCCCCGGAGGAGCAGCGAGATCTGTTTGCCGGCCTCGAAAACGCGAACTTTCTCGACGGTTACATTTTCCAGCCTCTGCTGGCCGAGGAGCTCCTCCGAGAACACTTCAAGGTCCATTCGCTCAAAGGCTTTGGCTGTGACGACCTGCCCGCGGCGGTCGGCGCGGCGGGGGCTCTGCTGCACTATCTAACCCGGCAGATGCGGAGAAACGTTTCGCATCTTCGCCGGCTTCAGCCGTATCGTTCAAGCGAGTTCCTGATCCTCGACGCCGCGACGCAGGGTCATCTCGAAATTGTCCAGTCCCGTGGCGGAAAAACCGGGACTCTGCTTGCCGCGCTCGATTGCACAGTCACTCCGATGGGCGCGCGTTTGCTCCGGGATTGGGTGCTGCATCCCCTCCGAAATCTTGACGAGATCCACTCGCGACAGGAGGCCATTTCCCGCCTGCTCGAAGACCCGCTGCTGCTGGGCGCCCTCCGCGAGCACCTCGCGGAGATCCGTGATTTGGAGCGAGCGGTATCGCGTCTTAACGGCTCGGCCGGCAACGCACGCGATTTGGCTTCCCTGGCCTGCTCCCTGGCGCTTGTTCCGGGCGTCAGAAATTGTGTCGAGCCGCTCTGTTCGAGCGCTTCCGCGACGCTTCTCGGCAGGCTCCTGCGGACGCTCCAGCCGCTGCCTGAGCTCGTCGAGACCCTTTCCAAAGCGCTTGTGGAGGAACCGCCGGCGATTTTGCGTGACGGGGGCCTCATCCGGGATGGCCACGATCCGGCTCTCGACGAATTTCGCGCGGCGTCCCGCGACGGGAAGGATTGGATCGCGGATCTTCAGGAGCACGAAATTGCCCGCACGGGAATCAAGTCGCTCAAGGTTCGATTCAACTCTGTGTTCGGCTATTTTATTGAGATCACGCGGGCCAATCTCTCCTCGGCACCCTCTGATTACGTGCGCAAACAGACGACGGTCAATGGCGAGCGCTTTGTCACCCCGGAGCTCAAGGAGATGGAAGGAAAAATCCTGGGATCCGACGAAAAGGCGAAAGCCCGCGAGATCGAAATTTTTCAGGGCCTGCGGCAGAGAACGCTCGCCGACATTTCGTCGATTCAAGCCACCGCCGCGGCCATCGCCGGACTGGACGCGCTTTGCTCGCTGGCCGAGACCGCGCGAAGGCACAATTTTTGTCGCCCCGAGGTGGACGATTCGGGGTCGCTGGAAATAACGGAGGGCCGGCATCCGGTGCTGGACCAGCGAATGCTTGCGGAGCGATTTATTCCCAACGACACAGCCCTCAACGTCTCGGAAAAGCGCTTCGCCATCATCACCGGTCCGAACATGGCGGGCAAATCAACTTACATCCGCCAGATTGCGCTGCTTGCCCTGATGGCTCAGATGGGAAGCTATCTTCCCGCCGCTTCCGCGCGGATCGGCGTGGCGGACCGGATCTTTACCAGGATCGGGGCCAACGATGATCTTTCGAAAGGCCAATCCACCTTCATGGTCGAGATGAACGAGACCGCCAACATTTTGAACAACGCGACCGCCTCGAGCCTGGTCATACTGGACGAGATCGGCCGAGGAACCTCGACTTTCGACGGCTTGAGCATCGCCTGGAGTGTCGCTGAGCACCTTCATGACGCGATCGGTTGCCGGACGTTGTTTGCGACGCACTACCATGAAATGACGGATCTCGGGCGCACCCGCTCCGGGATCGTGAACCTGAATGTGGCGGTGCGCGAATGGAATGACGAGGTGATCTTTCTTCGCAAGATCGTGCCGGGCCGGGCCGACCAAAGCTACGGAATCCAGGTCGCGCGGCTGGCGGGACTGCCGGACGGCGTGCTCCATCGCGCCAAGGAAATTCTCAACAACCTGGAGAAAGCCGAACTCAGTGCCGACGGCGCGCCGCGCCTGGCTGGCGGACACGACGCCTCGACGGCTTTCGCGAGGACCCGCCGGAAGAAAGCGGCCATCAGAGAAACCCTGGGACAGCTGGATCTGCTCTAGGAGACTCTTGAGAAACCCGCGTGCGGCGAAATTCGACAAGGACCCTGGAAATTATTGACTTACGCGAAAGCTCCGGATAGCGAATTTGCTTCGCAGGAAATCGGGGCAGACCATGTCGGAACGCGTTTTGATAACCGGGTGCAGCCGCGGAATTGGCTTGGCCCTTGCGGAGGAATTTGCCCGCAAGGGGTATCGGGTTTTTGCCAGTGCCCGCTCGCCGCAGTGCTCCGAACTGCAAGCGCTCGTTCTGAAATGGAGGAATGTGACGACGCTGCCGCTCGACGTTCGTGACAACGCAACGATTGCCCGAGCAGCGCGGATCCTGCCGGACAACGAAGGGTTGGACCTGCTCGTCAACAACGCCGCGATATTCCCAGGCACCGGGGACGAGCCCTTCGAGCTGCTCGATCCGGAGTCGTTCAACGAAGCCTTCGATTGTAACGTTACCGGCGTGGCTCGCGTGACGCGCGCGTTTCTTCCCCATCTCAGAAAGTCGGCGAACGCCCGAATCGTAAACATCTCTTCGGGAGCAGGTTCTATCGCTGAAAAGGAGGATTCCTCCTACTATCCCTATTCCGTGTCGAAGGCAGCTCTAAACATGCTGACGCGAGCGCTCGCGGCGGAGCTTCGGTCCAGCGGCATTGTCATGACGGCGATAAGCCCGGGGTGGGTAAGGACGGAAATGGGCGGACCAGGTGCGCCTCTGACCCCCCAGGAATCGGCCAACTCGCTCCTGGGGACAATCGCCGGGTTGACAATCGAGCAGACGGGGAAATTTCTCGGCCGGGACGGGCAACCGTATGTTTGGTAGAGAGGTTCTTTCAGAATTTCGCGCCGTTGACACCGTCCGCGTCGGGACCTCGGAGAATCTGCGATGGCTCTGCGCGTGAAGCGAAATATTTGGCAATTGGTGGCGACAGCCACGATCGGTGTGGCAGCCGGGATCTTCGCCGTCGCGTTTCATCAAGCGATGGTTTGGCTGGCCGTCGGATTGATTGAAATTCCCTCCCTCTGGCCTCTCGGGGTCTTTGCGGTTTTCGCGTTGGCAAGTATGGCGGGAGCCGCATGGCTTACCGGCGAGCTCATGCGGCGCTTCGCTCCCGATGCTCCGGGGAGCGGGATTCCCCAAGTGAAGGTTGCCTACCATTGCCGGCGGCTGGAGTTCTCGTGGAATCTCATCTGGGTGAAGTTTCTCGGAGGAGCGCTTTCCATCGGCTCGGGATCGAGCCTCGGGAGAGAGGGACCGACGATTCATATCGGCGCCGCCCTCGCGAGCAAGATTGGAAAGCTCTGCGGAGAGGATCCTGCCGCGCGAGCGAATGCGGTGTGTGCGGGATCGGCGGCCGGTCTCGCGGCGGCGTTCAGCAGTCCGCTCGCCGGCGTGACGCTCGTTCTCGAGGAGATTGCCGGAGGAAAGAACGAGGAGAACTTTGCCGGACGGTCCTTGTTGGCCGCCGCGCTCTCTTCCAGCGTCGTTTTCGCCCTCTCGAAAGGCGCTCCCAGCCTGCCTGTCGGGAACGATCTGCCGCTAAGCTGGCGTGTTCTTTGGATGTCCCCGGTCGTGGCCGTCGTGGCCGGGTCCGCCGGCTTGGCCTTCCAATACCTTACCCTCGCTTTCCGGAAACGATGCCGGCGATCCCCTTTGTCCGCTCCGCTCAAGCTCGCCGCCGGAACCCTGGCTGGCGGGTTTGTCGCCCTTCTGGCGTTCAGTTTGACCGGCCGGTTGGGGGCGTTTGGGTTGGGAGACGAGGATCTGGTGGCAGCGCTGAACGGAAACGTTGCGTGGACGGCTGCCTTGTCGCTCCTGGTCGCCAAACTCGTCGCGACGGTCGCTTGTTACGGGTCGGGCGGATGCGGCGGAATCTTTGCCCCGCTGCTGTTCTTCGGCGGAATGGCCGGGGCCTTGGTCAGCGGGCTGACCGCAGAACATCTTGGACTGACCGGCGGAGATCAGACCCTTCTGGCGCTGATGGGAATGACCGCTTGTCTGGGCGCGGTGGTGCGCGCGCCGTTGACTTCGATCCTGATCGTGATGGAAATGACCCGTCAGATTTATGCGCTCCCGGCCTTGATGGTGGCGGCGGTGGTGTCCGTCTACATGAATCGCCTCTGCTTTGCCGGCAATTTCTACGATGAGGCGCTGCGCCAGGATGGCGTCCGCCTCGATCGCGGTTGAAGGTGGTTTGGGAAAAATTTTGATCCTTCCGGCTTCCGAAATGGCGCGACCGGCATATCTTTCCGGCGTGAGTTATCGTGTCTTCGCCCGGAAATACAGGCCGCAGACGTTTGGCGAGGTCGTGGATCAGGAGCACGTTACCAGAACGCTCCAAAATGCCATTTCTGCGGGGCGGGTGGCGCAGGCGTATCTCTTTGTGGGTCCGCGCGGGATCGGCAAGACATCCACCGCCAGGATTCTGGCGAAAGCGCTGAACTGCGCGGAAGGCCCGACGGTCACCCCGTGCGGCAAATGCGACGCCTGCAGGGAGATCGCGGAAGGCCGCAGCCTGGACGTCCTCGAAATTGACGGCGCGAGCAACAACGGGGTGGAGAACATTCGGGAGTTGCGGGAGAACACCGCCTACGCGCCGGCGTGCGGGCCCTACAAGATCTACATTATCGACGAGGTGCACATGTTGAGCGCGGGCGCTTTTAACGCCCTGCTCAAGACCCTGGAGGAGCCGCCCGCGCACGTGAAGTTTATCTTTGCGACCACGGAGGCACAGAAAGTCCCGGCAACGATCACGAGCCGCTGCCAGCGGTTTGACCTGCGGCGGATTTCCGCGGAGGCAATCGCAAGACATCTGCTGCTGATCGCGGAGAAGGAAAACATTGTCCTCGAGCCGCGCGCCGCTGCGGCGATCGGCCGGGGCGCGGAGGGAGCCTTGCGCGACGCCGAGAGCATGCTCGATCAATGCGTCGCTTTTTGCGGCGAGAAGATCAGCGAGCAGAATGTCATGAGCGTTTTCGGGTTTGCGTCGCGCGAAGTCACCGCGGCGCTCCTCGAACGGATCCTCAAACGCGATGCTTCTGCAGGCTTGAAGATCGTCGCGGAGCAAACCGAGGCGGGAAGAGATTTGTCAAGGCTGTTGGGCGACCTTGTCGGGCAGGTTCGCGACCTCCTGGTCGCAAATGCCGAAGACGAGGCGGTGGCGCCTCGAGACAAGCTGCTCCTGCTCCTGGATCATTTCGCGGAGACGGAATCCAGGATGCGATGGGCAAGCGACAAGAAGCTTCAACTTGACGTGGCGGTGATCAAGGCCGCGCACCTGCTCGGCCAGGCCAGTCTCGACGAGGTCATCGAAATCCTCGCCGCGCTGCGAGGGGGGGCGGTTCCGCCGCGAACCGAGCAGCCACAGACCCGCGCGACAATCAGCAAGCCTGATCCGGAGCCGGAGCCCGGTGCACGGAGGGCCCCCAAGGCGGAAGCTGTCGATATCGCCGTCGCCTGGGACCGCGTGGCCTCGTCGTATGAATCGTCCCTCAAGTTCCGATGGTTGACGAAGGCCATTTTTCTGGAAGCCGCAGGCGATAATGTTCTTGTCCAGATCCCGTTTTCTTTCGCCGACGAGTTCCGGTCGGTGGTCGGAGAGTCCGGCCGAAGGGATGCCGAGTCGAAACTGAGTGGATTGCTGGCCCAGAGAATCAGCCTTCGATTCCAGGTCGCGGAACAACCGCCGGAATCGCCGGCGACGGAGGATGGCTCGCAAGCGGCTCGGTTGCCGGAAGAGCGGCCGGCTGCGGAACCGGCCGAAGCAAAGAGCAAGGATCCGGTCGAGGAATTTAAGAACGACCCGCTAATCAAGAAAGCCCTCGAAATCTTCGCGGGAGAGATTCAGACTTCGTCAAAATGAACATCCAAAAAATGCTCCAGCAGGCGCAGCGCATGCAATCGAAGCTCGCCGAAAAGCAGGCGGAACTCTCTCAGAAAACGATCGAAGCCAGTGCCGGCGGCGGCAAGGTGGTGGTCACTGCCAGCGGGGCGGGGGACGTTCTGTCAATCAAGATCGATCCATCGGTGGTTGATCCGAGCGACGTGGAAATGCTCGAGGACCTGGTCCTTGCGGGCGTGAAGCAGGCAATCGAAGACGGGCGCAAGATGGCCGAGGATGAAATGAAGAAAGTGACCGGCGGGGTGAACATCCCCGGGATGCCGTTTTGAACGGATGAGCGTTTGCTCGGACGCGTGGATCCGGCGGATGGCGGTCGAGAATCGGATGATCGAGCCTTTTGCGGACGGACAAACCAAGAAGCTTGAGAACGGGTTGCGCGTGATCAGCTACGGCCTCTCCAGCTACGGGTACGATTTGAGAGTCTCGCGCGAGTTCAAGGTTTTCACCAACGTCTTCAATACGGTCGTCGACCCCAAAAACTTCGACCCGCGGTCGATGGTCGATATTGTGACCGATGTCTGCATTGTGCCTCCCAACTCCTTTGCTCTGGCGCGAAGCGTCGAGTATTTCCGGATCCCGCGCAATGTTCTCACCATTTGCGTAGGAAAATCCACTTACGCGCGCTGCGGCATCATCGTGAACGTGACCCCGTTCGAGCCGGAGTGGGAGGGTCACGTCACCCTGGAGATTTCCAACACCACGCCCCTTCCGGCGAAGATCTACGCCAACGAAGGGTTGGCGCAAGTGGTGTTCTTTCTGGCGAGCGAAGTGTGCGAGACAAGCTATGCGGATCGCGCCGGAAAATACATGCGGCAAACAGGGATCACGATCCCGAGAATGTAGTCTTTTGACGACCTGGATCGATCGGGCCGGACGTTGGAGACTGGGGCCAAAGAAACGAAGAAAATTCTTCTGGTTGGTGGATTGATCGCCCGCGTTGTGCGATGCTTGGCTGGCGTCAATTGAAAAGCGCTTCGAGAACGCTTATGCGAAAGCAACAAATGCGCGTGGCGGCTATGCTGGCGGCCTTGATGTCGGCTGTCGGGTCGGTCGTCGCTTTCTCGGGCGATCTCGCCGGCGATACCCGAGCGCTCGATGAATTCCATGCCCTGAGCAAGAAGTTCGACGAGGCGATCGACAGGCGGGACGCGGCTGCGGTTGCGGCTCTTTTTACCGAAGACGGCGTGTTCATGACGCCGACCGGAGTTCTCTTTGGGCGCCGGGCGATAGAGGAGAGCTGCGCGCGCGATCTCCGGCTCCGCCCGGTCAGCAGCCATATCCATCAGGCGGATCAGCTGTGCTCGGTCGGTAAGGAGGCATGGTCTCTGGGACAATGGTGGAGCACCGTTCCGGGCGAGCGCGGTCCCGCGTTTCTCCAGGGTTATTGGTCGGCGCTTTTCGCTCGCGAAGGGGAAACCTGGAAGTTCCGGATGCTGACCTTCAACGAAACTTCGGTTTTGCAGAGCCCGGGAGGAAACTGACTCCGCTTCCGGCGCGTTGAAGCGAAGCCGCGCAGAATCGCGCGGCACAATGCTGCTGGACAGCGATAACCGGCGGACTAGTTTTCCGCTTTTGCATGCTCAAACATCCTCTTCTCACGGAGAATCGCATCCGCCAGGCCCTTCTACGCATTGAAAGGCTCGTTTATTCCCCGAGGGTTCCGATTCGGATCGCCGCGTGGGCGGTCGGAGGAGAACCGGTGCCCAGTGCACGCGCCTTCGATGCGGAATACTCCCCGTTTTCGGTGGGCGAGATGTGGGGCGCGCTCTGGGACACCGTTTGGTTTCGATTTCAGGGAGAGATTCCGCGGGAATGGAAGGGCTTTGAAGTCGTGGCCCTGGTTCGACTGACCGGTCTTGGCCCCGAGGGTTTCACCGCGGAGGGCGCGATTTATCACCATCGGCGGCTGGTTCGCGCGTTGAATTTCAACCGCTCCGAGATCGAAATCGCGGCAAAGGCGAAGGGCGGGGAGCGCTTTGAGTTTTTCGTCGAGGCCGCGGCCAACGGCGGCACTGACCCGAGTGGAGTCTCCCGGGGGCTGAATCTTCCCGATTACCAAGGCAAGCCGCTTTTCAAGCTCGAGCAGGCCGAGCTCGCGTGCCGAAACCCGGAAGCTTTCGCTTTTTACTTCGATTTCAAGTTCGCCGCGGAAGCGATGGAGGCCCTTCCCGAAAATTCACAGCGCCGGGCCGAGCTGCGCTACGCGCTGAATGAATCGGTCAACGAGTTTGATCATGACGAGCCGTCCAGCATTAAGCGAGCGGCCGGCGCCTTGCGCGGCGTGATGCGGCGCCGCAACGGGGAGACTTTTCACACCGTTTCAGCGGTCGGTCACGCGCACATCGACACCGCCTGGCTGTGGCCCCTCCGTGAATCGATTCGCAAGTGCGCCCGGACGTTCTCCACCGCGCTGGATTACATGAAAAAGTATCCCGAATATGTCTTCGTGTGCTCGCAGGCGCAGCACTATGCCTGGATGAAGGCCTACTATCCCACCATTTGGGAAGGAATCAAAAAGGCGGTGCAACGCGGCCAATGGGAACCCGTCGGTTCCATGTGGATCGAAACGGATTGCAATCTCGTCTCGGGCGAATCGCTGGTCCGGCAGATCCTCCACGGCAAGCGCTACTTCGAGAAAGAGCTTGGTTACGTGACCAAGGACGTGTGGATTCCCGACGTTTTCGGCTATGCGGCCTCCCTGCCGCAGATCATGCGCAAAAGCGGGGTCGAATATTTCCTGACCCAAAAGATTTCCTGGAATCAATTCAACAAATTCCCGCATCACACGTTTCTGTGGGAAGGAATAGATGGCACGCGCATTTTCAGCCACTTCCCTCCGGCAGACACCTACAATGCGGATACCGGCCCGAAAGAGCTGCTCAGGAACGTGCAAAACTTCAAGGAATTGGATCGCGCGACCCGCTCCCTTCTCGTTTACGGTTGGGGCGACGGGGGCGGTGGCCCTAGCATTGAGATGCTCGAAAAGGCCCGCCGCGCGAAAGATTTCGATGGCCTGCCGAGGCTCGAGCAAGAGAGGGCCGTCACGTTCTTCGCGAAGGCCAAGGCGGATGCGAAAGATCTACCCGTGTGGGTCGGTGAACTCTATCTCGAGCTCCATCGAGCCACCTATACCAGTCAGGCCGGGAACAAACGCGGCAATCGAAAGTCCGAGTTCCTGCTGCGAGACGCCGAGCTTTTCGATGCGGTTACGCTCGCCCTGGCGCCCGACCGGGCAGAAAGCGCAGAGGACCCGGATCGCGCTTGTTACGACGTCACCGGTCTGGGTGCGACGGATTCCAAGACCCACCGTGCCGCCCTGGAGCGCGCTTGGAAGCTCGTCCTGCTCAACCAGTTTCACGACATCATTCCGGGTTCCTCGATTCACTGGGTTTACCAGGACAGCGCACGCGATTACGAAACCGTCCGCCGGCTTGGTGAGTCCGTGCGGGACTCGGCGTTGTCCACGCTGACGGCCCTCATCGACACTTCCGCGTTCAAGGAGCCCGTTCTGATCGCCAATTCGCTGTCGGTTCGCCGCCGCGAGATCGTCGAATTGCCCGGCGGCGCGCTGGCGAGCGTCGATGTTCCGCCGCTCGGCTACCTCATTATCGAGCCAACCGACGAGTTTCTTCGCGCCACGGACGATCCCGTGAGGTGCGTGGGTTCGGCTGCCGGCATCACGATGGAAAACGGCCTCATTCGGGTAAAGATCAACGCCAAAGGGCATTTGAGCAGCGTCTTCGACTTGCGCGCTCGTCGGGAAGTCCTCAGCGAACAGGGCAACGTGTTTCATCTCCATCAGGATATTCCGAACAACTGGGATGCCTGGGACATCGATATCTTCTACAAAGAACGACGCGTCGTGGTCGAGGGACTTGAAGAGCTGGAGATCGTGGAATCGGGCCCGTTGCGGGCCGCGGCGCGGATCGTCAGGGTTTTTGGGAAATCCCGAATCGAGCAGAGGATCGTCATGAGCGCCGGATCCCCTCGCATCGATTTTTCCACCGAAGTGGAATGGAGGGAGAGCCAGAAGTTACTGAAGGTGGCGTTCCCGCTGAACATCTATGCGCACAAAGCCACCTACGAGATCCAATTCGGACACCTTGAACGGGCAAACCATGTCAATACGAGTTGGGAAATGGGCAAATTCGAGGTCTGCGCGCAAAAGTGGGCGGACCTCTCCGAAGCGGGCTACGGGGTTGCCTTGCTCAACGACTGCAAGTATGGCCACGATATCCAAGGCAATGTAATGCGATTGAGCCTGCTCCGTGCTCCTAATTCTCCGGATCCGCTGGCCGATCGCGGCCGGCACCAATTCACCTACGCCCTTTTTCCCCATCTGGGAGATCTGCGCGAAGGGCGCGTAGTCGAGCAGGCTTATGCATTCAACATGCCGCTGATCGTGCGGGAAATGTCGCCGGCCAACGGATCGCTGCCTCCCTCTCATTCATTCTTTCTCGTCGATCGGCGGGGTGTGGTTGTTGAGGCGGTGAAGGTTGCCGAAGACGGCCGCGCGATTATCGTTCGCCTGTATGAGTCCGAGGGCGGTCGCGGCCCGCTCACGGTCACCGCCGTTTTGCCGGTCAAGAAGGCATGGCTTGCCAGCCTGCTGGAAGTGGAGGAAAAGCCTCTGCCGATAAAGAGCGGCAGCGTGCGCCTCGAAGTGCACCCGTTCGAGATCATAACTCTGCGATATGGCCTTTAAAGAGGGCGTTTTTTCTGCCGGAAGCCCATCAAGGGAACGAGGGTCGCATGGATTTCCTGTTCAGTTCGCGATTGTCACGGAATTAGCTGCCGAGTAAGACCCGGACTGTGGTTGACCTAGATCCCGAGAAAAAGATCGCGGGTGTTTTGGCCCCTTCGTTTGCGCTTCGCGGGGCTCAAGACCTCGGGGTCGGAGATACCGAAGCGCTGAAAGAGTTGATTTTCTGGGCGGCGCGGCAAGGGCTTTCGGTCGTACAAATCTTGCCGATCAACGAGACCGGCGGCGACAGCAGTCCCTACAATCAGCTCAGCGCGATGGCCATTGATCCCACGACCATCGCCACGACGCCCGGTATTTTGCCTGACTTGACCCCAGAGGATTTTTCCCGAATTACCTCCAGATACGATCTCGCCGCGCTGCGCGAGGGCGCCGTGAACTATCGGCAGGTTAAGAACCTCAAACGCCAGCTTCTGTATGCCGGCTTCAAGAACTTTCGTTCCCGAAATGCCGACAAGCGCCGAGCGATGGCCTTCGCCGAATTCGAGCGCGAGAACGCGGTCTGGCTGCCGGATTATGCGATGCACCGGGCAATCGTTAGTTGGCATGAGGAATCGGAGATATCCGATCAGTGGCCACGCGAACAACGATCGCCCGCCGCGGCGCGAGTATGGCTCGAATCGCTGACCCCTTCCAGCAGACGGCAAATCCGCGATCTGGCCCGCTATCATGCCTATGTGCAATGGATCGCCTATTCGCAATGGCTGGGCGTCCGCGCGCATGCCGAGCGCGAAGGCGTCGCGCTGATGGGCGATGTCCCGGTCGGTGTGAGCCGCCACAGCGCCGATGTTTGGGCCAATCCCGATATTTTCGACCTCAAGCGCTCAATCGGCGCCCCGCCGGAAAAGGCGTTCAAAGCCGACCTTTTCACCGCGAAATGGGGACAGAACTGGGGCTTTCCGCTCTACAATTGGGAGCGCATGGCGCAGGATGACTTCGCCTGGTGGAGGAAACGGCTGCGGCTGCTCATGAGCATCTTCCACCTCTTGCGGGTGGATCACGCTCTGGGATTCTTCCGGATCTACAGCTTTCCCTGGAGGCCTTCTGACAACACGAAATTTACTGATCTGGCTCCCGAGCAAGTCATGGAGATTACGGGCGGGGAGCTGCCGCATTTTGTGGAGCGCGACGATTCCACGGAGGAAAACCGGGAACACAATCGTCAACACGGAGAAAAGATCCTCAAAATGATGATCGAGGAGATCGGGGCCCACCGCTTGATTGCCGAAGATCTGGGAGAGGTTGCTCCCTACGTCCGGCCTTTGTTGCAGCAACTGGAAATCCCCGGCTTCAAGATTCCCCAGTGGGAACGCAAGTGGGACCGCCTGATTCATGGAGCGGACTATCAGCGGTTGAGCTTGGCCACGTTTGCCACCCATGACCATCCGCCGATCAAGTCCCATTGGGAGGAACTCTTCCGCGTTGCGCAAAGCGAAGACAAATCACTTCGCGACGTGGCCATCCATGGCATGTGGGAATGGATGGACTTCTGCGGCCACCCGGACATTCCCCTGCCTCAACCGTATACCAGCGAGATCCACCGCATTTTGCTGCATGGGCTCTTTGCCACCAATTCCTGGATCGCCATCCACATGATCGTCGATCTCTTCGGAACCGAAGAGCGGTTTAACGTCCCCGGGCCGGCCTGTGATACCAATTGGACTCATCGCATCTCTCTGCCGATTCAAGAGTGGGAAAACGCATACAGTTCACCCCTGGACTTCGTCCGTCGATCCCTCTCTGAAACCGAAAGGTCTCGAAAATAACCCAAAAGCGGGTTGCGAAACGGCCTGAGATCTGCTTACTAGGCTTGATAGGCAACGACATTTGCAAATGGCAAACCTTACAAAGCGGGATTTAGTGATGCGGATCAGCAAGGAGACAGGCCTTGTTCAACAAGACGTATTCGAGGTAATCCAGAAGACCCTCGACTACATCACCGAGGCCCTTTCGAAGGGGCAGGATGTGGAGCTGCGGAATTTTGGCGTCTTCGAGGTGCGGCTCACAAAATCGCGCGTCGGTCGCAACCCTCACAAACCCGAGCACGACGTCGTGATTCCGGCTCGCGCGACGGTAAAATTCAAATCCGGGAAGATCATGCGCCAGCGCGTTCTTTTGCGGACCGAGGAGCTTAAAAATACTGAGAAAGACGGCGCGACGGCGTGATTTTCAGTCGTAGAGTGGTCGGTGTCTTCGAGTATACGCGTCCGCGGTGCGCGCCAAAATAACCTTCGCAACATAAACCTCGATCTTCCGCTCGGGCGGTTGATTGTCGTCACCGGGCCCAGCGGCAGCGGGAAGTCGAGCCTCGCCTTTGACACACTCTACGCGGAAGGTCAAAGGCGCTACGTTGAAACGTTCAGTCCTTATACGAGGCAATTCCTTGAAAGGATGGACAAGCCCCAAGCCGATCTCATCGAGGGCATTCCGCCCGCGATCGCCATCGAACAGGCCAATCATGTCAAAACCACCCGTTCGACGGTAGGGACGATCACCGAGATCAACGACTACCTGAAGCTCTTCTTTCCCCGCGCGGCCAGCGCTTACTGTCCTTCGTGTCAGCGGGAGATTCGCACCGAAACGTCCGGATCCGTGGTCGACGAGATCGTCCGGGAATATTCGGGGCGTCAGGTTACGGTGACGTTTGCCGTGCCGGTGCCCGGCGGCACACGGCCCTCGCAGTTGTTCGATTTTCTCCGGCAACAGGGCTACTTGAGAGTTCTTTTGAACGGCCAAGCGATGCGCACCGACGAGCCGGTTCAGATCAGCCGGCTTCCGGCGGCGGTACCGGTGATTCAGGATCGTCTGGCGGTCTCGAAGGAAAACCGGTCTCGGCTGACCGAGGCCGTCGAGGCTGGCCTTCGGTTTGGTGCCGGAAAGATGGCGATCGTAAGCCAGGATCTTGCGCATCCTTTTTCCACGGGCTGGAACTGCCCGCATTGCGATCTCGCCATCCGGGCGCCCAGCCCGGGACTTTTCAGCTTCAATAGCCCTTTGGGGGCTTGTGCGGAATGCCGCGGCTTTGGCCGGATTATCGGCATCGACTGGAACCGTGTCCTGCCCGATCGATCGCTCTCGATATCGGCTGGTGTCGTCAGGCCGTTTCAAAGCGGGCACTCGAAGGAATGCCAACGCGACTTGCTTCAGGCGGCCGCGCGCCAGGAGGTTGACGTCCGCTGCCCCTTTGATGAATTGCCGGCTGCCGACCAGAATTGGGTGATCTTCGGCGAAGGGGGCAACCCTGAGGAAGCGTGGGAACACGGGCAATGGTATGGCGTGAAGGGATTTTTTGACTGGCTTGAATCCAAGACCTACAAAATGCACATCAGGGTGCTGCTGAGCCGTTATCGCAGCTATCAGCCTTGTCCAAAATGCGCCGGCGGGCGCCTGCAGCCGGAGGCGCTCAATTTTCGGATTGAACCCGTGCACAAGACATTGCCGGAGGTGGCCGCGACCCCGGTGCGCGACCTGCGGGAGGAAATCGCGTCGATCCGGCTGCCGCCCGGCGACGCAACGTCGATCCTGCTGCGGAATCAGATCGAGAGCCGCCTGCGCTACCTGAACGAGGTCGGGCTGGGCTATCTCACCCTGGACCGCCCGACACGCAGCCTCTCCGGCGGCGAGATTGAGCGCGTCAATCTGACCACCTGTCTGGGCGCATCGCTCGTCAACACACTCTTCGTCATGGACGAGCCCACGGTCGGTTTGCACCCCCGCGATACGCGAAAACTAGTAAGCGTCATGCAAGCCTTGCGCGACAAGGGAAACACGCTCGTGGTGGTCGAGCATGAGGAGGCCGTCATTCGCAGCGCCGACCAGATCGTCGATCTCGGGCCCGGTCGCGGGGCGGACGGGGGCACTCTGATGTTCTGCGGGCCGGTCGAGGATATTTTGCGACCAGGGCCCGATCCGCAAGGATCGTTGACCGCGGACTACCTGTCCGGCAGGAGGACGATCCCGATTCCGTCGCGCCGACGGAAGCCGAAGCGGATTCTCCGCCTTTTGGGCGTCCGCCACAATAATCTGAACGAAATTGACGTCGAGATTCCCCTGGGAGTCCTCTGTTGCGTGACCGGCGTCTCCGGTTCGGGGAAGAGCTCGCTGGTGCACGACGTTCTTTATCGGAACCTTGTCGGAAATCTTGCAGGGTTCTCCGGCACGACTTTCGCGCCCGACGATCAGAAGGTCGCGGGCGCCTGTCGGTCCCTCCGGGGAGACGAGGAGATCGGCGAGGTGATCATGGTCGATCAGTCGCCCCTGGCTCGCAGTCCACGGTCGACCCCGGCGGTCTACGTTGGCGCCTATGACGCGATCCGCGAACTTTTCGGCACCTTGCCGGAGGCGCTCGCGGCCGGGCTTTCGCCTTCCTCGTTCTCGTTCAACGCCGGCGACGGCCGTTGCGAACGCTGTTCAGGTATCGGCTTCGAGAAGGTGGAGATGCAGTTTTTGAGCGACCTCTATCTGCGGTGTCCGGAGTGTGAAGGGCGACGCTTCCAGCCGCATGTCCTGCAAATCCGGTTTCGAGGCCGGTCCATCCATGATGTGCTGGAGATGACCGTGCGCGACGCTCTCTCCTTTTTCGGCGAAAGCGATCGCATCACCGGGCCGCTCAGACGACTCGCGGACGTCGGCCTTGACTACCTTCGCCTCGGCCAACCGGTCAACGCCCTTAGCGGCGGAGAATCCCAGCGGCTCAAGCTGGCCGGACACCTCTCCGGGCAGCGGGAATCAGGCGCACTGCTCATTTTCGATGAGCCCACCACCGGGCTCCATTTCGATGACGTCGCTCACCTGCTGAAAGTGTTTCAGCGCTTGGTGGACGATGGGAACAGCCTGGTGATCATCGAACACAACATGGAGGTCATCAAGTGCGCCGATTGGCTGGTGGACCTTGGGCCGGGTGCTGGCGACGAAGGCGGGCGAGTGGTGGCCACCGGCACGCCGGAAGTGATTGCTCAAGTCGGCGAGTCGCACACCGGGGTTTTTTTGCGTGATATTCTCGGCTCCGCCAGGGCGGCGGAACGCCCCGATGCGGCGCGGCAGGCCCTTTCTCAAACCGCGAGGAGAAACAATCCCTCAAATGCGATTACCGTTTCCGGAGCGCGCGAGCACAACCTGAAAAATCTCTCGATCGATATCCCGCGGGAGAAAATCGTTGTGGTGACCGGGCTGAGCGGTTCGGGAAAATCAACCCTCGCTTTCGACATCCTTTTTGCGGAAGGCCAACGGCGCTTTCTCGACAGCATGTCAGCGTATGCCAGGCAATTTGTTGATCAGCTCGAAAAACCCGACGTGGATTTTATCGAGGGGCTGCCTCCCAGCGTCGCCATCGAGCAACGCGTGACCCGCGGAGGCGGAAAATCGACCGTGGCCACCGTCACGGAGGTCTATCATTTCCTGCGCCTCCTGTTCTCCAAGCTGGGTATCCAATATTGCCCGGACTGTCGCGTTCCGGTCCGGAGGCAAACCTTCTCGGCCATTACCGCCATGGTTCAGCGAATGGCCGCGCGCGGCGCGGTCGAGGTTTTTGCGCCTCTGGTGAGAGCCCGGAAGGGCTTTCACTCGAGAATCGCCCAGTGGGCCGCCCGCAGAGGCATTGAATTCCTGCTCGTTGACGGGAAGCTGACCCGGGTCGAACGGTTTGCGAAACTTGAGCGCTTCAGGGAGCACACGATCGACGCCTTGATCGGCGAGCTTTCTTCGGGTGGCGACCCCAGGGACCTGATGCGCCGGGCGCTCGATATCGGCAAGGGATCAGCGAGCGTCCGGGATGGAAACGGCAACATTCAGATCGTCAGCTCCGAGATGAACTGCCCAAAATGCGGGCGTTCCTTTGAGCCGCTTGATCCGCGTCTATTTTCCTTCAATTCGCCCCATGGCTGGTGCGGAGATTGCCGGGGCTTCGGGGAAATCTGGCGCGATTACTCGGGCAAGGAATTCGAATCTGCGCTGGAGGCCGAGTTGGCGGAGGAGCGGGTTCACGAGGTTCTCGGCGAGGGTGAAGCGGCCCGTTGCATTCTCTGCGAGGGAACGCGAATCAACGCCACCGCGCGCAGCGTCTTTCTTCAGGGGCAAACCATTGCCAGCGTCACCCGCGCGTCCGCCAGTGAGGCGCTCCAGATCATTGGCGCGCTCAAATTTCAAGGAAGCGAAAAGGAAGTCGCTGCGGATATCCTTGGAGAAATCCAGCAGCGCCTCCGCTTCCTTTGCCAGGTCGGGCTCGATTATTTGACCCTCGATCGCGCCGCGAATTCTTTGAGCGGCGGCGAATCGCAGCGAATCCGGCTGGCCGCCCAGCTCGGTTCGAATTTGCGTGGAGTTCTTTACGTTCTCGACGAACCGACGATCGGTCTGCATGCCCGCGATAATTCGCGGCTGCTCGACGCTTTGGAAGCGCTTACGCTCCATGGCAATTCTCTCGTGGTCGTCGAACACGACGAGGAGACGATACGGCGCGCCGATCATATCATTGACTTGGGGCCGCAGGCCGGCGCGCGCGGCGGGGAAATAGTCTCCAGCGGACCGCTTCGGGAGCTTCTGGCGAATCCAAATTCCCTGACCGGCGCGCACTTGAAGCACCCGATGAAACATCCTTCGCGAGGTGCGCGCCGAAGCCTGGCGCAGGCTCCCGGCTGGATCGAACTCGCCGGCGCCCGCCTGCATAACCTGAAGGATCTTTCCGTCCGTTTCCCGATCAACAGGCTCACGGTAGTGAGCGGTATCTCGGGCTCCGGCAAGAGCACGCTCGTGCGCGGCGTTTTGCTTTCCGCTTTGAAGGCCTCGCTCCACCGCAAGGCGGACCTCCGGGAAAGAAATGCAAATCCTGCGGGATGGAACACCTTGAGGGGTGCCGAGCTCATCGGAGCCGCGCTCGAGGTGGATCAATCGCCGATCGGAAAGACGTCGCGCTCGACGCCCGCAACCTACAT
Source organism: uncultured Verrucomicrobiae bacterium (assembly GCA_963816855.1). GTDB lineage: Bacteria > Verrucomicrobiota > Verrucomicrobiia > Chthoniobacterales > Terrimicrobiaceae > DASTFP01. Next base: position 83,321 of record CAWFMA010000014.1, on the reverse strand, counting down.
CAAGGTGTTCGACGAAATTCGCGCCTTGTATGCGAACCTGCCTGCCGCCCGAATGCGCGGGTATACCGGGAGCCGATTCTCGTTTAACAACGAGGGAGGTCGGTGCGAGGCCTGCCAGGGACAGGGGGTCATCAAGCTCGAAATGAACTTTCTCCCGGCCTCCTACATGCCCTGCCAGGAATGCGGGGGAAGGCGCTACAACGCCGCCACGTTGGAAGTCGAATACAACGGCAAGTCGATTGGCGAGGTCATGGAAATGACCGTTGAACAGGCTCTTGAGTTCTTCGCGGCCCTCCCGAAAATCCGGCGAGCTTTGGATTTGCTGGCGGAGACGGGATTGGGATACCTGCAACTCGGCCAGCCAAGCCCGACTCTCAGCGGAGGGGAAGCGCAGCGCATCAAACTGGTGACCCAGCTGACTCGCCGCCTGACCGCGGCGGCAGAGGAAATTAAGACCAGCCGGCGAGGCAAATCGACAGTCTACATTCTGGAGGAGCCGACGATTGGCCTCCATGCGCATGATGTCACCCGCCTGATTCAGATTTTGCACCGCCTGACGGACGAGGGCGGAACCGTCATCGTCATTGAGCATCATCTGGACGTGATCGCGGAGGCCGACTACGTGATCGATTTGGGGCCGGAGGCCGGCGCCAAGGGAGGCGAGATCGTCGCTGTCGGCACGCCGGAAGAGATCGCCAAGTCCCGGCGCAGTCGCACGGCGCCCTTCATCAAGCGCGTTCTTTGCTCGAAAGGATCGGCAAAGGCGTCGCGCGGAAGAGCGGCAGATTCCTTGTTAGGCTTAGCGGGAGCATGAGACGCCACGCTGCAAATGCTCCAGCCGTCCGGGCCATCCCCGCAGGGTGCAGATTTCGCGGCGCGTTGACAAGCGCTGGCAGGGACTATAGTTAATTTGACCCTTTCATAGTGAGCTCTCTTTCAGCAGTTCAAGACGACGTGACGTCCCCCGATGCCGGGGGGATCCGCGCAGACCTGAGGCCTGAACGGATTCGAGATGCGGTGATCAGGCTCGCGGGAAATTCTCAAGACGGCATCCAATCGGCTGGCGCGCTTTTGGCGAGGCTCGCGGGGCGGAGTTCTCAGGATGTCATGACCTACATGACCATCCCGTCAACGATTTCGGGAGGGCCGTCGATCTTTCAGGTCCGCATCGGTTCGGGCGAGGTGCTTTCGGCGGGAGATGAGGCGGACTTTCTCGTCGCGTTACATCAGCATAGCTACGAGGATCATATACATTTTCTTCGCGACGGCGGGATATTGCTCTACGACTCCGACAACGTCCATCCGGACCCGGCTAGAAAGAATTTCGTGCATGTGGGGGTTCCGATCACCGGGCTGACGATCGAAGCGCTCGGCGGGTCCGCCAAAGACAAGGGCAAAAACATTTTCGTTCTGGGTCTGCTGGCCAGAATTTTTCAACTGGACACCGAAAAGCTTCAAAAGCTGATTCTCGAACGCTTCAGCGGCAAGTCGGGCGATGTGGCCAACACGGCGCTCATGGCTTTCCAGGCCGGGTTTGCCTATCCCGTCGGGAATGTGCTTTCCCGTCTCTATCGATTTGAGCCGGCCACCGGGTCGGGAACCGGTCGCGCGCAGGTCACCATGGACGGCAACCAGGCGCTGGCATATGGCCTCATCGCGGCCGGGGTGCGGCATGGCGCGGGCTACCCGATAACCCCATGGTCTTCCGTAATGGAGATCTTGCGAAGCGAGTTGCCGAAATACGGCGGTCTTTTCGTTCAGGCGGAGGACGAATTGGGCGCGGTCTCCCTGGCGCTGGGTTTCTCCTATGCGGGACACTTGGCGGTGACGGGAAGCGCCGGCCCGGGGATTTCACTCAAGACCGAAGCGATCGGCTGGGCCTCGATGGCGGAGATTCCCTTGATTGTCGTCAACGTTCAGAGAGGTGGACCCAGCACCGGGTTGCCGACCAACGTCGAACAAAGTGACCTCTATCAGGCCATTTTCGGCGGCCACGGCGACAGTCCCCGGGCTGTTCTTGCGGCTGCCACGGTTGAGGATTGCTTCTATATCGCGCTGGAGGCCGCAAGGATCGCCCGCGAATACAGCACGCCGGTCATCATTCTCAGTGATTCATCGCTCGCCACGCGCATCGAGGCGTTCGACGAACCCGATCTCGGAAAGTTGATGCAAGATCCAAAACCCGATCTTGTCCCGCGCGGGCCGGGCTTCCGGCCCTATCCGCTCGATCGCCAGACCCAGCACGCTCCCCCGGGAAGCCGCATGCTTGACGGAAAATATCCCGTGGTCACCGGGCTCGAGCACGATGAGATGGGTCACCCGACGGGAAATTCCAAGCTGCATGCCGCCATGACCGCGAAACGGCGCCGCAAACTTCAAACGCTTGCCGCGGAGATTCCTGTGCCCAAAGTGCACGGCGATCCCGAAGGTGAAGCTTTGCTCGTGGGTTGGGGTTCGACCTTCGGTCCGATTCATGAGGCTGTTAACCGGGCCCGGGAAAGAGGTGAAAGCATCTCCGCGCTTCATCTGCGCCATTTGCACCCTCTGCCAAATGGAATGAACGAGATATTCGATCGGTTCAAGCGCGTGATTGTTGTCGAAATGAATGACGCGGGAACCTACGGCTACGGCCAACTGGCGACGATCCTTCGGGCCAGATATTGCAATCCGAAGATTCGCAGCCTGACCAAAACCGACGGGCTCACGTTTCGCGTGAGCGAAATCCTGGAAGGAGTTCTGAAATGAATGCCCCTGTTGTCGCCGAAGAGCGGGAAAAGCTGACCAAGAAAGCGCTCACCGCCGATCATCCCACTTGGTGCCCCGGCTGCGGGGATTTTGCAGTGCTCGCCGCTTTCTACAAGGTGCTTGAGAAGCGCCAGTTTCCGCAGGAGAGCGTCGTGACTTTGGCAGGGATCGGCTGCTCGTCGCGCTTTCCCTATTTCGTCAACACGCACGGCGCGCATTTTATCCACGGTCGCGCCGTGCCCCTGGCCTCGGGCGTGAGCCTCTCCCGGCCCGACCTGCATGTGTTTCTCTTCGGAGGCGACGGCGACGGATTCTCCATTGGGGGAAATCACATTGATCACGGCGCGCGCAAGAACATCCGGCTGACCTACGTGATCATGGATAACTTCGTCTATGGCTTGACGAAGAAGCAGACCTCGCCGACGTCCCCGGTGGGCTACCGCTCAAAGACTGATCCTTCCGGCGCGATCGACCGGCCGGTGAATCCGATCAAGAAGCTAATTGCCGCGGGCGCAACATTCATTGCTCGCACCCACGCCACCCAGATCAATCATATGATGCAGGTGATGGAGAGGGCCATGGACCACGACGGTTTTTCCGTGGTCGAGGTGCTCTCCGAGTGTGTCGAGTTTTTCCCGGGCGCCTTCGACGCGGGCAATCCGCGCAAGGGCGGGGCTTTCAATATCATCGCAGAACGGAAATGGGATAATTCCCCGGAGGATGAAGCGCACCACGACGTGACCGACGAGATCGCGGCCTATCGCCTCGCAGACGTGCCGTTTCCGGGCCTTTTCGGCGTTTTTCTCGACATCGATCGCCCGACGAAGAATTCACTGGAAAGCAAATGGGTCAGCGAAACCAAGTCGAAGGCGGGCGGGATGAGCGATCTTCAGATCCTTCAGCGGACGTTTGACCGGATGAAATAGCCGCGCCTCCGCGGTCCGCCGACAAAGGGCTGGAAGGGAACCGGTTTGCCGTCTGCTCACGGGCGCGAGGCGAGCGACTCGGGCGAAGAATTGCTTTGCGCGGCCGCGGCCTTGCGTGCGACACCTGCCGCCGATGCTCAACTGGATCTGGCTTGGATTGGTCGGAATGGCCGTTCTGCTCGGCGCCGTGTCGGGACAGCTCGCCGAGGTGACCGCCGCCGCGTTTGATGCGTGCAAGACCGCGGTGATAACGCTGGCCCTGCCGCTCGCGGGAATCATGGCCCTGTGGCTCGGAATAATGCGTTTGGCCGAGAAATCGGGCCTGGTCGGGGTGCTCGCCCGCGCCTTGCAACCGATCATGCGCTGGCTCTTTCCCGACGTTCCTCCGCAACATCCGGCCATGGGCTCGATGGTCATGAACATGGCGGCCAATATGCTCGGCTTGGCGAATGCGGCAACGCCGCTGGGATTGCGGGCGATGCAGGACCTGGAAAAATTGAACCCGAGACCCGGGGTCGCCACGAACGCCATGTGCACGTTCCTCGCGGTCAACACGAGTTCGATCCAGCTTATCCCGGCGACAACCGTGGGGATTCTCTCGGCTGCGGGTGCGGCCAATCCGACGTCGATTATCGGAACCGCTTTCCTGGCCACCGTGTGCTCAACGATCGCTGGTGTGACCGCCGTGAAAGGGCTCGAGAAGCTTCCCTATTTCTCGTTGCCCGCGGCCGAGAGAAAAATCGATCGGAGATCTCTCGGTGAAGAGACGCCGACCGAGCCGGAACTCCTGGCTCCTCTTGGTCTTGGTTGGAAGATCGTGCTTGGCGTGGTGCTTTGCTTGTTTGGCGTCCTTTTCGTCACCATGTCGTTCTCCCCGCATTTGTTCGAAGGAATGGCGAACTTCGTCCGAAGTTTTCTGCAGATTGCGAAGCCGTTTGCCTTTCCGGAGGAGTGGGCCGGCAAGCACTGGCTGGCGCGCAGCGTCGAAGTCATCTCTCTCCTGGCGATCCCGTTGATTCTGACGCTGTTTCCCGCGTATGCGGCGGCGAGGGGCATTGCGGTTTACGAGGAGTTCGTTGAAGGCGCAAAGGAAGGGTTCCAAGTCGCCGTGCGCATCATTCCTTTTCTTGTGGCGATCCTGGTCGCCGTGGGGATGTTTCGCGCCGCCGGGGGAGTGGACCTCCTTTCCCGGATGCTTTCCCCGATTCTTCAGCCGCTGCGGTTCCCTTCCGAACTTCTGCCGCTCGTTCTCATGCGACCGCTCAGCGGCAGCGGTTCGAACGGCCTCTTCGCGGAACTGGTGAAGGCCCACGGCCCGGATAGCTTGATCGCCAGGATGGGCGGGACGGTCATGGGAAGCACCGAAACGACCTTTTATGTGATCGCGGTCTATTTCGGCTCGGTCGCGATCCGGAAGACCCGCCACGCGGTTGCCGCGGGTCTCATCGCCGATCTGGTCGGTGTTATCGCATCGGTGGTGATTTGCAACTTCGTTTTTCGGTAGCCCACCCGGCGGCATTCAGTGATCGCCAGATTCGCTTTTCTCCTGCAGATCGTCGCGCCGGTCTTCGTGATCATCGCGCTCGGCTATGGCATGCGAAAGATCGGCATTCTCTCCAGCGAGGCGGATCGCTCGCTGACGCGCCTGGTGGTCACGCTGTTGGCGCCCAGCCTGGCTCTCGATACAATCATTGGGAACGAAGCGCTTTCGAAGCCGGCCAACTGGATCCTTCCGCCGATTCTCGGATTTGGATCCATTGTTCTCGGAATCGTAACCTCGATCTGCGGCGCGAAGCTTTTCCGGATTCCCGAGGGGATGCCTCGAAGGACGTTCGTCTTCACCGCGTCTCTTCAGAACTATAGCTACATTCCGCTTCCGCTCTGTCACGCGCTGTTCGATCGCGACACGATGGGGGTTCTCTTTGCGTTTTACCTCGGCGTCGAGCTGGCTTTCTGGAGCATTGCGCTGATGCAGCTTACCGGTCACGCCGAACCGGGGAACTGGCGCCGGGTGATCAATCCACCGATTGTGGCGATCCCAAGCGCGATCTTGCTGAACGCGCTTGGGGCAAAGCAGTGGATCCCTGCGTCCATTCAGACGACTTTTCATCTGCTGGCCGTCTGCGCCGTTCCGCTGGCTTTGCTGCTCAGCGGAGCTTTGATCGCCGACTACATCAACAAGGATTCTCTGCGGCATGGAAGCCGCGCGATATCCGCGTCCTTTGTGGTGCGCATCGGCATTCTTCCCGCTCTTATTCTGCTTTTCGCAAAGGTCGCGCCACTGGACGTGGCCTTGAAATCCGTCCTCGTCGTTCAAGCCGCCATGCCCGCCGCGATTTTCCCGATTGTCGTCACCAAGGTTCATCATGGGGACATGCCGACCGCGCTTCAAGTCGTGCTGGGCACATCACTGATCGGCCTCCTATCGATCCCCCTCTGGATCGGTTTTGGCCTGCACTGGATCTTGCCGGGCCGCTGAGCGCGCCGGAAAACGGAAGAACGACGACGGGGCACGACAACGCATCCCTCTCTTCGCAAGGTAGCGGCCTATTGTTTCTTGGTCTTGTAGAAGTTTATGGCCGTGACGAGATCGACCGCGCGCTGCAACACGGTATCACGGAGTTGGGGCGCCTTTCGATCGCGCTGGGCGGCTTGCGCGGTCTCGATCTCGGGGTTCAGGTTGGCCACCAGGGAAGCCTCGTTCATCCTTCGACGTTCAGGATCGAAGACGAATTGGCTCACGCCCTTGTCCTTGCTTTCCCGAAAGATTTGGTCGCGTGCCTCGCGGGGAAGGGAAATTGCCACGTCGGGCTTCACCCCGTTGGGAAATATTGGACCTGATTCCGGGAGGATAACCTGCGCGACGGCAACTCGAAGCATCGCGTTACCGCCAATCGGCGCCTCGGCGAATTCGACGGCCTGCCCGGTAGTCTCGGACCCGATGATCATCGCCCCGGCGTTGAGCCGCAGCGTTCCGGCGAGGGCCTCAGCCGCGCCGGAGGTTTCATAGTCGGTCAGAAGAACGACCACTCCTTGGAAAGCGGGATCCTGGTTCGAGGTAAAGATTCTTTCCTGCTTCGCGCTGGGCTTTTCAATCGAGAACAAAAGCTTCCCCTTCGGACAGAATCGACGGGCAAATTCGGACGCCGTCTCATAGTCCCAGCTGTCCGAAAGGCCGCGCAAGTCAAGAATCACGGCATCGACCGGCTTCTGCGAAAAGCTTGCCAGCGCGGCATCGAATTGGGCGAGGGCATCTTTCGTCAGCGCGCCCGGACGGAAATAGGCAATGTGCGAGTCAAGAATCTCCGCCAGGAATGGGACTTGTTGCGATGCGGACGGCTTCGAGGAGGGGTTGACGATCGCCGCGCCCGGAGAGAGCCGCCTGACAAGCCCTTCCAGGGTCGCCCGTTTCATTTCCCGGTCATCGACCTTCGATGCGTCGAAAAAGCCTTCCTTGAACGTCTGGAGGGCCTTGTCCACATCTTCGTCCTTCAAACCATTGATCAGTTCGCGCATGGTTCGCGGCGGCGGAGTCGGCGCCGGGGCCGGAGTGGGCGACGGCGAGGGCTCCGGCGTTGGGGATGGAGTGGGCGAGGATTGCTGCTGCGCCAAAAGCCCCCCCGCGAGCAGGGCCAAAACCAAGAGGATCCGTAGAATCATGAGGCGCCAATGTCCTCTCTGCGCTGAATCTGGTCAAAGCGGATTGTATCGGCGGCCCGATAAGCCAGTTCGCGCGCGGCGTCGCGCTTGGCGCCCAGCGCGCTCACCCCGAGCACCCGGCCCCCGTTGGTTAGAATGCGATCTCCATCCAGCCGCGTTCCGGCGTGAAAAACGACCACGTCCGCCAGCGCCCCGGCTTCCTCCAGGCCCTCTATCGGCTTCCCCTTCTCGTAGGCGCCGGGATATCCTCGGGAGGCGAGGACGACGCAGACGGCGGTGCGATTGTCCCAGAGCGGTCGCTGGGTGGCGATCCTTCCCTCCACGCAAGCTTCCAGCAGGTCGAGCAAATCGCTGTTAAGGCGACGGACCAGGACCTGTGTTTCCGGATCTCCGAAGCGGCAGTTGAATTCCAGAACCTTCGGTCCTTCCGCGGTGAGCATCAGGCCCGGAAACAACATGCCCCGGAAAGGGATGCCATCCGCCTTGATGCCGGCGACGAATCTGTCGAGCACTTCGGTCTTGATCCTTTCGATCAGGCCGTCGTCCAGCGTTCCCGATGGCGAGAGCGTGCCCATGCCCCCGGTGTTTGGTCCTTGGTTTCCATCGAAAGCGCGCTTGTGATCCCTGGCATCCGGGAACAGGCAGTATCCAGATTGGTCCACGAGCGCATGAATAGAGCACTCGACCCCGGAGAGGCATTCCTCGACGATGATCTTTCTTCCGGCTTCGCCGAACACGCCCAAATCCATCGCCCGGTGGATAGCCATCGCCGCCTGGAGCGGATTTTCCGCCACGACCACACCTTTTCCGAGCGCCAGCCCATCGGCCTTGATCACGAGAGGATATTTGGCCGAGCGGCACCAGGCATGGGCCTCGAGGCTTTCGCAAAACTCCTGCGCACCGGCTGTGGGGATGCCGTGCCTGCGCATGAAATTCTTGGCGAAAATCTTCGAGGACTCGAGCCGGGCGGCTTCCGCCCGCGGCCCAAAAATTCTCAGCCCGGCGAGCTCAAAAGCGTCCACGATTCCGGCGGCCAGCGCGTCGTCCGGCCCCACCACGGTGAGCCCGATGCTTTCCCGCGAGGCGAAATTGACCAAAGCTGGAATATCCCCCGCGCCGAAAGGGAGGTTTTCGCCGAGCTCGGCGCTCCCGGCATTGCCCGGTGCGCAATAGAGTTTTTTCACACGCGGGGATTGCCCCAGTTTCCACGCTAACGCGTGCTCGCGGCCGCCCGAACCGATGATCAATACTTTCATGAACGCATTTAACAACTCTTCCGGAAGGGAGGGAATTCGCGGCTAGAGCAAACGTCTTGGGAACAACTGCGCGGCATGACCTCCTCAGGCCTCGATGATCATCAGCAAATCTTTTGCCTCGACGGTCTGCCCGGCGGGAATCGCGACTTCCGTTACGGTACCGGACATTGGCGCATAGACGGTCGTCTGCATCTTCATGGCCTCGATGACCAGTAGCCGGTCCCCCTTGGCGACTTTCGTTCCGGCCTCGACGACGATGCTGGTCACGGCCCCGGGTATCGGAGCCCCCACGTGGCCGGGTTTCGCCGGGTCGACCTTGGCGCGCCGCGCCACCTCCGCCTTCAGGGCCCTGTCCCGGACGGCGACTTCACGCGGTTGGCCGTTGAGTTCGAAGAACACTGTCCGTTGGCCTTCCGGATGAGGCACCCCCACGGTGAGAAATTTGATGATGAGAGTCTTGCCGGGCTCAAGTTCGACGCTGATCTCTTCGCCAGCCTCCATTCCGTAGTAGAACTGGGGCGTGGGAAGGACGCTCACCTCCCCGTAGAGTTGCCGCTTCTCGGCGAAACTCAAAAAAACTTGCGGATACATCAGGTAGCTCAGCAAATCCGTTCGGGTAACGGCGCTCCCAATTTTCTCTTCCAGGATGGCGGAGGACTCCTTCATGTTCACCGGGGCGAGATGTTCGCCTGGTCGCCCCGGCATTGGCTTTTTTCCGCGAAGCACGACTTCCAGCATCCGGGGCGGCCATCCCCCATCGGGTTCTCCCAGTGCTCCGGAAAACATTTCGACGACCGAGTTGGGCAGGGTGAGCTGATGGTTCGCGCCCAGCCGCTCCAAGTCCCGCACTGTCGTTCCGTGGCTCACGAGAAAAATCGCCATGTCGCCCACGACTTTGCTGGAGGGAGTCACTTTCACGATGTCCCCGAAGGCCATGTTCACTTCCGCGTAGGCCTTGGTGATTTCGGGCCACTTGGGCCCCAGGCCCATGGATTCCGCCTGCTCTTTCAGGTTTGTGTACTGGCCGCCCGGCATCTCATGCAGATAGACCTCGGCGCTGCCGGCTTTCGGACTGCTGTCGAAGGGAAGGTATTGCTGGCGGACGACCTCCCAATAGTCCGCATATCGGTTCAGGCTCTCCAGACCGATCCCGGAATCGCGCTCCGTATTTTTCAACGCCGCCACCAGTGAGTTGAGATTGGGCTGGCTCGTCGTCCCGCTCATCGGAGCAATCGCCGCGTCGACCACATCCACTCCTGCCTCGCTGGCCTTCAACAGCGAGGAAGCATTGATTCCGCTCGTGTCATGCGTGTGGAAATGGATCGGGAGCCCCACCTCGTCTCTTAGCGTCCTGATCAGTTTCTCCGCGGCATAAGGTCTGCAAAGTCCTGCCATATCCTTGATCGCGAGAACGTGAGCGCCCATTCGCTCGAGTTCCTTCGCTTTCTTGACATAATAATCCAGCTGGTATTTGTCGCGCGCCGGGTCCAGGAGGTTGCCTGTGTAGCAAATCGCGGCTTCGCAGATCTTCCCGCTCTTCCGAGCCGCCTCAATCGGCACCTTCAGGTTGGGCAGCCAATTCAACGAATCAAAAATGCGAAAGATGTCGATCCCCTGAACCGCGGCTTCCTGGATAAATTCCTCCACGACGTTGTCGGGATAGGCGGTATAGCCAACCGCGTTGGAGGCTCGAAGCAGCATTTGAAAACAGATATTCGGAATCGCCTCCCGCAAGCGCTGAAGCCGCTCCCAAGGGTCCTCCTGCAGAAATCGCAGGGAGACGTCGAAGGTTGCGCCCCCCCAGATTTCCAGGCTGTAGAGGTTATGCAGCTTGTGCGAAACGTAGTTGGCAATTGCCAGCATGTCGTAGGTGCGCACTCGCGTTGCCAGCAGCGACTGGTGGGCGTCCCGAAACGTGGTGTCAGTGAGCAAAAGCTTTGCTTGCTCCCGGGTCCACTTGGCGAAGCCTTCCGGGCCCAATTCCTCGAGGAGTTGGCGGCTGCCGCGAGGCGGGGCGGAAGCGTCGTGCTCCGGAATCGTCGGCGCACGCTGGATAAGAGGCTTCGATTTTCCCGCGACTTCCTTGTTGCCGTTGACGATCGTCTCGCCGAGAAAGTTCAGGAGTTTGGTTGCCCGATCCTTGCGAACCGCGAACTGAAAGAGCGCCGGAGTCTCGTCCAGAAAGCGCGTGGTGGCCTCGCCGGCCTGGAACGTGGCGTTGTTGACCACGTTTTCGAGGAACGGAATGTTGGTCCTTACCCCGCGAATCCGAAATTCCCGGAGGGCTCGATCCACCCGCTGGCATGCTTCGTTGAACTGTCCGCCCCAGCCGGTTACCTTCACGAGCAAGGAATCATAGTAGGGCAGGATGACCGCTCCACCGTAAGCCGAGGCGCCGTCGAGCCGGATTCCGAAGCCGGCGGGCGACCTGTAGGTATGAATCTTCCCGTAGTCCGGGACGAAGTTGTTCGCGGGATCTTCCGTGGTCACGCGGCACTGGAGCGCATACCCATAGAGAGGCACGTCCTTCTGCTCCGGGAGATGCATCTCGGGCCCGTGCAACGTGCAGCCCTGGGCCACGAGGATTTGTGACCGAACGACGTCAATTCCAGTAACGACTTCGGTGACCGTGTGTTCGACCTGGACGCGCGGATTGACCTCGATGAAGTAAAAATTGTCGGTGTCCACATCGACGAGAAATTCGACTGTGCCGGCGTTGAAGTAATTGGCGGTGCGGCCGATTTGGACGGCAGCCCGGCACAATTCCTCACGGATTTTCGGTTTAAGGCCTACCGCCGGGGCGACCTCGACCACTTTTTGATGGCGCCTTTGGATGGAGCAATCGCGTTCGTACAGGTGAAGGATGTTTCCCTTTTTGTCGCCGAGGATCTGAACTTCGATATGTTTGGCGCGGGCCACGAAACGCTCGAGGAAAACGGCCGCGTTGCCAAAAGCCGCCGCTGCTTCCTGGCGAGCTTCACCGATTTTTGCTTCGAACTCGCCTTCGTTTGCGACGATCCGCATGCCTCGTCCGCCCCCGCCAAAGGCGGCTTTCACGATCAAGGGAAACCCGATGTCGCCGGCAAGCCGCCGGGCGGTTTCCAAATCTGCTATTGGCTCTTCCGTGCCCGGGATCACCGGCACACCGGCTCCCTGCGCCAGACGCCGCGCGGCCGTTTTGTCCCCGAGCAATTCCAGAAGTGCGGCCGACGGTCCGATGAATCGGATTCCGGCCGCGTCACATGCTCTGGCGAGAGCGGGGTTTTCCGAGAGAAATCCATATCCGGGATGAATCGCATCGACGCCCTTCTCGGCTGCCATCGCGACGATTCCCTCCACGTCCAGGTAGGCCTGGACCGGGCCCTGTCCCGCGCCGATGAGGTAGGCTTCATCGGCCTTGAAGCGGTGCAGGCTTAGCCGGTCTTCCTGCGAATAGACAGCCACCGTTCGCAACCCGAGCTCGGCGGCGGCGCGGAGGATCCGGATGGCAATCTCCCCGCGATTGAAGGCAAGCAGTTTTCTCATGAAAGGCGCTTCAAGTTAATAGATTTCGATGGCTTATCCGGTCTTTTCCCGCGAGCCCGTCAAGAAGTTGTCTCAATTGCCCGCGGCAATTCGGGAGGAGTTTTCGGTGCCGGCACGACCTCCCCGCTTTTGGTCATGACGGGAACAATGTTGAAAAGGTCTCGTTGAACGCAAAATTTGACGTCCTCTCTCAGTTCGGGGTGCGAAAGCAAACAGCGCCCATTCTGCGATCGGGAGACCGCGGCGAAGAGGTCTTTTCTTTCATCGGCATACAGCCTCTGCGCCATGATCGCCGAGTCGGACGGGTCAAGCCAATTCCCGCTATCTTGGAGCGCTTCGGCGAGTGCACCCGCGCAAAGAACATCTTCGTAAGCGGATGCTTCTTTGGTGCCGCTGCAGACCAGCACCAGGCTGGAAGGCATATCCCTGACAAGGTAGCCGGAGACCGCCCGCAAATTAAGAAAGCAAGCGACCAAAATTTCCCGCGCGTGGGCACAAGCCCGGAGTGCCCTCGTTCCGTTGGTGGTCGTCATGGCGATCGTCCTGCCCGCGACCCTCTCGGGCGTGAACTCGCGTGGCGAATTACCTAGGTCAAAAGCGATCGTCCCGGTAAGGTCCGCGGAAATGCGCAGCCCGTGGCGCTCGCCGGCCAGGAGGACGTCCCCTCTGCGCGAACGAACGTCCAATGCCTGAGGGATCCCCGTCACGGGCACGATCGCTTTTGCGCCGTTGCTCAGAGCGATGGTCATGCTGCTCGTGGCGCGCAAAACGTCAAAGACCACGCAAACTGTTTCGCTGAGATCGATCCGCTCGAGAGCCTCGAATTCGGCGGGAGAGAACAGGACCTGCAGTCCGGTTGTTTCCTCCGAAGCCTTTCTCGCGATTTCTGTGTCCATCGGTCTTCAGTCTGCGGATCTCTGAGTGCTGATACTCTCTAATCGGCGGGGGAAATTCCATTCTCCTTTTGCCCCCGGAACCAGCTTGATCAGATGCCTGAAACGCGCCGATTGCTCGCGGGTTCGACAACAGGCATTGCTTCGGTCCCGCGCGCAGTAAGGTTCGGCTAGAGCGAAGCCAAGATCTGGCGAATCGAAAAACGGGCTCCGCAGACGACGCTGTCGGATGCGCCGTAGTAAATCGTCAACTCATCACCGTCTGTCACGTGGCCGTTGTTGAAGATGACATTTCCGAAGAAGCCCATTTGTTCATACTCTGCGGTCGGCTCCATGATCGGGTCTTTTGACCGCGCGAGAATGCGCCACGGTTCTTCCAGGTCAAGCAGGAGCGCGCCCAGACAGTAGCGGTTTTGGGCGTCGGCGCCGTGGTAGATTTCAAGCCAACCTTGGGCCGTGCGTATCGGAGCGGCGCCCGCCCCCACGCGCCCGCTGTCCCACATTCCCGGGCGGGTGCGCGCCAGGCACCGGTGGTTGCCCCAATGCCGGAGATCCGGCGACTCGGCGATCCATATGTAGTTTCCGCCGATCTGCGGGCTGCTCGGCCGGTGCAAGGCAAAGAATTTATGGTTGAGGGTTTCGGCGAAAATCGCGCAGTCCTTGTTGTGCGGGGCGAAGATCAAGCCATGGGTCGCGAAGTGTTTCCAATCGCGGGTGCTGCGCAATCCGATCCCCACGCCGTTTGCGGAGACCGCTGAGTAGGCCAGATAGTAATCGTCGCCGATCTGGGTGACCCGGCAATCCTCGATGCCGTAGCTTTCGTAGGGACCGTCGCCCAGGAGCGGGGAAATTAGACCTTGCTCGCGAAAATGAATTCCGTCCTCGCTGCAGACGGCCCGCAGGTGAGAGATCGTGGTGAGAAAATCCACGCCGTCATACCGATAAACCCTGGGGTCGGAACGATCCAACTTGGGATCGTCATGATCGAACTCCAGCAATTTTAGTTTTCCCTCGGCGTGAAAGACCGGCACCATCGTCTTTCCCTGCGGCTGTGAGGGCCTTTCGGCCACGCGAAGCAGGAGCCAGCTCTTTTGATCGAACTGAAAAACACCAGGATTCAGCAGGCATTCGACGCTCAGCTCGGCCCGGCTCGGCGCGATGTCGCGCGGGACGAGAATCGGATTTTGCGCAAAGCGTTCGGCAAGATCGCGCGCTTTTCGAGGGGGTTGGTGGTCGGATTCCCCGTGAGAGCCGCTCATGATTCCGAGAACGAGCCGTTCAAGCCTGCGAAACCAACGCGGCCTCGCAATCGTCGAGCCTCTTCGAGAGGAATTGCACTTCCGAAGCGATTTCCGTTTGTTTCAAAGCCTTCCTGAAGTGGGCGGCGGCCGCTTGCGGGCGGTCGAGACGGGCTTCGAAGTCTCCAAGAACGGCGTGGAGCAGATAATAGGATCGAAGTTCCTTGGAAGAACGAATCGACGAAACGGCCGCGATCCCCGCCGCCGGGCCATGGACGTTCGCGACGGCTACTGCCCGGTTGAGGGCGACCACCGGCGAGTTGTCGATCTGAGAAAGCCGGTCGTAGAGCCGGAGAATTTGCGGCCAGTCCGTCTCCTTGAAATCCCGCGCCGCACAATGGCAGGCGGCGATGCTCGCCTGAAGATGGTATTCGCTGATTTCCGAGCCGCTGGCTGACTGCGTGAGGTGAAACATCCCGCGTGCAATCATCGATTTGTCCCACCGGGAGCGGTCTTGTTCCTGGAGGCGCAGGATGTTACCCGCGGAGTCCATCCGGGCGGGAGCCCGGGCCGAATTCAGGAACATCAGGGCCAGCAGCGCGTGAGTTCGCGGTCGATTTCCGGCGGGGTGCCTGGATAGCAAGTCGGTGAGCCGGATCGCTTCGCGGCACAGTTCCTCCCGGATCAACCGCTCTCCCATCGACGCCTTGTAGCCTTCGTTGAACAACAAGTACAGAGTTTGCAGAACTCCGTTGAGGCGGGTTTTCAATTCCTCCCCGGCCGGGATCTCGAAAGGAATGGAGGCCGTGCGAATCCGTTGCTTGGCGCGGGTGAGCCTCTTGGCGATCGCCGCTTCGGTTGTCAGGAAGGCGTTTGCGATCTCCGCAACGCTGAAACCGCACAGCGTTCTCAACGCCAGCGCCACCTGGGCGGCGGCCGGAATCTCCGGGTGACACGAGACGAACATCATTCGCAGGCAGTCGTCGTCGATCTGGTCCTCGGAAAAAAGAAGGTCGTCGGAAGCCTGAGGCGCGAAGGAATGGCTGATCGCCTCTTCTTTGTTCCGGAAATTGGTCTCCCGGCGTAACTGATCGAGAGCCAGGTTTCGCGACACGCGCATGATCCAGGCGGAGGGATTCTCCGGGATCCCGTAATACGGCCAGGTTTGCAGGGCTCTGGCCAGGGCTTCCTGAACAACATCCTCGGCCAGTTGAAGGCGCCCGACCCCAAAGATTCTGGCCAACGTCGCGACCATCTTTCCCCATTCATGGCGGAAAAGATGCTCCACGATTGTCGGCATCTCCGGAGGTGCCGGAATCGCGTTGTCGCCTGCCTCAGACACTCCCGGCGGCCTGAACCTCTACCTCGGCTTGCCGCGCAATCCGCAACTGTGCGCACATGTCCGCTACAGGACGGACTTCGACAACGGCCCCGTGGGCAAGCCCCGGGCATTGCCTGGCGATGGAAATCGCTTCTTCCAGCATGCAGGCGCTAAGCAGGAAATATCCTCCGATGGCTTCCTTTGATTCCGCAAAAGGGCCGTCTACCACAAATCGACCGCCGGTTCCGGAGACGACCTTGCCTTCACTCATCAGCGGCAATCCTCCTTTGATTTTCCCCTGCGCCTCCAGGCCGTTGAACCACTCCTTCCATTGTTTGACTACTTTCTCAATTTCGGCCGGGGAGAGTCCTTTGTGCCAGTCTGTGCCGCGAAATAACAGCAGGTATTCCGATGTCGTTTGCATGTGTTTTTCTCAGATTTCAAGATAGGTTGCCTGAAAAGATGTCTTTGCCCTCAAATTTCGACCGCGCAAACGGGACCTCTACCCCGAGGAGACGGGATCGACGGGTCGCATTGTTTGCAGAGCGCGTTGCACGAATTGCTCAATCGATTGAGCGGGCATCGCGCCGGATTGCCGGCCAAGTTCTCGGCCCTGATGGAACACGGCCAACGTTGGAATGCCGCGAATGGCAAACCGGGCGGCGATTTCCGGAAGTTGCTCGGTATTCGCCTTGACGACCAGCCAGCGTCCCTGGCCCGTGAAGGCCACCTTCTCCACTTCGGGGGCAATCATTTTGCACGGCCCGCACCAAGGAGCCCAAAAATCGACCACGATCGGCAGCGCGGATTTCCCGACGACCGCCTCGAACTCCGCGGCGCCGTTGGCGTCGATCGGACTCGAAGGGAGAACCAGCTCCGAGCGACACTCGCTACACCGGAAATTACGCCCGAGATGTTCGAAGACCAGTCGATTGCGGCGACCGCATCGCGGGCAGGAGCAAACAAGACCGCGTGCATCGAGTTCAAAACCGGTCAAAATGGCGCTCATGCGGCACCGTCGCCGCGGATTGAAAGGTTTTCAACTTTTGAGTCCACTGCTCGGCGGGCAACGCTGCCTTTCTGGCGGCCGTTGGTCGGGACAGCCGCCGCGAACTCCTCTCGCCTCAACCGGCAAATAGGCTTCTCTTGACGTCCGTTGAAGTCTAGAGGTTCGAAGCTTTATTTGCACCATCTATGAGCGAGGAAACATCAAACGAAATGGATACCACTCCGGGGATAGTAAGTTGGAACGAGCTAATGACGCGTGACGCGGCGGCGAGCGCGAAGTTCTACACGGCTCTCTTCGGGTGGACCCGCGAGGATTTGGACACCGGAGCGGCGGCCTACAGCGTATTCAAGGCCGGCGACCGCCCGGTTGGCGGAATGATCGTGCTTCCAGTCGATGCGGAATCGATGCCGGTCATGTGGGTGGGCTACGTGACCGTCAAGGATCTCGAGGCATCGGCGGCCAAGGCTGTTGAATTGGGGGGGAAAATCCTGAAGGATATCACGGAGATTCAGATGGGACGCTTTGCGATCATCTCCGATCCCCAGGGAGCCATCATAGGCCTCTGGCAATTTTCGAGTTAAGCCCGGGAGCAAGCGAGGGCTTTTCTGTTTTCGTTCGCAAAACCGCATCGCCGCCGCAGGAAAAGGAGGAACCCCCCCTTTTTTGCACGTGCATCCCCGCTTTCAGGTTGCGTTCGTGCCCGGAAACTCTTCCTGGATTCTCCAGGGGACGCATACGATGTTTCCTGCGGTTAATGATTTTGGAGGGGACCCGACGTGTGCAGTGTGAGCTTCGCTCCTGACGGCGACGGTTTTATCCTGGCGATGAACCGCGACGAAAGGCTTTCCCGCGGTGCGGCCTTGCCGCCGGAGGTCTTCGAGCGCGACGGATTGGCCGTCCTCTGTCCGCGTGAAACCACCGGGGGTACGTGGATAGGAGTCAATAGCGCTCGCATGGCGTTTTCGCTGCTTAACTGGCATAGCAAGCCCGATTGCGTGACGCAGAATCCGGTGAGCCGTGGCGAGGTGGTGCGAGCTCTTCTTCAAACGCCTTCGCGTGTCGAGGCAACCCGCGAGCTCAAAAAGCTGCCGCTGGGCCGGATGAATCCCTTCCGGTTGATTGTGGTCAGCGCGGCTGAGCCCGCCCTCGTCGAGTGGCGCTCCTGTGATGGGGAACTCGACGCGCTTGAGCTGCCTTGGAAACGGAACCATTGGTTTTCCTCGGGCTTCGATGAGGCGCGGGCAAGTCGCTCCCGACAGAGAGTCTGTGACCGGATGGCCGGTGAACTTTTCGATTTGAAAACGGTGCGGAAGCTGCATCGAAGTCATGTTCCGAAAGCCGGCCCATTTTCTTTGTGTATGCATTCCCGCGTTGCCGGAACGGTCAGTTACGCAGAAATCAGCGTTCGCGGGAACTGCGCGCGGATGTACTACGTTGCGGGAAAACCGTGCTCGCGCGCGCCGCGATCAACATCTTTGCTTCGCCTCGAACCCCCTGATGTTTTTCGCCGGGCGGCCGTAAGCGACGCAATTGATGCCCGCGGAGGCACTGCAAAACATGAAGCGATCTTGTCAATCCCGCCCGCCAATCCTCCAGAGACCTACGCTTTGCTCCCGGGCGGGCGCGACGCGGCAAGACCCTTGAGCTTTGACAATTGTCGCTGATCTGCTATTCGCCTGCAAGGCAATGGACTCTGCCCGGCCGGACCTTCCGGCCAAAGCGCCCTTGAGCTGATGGTTCCTGCTAGCAGGAGGAATTATGTCCGAAAAGAACAAGGATCGTTCAAAGCCATTGGTCCGGAGGACGCAATTGTGAAAGGCTATCTCGCCGTGATGATTGTTGGGGCTTTTGGTTGCGCGGCTCGCATGTGGATGTCCAACTTCCTCGCGCAAAGGTATGGCCCGGCCTTCCCAATAGGGACGCTGGTTGTCAACATTCTGGGTTGCTTCATCATCGGGCTTTTCGACGGGATCACTCGCCCGGACGGCGGGATTTTTGTTTCTCCACTGATTCGCCAGGCAGTGATGATCGGTTTTCTGGGTGGCTTCACCACCTTCTCGTCCTTCGGACTCCAGACGATGGCTCTCTTTGGCGACGGGGAATGGGGATTTGCGGCCCTGAACATCTTTCTGTCCCTCTTCTTCTGCCTCCTGGCCGTATGGATCGGTCAAGTCATCGCTTGGCAGGCGATGCGCGGATAAAGAAACCTTCCTGAATTCCATTTCAATCACCATGGAACTCTCTGAAGATGCTCTGCTGCTGAGAATATTCATTGGCGAAAGCGACCGCCACGGCCGTCGACCGCTCTACGAAGCCATCGTGGTTAAGGCGCGGGAAATGCAAATGGCGGGAGCGACCGTTCTTCGCGGGCCCATGGGCTTCGGAGCAAGCAGTCGAATTCATACCGCCAAGATCATCCAGCTCTCGATGGATCTCCCCTTGGTGGTCGAAATCGTGGATACCGAGGAGAAAATCAATGGCTTCCTGCCGATTCTTGAAGGAATGATGAACGGCGGGCTTGTGACGCTGGAGAAAGCGAGGGTGATTCACTACAAGGCCCGCCGGGATGGCCCTCGCCTTTCCTGAGCGCCCGTCGAGCCGCGAAGCTCTCTCGCGTTCGGAGCGAGTTTTCTCTGCTCCGCAAGTCGGCCGGCGGTGCGGAAGATTCCGGTCATCTGGATATCTTTCAGCAACGAAGACATTGAGTTTGAGAAACGATCTGGCCATCCCGGGTTGCGGAAACTAAATGTGTTGCCCGTGACGGCGGAAGAATTGGCGGCGTTGATTGATCCTGCGTGCGTCCTCCTCGACATGAAGGCTTCGACGTTTGAGGAGTGTCTGGACGAGTTTCAACCCGTCGTTCAAATCCACCAGGCGGTCGTTGATTCGCAGGGATTCCTGGACCAGGTTCGCCAGCGCGAGGCGGCGGTCTCGACAGCCGCGGGAGAGGGAGTGGCCTTCCCTCACGCAAGGACGCGGGCTGTATCTCGCCTTTTCCTGGGCATTGGTCGTGATCGTCAGGGCATTGCCTTTGAGCGGAATTCCCCCTTGGTGCATCTGGTTTTCCTGATTGGCACTCCTCCGGAGGGCATCGCGGAATATCTGGGCTGCATGGCGCTGCTGGCCGCGCGAGTGCGCAATGCGGAGACGCGGCGACTTTTGATGCGCGCCGAGAGTCCCGAGGCGTTTTTGAGGACGATCACCGGTGCGCTAGTCTGAAGAATGCAGGAGAATTCCGTTGATCCGGCTGGGCCTTCTTCCGGGTTGCGGAGGCTTCGGTTTTGGCTGCCGCTCATCGAGCGCTTTCGACCAAAGGAAATTCAAATCACGCTGGTTCTGGCGGGTCTCGCGGGCTTCTTTGGAGCTCTGGGCTCGCTGGCCTTTCGACAGGCCACGGAAGGGATGCACTGGCTTTTCACCGGGCATTTTGGCGCCGGATTGACCGAGAGTTTCGCCCGTTTGCCTTGGTGGCAGAGGATCTTGGTTCCAACGCTTGGAGGCGCCGCCGCCGGATGGGTCTTGATGATCACCGCTCACTTTGTAAAACAGAAGCGAACCAGCGACTACATGGAGGCGGTGGTTATCGGCGACGGAATTCTCTCGGCTCGCCAAAGCTTGCTCAAGTCGCTGTCGGCCCTCTTTTCGATATCCTCGGGCGCCTCGATAGGAAGGGAGGGTCCCCTGGTGCAGCTTGCCGCAATGCTCGCCTCCGCCCTTGGGCGCATCGCCCGCGTTTCCAGCCCGGTGCTGCGGTTGCTGGTGGCCTGCGGCGCGTCCGCGGGAATCGCTTCCGCCTACAATGCACCCGTCTCGGGGGCATTGTTCGTCGCCGAGATCGTCATGGGGACGACCTCGATGGAGGTTTTCGGACCCCTTGTTTGCGCCTCCGTGGTGTCCACCCTTACGGTCCGGCAGTTCCTTGGCACCGATCCCCTCTATACGATCACCCATTTCGTGTTGAGCTCGCCCGCAGAGACGTTTGTGATGCTTGGCTTGGGTTGCGTGTGCGGCCTGCTTTCTCCGCTCTATTTGCTGATGCTGCGCGCCGTCGAGTCGTGGTATTCCCTCTGGCAGGCGCCTCCCTTCCTGCGGCTGGCAACCGGAGGCTTGATCGTCGGAACGTTGGCCGTATGGTACCCTCAGGTCTGCGGAAATGGCTACAGTTCCGTCAACGCGGTCCTGCATGGGGAGTGGCCGTGGCGGGAATTGGCGATTGTTCTTGTTCTAAAACTGATCGCCACGAGCGCCACGTTCGGTTCCGGCGCGGTGGGCGGCGTTTTTACCCCGACGCTCTTTGTCGGGTCCAGCATCGGCTTCCTATTCGGAGTTGTTCTGCAGGCCGCGCCTGCCCTGCACGGCGTCCAGCCATCGGCCTTCGCGCTGGTCGGCATGGGCGCGTTTCTGGCGGCCGCCACGCGCGCGCCGATCATGGCAATCATGCTGATTTTCGAGATCACCCTTGATTACGAAGTGATTTTGCCGTTGATGCTGGCCTGTGTTGTGGCCTACTACACCGCGCGAGGCTTTCGGGTGCCGGGCCTCTATAGCGAAACGCTGCGCAGAAAGGGCCGCTGGGAGTTTGACTCCGAACTGCGCCGGATGCGAGTCGGCGATATCATGAAGACGCACCCGCCCTCGGTGCAACCGGAGGCCGCGTTTGACGAAATCTGCAATCGGTTCGCCCTGCTTCGCCATAATCATCTCTACGTGGTCGATGCGAACGGCCGCTTTTGCGGAGTGATATCGCTTCATGATATCAAGAGATTTCTAAGCAATCCGGACTTAGCCCGTTTTGTCATTGCGCGCGATGTCATGCGTGAGGAATTTCCTTCCCTTGGCCCGGACGATTTCCTGACGACGGTTTTCGAGCGCTTCGCGCATCACCATGGCGAACGGGTGCCCGTGCTGGCAGGGGACGGTTCGCGCCGGCTTCTCGGATCTGTTTCCAAGGCGGACGCGCTTCTGGCTTTCGCGGAGCAGCCGGAGATCAGGAACCCTTCGCCTTGAAAGCTGCGTGGCGCTTGTATGCGGCCATGGCTTGCGCCTTGCTGGTCCTGATTCGCGGAATCCAGGCCGGCGATGCCAGCGAGCAGGCAAGCATCGACCCGCGCGATCATCGCGCGGCGATTCGCGAGAAACTTCTCAAGCTGACGCCGCTCGGGGAGCCGCTAGCGCGCGTTGTTCCGATTCTTGATGAGACGTTTGTCGCCCAGGATCGCGAGTCCAAAGTCCAGACGGAGGTGGGGACCTCCGCCAATGGCCAACCCGTCAAAACCCTAAGAGTTGACTTGGGCGAGTATCTAACGAATCCGGTCACGCTAACTCTGGCGATTCCCCTTCCGATCGTCGCCGATACCTCGGCGATTTGGATTTTCGATTCGCAGGACCGGCTCGTGGATATTGTGGTTAGCAAGAAGCTCGTCTCGGAATTCGACGCGAAGTAGGCCGGCGGTCTTGGGGATCAGGCTGACGCAGATGTCTTAGAACCTGTGAAAAAATCAGAAAGCGCCGCTCTCGCCCCCTGGGTTGCGTGTCTTTTTGGCTTGGCCTGCGTTGCTCGGTCGGGACAAGACCGCTGCGGGTATTGCCGCCGCCCTCACGCCTTGGCCAAGCCAAAAATCCAGCAACAACGCGGCACTTTGTAATTTTTTCACAGATTCTTAGGGAGGATGCGAGTCTGGTGCCGCCCGGACATGCTCTGGCGCGATGGCTGTCGTTCCGCGCGTGTCCTCCGCGGCAAGAGACGATGTCTTTGCCGAAAGCGCCCTGTGGCTCACGGGTTTCTAGTCGATCGCCCGGCCGGCTTTGAAGCTCGTGGCCACCAGACACGACGGCCGAAGCGACTGCCGCCAGGATCGCGACCCGGCTTGCGAAGGGCCCGGAGCCGCCACCGGCGTTGACGCAAGGATGATTCTCCGATAGTGAATTCAAGCAGCGAGCGAACCGGCGTGAAGGCCTTGAGATCAGAACCAAAAGAGAGCAGCGCGGCTGCCGCCTAATTTTTATGGCCTGGCCGGTTCTTATTAATTCGAATGGAAGGCAGGTATGAGCAAGAAACCGATTGTTTTGGTAATTCGCGATGGCTGGGGGATCAATCCCGGAGGCCGAGAGAAAGCTGAGGAGAATGGGGATGCGACGCTCCTGGCGAAGACTCCCTTTCACGATCACCTTTACGGCACTTATCCCCGGGCGACTCTCAGTGCGAGCGGCATGGATGTCGGTTTGCCGGAGGGCCAGATGGGCAACTCGGAAGTAGGCCACCTGAACCTCGGCGCGGGCCGGGTAGTTTACCAGGATCTCACGCGCATCAACAAGGCGATCGCCGATCGAGAGCTGAGGTCCAACAAGGTTTTGCAGGAAGCTTTTGCCAAAGCCCGCGGGCACCGGTTGCATTTTCTGGGACTACTCTCCGATGGAGGCGTCCATAGTCATCAAAATCACCTGATCGCGCTGGCCAAGGCAGCCAAGGAAGCCGGCGTCGAGGATATCATGATCCACGCGATTTCGGATGGCCGCGATACTTCACCGACGGGTTGCGCCGATTATCTGGCGACCGTTTCGGCACAGACCGGCGCGACAGGCGCCCGGATTGCCACGGTGGTCGGTCGTTATTATGCGATGGACCGCGATAAACGCTGGGA
This sequence comes from uncultured Verrucomicrobiae bacterium, assembly GCA_963816855.1. Classification (GTDB taxonomy): domain Bacteria; phylum Verrucomicrobiota; class Verrucomicrobiia; order Chthoniobacterales; family Terrimicrobiaceae; genus DASTFP01. The sequence goes on along the minus strand of CAWFMA010000014.1, from coordinate 60,107 downwards.
CCGCAACAAACTGGCGTGGGACGCCATCGTTCTTGGGCGGGGCGCCCAGTCGGATCTCTCACCGTCCGCGGCGGTGGCCGAAGCATATACGCGCGAGCCGCGGGGAGACGAATTTCTGGAGCCGATCATTTTCTCCCATCCCAACGAGCAGCGCATCCGTGATGGGGACGTCGTGTTCTGGTACAATTTCCGGGCCGACCGCGCGCGACAATTGTCAATCGCCTTTCTCGACAAGGACTTTAACGGCTTTGACCGGGAGGTCTTTCCGAAGGTGCATTACGTAACTCTTACCGAGTATGACAAAACCTATGGCTGTCCGGTCGTCTTCGAACCGCAGTCTCTGGCCAATATCCTCGGCGAGGTCGTCAGCAAGGCGGGCCTTGCGCAATTGCGCATCGCGGAGACCGAGAAATACCCGCATGTTACCTATTTCTTCAACGGAGGCGTCGAAAAGCAGTATCCTAGCGAGGATCGCGTCATCATCCAGTCGCCCAAAGACGTTCCCACCTATGACCACAAGCCGCAGATGAGCGCCCGCGAAGTCACTGCCAAGGTCGTCGAGGCGCTGCCGCGGTATGACCTGGTGATCCTCAATTTTGCAAATCCCGATATGGTTGGGCACACCGGCGTGGTCGAGGCAGGGATCAAAGCGGTGGAAACCATTGACCAATGCGTGAAAGCCGTCGTGGAGAAGACCTTGTCGCTCGGCGGACAGCTCTTGATTACAGCCGATCACGGCAATTGCGAACAGATGCGAAATCGCGACGGGTCTCCCAATACCGCGCACACGACATATCTTGTTCATGTTGTTTATGTCGCCGGGGACGCTAAAAATTTCAAAATCGAGAGCGGAATTCTCGCGGACGTCTCACCGACGCTCCTCTCCTTGCTTCACCTCGATCAGCCGGTGGAAATGACCGGTCACAATCTGATCAGCAAGGCTTGAGCGAGGAGCGTTCGGGCCGCGCCGCCGCGAAATGGGGCTCTTCTCCGCGAGAACGCCGGGCGTGCCGGGTTATGCCCGCTTCCACAGCTCAGCGCAGAGCAAGCCCCAGTCGAACTCGACATGCCGGACCCGGACAAAGCCGCTCCTTGCCAAATAAGGTTGAGGGGAAACCAACGCGGAAGCCGGAAGCCTCGTCGCGACGCGGAAAAACGCATACATCAGCCAGTGAATGATCCGGGCACGGAGCCGCTTTAAACCGGCCTCGGGAATCTGAAAATCGGAAACGAGCCAGCACGCGCCGGGTCGGGCGGCCTTCCCCAGGCTGTTGATCACCGCAGCAAGCTGTTCACGCGGAAAGCAATCGAGGAAAAAATGTGTCGCCACAAGATCGTAGCAGCCTCGGGGGGGATTCCACGCCGGAAGCTCGGCGTGGACAAATTCCACGCGCTCCAGCGGTAGCGCCGCGCGGAGCAACCGCTCGCGAGTGACCTCCAGCATTCTGGCGCTCGCGTCCACGCAAGTCACCCGCGCATCAGGATTTCGCGCGAGCAGAGGCGCGAGAAATTTTCCGTGTCCTTCACCGACAAGCAACGCATTTTGGAGGCTGGGGATTTCGTTCCAAAACGCATTGCGACATCTCGCGAGCTTGCTGCCCGCGAGGAGCATCTCCATCCAGTCATAGTGCCGGGCGAGCCGGTCGAATTGCGCGGTTGGAGACGGGCGCAGCGCATTTTTCAAACTGTCAGCGACGGCGCGCCGGTTCCACCAGAGGCCGGCGAAGAGAGCTCCAAGCGCATAGGCCCCGACATCGAGAATGTCCCCTACAGAGAAAGGAAAGATCAGGGGTCCAAGGACCTCGGAAACGAACGACCAAAGCGCCAGGTGGCCGAAAATTTCCGGCGCCGTAGGGGGACGATCGTGGGTTCGCAGGCCCAACCATCGCTGCAACCCGAGGACGATCGGAAGAGCTGCGGGGATCAGAAGAAGATCATCGAAGTGCTCATGAAGAAAGGGTGACTTGTAAACGGTTTCGACCAGCCAGCGGTTGCCGGCATACAAGAGACAGGCAGCTACGCACAGCGGGTCGAACGCGTATCGAAATTTCACAGAAGAGCTGTGATCACGAGACCAGCGCCGAGGGCCAGGAGAGCCTTCAAACAGAATACCATCATGGGAAGACAGTAGGAAGCGCGAGCTGCGCCGTCAACGGCCCGATGCGGCAAGCGAGAATCGGCGTGCCACGCCTTTCAGACCGAGGGCTGAAGAGGGTTCCAGCCAGCGGGTAATGGCTCGGTCGAGGCGCAAGTGGTTGTTAGCGCAACTGTCTGCTCGGACGCCGAGGATGCCTGGATCGACTCCATGATATCAAGAACGTGAAGCGCCAGGTCCGCCGACGCTCGCGGTTCCCCGCCGCTGCGCAAAGCCCTTGCCATGTCCAGGGCTCCCATGCCCCGGCCTTCCGAACTCCCTTCGGCCGCGACTCTGGCCCATTCGTCCTCGGCGGGAATGGCTAGCCAGTCATGCGGCTTGGTCTTGATTTCATCCTTCTTACAAAGCGATACCCAGCCGTCGAACCTGTTCGGGTCGGGGAGTCGAACGACGCCTTTCGTGCCTTGAATTTCCAGTTCCTGGAAGCCGGCCGGGGCGTCAAAGCTAAAGATCGCCGAGGCCACCGGTCCGGACGAAAACTTCAGCAACGCCGAGACCTGCGTGTCGACGGTAACGTCGAAAACCTCCTGGGCGCGCGGGCCGCTTCCGATCGTTCGCTTAGCCTCGGCTCGACAGCCGAAACCCGAAACGGCTTTTACCGGGCCAAGCATCTGCACTAGCGCGGTCAGGTAGTAGGGGCCCATGTCGAGCAAAGGTCCGCCGCCCTGTTGGAACAGGAATTCCGGGCTGGGGTGCCAAGCGTCCGGACCGGCATAGCCAAAGGCGGCTTTGGCCGCGATCGGTGTGCCGATCTGATCTTCTTGGATCAGCCGCTGTCCGGTCTGCAGACCGGCGCCGAGAAATGTGTCGGGAGCATTGCCGAGTTTGACTCCGCGACCCGCCGCGGCCAGGGTTATGGTCCGGGCCTCTTTCACGGAAAGAGCGAATGGCTTTTCGCCATATACGTGCTTTCCGGCGGCGATCGCCTGCAGGGCGACAGCCGCGTGAACCGCGGGGATGGTCAGATTTATGACCAGCTCGACATCGGGCATAGCCAACACGGCGGCCAGGTCCCCGGCGCGAGGAACCCCGTATTTATCGGCCTGGCTCCTGGCGCGATCTTGATCGATGTCCGCGCAGGCAAGGACTTTGAGGTCGGGGAAGCGGATGAGATTCGAAAGGTATTGGTCGCTAATGTTCCCGCAACCGACGATTGCGGTTCCGACAGGGTGAAAAGATGAGCTTGGCATTACCGGTTCTGGCTGGATAGCCCGTTGTTTCCAAACGAAGGGGAGCCCGTTGGGCAGGGTCAGAATGCGGACACGTCGATCCGGTGTCAAGGGGTTCGACCGTTTCCCGCGAAAACGTCGCGAGAAGTGCCGCCGCTGGCCCGCTAAAAGATGCAGGCCACCGCGACGAGTGTCACGATGGCCTGCTGTTCCCCCCAGAACACCACCAAACTATGCGGGAACCAGATGAATCTCAAGGGATTTTTTCGATTTTCGCTTTTCCAACATCGGAATCCGGATTTTTTTCCGTCTCTTCTCGTTAGTATGGGCTGAAGTTAACTGACTGGTATTGAATGAATTTTGATAAAATTCGCGCCAAGGGGGGATGGCGCGGGAACCCCGCCGACAACGAGAATTTTCTCGCCGGGATTTGCAAGGCCGAGCGAGAGGAGAGTGGATTCAGCCTGTTTCACCAGGCCTTCGAAGTCGGCAAAACTTTCGCGCACCAAGATCGGCTTCAGGCCCCAGAAGAGATTCAAGGCATGATAAACCCGCTCGTTTCTGGAGATGGCGATGACGCTCGTTTTCGGTCGCTCTGCGGCGATTGCGTGAGCGGTGTGACCAGTCGTCGTGAGCACGACAATGCAGGAGGGCTCGATCGTTTGGGCGATGACCTTTGCCGCCTCGCTCAGCGCATCGGCGTTGCCGCCTCCCTCGACCGGGTAGTTCTTGAAAGTAATGGCGGCCTCTACCTCGCCGGCAATTCGGGCCATCATTTCCACGGCACGGACAGGGAAAGCCCCGACGGCCGACTCACCGGAAAGCATCACGGCATCGGTTCCGTCGATGATCGCGTTAGCCACGTCGCTGGCCTCCGCCCGGGTCGGCCGCGGGTCGTGGATCATGCTTTCCAGCATTTGGGTAGCTGTTATCACGGGCACGCCTCTTCGATTGCAGCTTTCGATGATGAGTTTCTGCAACATCGGCACTTTGGCGGGATCCAATTCGACGCCGAGATCGCCTCGAGCCACCATCAGACAATTGGCTTCCCTGAGAATTTCCTCGAGATTTTCGATGGCCTGCGGTTTTTCGATCTTGGCGACGACCGGCTTGAAAACCCCTTGGGCGGCGATCAGTTCCTTGAGGCTGTGCACATCCGCCGCACTTCGCACAAAACTCAAAGAGATCCAGTCGACGTCCTGAGAAATCCCAAATTTCAGATCCTCTTTGTCCTTCTCCGTCAGCGAGGGCAGCTTACGCAGGTTCAGATCAGGAAAGTTGACTCCCTTGCGGCTTTTGAGCGTGCCGCCGTCAACGACTTTGCAGCGCAATATTGCTCCGGAGGTCTCGATCACCTCAAGTTGGAGGAGCCCATCGTCAAGAAGAACGCGCATACCCGCCCCGGCTTCCTCGCCGGCGTGAGCATAATCCAGGGGAATAGTATCCGGTTGCCCGATGAATTCGGCTTCCGGCACCAGCGCGACGATCGCGCCCGGATGAAGCTCAGTCTGGCCGTTCGGCAGTTGGCCCACGCGAATCTTCGGTCCTTGAAGGTCTTGGAGAATCGTGACCGGAGTATTGAGTTCCTTGGAAATCTCGCGAAGGTTGGCGATCGTTTGGGCATGCTGTTCGTAGCTGCCGTGTGAAAAGTTGAGTCGGGCCACGTCCATGCCCGCCTGAACAAGCTGGCGAATAACTTCCCGGGTGTTGCTGACTGGTCCGAGAGTGGCGACGATTTTGGTGCGGCGGATGATTTTCTTAAGCATTGGGGCGAAGGAACGAAACGCCATCGTGCCAGTTGCCGCCCCACGTTTGCAAGCCCGGCGCGCCTGCGCTGCCGAGCGTCAGGAGTGTGCCCAGCTAAATTCGAGCTTTCAGGAGCAGCACAGGAACGCTTACCAAATGACGGACCTTGTCCGCTGTGCTGCCGTAAAGCAGGTCACTGATAAAGCGGTGTCCATGGGTGGACATCGCGATCAGGTCGACATTGTGGCTGCGGGTAAACTTCACGATCTCGTCCGACGGTTCGCCCATGGCCAGCAGGCAATCCACGGAGAACCCTTCGCCGCGCAGTTCCTCAGCGCGGCTCTCAAGATAGGCTCGATCCATTTGAATTTCTTCGCTTTCGGCAAGATCGAGTTGCTGAAAGTTCCTCGCGACCCAGCCATCCGCAACATGCATGAGCAGCAGCCGCGCCCCCATGAATTTGGCAAGCGGCTTGATGTGGTCCAGAATGGTCTGGTCTGCTGGACTATTCTCGACGGGAACAAGGATCGTGCGGTACATGGCATGAGGGTCGTTAGGGTGTCGGAAGTCCGAGCGCCCCATAAAAAACGTCACGCACCGCTTCCGGCACAAACGTATCGAAGAGCAACTTCACGTTGAGCGTGATGATCAAGAATGTCGTGCTCCATCCGAGGATCTTGATCCACACCCCATTGGAAAATTCTCCCATTTTTCGCTTCTCGCCAGTGAAACGCATGAGGGGCCAGACCGCAAAACCGAGTTGCATGCTCAGCACGACCTGGCTCGCCACGAGCAAATCTGTCGTTCTGCTTTCGCCGTAAAATCCAATGATGACTACCGCCGGGATAATCGCGATGCCGCGCGTGATCAACCGCCTGAGCCACGGTGTGATACGAAAGTTCAGAAAGCCCTCCATGACAATCTGGCCAGCCAGAGTTCCGGTCAAAGTCGAGTTCTGGCCGGAGGCCAGCAAGGCGACCGCGAAGAGCGTGCTCGCCACGGTCACGCCCAGGGTCGGGCTGAGCAACCTGTAGGCATCCTGGATTTCCGCGACGTCGTGGTGGCCTGACCAATGAAAGACTGCGGCAGAAAGGATCAAGATCGCGGCGTTGATAAAAAGCGCGAACATCAAAGCGAACGAAGAGTCGATGGTGGCGAACTTGATCGCTTCACGGTGCCCTTCCGGAGTTCGCTCGAACCGCCGAGTCTGCACGATCGACGAGTGGAGGTACAAATTGTGAGGCATTACAGTAGCGCCCAGGATGCCAATGCTCACATAGAGCATATTCTGATTTCTTAGGATCTCCGCGCTGGGCACAAATCCCATAACGACCCCGGTCAAACTCGGCTTGGCGAACATCAACTCCGCGGCGAAACACGTGCCAATCGTGGCGATGAGGGTGATCACCAGCGCCTCGACATACCGAAAGCCCTTGTTCTGAAGATAGAGGACCGCGAGGACGTCCAGGCAGGTAATGATGCAGCCCCAGACAAGCGGAATGCCGAACAGAAGCTGCAGGCCGATCGCGGAACCCACCACCTCCGCAAGATCGCAAGCCGCGATCGCCAATTCGCAAAGAACCCAAAGAGAGAGGACGACGGGCTTGGAATAGTGATCCCGGCACGCCTGCGCAAGATCACGCCCCGTAACCACGCCCAGCTTGACACACAGGTGCTGAAGCAAAATGGCCATGAGATTTGAGATCAAAACGACCGACAACAACGTGTAGCCGAACTGCGCTCCGCCCGCGAGGTCCGTGGCCCAGTTTCCCGGATCCATATACCCCACCGCCACCAGAAATCCCGGCCCCGCGAACGCCAGCATCTTTCTCCAAAAGGGAGCGTTGCTCGGAACCAGAATGCTGCGATGCACTTCGGGAAGGCTCACATTGGCAGCCTGGCGTTTCCATGCCCTGAGCTCGCGCGCCTTCGTAACTTTTTCAGATTCGTAATTCATTTCTCTCAGCGTGGCCTAAACTGCATAATGTAGTATGGGCTACATTTCGTTGGGCTAATTATTCAGTGAAGGCAATGTTTGTCAACTGCCTTCTTTTATGCCACGAGGAATGGATGACTTCGAAAGGCGGCAGTCCGCGGCGCGGTTTGCCGGCGCCGCCACCCAAGCGTCCGGCACCTCCGCTCAACGACAGGGAGCTGGCCGCCAATCAGCGCCGGACGCGTCAGCAGCACGCGCAGGAGCGCGCGCAGGACTATGTGGAGGGGATTGCGGATCTCATTTCCGCTTTTGGCGAGGCGCGGGTCACTGACCTGGCCAAATTGCTAGGGGTTAGCCATGTGACCGTGATCCGCACGATCGAGCGCTTGCAAAGGGAGGGACTGGTGACCACTCAGCCCTATCGCTCGATATTTCTTACCGACACGGGACGCAAACTGGCGGCGAAGGCGAAGGCGCGCCATGAAACGGTTGTCGCTTTTCTCAAGGCGCTCGGTGTTTCGTCGTCGGTTGCACGCGCTGACGCGGAGGGCATCGAGCATCATGTAAGCAGCGAAACGCTGGCCGCCTTCGAGCGGTTTTTGGAAGGGAAAAGGAAATAGAAGACCTCGGTTTTTGAAAACCTGGGGCTCCTCCAAGCCGCGCGAATTGGGGTTCTTCGCCAGACTGCGAGGCAAAGTTCGTTGCGGATCGGGAATTCCCAGGCTTCGAGACCCGCCCGCTTGGTCTCGGGCATGGTTTCAAAGCCGCTTGCTCCGCGACCTTACGGGAGATATGTTGGGCGGGTGAAGAGCTTGGGCCAGCTACGCCGATTCGCAAGCGTTTTCCTCCTCGCCGTTGTCGCTCCGGCGTGGTTCCTTGCTTCCAACCATTGTGCGTTAACGGCGATGGAGAATCCAAGGATCGATGGCCGCCATGACTGCTGCCATTCCGAGAAGGAACCTGCGCAATCGAAGGGTCAATCCGCTCGATGTTGCGAGGATTTGGCTGCTCCGATGCCGGTCGCCGCTGCAGCGCCGGCTCTTCATTTGAAGGAATTGCCCTTGTATTGCGCCGGCCAGATCGAGCCGCTTGTGGCTGCGAGCTTGGCCGTGGGGTTCTCCGAAGGCGCGGGTCCGCCGCAAGGGGTCCCCTGTTTTGCAGTTCTGGTTTTGAATCGGAGCCTGCTCTCGCACGCTCCTCCCCGTTCGCTGGCCTAGATTCCAAACTGCCGCCGGCGGTTTTCGAGCTGAGCCTTCTGAAGCGGCTCGCTCAGGTGGCGCGTATGCAATGCAAGGGAGGAGCAAAATGAAAACTCTCATCGATGAAGGAACTGGAGAATGTGCCCTTGGCGAGGGTCCATTGGCTTGGCCAAGCGGCGAGGATCGCAACGATCCTGGCCGGCTCGCCAAAGCCGGAAAAGGCAAGAGACAAACGTCCCACTGCGGGCGGGAAGAAGAAACGCCGTCTGGCCGAATGCCGCGCCGGGTGAGCGCTTGCCGCGGAGCCGCGCTCTCGCGTGAGCGCCGTCGGGCCTTTCTTCGGCTCAGACGTTTTCTCAATTCTCAGGTTCTCAGAACGGCACTTGCGCCGAATGCTCACCGCGGCCGGCGGGCAGTACCGGTTGCCGGCGTCTTTGCGGTAGTTCTGGTGGCGCTATCGGCTGGGTGCGCCTCGGCGCCTCTTGCGGCGTTTCCCGCGACGCATCCCGCGAGCCCGGAAGCGCCCGAGGCCTCCATCACCCGGCGGCAGGACCTTTCCATGGACCAACCCACTCGTGCGACGCGGGACCTTCTGAGGAAAGCGGGGCCTTCCCAGGGTGATTCCACCCAGGACGGGCCCTCGGCCAATCATTGAAGCATATGACGAAACGACTCGCCCTCTGGTTCACGCTCTTAGCCGTCGCCGCTACAGCGATGCAGGCCGAAGCCTTCCGGCAAGTTCAGAAGGAAGTCCGAGAGCGCACCGGCGCCGACGTTCGCTGGGAGAAGGAGCTGGCGAGTCGCGCAGAGACCTCCGCCATCGTTCGCGGGCTGCTGAAAAACCCGCTCACGGTCGCCAGCGCGGTCCATATCGCGCTTTTGAACAATCGCGGTCTGCAGGTGACGTTTGAAGAAGTCGGAATCGCGCAGGCGGACTTGATCGAGGCGGTCACCTTGCCCAATCCCTCCTTGGATTTTGAGGTGCAGTTCCCGGTGGCTGCTGGGACCCTGAATAGGTACGCGTGGCTTGTGGCTCAGGAGTTTGCTCAGCTCCTCATGATTCCCTTGAAAAAGAAGATTTCCGCGGAGCGGTTGGAGGCGATCGAGCTCCGCGTCTCCGATGAGGCGCTTCAGCTGGTGGAAAAGGTCAAGGCGGCGTTCGTTACAGTGCAGGCCGATCAACAATTGGTTTCGCGGCTGAGAGTCATCCAGGAAACCAATGCCGCTTCACTTGGTCTTGCGCAGAAACAATTCGAGGCCGGGAACATCACCGATCTGGCATTGCTGCAATCGCAAGCCTCGTACAGCCAGGGGCGGCTCGATCTAGCCAAGGCGGAGGCCGACCTGCGCGACAAGCGGGAGGAGCTGACTCGTCTGCTTGGCCTCTGGGGGGTCGAGACCGCGTGGCGAGTCCAGGGCGACATTATGCCCATACCGGACTCCGATTTCTCTCAGAAAGGTTTGGAATCCCTCGCCGTCTCGCAGCGGCTCGATCTGCGCGCCGCGCATCGCGAGCTGACAAGCGTCGCGGCAGCCCTCGGGCTTTCAAGAATCTATCGCTGGATCCCCGTCCTGGAGTTCGGATTCACGGGCGAGCGTGATATCGAAGGCGCTCTCAACATGGGGCCTGCCTTTCGCCTGGAGCTCCCTATTTTCAACCAGGGCCAGGCGCGATTGGCGCGAGGCGCGGCTGAATTGCGCCGCGCGGAAAATCGGCTGGCTGGGCTGGCCATTACAATCCGCTCCGAGACAAGAGAATTGCGTGACCGCCTCGCCAGTCTCCGCGACATGGCAAGATTTTATCATGACGAAGTGCTGCCGACCCGAATCAAGATCGTCAACAGGACATTGCTCCAGTACAACGCAATGCAAGTCAGCCCCTACGAGCTTTTCCTCGCGAAATCGGCGGAACTTGAGGCCGAGCGCGGCTATATCGACACCCTGCGTGATTACTGGATCACCCGGGCAAAACTCGAGCGCACTGTCGGAGGAAAGCTTCCCTCCCCCAACATTCCTTCCCGCGCGGACGGAAAAACCACCAAGGAAAAACCATGAAGAATCAACCCGTTTTCACGCGCCGCGGCTTTGTCGGCCGAACCGCCTTCCTGGCAGGGGCTGCCGCCTGGCCGCCTCTCCTCAGAGCGCAGAACGCCGCGCAACCGCAGGCCGGCGGCGACCATTTCGACCAGACGGTTCAACCGGTGTGGACAAAGCCGCCGCTATCCCCGGGAGAGCCTGGGCGGGACTATCGGCCGGTGATCACCCTCAACGGTTCTTCGCTGCCATTTCGCGTGGTTGATGGCGTCAAAGTGTTTCACCTCATCTGCAAGGAGGTCGATCACGTCTTCATCCCGAAGACAAACTACAACGATGAGTTGCGCGCTTTTTGCTGGGGCTTCAACGGCCAAGTGCATGGGCCCACGATCGAATGCCTGGAAGGCGACCGGGTGCGCATCTATGTCACGAACAAACTGCCCGCCTCCACGAGCATTCATTGGCACGGAATCATTCTGCCAAGCGGCATGGATGGCGTCGGGGGCCTGAATCAGCAGCCGATCGGTCCGGGACAGACGTTCAGGTACGAGTTCACGGTCTGGCAGCACGGAACCTTCATGTATCATTCGCATCACGACGAGATGACTCAAATGGCTCTCGGAATGCTTGGAATGTTCGTCGTTCATCCGCGCGAGCCGAAGGTTCCGCCGCCCGACAAGGACTACGTATTTATGCTTAGCGAGTGGAAAATCGTGCCGGGCACGAAGCGGCCCGACCCCAACGAAATGGTGGAATTCAATGTTCTGACCCTCAATGCGCGCGCCTATCCGGGCGCCGCGCCGTTGCTGGCAAAACTGGGCGACCGCGTGCGCATTCGCTTTGGCAACCTCTCCGCGATGGATCACCATCCGATGCATATTCACGGCCACTCCTGGCGCATCACAGAACGGGATGGTGGCTCGGTCTCCGAAATCGCCCAGTGGCCGGCAACCACCGTCCTCGTGCCAGTGGGCAGCACTCGGACGGTGGAATTCGTGGCCAATAATCCCGGCGACTGGGCGATGCATTGCCACATGACTCATCACGTCATGAACCAGATGGGCCACGGACTTCCCAATGTCGTCGGCGTTGATCCCGGCGCGCTCGACAAGCAGGTGAACATTTTTCTACCCGGCTATATGACCATGGGCCAGGACGGCATGGGAGAGATGGGGGATATGCGGATGAGCATTCCGGCTAACAGCGTGCCGATGGTCGGTTCTCCCGGTCCTCACGGCTACATCACCATGGGCGGGATGTACACGAATCTCAAAGTCCGTGCGGATCTTGGGGATCTGCGGGCTGAGGAAGGCACGGATTTTGCTTATGGAGGCTGGTTCGAAAACCCACCCGGCACGCAGGCGATTCCCGCCACGCGCGAGGAGATGCTCCGCGACCTCGGCCGCATGGCCGAATCCCAACTCCCGGCAGCGCCGCACGGTTGAGCCTGGGAATCCAGCGCCGCCCTTCCGAATCTTTGCCACAGCCGATGGGGCGACCATCTTCACCGCTTTTGCTCCCATTCTGCATGAGATTGCAGCTCCGGGGTTCGGATTGGCCGGCCAATTAGCTGGTCATGCAGCGCTTGATTTCGTAGAGCAGTGTCTGAAAAGGCCGTCGCACCAACCTCCGCCGCGAGCCGGGTTGGACTCGCGGAAAGCCAACCCGACAGAGGCATTCTCCAAGGTAAGCGAAAGCTTGGCGGCACAACCAGGCAGAATGCTCGAACAGAAACCACAGCCTCATGAAAAACAGCGAAGTCATTGAAACAGTCCGAAAATTCTCAAAACCGTATCGCATCAAGGACGGCGAGAAGTTCCAGCTCGCGGACATAGACCCTGGCGACACCGGCGAACTCAAATCCGAAGACAGGGAGCGGGCGAAGGAAGCATTGCAAACCGGCGTGCAGATCCTGTCGGAGTTGCAGGACGCTCTCTACGCGCAAGACCGCTGGTCGCTCCTGATCATCTTCCAGGCGATGGACGCGGCCGGAAAGGACGGCGCCATCAAACATGTCATGTCCGGGGTCAATCCGCAGGGGTGCCAGGTATCGTCCTTCAAAGCGCCGACGGCTGAGGATCTCGATCATGATTTTCTCTGGCGGTGCGTAAAGGCGTTGCCGGAGCGCGGCCGCATCGGTATTTTCAACCGCAGCTACTACGAGGAGACGCTTGTCGTGCGCGTGCACCCGGAGTTTCTTTCGGGGCAGAAACTGCCCAAGGAGTGCGTCACCAAAGATCTTTGGGACCAGCGCTTTCAGGACATCCGCAGCTTCGAGCGCCACCTGACGCGCAATGGAACAATCGTCCGCAAATTCTTCCTCCACGTTTCCAACAAGGAACAAAAGAAGCGTTTTCTCGAGCGCCTCGACAATCCGGACAAAAATTGGAAGTTCTCGGCAAACGACGCGAAAGAGCGGGGCTTTTGGGACGAATACATGAAAGCTTACGAGGAGACGATTCGCGAGACGGCGACCGAGGAAGCGCCGTGGTACGTCGTCCCGGCCGACCACAAATGGTTTACACGGGTAGTTGTTGCCGCGGCGGTGATCGACGCCCTGGCCTCCTTGGATCTTGCCTACCCAAAGGTTGACGGCGCCAAGCAAGAGGAATTGGCGGCAGCGAAAAAGGCGTTGCTTGGGGCGCCGTAAGCAATCTCCCGGGGGCCTAAGGCCGGGGCGGGGCGGCGAGTCTGAACAGCGGCGGACCGGGATGTTTGGCTAATCCCTGCTTTGAGTCTCCTGCTTGGTCTTTCGAGTGGAACGGCGCTCTTTTCTGTGAAGTTGGCGATAGTGGAGAGACGCCACCAAGCGGCCCGAAAGCAAGGTGGTCAGGAGGCAGCATATGATAAACAAGCAGGATCTTTAGGGCGGCGGTCTCATCGTCGAGAGCCAACCAAAGCGCGACAAGAAGAAGCGAAATGCCCAACGTCGTGGCCTTGGTGAGAGCGTGTGCGAGCTTAGAGGATCCGGCAAACGCACCAGCCTGATGCTGGCGACCAGCATCAGCGCGGATCCCAGCAGAAGAAAAAGACAAACGATGGCGTCCTGGATCATGAGGTGCACGAGCGTTTCTTTTCCTCCCATGCCGCGCTGGACTTTCTCGGGTGGGGAATCGCCGTGTTGAGTTAGGAAACGAAGCCGATGGCCCCGACGAATCCCAGAAGGGAAAAAATTAGTCTAGCACCAGCGCACCGAGACGAGCACCATGATGCCGACCATGCAAATGGCCCCGGCATCAAAGCCAATGATGCGATCCAGCACGCTGGGTCCGGCAAAAACCAGCCGCAGGGCCAAAACGGTCGCCAACCTGAGACGAACAAGGCAAATCGTCTCCAAGGGCGATGGAGCGATTATTTCAGCCGGCGCAGAGCTACTCAAGGCTTTGTCTGCCCTGGAAACCGGCACTCGGATTGAGCTCAACTCCCGAACAGAACCCGACGAGAGCCGGGAACTAATACTCAAAATCGATTGATTTTGCAGACCGGTTCGACCGCGCGGTTCGGTCATCCCTGCGGACGACGAACGCGCCGTCGAATTGCACGACCAGAGGCTCAGCGGGCCTATTTGCCGAGCATTTTGGCAACAATGAATATAATAATCGCTCCGCCAATGCCTCCTCCCAAAAGGAGGTAAAGAAACGAATATCCAGCTGCCGCCAGGATGAGAGGTAAGGTTGCAATCATAAAGGGATGCCTGTGAGCTAAAAGTTGTCCTTTAGCATTTCGCATGTCGACCAGGCTTCGGATGTGGGCCCGAACCGGGCCCCTGATTCTTTAAGCGCGCGGACGGTGTCCGAATGGCGGAAAGATTTGGAGCAGGGCCGGTGCCAGGACTGCCGCGCGAAGCGGAGGCGAGACGCCTTCGGAATTTACGATCTTTGCGAACCCGCGTTCCCGGCCCGAAGCATTTCCAGCGGGTAAAATGGTATCCTTCCATCGAATGCCTTCTGGCGCAGCTTGACGACGGTCGAATTCAGGACGGCGTGGAAGAGCGCGGCGAGGACAAATGGCGTGAACGCCGCGCCACGAAAGGGCCGCCGAAGCCGTTGGCAAAGAATTGCGGCGGGGACCGTGGTCAGTCTCAAGGAGGCCGCCGCCAAAAATCCCCAGATGCTTCCGGTGAACGGGCCGAGGATGCAGGCCGCCCAGAGGATGTTCAGGCCTAGGCACAAGGCCTCTGCCGATTCGGAAATCCAGCGCGGCGAAGAAGTTCTTCTCCATGATCTTGATCATGCTGGGGACGGTCACCCCCCAGTGACACTCGACATCGTCGCCGCCAATTAACGCGCGAGTGCCGCCGCCGACGCGCCGTACAAGCTGGCCCAGCTTGATATCATCGACCACACACAATCGCAGGGCTTCGTATCCGCCAAACTCTTTGTAAAGCGAGCTTCGGATCAAGTTGAACGCGCCAATCCCGAGGTGCCCGTTTGTCCTGATTTACGCGCGCGAACCAGTTCGCCAGCAAAATCAAGAAAGCGAGATGCCTCGCTTCGGCAGGAACCGTCTGAGGCTCGACACCGGAGTGAGGGTGACGTGGTCGACGTTTTCCCTCTCGGCGACGGCAATGGCGTGCGCGATCACCTCTTTCTTCGGCCAGCAATCGGCGTCGGTGAAAAGAAACCAATCGCCCGAAGCGGTGGACGCGCCGAGGTGGCAGGCATGGCACTTGCCCAGCCAGCGCGCGGGAAGGGTATCAACGCTTGGATGCACCCGGGAATCCTCGAGGGCCAACCCCTCCAAGATACTAGCCGTGCGGTCCTGTGCGCGATCGCTGACCGGGAGCACTTCCTAATCGACGTGTTCTTGCGCCAAAATATGGCGGAGCGTTTGCTCAATCCGTCCCTCCTCGTCCCGAGCCGCCAGCACCACGCTGACTCGGGGTTGATGCTCTGGACGATCTTAAAGCGGTGGCAGTCGATGCGCCCATCGCAAGCCAGACCATGCCCGGAGCGAGGCGAAAGAGAAGGTCAACGCGCCGGCGATGAAAAGAAAGTCCAGCATTCGGCGTGGCAACTCACTTAGGAGCTTTCATTCGAGTTAATGATCGACCTGCTCAAAGCGATGTTTGCCTTGCGAATTGCAGTCTGCCCACCTTAACATAACTCCCCCCTCGAATGTGACGATTGATTGTTGCAAATCGATACGACGGCGGAAGACACTTAGACTGTGAAAAAATTACAAAGTGCCGCGTTGCTGCTGGATTTTTGGCTTGGCCAAGGCGTGAGGGCGGCGGCAATACCCGCAGCGGTGTTTGCCGATGCTTTGCATCGCCCTGCGGGCTGCCTTCGCAGGCTGTCTCCCTTCGCTCGACTGTCCCGCCCGAGCAACGCAGGTCAAGCCAAAAAGACACGCAACCTTGTGGGCTCTCGTGCGGCGCTTTCTAATTTTTTTACAGGTTCTAAGATTCAAAATTCTTTTTGTAATGCTTGCCCGCGGCCACGCGCCTCGGGCCCAATCCAAGGGTTCATCTGTGCCTGCTGCCTGGTCGAGGATGCTTGCCACCGCTAAAGGAAACAGTCTGCGAGACGTTGGCTTCGTCAGAAATCGGTCTGCATCGCATCGAGGACGATCTGGTCGGATGAAAGTCGTGGAGAGATCTCCTTGGTCTCGGTTTCGCCTGGCTGGATAAGGGATATAAGCTATTAGAGCTCAGGGAAAGAGATCCCAACTCTCCATCGAGCCGACGAGATCTTGAGGTCTTGCTTGAGGTTCCGCGTGGGCGTGATTCATCTTCGCAGCATGAGCCGACGAGATTCTTTTAGATCTGCCGGTCGGCACTCCTTCAAATATCGCTGTTCTCCCAACTTGGTCTCCGCCTACCAATATGGTGATGGAAATCACCATAAACACTCCCGCTCTTCTGTTTCCCGCCACCTCGCTGTTGATGATTTCGTACACGACGCGGTTTCTTCATTTGGCGAACTTGATTCGAAACCTGCACGCTCTCGAACCCGGCCGGCCTGAAGAACGCGTTTTAAAACAGATTCACAATCTCCGAAGGCGAATCCTGCTTATTCGCAACATGCAGGCGGCCGGCGTGACGAGTCTTCTCTTGTGCGTTATTTGCATGTTTTTGCTCTTCGCCAGCCAGTTCATCTTCGCTCAGGTCTGCTTTGCCGTAAGCCTCGTTTTGATGATTTGGTCGCTGGTGCTCTCCTTGTGGGAGATCTGGATTTCTGTCGATGCGCTAAATCTTCAGCTCGACGGACTTCAAGAAGGCCAGGAGACCAAGATTCAAGATCACTGAACCGCCCAAGCCGGGCGTCTTGAAAATCCGGCGATCACTTTTCGATCTGATAAACCCCGGAAAGAATCGCCCGACGAAACGGCTTGTTCACCTTCCCCATTTTGATCGGCAATTCGATTTCCATCGAAGTCTCAAAGGCCTGGGCGGGAACGGGAAGAAGAGACCCTGGAGATTCCGGAGCGGGCGGCGGCTTTTGAATCGTGACAAATGCAAAAATCAGGAGCAAGCTTTACTTTCCTATGAGCGATGTTCCCTTGATCCTCCCAGTCGACCGCACCTTGGCAATTGTCATGGGCGGAGGAGCCGGCACCAGGCTCTTCCCCCTGACGAAAGAAAGAGCCAAGCCCGCTGTGCCCCTCGGCGGCAAGTACCGTCTGGTCGATATCCCGATCAGCAATTGTTTGAACTCCGGCATTCGGAGCATCTACGTGCTCACGCAGTTTAACAGCATGTCACTGCATCGGCATATCAACGCCGCATTCAAGTTCGACAACTTCACGCCCAGTTTCGTCGAGATCCTCGCGGCGCAACAGACGCCGGCGGGGTCGCATTGGTACCAAGGCACCGCGGACGCCGTCAGGCAGAATCTTCGCTACTTCCTCGAGCGCCCGTTCGATTACTATGTCATTCTCAGCGGCGACCAGCTCTACAGAATGGATTATCGTCAAGTTCTGCGTCAGCATATCGAAACGGATGCGGACCTGACCGTCGGCACCATTCCGGTGGATCGGAAGGCGGCGACGGGCTTTGGAATCATGCACACGGATGAGAAACGCCGGATCATTGAGTTCGTTGAAAAACCCAAGGACCCGCAAGTCCTCGATGCGCTGCGGATACCCGCCGATCTTCTGCAGGAGATTGGCCAGCCAGCCGGGGCCGATCTTTACCAGGCTTCGATGGGCATCTACGTGTTCAACCGCGACGTCCTTACGGAATGCCTCGACAATAACTTCGCCGATTTCGGGAAAAACATCATTCCGGCGACGATCGAGAAGCGCAAGGTGCAGGCATATATTTTTCAGGGGTATTGGGAGGACATCGGAACGATCGGGGCGTTTTTTGAGGCGAGTCTGAACCTCACCGACCCCCAGCCCAAATTCAGTTTCAACGAGGCTGGAGCGCCCGTCTACACCCACGCGCGCTTCTTGCCGGCGAGTATTGTGCGCTCCTCGCACATCGATCGCTCGCTGATCTGCGACGGCTGTATCATTGAGCAGGCGACGCTCGCGCATAGCATCGTCGGGATCCGCTCAATGATCGGGGAGGGGAGCGTGCTTAACGACGTCATCCTGATGGGCGCGGATCTTTACGAGGCCGAGTTGGAGCCAGGACCAGATGATTCTCCGCGCATCGGAATCGGGCGCAACTGCAAAATTCAGAAAGCGATTATCGATAAGAACGCGCGCATCGGGGATAACGTTGTCATTTCCCCGGAAGGCAAGGACGAGGAAATGAATGGCGAAGGATTCTACATCCGTGACGGAATCGTCGTTATCCCGAAAAACACCACCATTCCCTCGAATGCCCGGATCTGATCGCCCGCAGGACGACGAGCGGCAGAGCCAGACATTCGCTTGAGGAAGCCAACGGCGAAGCAGCGGCTGCCGGCCCGCTTGCTCCTTCGTTGACGTAGGCGATTTCAACGCCGATGAAATCATCCGGTGGATCGAATTTGAAGACGGACCGGCTGATCCGTTGAGCTCAAAAAGGAGCGGGACTTGCCGCGGCAAGAACGGCCTGCCGACACGCCTGTCCAAGCCCTTATTCCACGGGCTGCTCCGCTTCGCTTCCGAGCGCCGCCAGGTGCATGATCTTTTCCTCGCTGGCTTCCGCCCGGTTCAATTCGCCCGCCACGCGTCCGTGACGCATGACCACGATGCGGTCCGCAAGCGCCAGCACTTCCGGCAGGTCGCTTGAAATCATCAGAATTGGCACGCCGGCACGCGCCAGTTCGTCGAAGAGCGCATAGATTTCGGCCTTGGTCCCGACGTCCACCCCGCGCGTGGGCTCGTCGACGATCAAGCATTTCGGTTGCACGGCCAGCCACTTGGCGAGCATGACCTTTTGCTGGTTACCGCCGCTAAGAAATCCAACCTTCTGGTCGTGACTGGGCGTTCGAATATTGAGCCTTCCGACAAAACTCTGAATCAAGCTGCGCTCCGCCTTGTGATCGATGAATTGCGCCCGCGCGAGCCTTGGCAGGACAGCCATCGAAACGTTGGTGCCCACGCTGGCCCCAAGGACGAGCCCGGTGGATTTTCGATCCTCAGGCGCCAGAGCGATACCGGCGCGCATGGCCTCCTGGGCGCCTCTTATCTGAACGGGGCGATTTTGCACGAGAACCTCTCCCGAATCTGGCGGCGGACATCCGAATATGCCGAGGGCCACTTCACTGCGTCCCGCCCCGATCAATCCGGCCATGGCGACGATTTCTCCCTTGCGGATCTTGAAACTCACGTCGCTGTACTGGTGACGCTTCGTCAAGCCGCGAACCTCAAACACCACCTCCTGGCTCGGCGCCGGCTCCTGGCGATGAAAGGCGAGCAATTCCCGGCCCACCATCAAGCTGACGACTTCTGATTCCCGCGTCGACTTCATCGGCAGCGTCTTAACGTGTTTGCCGTCACGCAACACGGTTACCGCATCGCAGTTCGCGAAGACCTCCGGAAACCGGTGGGAGATATACAGCATCGTCACCCCGTGCGCTTTCAAATCGTGAATGACCCGGAACAGAATTTCAGCGTCGGCTTCGGAAAGACTCGACGTCGGTTCGTCAAAGATCAGGAGGCGCGGCGATCGAACGAGGCTCTTGCAAATTTCCACGAGTTGCTGCTGCCCGACGGTCAGACGACCGACGAGCGTGTCCGGATCGAAATGAATTCCCAGCCGGTCGAGAATTTCCGTCGACTTTGCTCTTTGGGTCTGGCGATCCACGAAGGCGCGGGCAATCCTCGGTTCCGAGCCCAGGAAGATGTTCTCCGCGACCGAGAGGTTCGGCGAGAGATTCAGCTCCTGGTAGACGATGGCGATGCCGATGGCCTGGGCGTCGGCAGGGCTGGAGAAATGGACTTCGTGCCCGTCGAACTCGAGGCTGCCGGCGCTCGGGCGCTGGGCGCCCGCGATAATCTGCATCAGGGTGCTCTTGCCGGCGCCATTTTCTCCCATGATCGCGTGAATGCTCGCTCGCTCCACGTCGAAGCTGACTTCCTGGAGGGCGCGCACCCCCGGATAGGTCTTGCTGATTCCCTGAATTTTAAGGATCGCAGCCATCGTGCGGTTAGGCGTGCCCCCCAAGGTGGGTGTTCCCCTATTTGACAAACTTATCCACGTTGCTCGAATCGACGACATCAACCCCGGTGTTGATGCTTTCGGCCTTCTTGCCTTCAGAGAGGTCATTCAGAACATCCATGCTCTTTTCACCCATGGCGTATGGCCGCTGCCCGATCAGGGCGCTGCAGTATCCGTTCTTCAGGAGCTTAAGCTCTTCGGGCAGCGTGTCGAAGCTGACAATAACGAACTTGTTCGACTTGATGTCTCCCGCCCGCTTTCCAAGCGCCTTGATATAAGCTTCAGGCGCTCCAAACAGAGGCCATCCGCCCGAGAGGAAAATTCCATCCAGATCCGGATAGCGGGTCAGGATGTCCTGGACAATTTGAACCCCTTTTGCGGCGTCGTCGTCGCAAGGAAACGGAGAACCGGAAACCTCGGTGTAGTCGCTTCCGTTCACGACGTCTTTAAATCCCTTGATGCGCTCATTGAGGTTCGCCGCGGCAAGCCCGCCGGTGATCACTGCAAACTTCCCTTTGGGTAGGCGTTGTTTGAAAGCTTTGCCGGCTTCTTTCCCCGCCTCGTAGTTATCGGTGCCCACATAAGCCATCCGCTGCGATTTTGGTGAGTCCGAATCGAATGTGATCACCGGGATCCCCTTCTTGCGCGCGTCGGCGATGACGCCAATTACTGAATCCGCATTCATCGGGGCAATGGCCAGGCCCTGGACCCCGCGCGCGACCACGTCTCTAAGAATTTGCACTTGCTCGGCCTCATCAGCGGTGTTCGGGCCGGTATACAGGACGGTGACGCCCAGTTTTTTCGCCTGTTCCTTGCATCCCTTTTCAACGTCGGCATAAAAGGGAACACTGATCGACTTGGGAACCAAGGCGAAGGTCTTGGGCTTGTCTGCAGCGTGTCCTGAACTAAGGAAGGTGGCCACGCTGGCCAGCGCGAATAAGAATTTGTTGGGCTTCATGGATCGGTTTGATGTGGTTTGTTGTTGTTCGAAAAGAGAATGGCCCCCTAGTCCTTCATGGTGGCATGGCGAAACCGGTCGATCGAGACGGCAATGATGATGATCGCGCCGACAAAGACACCCTGCCAATAGGGATCAATTCCAAAAAGAAGCAGCCCGTTACGCAGGATCTCGAGCATGATCGTCCCGATAACGACGCCGAACACGGTCCCGTCGCCTCCCGCGAGATTGACCCCGCCAATGACTGTCGCGGCGATCACGCTAAGCTCCTGGCCGGTAGCCAGGCTGGCGGTCACGCTCGAGAGGTAACTGGCTTGCACGATTCCCGCCAATCCCGCGCAGAGCGAGGAAATGACATACACGGCTACTTTCAGCCGCCTGACGTTCAAGCCGGTCAGTCGCGCCGCTTTTTCGTTGCCGCCGACCGCGTAAACGCGGCGCCCCCAGACCGTTTGAGAGAGGACGATCCATAGCACCAGCGCGACAAAGATGAACAGGATGACCGGATTGGGAATGCCGAGGATAGATCCGCCGCCGATCCATAGAAACGCGTCTTGCTGCGAGCCGAAACTTGAGATCGGTCTTCCGCGTGTGATGACCAGGGCAAGACTGCGCGCGATGGCAAGCGAAGCGAGCGTCGGGACGAACGGCGACATATTCAACCGCGTGACGCACAAACCGTTGAAAAGGCCGACGGCCGCAGCCGCCAAGAGCGCGACCGCGATCGCCGGAACCAACAGCCAACCGCTGACATCAGCGAGGCTGCCAACACCGCGGTCATCGCCCACACGGAGCCAACCGAAAGATCGATGCCTCCAGTCAGAATCACCAGAGTCATGCCCATCGCCACGATCCCGACGAAGGAGAAATTGCGGGTTACGTTGATGAGATTTTCGATCTGGCGGAATTGCGGAATGGACACCGCGATGATCAACACCATGATGAGCAGCGCAGCCAGGCTGCCGAATTCTCTGGCCGCCAGGATTCTCGCTAGCAGCGAGTGACGCGGCTTCGGCGCGTCGCCAGAAGAGGCCTGGTTCATTTAGAGCGGCACTTTTAAAAAGTGCCAGGGCATGAACTTTGGCTCAAACATTCAAGGGGGGTTTCTACTCTGAACTTTTGGGGCGGCGCTCGCCGATTGCGGCTGTTGGTAGTGAAAACGCGATTTGCTGTCAAGATCGCTTGCCGAAATGGTTCTTGGCAGATCGGGAATGCCTGATCGCCCTGAGTTCGCGACACCAGGTCCCGCAAGATCTTGGTCCTGTTCAATACCAGGGATCAAGCCTTACGAGGGCGCGATCCAGCGAAAGCCATGCGCCCGCGTGCCGCGGCGCAGCGCCGCGAGCGTTCATTCCTTGTCAGCCGCAAAGAGGAGCGCCGATATGTTGAAAACCACCGAGCCGTCGGTTTCCACGAACGGCCGGAGGAACTGCCGGGCGGCGCTGAGGAGTCGGTCGAATTGCGCATCGTCGAGTAGGGCGCCAAGGGTCCACGCGCAGGTTCTTTCGGTTGAAACCAGCGACTCGATGGACGCGAAACGCACCAGTCCATTGTGTCTCATGGTGCTGGGGTTCCTGATGCCAGCCGCGGCACAGAGGGAAAGCAACTGTCCCGGGTCGCCCAGAACGAACAGCGAGCGGAAGGCATGTGCAACCGGTTCCCCAAACAGCTGATCCAAAGACTTGGCCAGCGCGGCATAACCCGGGCAATGATCGAGCGCGTCCCAAACGGCCACCGCCATTCGCCCGCCGCGTCGTAGCACGCGCTTCATTTCTCGGAGGGCGACGACCCGGTCTTCGAAGAACATCAAGCCGAACTGGCTGACAACCGCGTCAAAACTCTCGTCGGTAAAGGGGATCGCCTCGGCTTGTCCCTTGTGCCATTCGATGCCGGCGCACGAGCGCCGGGCGACCGCGAGCATTTCTTCGCTGGCATCGAGGCCCACGACCATTCCATCGGGGCCAACGCGCTCGGCGACGGCGCGGGCCAACACGCCGGTCCCGCATGCCACGTCGAGCACCCGATGACCCAATCCGATGGCCGCCGCTTCGGTCACAACCTTTCCCCACTGCCGGAAAAGCGCCGGCACAAACAGTTGCTCGTACACCTCAGCGGGACGGCGTCCAGTGTCGCTCTCCTTCATTTCTGAATGTTGACACGCTCTGCGTCGGCTGAAACGTAACACAGTTTCAAAATCATGACCATCGTCGGCACGGTGCGCTCAGAAGCGACCGTGGCACCTAAATCCGCAGGCTTGGGCGATCTGGCGGGGACTTCCCCATTGCGGCGCGCAGTCTTTGAAATAGAGTGACGACCGTCGCCAAACCGCCGGTCTTCCATCGATGAATAGATCGCTGATCAAAATGCACTACGCGTGGATCGTGGCCGCCGTTACCTTTTTGGCTTTGCTCGTGAGCGCCGCTGTGCGCTCGGCGCCTGGCATTCTTATCGTGCCGTTGGAGCAGGAGTTCGGTTGGTCTCGGGCGACGATTTCCCTCGCGGTTTCCGTGAATCTTCTTCTTTACGGACTCATCGGCCCGTTCGCCGCCGGTCTCATTAACCGATACGGTCTCCGCAAGGTCATGCTGCTGGCCTTCACGATCGTGTCGGTGGGCGTCTCCTCGACGACGCTCATGCAGAGTTCGAGCCAGCTCGTCTTCCTCTGGGGCGTGCTCGTCGGTTGCGGAACGGGAATGACGGCGATCGTGCTTGGCGCGGCGGTGGCGCACCGCTGGTTTCATTCGCACCGCGGACTTGTCGTCGGCGTGCTCACCGCCAGCACTGCGACCGGACAACTTCTCTTCCTGCCCCTTCTCGCCTATTTGGTCGAGCGCGACGGGTGGAGGTTTGCGGTCCTCAGCCTGGCCGGAGCGCTGCTCCTTGTGCTGCCGCTGATCTTTCTCTTGATGCGCGATAGTCCCGAGCAATTGGGTCTGCGTCCCTACGGGTCCCCAGGGGAAGAGCTGCGCATCGCTTCGAGCTTCCCGAAAAATCCATTTACGGAGGCCGTCTCGGCCTTGAAAACGGGCCTGCGTTCGCGCGACTTTTGGCTGCTCAGCGGCAGTTTCTTCATCTGTGGCGCGAGCACCAACGGCTTGATCGGCACGCATCTGGTGCCGGCCTGCATGGATCACGGAATGCCGGAGGTGCGGGCGGCGGGATTGCTCGCGATGATGGGTGCTTTTGATCTGATCGGCACCACGGCTTCCGGGTGGCTTTCCGATCGTTTTTCCAATCGTTGGCTCCTGTTCACCTACTACGGTCTGCGCGGCGTTTCCCTCCTGTTCCTTCCCGGGGCTTTTGCCGAGACGCACCGCTTGTCAATTTTTGCCGTGTTTTACGGCTTGGACTGGATTGCGACCGTGCCCCCAACGGTAGCCTTGACCGCGAAGAGTTTTGGTCGGGAGCGTGTCACGCTCATGTTTGGCTGGATCATCGCGGCGCACCAAGTGGGCGCGGCGCTCGCGGCCTGGGGCGCCGGGTGGGTTCGCACCACGGAGGGCGCCTACGATCGCGCTTTTCTCCTTTCCGGAGGGCTTTGCGTGCTTACCGCGGGAGCGGTGCTTTTGATTGGCCGGGGAAAATCAAGCCGCGCGCTGGGAACGTCGGGCGCGCCGTCACCGGCCGATTCCCCCAGCGCCGCGGTGACGTAAAACGGTCTCAGCCAGCCAGGAGTTTTCCGGCCATCTTGCTTCGCCGCGGCCCCCAAACGCCCGCCGGCGGTTGCGCATGGCGCTGAAAAAGCGCTGCGGCCCGCCCAGGGCCTTCCGGAGACTGCTGTCCCGTTGGCTCGGGCGCCGCAAAGCCGGATGCCTATGGGTACGCCTTCTCCGGCGTGCTATCGCTTAGCAAATCAAATGATCGATCTCGATCGCGACGAGGCAAACATCGTCCACGAAATCCTTTGTGGCGGCGAATTGCTTAACGTCGTTGACCAGTCGCTCGCAGAGCGCGCCGCAGCGAAGGCCGACGTTTCGACGAACGGACTCGAGCAGTCCGGATTGCTCGAAATATCGCCCGTCGGGGCCTTGGACCTCGAAAAGGCCGTCGGTGAAAAGCAAGAGGGTATCTCCCGCGCGGAGTTCGCAGGAGCAACCATGGTATTCGGCGTTCCCAAAGATTCCCAGCGCGGGGTCGGGCCTCGACCTGTTGAAGGAAAGCGGCGCCGCGGTTTGGCAATCGCGGCGGACACAGAGTGGGATCGGGTGGCCGGCATTCGCATAGCAGAGTTCGCCCCGGGCAAGATCGACCATGAGATAGCAGGCCGACACAAAAATCGGCATATGAGTGTGTTTGAGGATTTCGGAAATTTTTTGATTCAGTCCATGAAGGAAATTTGCCGGTTCGCGAGCATCGGCGCGAGAATCCTCGACGAGCGTGCGAAGAATCGCCGCGACCAGAGCCGCGCGCACCCCGTGCCCCATCACGTCGGAGATGAACACTCCTGCCACGGAGTCGGAGACTTGAAAGATGTGAAAGAAGTCTCCTCCCACTCCTGACGAGGAGCGAAAGAAATGCTGAAATCGCAATGCGCTTTCCTCTGCGAGGCCCGAACTTGGAAACCGCGGATACTGCTGCGGCAGCAAGGCGTGCTGAAGCTCGCGCGCTGTCTCCAGGTCCTCTTCGAGTTGGGCGTTCTTCTCGCGCAGTTCTTGCGAATATCTCGCCAGTTGCTGCTCAGCGAGCTTGCGGGCCGTGATGTTTCGCGTCGTCGATACAAGACCGATTATTGAGCCGGCATCGTCGCGCAGAGGCATCTTGCTCACCGACATCCAGGCCCTTTTGCCCGCGCTGTCAACCGTTTCCGCCTGGCTTCGAATGATCGGTTGGCCGGTCTCGACGACTTGAAGGTCTTCGGCATGAAAGTGTGAAGCGATTTCTATCGGAAGGAAATCATACACCGTCTTTCCGACCACCTCCGAGGGCTTCGTGGCCCCGAGGAAGCGGCAATGCGCGTTGTTGTCGAAAATATACCGGCCTTTAACATCCTTGATGGAGATGTTGTCGGGCATGGAATCTAATACTTCGCGCAGGATCTTGTTTTCGAGGGCGAGCTTGGCAGCTTGTTGCTGGAAATCGTGTTCGCCTGCAGTCGGGCGACTCGTTGCGGGGTCTGGTGGCTTTTGGTCCATGGCACCGTGCGGGATGTCGTCATTCTACTACGCAATCATCAGATTGCTCAAACGATGTTCTTCACTGGGTCACGCTTTAGTGAGAACCGGAAAGCCGGTGGTCTGCAACGCGATGGGTCATTGCTCGCTGTCGCGACGGGAAGGGAAAATTGGGTGATCGATTTGGCCCGCGAGCAGGCCTAGGAGACTGTTGAGAAACCCGCATATGCCACGTTGCTGGCGCAATCCGGGGGGCGCGAACTCTTTGGGGCATCTCTCGGCGTCGCTCCTCAGTCACGGCCTCTCAACTGGAATGCTCCTTCGTCCCTCCACTGATATCTGCCCCCAAGAGCTCGCGCGTGACATGCGTGGGTTTTTCAACAGTCTCCTAGTCCTTAAAGAAGCGTGATTTGAATCGAAGGCACGACGCAAAAGACTCGAAATGCCCTTAAATCCTTGGTTTGATAGCGGTGACTAAACCGAAGCTACCCAAAGGGAAAGGTCATTTCGAGTGAAGAGAAGCTATCCTAAGATTCTGCGTCATCGCAAGCGTCGAATTCGACGTCGCCTGGACCCCGGGCGCGCTTGGAGTGATCAGGCGGAGCCAATCATCAAGGCCAGCAATATTCACTATGAGATGGCTGAGAAAGCCAGGGCTGTAAACTGCGGGGGCATCGGCGCGATCCATCTGATGGTCAACAAGCTGGGGTTGCGGCAAGAGATCGACTCGCGGCTGCACTTGCTTAAGAAGCACTTGCCCTACCACGAGAGCGACCATGTGTTGAATCTGACCTACAATGCGTTGCTGGAGGGAGTGCGGCTGGAGGATATTGAACTGCGGCGCAATGATGAGGCCTTCCTCGATGGTCTGGGCGCCCAGCGCATTCCGGATCCATCCACCAGCGGGGACTTCACCGGTCGCTTTGAGGAGGGCGATATCCTCAATCTGATGGAGATTACCAACACGGTGCGGCAACGGGTTTGGAGGCAACAGCCCAGGGGCTTTTTGACAGAGGCCTTCATCGACACCGACGGCACGGTTGCGCCGACTTTCGGGGAGTGCAAAGGCGGGATGGCTCTTTCCTATAAGGGAATATGGGGCTATGCCCCGCTGGTGGTCACGCTGGCCAACACCAACGAAGTGCTCTACCCTGGTCAACCGTCCCGGCAACGTCGTGAGCCATGAGGGCTGCCTGCCATGGATCGATCGGGCTATCAAATTGGTAGCCCCACATGCCGCACAGATCACCTTGCGCGGCGACACCGACTTTACCTTGAGCGCAGAATTGGACCGCTGGGATGAGCAAGGAGTCAAATTTATTTTCGGAATGGATGCCCATCCCAAGGTGGTGAACTTGGCCCAAGCCTTGCCAGAACAGGCGTGGAAGCCCCTTGAGCGGCTTCCACGCTATGAAATTGCCACAGCTGCGCGACGCAAGCCCGAGCGAGTCAAGGAAAGCATCGTGCGCTTCAAGGGCTATGAGAACAAGGTGCTCTTTGGTGAGGATATTGCCGAAATCGACTATCAGCCCCTAAAATGCTCGCGCTCCTATCGACTCATCATCGTGCGCAAGAACATCAGCGTGCAAAAGGGCGAGCAGGTTCTCTTCGATGAGATCGGTTACCTTTTTTATATCACCAACCGCGGCGATTGCACAGGCGAGCAAATCGTGAGTCTGGCCAACGGGCGCTGCAATCAGGAGAACGTGATCGAGCAACTCAAAAACGGAGTCAACGCCATGCGCATGCCGGTGGACGATTTGCTCCGCAACTGGGCCTACATGGTCATGACCTCCCTGGCCTGGAATCTGAAGGCGTGGTTCGGCTTGCTCTTGCCCAATGCTCGACGAGCAGGGGAGTTGATCAAGAGGGAGTTCCGTCGCTTTTTACAGGCAATCGTTTTGTTGCCGGCCCAGATCGTGCGCACGGGCAGACGTGTCATCTCTCGCATCATGAACGATAACCGGTGGCTCAAAGATCTCTTCGCAGCTTGGGAGCACCTGCGCAGGCTCTGTATTACTTAGCAAAGCAAAACGATCCGGATCCACACCACAATTTGTGGCCGCAAGAGGCGAACTCTGCTCCGCTACTGCCACCATCCGCTACCTCGGCACGATGCCGAACGCCCAAAGTCGCATTCCAACCCATTATGCTCCAGCACCGTGCGGCTCGGTCAACACTTAGGGCCATATGACGGTATGCTCCCTTCGCCGACTCTGCGATGCGGACCGCACTGTTGTCGTTGCGATATTCGATCAGTTCAAGCCTGCAGCTCTCCGAAAGGCTGAAATAGGTCAGGATATGGTCACCCATGTCGATGGAATCCAGGCGTTTGAGCTGCAGCACCTTCTCGTAGAAGAAGAAGCTTTCGTCCACCGCGCTTATATTTATCGTCACGTGGACGATTCCCGTTACCTTGAATCCGCTCATGCCTGGTGAAAGTTCGGCTTCGCGCCGTCGATTCTGGCGGAACCCAAGCGGGCGAAAGCCGCCGAGCCCGCCGAAAGCGCTTTGCATGCCCCCAACGCATTGTAACGCGCCCGGAATCTTCGTCGCTGCATGAGAGAAGAATGGTCGCGCACCGTCGTATTCAAAGTCAAGGTTCCTTGAAGGATTGATTCGACTGACCCCCGCTTTCGATCGGTTCTTTTGGGTCAGTTTCGCCCATGCCGTCCGGCAATCGGCGCAATCCGGAGGGCGCGAATTCCTTGAGCGTCAGGGAAAGATTGCCGGCCAATAAAAGGTCAGAATCGCCCGACCGATCCGAGCGGCAGCGCCGAAGTACCACTGGGAGCCAATGGAACGCCTTGGTGCAATTCATTGGAGGGATACTCCGAGACGCTCGATGGCCCGGCTCGCCGAGGGGGATTGATGCGGCCGCCTTGCCACGGAAAAATGAGCGCGAAAAGCCGGAGATATCATTGCCGTGATTGAGAAATTGCCTGATTCCAACGCGATAAAGTCCGAGGGGGGCCGCCTGATAAACCGGAGGATTGGCCGCGCCTGTTCGAGGGGCACCTCAATGCTGGAGCTCTGGAGGCGGTGATTGCCCTCTACGAGCCGGACGCCACCATCATAGCCCCGTCCGGCGAAACACTGGTCGGCCGCGAGCGGATTCGGTCGCTGCTCGCCAGCATGATCGAGGCGAAAACATGCTTGCATAGCCGGGTCGTCAAGGCGGTTAGCGCCGACGGGATCGCTCTCTTGCTCACCGATTTCGACGGAACGACGGGAGATGGCTCGGGAAAGACCGGCGCGATCCGCCACAAGGCGATCGAGGTTCTCCGACGTCAGCCGAATGGCTCCTGGAAGCTAATACTCGGCGACCCCCGTGGACGCGACGAACTCGGAGATGCGGCACCAAATACAGAGAGTTCAGTTGCCGGAGCGGGGCTGTTGGCCCGATTTGCGCGTAATACAATATGAGGTAAAGAATATGGACACCTTTCTTCCTCCTGTCGAAAAGCCCAACGGACTGATCATGAAGCTGGCGTATTCTTTCAGCCACTGGCAGTTCGGCAAAGTGCTCACTCCGCTGAAAGTGCATGCCGCGCGGTTGCCGCCCGCGTTCGGGCTATTCTATGGGAAGATCAGCAGATTGGACAAGAAGCTAACGCTGCCGCCGGAGACTGTTCTGCTCATCCGCGAACAGGTGGCGCACCTCAACGTCTGTCTCTTCTGCATGGACATCGCCCGATCGTTCACCATCAGAGCGTCCATGAATGAGGCAAAATTCGAGGCGCTGGAGGACTACCGCACGAGCGCTCTATTTGGCGATGCGGAACGCGCCGCTCTCGACTACGTGACCGAGTTGACGAAGGAAAAAAAGGTCAACCCGGACACTTTTGCTCGCCTGGCTCGCTATTATTCCGAACGCCAGATCTGTGAGATCGTATGGGTTGTCGCCAGCGAGCATCTCTATAACATTACCAATATCGGTCTGAATATCCATTCGGACATGCTCTGCGACATTAGGAGAAAGACGCAGAACGCCTAGGAGACTGTTGAAATACTAAGACATATTCGGTGGCAAACCATGCGCAAAGCTCCTGAAGGGCATTCTCCGTGAACTTCCGGCTTCTCTTCGGAGACGAGTTGCGACTCGCAAACGACCGAGAGTCCAGCGTTGGCGCCGAACCTTTCCTCGGCAATACACTTCACAGGATATTTCCCATGCCATTAAATCGCCGAAAATTCCTTCATGTAACCGCAACAGGCATCGCAGCCAGCGCCTTGGCGTCGCCCGTAAGAGCATTCGCTGCTGCGCAGCCCCGGTTGAAGGCGGTGGCGTTCGATGCCTTCCCAGTCTTTGATCCGCGGCCGGTTTTCGCGCTCGCGGAGATGCTCTACCCAGGCAAAGGGGCAGAGTTGAGTAACGTCTGGCGCACGCGGCAGTTCGAATATCAATGGCTGCGTGCCTTGGCGGGACACTATGCAGATTTCTGGCAGACCACGGAGGAGGGACTTGCTTTTGCAGCCAAACTGCTGAAGCTGGAACTGACCCCGGAAAAGCGCGCCCAATTGATGGACGCCTACCTTGGGCTCAAAGCGTGGCCTGAGGTTCCGTCGGCGCTTCGCGCGCTGCGGGAGGCTGGCATTCGCCTGGCGTTCGTGTCCAACATGACCGCGAAAATGCTGGAGGGCGGGATCAAGAATGCCGGCTTGGATGGTTTTTTTGAATACGTCTTGAGCACCGACCAGTTGCGAGCCTACAAGCCGGATCCTCGAGCGTATCAGATGGCCATCGACGCGTTTAAGCTTAAGCGCGAAGAAATTCTATTCACGGCCTTTGCCGGTTGGGACGTGGCCGGAGCCAAGTGGTTTGGCTACCCGACGTTCTGGGTCAATCGCCTCAATCTCCCGGAAGAAGAGTTGGGAGTTCCGCCGGATGGGACGGGGCACGACCTGACGGACCTGGTGACTTTCGTCATGACACCACGTTAGAAGGCTCGCGCCAACCAGGCGGGGAAGCCCGGACGCTTTCCAGAACGGTCTGCAAAAGCGCCCGGGGGAGTTCGCCAGCCGTCCCCTATTTGATGGCGACTACGACTTTTTGCGGCGAATGTTTATGGTCATCATCGTGTTCCACGAGCCATCCGCACCGCGGATGGAGGACGTAAAGACTTTGTGATCGGGACTTTTTAGCTCAATCACCTCCCTGAATTTGGAAGGCGTTTCCGGACTGGGAACCGGTCCTTCCGTCTCCCAGGTCAGGACCTTTCCCGTTGCATCGAACGCGCCCTGCAATTGCCAGATGTGACTGGTCATGCTGTCGATCACCGTTCCGATGTATTTTTGCTTCGCGGGGTCGTAGCCCATGACAAAAACTTGCTCATAGGGAAAGCCAGGTACGACGCTCTTGATCTGCGCGACGAACCAGAACCCGCCGACCATCCGAGAGTTTTCCACACCCTGGAGTCGCGTTGGTGGTTGACCGGGGGCCATGAAGGCCTCGCCTTCCGACTCCCATTCGCCGGTAAACCTTTGCAGCAATTCGTGCTCTTTGACAGGCCCGGGCAGTTCCTGGCAGGCGGACGTATTCTGGGGAGGTGGTTCTTCTGTGACAGTGCTCATGATTTTTTCGTTTTCGTATGTGTGGTTTTCGCCGATTCTTTCGGCTCAAAGATACGACGAACGAGCGCCGAAATCGGAGACATCGGGGCGCAAATTTTTCCTGGAGTCTGGAGGCGATCGGGCGGAGACCACCGCCAGAGCGGTGGGAAATTAGGATTCGCGCGCACGCGCGTACTGCTCGAGTGGGCGATGTCGCGCCAGCAACACTGACCTTGGGGTTGATCCGCGCGCCGGCAGCGCGCAAAATCGGGCGATGAGCACGATCTCAATCGATCAGGTCCCCGAGATGAAACGCCAGTCGCCCAAGGGCCGCTATCGCAGTTTTCGTCGCGACGTCTCCGCGGCGCTCAGCGGTGAAAACCCGGCGGCCCGACCGTTCGAGGTCCAGTGGGTTAGCCTTCCCACCGGCGCCAGCCTTTGTCCCTATCACGAGCACTCGGCCGAATGGGAGCATTATATTTTCGTGAGTGGGGAGGGACGCGTGCGGCATCCCCGCGGGACGGACACGGTCCATGCCGGCGACCACGTGCTCTTCGCACCCGGCGAGGCGCACCAGATCACGAATGAGGCCGCGGAGCCGCTCATCTACTACGTCATCGCGAACAACGTCGAGGGCAGCGACAACTGCTTTTATCCGGACAGCGGCAAATGGGCGATGGACTTCCGGAAGCATGACGGGATTTTTCGGCGGACTGAAGCCGACTATTTCGACGGCGAAGAATGAACCCGCCCGACGAAATCCGCATCGCCTCGCTCGAGCTGCGCGCCCATGTGGGCGTCCCCGCCGCCGAGCGGAAGAAGGCACAACCCTGACCGTATCGCTCACCATGGTGCCGGTGCACGAGTTTGGCGCGATGGACGACGACGTCGCGCGCACCATCGACTACGCGGCCGTGGCGAAGGCGATTCGCGCGCTGGCCGCGGAGCGCCCTCGAAAGTTGATCGAGACGCTGGCCGAGGAAATCGCCCAACTCGTGCTCGATGACTTCGCGCCGCCGTCTTTTCGTCCGCGTGCTCGACTGGAGGGGCGACCGATAGTGCTTCGACAGCCAGCGGGCAAGGCCGACCCTCGCCCGGCAGAGCGGCGAAAACGCGGTTCGAGCTCCAGGCTTCCTGGTGCCCGCCTCTGAGTTGCCTCTTGACGAAATTCTAAACTTTGCCCTTGGGCCCGTAGCCGGTTTTGAATTTATCAACAACGATCGTCATTTCCTCGTCGGAAAGAATTACGGGTTCGCCGATTTGAAGGCTTAAGAAATACTGCTTGGCCAGTACCTCGACTTCATTTGCCAGCCAAAGCGCCTTACGCAGACTAGGTCCGCAAGCGATAAGTCCGTGGTTCGCCAACAGGCAGGCCAACCGCCCTTCCAGGGCATTGACCGCCCCCCGGGAAAGTTCTTCCGTCCCGAAGGTCGCATAGGGAGCACAGCGGATCGTCGAGCCCCCTGCCACGGCAATCATATAATGAATCGCGGGAATGCCCTTTCCGAGTATCGCGTGGGCGGTGCAATAGTTTGGATGCGCATGGACGATCGCTTGGATATCCGGTCGAGCGAGAATTATATCAAGATGGAAACGCCATTCGGATGACGCACTGTGCGGCCCGTGAGGCGTCCCATCCCTCTCCAGAAAGATAACCTCTTCCGGCGACATCGTTTCATAGGCCAGGCCGGACGGAGTAATTAGCAGGCCATCGTTCCAGCGGGCGCTCACGTTGCCCGAAGTCCCCTGGTTGATACCCTTCTTCTCCATCGCGAGGCATGTCGCAATAATTTCCTTGCGGACTAGGTATTCTGCGTCAGTCATGGTTCTTGCTTTTAATTTCTGGGTGCTGCTGGGAACAGTGTGCCGGCTCCCGCGGAGAACTCTTTTTGCAACCCGAACTTCGCGGCACCGGAGCTTGGGGTAAAAAATGTATTGCTTATGATCAAATGTTATATTACCCTTCGGACGAAAGGTCAAGTGTTTCTGAAGTTTCACTTTTACCCCCTGAAGATGCGTGCCGATGGCAATTGTTGACGGTGCCGCCTGAGCCCAAAAGCTGAAGTGGGTATCTTAGAGTTCCAATGACCAGAACCCCGGACAGGTTGGTAATAGGGATCGATTCGTCGACGCAAAGCACCAAAGCGGTCGCCTGGGATCGGTCCGGTTGCCTGGTGGCTATGGGGAGCGCTCCAATTCCCATGGACAATCCGTGCCGGGATCATTTCGTGCAGGATCCCTCTGACTGGTGGCAGTCTTGCTGCGCGGCCCTGCGCAGTTGCCTCGACCAGGTTGATCGGTCGCTCGTTGAGGCGATCGCTATCGCCCATCAACGTGAGACCGTGGCTTTCCTGAATGAGCGGGCGGAATCGATCTATCCCGCCATCGTCTGGCTGGATGAACGGTCGCGAAGCAACGTGGTCTCTCTTTCCGAGTCGATCGGGATCGGAACAATTCATCGCATCACAGGCCGCTACCCGGACCTTACGCCGACCATCTACAAGTTTGACTGGATGCGGCGAAACGAGCCGGAAATTTTCGCGAGGACCGCGTGTTTCGCGGATGTGCAGTGCTACCTGGGACACCGTTTGACCGGCGGCCCGTTTCGGACAAGTTGGCTAAGCGCCGATTCCTTCGGCATCTACGATATCGTCGAGAGGCAATGGTCGCCCCTCCTTTTGGACGCAACGGAGCTTTCGAGTGATCGCCTGCCGGACACCGTTCCGCCCGGCACGTTGCTCGGAACGGTCAAGAGCGAGGCGGCTAGGGAAACGGGGCTTTCCGAGGGATTGCCAATCTTTGCCGCCGGCGGAGACGGCGCCTATGCGGGGTTGGGAACCGACTGCACCAGGAGAGACCGGGCTTATGTAAACTTAGGCACCGCCGTGGTCTCGGGCGCCTGGTCGCCGGAGTACCGCTATGATCGGGCATGGCGAACCCTTCTGGCCGCTCAGGGGGACGGATACGTTTTCGAGGGTGTGCTGCGGACGGGAGCCTTCCTGGTGAACTGGTTTGTGGATCAGTTTGTGCCCGAAGGCCGCAAGGATGCAAGGGTGTTCGATCGATTGGAAGCCGCTGCACGTGAGATTCCCATTGGGTGCGACGGATTGATGATCCAGCCCTACTGGTCGGGGGTCATGGATCCGTATTGGGACGTCAGTGCGCGCGGCGTAACCTTTGGGCAGAGCGGAAGCCACAAGCCCGCCCACTTTTATCGTTCGATCCTCGAAGGCATCACCTTGGACCAGGTAATGCGGACGAAAGCGATGGAGGTCGCCAGCGGCCAGGATATCGATCACTACATTGCCATCGGAGGCGGAGCAAAGAGCCCGTTATGGAGGCAGATGCTGGCTGATGCTTCCGGCAAGCGCGTTCTCATCAGCGACACGGTCGAAGCTTCAGCCTTGGGTGCCGGCATGACTGCCGCTTTTGGTGCCGGGTGGTTCTCCTCGATCGCGGAGGCGGCGCATGAGATGAGCGGGGACACCCAAGTTATCGAGCCCGAGGCGCGGGCCGGTGAACTCTATGGCGTCCTGCAGGAGATCTACGAAGACTTGTACGACGCGTGCGCGGGAATCAACCGGCGACTCGTTAATTTCGCCAGAGACAACAGCAAGACAGCAAATCCGAACCCGAGCAACCAATGATGAAACAAATTCACGACTTCTCCGGTGTGATTGGCGAGCTGGTCGCGGGGCGTTGGCAAGATCCAAAGACTGGCCAAAAGCGCACCGTCCCCGTCGAGAGTATCGTCATCGCCGACTCTCTTGAAGGCTCTGAGGCGGCGCTTATCGAGCGGGTGCATCCGGGCAAGTCGATGACCGTGGTGTGCGATGAAAGGACACGCGAAGTGCTCGGCAATCGGATCTTGCGGGCGCTGCAGCCCCTTGGAAAGGTGAGCGAATTCGTGTGGGAGCGTCCGCGCATCACCCCTGACGGACTGGACGAACTCGCCGAGGGAACCAGGCAGGCGGAGGCGCTGATTGCCGTCGGATCCGGCACCATTAGCGACAGTGTAAAATACGGCACCTTCCTGACCGGAAGAGAGTACTCCGTTTTCGCTACCTCGCCAATGAATGCCTACACCACACCCACGGCATCCGTCTCGTTTGAGGGATTCAAGAAGTCGATCACCTGCCATTCGGCAAAGGGAGTCTTTTTTGATTTAAGTGTTGTTTCCAAGTGCCCCAAGCGCCTCATTTCGGCGGCGTTTGCGGACGTGGTATGCCGCACGACATCGCAAGTCGACTGGCTGACGTCGCACATTTTGTTTGATTCGCCGTACGATGAGACGGCTTATACCCTTTTGGCCTACGACGAGGAACCAATGATCGCCAACGCAGCCAAGATCGTCACCGGTGATTTCGAAGCGTTGGCCATGCTCACACGCATCGCCGCGCTGATGGGTCTGGCCACGTCCTTCACCGGAACAACCCACGTCGGTTCGATGGCCGAGCACATGATTTCCCACTACATCGATATGTTCGCAGGCGACAGCCATCCGCGCACCTCCCATGGCGAGCAGGTCGGTGTGGCGACGCTAACGATGTCCAGCCTTCAAAACCAGATCGTCAACGCAGATCGGCCGCCCACCATGAGGCCGACGGTGATCCCAAAGGAGGAACTGCGCGCCCGCTTCGGAGCCGCGTCCAACGAGATGATCGAGCAAACTACGCGAAAGGCTCTCGATCAGGCCGCTGCTGAAGCGCTAAATCAGCGCCTGGAGAGAGACTGGGCGCAGATCTCGCAGCGTTTGAAGGCGGTGATGCTGCCTTATGAGAAACTGCACGCCGCAATGAAAAAGGCTGGCTGCCAGCTTACCGGTTCCGATCTTGGGCTTGATCCCGGGTTTTACCGCGACGCCGTTCGCTACTCCCGTTTTATTCGGGATCGATTCTCCATGCTTGATGTGGCGGGCGATAGTGGGCAGCTGGAAGAATTTGCAAGAACGTGTGGCTGAGAATCCGGCGCCTTCCGAAGAGAACCTGCGCCGCGACCGCGCGCCTGCGATCCCTGGGCCTGGGTTCACCGGCGAATATCTTTCAATATGAATAATGTCTCCGCAGGCTCTCAGGCAGCTGCCGGCTCGAATCCGGCAATCCGAATCGCCGGCATTCTCTTCGACATGGATGGCGTCCTGATTAACTCAGAACCATTGCATGAGTTCACGCTGCTCGAGCTTAGTGGCCAGTTTGGGAGGCGATTCGAGAAGGAGTCGGAGCTGCAGCAGTTCAAAGGCCTGCCTGAAGTCTCGATCGCCAGGCTCTTAAAGAAAATTTATCCGAAAGTGACCTTGACCACCGACGAGATAACCAAGCTAAGGCTTAAACAGCTTCTGGAGAATTTCGACGTGGTGCAGATGATCGAGGGTTCGCTCGAATTCGTGAAGCGCTGCAAAGCGGCAGGTTTCCGGCTAGGGCTTACCACCTCCGCCGCCCGGGTAGTCCAACAGTTGGCCTTTGAAAAGTTTGGCTTGTCTGAATATTTCGACGCGGTCGTCACCGGGGAGGATATTGAACGCGGGAAACCTGATCCGGAACCCTACCTGTTGACCGCTGCAAATCTTTCCCAGCCCGCCACTGCCTGCCTGGTCATTGAAGACGCCGTCAGTGGCGTGATCTCTGGAAAGGCGGCCGGGTGCTTGGTGGTTGGAATAACGACTTCGTTCGCCGCCGAAGATCTTAGGAACGGGGGCGCCGATCTTGTAATTTCGTCTTTTCGTGATCTGGGGAATCGGCTTTTTGATCATCCCCAACCTTGAAACGCTGCGACGGGGTGCGCGCCGCGAGAAGCAAAAGGGAAGATCGATGGCAGAGAGAAGCGCGGTACTGCACGGCGACATCCAAGAAGCCCTTCCAGCGGTTCAGGCGTTGCGGGGAAGGCCGCGCGAGCACCCGTGGCGACTCTCGTCAGGACGCGGCGTGCAGAAGGTCAGCCGCCGTCAGGCCCCGATTGTCCAGCTCCGCGGTGATTTTTCCTCGGCGGAAAATCACGATCCGGGTGCTCATGCCGAGCACCTCATCGACTTCGGAAGATACCATGATCACCCCGTTGCCGTGTTCCACGAATTCCTCGATAAATCCATAGATCTCCTGCTTGGCGCCGGCGTCGACCCCGCGAGTCGGCTCATCGAGCAGGAGCAGGAGCGGTTCCGTTTCGAGGGCGCGCGCGAGAACGACTTTTTGCTGATTTCCGCCGCTCATGAAGCGAACCTGCAGCTTGGTCGAAGCGCACTTGATCCTAAGTTTCCTTACCCAATCGTTCGTCCAGGTTTTCTCCTTTTGGTGCCGCATAAACCCCAGCTTGGAGAGAGCCGGCAGCGACGATAAGGACATATTCTCTTTGACCGACGAGGTAAGGACCAGCCCCGTTTCCTTGCGATCCTCCGTGACGAGGACAACACGGTTCCGGATCGACTCGCGAGGGGAACGAATCGCGACGGGGCGGTTATTCAGAAGCACTTCGCCGCTTTCCAGCTTATCCAATCCATACAACCCGTTCAGAAACTCGCTTCGGCCCGAGCCTACCAAGCCATAGATGCCGAGGACCTCTCCCTTGTGAACTTCAAGGTTAATATCCGTCAACTTTCGAGAGATCGAAAAATTCTTCACCCGAAGAACCGGCTCCTCGGTAACCTCCGCTTTCGTTTCCGGAAACTGGTCCTGGTAGTCCCGGCCGATGATTTGGCTCACCAGGTGCTTCCGGGTGATATCCTTGATCAGCCCGTCCTCGATAAACTTCCCGTCGCGAAAGACCGTGTAGGCATCGCAAATCGTGAAGATCTCGGTCATCCTGTGCGAGACATAGATGATTCCCTTGCCTAACGCGGCCAGGTTGCGCACCGAAGAAAAAAGAACTTCGGTCTCCTGCTCGCCGAGCGTGGATGTCGGCTCATCCATGATCAGGATGCTCACGTCCCGATGGTTGATGGCCTTGGCAATTTCGACCAGTTGGATCTGTGCCAGGCTGATCTCTCTCATCTTCTTTCGCGGATCAATCTGAAAGCCAAGCCGGCGCAATAAGTCCGCGGCGTCGCCGAACAGCGTTTTCCAGTCGATCAACCCGTAGCGCTTCGGCAGATGGCCAAGATAGAGATTCTCTGCCACCGTCATGTCCCGGACGGGGCTCAACTCCTGTGTGATGATCGAAATACCGGCGTCCAGCGACTCTTTCGGCGCGTGAAAATCACACTCGCGGCCCTTATAGACGATCGTTCCGCTGTCCTTGCGGAGAATGCCCGTAATGATGTTGAGAAACGTCGATTTCCCTGCGCCATTGCCCCCGCACAGGGCGTGAATCGAACCCGCGCGAAGGTTAAGGCGGCCATCGCGCAAGGCCGGCACGCCGCTAAAGGACTTGGTGATTTCCTTTGCGCTCAGCAGCATTCCGGAGTTGCCCCGCTCCGCCGCTGAAGGCCCGATCGTGTCCTTACCAGTCTGCATACACGAATTTTTCGAACTGCGAACCCGCGCGAAGGCCGCGTCGTAGCTTATCCAGTCGTGGTGCCCCGGGAAGCGTCATTCCTTACTGTATGGTGTAGCCGCCGTCGATAACCAGGTTTTCCCCGGATATCATGTCCGCCGCGCTGCTCGCCAGAAAGAGAGCCGCCGCGGCGATCTCCTCCGGATAGGCAAAGCGACCGAGCGGGATCTTCGCCTTGAACGCTTCACCGACTTCTCCGGCCCAGGCTTTCTTGCCGAGTTCCGTCAGCACCACGGTGGGAGAAATTGAGTTGACGTTGATGTTATAGCGGCCCCACTCGTAGGCGAGCACCTTTGTGAGGCTGATGATCGCCGCTTTGCTCGCGCAATACGCCAGGTGCTGATCAAGCGCCACTAGCCCCGCCTGCGAGGCCATACTGATGATCTTGCCCGAGCGCTGGGCGATCATCTTCCGGCCGACGATCTGGGAAATCATGTAGGGCGCCTTCAGGTTGACCGCCATCGTAACGTCCCACGCTTCGTCCGTGAGGTCCTTGGCCGGGGCCAGCAGCACGACCCCGGCGTTATTAACCAGTATGTCGATTGTTCCAAACCGCTTGCTGGCCTCCTCCACAAACTGCTCGATATTGCTGCGGACGGTTATATCGGTGGCAATGCCGAGCGCCTCGACTCCCTTGGCGGTGAACTCATCGGCGACCGCACCCACGGCTTCGCTCTTGTCGACCAGGACCAGCTTCGCTCCTTTCTGGCCAAAGACTTCGGCGATCGCTCGGCCGATCCCGGCCGCTCCGCCCGTAATGAGTGCAACCTTGTTTGCTAACGAAAAGTTCGTGTCGATCTTAGGGACTGTCATTTTGTCGATTT
The DNA here is from genome assembly GCA_963816855.1 of uncultured Verrucomicrobiae bacterium. Classification (GTDB taxonomy): domain Bacteria; phylum Verrucomicrobiota; class Verrucomicrobiia; order Chthoniobacterales; family Terrimicrobiaceae; genus DASTFP01. Next base: position 20,402 of record CAWFMA010000014.1, on the reverse strand, counting down.
CTTTAGACGTCATCAGGCGGCCGGTGACTCTCGGTCGGAGTTAATCGCTTGCTTTGGTTGCCGCGGAGATTTCCCGTGCTTAGGAGCCGCTGATCAATTCCTTTTGGTGTTTCAGCAGATCGTCGGCGTTCTCTGCGGTAATAACCGTCCAGGGAATAAAATATGCCTTCTCGGTTCCGCCATTCCACGGCATTTCCTTTTCCCACTGTTTCCACACGGCGGCCCTCGGCTGATAGGATTCGCCGATCTTGGCCCGCAAAGCGACATCCAGGGCGCCTGCGGCCTGTCCCTCGGCGTCCTGCAGAATGCTGAACATCTCACCCGCCTTGACGGCGTTGATCGCATCCGGCACGCCGTCAATACCAACGACGACGAAATCCTTTACGTTTAACCCGCGGCCCTTTATCGCCTGGATCGCTCCGAGAGCCATCTCATCGTTTTCGCCGATCACACCCTTGATTTCATTCGGGTGGGCCGTCAGCCAGTTCTCCATCAGAGACAAACCCTCGGCCCGCGACCAGTTGGCAGTCTTCTTTTCCAGGACCTTGATGTCGGGATACTTCGCGAGCACAGTCTGTATGCCTTTGCTCCGGTCGATTTCGGCCGAGTGTCCGATCGGGCCCTGAAAGATGACGACGTTGCCTTTGCCTCCCATCCTCTTGGCCGCTTCTTCCATGATGATTTCGCCGGCTTTGACGTCGTCGGACAAGACCATTGAGGTAATGTCCGGGCTGTTGACCCGCGCATTTGATACGACCACCGGTATGCCGGCCTTGGCAGCTTTCTTGATTTGCGGCGCGCTGCCATTGTAATCGACGGGACTTAGCACGATTCCGTCGAACTTTTGCGTCATCATCGTGGCGATCTGATTGTTCTGCACCAGCGGATCGTATCGGCCGTCGAAGATGGTCATTTCAACAGTGCCGTCCTTGACCGCAGGATGCTTCTTGAGAGCGGCGGCCCAGAGATTCGCGAATTCAGCTTTTAGTCCATAGACGGCCCCTCCTACGCGGAGCTTATCAGCAGCAAACGAGGTTCCCGCCAATGCGGCAACGGCGCACCCCACCAGGAGCGGCGTCATGAGTTTGAATTTTCGTTGGATTTTCATGGTATGTTTCTGAGGTTTTCAGGTCGACACGGTTGCTCCGCACGAGCCCCGCTTTAGGTTGAGGTTTGGAAATGTGCGCGCTCGTCACTCGTTAGCATGGCGGCTATAATCCAGCAGGACTGCGACCACGATGATGCAGCCCTTGACGATCTGCTGGTAAGCCGACGACACCCCCAGCAGGTCCAATCCGTTGTTGATCGTTCCAATTATTAAGGCGCCCAGGAGGGTGCCCGCGATGCTGCCCACGCCGCCCGAAAGACTTGTGCCTCCGATGACCACCGCGGCAATAGCGTCAAGCTCATAAGATACGCCCGCCTGGGGAAGCGCCGAACTTGTCCTCGCCGTGAGAATCAAGCCTCCGAGTCCCGCCAGCAGACCGGCAATCACATAGACGGAAGCGATCACCGGGTTGGTGGAAATGCCCGCCGTCCGTGCGCTCTTCGCGTTCCCCCCAACCGCGTAGACGCTGCGGCCGTAAGTAGTATGATTCAGCACCACCCAAAGGATTCCGAAGATAAGCAAGAATATCAGGACCGGCACCGGAACTCCCAGAAGGGAGCCCTCTCCCAGGTTCAGGAAGCTTTCGCTTAGGTTTGGCACCGGCATGCCGCCCGTGTAGGCGTAGGTGAGTCCTCGAGCAACGCTCAACATCCCGAGGGTCGCAACGAACGGAGGAATCTTCAGATAAGCGATGATCCAACCGTTGATGAGGCCGAGAAGACCTCCCGTGACCACGCCCACGAGCAAGGCGACAATGGGGGAATGCGGATTATCGCCGGTTACGAAGGTCGCCGCGACGATGGAAGAAAATGCCAACACTGATCCCACGGACAGATCGATTCCGCCGGTGAGAATGACCAGGGTCATACCCATGGCCAGAATGCCGTTGATCGACGTCTGGAGAAGAATGTTGGAAATATTTTCCGGGGTAAGAAAATACTTGTTCAAAAACGTTAGGGCCACGCAGAGCAAAACAAAGGCAACAATGATTCCGTATTGCGTCAGCCACCCGATGGCTGAATGGCCGGCCGACGTTTTCTCTGGGGCGGTCTTGGCAGTTGGTTCGTTCGGTGGCATAGTCAAGCGAATCGTGAAAGCTTTGCCAATGTTCGGCTATGGACCCTAGGGCCGTCGCATAGCGCTGGGGCGTCCGGAGGCAAATCGTCTACGTCTACTGGCACGGTTGGGCGTCATCGTTCTTCAAAATTGGGGAGAACACGAAAGCAGATTTTAGGGGCTACGGCCGGAGCCTGCAAGCAACTCATCCGTCTTTGGGGCGGTATGACCTGTCCATAACAGTCTCCGGCTGGTTCAGGCCGCAAAATGGCATAGCATCCGGATCGCCGCAAGACAAAGTTGATAAATATTTTCGTGCTTCGAGCAAATGTACACAGGCGCAATTTTTCAGCACCCGGCGCGGAACCGCGCGTATTGAGCCTGGAGGCTGAAAGCGATGCGGACGCTGCGTGGAAATCGGGCCGCTTCCATGTCGCTGCTTGGCTTGAGATCATCAGTTCGCGCGGCCTGCGGTCGGGTGAAATCGATTGACTTGCTTGAGCATATTGTGAGATTGGTAGCCGCGCGACGAGCGCCGTGCGTCACGTTCCTGGGGCGCAGAGAGGATTTCCGCGGCAGCTTATGAATAATCGAGATGGCAAGCTATCAGATGCCTTGGAGCAGACCGTTCGGGCAGCCTGGCTCTACTATGTTGCCGGAAACACGCAGGAACAGACTGCCGAGTTATTAGGTATTTCGCGCGTGAAGGCCAATAGACTGTTGGCCGAAGCCAGGGACGCGGGAATTGTCAAAATTTCTATCGAGCATCGGTTTGCGCGAATGGCCGAGGTCGAGGAGGCCATTCGAAAGCGTCACCAGCTCGCATTCTGCCGGACAACCCCGCCGCTGATGTCCTATTCTCCAAACCGGCGCAGAGGGATGCCTTCGCGTGACAAACTCGAAGCGGAAGGCCCCATCGCCCGCCGGGCGGTCGGCATTGTCGCGGCAGATCTGTTGCGCGAGCGTCTTCAAGCCGACGAGAGCAGTGTGATCGGGGTCGGTTTCGGAAGAACGATCGCGGAAATTGCAAACTATCTGGTCGGGATGTCGAAGCCGAGGACGAAGTTCGTCTCAGCGATGGGCTCGCTAACCCGATCTTCGGCCGCCAATCCCTTCGAGGTCGTCTGTCATCTGGCCGAAAGAACCGGCGGAGAAGGACACTTATTGCCGGTGCCCTATATCGCCGATAGCATATCGGATAAGCAAATCTTTATGTCGCAGCGTGTCTTCAAACACACGTTGGCGCTGGCGGAGCAGGCCAGTTTTTATCTGGTTACGCTCGGGCAATGCGACGAATACAGCCTGCTGTTTCGGCACAGGTTGCTCTCAGGGATCGAGCTGCAGGAGCTCAAGCGAGCGGGCGCCGTTTGCGACTGCATGGGCAAGTTTTTCGATGCGGACGGTCAGGTCGTTTCGAGCGAACTAAATCAACGGACCCTCGCCGTTGACCTTGCGCACCTCTACGATCGGGAGGTTATCCTTCTCTGTGCGGGGAGACAAAAGCTGAGAGCTGTCCAAGGACTCCTGAAAGCCGGCTTCGTGAAGGGACTCATTATCGATGGCGACACCGCGCTCTGTCTGAACGAGGAGGGTGATCAATAGGAAGCTCGTTTGATGCCTGGTTTTCAAGATTAGCCTCCGGGACGTGACCCGACCGCTCGTCGCTATGCATGAGATCGCCAGTGACGCGCTGGAAGGTTGCACCGCGGTTGAGCGCTCGAAACAGAAACCGCCGCCGGGTAATGAAACCCCCCGGCGGCGGCACGTTGCTCCTGCGAAGAATGATTAAAAGATGACGCCGGTCTCAAAACCCAAAACCGTGGCGTTCTCGATCGCACCGGTTCCGTTGGGTTGAATGATGTACTGGAGATAAGGCTGAAAGAACGCCCACTTGTTGATCTGGATGCGGTAGTCTATTTCAAGCACCGCCGTGTAATTGGGCTGATTGACGTTTCCTTTCTCCTGCAACGCCTCAATATTGAAGAAGCTATACTGGCCGAAGCCGAAGGCGGCCATGAGTTGATCATTATCCCTGGTGGGGATGAGGCCCTTGTAGACAAGACCGGTGTGAAAGTAGAAGGGCAGGATGTTGTTGTATTTGGGCGCGTAGGTAAAGAGACTGAAGAAGGAGAGTCCCTGATCGGAGAGCTTGGGTTTGCTCGGCGGGACGGGCTCTTTGAAAGTTTTGCCCGACTTGTCGTCGACCACCGACTTGGCATCTGGTTGCGGCAGTGGAGCGGGTTCCGAAGGTTCGCGAAAGAGCATTTGATCGATCTGCCAGTAGAAGCCATAGAAGCCGGAGTAGGGCGTTCCAAAGAAAGAGTTGTTGTCTTGCTCGTAGTAAAAGCCGCCGAAGGCATACTTTCCCGGCAGCTTGGAGGCGCCGAGTTTCGGGGTGAATCCGGTTTCTCCGATCGCGAAGACCCCGTTCTGGCTCGGATCGGGACCGAAACCTTCGAAGGCCAGGCCATGATTGTCCGTCGAGGTCGCCTGCGGATAGGCCATAAACAGCCCAGCCTTGGCGTAGTACCAATCAACGGGCTTGATCTTCAAAGTCCCTCCCCAGGTGGAGAAGCTCGAGGAAAAGGGGATATTTGCCCCGATCCCCTTGGAACTCTCGAAGGCATTGTTCACAAAGAGCTTGGAGAGGGGCTGCTCGATGAATTCCTTTTGCGGCTGAAGCCAGCCTCCGGTCACCGTGAGAAAGTCCTTGATGCCGAAGAGTTCAGGCGTGGTGTAGGTGAGTCCAAAAGTCATCAGACGCCACTGCTTGCCGGACTGAAAGTGGGAGGGTTGGAAGTTGGGCGAAGCGCCCACGCGCAGGTTCGGATTCAAACCGTCGCGCCAGCGGACTTCTCCGAATGCTTTCAACCCCTCGAGGGGTTCCCAGCCGGTCAGCTTGGCGAAGTTGAGTTCCCCGGTGAATTTGATCTCCTCGTCGAAATAGCTGCCCCGGATGTTTGGTATGCCTCCATCCACGACACCATAGTAGACACCTATCCATCTGCCGCCGAGGGTCAGGCCGCGGTCTTCGAGGGTATCGCGAACGCCGAACCAATTTCCGCTGGCGTATTTTCCATCCCACCATTCGGCGAGCCAGGATTTTGAAGACTTTTCGACAGGAGCCGCGGAGCCAGCCGTACGCGCCTGTTCATAGAACGCACTTCGAACGGGGCTGAGGGCCATCAGCGTCGCTGCAGCAACGACGACGATTGCAGATGCGTGGGTCTGCGAGCGAGAGTAAGGGTGTTTCATAGGATTACGGCCGACTAAGAATGATTCCGTGGCGATTCGCGTCAAAGGCGGGAATTGTGACTTTTTCGTTACGCTGCCGACGCTCGAGAGTGTCGAGTGGTCCTTTTCGATGGCGAATCGGTCCAAAATCGGGCCAAGTTGCCCCTGCGCTTTGCCAGGAGATTGCGCCTGGTCCGCAAGTTTCGAAGGTGCGTGCTTGCGAAATAGCATCGCGAAGACTCAGATACCCGTAAAAGGAGATCACCATGCCACTGCCCTCTGACGAAAAGCTTATTGCGTTAAGCCAGGAAGTGCTGAAACAGTTCGATACGATTTTTGGACTGCACCCGGGCTTTCGGCCCGCCCATGCGAAGGGCGTTCTGCTCACGGGAGCATTTACACCTTCCCCCGAGGCCTCCTCGCTGACGCGGGCGCCCCACATTGCCCGGGATACCACCCCGGTCACCGCCCGGTTTTCCAACTCCACCGGACTCCCCCAGATTCCTGACGACGATCCGAACGCGAACCCACGGGGACTGGCCATCCGATTCCACCTCGCCGAACACGTGCACACCGATATCGTCAGCCATTCGACGGACGGATTTCCCACGAGGACGGGACAGGAGTTTCTGGAGTTTTTACAGGCGGCTGCTTCGAGCGGGCCGTCCCAGCCGTCGCCCACGCCGATCGAGAAGTTCCTGGCCGGTCATCCGAAAGCGCTGGCGTTCGTCCAAACGCCCAAGCCCAGTCCCTCCAGCTTTGCCAGAGAGTCGTATTTCGGAGTGACCGCAATGCGCTTTATCGATAAGGACGGCGTGAGCCGCCACGGGCGTTACCGAATCATACCGGATGCCGGGAACGAATACCTGGATGACGCCGCGCTGAAGGCTAGGGACACGAACTATCTCTTTAAGGAACTGACCGACAGGATCGCCAAAGCTCCGATAAGTTTTCAGATTCTCGTGCAGGTGGCAGACGACACCGACATCGTGGACGACGCAACGGTTCACTGGCCGGAGGGACGCCGCCTGGTCAATTTCGGCAGGATGGTTCTGACAGGTCCGGTTGCCGGGGATGCGCGCGAGCAGAAGAAGATCATCTTCGATCCCATCCCACGCGTGGAGGGAATCGATCCCTCCGACGATCCATTGCTCGAACTGCGCGCCGCGATCTACTTGCTGAGCGGGCGTCGTCGCCGGCAAGCTCCTTGAGAACGGCGGCGCCGTGTCTCGCGCCGCCAGGATGAACTCGAGGTCCTGCGGCCGCCAGAGGTGTTCCATCGGCTTGACAGCGAAACCGCGAGACCCAAGCAGGCGCGAACCGAGTCGGGAGCGTCCCACGCGCTTTCAGGTCGATGAGCTTATGACTCGGATAGGGTCGCCTTTAAGTCGACCAGGGGCTGTTGGCTGATCCCGATACGCCGAAGCGCGAACGATCGAGATCGGCGATCAGCCCGATGATCATGTGACGAGTGCCGGCAGGATAGATCGGAGAACGCGGCCGCGCTCCGGTCCTGCCGGCGTGGAAATCGGTCGCGTAGCATCCGACCGAGGCGGCCACCAGCACGAGGATCCACACCGCGGACGGCAGATGCCAGCGCATCGCGTTCCAGCGCTTTGCGTCGAGATCGATGGTTTCGTTGAGAGAGGTTACGAAAGTCGCTACCACCGGGGAGGGAGCTTCGTTGGCGGAGGCCACGGCATGGGCCCACAGCTCGCGCTGGAGCGGTTCGTGCCGGGCGCGATAGAGACGAAGACCACGGCGATGGCTGGTCTCGGGGAGGAGCACTCCGACGATGAGCAGATTCTCTTCTGGTCAGAATAGATGGCGCCCAGCAGCGAGTCGAAATTCATGGCGCTTGGCTCGTCGACGTGGCAAAGCGCATGACCATTGCGAGTTCGTTTTTCCGGGCGGCGCGAAACGGACCGGTGCCCGGCCCATGATGCCGTGAGCGGTTTTCGCTTTATCGTTTATTGATCGCCGGCATGCGCCCGAAGGATGCGGCGGACCTCAGCGATGGCTTGGGGATTCTGGTGGGCGCTGTGGTTGGAGGGAACGATGATTCGCCAAGACTCATTTCGCGGAGTCTCGCCGAATCTCTTAGAGACTTTGTAATAAACGAGTTATCGGAATTTTAACAATTCGGAAAAACTCGGCGAGCTTCGGCACTTGTTATTACTTTTGTTACTATGGCTTCAGTGATCAGGCAACCAACCAGCAAGTTTTTCACTGCCGCTTTCCGGGATGCGTCAGGCAAGCAGATCCGGCGTACCACTGGCGAAACGGACAAGAAGCGTGCTCTTGCAGTGGCGGAACAACTTGAGCGTGCTGCTCAAGGCAAAGGCAAGCCTCAGAGGGTCCGGCAGGCATTCGTGGACTTCTATCGCGAACACTATGGCGTCGAGATGCCCTTTTCCAGCGTGCGCGATTTCACACTGCGCTGGCTTGGCGCACGCAAGGCCGAAACCTCGCTTGCCACTCATCGGCGCTACCAGAACGCGATCGACAAATGGCTTGCCTTCCTTGGTCCGCATGCTCTCCGCAGCTTGGAAGAGATCACACAGGCGCAGGTCTTGGCTTTCCGGGACGAGCGGGCTGCCAATAGCGCGCCACTGACAGTGAACCTCGAACTCAAGATCGTGAAGATGATCTTCCGCGCAGCTCGCCGGGAGGGATTCATCATCCAAGACCCGGCTGAAGCGGTGAAGACCGTCAAGAACCAGTCGGTGGTGGAGCGCCGTCCATTCTCGATTCCCGAGTTGCGCGCCGTCCTCGAAGTTGCCGATCCCGAATGGCAGAGCCTGATCAAGTTCGGCCTCTATACCGGCCAACGTCTTGGGGACTTGGCGCTTCTCACTTGGTCGAAGACCGACCTTGAGCGTGACGAGATCCGCATGAGGCCGCGCAAGACCGACAAGCTGCTGTTGATCCCGATTGCCGAGCCCCTGCGCGAGCACCTGCTTGCGACCGCGGGCGATGATCCCCGCGCACCCGTGCATCCACGCGCCTACGCGACGGTGAGCGTACAGTTCAAGCGGGTGAGCACGCTCTCCAATCAGTTCAGCAATTTGCTAGTTGCCTGCGGCTTGCGTGGGCCTCAGCCTCACCGCAGCAAGGGTATAGGACGCTCGGGCAAGCGCGCAGGGATGGACTTGAGCTTCCACTCGCTTCGTCACACGGCGGTTTCTCTGCTCAAAGACGCCGGTGTGCCCGATGCGGTCGTCATGGCCTTGGTGGGCCATGAGAGCGCCGCCATGAGCCACCGCTACACCCACGTCGGCAAGGAAGCACTTGCTCGCGCCGCGAAAACACTTCCCGAGGTCTGAAATCCGCGAGCCGATGCGTGTTGGAGTCACGATCACACTACCCCGGGCTTTGCTGCGCGAACTGGGATAAAGAGAGGGAATCCCTTTTGAAAATTTTGGGTGGAGCTACGTGTGCTCGTGCTCACGCTATCGAAGGCCAAGGGCAAAGGGTACCCCTGCGGCCCGCCCCGATACCCACGCCCCCCGGACCCGCGCAGACCACCACCACCACCGCCGCGGCACCTCGGCCCTGAGGAACCGAATCGCTTGCCCCCGCCTACAGACGTCTGGAGCTCGCCCGCACTTGGATTACGGGGTCATCGTCCTCGAGCCTCGGGACGCAAGCAAGCCCCATCTTTTCGATGCGCCTGCGTAGCGCCAGCCCGAATCCCGGCAAGCCCCAAAGTGTCAAAGCCAAATTCGTTGGCGAGGCTCGCGCTCGGATCATTGGCGAGATGCCTCCGCGCGGCGCCCCAGCGCCCATCGGCAGGCATCTTGCCGCCCATTGGGTATCAGGGGCGCGTCGTCCCCGGCCCGGGCGTGTAGGGCGCAGGCTGCAATGGATTCAGCCCTATTAGACCAGCGATGAGGTTATGGAAAGCGGCAAAGCCATGAAACACAGTTACAACGCACACATTCTCGTTGGATCGTCGGAGCAGTTGTTGCGTTGATTCTTGGATCAGGTCAAATAACGAATCGTCTACGGCTTTGTCAGTGCATTTCTAATCGCGTTTCTGACTATTTATTGCGCCCATGAGAAAGAACGAACACCTGCCCGTACGCAAAAAGATGGGCGCCACCTGCCCGTTGCGCGAGACGGGATGGGTCGAGGTGCCGCTCGCTTTTGGTCAACCGAAATTGCATCCGCCCAGGAGTCCCCTTGAGTCTCCAAGACGCCCGTCGCCTGTCAGCGGCTTCGTCGAACACTATAACACCGTGCGCCTTCACTCCGCGATCGGCTACATCACACCAGCTGACAAACTCGCCGGTAAAGAAGAGGCCATCTTTTTCGCTCGCGACCAAAGACTCCTCCAGGCCAGAGAAACCCGTAAAACTAAACGTAACCAAAACAACACCCGCTCATTAGCTGCCACCCTTACTTTTTCCAATTGACGCTGAACCAGTACTACAAACCTCCAAGCGGTCTCGTGCCTTGTCCGGGCCGCGGATCACAGAATTTCCGAAGATGTCCGCCCAACAGTTGGTTCATTGGACAAAAGTTCCCCACCGGCGCCGCAAGCGCGCCAACTCAACAGAGTAGTGGGGAACCATCCCTGGATTAACGAGATCGGCCCAATTAACGACTCATAGCCTAACGAACTGTGCTCGACAACGGCTTCCGAGATAGCTATTCAACGCAGAGCTTATATGATGTTATGGACTCCCACAGTGGAGATATGCCCATTTTCACACACGGCTACGATTATCCGTGGCCAGATGGTCGCGGGTCATTTCCTTTCTTGGTTGGAGGATCGGGCCGTGGTTCGATAATACGTTTAATCAAAAGAATTATCCAAATAACAACGCCGCCGACTTGAAGGTGCGCCACGACATAGTCGTGAAATTCATAGATTCTTTGAACATGATGCTCAAAGGATTAGCAGCTCCGGACGTTTTACATGTGGATCTGACCAAAACGCTGCAAACCAAGATGACTGGGCCAACGAACTTCACCCCACAAATGCCGGTTTCAGCGCGCTGGCAGACAACATAGACGGCGCCCTCCAGGCTAACATCTGACGGGATTGCCGCCGGCTTCGAAAACTGAAATTTGCAGGAACTGCCGACAACGCGCGCCAAAACTCAACCCGCGATTTGAACCAACGGCGGTTCCCGCACGTGTCTGTTACAATTCTATGAACCAATACGTTCGTTTTATTCTTACGATCGTCTCTTTGACTACCCGCATCGGCCCTTGGCTGCGCCAGCGGGCAGAGCAAAGAAACCGCATTGCCCGGACGGAAAGGCAAACGCAAGTTATATAGAACCAGAAAGGACAAACACTATTATGATTATTACTCTTAACATCAGTGCTCAGGATAAATCTGTCCTTGTTGACGCTCAGTACCGTTGGTGGGTTCCTGGAGCTGATCCATGGACGTGCCGTCTTCCTGGTTATTTGGGGTCCAATTCAGGCACTTGGTACTATGTGCCGTTTAGTTTTTCACTGGCATTCAACGGACGTACTCCTGATGCGGAGAACGCTGTAATCCTCTTCTTCCGGAATCTTCCTTGGAAAGACGAGTCGCCCCCATTTGAAGTAGGACAGACGGGGATTGCTCATCATAATGTATTTGGCAAGCTTATCCCTGGGGGCGACGTAAATTGGGAAGTTCTATCGATGGTTTAATGAGTGCCGGTCAATCACCGGATCTTCTCATCGCAATGGCTGCGATCTAAAGATTAAGTGTAGGTAGACGGCAGCGCAGCAAGGCCACCCGTGCAGGCGGGGCTCATACTACCGAAGGGCAAAGAGCAAGGGTACTGCTCACCAGACTGGCTCCCCCCTTGCCGGTCGTCCGGGCTTGCCGCAGAGTCTGAGTCTAGCTCCTTTTTCTATAGCCAGCCCGAACGCTTGAATGCCAACCATAGCCCGCTGCACACTACAGCCATACCTAAGAGGACCGTCTCGTAGCCGTATTTCCATCCCAGCTCAGGCATGTTTTGGAAGTTCATACCGTAAATGCCAGCGATCGCCGTCGGTGCGGCGATTATCGCGGCCCACGCCGCCAGGCGTTTGGTGTCTTTGTTCTGCGACACCGAGATCATCGATAGATTCGCGTCAAGGGCGGTTCCGAGCACTTCGCGAAGGGTGTCCGCCATTTCATTGATGCGCATTGCGTGATCATATACGTCGCGGAAGTATGGCTTGGTGTCTTCCGGCAACACATTCAGATCGAACCGCATCAGGCGGCTGCAGATATCCACGAGTGGGGAGACGGCCCGCTTTATGGAAAGCAGTTCGCGTTTCAAGTAATAGATACGGCCGGCTGTCTGTTGGATGAATTTCTCATCCAGGACGACCTCCTCCAGTTCAACCACCTTTTCTTCCAATGCCTCGAGGATGGGGAAATACTGGTCGACTACAAAATCCATCAAGGCGTAGAGGACAAACCCTGGACCTTTGGCGAGAAGCTGTCGTGAAGCCTCGCAGCGTGCGCGCAAACCTACGTGGGACTGCAGAGAGCCATGTCGGACAGAAACGACAAAACGCTGCCCTACGAAAACATGCGTCTCTCCAAACTCGACATGCTCCGATTCGCCGACCAGGTGCGCCGTGCGCAGCACGACAAAGAGACAATTCCCGTACTGCTCTAGCTTTGGCCGCTGATGCGCGTCATGGGCATCCTCGATGGCCAGATCATGGAGGCAAAATTCCTCCTGTATTTCGCGTAGCAGCTTCTCGTCGGGTTCGAACAGGCCAACCCAGACAAATCGGTCTTCGTGTTTAAGCTCTTCGCTGATGTCCGCAATCACTACATTTGCCACGCGAACGCCCTGGGCGTAGGAGGCGCAGTTAATCACTCCAGGACGCTTCGGGACTTCTGCTATAGTCAGGGATTGGGGAATGCCTTCCTGCATATCACTGAGATTATTCCACTGCCGTCAATCTACACCAGAAATGGAATGCTGTGACGCCAAGGCATCAGGAAGTCGGCCCCCCCCGAACGGGCAATACGAGTTTCGAAGGAAGGGAACCCCTCCTATATCTCCCCAACCCTTCCGGGGACACCTTTTGGCGGGGCGCGGACGCTGGCCGGGTTGATTTCCTGTGGGATTGGGCTGGCCGCCCGCAATCGAGGAACCTCCGAGTTATCGAAGCGGGCGCCAGGAAGACGGTTATCTCCTCAGGATTGCTCGGATTCCCGGGTTCATAGCGCCAATGGCGTATCTGTGGACCAAACAATCAATTGCCACGTGTTTCCGCGGCCCACAGCCGGCATGATCATGAAACCCGTCACTTCCTTCTGATCAGAGATCGTCTCGAAGAGATCGGCTTGGTATTCTTCCGCGCATTCTCGGCTTTTGAAGCCTCGCACCCAAAAGAGACATTCCCCATTCTTATTCATCCACGAGCGAGCCTTCCTTCCAACCTGCCAAGATGGTTTGAGTTTCATACTGCTTCTTTTTTCTGATCGAGCCACGTAGCAACTCTGCGCGCCTTTTTCCCGAATGGTGACGTTTATGGGTCAACACCAAAACGCCCGCCTGGGCGAACCATAGCGGGCGTTTAAATGACGCCGTCGTCCTGAAAATCAAATCCCCATTGTCATTTCGGGAGCGACGGCGGAAGAATCTTTAAGCTCTGATGATTGTCGGCAATACTGGGGTTGTTTCTTTGTAGTCAGTCGCTTGTAGATGATTCTGATTTATGCACTCAGGTTCGGTCAGATCGGCCAATCAGCCCTACGATACGTCATGAGGCGCGGGGGGATCGAGTTACGAAAGCCGAATGCGGCAGCCTTGCTTTTGAAGGGTCACGGCAATCGGCTTCGAAATTCTGCCACGCTTGTACCTCCGAACTCTCGGCTATAAATGTCCTTGATAGCCTTCTTTAAATCGTCGCCGTCAATGCTAATTGCAACACGACGCCAATAATCATCCTCAACACCATATGGCGCGCCCTCGGCCCCAGCGGGATCCAATTTAGTCTCCAGTACGATCTGTCGGATCTTTCCTCGGCGCTTCGTTGCCGCCTTTAACCACCTTATCGAGTTCGGAGGAGTCTTTATCAAAGTAAACGTGATATCGTACGCCTCCTGGCACGGTTATCGGAGGAGCGACATCGATCGGTTCCAACTCAATTATCACGGGACCAAGGACCGCGGTTAATTCTCCAGTAGACCCCGCAACGATTTGATCCGGAATAACAGCGGATTCATCCTTAACCGTCACATTAACCAAACCGGGACCATTTTCGGTCATAGAGAGTTTGGCGATTATCACAATTTTAAGAATGCTGAGTTGTTTCATCCATTCTTTCCACACCGATTCTGGAACACCTGGCAAGCTGACGTCTGAGGGATTTTCCCTTTTGCTGATAAACCTCGAGTTCCACTGACAGAGCACTGTCAGCGTTCCAAACGCCGTGATGACCCGTTTTCCGTAAAAAGTTGAAGTCACCCTCGGGGCTACACTGGAAGGGGAGGCCCAGCGGGTCGGTTGCGACGCTTCCTTGTGGCACCTTGGACCAATGTAGGGGCTTCTCATTGCCCTTGTAGTTGATCGTCAATGAGAAGGTCACCTTGCCATGATTGCCTGCGGGGATGCCGAGCTTTACGGAATGGTCAAAGTCATCTAGGAAAATAGAAGTTGGATCCTTTTTGCGGTCGTTTTTGGAGCACTTGTTTAACCGGCGGTCGGGGCAATATATGGACGAGCCGTCCGTGACTACTTGAGCCGTCACATTAAGATACCTTATACTGAGGAAGCGAATCCACTCTCTAACTTCCACGTTCATAATTGATTAACCACCTGCTCGGCTCTTGAGGAAAAGCGATAAGCAATATCTGTAATCGCCTGCTTTCGGCGGCGACGTTAGACTCCATTCAGCCAAGAGTCTGTAGGGCGAGGGATAGTTTTTCTGTAGGGCGAAATCCTACAGAATCCAATTTATACGCCATTCATTGAGGTCCAATGCAATCCGTTTCATGGGGTCTGAGACCAAAGACTTCGTACTCGACGCCATGACGAGGCAAGTGCCAGTCTCTTATGACCATGAAATCTATCGACCTTGTACGCAGCTACCTCGAGGCCGTGCTCATACTACCCGGGGGCCAAAGGGTAAGGGTACCCTCGTAAAGAGGCAGCGCCCTCTCCTTGCAAACATCTACTCCACCGGGAACACGGTGCAAGTCCAAGGTCCTCCCAGTTGCCCTTCAACGCCGTCTCAGAGCCCGTGTAAGCCTTTTTCTTGATTTCGAGAGTAAAAGGGCCGCCGACATCAATCACGCGGCGAGCCTGAGCTCTCTGAGGACCTGAAAGACACTGCCGACCGGAAGCGAAAGTTCCGCCGCGATGGCACGTCCAGTGCGGCCTATTGCCCGCAGACGGGCGATATCCTCCCGGGTGCGCATCTAATGTCGCCGGGCGGCCAAACTTCACACCGCGCTTTTTCGTTGCGGCCAGTCCGGCGTTCACACGCTCGCGAATGATCTCGCGCTCAGGAAATGCTCACACTATCGAAGTGCAAAGGGAAAGGTTACCCCACAGAATGGCTCCCCTGCCATCATCTACCTGGAGCTAGCACTCGCTAGTTTAAAGCCGCCGCACCAATCGCGTTTACGCGCACCTGCGGGCGAGTGCCCCCCCGCTAGAGCCAGCGACGGACCCTGCATTTGTACGATCGATAGCTGTCGCCGAACATACGCTCCAAGTACGTCTCCTCTGGCAAAATGGCGAGTACTTGAAGCGCCCAGGCGCACAAGGGGGTCAGCAACAAGATCCAGATATTCCTAAGAAGCATCGCAAAGCCAATGCACCTCAAAACCATTTGCAGGTAGAGCGGATTCCGCGTGAACCTGTAGGGACCGCGAGTCACGATCTCTGTCGTCGGGGTCCACGGATTTTCGCTCTGTCCGGTCCGACGAAGGAGAATGACCGGGTAGAGACCCAGGCCAAGAACAGCGACGCCGACGATCGCCCCTCGTATCCCATAGCGCGAAAGAGCGGAGAGCTTGAGGTTAAATGGACAAAAAGGGTTGAAGGCTACTCCGAGTAGAATCGTAAGAAGCGGCACCGCTAGAGGAAATACACGCACGGCGGCAGCATCCGACGGCTCTTTCATAAGAACCTCACATTCTCGCATAGCGCAATGCCGTGTCATCAGATTACTTTCCCCCTTGTACTGACAACTCCCAGCGATAGCCATCCAGATCGTGAAACCAAAGACCCATATGGGGTGAGCCGGGGGCTTCCGGACCGATCTCGTCCCCCGGGTCTTCCAGATCGACATCGTGCTTCTTGAGATGGTCAAGCGCCTTTCGCAGTGTGGCCATGTCCGGCAGGTGAAATGACATATGATCAAGCGTTTCCGGCGACGGCTTACCTTTGAATAAAACGATCGTGACATTGTCGTTGCCGACAGCGACGCCGTCTTCAATCTCGAACTCTTTGCGCAGACCCAGCACGCGTTGAAACCATTGCGCGCTTTTCTTCGGATTTCGTACGGCTAATCCGAAATGACCGACGACGCCAAGCGTGAAAGATGGTTTCATCAAGAGAAAGCTTAAAGTATCGGTCAGAAAGTTGAAGTCGGAAGATCTTCCACGGAAGTCCCGTCAGCGGTCAGTCAACAATCATTGACATGAGATATTTATTTGTGAAAGAGCGTGCGCCGGCTCGCTGCACTGCGAGCCGCTCTTGATGCGGCTCTGGAATCGTCTGACCGCTGGCTCACGTTGGGGTATGCAAAACGGTCAGCCATTTAATGGCGCCGTTTTGGATGTACGTCGGCGAGCCGCGACGTATAGCGAAGCGTCGACGCGATCCGGCGGTGAGCCTCCTACGCTGAAGCTGCGGCGGCCAAGCCTTCTACGCTGAGAGCTTCGGCGGGCAAACGGGGTTTAATGGGGTCAGATGACATATGACAGTCAGGCTTGGTCCGAGTGCGGCACAAATCACGATCATTGCCGGCTCCTAGTCACCTCTGAACGGCTTGATTTCAGGTTGCTTGCCGCTCGCGCCGTCTCTACCGCAACGTCTCGTCGCCATATTGATAATAACTGGCCGGCCCGTTTTCATCCACGTTCTTCGCGAAGTGACGCCGTCACGCCGGCAGTGGGCACACGACTCAGGCGGCGTTCGCCAAGGCGAGACCGGACTATTGGCAGCCGGACCGGGAGAGCATAGAATCCTTTGATGAGCATCCGCACCGCCATTTCCCGGATAGCAGCGTCATTCGCCGCACTGATCTTTTTCAGCTCCCCGCTTTTAGCGCAGGATTGGGCAAAGGAGAAGCTCGAGAAATCACCCCGGCACGGTGAGTGGGTCGAGGTGAAGCATGGCGACCGCAACGTGCGATGTTTTCTCGTCTTTCCCGAGGTGAAAGAGAAGGCCGCCGCAGTGATTGTCGTGCATGAGATTTTCGGGCTCACCGAATGGGTGCGAAGCGTCGCAGACCAACTCGCGGGAGCCGGTTATATCGCCATCGCGCCCGACCTGCTCAGCGGCCAGACCTACTCCGGTGTTGATGAAGCGCGGAAGGCCATCTCTCAACTGTCCGATCCCCAGGTGATGGCCGACCTTGATGCCGTGGCGTCATACGTTGCCAAGTTGCCGGCGTCTAATGGCAAGGTCACCGCCGTGGGGTTCTGCTGGGGCGGAGGCACGGTCTTCAAGTTTGCCAATCACAACCGAGATCTGAAGGCGACCTACGTTTTCTACGGCCGCGGCCCGAGCGATCGCGCTGGCACGGAGAATATTCAGGGACCGGTATACGGTTTTTATGCAGAGAACGACGCACGGGTGAATGAGACGCTCATCGAGACAACCGAGGCAATGAGAGCCGCGGGCAAAACCTTCGAGCCGCAGATTTATCCGGGCGCGGGGCACGGGTTCATGAGAGCGGGCGAGGCGCCTGACGCCTCCGAGGCAAACCTCCAAGCGCGCGACGCTTCGTGGTCACGCTGGAAATCGCTTCTGGAGCAACTCTGAGGCGCTGCCGGAGGGGTTGATGGGTGATTGTTAAGAGTTGAGAGTTGAAAGTTGAAAGTTGAAAGTTGATGTCTCCTACGCCACCGCTTCGGCGGCCAGGTGCGGGGTAGAAGGGGTCAGTCAAATTATTGACATGAGATATTTATTTGTGAAAGAGCGTGCGCCGGCTCGCTGCACTGCGAGCGGCTCGTGACGCGGCTTGGGTTTTTAAACTGCAAGCAGATGCACGCTGATTTCAAATGCATCCCCTAGTTGATAGTTGAGAGATGATGGTTGAGAGGAGCATCTGGAGCAGCCTTCGTTCAGGCTGCCACCGGAGAGACGCGCGCGCAATTTTGCCGAATTGTGCTGAAGTCGTTGCGCTTCTAATGTCGCCCTATGCCCAAAAACACCAACATCCTCATGGTTCGACACGCCGAAAAGCCCGACTCTGGCAGGGACTTGTCTGTCACCGGTCAAGAGCGCGCACAGGCGTATGCCGTTTATTTTCAAAACGACGTCCTCAATGGCACCCTGCTTAAGCTAAACTAGATATTCGCCACCGCTGACTCTTCCCAGAGCCAGCGCCCTCGTCTAATCATGGAACCGCTGGCCGAAGCTACCCACCGATGAACCAGCCCGCTCAAACTGTCGAACAAATACAAACACGCTGTTGCATCGTCGGCGGCGGACCGGCGGGGATGATGCTCGGCTTTTTGCTCGCACGCGCCGGCGTGGAAGTGAGAGCATGTGCTCCCAGCGAAAAGCTAGCAGTTCCTTGGCGCCGCGACAATTAAGAGGAAACTGCGCGACCAAAAGAGTGAGGAGCAAAGCGATCCCTCTTCCATACTTTGTTGAGCCGATGAAGGCCAAGTTCGCGAGGGCCCCATCTTCGGGACATTGGATTTACGAGATCAAATTTGACGGCTGGCGCGCATTGGCCTTGAAGGGCGGCACCCAGGTGCGATTGCTCTCACGCAATGCAAAGGATCTCGGGGCGAAATTCCCGGAGATCCTGGACTCGATTGCAGAGCTAAACGCTCATGACGCCGTCATCGATGGCGAAATTGTCGCTCTTGATGAAAAGGGGCGCTCATCATTTCAGTTACTTCAGTCACATGATATGGGGCATGAGCGGCCGCCAATATTTTTCTACGCCTTCGATCTGCTCCAGTTGAACGGAAAGGACATGAAAAAACTTCCCCTAGAGGAGCGAAAAGCGACCCTTCAACGTTTGCTCGAGAAGCCACCGGGCGTGATCCGTTTTTCGGCGACTTTGGGAAACAACGCGAAAGACCTCCTTAAAGAGGTTCGCAAACTAGGTCTGGAGGGATTGATCGGTAAGAGGGCGAAGTCGGTTTACGAGCCTGGAGCTCGTAGCGGCGCCTGGATCAAGATCAAGTTACTCCATGAACAGGAGTTCGTGATCGGTGGATATACCGAACCGGAAGGTACGAGGAAGTTTTTCGGTTCCCTTATCGTGGGCTTTTACCGCCGTAACGAGCTAGTATTTGTGGGACGAGTGGGCACGGGGTTTAGTACCGGCTCTTCTTGAGAGGCTCTATTCCAGGCTCAAGCAAATAGAACGGCCTTCGTGTCCTTTTGTAAATTTGCCTCTTCCGCGTGGAAGCAAATGGGGCCAGGGGATTACCGCTTCGGAGATGAGGTTCTGCCACTGGGTGGAACCTCGTTTGGTATGTCAGGTCAGGTTCAGTGAACTGACGCGCGACGAGCGTCTGCGCCAACCCGTTTTTCTTGGACTCCGTGAAGATAAGGAAGCCAAGGACGTGATGCTCGAAAAGGCGTAAGCAATCAGTCACCGATCTGCAGCAAGCGCCCCTTTCACGAAAATCGCATCGAAAGCCCAGGGGTTCGGCTGTCTGAAAATTGCGATAAGGGAGCGTCGCAGCGAAGCGGCGCTCTTCCGCTGCGTTCACACCTTACGAGACCGCGCCTGTATGTAGCGCAAGAAAGTAACACAAGTGCACTTCCCTGAGCCGTTTTGCGGTGCGGCCTTGCTGCCCCATGAATGGCGCGTAGCTGTCCTGATACCTGGGAGAGAGCCGGGCAGAAAAGAGATTTGTCGGTTGTCGGAAGTCATTACAATTGTTGTCGCTTTCGCAAATCTCTTGTCATCTGCTTGTTAATCTCATTTTGAAGCTGCGCCAGTTCGCCACCCTGTCGGGAAAGCTTACGTTTTCCGAGCCCGCCATAGTGCCGACCGAGGCCCGTTTCAGTCCATACATCCGTGAGCGCGTTAACGCCGGTATTGCCCGTTTGAAAGCTCGTGGCGTCAGCTTTGGTCGGCCTATGACCATCGGAGGGTACCTAGCCGTTCGCCCTTCGGCAGTGTGAGCCCGCCGCTTACTGATCGACGGAGAATCGCCGCGACCGGAGCACGGCCTCACCATGCACACTCCCGAAGGTTGGGTCGAAAGCCGAAATCATCCGACTTGTGGCGAGCGTGTCAAAATCTCGGCAATTTTCAGTCGCCACCTCTCAGCACGGGTTGGCCGTCGCAGAGCAGCAGTACGTCAAAGTCGTAATCAAGCAGATTAGGTTCTGTTCACGAATTTAGAAGTGGAACTTTTTGAGCGAGAGCTGATTTATGCTTGGGATGGAGAGAGAACATCCCCGTCGAATGATCAGCGATCGTGTTCGGGAGGAGCTCAAGCAGCGTTAGCAGAGGCCAAGCATTCGTGTGCGGGAGCCCCTGCCGAACTGAGTGATCGCGATTTTCTGGAAGCTGTCTTGTATTTGAATCGTGTGGGCTGCCCTTGGCGGGATTTACCACCGGAGTTGGGCTACTGGCATGCAGTTTACATGCGATTTCGACGCTGGGGAAGAGCGGGAGTTGGCGGCGGCTTTGGCAGTGCCTTCAGTGCGAATGCTTCGCCCAAGCTCGTCATCTGTTGATGGACTCCACAACGGTACGAGCCACCAGCACGCGGCAGGAGCACCAAAAAAAACGGCGGCGACCAGGCTTTGGGGCGCTCTCGTGGAGGACTGAGCACGAAAATCCACGCGGCGACCATCGACGAAAACTGCAGCGTTGCTCTCCATCT
>CAWFMA010000013.1:0-69672 GCA_963816855.1 uncultured Verrucomicrobiae bacterium | reverse complement strand
CAAATGCGAGCAGATGTGAGTAGCCTTGAGGATGTAATTCTCGGATAACAGAATCCAGGATCTTCAAAATGAAACCCGCGCTTTCCAACCCGTTGCTGTCTACTTTTCTGAATTCAGCCAATACAAAACAAAGGTGCCGAACGGCACCTTGAAAATGACCCCATTGTACGGAGCCGGTAGAAAAGGGCTATAGGCCCCCCGGTTTCGAGAAGCAAAACCTATGTTCTGGATTTACCTCGTAGCCGTGGCTCTAGTGTACAGCCTCACCAGGAATGTCTTCCTACAGCGCCTGTCTGGGCTTCCTGATTTCAATTTTGCTGGTGATTGCCGGGGCTATCGCCTATGGGGGTTCTGTAGGAACGGCTGAAGCTTATGCTAAGGGTTCCTAAGACTCAGATGATAAAGCTTCTGCCCCCGACACGCAGGTCAGTCACCGCCGCGTCCAAAATCTTAAGGATTGCTGCCCGTGCTAATTCAGGCTGACGAAGACGAACCGCCTCGACGACCGCGCCGTGCAGATGCAGCGCTTGTTCGTGCGCAGATCCGAGGGAGTTCGTTAGCTCGAACAACGCGCGCAGTGCAGCCCGAATAACGCTGGCGAGCTGTACGAGCACATGATTGTGGCTGGCCACGAGAAGGGCGGTATGAAAGTCCAGGTCTGCTTCCGAACACTCGGGTATGTCATGCGGCAACGATGCACGCATCCGCTGGTAGGCGTCATCCATCGAGGCGAGGTCCTGCGGACCAGCGCGCTCGGCGGCGAGTTCGGCCGCAGCCGGCTCGATGATGCGGCGAGCCTCGATTAGCGACCCTACGAAGCGTGGATCGTGGAAACCAGAGCCTGCCCAGGCCAACAGAGCCGGATCCAGCATATTCCATTCATTCGCGTCGAGCACCTGCGTGCCGACGCGACTACGGCTGCGAAGCAATCCCTTCGACTCAAGGACCTTTGTCGCCTCCCGGATTACTGTTCGGCTGACCCCGTATTCGACGCATAGCTCCGACTCTTTGGGCAGGTATTCGCTCGGTTGGATTTCTCCGGACAGGATGCGGCGAGCCAGGGTTGTGACGATCTCTCGTTGTACGCGCGGTCTTCTTTTTCGGGATACGTTAAGAGATTCCGGGGTCTTGATTTTCATCTTGGCTGGTCCGTTCTATAGCGCGCGCGGGCGTGCCAGATTGGGTCCTGGTGTGGGCATCGTATATCAATCTGGAAATTATATCATATGAAACGATTGACACGCCCAATTTTAACTGCTTATGAGGTGGTGCCGGCATCATTGATTAGGCACCTCCTTGCTCTGCTTCGTACTGGCTTTAGTGCAAGCGGTGCCATCCCCGATGCCGTCCCCCAAGGCAAATAACCATATTCAACGCGCAAAACTAAACGCGCCCCAACTGAAAGGAAATCTGATGAAACTTCCCCTCCTGAGTCGCCTGCTGACGATGGCCGGCGCCGTGTCGCTCCTGTGCGGCATCTCGATGACGGCGATTGCGGCAGGCCCGCAAGTCGTCTCCGGTCCTGGTGCCGATGCCGATTGTTTCAAGCCGTGGCATGCCGACACAAAGTACTTCAAGTGGCCAAAAAAAGATGGTCCCTATCGCATCGCACTGGTCAATGGGTTCATCGGAAATACGTGGCGTATCCAGATGATCAAAACGGCCAAAGCCTACGCCGACCAGCCCAATGTGAAGAGCCAGCTGAAGGAATTCAAGGTGGTATCGACCGGTGAGGACCTTGCCGCCCAGATCGCCGCAGCAAATAACTTCATTGACTCCGGCTACGATGCAGTGATCGTGAACGCGCTGAATCCGGCCGCCTTCGCGCCGGTCGTCAAGCGCGCCAACGCCGCCGGTGTCGTACTATTGTCATTCGATAACGTTATCGAGTCGCCTGATGCGATCACAGTCAACGTCGACCAGGTCGAACTAGGCCGCCTCGCTGCTCGCTGGCTCTTGAAGGAGATCAAAGCGGACTCGGGCAAGCTGCTCGAGGTACGGGGACCATCGGGTAATTCGGTCGATCGCGATCGGCACAACGGTTTCAAGGAGGTCCTCGATAAATCCGGTAAGAAGTTCGAGGTAGTCGAAGTCGTGGGAAAATGGGATGACGGCACGGCCCAGAAGGCGACGGCCGACGCCATTGCGATCCACAAAAAATTCGATGGTATATTTACGCAGGGTGGTTCGACTGGCACGGTCCAGGCCCTGATTGATGCGCATCATCCGATGATCCCGGTGTCCGGCGAAACCGAAAATGGCTACCGCAAGTTATGCGCAAAATATGCCGACCAAGGTCTCCACGGTTCGTCGGGCGGAACGGGGCCAGCCCAAGTCGCGGTAACTATCAAGGCGGCTATCGCCGCACTCCAGGGTAACGCGATTCCGCAGGCGATATCGTTACCGGTCTCCTATGTCGAGTTTCCAAATATGAAGGAAGGCCAGGACTACTATCCTGACCTCAACGACAACTTCTTCGTCGGGAATTCCTTTCCACATTGCAACATCGGCTTCACCGCCAATGAGATCATGGGTAAGTCGGAATCGAACCAGTGACGTTTCCTGAAGGGACTGGCGTCGCGGGAGATGTTCCCCGCGACGCAAGGAGTCCGGCTGATGTGACGGGGGAACCCTTGTTCCGAATGGAGGGTGTCTCGAAGCGTTACGGCGGCGTGCGCGCACTTGAGGAAGCTCGGTTCGAGTGCGTGCGGGGCCGAATTCATGCGGTCCTCGGCGAGAACGGCGCCGGAAAATCAACGCTGATAAAGGTGATGGCTGGGGTGGTCCAGCCAGATTCGGGTACATTGAGAATAGAGGGCCAGCCTGTCACATTCCCCAATCCGGCAGCGGCGACGGAGGCGGGAATTGCCTGCATTTTTCAGGAACTGTCGCTGATTCCCGACTTGACGGTCGCCGACAACATCGCGATCACCAGTCCGCCGACGCGCTTGGGCCTGATTGATCGCCGGTCTCAACGCCTCGTCGCGGAAGAAGCACTTGCCCGCGCCGGGGCGCGCGACATTCATCCGCTCTCGCCGGTGAAGGACCTGCCTCTGTCACGCCGGCAATTGGTCGAAATCGCCAAGGCACTCTCGCGCAGGCCTAAGATCCTGATCCTGGACGAGGCGACTTCGGCGTTGACCGCCGGCGACGTCGAGAGGGTCTTCCGCGTGCTCAAACAACTTCGCTCGGAGGGTTTGGCTGTCGTGTACATCTCGCACCGCATGCACGAGGTCGCTAAGCTCGCTGACGATTGCACGGTTTTTCGCAATGGTCGCTACGTCGCGACATTCAATTCTGGGACGAAGAGCGATGAAGCGATCGTGGAGTTGATGATCGGGCGGGAATACAAGAGCGTGTTTCCGCCGAAGGCGGCGGAGATGCCAAAGCGCGCACCGGCGCTCAAGGTTAAAAATCTATCCTGGGCGGGACGCCTAAACGGGATCGACCTGTCGATCAGGCCAGGGGAGGTGGTCGGCCTCGGTGGACTAGATGGTCAAGGCCAACACGAGCTCTTGCTCGCCCTATTCGGCGTTCTGGTCGGCGTCTCCAGCACGGTTGAGGTCGAGGGCAAACCCGTTACTTTGAAAAGCCCACGCACGGCCAAGCGGAAAGGCGTCGGCATGGCGCTCATTCCTGCAGATCGCAAAACCGAAGGTTTGATATTGCCGATGTCGGTTCGCGACAATTTGTCCTTTGCCGCGGCTGAGCGATTCTGCCGCTTTGGCCTAATCGACAGTGCTGCTGAAAAGACTGCTATTGATCGGGTTATCAAGCTATTGCAAATCCGATCCGATGGCATCGACGGTCCAGTCGGTGCGCTTTCTGGCGGCAATCAGCAGAAAGTTGTCATCGGCAAATGGCTGATGATCGAGCCCCGGATCATCCTCCTGAACGACCCGACTCGGGGCGTCGACGTCGCGACTAAACAGGAATTCTACCAATGCCTGCGTCGGTTGGCCGACGAAGGTGCCGCCATCCTGTTCTATTCGACGGATTACGATGAGCTGATCGGCTGTTGCGACCGAGTCCTGGTTCTCTATAACGGCGCGATCGTCCGAACGCTCGAAGGTGCCGCAATTACCGAGCGCGATCTCGTCGCGAGCGCGCTCAATCTGCCCACGGCTGCGACGGAGAGCGCTCCGGTGGCGATCACAGAGATGCGTCCGTCGACCGAGAGGTTTGGCTCCCAGCCCGCCGAAGCCCCGCCAAGCAGCCCACCTGCCGTCAACCGACGAAAACCCGACTGGAACTTTTTTTTCGCCGAGCAGCGCGGACTGCTGTTCGCCATCGCGCTGTTTATTGCGATGTTCGCGCTCTACTTATCGAAGCATCCAGCAGGCTTCAGCGCCAGAGTAGTCAATACGGCGGCCAACACGGGAACCTTACTCGCGCTCGCGGCGATGGCCCAGACCATCCCGGTTCTCACTGGCGGGCTCGACCTCTCGGTCGGCATGGTCATGGTGCTCGCAAACTGCCTGGCCTCGACGCTGATGAACGGTTCGCCGCTTCAGACGGCGGCCGGGGTCTTGGCGGTACTCGTTGTTGGCCTCTTATGCGGTGCGATCAACGGCAGTATCGTCGTCTATGGCCGCCTGCAACCAATCATCGCGACCCTCGCTACCGGCGCGATTTATTATGGCGTTGCACTCTGGCTAAGACCCGCGCCAGGGGGTACGGTGAACACGGATTTCGCTGACGTCGTTGTCGGCTCGCTTCCCGGTGGCATCCCGGTGGCCCTAGTTCTTCTCCTCGGGATCGTGCTTTTCATCTGGCTCCCGTACCGCCATTCGATTCTCGGTCGCGCGGCTTATGCAATCGGCTCTTCGGAGCAGGCCGCCTATATGTCCGGTATTCCAATCGCCCGCGCCAAGTTCCTCGCTTACGTTTTAGCTGGGCTTCTCTCCTCGGTCGCTGGCTTGCTCCTGACCTGTATCACCTATTCTGGTGAAGCCAACGCGATTCTTGGCGGCAGCTATACCTTAAACTCGATCGCAGCGGTCGTGGTCGGCGGAACCTCACTATTTGGCGGCTCCGGCGGCGCGATCGGCTCGATCTTCGGTGCCTTCGTGCTGAGGACGATTGGCGATCTGCTCCTAGTATTCGATCTAGAGCCGCTCTGGCAGCCGTTATTTCTTGGCGTTGTCCTCCTCCTCGCCGTCAGCCTCGGTTCAGTTCGGCTACTTCGGATCAAAAATAGGCTCGACGTCTACCAAGGAGGCGAGCGAGCGGTGCGGATCGGGACTCGCAAACGAATTGATCCGGTGGTGCTAGCGGCGTTCGGCTGCATCGTCGCGCTGCTCTTAATCGGCTCATTGTATTCGTCGAACTTTCTCTCTCCGGCGTATTTGGTACAGCAACTCCAAGTGGCCTCGTTCCTTGGCGTCATCACCTCCGGTCTCATGTTGGTTGTCCTCCTTGGCCATATCGATCTGTCAATCCCTTGGGTAGTGGCGATGGGAGGTATGATGTCAACCGCGGCGGGCGGCTGGGGCGGAATCGCTCCGGCGCTGGCTATTCCGATCGGCATCGCGTCTGGCCTTGGGATCGGTCTCCTAAATGGCGTTGGCGTCGCCTATCTTCGCGTGCCCTCCATGATTTTTACTCTTGCTACCAATGTTATCGTCCAGGGACTGATGGTAGTCCACACGAGTGGATTCGCCCCCCAGGATCGCGCCACCGCCGCGATGCACCTGATCGCCGTTGACCGATCACTGGCCGGTATACCCAATACGGTTTGGGTCTGGCTGACAGTCGGCCTCTTTGTGGTAGTGTCCCTGACCCGGTCGATCTTCGGCCGTCGCGTCTACGCCATCGGCAATTGCGAGCGGGCGGCTTACCTCTCTGGTGTTGATACACGTCGCGTGACTCTCGCATGCTTCGCTATTTCAGGCGCTTGCGCGGCTTTTTCCGGCGTTCTGCTCGCTGGCTACTCGACCCACGCCTATCAGGCGATGGGAGACCCGTACCTGCTCCCGGCGATCGCCGCCGTGGTGCTCGGCGGCACAAGTATCCTCGGCGGCCGCGGCACATTCCTCGGCACGGTCGCTGGCGCAATCCTAATCACGCTGCTGCAATCGATACTTTCAGTGGTCCAGGTGCCGGAAGCTGGGCGTCAGATTATTTATGGGGTTGTCATCGTCGCCATGCTGCTGCTTTACGGCCGGGAGCGCTTGCATCAGTGACTTTCCCGTCCTGCGGCGTGTGCATTAAACCACTTCTTTCCCAGCCCAGGCCCCAGCGTCCGCACGTAAAACCGTTTCACGGTAGGCTCAGCATCGCCCATCGCCCTCGCTACGTCGCCAGGACTTCGGAATGTTTGCGCATACCGGCGTACCTATTCCTCAAGCAATTCTCCGGCCACCGCACTTTCATTCTTTTGCACAGTTCGCGGCGCCACCGATTAAAGGTGGAATTCGAAGCTGGAATCACCGCTCTCGTGCCCGCATGTGGTCGCTCAGTTGCGCACAGACGAGCGCTGGCGCCTCTCAAGACAGCACAGCGAATGTCATGGCTGGCTGGGGCTTAGCGAAAGTGAACCGGGCTGACTGGCGCCTGACCGGCAGCGCAGCAGCACGTCTGGCGCAGAACCCTCCAATGGAGACATGCGGCGTATAGGAAAACCGTACCCACTAAAATAAAACAGCGCTGATGCCACCGACCATCGCAATGGACTGCCGCCCGAGAGACCATTCAAGTCTGCCTGATGCCGGTTCACTATGATCAGTCTACCAAGGACCGAGAACCCGATGGCTTCGCCGACTAGGCTTATTCGAGTGGCGATCCGCTGTAGCACTTGTCGGCTGAGCAACCAATCGGCATTTCGACTTTCGAGTCTGATGCTCGGGCGAACCTGAGGCAGAAATTTCTCTTATGTTTTGGCGTTTAACCTCCCATTCAGGCTCATTAAAAGCGTCAAACGCGAGTGCATGTCGCGAGATGCTTGAGGGAGATTTTCGTGCGATTCCAGACCTCTATTTTGGTTTTTGGCTGAACGGCAAGCCCGCAAGGTAATCGACGAAAAAGGCCTTGGCGAGTCCGGCCAGCAACGGGCGCTGTCGTTCGTCTCCTCGAAGAGATGGATGTGCTCGAGACGATAATTGATCAGCGCCATCCCGATTGAGACGTTGTGGGCATTGGAGTCATCAAACCCAGCATTGCGACGAGCAACCACGTCGGCTAAACTTGCGTCTCGCCAACTCTCGATCGGCAGACCTTTCTTGGCGGCCGCTTTGAGCGAATCGTCATCTCATTGCAATCGCGACGTTGTTCGGGCGGCAACTGAGTCGCCTCTGTAACGAAGCTTGTAACTGCCGCGCACGCTCTTCGACCCGGCTTTGGGATCAGCCATCTGTCGCGGCGACTTCGCATGATAACCGTATGAGGTGAACGAATGCCAAAAGCGCGAGCGGCTTGAGAGTAAGCTATCCGGCACAAACGGCCTTCTCCAAACAATTCGCTTTCTGCGTGATCTTGACACGCGAACACGTAGTATCCCTCGTATGACCGAGGGAGATTCCAGCAACTGGGCGGGAACTCAACGAACGCTGGGGAATTGCGGGTGGAAGAATGAAAAGCGGGGAAAACGAACGAGCATCAAGAGACGATACGAGGCCGCTTGCTGACACTCCTCTATCTCAGAAGGAATTCGAGATAAGGACAGAGGAGATCTTCGGCCTGCCTTTGCTCGTTGAGAATGGTTGGAATCGTGACCAGGTGGAGGCGATCATCGATGAATTTCTTCGAGCGCCTGAAGAATTCGATTACCGTGTAACGCCAATCCGATGTTTGGTGGCAGCGTGAACAAGAGGCGCAAGTCGTAATGGACATTGGCGCGGACTCGCCCGAAGATATGCAAATCGGGAACTGCGGCCCGGCTTCGACGCCAACGCCGTTGGACTCGATTTCGAGGAGTTGGCTTCGGAGCTCCTGGTTAATGAGCCCGCCCTGGAGGCGTCGGAGCCGGAGAACGCCTTGTGGCGTGGGAGAGTGAACGACTGAGCAAGACGGAGTGCCGCGCATTTCGCGATGGTTGGTTTGTCACCGTTTCTCGAGTCTGTGGTCGTGTCGTGTGGCGTAAAGCATTTGTTCAACTCAAAATGCGCGTCTATTGGTTGTCGTTTGGGCCGCTTTAGGTGGAGAGTTGTTGGGCGATTTCTTGAGGGATATCTCGCGGCGCGGGCACGAGAATCGCGACCGTAGCGGCGCCGATCGGCTGGAGGTTCTTATCTATCAAGCAGTTGAAGGCGGCGCCACTACTGTAACTGCTGCTCGAGAGCGCATAGAGCCACATTTGCGAGTTAAGGACTCTTCCAACCCGTGGCTACAAATGACCCCGCAAGCAGACTCATCGCCCGAGGCGAAGCGGATGCAGAGAAGAAGCTGCTTGAGGGCCGTATTCGTAAGATCGCGGGAGGCGGGAGATCCGGGGAAGGTGAGGGGCCAGGTCAAAGCCGAGGATTTCGGATTCCCAACTTCAACTGATAGCAGTGGCCCTGAAACCACGTAGCTTGGGTCACTGCCTCTCCGTGCTTGTGTCGCCGTGATGAGGTATCCGCCCGCGCGGAGGCTTGCTTCTCAGGCGCCGGACGCTTCGAGGGAAATCACCCGCGGTGAGAAGACAAGGCGGGCCGCCATTTCCCGCTTGTGCTCGTCAGCGAGGCGGCCGTAGGTCTTTGCAACGAGAATCCCGCCGTCGCGATGTCCCAGCCACCGCGCTATCGTCATGTAGTCGATGCCTGACATCACGCAGCGACTCGCAAAGTGGTGGCGGAGATCGTGAAGTTGAGCATGAGGAAGACCCGCGAGTCGCCGGCACCGATACCAAACCTTGTGGGGGTTCTGCCAATGCTCATGGACTTCGCGATCTGCTCGTTTCGGCGACGGAAACAACCAAGGAGAATCCGGGGCCTTCCGCGTGTGCATGTCTCGAAGATGGGCCGCAAGATCAGGGTTGAAATCAACAGTGCGCGGCTCGCGGTTCTTGGTCTGTCCGTCGCGACCGATGTGGAGGAGCTGCGTTTCAAAATCGACATCTCGCCAAGGCAGCCGCAACGCCTCCATCTCTCGAGCTCCGCTGTAAGCTAGCAGCTTGAGGAGATCTGCCAGCATCGATCCGTTTGACCCGGCCTGTTCAGCATGGTCGATAAGCCTCTTAACCTGTTCGGTGGTCAAGAAGTCGCGGATTGGCGTTCGATGCCGAAGGAGCTTGACGCCGACGGTGGGAAGCGAGCGTTCGACCAGGAGGCCCTTATCACTGAAAAATCGCAGGAGATTGCGAAAGATCGAGAGGTGAATGTTGCGCGTGCGGCGAGTGCGACCGTCTTCAAGAATGGTTTGCAGATATGCTGTCACGTGAGGCAGCCCAATCCGATCCAAAGGAACATCGCCGATATGTGTAAGCCAGCGCGCGAGAATTAATTCCTCCTTTCGGACCGTGGACAGTTTCTTGGACGCGTCAACAAGCAGAGCATGCGCCGCCGTTTCCCCGTCCCCTCTTCGTCTGGCTTCGTCCTGTTCTGCAAGGTGTCGATGGTGACCGATATACTCGGCAATAGCTGCCGAGAGCAGCGGTTTTCGACCGCGAATGGGCATTGAGGCGCCGTGCCGACGGGCGTAGAGAATTTCGGCGCGAGCCTCCATGGCTTCTGAAAGGTTGGCCACCGGGCGCCCGTCTTTGACCAGTGGAACTCGCCTGGCGGACCGCTCGCCGATCACGCGATATTGAGCGTAGTAGCGGTTTCCACGAATCCAGAGACCGCGCAATTTTCGATTGCGGGAATCCCGCACGACGATAAAGTTCGCCGGACTGTCCGCACACCGCCCTTTTAGGGGCACGGCTTTCATGTCGTTTTCTTGACGTTGCACACCGTTAAAGTAGAACAGACTGTAGCACGCGGTCAAGATTGTGATGAAATTTCAATTACGTAACAATAATAACTACAACCACTTTGCCAGAGTAGCTCAGAGGTAGAGCAGGGGACTCATAAGCCCTTGGTCGGGGGTTCAAATCCCTCCTCTGGCACCAGGCCGGGCTCCCAAATTTAATTCAACTAACCTTTTCTCATGGCCAATATTAAATCCGCAGCTAAGCGCGCCCGGCAGGATGTCGGGCGTCGCGCACGCAACTCGAGCGTTCTCAGCGGCTTGAAGTCCGGGCAACGAAAGCTTCGCGCGGCGATCGCCGCGGGCAAGCTCGACGTGGCGAAATCGGAATACGTCAAGGTTTCGTCCGCTCTCGACAAGGCCGCCAAGCGCGGCATCATACACAAGAATAGCGCGGCGCGCCGCAAGAGCGCGTTCAATCGCGCCCTTAAGTCTTCCTAGGCCGGTTGAACATGGGCGGGCTTCTTTAGTCAATCCGGTCTCCGGCTCCCAAGGGCGGCTGCCAAGGCGGCGATGTGAGAGGGCGTGGTTCCGCGGCCGCCGCCTATGATTCTGACTCCTCGCGCCGCGAGGGAAATTCCCATGCTCGCAAATTCCTGCGGAGAAAGGAAACGAGGTTCCCCATGGAGCGGCCGCCCAGCGTCTGAAAAGACGGCGAGGGGAGCAGCGAAGCGGCGTAATCCCTCGACGAGTCGAAGGGCCTCCCTCGGGCCGGCGACGCAGTTGATGCCAAGAATCTCCGCGTCTTCTCGTTCAAGGATGGCGAACGCTTCGGGCAGATCTTGCCCGGCGGCCAGCTCTCCTCGCGCATTTGGAGCCAGCGAGCAAATTGCGGGACAATGGTGAAGCGAGTGCTTTACCCGCAAAGCGAGAAGAAGTTCGTCAAGGTCTTCAAAGCCTTCGAGGAAGATCAGATTGACTCCGCCGTCCAGGAGGGCCCCGATCTGTGTGCGAAAGCAATCTTCCCGGTTGATGCCCAGAGCGCCTGCTTCTTCTGAGGAGGTTCCGAGAGGTCCCACGCTTCCTGCGACGAAAGCCCCCTTTGCCGACTGTCTTGCGAGTTGGGCGGCCTGCCAGTTGATCTCGTTGACACGGCCCGACAGCCCATGGCTGGCGAGTCGCACAATGTTTGCGCCGAAGGTATTCGTTTTGATAATGCGGGCCCCGGCGGACAGGTATGCCCGGTGAATCTCTTGGACAAGGTCAGGACGCGTGAGGCAAAGTCCCTCAAAGCATTCCTGCGGGGCTACTCCGCGCTCGACCAGCAAGGTTTCCATCGCGCCGTCGCCACAGATCGGGCGATTCGCGATTTGCTCAAGCAAGTCCATCGATCGGTGTCCGTCTCCTCTGGGGCGGCAATGGATTCCGGAGAAGGCTTAGCGCGTTCGTGCTACTATTCGTCGATCTTAAGCGCCGCGATCGCCTCCATGACACGATTGCTAACGCGCTGGTAGGTTTCCCGGGTGGCGGGATTTACCTCGTCGCCGTCGAAGTAAAGGGGTTCGCCGATGACGACGGTGATTTTCGTGAAGCGCAGCCACCGGGAGCCTTTCGGGAACGCGTCATACGCCCCGAATACCCGCATGGGAAGAACGCAAGCGAGAGTTTTCGCGATGACGAGTCCGATGCCGGCGCGGGCGGCTTGGAGATTCCCGTCCCTTGATCGCGTCCCTTCCGGGAAGAGGACGACTCCGTTTCCCTGACGGATTTTCTTAATGACCTCGCGCAAGGCAGAGATGTCGTTGCCATCCCGCTCCACGGGAATCACGTTCATCGCCGGGAATAACGGGCCGAAAATCGGCCACTCAAGCAGACTTTTGCGCGCGAGGTAATAGACTGCCCGCCGGGAGCAAATACCCACCAGCGGGGGATCGAAATAACTGGAATGGTTGACGGCAAGGATGAGTGGTCCTTCCTCGATCATCCGTTCCGGGTGAAGTATTCGAAACGAGAAAAAGCACCGAGCGATGATCTTTGCGAGGCTGTAAAAGATGTTGTAGACGATGGTCATCTTTCGGGCACGGCGAGCCCCTTCACCTGGAGATGGCGGATGATCTCATCGGCGACCCGATTTACCGCAAGGTGTGTCGTGTCGATGACCAGCGCGCCCCTGGCAACCATGAGGGGAGCGTTCGGGCGCGAGGAATCGACGCGGTCGCGAGCGGCAACTTCGTCCTCCTGGCCCTCGGCGATTCTGCGTTGCTGGCGAACCTTTTGAGCAGCGTCGATGTAGAACTTGAATGGCGTGCCGGGAAATACGACCGAGCCAATGTCCCGGCCTTCGATCACAATATCCTCCTGGTCGGCGAGGTCCCTAAAATGCTGCGTCAGATTCGCGCGGACGGCCGGCACCAGCGAAACTGGCGAAACCGACCGGTTGACGTCGTCATCGCGCAAATACGGAGTCGCGTCGGCACCGTCAATACAAAGGAACGCTTCGCCATTCTCGAAACCGGACTTCAATTGACTTCGATTTACCAGGTCGGCGATCTCCCGCTCGGAAAAAGGGTCCGCCTTGTTTCTCAAGATCCACCAGGTGACCGCGCGATAGAAGGCTCCGGAATCCACATAGGAATAGCCCAGCCTCGACGAGACCTCCCGGGCCACGCTGCTCTTGCCGGACGCGGCCGGGCCATCTATGGCGACCACGATCTTCACCCGCGAAAGGATGTCTGCGAATCGCGCCCGCCAGCGGAAGAGGGAATCGCTGCGGGAGGAGTCCATAACGCCCGTTCCCCCCTTTGGAAATGTGTCAGAACGGATTCAAATTGCGGGTAAGACGTGCGCACGCACGCAGTGTCTTCGATAATGGTCGTGCCGGATGCGAAGAGGCCGGCAATGGCAAAGGCCATCGCAATCCGATGATCACCGTAGCTGGGCAGCCTCGCCCCTTCGAGTTTGCCTCCGCCGTATATGGTCATGCCGTCCTCGGCCTCGTCGACTTCGACGCCCATGCGTCTCAAGTTTGATGTAATGGCGGCGATACGATCCGTTTCCTTTACCCGCAGCTCCTTCGCATCGCGAATCATCGTCCGTCCCTCGGCAATTGCTCCGGCGACGGCGAGAACAGGGATCTCGTCGATCAGGTTCGGAATTTCGGCCCCTTCGATGACTGTCCCAGTAAGGCGCTCTCCCTGGATATGAATCGTCCCGGACGGTTCCCCCTCGTGGATGCTCTCGACAATTTCGCGAAGATGGGCGCCCATTCGGACCAGGACGTCGAAGATCCCTGTGCGCGTCGGGTTCAAGCCGACATTCTTTATCAGCAGCCGCGAGTCGGGCTGACCCGCGGCTGCCACCAACCAGAAGGCAGCGCTTGAAATGTCGCCCGGAACGGTGAAATCGCGGGATTCGAGGTGTTGTTTGCCGAGCATGGCGATCCGGCATTCCGTCGCCCACCGCCCGGAATCGCCGCGGCTTTCCTCGCGGCGAAGATTGACGAGAAAATATTCGAGCATTCGCTCGGTGTGGTCGCGGCTTGGAGCCGGCTCGATGACCCGCGTGACGCCGGTGGCAAAGAGTCCGGCGAGCAAAATCGCGCTTTTTACCTGAGCGCTGGCGACCTGGGTGGTGTAGGTGATTGCCTGAAGCGGGCCGCCGTGGATCACAAGGGGAGGGGTTTCATTCGCTCCCAAGGCGGTGATCCGGGCGCCCATCTGCGTCAACGGTTCGATTACCCGGCGCATGGGGCGCTTGGTCAGCGAGGCATCACCGACCAGGCGCGAGGTGAACGGTTGCGCAGCGAGAATGCCCGAAAGCAAACGCATCGTCGTGCCGGAGTTTCCGCAATCAATCTCTCGCGGGGACGCAGTGAGGGTGCCGTGGGAACCCTGCACAACGACCACCCCCGGTTCCACGCGGTGAATCGGCACCCCCAGTTGCTGAAACGCCCGGGCCGTAGCTTGGCAATCCTCGCCTTCCAGAAAATTCGTAATCTTGCAAGCGCCATTCGAAAGCGCGGCAAGCATGATCGCGCGATGCGAGATACTCTTGTCGCCGGGCACGCTGATTTCGGTTTCCAGTCTCGGCGCCCGCCGTACCCGAAAGGCATCGCTTTTCATGGCAAATTTTCGCGGATCTCTTTCGCGCGCTCAAGAAACAACTCCAAGCCGGCGGAGTCCCGTGCAGCGATCAGTTCCTTCATGTCCGCGATCGTTTTCAAAAAATCGTCGAGGCCCGCGAGCACTCGGTCGCGATTTTCAAGGAGGATCTCGCGCCACATCGCCGAAGGGCCGGCCGCAATCCGCGTGGCGTCCCGATAGCCGCCGCCGGCGAGCGCACCCGCGTCCGGAACGCGCAGATTGATGGCATTGACCAGAGCCGAGGCGACGGCATGCGGCAAATGACTCACCCGCGCGATACATTCATCATGCTTCTCGGGGGAGAGCTCAACAAGGCGGCAGCCTACGCTCTGCCAAAGCTCCCGCACGGCGGTGAGGGCTTGGGGAGCGGAGGCCGTGGTGGGCGTGAGGATACAAATGGCCCCGCCAAAGAGATCGGGCCGGGCCGCCTGAAAGCCGCTCTGCTCCGAGCCAGCCATGGGATGGGAGCCGACGAATTGTCGCCCGAGGACTCCTTCCAGCCGGGCGACAACACTCGTCTTAACGCTTCCGACATCCGTAACCGTGGTTCGAGGCGAAAGCGCCGGCGCGATTCTTTGGGCCAGCGATTCCATGATGCCGATCGGCGTGCAGAGCACGCATAGATCAGCCCCTTCTGCCGTCGCAATCTCGTCTGTGGAAACAAAGGGAAAGAGCCCGCCGAGTCTTTCCACAGCTTTTTGAGAACGGCCCCAGACCCGCAAATTCCACCTCGGCCGAAATTGTTGCAGGGCCAACGCCAGCGAACCGCCAATCAGCCCCGGGCCGAAGATGGCGACTGTGTTCAGGGGACAAGGAAGATTTTATTCGTGTATGGGCACTTCACCTCGGTGCCAGGAGGGAACCCTCGCACGTCAACGTAGCCGGCGTATGGCGCGTGCGGACTTGTCACAAAGCCCGCTTTTCCGGGAACCGGAGTACCATAGGGTATGTCGCGCGCGGGCGGCGTAGACGCCGTCGTTTCCGGCGTCGGGCTGGGGGCGGCACTTTCCGGCGTGGACTCCGGCGTCGGTTTGGATGACTCCGGGGCCGGGGTTGGCGTGGCGGCAGCGAACTGGGTCTGCGCGGCTTGGGTGCCCTGATAGCCAAAGCGATTCTGAGCGGCTGTCCGTTGTGAACTCGTTTCGCTTCCGCTTTGGCAGGCTGCGAGCACAATCAAAAGCGCGGCGGCGGTGACGATCCAGGGCGAAGATTTCATAGCGATGGTATTGCTAAAAACGCATGATTGGCGGCCAACTTGCAATGCAAATCTGACGATATTGGCGAGAGGCGCCTTCGGGAGTCTATGGACCGTCAACGTTCGGTTTCAGGAACCAGACCCCCAACGCCGCGCCAAGGAAGGCGGCCTGGTTCATTGTCAAGGGACCGGTCGACTCCACAAGATAGCCGTCGGGAATTCGGGTTTGTTTATAAACGATTGGTTGGAGGTGTCTTGTAATGGTTTCCGTCTCCGGCACTTTGGATCCATCAATCACCGCGCTGGCGCCGGGCACGACGGCGGCGCCGAAAACGATAATCTGGCGCAGCATCGGAAAGCCTCGCTCGACGATGGCCTTGCTGTCGAGGAACCCGAAGACTTCGTTGGCTTCCTTGTAGGCGGTCAAAGCGGACACAAAGACCGGCGATTTCTCCAAAGTCTGCCCGCTACTGAAAGATTGCACGGCATGATGCAATTCGCCCGGGTCGATGCCCATCACCAGGAAGCCCTGAGCGAAGGCCAGGGTGGGATTCGCAAAAGCACTCTGAAGGGCAGCAAAGCTGTAGTAGCGGATGCCGTCCGTTTCGGTCACGCTGGTTCCAGGGAAAAAAGCGAGCAACTCCTGCAGGGATTCGTCCGCCTTGGCTTGATCCTTGATCTGAAGCGCGACGAGGCCCGTGGGCCGGAGCTGCCCGGACGGCCAGGAAACAGAAACCGCGCAATCGGGCCCGAACGCTTCCGGAACGAGTTGCCAGAGCTTGCTATTCTGGAACGGAGCGTTCGGAAAACGCGCCGCCACGGAGTTTGAGGCCGCCGCAAGCGCTTGACGGAAATCCGTCACAAATTCGCAATAGGCTACGGTTTCCTGCGACGTGAACTTCATCGGCTCGCGATTGAGCGAGCCGATATCGGGCGGATTCCGCCGCAAGACGAAAATATTGTCCCTCAAGTTGGCCTCATCGAACTTTGTGGTCGCGCCAACCGCCTCGACTTTTCGGAGTTGCTCAACCTGCTGAGCGATGGGTTCCGCCCCCGTTGAAGCCCCGACCTCCAAGAGGACTTCCAAGGCCCTTTTGGGCTGGCTATACAAAAGCAGATCCGGATCCCCGGCGAGTTTGCCAACAACGGTCTGATAGGTAGCGCTGTCGGCGAGACTGCCGTCCTTCTTTTGACCGGCGGCCCGATCGATGGCGTCCTTTATGGCCTCGAGATTGTTGGAAAGAAACCCCCACTGGCCCTGGCTCGCGTTGTAAAGGATGAGACCCTGGTGCTTCGTCCAGGCAATGTCGACTCCATGGTGTTGTTCATGCGAGACTTCCGGACTCGGTCCCCCGCGGGAGAGCTCGGTGCGCAGCCGCGCGACCGCAAGATCGTGCCCGCTCTTGCCTCCCCAAAATTGGAAACCGACCAAAAAAGTCGCGTCGTTTGCCGTCAAGGAGAGGACTGCCGCAAAAATGCGTCCCGGCTTCAGCTGCCACAGAATTCCCGCCGCCTCGGTCCCGCCGCGCTCGGCGGTCAGGTATTGGATGGGGCGTTCCAGAAACGCCCTCATTTCCGGCTCCCCTGCGATCTTGGCCAGGGTCGTTTTCGGCCAGCGCGCAGCGCTGCGCGGGAGATCGGGCAGGCTGGCGACGGCAATCGTTTCGGCCGGCAGCAAAGCGGCGGCGTTCGAGGGTCCTCTTCCTTGAAAAATCCACAGCGCTGCCGCTGCGATTGCCGTCAGAACAACAACAAGAAGGATGATGAAGGTTTTTTTCATCTGATGCGCGCCGATCTGTTTTTCCGTGCGTTTTCGAGCAAATCTCCCGGTTTCGGCATACGGAACCTCTCGTGGCATCGGCGCACGGTTTTGCGCTGGAATTCTTTTCCCTAACCGGACTTGGGAGAAGCGAAATACGAGGGAGGGTTTGGATTGACGGCGGACTCCGGCTGTGCGGAGGGTTTTTCCGGCTCCGTTGCTTGCCCGCCTCGGGTCCGCGGTGACTCGGGGTGCATTTCGCAGCCGAGGCCGCAAAGGCAAGTGATCACGGTAATGGCGAGAAAGAGGGCCTTCATTCCAGAATTTCGAGGATCGCCTTGAGGCCCCTTCTGTGGGCCGAGGCATTGAGCAGGGTGCGGATTGCTTGAATGGTGTGTCCGCCTTTTCCGATGACCTTCGGAACGTCGCTCTTGCGAGTCGTAAGATGAAAGATCACCTTGTCTTGGGACTCGGTCTTCGTGAGGACAACCTCGTCTGGAAATTCAACCAGTTGTCCGATGACGAAGCGAAGGAATTCCTCCACGCCAAGGGAGCCGCCTAGGGCGCGACCTTCTTTCGCGCTTTGGTGATGATGTTGCCGACGGTTTGCGAGGGCCTGGCCCCGACACCGACCCAGTAGTCGGCCCTCTCAAGCTGGAGTGTGAAATTGTCGCCCTTCTTCTTCGGATCATAAGTCCCGATGATCTCGATGAATTTGCCATCCCGCGGCTTGCGCTGGTCCGCGACCACGATCTTGTAGTAGGGGGTGTTGCGAGCGCCTTCGCGCCTGAGTCGGATTGCCACTGCCATGTCTGTTTTCGAAGTTTTGTGAATTGAAAGGTGCCGGCACGCGCCGTGGGGCGCGTTCAGCCTAGTCCTGGTATGCCCGCCCGGCGGGCCTGGGCCATGAATTTCTTCATTTGTCCCGCCTTCTTCATCATCTTGCGCATCTGGTTGAAGCGCAGGAGAAGGTTGTTGACCTCGGTGACGGTCGAGCCGCTCCCGCGAGCCACCCGCTGCCGGCGGCGCGCGTTCAGAAGGTCCGGACGCGCCCGTTCGCTTCGGGTCATGGAGAGAATGATCGCCTCCACTCGCCTAAGCTGCTTTTCGTCAATCGAGGAGTCTTTGAACCTATCCATGCCGGGCAGCATGCCAAGCACATTTTCGAGGGGACCCATGCGCCGAAGCAGTTTGAACTGGTGGAGGAAGTCGTCCAAATCAAACGAAGCCGTCCGCATTTTCTCCTCCATCCGGCGCGCATCTTCTTCGGTGATGGCCTCAGCCGCCTTTTCAACCAGGCTGACGACGTCTCCCATTCCAAGGATTCGCCCGGCGAGCCGTTCGGGGTGAAAAGCCTCGAATTGGTCAATCTTCTCGCCGACTCCCGCGAATTTAATTGGCTGCTTGGTGACTTCGCGCAAGGAGAGAGCGGCTCCGCCGCGGGCGTCACCGTCGAGTTTGGTCAGGATGATGCCGGTGAGGCCGAGGGCGCGGTGAAAATGCTCGGCGACGCTGACCGCTTGCTGACCGGTTGCCGCGTCGCAAACGAGCAGGACTTCTTGGGGAGCGAGAAGGTCCTTCAGCTGCTTGAGTTCCTCCAGGAGTGGCTCGTCCAGTTCCTGGCGCCCGGCCGTATCGTAGATCTGAACATTTCCACCTTCCTGCTCGCACCAGCTGGCTGCCTCGCGTCCGACCCGGAGGACATCGGTTTCGCCGGGTTTCGGCTGAAACACGGGAATGTCGAGTTGATCCCCCAAGGTGGCGAGTTGCCTGATCGCGGCGGGACGCCGGAGGTCGCAAGCCACCAGCAGCGGGGCTTTGCCTTGGGCCTTCAGCAGTCGGGCAAGCTTGGCGGACGAGGTCGTTTTGCCCGCGCCGTTCAGACCCACGATGAGAATTCGGCCCGGTTTGGCAGTGTCGAGCGGGGCGGCATCTCCACCGAGCAGCGCCGTAAGTTCGTCGTGAAAGATTTTTACGATTTGTTGTCCCGGCGTGACGCTTCGCAGGACGTCCTCGCCGAGAGCCTTGGTCTTGACGCGAGCGATGAAGTCTTTGGCGACCTGGAAATGAACGTCCGCCTCGAGCAGCGCCATGCGGATTTCCCGCATAGCATCCAAGATGTTTTGCTCGCTGATGCGGCCGTGGCCGCGGAGGTCTTTGAAAATGTCCTGGAGCTTATCCGATAGCCGGGAAAACATGAAAAATTCTTCGCTGCGGGATGGTATTGTCTTTGGAGGAGGCGGAGGCCGTCTCGTTCCGCGTAGTTATACTCGCGATTCTCGAGGAATCAATGGACGGCTGCCTTTTCGGCGCCGAGACCGGTATTTGCCCGAACGGAAAGCTCCGTGAAGAGCGCTTCGGCACTGGGCTCGCGAGAGAGCAACGTGCCGAGAACAGCAGCGAGAAATCCAAGCGGGATGCTGACGATTCCCGGGTTGGTCAACGGAAAGAGAGGGGTCGCCTGGATGAGATGGCGCTTTGCCCCCACGACGTCGGGGCCGTCGATGCCCATTATCGAGGGGCTGAGGATGATCAGCAGGATGCTGGCTGCGAGGCCCACTCCCAATCCCCAGACCGCGCCCGCCGTGGTAAAGCGGCGCCAGAAGATGCTCAGCACGATGACTGGAAGATTCGCGCTGGCCGCGACGGCAAATGCCAGGCCGACCAGAAACGCAACGTTGATGGTCTGGAGCTGAATCGCCAGGAAGATGGCGAGGGCGCCGACCACGAAGGCCGTGATGCGGGCGACCCGGACTTCCTCGCCGGGCGAACGCTCTGTGCCGTGATGGATAACGTTGGTGTAGAAATCATGCGCGAAAGAGGTGCTCGCCGAGATCGTGAGGCCGGCGACGACGGCCAGAATGGTGGCGAAGGCCACGGCGGAAATAAAGGCGAAGAAAACCTCTCCGCCAAGAGCACTGGCCAGAAGCGGAGCGGCCATATTGTCGTTGGGCTTGCCATCGACCACGATGCCATCAGGGGTCAGGATGGTCGCCGCGCCGAAACCCAGGAAAGTCGTCATGATGTAGAAGAACCCGATGATCAGCATCGCCCAGACCACCGACACACGAGCCGTCTTCGCATCCGGCACCGTGTAAAACCGCACCAGGATGTGAGGCAGACCCGCCGTGCCAAAGACAAGCGCCAGACCGAGGGAGACGAGATCGAGAGGCCCCCAGCCCTTGGTGACCGCCGCCCCGAATTTCAGACCAGGCTCGAGAAAGTTCTTGGTGACCTCCGCTCCCTTCACGTGATAGGTCACGTGCGAGATCGCCTCGAAGAACTTTGCGAAGCTGAATCCGAAGTGGCCCAAGACCAGGATGCTGAGCAATATACTTCCGGCCATGAGGAGAATCGCCTTGATAATTTGCACCCACGTTGTGGCCAGCATGCCGCCGAAAACAACGTAAATGATCATGAGCACTCCGACGCCGATCACAGCGGCATTGAAGGTGACTCCCGGAAGCAAAAGCTTGACCAAAGCCCCGGCTCCTACCATTTGGGCGATCATGTAGAACGTGGAAACGGTAATTGTGCTCAGCGAGGCCATGGCGCGCACCGGGCGCTGCTTG
Source organism: uncultured Verrucomicrobiae bacterium (assembly GCA_963816855.1). GTDB lineage: Bacteria > Verrucomicrobiota > Verrucomicrobiia > Chthoniobacterales > Terrimicrobiaceae > DASTFP01. The sequence continues at coordinate 49,179 of CAWFMA010000013.1, read as the reverse complement.
AGGCGGTAAGCGAGCAGATCGGCCATGGTATATTTTCCCGCGTTGCGCAACGGCTCGGCAACGATGATCAGCACCGTGAGATAAGCCACGAGCCAGCCGACCGAGTACATAAAGCCGTCGTAGCCAAAAAAGGCGATCATGCCCGAAATCCCTAAAAAGCTTGCGGCGCTCATGTAATCCCCGGCCACCGCCAGCCCGTTCTGCCAGCCGGTTATTCGCCGGCTCGCGGCGAAGTATGCGCTTGATCCCGAAGACTTTCTGGCGCTGAAGTACGTGATCACGAGGGTCGTCGCGACAAACCCGAGAAACATAAAGAGCGCAGTGTGGCTTTGGGAGGGGGACGCGGCGGCGAGGAAATACAAGGAGGCCATAGGGTAACGAAGCGGGAAGACTTGGCCGGTTCCGGTTAGCCGCGAGCGACGGGGGCGCGACGCTTGCTGAACTTTGCGAGCAATTTGGCGGCTTGGCGGTCCCAGCCAGCCGCCGCTCCAAGGTAGAGGAAAGCGACGATCCATGCGACGAAGAACTGGGAAAGCGCGAAGAGGTAGGCCAAATTGACTTCGCCAAAAATTCGCTGGTCCATGAATCGTGGAAACCAGCCCACCAAAATGGGGAGGGTGAAGTAGTAAATAACGAAGAACAAGGTGGCGGGAACTATGAAGCGAGCCTTGGAAGCGAGAAGCCGTTTGAAATCCGGGTCGGCCGCAATGGCATTCCAATCTCTTCCATTCTCCTCTTCAGCCGCAGTTATTTCGTGCGACGGTTTCGCGCCTCGACGGCCCAGGCGAGCGACATCCGTCGGTGCTGCAGATTCGGGGGTCAGGTCATCGGGGGAAGGCATGAATGCGGAGACTAAACAAAAGCTTCCCGATGTCTAGTTTTCGTCTTAAAACTTTTGTCCGCAAAATCGTTCCTGGCCGCGGCGGGGCGGAAACGGCCGGCGTCGGAGCCGCCTTCGCCCGGGGCGCGGTCAAACCTTCACGTAAGCGAGCACGATGGCGGTGATGAAGATGTTGAGCAGAGCCAGCTCGAAAAAGAAATACCAACCCAGGGTCATCAGTTGGTCGTAACGAAAGCGCGGGATCGTCCAGCGAACCCAGATGAAAACGAAGAGCATGGCCGCAACCTTCGCGAAAAAGACGCCAATGTTGACCAAGCCCCAGATCAGGCTGGCGATCGACGGCGGCACCAGCGAGATCCCGAAAAACGAGGTGCAGGATCCGTCGGGAATCAATGGCAGACTCCAACCGCCCAGGAAGAGCGTCACGATCACTCCGGACCCGGCAATCATCGCCGCGTACTCGCCCAGGAAGAACAAAGCGAACCCCATGGAAGAATACTCGGTGTGATATCCGCCGACGAGTTCTTGTTCGGCCTCGGGAAGATCAAATGGGAGACGGTTCGTCTCAGCGAACATCGCGATGAGAAAGACCAGAAACGACAGGACCATCGGCAGCCAGAGAAGAATTCGTTGAAGCGAAAAACCAGCGGCGAAAGCGTGCAGGATACCGTTCCAGTCTCCGGAGGCGATCTGGTGGATACTGAAACCCTTGGGCCACCATGGGGCTACCAGCCAACCGTTTTCCCGTTGCCAGGCGACGATGTCAGGAAGCCTCAGGGTGCCACAAAGGAGGAAAACCGGGATTACCGACAAACCGAGAGCCAGTTCGTAGGAGATCATTTGGGAGCTTGAGCGAATGCCGCCGAGGAAGGGGTATTTCGAATTCGAGGCCCAGCCGGCGAGCACGATCCCGTATACGCCAAGCGACGAGACAGCGAATACATAGAGCACGCCAACATTGATGTCGGCAATGACCATGGGCACGCCAAAAAGACTCGATCCAAAGGGCAACACCGCCAGGACGAGGATCGGCGGGATCATCGCGAGTTTGGGCGCGATGTAATAGTAGAATTTGTTGACGCTGTTGGGAATGAAATTCTCCTTCAGCAGCAGCTTGACCGCATCGGCGATTGGTTGGCCGAGGCCGAGCAAGGGGATGTCTTTCTTGAATCCTAGGAGGGTCAACGGGAGCCCGACGCGATTGGGGCCCACCCGATCCTGAATGAAGGCACAGATCTTCCGTTCCGCGTAGACGGTATAGGATACAAATCCAAGAATAATACCGAGCAATGCGATCGTTTTGAGCAGCGAGGTCCAGATCGCGAAAACCTCTGGTTTGAAGGCGTAGGAGACAAAATCACTCACGGGGGGAAGGGGGTAGGAGCTGCGCGATCCTTGAAAGTCCTCAACTCATTGTTTCCCAAGGCCGAGTTTGTGCGAAAGATCCACCCCGAAGTCGCCGATTCGGCTGAGCGAAAGACCCTCGAGGGCCGGGTATCGCATGGCGACCTGCTTGAAGAGCTCGTCGATCGTGTAAATACCGTTGGACCCGCTTACCGCATGCAGCAGGTCGCGAAGAATCTCCCAGTCGCTGCGAGCCATTCCCGGAGAAGAAATCGCCTGGTTGAGCCGCTGGAGACGCCCCTTGAGGTTGATCATGGATCCTCTTTTCTCCGCCCAGCTTGCGGCCGGAAGAAGCAACGTCGCCTTCTCGGTGGTCTTGTTGGGCAGAATGGCCATCACTACGAGGGAGTCCAGTTTTTCGAGATCGTCCTCATCGACCCCGCATCGTACGGCATCTTCGCCGAAGACGATGAGCGAGTTGATAGTTCCGCTGGAAACTCCGGAGGCAATTTCCTGCAGCCTACCCGTGGTCATGCCGATCAGCTTCGCCCCCATCGTGTTGGGATTGCCATCTTCGGAGACCAGAAACCCATCGCCCTTTTGAGGACGCGGCAGCACGTCAAAAAGCTCAATTCCGAGCGATTCCACCAGTCGCCTGGCAAGAAAAAGCTCCTCGTTGGTCATCCTTGCCGAAGCGATCATCGCCGTGCTTTTCGCGCCGCGCCGCAGCTGTTCGGCTGCTGTCTGGATCGCCCTGGGCCAGCTCGCGGGAAGATCGTCTCCCTTGATGACAGGCTCTCTGAGCCGTTTCTCGCTGTTGACGTATTGAAAATTCAACCGGTGGCTGTCCGGCATCCAGCACGAATTGACGGAATCATTTTCCCGTGGAGTAATGCGATAGATAACGTCTTGCCGGCTTCCGATGAGGATGTTCGTGCCCTGGCCGCAATTGACATCGATGCTTTTCGTTTCCCTAAGGAACCAGACCCTCATGCTGAAGCGAAAGTCCTTTGAGGTCAGCGCGCCGACCGGGCAGATATCCACCGTGTTCAGCGAGTAATTGCTATCCAGCGATCGGCCCGGATAGACGGTGAGCGTCGTGTGGCTGCCGCGATTGACGAAGCCGAGAACGTCATCCTTGGCGATCTCCTGCATGAAACGGACGCAGCGCGAGCACATGATGCAGCGCTCGTCGTCGAGAACAATGTGTCGCCCGATGTCCACCCGCTTTGGCTTCTTTACCTTTTCTTCAACGAAACGCGATTCCCCTTTGCCGTACTGCACCGAGAATTCCTGCAGCCGGCACTCGCCGGCTTGATCGCATATCGGGCAGTCGAGGGGATGATTGATCAGGAGGAACTCCATGACCCCTTTGCGGCACTCCTCCACCAAAGGAGAGCTCGTCCGGACGGCCATCCCGTCGCTGACTTCCGTCGCGCAAGAAATAGCCGGGCGGGGACTCCAGGCAATCTCCGGGCGACCGTCGGCGCCGAGCACCGGCTTCCGTTCCGGCGTCATTTTCGGCATTCCCAGCTCCACGAGGCACATTCGGCAATTTCCCGGCGAGCTTAGTTTGGGATGGTAGCAGTAGTGCGGGATGAAATGGCCACTTTTCATGCACGCCTCGATGAGGCGCGTGCCCTTCGGGAACGCTTCCCATTTCCCGTCAACCTGAACATTCAACATTGGAACTGCCGCTGCCATCGCGCTCATTGCCACTCCCTTCTTCCTCTCTCTTTAGCGCTTCGACGTCAAGTGATGCGTGCGCCGCGCCTTCCGGTTCGATGAGTGCATCCCCGCGTTTCAGGTCAGCTCGTCAATCCTCTAGTCCAAGATAGTGAGAAACCCTTGGCCGCTCGCCACCGGTATGCATTTTCAAGGCCAGCGCTTCCACCTCTTTGTCCGCGATCGTTGATCTTTCATGCTGCCGCAAGTGTTCACTCCAGGAGTCCAACCGGAACAGTTCGAGAAATCGCTCTGGTTGCCGGGTATCCTGGTACAATCGCCACCTGATCGCTCCATCTCGCAGCCGGCGTTCGCGCAATTGACGCATGACCAGACGAAAATGGCCGAAATTCTCCGGCGCGATCAAATATTCGATGGTCACCAGGATCGGACCATCGTCGAGTTCCGTCTGAAGACCAGCGTGCGCTTCCGGCCAGTGCGTCGAGGGCCTGAGGTCGATGGTTTCGTCGATGGCGAGCGGATAGAAGCGGATCAACACCAGCCCCGCGATCAGCCCGAGGCCCGCGACCGCGAAGCATTCCGACGTTCCGATCACTCCGGCCAGCCAACCCCACAGGGCTCCATCGAACGCGAGCACTCCTTGAAAGGCAAGGAGATAGAAGGCCAGAGCCCGGCCGCGGACCCAATCGGGAACGGAGGTTTGCACCGCCACGTTGAAATTGACAAGCACGCCGACCCAAGAAGCACCGGATAGAAACAGGAACAAACCCGCCAGCAGCGGTTTCGCGCTAATGCTCAGTCCAAAAAACGCCATTCCTCCAAGGATCGCGCCCATCGCCAGAATGCGATCGAGGGCAAAGCGATTTCGCAGGCGCGGCAGCACCGTCGCCGAAAGGATCGATCCCAGGCCGAAGGCGCCGAGCAGAAGCCCGTATCCTGTCGCGGAGGTCCCCAGGACGTCCCGCGCGTAGAGAGGAAGAAGGGGCCAGACCGCCGCGGCGCAAAGATTGAAAGCTATCGCGCGGATAATGGGCGCCTGCAAACGAGGCGCATGCAGAAGATAGCGGAAGCCGGAGCGGATGGCCCCGACGACGTCCTCGCTCAAGCGGGATGCTTGGACCGGTTCCCTCTTCCAAAGAGCCACGGCGGCGAGGACCGCGAGGAACGAGACCGCGTTGGAAAAGAAGGCAAACGCAGCGCCGAAAGCCGCGACGACGAGTCCACCTAGCGCGGGACCGATGGCTCGCGCGACGTTGAACGAGATGCTGTTCAGCGCAACCGCCGAGGTGACCCACCTTCTCGGCACGATGTCCTGCACGGTTGCCTGCCAAGCAGGCAAGCTGATGGCGCCGCCCACCCCCAGGGCGAACGTGAGAGCCAGCAAGACCCAGGGCGACGCGCGACCCAGCACGGCCAGAATCCCGAGCAAAGCAGCCATGATCAGCATCCAGGCTTGCGACCAGAAAAGCAGAGCTTTCCGGTCGGCCAAATCCGCAAGCGCTCCGGCCAGCAGGCCGACCAGGAGGACGGGCAAGGTGGAAGCGGTTTGCACGAGTCCGACCAGGATTGTCGATGAAGTCAAAGTCGTCATCAACCAGGCGGCGCCGACGGATTGCATCAAGGTGCCGATATTCGAGACGATATTTGCCGCCCAGATTGCCCGGAAGGCGGGCAAGGCGAGCGGAGCCAACAGCGAGTCCGTCGCGTCGCGCGAAGGCTGAGAGGCAGAGCTCGAAGCTTCACTCATGACGAAAAGACGGCCAACCGAAGGAAGGGTGTCGCTCTCCGATGTTGCGGAGATTCCATCTACGAAACGTCTGTCGCGCGCGCCCTGCCCGGTGCACCATCACCAAAAGAAGCTAAAGAGGAGAATGGCGAGCACAAGAAGGCTGATCGTCGCATAAAGATGGTCCTTTTGCGCGGCGAATCCAAACGCGGCGAAGGCGACCCGGACCAAGGGGTTGATGAGGAGAAGGACGACACCGATCATGATCAAGCTCTGACGTTCTCCCGACCCACCGGGATCGAACGCTCTGCGGACCATGGAGACCGGATTCTCGAGGTATCTTGGTTCGCCGCGGAAAATGTGGTCGCCCGGCGGCGACCCTCCGGATGTCACGAGAAACCATGCGAGTCCCGTTCCGAGGATCACGGCCGCCAAGAGCACTCCGCCGAGCATCACGTGGGCGAGGACTTTCTGGATTCGCTCGTCTTTCATCTTTCGTTTCCGACCCAAGTCATGCCATTCCAGTAGGTTATAAACTAATGTGAAGGCCGCGGGCGATCATTTGTATGGCGATCACCGAGACTACGGCGAGAAAGATGGCCCTCAGGAGCTTGACCGGCGCCACGGGCAACAATCTGGCCCCGACGAAAGCTCCGGCGAGCACTCCCAACGCGACCGGCGCGACAAGCGTGGGATCGAGATAGCCGCGCTTGAGGTAGACTCCCACGCTGGCGGCAGCGGTGACCCCGATCATGAAATTGCTTGTAGCGGTTGTGACCTTAAAGGGAATGCCCATCACCTGGTCCATCGCGACGACCTTGAAAGCTCCCGAGCCGATGCCGAGCAAACCGGAAAGCAGCCCCGCCACCCACATGATCGCCAATCCGGGCCCCACATGACGCACCGCATACGGAACGGCGCCCCGCGGGCCTGGCATCGTGCCCGGCAGGCGTAATTTCACGGCCCATGGATCCGAAGCGTCGTCACCGGCCCCCGGTTTCCTCCCCCTCAGCGAGAGCAAAACGGTGACGAGAAGGGCCGCGCCGAATACGAACGACAGGACCGCCTGGTCGAGGATCACCGCGAGCAGCGCGCCGCACACGGCGCCCGTGGTGGTCGCCACGCAAAGAAAAAGGCCGATCCGCATATTTGCGATGCCATCCCGCACATAGGCCGCAGCGGCCCCGGACGACGTGGCGATCACCGAGGAAAGCGCCGCCCCCATCGCGTAGCGGATGTCGATGCCGAACGCCAGGACCAGCAAGGGAGTAATGATTACGCCTCCGCCAAGACCGATAAGCGAACCGATAACTCCGGCGAGAAAAGATCCGAGTGCGACGAGGATATCAAAAAGCACTTCGTTCATCAGGTTTCTCAAAGGTCCTTGGGGTCTGAAGCTTGCCAGCTGGCGGTTGGTCTTCGTTAGATGATCGCAGTTTCAGTTCGCTTAATACGATCTGTCCGGCGGCCACGATGGCGCCGCCCTCCACCTCGGCGCTGACGTCGAACATCCGGAGTCCGCCAATTTCACCGGTTTGGCGGGCGTTCAGGATGAGGCGTTCTGCGGGCCGCGCGGCTGCGGGAAACTTCAAGTTCCGGATCGCGGAGAGCAAGAACGTGCGGTCCCTGGAACCCCAGGCCCCGGCGATTCCCGCCGTCTGGGCCAAAGCCTCGGTGAGGATCACGCCGGGAACGATCGGATTGCCGGGAAAATGGCCCCTGAAGATCGGATCGCCGGGGGAAAAGACCTTGAGGCATTGCGCCTCGCCTTCCCCGGCGCTCAACACTTTCTCCACGAAAACAAACGGTTCCCGGTGCGGCAGACCCAAGGAAAGGGGATCGATCATTACGCGGTTCAATGGTCAGTCCCGAAAAACGATGGCCTTGGCGCCGTGAACCAGCACGCGACCTTCCACATGGTAGCGAACGCCCCGCGCAAGGGCAAGGCGCTCGCAGTCGCGGCCGAGACGAACTAGGTCCTCCGGATCGTGGTAATGTTCGACGCGCGCGACCTCCTGCTCGATGATCGGGCCGGCGTCCAGGTCCTCGGTGGCGTAATGGCAGGTGGCTCCAATGAGCTTGACGCCACGCTCGAAAGCACGCCGATACGGGTTCGCGCCGGAAAAGGCGGGAAGGAAAGAGTGATGGATATTGATTGCGCGAGCCGCGTATTCATTGCACAGCCATCCTGGAAGGATCTGCATGAACCGCGCCAGCACGACCAGTTCCGCTCTGGCCTCGCGCAGGAGGCTGCCAAGCTTCTCGAAGGCCGCCGGTTTTTCTTGTTCGAAGGAAATGAATTCAAAAGGGATTTGCTCGCGCTCGACCAGGGCGCGACAACCTTCGTGATTAGAAACAACCAGCGGCACGTCGATACCGAGTTCCCCGCACCGCCATCGCCAGAGTAGATCGACCAGGCAATGATCCTGCTTGCTCACCAGGATCACCGCCCTGATCTTGTCTTCGGCCGCGCGGATTGACCAATCGGCGCGCAACCGGCTCGCGTGGGGAGCGAACGCCTCCGCGAAGAGCTGCGCGTCCCAGTGGTCAAGGCCTTTTTCGATCGCCAGGCGGGCGAAGAACCAACCGGTGCCGACGTCCGTGTATTGGCTGACCTCAAGCAAATTGCCTCCCTGCTCGGCGATGGCGCCGGTGACCTGCGCCAGCAAGCCAACAGCATCGGGGCAATTGAGCCTGAGGATCGAGATCACGCCTCAATCAAAGCCGTTGCGCCGCCCGTTTCGCAAGGAAAACAGGACCTTCGGAATTTTCGAAACAACCGGTCGTTTCGACGAGAATTCGGGAAGGTTAGCGGGCTGATGACTTGGATCAGAAGGCCGGATCGAATTTCAGGGAGGCCAGAACCGCCTCCCGCAATCCTTTGAGCTGAGCCTCCTCTTTTTCAGGAGACTGCCAGGTCGCGAAATAAAGCGTGCCGGTGCTGTCGTTCGCTTTCGCGACGTTGACGACCTTGATATTTCCCTGGTCGCTCTCAATCGTATACTCTAGCCTGAGCACTTGATACGGTCCCTCCTCGGACTTCTGCAGTTTGGCGTCATCTCCCTCATCTTGCGCCGAGGCGAGTAGATCGTTGGCGTACTCACTCGGTTTCATCGATGCGCGGTCCGGCACCTTGGTAGTCACGCTAAGGATGAGACCGGCGCTGAACGCATCGTCTTCGTTTTCGGCCTTTTCGCGGCTGACTTGGCAGACGGTTACACCGTCCTCCGATTCCTCTTTCGTGAACCATCCTTCCGGAATCATGATCTTGGCGTTAATTGCGGGCAGGGCGTGTTCCTTGAGAGGCGATTTGCTGCGCAAATGCGGCGGCCGCAAAAAGAGTGACAAAAAGAACCAATCGTTTCATCAGTTTTCCTTCGAGATTCTTGGAGATTTCACGGTATCGGGGAAACGTTGCTCCAGCTCTTTGAGGGCTTTTCCGGCCTCGCTGTCGTTGTTGGCCTTCCGGTAGGCCTCGGCGGCCCTGCGCAGCGCGCGCGGCGTCACCGACGAATCGTTATAGAGGACGGCGACGGTCATAAAAGCGCGCGCCGCCCCGTCGTAATCTCCTTGGGCAAAGGCGATTTCACCGGAGAGCATGCGTCCCTCCGCGTTGAGGCTGCCTTCGGGTTGGAGCAACAGGGATTCATCGCAAAGCTTGGAGGCTTCGTCGTAGTTTTTTTCCGCGAGGGAGACAGCGGCCTGGGCTTGCAGCCCCCGCGCCCGCGCGAACGGTTCCCGGGCAGATTCAAGGTATTTTGCGACGTTGGGCGAAGCCTCCCGGAATTTGCCGAGTCTGATCTGCGCTTCGGCAAGTTCGATGAGAACCGCGGGGTCCACATCCTTGGAATCCCTGACCACGGGCAGGAGGTATTGCTCAGCCGCCGAAAAGTCTCCTTCCTCGAAACTCTTGCGGCCAAGCCAGCGGGTAATCTCCGCTGGAATGGTCAAATCCTTGTTTTCGGCGATCGTGCGCCGCAAGGCGGCTCGATCCTGGAGGTAGTAGTAACAAAGGACAATGCGCAAGGCCGCGCGTTCTCCGTATTGCGCGGGATCCAGCTTGCGGGCCGCCTCGAGACGCTCAATGGCGCCCTTGTAGTCCTTTTCTTCAAAGGCCGCCCAACCGATCCAAAAGTTCGCCTGTCCGGCTCCCGTGCTTTTCGGATATGCGTCAAGCAGGGTCCCAAACGTTTCGGTCATCCCCTTGTAATCCTTTTGCTGTCCGAGGATGAGCGCCTTTTGCTGCAGGGCGAGTTCGCGTTCCGGGGTCTGCGGGTAGCTGCCGATGATTCGGTTGAAATCCTTCAGCGCCGACTCGTAATCCTTGTTCTGCTGATAGGCCAGCCCGCGTTGAGCCATGGCCGAGGCAAGGGTGGCGCTGCCGGGATTTTTTTCGAGGTATTGGGAATAGGTCTTGATGGCGCTTGCGTAGTCACCGGCTTGCGCCTGGCACCACCCGAGCTTGTAGAGTGCCTTGGTCTTCAAATCGTCCGCCAAGGCGCTTTCCCCGACCTTTCCATAAAGCGGTGCCGCCTCGGTGTATTTCTTTTGTTTGAAAAGCGCTTCGGCTTTCAGAAGGTTTATCTGGGCGCGTTGAAGCGGATCGGTTGCCCCTTTGAGAAAGTCGTCCGCTTCCTGGATCAGTTTTGCATCGTCCAACTGGTACAAGCTGAGCAGTCGATGATAGCGGGCATCCTTCGAAAATGAGGAATTTGGAAACTGAAGGAGAAGCCGGTCGTAGATCGCGCGCGCCGCGCGCGCGTTCCCGAGTTGGCGAAAGGAGTCGCCCATAAGCATAAGGACTTCAGCCCGTTGGTCATCCGGAACTCCGTCGGGCAATTTCTCCGACATCTCCACGACCCTTTTGTAAGACCCAAGCTCGAAATTGAGCCGCAACGCGCCGAGGAAGGCTGCCGGTTTCCAGTCGCCGGTCTCCGGGGACTCGTAGGCATCGTTGAAGAGCTTGAGCGCACGCTGTTTATCACCGAGTTCGGCGGCCAGGGCCGCCGCTTTGACGGCCGCCTCGGCGCGAACCGGGGATGGCCCCGGCCCGCTGGCGATTTCAGAGTAACTTTGCAGGGCCTCCTTTCTGCGGCCCACCGCGGCGGCGTTTTCGGCCAGCGAGAGGCGCGAATAGTAGAGATACGGATTGTCTTTCTCGACCGCAGCGACCTCGGTGTAGAGCTTGGCAGCCTCCTCCGGGCGCTTGAGCCGGTCCAGGCATCGCGCCATGTTGTACTTTCCCGAAAGGCGTATCTCGTCGCCCGAGCTCTCGGAGGCAGCAAGCTGGAATTGAGCCAGCGCAAGGTCGTATTTCCTTTCAGCATAGAGATACTCCCCCAGCCGATAGGCGCCCGCCCCGGCGAATTCGCCTTTGCGGAACTCCCGAAGAAGCCTTTCGTAACCTGAACGTGCGGCCTCTTGGTTGCCGAGCATGCGATGGCTTTCCGCGAGCCGGAACAGCGCGGCATCGCGGCCCGCGGCCGAAGGGTAGGCGATCAGGAATTTCTCGTATTCCATGATCGCATAGTCGTACATCTTTCTCGCGTAGATGCTGTTCGCTGACTTTAGCTGGTCATTTGCGGCATCGTCCCCGGCGGAATTGGACGGGCTCAATCGAATTTCGCCGTCTTCTCCCTTCGGAGTGGATTCGGCCACAGCCCTTTCAGGCGTCGGGCTTGGCTTTTCCGATGCGGGTACCGGCTTCTCGAGCGCAGGGGTTGGCTTTTCAGGCGGGGGAACCGGTTTTTCGGGCGGCTGCTTCTTGGGGGCGACTTCGATGCGCCCTTGCGGGCGATAAGGCGTAAAGCCCGGCTCGGGTCCCGGCGTGGGAGCGGGCGTCGGCGCTGGCGACGGCTGAATTCGTTCCATCCACGCCGGGTTCTGATAGGAATCCTTGGCTGCTGGCTTCCGGTCCGGCTTTTCGACCGGGATGGCTTTTGGAATCTGCTCGGGGGTCGGGGTAGGTTTCTCAACCGGAATGGCCTTTCGCACTTCCGGAAGCCAAAACTGTTGCTGTTGGCCAAAGATCATGCCGGCAGACCCCAGGAGGAAGACTCCAATCCTGACGCGCATTTATTCGGGCTTACTGGTGGCGAATGCCACGTTCCAAATATTTGCGGCGCGGCAAATATCCAGCGCGTCAACCACGTAGCGATAGTTTACACTTTCGTCGCCTCGCAAGATGACGGGCTGATCGGGATACAGCTTTGCGATGCGGGAAAGCGTCTCGCGAAGTTCATCGGCGGTCATCACCCGCCGGTTCATGACGATCACGCCGTCTTTCTTGACGTTGAGGATCACTTCTCCCGCCGGTCGCCGGTTTTCCTTGCCTTCACGCGACGCTGGCACTTTCACGTCGAGTTCGGCCTCGTTGCGCGAGAAATTCCACGTCAGGATGAAAAAGACGAGAAGGAACAGCAAGATGTCCACCATCGGCGCGATCTGGAAAGCGACGCGTTCGGGTTGGACGTGTGCTCGCAGATTCATTTCACTTCGATGCCTTCGGACTTAGCGGCGACCGGTCCCGGTCTTATGGTCATGCTCAACAGGGCCAGGAGTTGCGTGGTAGCGGCCTCCAATTCTGAAATGAGGGCGTGCACCCGGCCGCGAAAATATGAGTAGGCGGCCATCGCCGGAATGCCAACCAGCAGGCCGGCCGCTGTCGCGACAAGCGCCTCGCCTATCCCTTGAGCCAGCATCGTGGGGCGGGTGGCGGCGGCATCAATGGCGATCACTCCAAAGGATCTGACGATGCCGATAACTGTCCCCAGCAATCCGACCATCGGGGCAATGGTGCCGATATCCGCCAGATACGCCACCTGCTGGTTAAGCGCGCTGGCTTGCCGAAGCCCTTCAGTCTGAGCGATTTCTCGGACCTCTACAATCGAGGCTCGCGGGTGCTTCGTGAGAAAGTCCATCGTCCGTTGGACGACTCGGGCTACCGCTTCATTGTGCCGGTTTGAAACGGCTAGCAGGCCCAGGTAGTCCCTTTTGCGAATGAGGGCGTCGGCGATTTGCATATAGCGGCGGCTGACCACGCTTCCCCGGCGGATCGAGAACAAAAAGGCGATGATAAGAGCAACCGTGATGATGGACAGGACCCCAAGCGGAATCATCGCGGGACCGCCCGCCAGGAAGATTTGCCAGAGGTTCGCGGTTTTCATGAACTCGGCGCCCGGTTGCGGCTCGGCGGCCTGCGCCATTAGAGTTGCTCCTAAGGGGAGGGACACGAGCCCCATGAGAACGATTTTCATTGAATCGCGATAGGATAGTGCCTTCCTGCGGCGGCGCAAGCCGGCATTCCCCAGGCGCGGCCGTCCAGAAATTCTCGATGCCGTTGATTTCCTTCGTGGTACAATAATGCCGTGCCCGAGAAGATCCAAGCCAAGCTTCGTGACGTGCCCCACCGGCCGGGCGTCTACGTGATGCGCGACAGGCTTAAGCGTGTAATCTATGTGGGCAAAGCGCGCGATCTGCGAAAGCGGCTCTCCCACTATTTTGCCCCCTCCAGGCAGATGAGAGCCGACCCCAAGACGCGTGCCCTTGTGGAGAGCATCTGGGAGTTCGAGTGGCACGTTGTCCGCAGCGAGGCTGAAGCCGTGCTCTTCGAGGGGCGCTTGATCAAGGAGTTTCGGCCCAAGTACAACGTCAGCTTTCGCGACGACAAACGCTTCCTTCTGGTGCGCGTGGACCCGGCGGATCCATGGCCCAAATTTCAGCTGACCCGCCTCCGCAAGGACGACGGAGCCCGCTATTTTGGGCCCTTTGCGCACAGCGGCGCCCTGCGGGCGACATTGGGAGCCATCCGCAAGAGGTTTGGCATCCGCTCGTGCCGGCCGCCTTTGCCTGGGGAGCGGGACTATCGGCATTGCCTGGATCACGTGATAAAGAACTGCTCCGCTCCCTGCATCGGAAAAATCACCCAGGAGGACTATCGCCGCCGGGTGGACGAAGCTTGTGAATTCCTCGAAGGCGCCTCCCGGCAGATAATGGAACAGGTGGAGATCGAAATGAAGGCCGCCGCGGAAAAGCTCGATTTTGAGAAGGCGGCGCAGCTCCGCAACCTTCTCGAGGATCTCAGGCGGACGACCAAACCGATGACCCGCTTCACGCGCAAGGCGCTGCCCGGCGCGATAGATCCCGAAGCGGATCTCAGCGCGTTGGCGGATGCCCTTCAACTCGGCAGGCTGCCGCGAATCATGGAATGCTTCGACATTTCGAACATCTCGAGCACGCACATCGTGGCGAGCATGGTGCGTTTCAAGGACGGAATGCCGGATCGAGCAAACTACCGAAGATACCGGATAAGGGGAACCCCGACTCAGGATGATTTCGCAAGCATGGCGGAAGTGGTCAAAAGGCGGTATTCCCGCGTCCTGCGCGAAGAATCGGGAAACAAAGAACAGAGCCTTGCGCGAGAGAGCGAGTCGGTCGACTACTCGCGGGAGTTCAGCCAGGAATCACCATCAGAATCGCTCCGCACGCTATCGGAGATCAACCGCACGCCGGCGGGCCTGCCGGACCTGATCATCGTCGATGGGGGCAGAGGTCAGCTTTCCAGCGCATGCAAGGAACTTCAGCGTCTCGGGCTTTTCGACCAGCCGATCATTGGGCTGGCCAAGGAATTCGAGGAGATCTATCGGCCCGGGCGGCCACTGCCGCTGAGATTGCCCGAGGACAGCGGCGCGCTGATGCTGCTCCAGCGGATTCGCGATGAAGCGCACCGCTTTGCCAATAGCTTTCACAGCCTGCTGCTGAAAAAGCGAATCAGCGAGAGCGTGCTTGATGAGATTCCGGGGGTCTCCGAGTCTCGCAAGAAAGCCCTCCTGCAGACCTTCGGGTCTGTCGAGCGAATTCGGAGAAGCTCGATGAAGGAGATTTCGGCAGTCTCCGGCATCGGCCCCCGGCTGGGCGAACAAATCTCGCAATATTTCGCGCGTTCACGGGCCGAGCATTGATCCCACCGCGAGACTCGATGGTTGGTGCCGCTTGCGCTGCATCGGGCAAGCAGTTCCTGGCGAATTGAACAGCGGGCTTCTGATGCTTCGCCTGCGGAAAGGTCTCAAAGAACAACCGCCTGGGGCCGCAGGAGCGCGTCCAAGGCGCGGCAGTTGTGCTGCGCGGCGGCTAAGCAAAAATGCGTTGACTAACCTAAGCAAACCCTCAGAGTCGGTCAGCGGCGCGCGCTTTTGGGTTATTCGCAACGCCGCGGGCCGCTCCACGCGCCCTAGAGTAACCAATTCAAATGGACAATCCCTACCGGACTTTTGTCGAAAACTTCGCCCGGATGTTGAACGAGGGCGAAATGCTACATCCCGCAAGCCCAAGGCCACCCGAGCACCTTCCCGCGGCGAACGCTCCCAAAGCGTTGATATTCGCGCCCCACCCGGATGACGAAGTCATTATCGGCGGTTTGCCGCTCCGATTGCTGCGCGAACTGAAATTCAATGTCATCAACGTGGCGGTCACCCTCGGCAGCCGGCGTGACCGGCAGGCCGAACGCTGGGAGGAGCTGAAGAACTGCTGTGACTACATCGGTTTTGGTCTGGTCAAGCCGGGAGAAAGAGCGCTCGAGGGGATCAATCCCGCCGCGCGGGAAAAAGATCCCGGGCGCTGGTCGGCGTCTGTAGCGGCCATCGCCAACCTGTTGAAGGAACACGAGCCCGCGGTCGTTTTCTTTCCGCACGACGACGATTGGAACCAGACCCACATCGGTGTTCATCATCTGATATTGGAAGCGCTCGGTTCTTCGGATCTGGCGTGCCAGGTAGTTGAGACAGAATTTTGGGGCGCGATGGATACTCCGAATCTGCTGATCGAGTCGAATACCGCGGACGTGGCGGACCTGGTCGCCGCGCTCTCCCTGCACGTCGGCGAGGTCTACCGGAACCCCTACCACCTCCGTCTGCCCGGCTGGATGATGGACAACGTCCGTCGGGGAGCAGAGTTGGTGGGAGGCCAGGGTGGAGCGGCTCCGCGCTTCGCCTTCGCGACCCTTTATCGGTTGCGGCGCTGGGAAAATGGACGATTTCACAACGCGCTCAAAACCGGACGGGTGATCTCGAGCAAGGATGATCTGACCGGCCTGTTTCCACAGAAATCTCACTAACCATGGAAGTTATCATTCGACCGAGCCCCGATGAGGCCGCGGACCTCGCCTGCCGGCTGATCGCCACCCGTTTGCGCGCCAAACCCGATCTCGTCCTCGGCCTGGCTACCGGCCGCACAATGGAGCGGGTTTATGACCGGCTCGTCGCCGCCCACCAGAACGAAGGGCTGGATTTCTCGGCCTGCCGTACCTTCAACCTCGACGAGTACATCGGTATTCCGGCAGAGGACGAGCACTCTTATCGCTTTTACATGAATCGCCACCTTTTCAGCCGGGTGAATGTGGACCTCGCCAAAACCCATGTGCCCGATGGTATGGCGACGGATCTTTGCGCCGCTGCCGCCCAATACGAGCAGCGCATCCGGGATGCCGGCGGGCTGGACTTGCAGCTCCTGGGCATCGGTGAGGCCGGCCATATCGGATTTAACGAACCCCTTTCCGCCCTGATGTCCCGCACCCGGGACAAGGCCCTCACTCCGCTGACGCGCCAGCAGAACGCAGAAATGTTCGGAGGGGATCCCGACAAGGTGCCGAAGCGGGCGCTCACTATGGGAGTCGGCACGATCCTGGATGCGCGTGAATTGCTGCTCTTGGCGACCGGAGCCGGCAAGGCGTCCATTCTGGCCAAAGCCGTGGAAGGGCCGATTACCGCGATGATCAGCGCCTCCGCGATCCAGTTGCACCGCAATTGCAAGGTCATTGTTGACGAGGACGCGGCCCGCGATCTCAAGGAGCGTGAATACTACGATTGGATCTTCGAGAACGAACCGGACTGGCAGGAGTTCCGAGACCGGCGATAGATCAGAAAAGCATCGTGGATCTGCCGGCGCCGCGACGATGTCGCCGGCGTTTTTTCAGTCAAGCGTTCGCCGGTAGCGCACCGCTCCGAAGCACATCGCGACCACGCCGAAGAGGAGGATCGGCCAGATTTCTGGCCAGACGTCGGCGAATTGATTTCCTTTCAGGAGAATGCCCCGCAAGACCCGCAGGAAATGAGTCAACGGCAGAATCTGGCCAAGAACTTGGGCCCATTCCGGCATGCCCCGGAACGGAAACATGAACCCGGAGAGTAACAGCGAGGGGAGAAAGAAGAAGAACGACATCTGCAGCGCTTGCAATTGGTTTGTGGCGAGGGTTGAGATGGTGATGCCAACCGCCAGCGTCGCGGCAATGAAGCAGAGCGCGCAGAGGTAGAGAAGCAACAGGCTTCCGACCATGGGAACATGGAAAATCAGTTTGGCCGCCGCGAGAATGAGCGTTACCTGAACGTAACCCACGAGGATATACGGGACGATCTTTCCGGTCATGACCTCGAGGGGCAGCGCCGGGGTGGCCAGGAGGCTTTCCATCGTCCCGCGTTCCCTTTCGCGCGTGACGGCCAAGGCGGTGATCATCACCATCGTCATCGTCAACACGACGCCCATCAGGCCCGGGACGATGTTGTATTGCGTCACGCGATCGGGATTGTATTCGAGATGGATCCTGAGGTCCACCGGGCCCGCTTTCGCGGAGAGGTTTTGCAAGGATCCGGCCAAATCGCGATTAAATGCCGACCTGGAGATCTCGTTGAGGACCTGAACTGCGGAACTTACAGCCGTCGGATCCGTCGCGTCGGCCTGAACCAGCATCGCCGGTCTCTCTCCGCGGACGAGCCGGCGCGAAAAGTCCGAGGGCAAATTGAGAACGAACTGAACGTCCCCCCGGGCCAGCAAGTCTTGAGCGGCCTGTTCCGTCTCGACATGGTCAACGATCTTGAAATAGCCGCTGTTCTCCATCGCATGAACAAATCTTCGCGCAAACGGGCTGTTGTCCGAGGCCAGAACGGCGACCGGCAGGTCCTTCGGATCCGAGTTGATGGCGAAACCGAAAAGAATCAGCTGAACGATCGGGATGCCAAACATCATTGCAAAGGTGAGCCGATCACGCCTCATCTGGATGAATTCCTTCCGGATGATCGCGGCGAAACGAACGAGGTTGAATGGAAAGGACATCATGGCTCGAGACCGGGAAGCCGGATGGAGAACAGCCGCATGAGTCGGCCTTTCATTCGAAATTGTCGCGTGCGGCCTGCATCAGGCCGATGAAAGCGTCCTCGAGCCCGGGCTCGATCTTTTCCCAGGCATAGGGCTGTTGGCGAAACGGCGCGATCGTCTGCTCGACGGCCTTGGGATCGCGTCCGCTGACATGAAGCTTGTTTCCAAAGGCGGTGACCTGCTCGAGGCCCGGGAGCGCGCGGAGTTTGGCCGAGAGCGAGCCGATCTGAGGGCCGGAGACTTCCCAGGTTGTCAAACGGGCGGAAGCCAGCACGTCTTCGATGGTCCCTTTGGCCAGCAGTTTTCCGTAGGCGATGTAGGCCAGGCGATGGCAGCGCTCGGCCTCATCCATGTAATGGGTCGTCACCAGCACGGTGAGCCCCTCTTCGGCGAGGCGGTGAATCTCCTCCCAGAAGTCGCGCCTGGCCTTGGGATCGACTCCCGCGGTGGGCTCGTCCAAGAGGAGAAGTTCCGGCTTGTGGATGAGGCAGGCGGCAAGGGCGAGCCGCTGTTTCCATCCGCCGGAAAGCTGTCCGGCGAGTTGATTTCCCCGGCGCTCCAGGCCCATGCTTTCCAGCACTTTTTTCACCGCTTCGTTCGCACCGGGCATCTCATAGATGTCGGCGACAAACCGCAGATTTTCCGCGATCGAAAGGTCTTCGTAGAGGCTGAATCGCTGGGTCATGTAGCCAACCCGCCGTTTGATTGCGCCGCTTCGGGTGATCACGTCGAGGCCGAGGCAGGTGCCGCTTCCGGAGTCCGGTTTGAGAAGGCCGCAAAGAATGCGCAAGAAGGTGGTCTTGCCGCTGCCGTTGGGTCCGAGAAAGCCGTAGATTTCACCCCGCCGGACCTGCATGGCGAGCCCATCCACCACCACCCGACCTTCGAAGCTTTTTGTGATGTCCTGAACATCGATGGCCAGATCGCCTGGAAATTCCCCGAGGGTCGCTGAGGAGCTCATTTCGCTTGCTCCGCGACGCGACTGGTGTCGCTGGCGCTTTTGAGATGGACCTCTATCGGCGCGCCGGCATGCAGCTGCCGGGCCTCGTCTGGCGTCAGCGAGGCCTCGACGAGAAACACCAGTTTGCCGCGGTTCTCCCGGCTGTAGATAATCGGCAACGTGTATTCCGCCTGGGGGGAAACAAAGCTCACCTTGCCTGCCAGCGGAGCGCGGAGACCATCCGAGATGATCTCCAAGGGAGTTCCGATCTGAAATTTCCCCAGCGCGCCCTCGGGAACGAAGAAGCGCACCTTCATGTATTCCGGGGGGAGAATTGACAAGACCGGCGTGCCGGCCGGCACCCATTCGCCCGGGCGAAAATAGGTGTCGTAGACGAGCCCGCTGACTGGCGCGGATTGCACCTTTTGACTGAATCGCCAGTCCGCTTGCTCGAGAGCGTTCTTGCGGGCTGCGCTGGCATGCTCAGCCGCCAGCTGATTCTGCTGCGCCGTGTCGTAATCCTCGGGCGAGATCACGCGCTTTTCGCGAAGACTCTTTGCCCGGGTGTAGTCCAGGTTGGCCTTGTCGAGACGGGCGTCGCTTTCCCGGGAGGTTTCCTCGGCTTCCGCGCGCGCCGCGCGTTCCGCTTTGCGCTCCAACTCGAAGAGCAAAGCGGCCTTTTCAATCTGGTCGCCACGATTGACCGTCAACGTTTCAAGCTGGCCGGCGATCGGGCTCGCAACGTACACAAGCTCTCCCTCCGCGTAGCCGGAGAAAAAGCCGGTGCTCTCGCCGCCCCGTCTGTTCAACCAAAACCAAGCCGCCGCGGCGGCAATAACCAGGACAACCAGCAAAGGCAAAAAGCGTTTCATGACCTCAAAAGATGACGATGAACCTTGCGGCCGCCGGGCGTCAGGATCCCCAAAAAGAGAATCTCCAGGATTTGCTCCAGAGCTTGCCGCGGATGCAGGCGCAGCTCGGCGATCGCCTCGGGACGGATGATTCCTTGAACCGAAAGAACCAACACCCGGACCAACAGATCTCTGTTCAGCTGTGGCCGAAGGTGCCCGGCAAGAATCCCCTCTTCGAACAGCCGCCCAAAATAATGCGGAATCGCCCGGCCGCGGAACTCCTCCACCAGATGGAAGCAGTCCGGCGCGTAACGGCGAATATCTTCCAGAAAAACGGGGCTCACGTCGGAGACCATCTCCTGCAGGAAACGAACAACCTGCCGAAGCTTTGCCGGAAAGGTCCCCTTCTCCTTCACCAGACGCTCCAGACCCGCGTCAGCCTCCGATACCCGGCGCAGGAGCACCGCCCGCAACAGCTCTTCCTTGCTTTCGAAGTGCAAGTAGACCGTCTTCTTGCTCATCCCCAGCTCGCGCGCCACATCGTCCATGGAGACCCGGTTGAATCCCGACCGCAGAAAGATTTTCCCGGCCACGCGCACGATCCGGTCGCGCATCGGAGAGGTTGGCGTGTTTCTCACGATGGAAACTATATCAGTATTTTGCGTTTCCCGCAAGGGCAAAACCGCCCCTTGGGACATTTGCCGGCCCGAGGGCCGCCTCAGGCGGTCGGCGCGCGACTACCAGTCCGCGTTGCTTCCGCGGGTGTCGACGTGGGTAAAGCTTCCGTAGCGGCCCACGCCGCCTTTGAACAAACCCGCCGACCGCATCGCGCGAGCCATGGCGGCGACTTTGCCTGGCGGGCATTTGAAAACGACATCCATCGCGTTGTTGCAAAGGTGGTAGGAGTTGCTCTTGGCGCCCGGGCAGCGAGCATTGTAAGCAGGGGTGCGATAGACGGAAACGACTTCGTGGACCGGCAGGTCCAGACGGTCGGCCAACGAATCGACCACCTGCAAGGTGGAGCGGATGTTTCTCCACATGAAGCGCGGAGGAAGGCTGTTGTGGACGCTCCCGTGGGAGTTGGCGTGAGGAGCGATGACCTGGCGGACCGACATTTGGCGGAACCTGAAACGCTGCAGGTAGTCTGCGTAGCTCGGCAATTGGGAACCGAGCTGGGGAATCCACTCGGCCGGGATGTCGAGTCTCTTCAAGATCCCGCCGGACGCGGGTTGGTAGCTCGAGAAAAAATCGACGAACGCCTGGGAAGTCTCGCTGCCGGCAGCGAGACTGGCGCCGGTCAACGCCAGCAAACGCAAGACTCCTCGCCTGGTGAGAAGCGAAGGTTTCTGATCGTCGGCGGGAGTCATTCTCTTCTCGAGTCCTGCTAAGAAAGCACAACTCGCTCATCTGCAAAGCAGTTTTTGGCTCGCGCAGTCAAACAAATTTCGCTCTGAAAAAATCGTCCGGAATTCTCGATCTATTGGCGAAAAAAAAGATTTTCTTCGGGCCCCAAGATTGGGTAACCAGAAGGGTGGTGAGCGTCCCCGGACAAATTTCAGCCGCGTATCTGCGTGTCTTAGGGTTTTTGATCTGCCTTGCCGCGCCGGCCTTCGGTCAAGGAGCCGGCAGCGAATATCCGATGCGGCGGATCGCCGATATGTTCCAACCGCTCTCGCGGCCCGCGGAGATGATCCACGTGACGGCCGTGCTCGTGTTGCTGATCAGCGCGATCATCTTCATAATTGTTACCGGGATGCTGATTTACATCATCGTCAAGTATCGGCGGCCGGAGAACGACGACGGCAACGAGCCCCCGCAAATTTACGGAAGCACCAACATCGAGCTGGCCTGGACCGTGATTCCGATCCTGATCACGGTGGTGCTCGTCCTGGTGACCAGTCGGACCATTGGAGAGATCCAGAATCCCACTCTTCCCGAAAATGCTCTGAAGGTGCGCGTGGTGGGTCACCAATGGTGGTGGGAAGTGCACTACCCGGACCTCGGGATCATTACCGCAAACGAAATTCACATTCCGATTAGTGAGCGTGATGTTTCCAAAGCCACGCCCACCCATCTGACCCTTCAGTCTGCCGACGTCATTCACAGCTTTTGGGTACCGCAACTGGCGGGCAAGACGGATGTCATCCCGAACAAGGATAACGAATCATGGATCGATCCTTTCGAGACCGGTGTGTATTTTGGAAATTGCGCGGAATATTGTGGCACCCAGCACGCGAACATGCTGCTGCGCGTAATTGTCCAAACTCGCGAGGGATTCGAAAAATGGGTAGCGCAGCAAAAGGCGCCCACCGCACCGCTTCAAACGCCGGAGGAAATCGAGGGGCATCGAATCTTTTTTGCAAACTCCTGCGTAAATTGTCACAAGGTCAGCGATAGCGTCGCTGTAGGCGTTTTCGGTCCTGATTTGAGCAAGCTCATGATGCGCCAGACCATTGGCGCAGGGGTCGCTTCTCTCACCAGAGAGAACCTCAAGTCGTGGGTGCACGATCCGCAGATATTGAAACCCGGCTCCTATATGCCCGACATGCAACTGAACGAAAAAGAGATCAACGCTGTCGTCGCCTACCTCGAAACGTTGAAATAGAAAGGGATCGTTATGAATGCCCCGAATCGCGAAAATGTCCTCGGTTTAGCGCTCAGTTGGGCTTCTTAACGGTAAATGCTATGGCTAATGGAACGACCACATTAGAAGAGGAGGAGTTCACGCTGCCCCCGCCGGAACGTGTGGGAGAGGAGCATGGCTCGCTAACGGCGATCGTGCAGGAACTCGTTTACACGGTCGACCACAAGAAGCTTGGGCTGATGTATATTACATCCGGGCTGCTGTTCTTTGTCGTTGCGGGCATCATGGCCACCCTGATGCGCGTTCAGCTCTTTGTTCCGAATAGCAAATTTCTCGAGCCGGACGTTTTCAACCGTTTCTTTACGATGCACGGCACCGCCATGATTTTTCTCGTGGCGATGCCGTGGGTCTTCGGTTTCGCGAACTATCTTGTTCCGCTGATGATCGGAACGCGCGATATGGCCTTTCCAAGACTCAATGCGTTTGGGTTCTGGGTCTTCCTCTTCAGCGGGCTCTTTCTTTTCGCGAGTTACTTCACCGCGCCGGGACTTTACAACGCGGGGTCTGCTCCGGCCGTGGGCTGGTTCGCCTACTCCCCTTTGACGGCAAAGGCCTTTTCCAGGGGACACAGCACGGACTATTGGACGCTCTCGCTCCTTCTGAACGGAATTGGAAGTATCGCCACCGCAATCAATATCCTTGTGACGGTGGCTTGTCTGCGATGCAAGGGGATGACACTGGGCAAGATGCCTCTCTTCGTCTGGATGCTTGTCGTGACTTCGTTCCTCGTGATCATCGCCATGCCACCGTTTTCCGCTTGCCAAATCATGCTCATTCTGGATCGCTATCTTGGCGCGAAATTTTTCGACACCCAGGCTGGTGGTTCCGCGGTGCTTTGGCAGCACTTCTTCTGGATCTTCGGTCATCCGGAGGTTTACATTCTTGTGCTCCCTGCCTTCGCGATCGCCTCTGAAGTCATCCCGGTATTTTCGCGCAAGCCGATTTTTGGCTACCCGGTCATGGTTGCCGCGACCGTTTCGATTGCCTTTATCAGTCTGGGCGTTTGGGCCCACCACATGTTTACGGTGGGTATGACCTCGGTGGGCAACACGTTCTTCGCCATTTCCACGATGATCATCGCGGTGCCGACGGGCATCAAGATCTTCAATTGGCTGGGGACGATGTACGGGGGGAAAATCCGCCTCCACGTGCCGATGCTTTTCTGCATTGGCTTTCTCTTTCAGTTTCTGCTTGCAGGCCTTACCGGCGTCATGCTGGCGGTGACGCCGTTCGACTGGCAGCTTAGCGATTCCTACTTCGTTGTGGCCCATTTTCACTACGTGATCGTCGGTGGAATCGTCTTCTGTATTTTCTCGGGCTTCTATTACTGGTACCCCAAGGCGTTCGGCAAGATGCTCGACGAAAAACTAGGCAAGTGGCATTTTTGGCTCTTCTTCGCCGGCTTCCACTTGACTTTCGATCCGCAGCACTTTGCCGGCTTCCTCGGAATGCCGAGGCGAATCTTTACCTACGAAGCAGGCCGCGGGTGGGAATTTTGGAACCAGATGTCGACTGTCGGTGTCTTCCTGCAGGGTGCCGCAGTCATTTTCTTCGTCGTCAATGTTATTTATTCCTACATCAAGGGCAAGGAGGCGGGAGACGACCCCTGGGATGCGTGGACGCTGGAGTGGGCGACAACCTCGCCACCGCCGGAGTACAATTTTGACAAGATTCCCGAAGTCCGCAGCCGTCGGCCGTTGTGGGATTTGAAGCACCCGGAAGACCCCGACTGGAAATTCGAATGAGCGCCGAACGACTCGAAAGACTTCACGTGGGCTCCCCCGCCCGTTTCGTTAATGATCCCACCGAGCGCGCCGGGCCGTGGCTATTGCCCTCGCAGCGCAAAGTGGGAGTAATTTGCCTGATCATTACCGAAACGGCGCTCTTTTCCATCTTCGTGGTTGCCTACGTTTATTACATGGGCAAGAGCCTTAATCCGCCCTTTCCGCGGGAGGTCATTCCTTTTCCTTCCGAGACTCCCTGGCTGGCGAGCATCGCCCTTTTCTCCTCGAGCTTCACGGTCGTTTATGCCGAAAGGATGCTGCATAGGCTTAATCGCAACGGGTTTCTCATCTGGTGGGGCATCACGATGTTTCTCGGGGCATATTTTGTTTACTATTCCGCAACGGAATGGATGCATCTCATCTACCATGAGGGTCTCACGATCAGCGCCAATGTCTTTGGCACGACCTTCTATTCTTTGGTCGGTCTGCATCTGAGCCACGTCATCGTCGGGCTTATATTGCTTGGCATCGTCTTTGTCCTCACGCTGCTGGGAAAGATTCCCAAGGACCATTCCGAGCACGTTGAAATGATTTCCTGGTACTGGCACTTCGTCGACGGCATCTGGGTCGTCGTGTTGACCCTTGTTTACTTCATTAGCGCGCGCTATTGACCATGAAGCACGATCACCCGAAGAAACACGACAGCGTCGAACTCCCTACGCCGACCGCCTGGCCGATTGTCACAGCCTTTGGCTTGACCCTTCTTTTCGCCGGGTTCGTCACCCACTTCATTTTCGCCATCGTCGGCGTGCTGGTTGGTCTGGTGGGGGCCGTGGGGTGGTGCTATGACCTTTTTCCTCATCCGAAGCACGAACCGGTGCCGCTGCGTCCTCCATCGGAACATCCCGCGCCGGTTCGCACGGTCGGCCGCGTGGTTCAAATTCTTGAGGTGGGCGGACCGACGCATCGCGCTCGAATTCCGGTCGAGGTGCATCCTTATACCGCGGGAGCCTTTGGGGGCATCGTCGGCGCGATCGCCATGGCGGTGTTGGCGTGTCTTTACGGGATATTCAAGTATGGCAGCATCTGGTATCCCATCAATCTCCTCGCCGCGGCGGGTGTGCCCGAATTGGCCCAGGCGAGCCTGGAGGCTCTCCGGCAGTTCAGTCTTTCCGGTTTAATTGTCGCCTCGATCGCTCACATCTCCATCTCGGTTCTTGTCGGGCTCCTTTATGCGGTGCTCCTCCCTATGCTGCCCGCGCGTTTCGAATGGCTGTGGGGAGGCATCGTGACCCCATTGATTTGGACCGCGCTGATTTTCGCCTCATTAAACGTGATCAACCCCAAACTTGCGACAGCTATCGACTGGCCATGGTTCATTTTCTGCCAGGTCGCCTTCGGATTGGTATGCGGTTTCGTTGTTTTCAAGTCTGCCAAAGTCGAGACACAACAGAGCTGGTCAATTGCGGAGAGGTTGGGTGTCGAAGCGCAACACGAGACGGAGGATAAGGCGTGAGGCTGCTGGCGGAACTTTGCCACGGCGCAAGGATTGCGTCTCTTCGCTATGCGTTGACCGTGGCTCTTGCCGCCTTGCTTCCCGGGTGCGATTGGATGCCAGGAAAGCCCACGCGCGCCCAGCAATGGCAGGCGCCTCACGACGTCGTTGACTTCAAGAAACTTTACGCAGAAAACTGCGGGGGCTGTCATGGGGCTCAGGGAGAAATTTCCGGAGTCATCGCTTTGGACAATCCGACGTATCTTGCGGTCGTTCCTCCGGAGACTCTTCGAAAGATTATTGCCGAGGGGGTTCCGGGCACCGCAATGATCGCCTTTTCCGAGGAGCGGGGAGGATCTCTCACGGAAAAGCAGATCGATGCACTTGCGAAGGGAATCAGCGCGTGGGCGAAGAACGCCCCCTCGGGAAACCTCCCGGCCTACAGCGGCCCGCTTGGAGACGTGGGAAAAGGCAAAACCGCCTTTGCGACCTTTTGCGCAAGCTGCCATGGGGCAGATGGAAAGGGCGGCAAGGCCGGTTCCGTCGTCAATCCTACCTACCTGGGTCTGGTTTCCGATCAATATTTGCGCACCATTGTTATTGCCGGGCGCAATGACCTTGGTTGCCCCGATTTCCAGAGTCGCGTCGCGGGAACCCCGATGTCGGAAGAGGACATTTCCGGCGTTGTGGCTTGGCTGGCCTCCCAGCGGAGGAATGAATTCGGGCAACCTCTTCCCTTAACCCAGCGCTAGAAGGAAATCTTTCGCATGAGCACGCACGAACCCAAGGAAAACAAGTCTCCGGCAAACGGAGGCGGAAATGGCAAGCTCGGCAGGCGCGACTTTCTCCTGAAATTCAGCATCGGGCTCAACGTTTTGGCTGGGGCGATGGTTTCCCTACCGCTGATCGGATACGTGATGTCGAGCTTCGTCCAGAGGTTGCCACTGAAGTGGACCTCGCTCGGCGCTTTGGACAAATTTCCGGAAGGAGCAACGCGCCTCGCGACCTACGAGAATCCCTACCACCGTCCGTGGGATGGCGAAACCGCGGTCATCCCGTGCTGGGTTCGCCGTATCAAAGGCGAAGAGTTTCAAGTGTTTTCGATCCATTGTACCCATCTTGGCTGTCCGGTACGCTGGTTCGAAGAGTCCAAGCTTTTCATGTGCCCGTGCCATGGCGGTGTTTTTTATGAGGATGGCGAGCACGCGGCCGGACCACCGCCGCGGGCCCTTTACACCTATCAGCACAAAGTGGAACGAAACGAGCTCTTCATCGCTGCCGGCATCATGCCTACCCTGGCGACTCCGAACGTATGAGCGTGACTCCAAAGAAGCCGCTGACGACTTCCGCCTTTGAGGCCGCCCAAGGTCTCTTTCTCTGGTTCGACAACCGGCTTCACATTTCTCACCTTTGGGAGCACACGGCAGGGCATCCGATCCCACAAAGCAGCGCAAGCTGGTTCTATGTTTTCGGCAGCGCCACCCTGCTCTGCTTTATTCTTCAGATCATCACGGGCAGCCTCCTCGCGTTCGCCTACGTTCCCTCTGCCTCGGAAGCCTACGGAAGCCTGCTGTATCTGACCTATGAACAGGATCTCGGTTGGTTCATGCGCGCCATGCACTATTGGGGATCCAATTTCATGGTCGGCATCATGCTCTTGCATATGACCCAGGTCTATCTCTTTGGGGCCTATAAGTATCCCCGTGAGATCACTTGGGTTTCCGGCTGCGTGCTGATGCTATGCACTTTGGGCATGGCGTTTACTGGCCAGGTACTGCGCTGGGATGAGGATGCTTACTGGGGACTTGGCATCGGTGCAGCCATCCTGGGCCGGGTTCCCCTTATCGGTGAAGGCCTCGTGGGCCTGATGCTTGGCGGCCCCATTATGGCTTCTGAGACTCTCTCCCGCTTCTTTTCTTTGCACGTCTTCATCATCCCCGGCACAATTCTTGCGCTCCTCGCCGTTCATTTGCGGATGGTGCTTACCAAAGGCATCAATGAGTATCCCAAACCCGGTCATCTCGTGCGGCGCGAAACGTACGACAAGGAATACGAGATGATCATAAAAAAGGAGGGCATTCCTTTTGCGCCGCACGGCATTTGGAAAGACGTCGCCGCGGCGGCAATCGTCATCGGAGGAATTTTGTTTTGTTCCGCCGTGTTCGGCCCGAAAGGCCCGACCGGGCCGCCGTATCCGTCCGACATAAACACGCTCCCGCGCCCCGACTTCTTCTTCATGTGGATTTTTGCGGTCGCGGCGCTCATGCCGGAATATATGGAGACCTTCGGGCTCCTCGTTGTGCCTCCGGTCGTCATCCTTATTCTGTTCGCCTTGCCATTCTTCAATAACACCGGTGAGAAGAGCTGGCGCCGCCGTCCGGTCGCGATGCTCACCGTGGTGCTCACTTACCTGGTTATGGGCATCCTTACCTACCTTGGATATACCTCGCCATGGTCGCCGCAAATGAACGCATGGAGCGGTGCTCCCATTGACGCCTCATTCATCAAGGGTCGTGCTCCCCTCGAACTGCAGGGTCTTGTTGTCATGCAAAACATGCAATGTCGCAACTGTCATGCGGTCGATGGAATCGGAGGCCATCGCGGCCCGGATCTCGCCGAGGTCGGCACGCGCATGACCAAGGACCAACTCGTTCGGCAAGTCGTTCAAGGCGGCGGCAACATGCCGGCGTATGGGAAGAATCTTTCGCCGTACGAGGTCGAGGCCGTCGTCAGTTTCATGGTGTCGTTGCGCCCGAAAGGCGAGCCTCCGGCGCGCGATTCCACATTTCCGGCTGTTCCTCCCAAGCAGGAGGCGGCCTCTTCCGCGCACGAAGGGCACAGCGAAGGCTAAGCTGCGGCCCGTTTTTCGCGAATCGATTTCCCTGCACGTTTGCGTTCCTGCGGTAATGTAGATTTCCGTGAGCGCACAAACAGCCGCCCTGGCTTCCTGGGCCTTTTTGCCTTGGCCCGCCTTTGGGCTGGCGGTGACTGCGCTCGTCTACTTGCGCGGGTGGATCAAGCTTCACCGTCAAGTTCCGGCGCGATTTGGGGCTTCGCAGCTCTTCTCGTTTCTTGCCGGGCTTGCGGCGATCTATTTGTCCCTGGCTTCGCCCCTGGACGCCTTTGCCTCCTTTCTGCTTACCGCCCACATGGTCCAGCACCTGTTGCTTACCATGGTGGCCCCGCCGCTCATCCTGATCGGCTCACCCCAGCTTCCACTGCTTTGCGGCCTGCCGCGGCGCATGGTCAGCGAGGCCTTGAGGCCGTTTCTTCATTGGCGGCTCCTGAAGAGATTGGTGGACAGGTTAATGCACCCCGCGGTCTGCTGGCTTCTCTTTATTCTCAGCAATATCCTTTGGCATATTCCGGACTTTTACGAATTGGCGCTTCGTTCGTCGGGGTGGCACAAGGTCGAGCACTTTTTCTTTCTCACGACCGCCTTGCTGTTCTGGTGGCACGTGGTTCAGCCATGGCCAAGCCGCGGCTACTGGCCGCGCTGGGCGATGATTCCATATCTTCTCCTGGCGGATCTCCAAAATACGATCCTGGCGGCGTTTCTTTCATTTTATGACCGCGTCGCTTATCCGACCTATGCGAGCGCCCCGCGCTTTGGGTTGAGTCCCATGGCCGATCAGGCGACCGCTGGGGCGATCATGTGGGTGCCCGGCTCAGTGGCGTTCCTGGTTCCTGCGGCGCTCATTGCCGTGCAGTTTCTTTCACCGAAGGGGTTGGCGAGGCCTTCCTCGCGCCAGAGCGTTGCCTCCAGGCAGAAGGAGAAAAAAAGGGCCCCCCCGGCCGCAGCCCTGCCGTTCGATCTCTTGCGAGTGCCCGTGCTCGGCGGAATCGTCGGCTCGCGCTATTTCCGGAGGACGCTCCAGATCATGACCCTGATCCTCGCCGCGGCAATTGTTTTGGACGGTTTGCTTGGCCCAAAGATCAGCCCGATGAACCTTGCGGGTGTGCTTCCTTGGACGCATTGGCGCGCCTTGACCGTGATCGGATTGCTGGTTGTCGGCAACTTGTTCTGCATGGCGTGCCCGTTCGTCTTTGTCCGGGACCTTGGCAGGAAGCTCCTGCCCGGAGGAATGCGATGGCCCCGGGCGTTGAGTTCAAAGTGGCTCGCGGTCAGCTTGATCGTTCTCTACCTCTGGGCTTACGAGGCTTTTGATCTCTGGGACAAGCCGGGTATCACCGCCCTCATCGTCCTTGGTTATTTTATCGCCGCACTGGCCGTCGACGGGTTTTTTCGAGGAGCCAGCTTTTGCAAGTTTGTGTGTCCCATCGGGCAATTCCACTTTGTCCAATCCCTCGCTTCGCCGTTCGAGATCAAAGTACGACGCCCGGACATTTGCGCCTCCTGCAGGACGTTCGATTGCATCAAGGGAAACGCCTCGCAGCGGGGGTGCGAACTCGAGCTCTTCCAACCGCGAAAGTCGGGCAATATGGATTGCACGTTTTGTCTGGATTGCATCAAAGCTTGCCCGCACGACAATGTTGGCATTCTCGCGGTCCGGCCCGGAAAAGATCTGGTTGATGATCCGCCGCGATCTTCCGTGCGGAAATACTCCAGCCGACCCGACCTGGCTGCCCTGGTGCTGGTGCTGACATTTGGAGCTTTTGCCAACGCTGCGGGAATGGTTGCCCCGGTTCTAAGCGGGATCACGCGGGTCGAGCAGTTTTGGAATCTCTCGTCCGATTTCGCGATCGTCACGGTTCTAAGCCTGCTCTGTCTGGTCATTGTTCCCGCGGTTTTCGCCCTCGCGGCGGCGGCGTGCAGCAGCCGCCTCGCCCAATGCTCGCTGCGCGAGAATTTCTGCCGCTTTTCAATGTCGCTTGCTCCCCTCGGATTCGGGATGTGGCTGGCTCATTTTTCATTTCATTTGCTCACCGCGGCATTGACGCCGATTCCCGTCGTGCAGCGGATCGCGAACGAAATCGGTCTTCGCAGCGGAGAGCCGGGTTGGCACGTCGGCTCGCTGGCGTTTTATGATCTTCCCGGTCTCGAGCTCCTTTTCCTTGATCTGGGTTTCCTGCTCACGCTCTACACGGCGTGGCGGATCTCAGGGCAGACGGCCTCCAGGCTAAGGTTGGCAAGTTTTCTTCCATGGGGACTGCTGGGGACGGCGCTTTACTTGGCCGGTGTCTGGATTATCCTTCAACCGATGGAGATGCGCGGAATGATGATGCACTGACCCGCCGCTTGCGGCAGGTCGATTTGATATGATGAAAATGCCGCTCAATGGCC
Organism: uncultured Verrucomicrobiae bacterium; assembly: GCA_963816855.1. Taxonomy (GTDB): domain Bacteria; phylum Verrucomicrobiota; class Verrucomicrobiia; order Chthoniobacterales; family Terrimicrobiaceae; genus DASTFP01. The sequence continues at coordinate 18,539 of CAWFMA010000013.1, read as the reverse complement.
CGAAGACAAGGTCCCGGACGTGAAAAATTGCTTATTCCTCTGCGTAACCATCCTCCTTACGGCGGCGTCACACTCCTTTGGCGACGGCGGAACCATCCTTAAGCGGGAAACTTTGAATGGGCTTAACGTGACGGTTTTTGCCTCCCCCTCGCCATTGCGTGCGGGACCGGTGGACGTCAGCGTGCTCGTGCAAGACGGCGACAAACCGGTGCTCGACGCCACCGTCGAGCTGGAGTGGTCGGCAGCCTCCGACGCCTCGGCCGAGTGGGTTCCGCCGTGCTGTGCCATGGATTCAAATGCACTAAGAATTCCCGCGGTTCGCGGTCATTCTGGCAACAGGTTGCTCTACGCCGCGATCGTGCCGATGAAATCGTCGGGCCCCTCGAAACTTGTCGTGAGGATGATTAGGGGCGGTCAGGAAGCCGTGCTTTCCTGTGACTTAGACCTTCGTCCGCCCCTGGCGCCCACCATGGCCTACTGGCCGTGGCTGTTATTTCCTCCCCTAGCCATTGCCGGATTTGCCGTTCACCAAAGGCTTGCGAAGTCCGGTTGAAAGGGCCCCCGTTCGCGGTTCTGGAAGAAACCCTTAAGATGCCAGCGTCGCCCAACGCAAGGCCTTGAAGCTGAAATTTGCCCGGCGACCGCGTGACGCCGCCGGCCAAACGGTTCGGACCCTCCGATTGCAATCTTTTGTTGTGGCTTCAGCGCTCTCCTTCTAAAGCTTTCATGGAGATGTCTGCCTTTCAGGATAAGCCCCTCGCCGTCTCCTACATTTTCTTTTTGTTGATCTTTGTGGCGGTCGGCGTGCTGCAGTTGACGACTGTTTTCGTCACCGTCCTGTTCGCCTACCTGGCCCTGCGCGCCCTTTCCTTCGGAAGGTACAAGTGGACCGCTGTGGTTCTGTTCGTCATTCTTCTGGCCACGCTCTTCTACGGGTTCGCGTTTTTCGTCAACCAGGCGATCATCGCCTTGCCGGAGATCGCTTCGAAAGCGATCCCGGTCATCGTTCGCTATGCGACCGAGAGAGGAATCCAGTTGCCGTTCACGGATATCGAGAGCCTGAAATCACTCGCTCTCGAGAGTGTTGACAAGACAGTTGTCTATCTTGGCGGTTATGCGAGGATTGCCACCAAGGAATTTGTCTTTGTCATCGTGGGCGTCGTGGTCGCGGTGAGCATTTTTGTTAACCCCAATCTGGACTTTGACCAGACGCCGCGTCCTTTGAATCTTTATTCCTTGTACTGCGCGCGCATCGCGGAGCTGTTCTGCTCCTTCCACGAGAACTTTGAGAGAGTGATGAGCGCCCAGGTGATTATTTCGGGAATCAACACGGTCCTGACTTCTGCGTTTGTCTATGCGACCGCTCTGCCCTACGCGACGGTGGTCATCGTTCTCACCTTCCTGTGCGGACTCCTGCCGGTGATCGGCAACATCATTAGCAACACGATCATCGTTGGCATAGCTTTCACGATATCGCCCCAGTTTGCGGGGGGGGCGCTCTTATTCTTAGTCGCCATTCACAAACTGGAATATTTCCTGAATAGCAAAATTATCGGGGGGCGTATCCGGCATCCCATGTGGTTGATGCTGCTGGCGCTCCTTTTCGGCGAGCGGTTGCTTGGAATCACCGGAATTATTCTCGCCCCGGTCATACTTAGCTTTATCAAGGTGCAAGCTTCGAAATTTGCAGTACAGGACGCACTGGAGCGGAAGCGGACCTACGAGAGCGTGGAGAAATAAGCGGCAACGGACCTCGCGCAAGCGCCGGCTGTCCCGGAAGCCTGCGGGCCGCGGCGAGCGACCGGGCCGCCATTCAGGCACGTCCGCCGCCCGCTCGAGCCCGGCCACCTCCCTCTTATTCCCGGGGGAATCCGGAACTACAAACGGCAAATCAACAGTTCCCGCTCGTAGATGAGTTCTTTCGGCAGGTGATCATGAAGCTGGATGAAGAGCTCTTCATGACCGATGACTTCGGTGCGCCAGGCTGTCTCGTCGACCTGCTGGATTTCCTCAAATGCGGCTTTCGGAAAGTCAATCCCTTCCCAATCCATGTCGTCGTAGTGCGGTTGCCAGCCAAGAGGCGTTTCTTTCGCCAGAGCACGGCCCCGCACACGATCGACGATCCACTTGAGGACCCTCATGTTTTCGCCGTAGCCGGGCCAGAGGAATTTTCCCTCGGCATCCTTGCGGAACCAATTGACCAGAAAGACCCGGGGCGTTTCTTCAAGCATCCGCTGCATCTTGATCCAGTGTCGAAAGTAGTCGCCCATGTGATAGCCGCAGAAAGGAAGCATGGCCATCGGATCCCGCCGGACCTTGCCCAAAGTGCCGGCAGCCGCGGCCGTCATCTCCGACCCCATCGTCGCGCCCATATAAACGCCGCCGCTCCAGTTGAAAGATTGGCAGACTAGCGACAGGGTCGACGCGCGGCGACCGCCGAAGATGATCGCGTTGATCGGGACGCCAGCCGGATCTTCCCAGGAAGGATCGATGGTGGGACACTGAGAGGCGGGAGCCGTGAAGCGGGCGTTTGGGTGCGCGGCTTTCGCGCCCGTTTCCTTGGCGATCGTGGGCGTCCATTTCTTGCCTTGCCAGTCGAGGCATTCTTCGGGGGGCGTGTCGGTCATGCCTTCCCACCAGACGCCTCCTTCTGGGGTTAAAGCCACGTTGGTGAAGATGGTGTTTTTCGAGAGGGCGACCATCGCGTTGGGGTTGGTCTTGGCAGAGGTGCCTGGCGCAACGCCAAAGAAACCGGTTTCGGGATTTATTGCGCGCAGATGCCCGTTCTCGTCGGGTTTAAGCCATGAGATGTCGTCGCCGACCGTCCAAACCTTCCACCCGTTCTCCTTGAAGTGAGGCGGGGGGATGAGCATGGCAAAATTGGTCTTGCCGCAGGCGCTCGGAAATGCCGCGGCCACGTAGGTCTTCTCGCCCTGCGGGCTTTCGACGCCGAGAATGAGCATGTGCTCGGCCATCCATCCCTCGTCGCGGGCGATGTTCGACGCGATCCGCAACGCAAAGCATTTCTTGCCCAGCAAAGCATTGCCGCCGTATCCGGAACCGTAGCTCCAAATCTCCCGGGTCTCCGGGAAATGAACGATATATTTGTCGGGATTGCAGGGCCATGGGACATCCTTCTGCCCCGGCTCAAGCGGTGCGCCAACCGAATGCATGCAGGGCACGACGCGCTTGGAGTTCTTGTCGATTTCCCCGATAACTGGCAGCCCGACTCGCGCCATGATGCGCATATTGACAACCGCGTAGGCCGAGTCGGTAAGCTGCACGCCGATCTGCGACATCGGGGACCCGATCGGCCCCATGGAGAAGGGCAGGACATACATGGTGCGCCCCCGCATGCAGCCGTCGAAAAGACCTTTCAGCTTGCGGCGCATCTCGAAGGGATCGAGCCAGTTGTTTGTCGGGCCGGCATTGTCCTTCGAGAGAGAACAGATGAAGGTCCTGTCTTCGACGCGCGCGACGTCGCCTGGGTCGGACTTCGCGTAGTAGCAACCGGGCCAAAGCTCCTGATTGAGCTTGATGAACGTGCCGCCCGCTACCAACTGACTGCACAACGCTTCGTTTTCACTGTCCGAGCCGGTTACCCAATGAATCGCCGCCGGTTTGGTGAGGTCGGCCATTTTGTCGACCCAGTTGATCAGATGCTCGTTCTTGCTAAGAGGTTTGCTCGGATCAGGGCCGTCAGCGGCTGATTTCTCCGAATTGCCGTCGCGGGATTTCTTTTTGGAAGCAGAAACAGGAGAAGCCATAATGCCAATTTTTTCCACTTTCCGGATCCGAAAGCAATCGCTTAACGCGCTTTCGGCGATGTTAATCCCCTTTCGTATCGATTCGTCCGGCGGCCCCAAGAAAACAATGGGCAATGCCGATCGCCTGCGCGGACAGAAAAAGCGGCCCGGCTGCGATGAGGCACGCTTCCCGCCGGTCTGCCCCAGAGAAGGCGAATTCCACTCCTCAAACCAACGGATAGGCATCGGTTGCCGTCCCGGCGGATCAGGGGGACATTCGACCACTCGCATTTCGCGGATGGCCATTTCCAACGACGGCACGCTGCAATTCGCCGCCGAAACGAATACGGGAATCTACCTCTCTACGGAGAATTCACGCGGAGATCAGACCTCGCCCCGATCATCGCGCGGCGAATTTGCGTCGGGCCACCCCGAGCGATCCAACGGCAAGGATGAGAAGGCTTAAGGTCGCTCCCGCTTCGGGGAACACTTTGCCTGGGCGTGCCCAAAAGCCGGCGGCGGCGAATCGCGGCGCTTGGAAGCGTGGGCGGTGTTTCGATGTTTGCAAAGGTGCCGGTTGGATTGGGCGGGCACTCCGAGCGACGCGCTGGCCGCATTCAGGTCCGTTCGAGCGGAGACTCTTGGAGAGGGTCAAGAATTGACAAACCGGGAGGAGATCTCTATCTCGGGTCCGCCATTTCAAAGTGACAGCGCTCGCGAGAAACCCAAAATTCCGAATCGTGGGGAATGCAGGCCGACAGGGGAAATCTGCTGAACTGAAGCGGTTGCCGGAAGCCCAATGACCAACGAGTTGCGCATTGGGTTACCGACGAGCAACGAGCGGAGGGCCGCCGGCCGCGTATTGCGAGACAAGACGAAGCGTGCGCAGTTGGGGCACTGGCGCCCAAAGGGAGACAGATCCGACCCAATTGATCTCATCGAAGAGGCGCACGTTGGACGCTTGGAGTGGTTGGTCCCCGTCCGAGTCGGCCGGATGCTGGCATCACCCTATGCTTTTCTCCGGGGTGCCGCTTCTTTGATGACGGAGGATTTTGCCAATATTCCGCGGACCGGGATCCTTCCGGTGATTTGCGGCGACGCGCACTTGGGAAATTTTGGCTTCTATGCCTCTCCGGAACGCGATTTGGTGTTCGACCTCAACGACTTTGACGAGGCGCATCCCGGACCCTGGGAATGGGATCTTTGGCGGCTGACCACGAGCATCTGGGTAGCCGGCCGGCAAAATGGTCTCGCCGAGGGAACCTGTGAAGATGCGGTCTTGTGGTGCGCGGCGGCGTATCGCCGGCAAATTGGCAGACTCTCCGAGCAGCCACTGCTGGCCCGCTCGTTTGAGCGAATGGACATCGACCGGATGAGGATTGAGATGGCCGATTGGTCTTTGCGGGCGGAGATCGAGCGATCGGCGAATCTCGCGCGCCACCGGACCACTGATCGCGCATTGCCCAAGCTGACCCGCGAGCAAAGAGGCGCGCGCCACATTGTCGAACAGCCCCCGGTGGTGACACATGTTTCCGATGAAGAGAGAGATCGGCTCATCGATGGGTTGGGAGCTTATCTGCAAACTCTTCCCCAGCATTGGGCCCGCGTGCTCGGTTCTTACGCGGTCGTGGACTTGGCCCACAAGGTGGTTGGTGTGGGCAGCGTCGGACTGCGAGCGTTTGTTGCGCTGCTTCAGGGCAATGGCCCCGACGACATGCTTTTTCTCCAACTCAAGCAGTCCAGAAGGTCCTGCGTGGCTCCTTTTGTCCACGGGGACACCGCGTGGCATTCGCATCAAGGGCAGCGTGTGGTGGAATATCAGCAGACCCTGCAAACCGTAAGCGATCCACTGCTCGGCTGGATGACGGTGGACAAGCGCGATTACTACGTTCGCCAATTCCGCGACATGAAGGGCGCAGTGACCGTGGAGGGTATGGACGGTTCGGCACTCACGGACTACGGCCGGATTTGCGGCGCGCTTCTTGCCAAGGGTCATGCCCGCTCGATCGATGCGTCCGTTTTATCCGGCTATCTTGGCAAAGGTGACGTGGCCGATCGCGCATTCGCCCGCTTTGCGAGCGCTTACGCCGATCAGACAGAAGCGGATCACAGGGCGCTGGAACAAGCCGTGAAGTCCGGCCGATTGCCCGCGGAGGTCGGAATTTGAGTGGCGGCCGATTTCGCGTTATTCTCGCAGTCGTGGCCATTCGCGAACTTCAATATTGAATCTGGCCGACACGAATTCCCGGCGGGGAGCAAAAATCGCTCGGTGTCATGCTGTCGCCATTGTCAATATCGGCCAAACGAAACATCAAATTGGTTAGGGCATTGCTCTGGGTAGTCTCGATGATCGGGGCAGAGAACGTTCCAGCGGCGACAAACTTCCCATTTGACGAATAAGAGAATGGCTCTTCGAAGGTGGGGACCCGCCGACCGCTCAGCGCCAGAAATAGCGTGGCCGCCGTCGTGAAGTAGGGAAATCGGGGCGCGACTGGTCAGGATACAACGCTTGCTACTGTTGAGGCAAGACCATGGAACCTGATCGTTTTTCCGAGGGAAACAATCCATGGGGAAAGATTTCTTCGGCGTGAGCGTCCCACCCATTCATCGCGAAACGAATTGAAGATCGATGCCGCTTCGGTGGCCCCGACTTTCTATTTAAGGCCGAGACGGTTCGACCACGGGCCCGAGATGCCGTGCCACGGAGGAAAACATCCGCGACCACCGGGCCAGCGGCGCTTCCGACCGTGGGCGGGATGGGGAAAGCGCGCTCTGGGGGGCTTCGCGATCGCGGTCGCGCCGTCTGCAGCGATTCTCGAGTGCGGCCAGAGTGCCCAGAACTCGTCGAAAGCCAAACTCGTTTGAGCGGGCAAGTGCCTCCCCAAAAGAACAAACGGGAGAGCGCGGAGACTAGGTTCTGTTCACGAATTTAGAAGTGTACTTTTTGAGCGAGAGCTGATTTATGCTTGGGATGGAGAGAGAACATCCCCGTCGAATGATCAGCGATCGTGTTTGGGAGGAGCTCAAAGCAGCGTTAGCAAGCAGTTCGCGTGCGGGAGCCCCTGCCGAACTGAGTGATCGCGATTTTCTGGAAGCTGTCTTGTATTTGAATCGTGTGGGCTGCCCTTGGCGGGATTTACCACCGGAGTTGGGCTACTGGCATGCAGTTTACATGCGATTTCGACGCTGGGGGAAGAGCGGGGAGTATGGCGGCGGCTTTGGCAGTGCCTTCAGTGCGAATGCTTGGCCCAAGCCCGTCATCTGTTGATGGACTCCACAACGGTACGAGCCCACCAGCACGCGGCAGGAGCACCAAAAAAAACGGCGGCGACCAGGCTTTGGGGCGCTCTCGTGGAGGACTGAGCACGAAAATCCACGCGGCGACCATCGACGAAAACTGCAGCGTTGCTCTCCATCTCACGGCTGGGCATGCTCACGACGGCCGTCAGTTTGAATCTCTCTATGAGAGCTTGGATCCCGACAATGTGCTCGAATCGGCCACCATGGACAAAGGCTATGATGCCGACCGCATTCGTGAGCGCTTGAGTTACGACGGAGTGCAGGCGGTGATACCCCCGATCCCAACCCGCGCCCGCAAACTCCCTTACGATCACGCCCGTTATCGTGAGCGCAACCGTATCGAACGCTTTTTTAACAAAGTGAAACACTTCCGCCGCATTGCCACCCGCTATGACAAACTCGCAAAAACCTTCTTCGCCGCTCTCTGCCTCGTCTCAGCTTTCATCTTGATCAAGAATTCGTGAACAGAACCTAGATCTCCTACCACTTATTCATTCGCCAGAGATAGAAGATGCTCCCACCTGCCGTGAAGGCCAGAACGTTGACAAACCAAAATGGCCAAATGGCCCTCTCCATCGGGAAAGGTATGGCGACATTCATCCCAAAGTCCGCTACCACCAGCGATATCAGCATAAGCGCCACGGACCAGATGGTGAACTTTTTAATAAGTTGGTTCAAATTGTGACCAACGATGGAGGCGCGAGTTCCCACGAGGTTTGCAAGGACCTGGGTGTGAATCTCCGCGCGCTCGCGGCATTGCCGGTTTTCGATGATCAAGTCGTCGAGGATATCGATTTGGTCGCCGTTGAAGCCGAGTTTTTCGGACCACGCCTTCATCCGCTCCAAAAGCGCGCTGTTCGAGGTGAGCGAATTCACGATGTGGACCAGGCTTTTTTCCAACGCGAACATGCTGAGGAGGTGCTTGCTTTCCAAGGACGTGTTGACTCGACGTTCCAGGGAATCGGACAGCATGTTGATCGCCTTGAGGTGTCCCTCAAAACGCATGGTCGCCTGGTAGAGCAGCCGCAAAATGACATCACGAGTTGAGTTTACAGGAAAGGGAACGCGCCCTTCGAACAGTGGCGAATCGTCGGGAATCACGATGACCAGATAGTTCTCGTAGAGAAAGACGCCGGTCGACGTGAGCTTCATCAGAAAGTTGTCGCCGGCGGAGAAACTTTTCGGCCGTTTGAAGATGATCGTGACGTGATCGAACTCCAACTCCAATCGGGACAGCTCGTCGGGGTCCAGGGAGGATTGAAGCGTATGGTAGTCGATCTTGTAGCGCTCTTGTAACTCGACCTCGTCGTCGAGGCTTGGTGAAGTGTAGACGACGATTTGAGCAACGTGGGGCTCGCAAGACACAACCGAGCCATTCTCAAGGCGGCAAAAGCTGGAAACGCTGCTGCTCCTTGCGGGCGCACCCCCTTGCGGAAATTCCCGAGCAGCGCTGCCTAACTCTGATGCCATATCAAGAATTCTTTGGGCACATGTTCTCGCCGGTCGCACCGGCATGCAATGCAAACAAGGCCCTATACTGCCGGCCAGGCCGTTTGCGCTGCTGGAAGCCGGCGACCCCTGCGAGGATCGGCGGCGCTAAAAACTCTGAGCTGCGCTTGAGCGACTGCCTTACCAGCGATTGACCCAGGAGCTTCCGCCGCCGATGCGCCGGTTAACCCAGCCGCCTCTCGGCCGGTTGATCCAACCGCCCCGGTTGATCCAGCCGCCTCTCGGCCGGTTGATCCAGCCTCCGCGAACAGGCCCCCGGCGATTTATCCAAACTCCAGCGCTGGCCTCGGGAGAAGAGGCCAGCCAGGCACCGCCTACCGCTGCGAGGATCGCCGCGCTCGACCATTTCCCAATGCTCCTCAGGAACAAGCGTCTATTGAGCGTTTGGATGCCCTCCGCCGGGATCTTTTCCAAATCTGATGATTCGTTGCTCATGAAGGGGAACCCTTTCTCGGCTGTTCAATTTCTTTGCTTCGGGCGTTCAGTTAGTGTCAGCAAATCCGTCGCCGGCGCATTCGCCCTTCGCCCGCTATTTTCGTCACGGCTTGCGAAGTGGTCAAGAGAAACGCAAAATTCTCTCCGGCGGGCTATGTATGCGGAGCTCAGGCGGTCTTTGGGACTTGCGTAAAGACCAAGCGGACGAGGGCCTTCTCGAGTTCGACCACGATGAAGAACACCACGCCGCCGAGTAGAAGCCATTTCCAGATCCAGAGCGGCACGCTTTCGCTACCGAAAATGTGGTGCATGAAGGGCGCGTAGGTGAAGAGCGCCTGGAGCACGATGACCCCGCCGATGGCCGCCGGAATGAGCGGGTTGCCCATCAGGGCGCGGATCGAGAGGCAGGATTCCAGCAGGAACCGGCTGTTGACGAGGTAAAAGACCTGTCCGAGGACCATCGCATTTACTGCGGCGGTGCGGGCAAGTTCCACCGACGCCCCATGATGGGTCAGCCAGTAGAAGGTGCCGAAGGTGAAGACCAGTAGCAGCACCGAGATGAAGGCGATACGCCAAATGCCGAACCGATTTAGCAAAGGTTGATTGGCCACGCGTGGTGGCCGGGACATGACGTCCCGCTCGTGGGGTTCGAAGGAGATTGCGAGGGCCAGAGTCACCGAGCTGACCATATTGATCCAGAGGATCTGCGGGGGCGTCACCGGAAGCACGAGGCCCAAGAAGATCGCCGCAAGGATTGTCAGAGCCTGGCCGCCGTTGGTGGGAAGCATGAAAAGGATGGCCTTCTCGATGTTGTTGTAAACGGTGCGGCCTTCGCGGACGGCGGCAGTGATGGAGGCGAAGTTGTCGTCGGTGAGGACCATCTCGGCCGCCTCCTTGGAAACTTCCGTGCCCTTGATGCCCATTGCGACACCCACATCGGCCTGCTTGAGTGCAGGAGCATCGTTGACCCCATCGCCCGTCATGGACACGACTTGCCCGGAGGCCTGCATGGCGCGGACAAGGCGCAGCTTGTGCTCGGGGCTGGTGCGGGCAAAGACATCGATGCGGCGGCACTTGGCCTCAAGGGCATCGTCATCGATTTCCTCGATCTGGCGACCGGTGACGTAGGATTTGCCGTCGCCGATACCCAGCATCTTGGCGATGCTGGCCCCCGTCACGGCGTGGTCGCCGGTGATCATGGTCACCCGGATGCCGCCCTGGTGGCATTCCTTAACGGCGGCTATGGCCTCATCGCGCGGCGGATCCATAATGCCGACGAGGCCGAGGAGCACGAGTTCCTTGGTGAGGCCCTGGGCATCGAAACTGGCTTCGTCGATTTTGGCATCTTTTAGCCAAGCCAGTGCCAGCACCCTCTGGCCTTTAATTGCGATTTCCTCGTTTTTCTTTTCCCAGAACGCACGGTCGAGAGGCGCCTGAGTGCCGTCGGAGAGTTCCTGACGGTCGCAGTAGTTAATGATGACGTCGGGAGCGCCTTTGACGAAAAGGAGCGAGTCATGGAGCGTGGCCATGAATTTGTGCTCCGACTCGAAGGGGATCATGTTGGTGCGCGGGAGGGCGGTTGTTTCAGCCTCGGCGGAGAGACCTGCTTTTGCGGCGAAGGGAAGTAAAGCGCCCTCGGTTGGATCGCCCGTAAGTTTCCAGACGCCCTCCTCCTCATGGATGGAGGATTCGTTGCAGAGAACAGCGGCGCGGGCCATGCTTTCCACCACGGGGTCCTTGGCAGCGGGTTTGCCACTTTCGAGGACTTCTCCCTTCGGTGAGTAACCCTCCCCGGTCACCTCGTAAGAGGCCCCGGCGGTCGCTACGGTGACGACCACCATTTCATTGCGCGTAAGCGTGCCGGTTTTGTCGGAACAAATCCGCGAGACCGATCCAAGGGTTTCGACGGCGGGAAGTCGGCGGATGATGGCGTGACGCCCGGCCATGCGCTGGACGCCGATCGCCAGGGTGATCGTGACAATGGCGGGAAGGCCCTCGGGAATGGCCGACACGGCCACGCCGACCACGGCTTTGAACATATCCACAAAGCCGATGTCCAGAAAGAGCCGACCATAAGCGTAGGTGATCGCGCAAACGATGAGGATTATAATGGTGAGGATCTTGCCGAATTTCTCGATTTGCCGGAGCAGTGGAGTTTCCATTGCCTTGACGCCGGAGAGCATCTGGTTGATATGCCCCAATTCGGTGTCTCCTCCGGTGGCCGCAACGATGCCCTTGGCGCGGCCGGAGACGACCAGCGTGCCCGAGTAGGCCATGCACTTCCGATCGCCGATCTGCGCTTTTTGGTCCACGGCCTCCTCAATCTTATCGACCGGGACCGATTCGCCCGTCAGCGGCGCTTCCTCGACGCGAAGGCTCTTGACCTCGCAGAGGCGAAGGTCGGCAGGGATCTTGTCGCCGGATTGCAGCAGGACGACGTCGCCGGGAACCAGTTCTTCGGCAGGGATCATGCGCGTTTTCCCGTCGCGCACGGCCATGGCCTCGGCCGAAAGCATGTTGCGGATCGAATCCAGCGCTTTCTCCGCTTTACCTTCCTGGATGAAGCCGAGCAAAGCATTGATGATGACCACGCCCAGGATCACCGATGCGTCGAGCCATTCCCCAAGGAGGACCTTTCCCACCGCGGCGGCCAGAAGCACATAGATGAGCACGTTGTTGATCTGCATGAAGAACCGCATGAGCGGGCCGCGCTTGCCCGCGGTCGGCAGCCGGTTGGGTCCGTGTTTCTTCAGCCGCTCGGAGACCTCGTCGGGCTTCAATCCAGACTCTTGATTCGTTCCCAGCCTTTCGATGACCTTTGCGATTGGCTCTGCATGCCAAGGCGCACTTTCCGGGCTGGATGTGGAATTCATTCGGATATTCATCGGCCGAAATCGCAACGTGGTGCAAGCATCCATTTCGTTTCATTCGGCGAACCCGTTTGCGCAAAGGTCAAAAGGATGCCGGCCGTGAGCGGGAGCACGAACCAGGTTTCGACGATTTCAACCGCGCCGATGGAAGACCCGGGCTCAGCATGCTGGCTCAAACTTTTAAATTGACAGCAAGGGCTGTTTTCCTGAAAACGGAGATGAGACTGAGTCTCACTCGCTACTTCTACATACTATGCCTCCAAAATATGCTGCCTTTGCGTTTGTTTTGCTCTCTTGGGTGGTGGCCTGGGCACCGGATCTGGAAGCCGGTCAACGCCGATTCACCTTCGTCTATGAATCGACGACCTCGTCGAAAGGAGAGGTGGAGCTTGAGAATTGGGCAACCTGGAAGAATGGTCGCGAGTCGGGCAACCAGGTCGAATTCCGGCATGAGATTGAGTATGGAGTCACTGATCGATTTCAGGCTTCTCTATACGTCGCCAATTGGGAGGTTAACGATTCGAAAGCCGGGGGTGACGAGGGCGCCCATGCCGCGTTTCAGGATTCGGCTGTGGAATTAATCTATGGCCTTTCAAATCCCGTGAAAGACATCCTGGGATCTGCGCTTTACGGGGAATTCAAGGCCGGGCCAAAGCATTTCGAGCTGGAGGGCAAGTTAATCCTTCAGAAGAATTTCGGGCCGATTGTTGTGGCCTACAATGCGATCCTCGAGTCCGAATGGGAGGGTGAGGAGGACGGACTGTACAACGAGCAGAAGGGCGCGTTCGAGCAGAGCTTTGGCGTAAGCTACCAGTTTAACCCCTACTTTCTTGTCGGCGGAGAGCTGCTCCATGAAATCGAATTTCCGGAATGGTCTGATGCCAACGATTCACCTATCTAACTATGTTACTTACTCTTAATGCCTTGCGGGATTTGGCATGGCTCAGAAAGCCTTTGTCATAACGCCAAATCATAACAGCTCCAACGAAATCCGGCAATGTTTGCGGATGTCCTGTGCGTGGAGAAATTACATTGGCAACTCGGCTGAAAACCTAACGCGCCAAAGAACGGGCGCTGCGCAGAGCGGGGGGCCTGGTCCCACAGGCAGAGAGCCGGGGAGACTCCTAGTTGTTACGCATTCTACGTAATTATGTAGTCCGCGTAACAATAGAGGTGTAGCCATATTCTCTGTTACACCGGTCCAAATTGTCAGAGTTGGGCTCTCTTGCCCGCCACGACCACATCGGCGATGATCCGGCGCATATTCTGAGAATCACCGCAGCATTGCCGACATAAGCTTGACCAACACCGGCCTGTTTTGCAGCCGCGCCAGTTTCGCCTCATCGCTTTGCAGTTCCTTCTTACGCCGCTGCGCTTCCTCGTAAGCTTTATTGAGCGGCATCGTTCCATCGACGACTTGATCAACCAGATCTTTCCCGTATTCGAGAACTAGTTGAAGCTTCTCCATATCCGCTTCCTACGCTCGCGTTTTTGCAGCGCCCCTGACGAATTGTTCGAAAGAGCGATCTTTGCGGCCACCATCGCCCGCTGGCCTTGCTTCATGTGGCGCCGCCGTTCATTCTGCGAACTTTTCAGGTGGCTCTGGCGTCACGGGTGGTCCAGGGTGGATAAATCAGCCATTTCCTTGCGCGGTGGTGATGGATCCGACCTATCCTCTCGGGATGGGCGCGATGAAGACGGCCGAGAAGGCGCGCGCACGCTCCATTCCAGGTGAGAAGCTGGCGGGCTTCCCGGGCGCATGCGCTCCCTTCTTTGATCAGTTTACGCTGGAGCTCTTCGGCTCCCCCCTCCCAGGTGGACTGACCGTTGCTGAAGAGTTCGGAGTCGATGAGCGTCAAAAGCGTTTCGTCATTGCGAGGAACATTTTTGGTGGGTGCCGTGACACCTGATTTCCGGGACGTTTCTGAATTCTCTGTGTCTCTGGGTGGTGGTGTCAGCCGTGTTGACGAAGGATTCAACGAATTTGCCGAATCAGGTGTCTCTGGTGTCACAGGCGTCTGGGCTTGCGTTGGCCGTGTTCGTTTGCCGCTTGAGTTGCAAGCTTTTGGCGGATCAAGCTGAGGCATGGTTTGTCTCGCTATAGATCGAGTGCCGGGGGTGTACGATTCTACTCCATATTTTTTTCACTTTCCTCCCTCGTTTCGAAGTTTCGTTTCCAAAGCATCGCGCCGAAGCTTTTGACCAGTTTCGCGCAGAAGGAAGCGTCCTCCCTCGTTTTTGTTTCCGCGGTGCCTGGTGAAACTTAACCGGTTCGCCGGGCGCCGGCCAAATTCGGCCGCTACAGCGTAAAGCCGGCCATGTGCGCGATTCGACCGGGTTTTGCTGCAAAACCTTCTTTTCTCGGTCGCCATCTTTCCACCTTCCTCACCCATAGACCGGCTTGTTGCTTGCTCCGCTGACTTTTCAGGGACGACTACTCCATCAATGCTAAAGAAGCGAAAACCGCGGTGGGTCCTTCAACAAGGCGGGAGCCGATCCTACGGCCAAACGCGTATCTCCTGGATGTCCTGCAGAGCTTGAAGTCCGCTGTCAGAGACCTCGTGTCGCACGGAAGAGAACGGTTTGCCTCCGAGAAAGCTGCTGGCGCGAAAGAAGGTGGAGTTGTCTAGCCTGCGCTCGCAGTCTCCGAGGGTGCGCCGAATGAGAAGCCTGCCATCGAAGAAATGGACGAGCGTATAATTCAAACACGCTTCAAGAAGAGAAATGTCCTCGATCCGGACGATGCAACATTTCATACCGTCAGTCAGCAGAACGAAATCGTTGCTATGAAGTATGGCGGGCTTTCCTCGCTCTCCACGGCGGGAGTAGGCAAGCCCTCCGATTCTTCCTGGACTGCCACTGAGAAGTAGCATACAGGTTTTTGGAACGAAGGAGAGAAGCTGTCAAGCGTAACGGTCGTCTTGGATTTCTTTTCGCGGTTGGTCTGCCCAGTTTCAGCAGAGTTGGTCGCGATAAACCGAAGGTCGAAGGCTCATGACGCCGTAAATAGCGACGACAGCCATGCCTGCGAGGAACCCTGAGGCTAGCCAAAAGGAGTAGTCGGTAGCGGTGAGTTTCAGACTAGCTCGCGGGGTGTTCACGGGTTGGACCTTCGGCGCGCGGTCCCAAGGTCACAACCGAGGTTGTGTTAAATAAATGTCACACGATCAGAAGTGCAGATGAGACGCGGCAAGTTGAAAATAATGACATAGGGTAAGTTGGCCACGGGCGGTTCGGCTAAAGGACACCTTGGCGACGAGCCGCCCGGGGCCATAGGGAGGCAAGCAGATCAAGAGCGGTGCGTCATCGCGAGTTTTCAGGTGGCCAAGAGCATGGGATTCCAAGGAGACTTTCGCCAATGGCAGGAACTTCTGCGAATCGGCGATTGAAGATCCGTATGGCCGATCAGGACTGCTCTGCTCTGGAGAAATCGGGCAAGCCGAGTGCGTCAAATCCACGGGGCCGATCGCGCCACCAGTCCGGCGAGTCCTTTGCGTCGTCCTTCGCCTTGCTTACGATCCTCATCTGATCCCTGGTGGCTTGCTCCACGCCGCCATCTTCGTCGGCTTTCAGGAATCTTCCCCACGTTGGTGATCGCGAGCCTCTTGGTCTGGATCTTTTGCTTCACTTTCTTCTTTCACATCTGGAGTGTATCAGATTTCGGACCGACTCGCCAAGTTTTCTCTAGCGAATTGCAGCCCGAGGTATTTGACGCCACAAGCGTTGGCCTCAACTTGCGCGTTGTCCGCACCCTCGCGCACTTCTTCAGACGGTTTCCTGCCAGCGAATCAAAAAGCCCACCACGGGCTTCCATTTCTGTCTTCCAAAGCCAAAGAGGCCGCTAGATGTAGAGACTGCCAACAGGCGCTTTGGCAAGGTTCCCTCGCTAGCCCAAAAGAGCTTGCCCTGATCTTAGCAATAGTAGATAAGGAGTCGTTATGAAATTGCATTCTTGTCAAAAACAGAGGAAAGCATCTGCAACCTCGTGCTTGCCTCGCTGATCGTTGCCGTCTGCGGCCTCATGGGTTTCGCCGGCTGCGTCAGCCTGACGCCCGCAAGCAAGGAATCGCTGCTTAAGTCAGCGGGTTTCCGGGAACGCACGCCAACGACAGAGAAGCAGAAGGCAGCATATCAAGCACTTCCGGCTTACCACCTCCATCAACTCACGCTGAAAGAACGCACAGTATACGCCTACAAGGATGAGAAGGCCGGTGTCGTCTATCTCGGCAGCCAAGCGGAGTATGCCCACTACAGACAGCTGGCTGCCAAGGCCAAGCTGAAAGAACGGCAGTTTACGGCCGCTGAGTAAGCGCTCAATAGAGAGACGTGCATGAGTCTAAATAATTGGTATTTGGGTCGCGTTCAGTAGATCGCCGACGAACTGTGATTCTCGATTTGATTAGAGACATCGCCCTAGAGACCAAATCGCCTAGACAATATCTCATCCTGAAGCTTCGACCTTGATGGCAACCTTCCCCGGCAGTGGCGTCAATTCTGGTGGCTCCCAGACGCTGCTGGAACAGCTTTTTGGAAGCTACTAGCGGGCGAGCCCCTGCGGATTCGGAGCCTGAGCAACCTAGTCAGCCTCTGGATGTTCTCCTTGCTCCAATCACAAGAGAAATTGGCTTCGCCATCTCCTCGCTGAGCCGGAACGAATCCCGATTCCATCGCCCTGGAAATCATCGTCCCGGAAGTGACCGTGAATCCAAGCTTGCCAATGCCGTACTCCCAGACTTGACCTAACCGCCCTTTGGCAAACCATCCGTCTTCTCCGCGAAACAGTTTCAACCGTTTGTTGAGAAGCTTTAAGGCCAAACCATTTTTAGGAAACAGAGCGAAGGAGGACAATAAACTCTTCTTTAAGATCAACGGTCCTGCCTGCAGTGCCGAACCTTTGATGTGATGTCTAAGCTTCATCTCATGCTCCGCAGTTTCTTGGGCAATCTCGTTTTGGTTCTAAGCTGCTTCAGGTTGATTCTCTAGATGATCAAAATCCTCACGCGCTTGGCGAAGTTGAGTCGGTTGGGCCGTGCCGCGGCGCATGCCTGTAAAAGATCGGCAAAGAACCTAAAAAGGTTGGGCGCCTTGGCGCCTGCGTGATAGGGACGAACCCGGCGAAAGGCGTTGGCTTTTAATTTCTTGTTGCCGGAGGCAGCCGTTGTTACGCTTGTTTTATGAGCCTTCGCTCAATTGGGCTCGTAGGGATAGTCTGTTTGATGGCCCTAGGATGCGCCGCGAATCAACCCCAATCTGCGAGCGAGGCCCGCATGTGGCAGGCACAACAGGAACGCCAGCAGCAAACAGCCCCTGTAGTCGGTGGGGGTGGGGGCGGAGGGTCTATGTGATAAATCCAGTTGTCGAAGCCACCAACTTCTAACGGCCGCGGATGCAAGCTTCGGATCGCGTTCCGTTCCAACGCGCCGGCCAAACGTTGCAGGGTCGCCCGAGTCATTAAAGCGAACGATGGTTTCGAGCACCGTCGCCATCCAAGGGAGCCGAAGATGACTGTCCAGTTGTTTCTTGTTGACACTCGATACAGCCAGCGGTCCACTTGAGTTTGTCGTCTAACGACCGTTGACCAAAGGGCGACACGAGAAATCCCGGAGCAGGTTCGTTAGGCGACCACCAGCCTAAACCGAGAGGAAAAATGAAAATGCGCTTTCTAGTTGCCCTCGCAGGGTTGGCAAGCGGCTCGACATTGGCCAGAGTGTTCGTCGTCATTGCACTCCTCGATGCATTCGAATGCGGCATCCCTTCAACCGTCTGCGACTCGTCAGAACTGGCAGGATCTCGAAGTGATCACCCTTGATTCGCAAGGCAATCCGGCAAAGACCGTTTATTACAGCTACGATCAATTGCTCACATTGCCGACGGTGACCGTGAAAACCGAGCGTGATCCGAACACAAACACACCGGCAACCTACACCGGTGTCTATATCAGCGATCTTTTCGAGGCATTCGGCGCTGACGCTTCTTTTGATGTGATCGGAGCGAACTGTTTGGACAGATACAAACAATATTACGATCGTGATTACATCGCCAGGCATCGACCGATTCTTCTCCTGAAGTTTGATGATAATCTGCCCGATGACTGGCCGCATGCGGAGCAGGGAAACAGGCTTGGACCCTACTGCGTCGTTCACGAATCATTTAGCCCTACGGAAACGATCTACGGCTACGTCGAAGAACCAAGAATCCCGTATGGAGTCGTCTCGCTTGAACTGACCAGCTTCAGCCAATCGCTGGGTCGTTTCACGCCAAAGAAGAGCGGAAACGATCCGGAAGTCGTCAAAGGCCAGAAAATCGTGATCGGCAGTTGTATTTCCTGTCACAATCTCGGTAACGCTGGTGGGCATGTGGCTGCTGCCCTCGTTGGCGGTAGCTTGCCGCGCGGCTGTGACCTCCAAGGATAATTTCAGAAAAAAATGTAATCGATCCACGTTCAATGAATCCGAAGTCCTCATATGCCGCCTCACCCGACGTTCGACGACAACACCTTCAACGCTCTCGAAGCTTACTTCAAAGCGATGATGCCTATCGAGTGATCATGAGCATAGTGCGATCGGCAACGGGTTTGGGAGGTGGGAGATTGGTGCCGTCCGGTTAGGTTTTGTCAAAATTTTTCACTCGTGTGCGCGCACCACCAGGCTAGTCGCTTGCCTTTCAGTGTGTGGAGTTG
>CAWFMA010000012.1:0-137954 GCA_963816855.1 uncultured Verrucomicrobiae bacterium | reverse complement strand
ATGGATTTTGCCCAAAGACGAAGGGCGTCAGCAAATCTCTCTTTGTTCACGACCTTCAAGACTTTCACTGAGCCATCAAAAAGAAGCTCAAGACCGTTTCTCTCAACATTATGATGAAAATAGATGAACTGCTTGAACCGCTCCACTTCCTCGCGCCAATCGGATATCGATGCTACAGTCATGCTCGATGCATCTTGCGAACGAACATCGTCCATGATCAGGAAGTCGCTTTGAGTTATCTCTTGAAGTCTTAAACCCGGCTTGTCTATCCAATTGAGTGGCCTTCCCATATTGAATTTGCGTGAAGCCTTTCTTGATTCGATGCTCTGCACCCAGTCTATCATCTCAACCACTCCGGCACGGATGTTGCCAAGAGAATAGACGTTCACCGATCGAGCAAGTCGTTCCGCTTCTGAAAGCAACTGCTGTCCGACTTGAACTTCAAATGCGGACCTGACCTGTACTCAAGTTGATGCCCATTGCGCTTTGCAAGCTCATTAGCGGCCGCGGCGACCATAGCAACAGTGGCAAGAGAAAAACGGGCACTAGGCAGTAGCACGCGACTGCAGATTTAACTGTCATACTAGCTTCGTACAGCCGCTCTAAAACATCTGGCAATAGCCAGATGATTATCATCAGTATGAACGGGAAAAGATATCGGTGCTCTGTCCCTGCCATGAATAACCACCAATAAACCGCGAAGATCGAGAGACCAAGGCAGCCCGCCAGTCGCAGACTAACTAATTTCAATTCCCGCCCTACAATGCTCGCTATGGTTTCGACACCGAATAACATTAGGCAGAACGCAATCGCGCAGAACCACCACCAGCCGATGACAGGAGCAATAAAGCGTAAAAAAAGGCCCAAGAGATCTTGTCCTTGCGAGACCATGCGCAATATTTCCTGCGATCTGATACTGGCCGATATCGTTTGCTTGTCGAGATAGGCGCTATCGAGGGCTACCCAAAATGCCAGCCCGAATACTGAAAGGCAGCTCAAAAACAACCAGGCAGCAAACTTCAATGTTAGCCGGCGTTGCTCCGGATGACGAAGACATTTAATTGCAAGCTCAATCGCAGCGATGCCTATCGTGGCTGCCATAACCAACGCACCTGATGGTTTTATGAACAACGACAGGGCGGCTGATAACCACCCCGCTATACAAAGAGATAAAGAATTTCTTACAATACCTGAGACCAAAAGGCAAACCGCTAGGGCGGATACAGACCCTTGGAGTCCATCCACCATTCCCCATTCGTTGGTGACTTGGTATAACTTGAGGAAAGAGTCGTGGAACTCAAACTGATAGAATAAAGGTAATGTCGCCAACCCCACTACCAGGCAAGCCCCGACCACTGCATCTGATTTCCGACGTGCAGATGCCGCAATAGTGATTGCTAGCGCTAAAATCCATATGGCAATCGAAGTAAATACGGATCGAAAGAGAAATCCCGGTATGGAAGGTGTGAACCCGAACGGATAAAGCAGTAACACTGATCCAGGCGGTCTCTGGGGCATGACATCGTTAAGTGTCCCGGGAAGATCACCGCGCGACAATGCGTCCCAGACTGCTCTGGCCTTACAATAATATCCCATGGGATCGTAAACCGGTGGAGCGACAGCTATTCGGGTCTTTTCATATATTCCGCAGCCGACAAAAATCAAAAACAAAGCGCCAATGGCGAAAGGAATCACTCTGTACATAAGCGGTCTTGCTCAGACTTCGGTTGCTCTTAACCGAAAAACCTGGGCAGTTTCGAAAGCACAATGAAAAATGAAGCTTGGATGAATGGCCACTCTCACCTTCCACTTGGTTGCATGCTGGCGACATAAAGCGTCGATGTCGTGCAACACGAAACTTTCTGCATTTCGTTCGTCCGCCATAGTCCTGTTCTTTGTGTTTGGCTAACGAGTAATCCCGGGGACATGTGTCACGGCACTGCGAAAGCCCGCGCTTTCCACAACGAAAGGTAGGATTCTCTCTATGCCATGGAGCAGACTGCCATCGGAGGGAACTGGTTCCTCAGGATAGTCGTCCAAGATCAGTCCGAGCTCCAGCAAGGGCTTCAAAGCAGTTGTCCGTGCCCAATACATATTGCCGACTGGGAAGTTGAAACTGCCTTTGGGGAGCGACTCAGCAATTCCGAGTCGCTGTGCAAGGCTGAGAGCATAAGGAAGATTCTCTCCCCAGCCGATGATATTCGGGTCGTCAGGAAACACCAGACCAATCGAATCGTCCGCGGCGAAGCGCTTAATAATTGTGTCTGCCATGGCGTCCTTTTCTGACAAGAGATTCGCGTAAAGGAAATGCCTCCAAGTCTGAATGATAGTGTCGAAGTTCCTACCTAAGCCCACCGACTTTTTCGTATGGATGTGTCCAACGATATCGTAACAGCTGAGGATGGTTTCTGCGAATCCTGTCAGAAATGGTCCAATATCTCGTCCACGGTTATTAAAGACTCGGATGTCAACTTTTCCCTTGCGATAGCTGCTGAAGCAAGCCTGTGCCGCCTTAGCGGCAACTGGATTTGTCACGCTTACTAGGAGGTCAATTGCACTCTGGACGGGCCGAAGGCGGTCCAGGATCTCATCAGCCATCTCGTGATAGTAGAGATGCAAATGCAATCCTACCTTGAGTAATTTCCCAGCAAGGAATTCTGATCTTGGATGAATAACCTCGAACCTCCAAGGTCCTGGCGGACAACCGCTATCGAGGTAGTGCGCCAACGGAACACGGCCATGTGTATCGTTATGCGCTTCGTAGATCCCGGGATGAAATCCAGGAAGCGCTTTGCGAGACCCAAATCCACTGGCATGGCCGGTTACATAGTTCTTAATCGCCGCATTTTGCTCGGTCGCCCTATTCGGTGGACATGTAAAGAACTCTGCGTCGAATAGCTCTGACTCCGAAATGATAAGGCGGTCGCGCCGCTCCTGCTCCTTCTCCAAAGCGGTTTCCTCACCGATTCTGTCCACCTCGATAGCATACCGCTCAAAGCAGAATCGCGATTTCGCCAACCGCATTGCAGCCGCGCCTACTTGCTGGCGAAAGTCATTGTCTTCTATTAGGCGAACGATCCGAGTGGCCGCCGCCTCGACGTCAAGGAAAGGAGCAATACCAAACGAAGTGAGTGAGTCGCTGGCAAGATACTCTGCGATCCCCGTCGCCGACTGGAAGCAAACTACCGGCTTTCCGAAACGCAGTGCGTCCAGTGAAACCAATGGCAACGGGTCGAGCCGAGAACTTAGAAAAAGCAAGTCGGCTCCACGGTACGCGTAATCGATCTCCGCAACGGCCCCGAGGATAGCGCAAGCACCGCTCAAATCCGAGCGCTTGATCTGATCTTCAAGGTAGACCGAGTACAACTTGTCCTCTTCCGGATTGAATCCGTCGCCGATCCACACAAAGCGACACTTCCCTTTAGGGAGCATATCCAGAACGCGCTTAGCGCAAGAAAAGAACAAATCGACTCCTTTTCTTACCTGCACAGATCCAGCACCGAGAACGACGACAGTATCGTTTCGCCAACCTTGCGGCCGGAGCGTCGAGCGAATCAGTTCGCACTCCCTCGCTCGCCTTGCCGCACTGAGGATGCCCGCCGGGCTAATACAGAAACCCTGTGGCCTCACAAGTCCAGGCTTAACCGTTGGCTCCGGCGTTTCCTCGATTGCGGCAGCCCGAACGATTTCGGCCGGGAATATCCGGCGACTGGAGAAAAAGGCAGACGAGCGGAATTGTCCCCGTGGCCGCATGTACGAAGGAAATTCGTGAATTAGGTGCACTATAGGTACGTCGTTTTCCCATAGGGCACTCAGAGCTACTTCGGACGCCATAGAATTGACGATGGCATACTTAAGCGGAGCGTGCTCAATAATCCGCCGAACAAGCGCGGTCAGGAAAGGCGGGGACCGTTGTTCGGCACTAAGCGGTCCGATCATGATACTACTTGGCGCGAGGAAGTCGTTCTGAAGCTCTCCGCCTGCGAGGGTCAATACAATGACATTATATTTCTCGCGCAGAAAGCTGGCCAGGTTGAATACTAGTATTGGCGCGCCAGTACGTGTTACATCATGGGTAACAAGAAGCACCGTCTCCTTAGATGCCTTTAGATACAATAAACCTTCGCTTAGTTGCGTCTCGGGTAGCTGCCATGCCGCGGTTCCTGACTCAAGCTCGCGGTCGACAGTCTCCTTGTTGTCATCAGATGATAGACCTTCGCTTAGTTGTGTCTCGGGTAGCTGCCCCGCCGCGCCTCCTGACTCAAGCTCGCGGTCGACAGCCTCCTTGTTGTCATCAGATGATAGACCCTCGCTTAGTTGCGTCTCGGGTAGCTGCCGTGCCTCGGTTCCTGATTCAAGCTCGCGGTCGACAGCCTCGTTGTGATCAGACGATAGACCTGCGCTTAGTCGCGTCTCGGGTAGCTGCCGTACCGCGATTTCTGACTCAACCTCTTTGGAACACTCATGAGACACAATCTTCTCAGAAGGACCGAAGCTCGAGACGGGTTCACGCTCAGCAACGCGCGGTCGCGCTTCGTCGCCTTCGAGGCGCATACCTGCCCTACCTACGTCGCCTATCATCCGTAATGGCCATGTAAGTCTCCACGAGAGACTGGTCTTGACACGATGACATTCACGTTTTGCCTCAAAACGCGTAATCTTGAAATGCTCGACCTCAGTCTCGAGTTCGCGAATGCGCGCCGCAGATTGCACAGATTGGCTTTTTAACTCTTTTGATCGGCGCCTTAATTCTTCTGATCGGCGCCACAGTTCTGCCGACTGGAAGTGTAGCTTTTCGACGAGTCGCATCACTGTTTCGCCAAACTGCGTCGCCTGGCACTGCAGTCGCTCCATCAGGTCGCTTTCCCGCAGTCCTTCTTCTCGTTCGCGCTTCACGAATTTTGAGTGCAAATCCTGATAAGCTCGAGACTGCAGGATATCCTGCTCGTTGATGCTGCTGAATGTTGCAGGCAGCGGTTCGTCAGAGGCAATCGCCACGCTGAAAATCGCTCTTTCGATTCCACCTATGGCGAGCGGCGACGTTTGGTCTGAATCGAAGGAGACAAAGCCGGCACCTTCTTCTGCCGCGATGATAGAGCCGTAAACCACGCGCTGCCCGAACATTTGGAGATTTGTGAAATACTCCTTTATAAGTGCCTCGAACTCGCGCGCATACAACTCCTTGACATGAAATTCATTATTGTAGGCTGGTACATCTGAATAGATGTACTTGTCTGGACTCGAGATGATTAGGATTCCCTCCGGGCGAAGAACTCTCTTTATTTCCCGCATCATTTCCTTATGCCGATTGTGATGCTCGATTGTTTCAAAACTCACCGCCAGGTCAACCGTTCCGTTCGGAACAGGAATGCGGTCGCAAGAACCAACCAGAAATTCGAGTTTCTTGGTGAGATACTTGTGAGAAGCGTTGGCAATCACGTCTTGTGACAGATCAACACCAATCACGTGGGCGGCAGAATGCGCCAGGATCTCACTCCCGTAACCTTCGCCACAGGCAATGTCCAATATCCGCTTTCCACGACCAAATTGCGCCGCCCAAAGATAGCGATGGACATGCTCTAGCCTTATTTCGCCTCCGACTTGAGGAACATAGCGCTCGCCAGTCCATGGTAGGTCACGTTTCGGGATGTCTGTCGCCATTAGCAGATTTGGTGTCTAACAGGGAGTTTTTCTACACGAAATTAAGGGGGCCTCAAAGAGTGTTATTGCGCCGAGAACAATCTCTTGCATTGTGTTGTCAAATTCGCCGAATTGAGCCGGATACTCAGGGCCGAACCGCAAGGTCAATGGCGGTCACTCGCCAATTTGTGGCCGGTGTTTTAGAGCATCACATATGGCAAAGGCCCTGAAGCTTCATCAAACGGTGCTAAATCTTTGTCCTGCGATCGAGTAGCACCGCGAGGAGCTCAACAAATCATAAAAGCATTGACCCAAGGTCAAAACTTCAATGAAGTTTTCGGTACAAACGTCGGCTAAAAAGCTAAAATCCAATGATGGAACCGTCTTACTCATTCGTGCTCCGATACCTTTCTGGTGAATCTGCCTGGACAGGCCATATTCCATTTGCATATGACTTTAGTAAAGTTCCTGCGGCCGTCTCTCCTTGTTGAATTGGGAACGTGGAACGGATACTCTTTCTTCGCATTCTGTCAATCCGTTGTCGACCACGCCGTGAACACACGCTGTTATGCGATCGACCACTGGCAGGGAGACGATCGGACCAGCAAACCGTTTGAAAGGCAGGTCGCCCGTGTTCATGATGGTACATTCTTTAAGTTCCAAAAATCAGCGCCTGACCCAGGACAAGACGCGATCAAGCGCACGGCGCCTCGACGCACCGACCTTCCCCTCTAGGTGCATGGTTCGGGAAACTGCGTCTGCCAATCGACGCTCAGCCTCGTCGGCTCTCGCTTCGGCATTTGAGGCACGAGCCTCGGCCTCCGCTAATCGGGAAAGCGCGTTCGCAAGCGGACTGTCAGGCATCTGCCGGGTTTGCTCGGCCAACTCGATGATCTGTCGGGACAGCAGATCCAGGCGACGCGCCTGCATCTGATCAGGAGAAAGCTGCTCTTTTCCACGGCGCAGCCACGCATAGAACTCTGTGTAGGGGTTCTCTACGTAAGCCTCAACCCGCAAATCAAGATAGCCAAGTCCTGACAATTCGAGGACCATCAATTGCAGGCTGGCTGGTACGAAGATCCAATGATGCGCATCAACGTAGTCAGGGCGCGAACCGAGCTTCCAATGCTCGGCGGTGGTGATGAGCGTCGATGCCAAGCGTGGCTGGCGCCTGTCATCGATGGCCCACACAATATCGCTGTCTTTGTTCGCCATGAACGCTACATGGTCAAAGTGCGTCGCGGCTGTATGGCGGGACCGGCGCTCATGATAGGCCACAAGGGCGGAGGAGGTCGTAGAAGGGGGTCGGAATAGATCGAAGCACTTCCGCTTGTCGGGGACTGCCAGGATGATTACGCCGTCTGGCCGTAGCAGGCTTTCACCGGCCTTCAAAAACGTCACGACATCGGTTGTGTGCTCGATGACGTGACTGGCAATGAACGCATCAAAAGTACCGTGCATCGCCGTGGGGACGACGTCCAGCACAGAGCCACCTCGCCACACATAATCAACATCCTCAATTCCAGAGGTATCAACCGTCGGATTATCCGCGTACTTTGCAACAAGCCCGTCTCGGTCGTCGTGATCCACTGTAAACACGTTCCATCCGTCCCGCTTGGCGGCCAGTGGGCCGTAACTTGGCCCTATCTCTATGAGCTTGCTGGATTTCGAAAGGTCGCGTAGCAGGATCTCAGACCGGTTCATTCGTCGGGCTCCACATCTCGCGTTGTGGTACTGCACGAGTTTGCGATTGACAAGCGTATCCGCGCACCAGCAGCGTGGGCGCCGTGCTCAAATCTTCTCTTGAAGCTCAGCGATCGAATGCCGACATTGGACAAACAGGCAAAATTGGCGCCTTTTGGGATTCAAAAGTCATATCTGTTGGCCCTCCGGCGCGTAGTTCGTGGTATATCGAGCCATTCACGATCCGGCACATCAACAGAGTTGTGTGTAGTGAGGAAATTGATGGATTGCACGCTGGTTTTCACAAGCGTCTTGCCGAGATTTGCCGTCACTTTCCGAATGACTCGCACGCTATTTCCGTTGGAACTGGTATCGGTAGCAAGGAAATGGACGCGCTAAAGCTAGTGTAATGTCCCATAAAAGAGATTGTATCGTGTGACACTTTTGGTAGGGTGCCATTTATGCCAGCACCCGTACCGATTGAAGTCACTGGGAGCCAGCAAAGGGAACTCAAGCGCATCGTGAACGCCAAGACCAGCAGCCAGCGAGATGTTTTCCGAGCTCGGATCATCCTGGGTTTGGCTCAAGGACTCTCCCACCAAGAGATCGCCAAGGAGCAGTCGGTGAGTCTCTTGGCCATTGGACGTTGGAGGAAGCGATGGGCCGCCAAGGGCTTGGAAGGACTCAAAGACGCCCCTGGACGGGGACGCAAACCGCGACTTCCGGCCGGGGCTGTCGGACGGGCCTTGAGTCTGGCGCGCACCCGAGCGCCGCACGGCGGACCCTGGAGCGTGCGCACGATGGCCAGCGAAACCGGGCTGAGCAAATCGAGCGTGCAGCGACTCTGGTCGGCCCATAAGCTGCAGCCTCATCGGGTGCGCGGTTTCAAGCTCTCCAAGGACCTTCAGTTTGAGGAAAAGCTTTGGGACGTGGTGGGCCTCTACCTCGATCCGCCCGATCGGGCCTTGGTGCTCTGCTGTGATGAAAAGAGCCAGTGTCAGGCCCTCGAACGCACCCAGCCCGGCTTGCCCTTGGGCCAGGGACACATTCGCACCCAGACCCACGACTATTATCGCCATGGAACGGTGACCCTCTTTGCCGCGCTCGACTACCTTTCCGGCAAGGTGTTTGCCCACACCGCTCCGCGCCATCGCCATCAGGAGTGGCTGGCCTTCCTGCGCAAGATCGATCAGGAGATCTCTCCGGAGTTCGACCTGCACATCATTTGCGACAACTATTCCACCCACAAACACGCCAAGGTTAACGCTTGGCTCAAACGTCATCCCCGTTTCCACATCCATTTCATCCCTACCTCTTCTTCCTGGCTCAATCTGGTGGAACGCTTCTTTGGCGAAATCACCGCCAAGGTCATCCGCCCGGGCAGCTTTCGCAGCGTCGGGGCTTTGGTCGCCGACATCTTCCGCTTTCTGGATCATCACAATCTCAATCCCAAACCCTACCGCTGGACGGCAGACCCCAAACGCATTCTGGAAAAGCTCGATCGCGCCTGGGACGCCCTGCTGGAAGAGATATACAATCCCGTCTATGGGACATCACACTAGGTATTGTCCACCATTTCGATTGTTATGATTAAGTGCAGAAGCCATCAACAAGGGCAGAGATTTTGGTAAGAGTAATGGCCTCAGTGACCGTATCACTTTCCATAATTTCGATCCGTTCACGCAAGGAATAGAAGATCAGCAGTTTGATTTGGTTTATTGGAATAACGCACTGCATCATATGTTTGATGCCGCGGGTGCCGTCAGATGGAGTCGTGAAGTACTAAAGCTCGGCGGAGTTTTTGCTTATCGACGATTATGTGGGGCCCTCAAGATTTCAGCACTCCGAAGGTACTCTTGCGGCAGTGAATAAGATACTCGCTGGGCTACCGGATCGGCTGCTTAAGCATTGGGATGGCACTCGCTTAGTGCCGAGAATTCAAGGTCTGTGCGATCCAGCGGATATTGAGAGGGTTGACCCTGCAGAAGCCGTAGATAGCTCATCTATTCTTCCTGCCATTCAACAAGAGTTCTGAGATCATAAGAACGGGTGGCGTTGTCTATTTCATGGCACTGAATGAGGCACTTAAATTTTGAACAGAAGCAGATGTAGCACTATTGAACACTTTTCTGTTTGCAGATGAAGCATTGGCAAGCATTGTGGAAACCCAATACGCTGTAGCATTCGCACGAAAGGATTGAGCTGAACAACCGTCAATAATAAGCCTTCTGTGCGAGATCGCTCCGCAGCAAGGCTGAACATCGACGCGATAGGCAGCCAGGAGAAAATCTCCAGGCCCTGAGGCATGGAAGAAAGCGGGTCAGCGTCTGACGCAGGACAAGATGCGATCGAGCGGGCGGCGCCTCAACGCAGCGACCTCCCCCTCTAGATGCATGGTCCGGGAAGCTGCAGTCTGCCAATCGGCGTTCAGCCTCGTCCGGCTCTCGCCTCGGCATTTGAGGCACGAGTTTCGGCCTCCGCCAATCGGGAAAGCGCGTTCGCAAGTGGACTGTCAGGCATCTGCCGGGTTTGCTCGGCCAGCTCTATGATCTGCCGGGATAGCAGATCGAGCCGACGCGCCTGCATCTGATCAGGAGAAAGCTGCTCTTTTCCACGGCGCAGCCACGCATAGAACTCTGTCGAGGGGTTCTCGACGCAAGCCTCAACCCGCAAATCAAGATAGCCAAGTCCTGACAATTCGAGGACCATCAATTGCAGGCTGGCTGGTACAAAAATCCAATGATGCGCATCAACGTAGTCAGGGCCCGCACCGAGGTTCCAATGCTCGGCCGCACCGCTCAGCGTCGATGCGAAGCGTGGCTGGCGCGTGTCATCGATGGTCCACCCAGTATCGCTGTCTTTGTTCGCGATGAACGCTGCGTGGTCAAAGTGCGTCGCGGCTGTATGGCGGGACCGGCGCTCATGATAGGCCACAAGGGCGGAGGAGGTCGTAGAAGGGGGTCGGAATAGATCGAAGCACTTCCGCTTGTCGGGGACTGCCAGGATGATTACGCCGTCTGGCCGTAGCAGGCTTTCAGCGGCCTTCAGAAACGTCACGACATCGGTTGTGTGCTCGATGACGTGACTGGCAATGAACGCATCAAAAGTACCGTGCATCGCCGTGGGGACGACGTCCAGCACAGAGCCACCTCGCCACACATAATCGACATCCTCAATTCTAGAGGTATCAACCGTCGGATTATCCGCGTACTTTGCAACAAGCCCGTCTCGGTCGTCGTGATCCACGGTAAACACGTTCCATCCGTCCCGCTTGGCGGCCAGTGGGCCGTAACTTGGCCCTATCTCTATGAGCTTGCTGGATTTTGAAAGGTCGCGTAGCAGTATCTCAGACCGGTTCATTCGTCGGGCTCCACATCTCGCGTTGTGTTACCGCACAAGCTTGCGATTTGACAAGCGTATCCGGTCGCTTCGCACAATGCTGTGGCGACCGAAGCATTAAAAGTATTGACCAAAAGTCAAAGCTTCAATGAACTTTTCGCTGCAATGTTTGGGTTAAGAGCTGAAAATCAATGATGGAACCGTCCTACTCGTTTGTGCCCCGCTACCTTTCCGGCGAATCTGCGTGGACAGGCCATATGCCCTTCGCGTATGACTTGGTACGCTTTCTGCGGCCCTCTCTCGTCGTGGAGTTGGGCACATGGAGCGGAGATTCCTTCTTCGCCTTCTGCCAATCGGTTGCCGACAATGCCCTGAGTACACGTTGTTATGCGGTGGATCACTGGAAAGGAGACGATCAGGCCGGCGAAGCGCCTGAAGCGCAGTTTGCCCGTGTTCAAGCCTATTGCTCCGCCACCTATCCCGTTTTTGCCTATCTGATGCGCACCGACTTCGCCTCAGCTTCCGGCGAATTCAACGATGAGACCATTGATCTGCTCCATGTCGATGGTTTGCACACCTACGAGGGAGTGTCTGGCGACTTTGCGACATGGTTTCCTAAGGTTCGTTCAGGAGGCGTCATTTTGCTTCATGATATTTGCGTTCGAAGCAGCGAAGATCATCCAGATTTCGGCGTATGGAAGCTTTGGGAGGAGCTCAAGCCGACAACACCGGACTTTCGAGTTTTCCCACGCCTACGGTCTTGGAATTTTGATCAAGGATGAAAATCCCGAGCTGGAGACCTGGCTTCACGCGACCTTGGAGACTCCGCTCGGCGCCTATTACGCAAGCCGGGGAACAGACTTGGTTTCCATCAGCAGAAACGCCCTCAAACAAAAAGACGCAATTGCCGCCGCCTTGCGCAACGAGCGAGATGCCTTGCGCAACGAGCGAGATGCCTTGCGCAACGAGCGAGATGCCTTGCGCAACGAGCGAGATGCCCTGCGCAAGGAGCGTGATGCTTTGCGCCATGAGCGTGACGCCCTGCGCCATCAGCGCGATGAGCTGCGACGGAACCTTGATGCGGCTTACCGTCAAACAACAGAATCCGCCGAGAGAATAGCCAAACTTAATTCCCACATTGAAGAACTAAAGATCACGCGCTTTGAAGCAAAACGGGAATGCCATAGTTTGAAAACCAGCCTCTCATGGAGAGTGACATGGCCACTGCGTGTTGTCCGCGACAGAAGCGCTGCTGTTCTCAACCGTCTAAGAAGCCGTCGAAACCTTCTGTTAGCCTCCAAGGCGCAACCCTCGCCTCCGACGGAAGAATCAAAAACTGATCCCAATTCGGCAGCGCCAACACAAGATTCGCACCTCGAGACGAAGCACGGGCGATTGCACGCTGCGACTCTCCCGACGAGCAACGGCAATGGCGTTTGTCGTTCTTCAGCCCCTGCGAGGCACACCGGCCGCCGAGTCATCTTTATTTCCGGCGAACCAAAGACGCCCGGCCATACTTACCGGGTGAGAATGCCTGCGGAAGCTCTTGCGAAAAGTGGAGCCGAGGTGCGCGTCATTGGAATGGACGAAGTCGATAGGAATCGAGGATATATTGAATCCGCTGATGCCGTGGTGATCTGGCGGGCGGAGTGGTGCAAAGAAATCGAGTCGGCCACAAGTGCCGCGCGCAAAAGCGCGACGAAGATTGTCTTCGATGTGGACGATCTGATGGTTGATCCAGCGCTCGCAAAGGTGGAAATAGTTGACGGGATTCGGAGTCAAGGATTTACCGATTCGTTCACCGCGGAGTTCTTTGAGCGCATTCAGAAGAGCATGGCCGCGGCGGACTACTGCACATGCCCGACGCGTCCGCTGGCAAGCGCGATGCGTGACTACCACAAGCCGGTTTTCCTACTGCCAAACGGCTTTGACGAGGAACGTTATCGCCGCAGCCGCATGGCCACAGCGGAGCGGGCGCGGAGTGAGTCTGATGGATTGTTTCGCATCGGGTACGCTGCAGGAAGTCGCACTCACCAGAAGGACTTCGCCTGCGCGGTCGGAGCAGTTGCACGTGTGCTGAGGGAACATCCCGAGTGTCGGCTGGTGCTTTTCCGCCTCGAAACCTCAGCCGATTACACGAGTTGCGTGGTTCCCGAGGAGTTTCCTGAGCTTGACGGGCTCGCAGGCCAAATCGAATGGCGCCGCTTTGTCCCCGTTGACGATCTCTCCTCTGAACTCGCTCGCTTTGACATCAACCTCGCCCCGCTGGAGGTCGGCAACTCGTTCTGCGAAGCAAAGAGCGAACTAAAGTATTTCGAAGCCGCACTTGTTGGTGTACCGACAATAGCTTCGCCCACGGTGCCATTCGCCGATGCCATAAGGCACGGAACCACCGGATTCCTGGCTGGCAGCCCGCAAGAATGGTACGAGAGCTTAAAGCGGCTGGTGAACGATTCAGAACTGCGTCGGCAGATGGGCACCAAGGCGTTTCTGGACGTGCTGTGGAAGTATGGTCCGGAACGCCGCGCGGAGCTGGCGGCGGGAATACTCGAGCAAGTCGTCTGCGGAAGCGCAGCGGCTGCGCGCCAGTTCGAGCTCGAGCTCCGACGCACTCAGACCTGGAACGTCCCTCGAATCGACTGGGCCGAGTTCGAAATCGTATTCGAGTTCGGCGCTCGCGCAGCCAGCGAGGTGGCAGTGGTCGTTCCCCTTTTTAACTACGCGCACTACGTGGTCGAAGCCCTGGAATCTGTAAGAGCGCAGACAATTCGGCAAAAGGAACTGATCGTCGTGGACGACTGCTCTACCGACAACTCGTTAGCGGTCGCGAGTGGCTGGCTGCGCAGCCATGCAGTCGAGTTCACGCATGTGGCGCTTTTGAAGAACCGGAAGAATTCCGGGCTGGCGCTTACTCGCAACACGGGGTTCGTCTTTTCCGACGCGCGATTTATCATGCCACTGGACGCGGACAACACGATCGAACCGAGCTGCCTGGAGCGATGCTTGGAAGTCATCAATGCCACAGGCGCGGCAGCGGCTTACCCAATGATCCGAACATTTGGCGATAAGAGTAAGCTGCTCAACACTGGTCATTGGAACCCCACCCATTTTACACGCGGAAACTATATTGACGCGATGGCGCTTGTGCGCCGCGCTGCCTGGAGCGCTGTTGGCGGTTACCGGAACATGAAGGTCATGGGATGGGAAGATTTTGAAATGTGGTGCCGTTTTATCGAGCATGGCTTCTGGGCGGCGTGGGTGCCGGAACCGCTTGCCGGCTATAGGATCCATAGCAAGTCCATGATTCAATACGTTGAAAAAGAAGCAGAAAAACAACACCAACTGATCGGCGAGATTCATGAACTGCACCCGTGGTTGGATCTGGCTTCATTGCGCCAGGCATGGGCAGAGAAGCCACGCGGCGGAAATGACCAAATCGCTCACGAGTCCGAAAAAGAGGTGAGCTCGAGCGCGAGCCTCTCCGGCACTGAGCCACGCCCCCGCAGGCGCGAGCGTTTGGAGGAAATCATCCCACTGCTGCAATGCCCAGCCAGCGGAAGCAAGCTGCGCATGGAATCGGAGCAGGCGCTCGTCGCGGAGGATGGCAGCCGCCGCTGGCCGATCAAACGTGACCGCCCCATTTTCTTCGGGTCGCCTGAAGAGGTGCGCGAATTTCCCGATTCCCACCTGAGCAACCCTATACCCGGCGCGGCAATCAAGCTCATCAAAGAGGCCCAGGGGTGGGTGCTCAATATGAGCGCTGGTGGGTCCGAGTCGTGGTTTCATAATGTCGTGGAACTCGAGACGGCAATCTTCCGCAACACGGACATCATCGGCGACGCACACGCGCTGCCTTTTGGGGACTGCGTCTTTGATGCAGTGCTCGCCATCAACGCCTTCGAGCATTACAGGCAGCCGACGAAAGTTGTAGGCGAGATTCTGCGGGTGCTCAAACCCGGCGGGCGGGTCTTCGTTCAAACAGCATTCCTGCAGCCGTTGCATGAGCCACCGTGGCATTTCTTCAACTGCACCAAGTTCGGGCTGCAGGAGTGGTTTTCTCCGTTTGAAATCGTCTCGCTGCAGGTATCCGAGAATTTCAACCCTCTCTATGCCCTGTCTTGGCAGACGGACGAGTTGCTCGCAGCGATTCGGGCGGAGCGCGGCGCCGCCACGGGCGAACGGATTGGTGAATTGCCATTGAAAGATCTCGCGGTCTTCTGGAGCCAGCCTGCGTCGCGGAAGGACGTTATTTGGAACGAGTTCTTCCAGCTCTCGCAACCCACGCAGGAACGCCTCGCCGCCGGCTTCGAACTGATCGCCAGAAAGAATTGATTCCCGATTCAGATTCCTGGGATCAGCGCCTTTATTGAGGTGACGCGCGCTATCGTGTCCGTGGCCGGCTGCCTGAATGTTCAAAAGCATTGAGTGCGAGCATCGCAGCGAAGACGCCGTCGCCAAAAGGGCAATCGATCAGATCCTCTCAGGAAGCGCAACTGCGGCGCGCGAATTCGAACTCGAACTGCACCGTTGCCAACCGTCTCGTGTCCCTCGAATCGAGTCGGCCGAGTTCGACATCGTGTTCGAGTCCGGCTCGCGCGCGGCATGCGAGGTGGCTGTGGTTATTCCACTTTACAACTATGCGGACTACGTGATCGACGCCCTGGAATCCGTAAAGGCACAAACGATTTCGCAGAGGGAATTGATCGTCATCGACGACTTCTCCAACGACAACTCGCTAAATGTCGCCGACGCGTGGCTCCGAGAAAATGCAGACAATTTCACGCATGCCGCGCTCTTGAAGCATCGGATGAATTCCGGTCTGGCTCTCAGCCGCAACACGGGATTCCTCTTTTCCGATGCGCGCTTCATCATGCCGCTGGACGCGGACAACACGATCGAACCGAGCTGCCTTGAGCGGTGTCTGGAAGTCATAAATGCCACGGGCGCAGCAGCCGCCTACCCAAAGATTCGAAAGCTTGGAGATGAACGCGGTCTCCTCAACTCGGATCACTGGAAGCCAATAAAGTTTGTCGGCGGAAACTATATCGACGCGATGGCGCTTGTACGGCGAGCTGCATGGAGTGCGGTTGGCGGCTACAGGCGGATGCGGGCGATGGGGTGGGAGGATTTTGAAATGTGGTGCCGCTTTATTGAGCATGGATTCTGGGCCGCGTGGGTGTCGGAGCCGCTTGCCCGTTACTGGGTCCATGGCGCGTCCATGATTCAAACAGCAAAAAATGAAGAGGAGAAGCGGCGGCTACTGATTGCTGAAATTCACGAGCTTCATCCCTGGCTCGATCTAGACTCGTTGCGCGGAACGTGGATAGAAGCAATATCTGACAAGGACGAGCAGCCTGTGGTGAGGGCCGCAATATTTGGGCAGGGTTCTCTTGCGAGCGTTGTGGACTCAGAGCCAAAGCCCCTTCCCGCCGCGATGACCGGCGGGCGGGCTCAAGCTGCGCGTCGATTCTGAGCAACCCTCGTCAACGAGGATGGCACCCGCCGCCAGCCGATCAAGCATGGCCGGCCCATTTTTCTCCGGCTTCTAATTCGTGGAGCAAACCACTTTCCTTGAGGAGAGGTGTTTTAAAGCTGCTCGGCGCGCAGCGCCTCACTCGACGGGTTCGCATTATCAGGTAAACTCGGGCGCTTTCCACACGTATTGTGATCCGAGCCCGAGATCGCGTCGCTTCGATGCCAGACTCCCACGGGGGATTTTCATTTTTTCTTGAAATCTTTGAAGCGAATTTAGAGGGTGCCGCGATGCTCTTTCAGAATGCTGAAGGCAGAGAAAGATATCCGGCCGCGCCGGGGCTCTCGCCGCTGGAGGTCGAGGCGATTGAGATGTTTATCAATTTCCTGAAAATTATCGGCTTACAGAAGTCGGTCGGGGAGATCTACGGCCTCCTTTTCGTGGCGGCCAGGCCGCTCTCCATGGACGATATCGTGAACCGGCTGCACATCAGCCTGGGCGCCGCCAGCCAGGGGCTGAAGCTCCTTCGAGGCTTGGGAGCGGTCAAATCGGTCTACTCGCCGGGCGACCGTCGCGATCATTTCGCGGCGGATCTCGAGCTGAGCAAGTTTGCGGCGGTCTTCATCAAGGAGGAGCTTCGCCCCCGCGTCGAAAGAGCTCTCGAGCGAATCCAACACATGGAATCCCTCCTTGCGGAAATGCCCGCCGACGAGCGCCATGTAACAAGGCAGCGCCTGGTCCGCCTCCGACACTGGCTCGAAAAGGGCGAACAAATGCTGCCGTGGGCGCTCAAATTCCTCGTGAAGTGAGCCCCTTTGGTCTGGTTTTCCATCTGCGTCCATCTGCGTCATCTGCGGACTGATTTTCTGACCCTGTCAGGACCACGAACTAAACGATCGAGAAAGGCCATTCCCCATCCCGGGAATCGACCAAGGGCGGCAGCTTGCCTCTGAAAGATCCGCAGATGTCGCAGATTAACGCAGATGGAGAGCAACCCGTGAATCGCGCTTTCAGCGCTCGCTCCGGGGTGGCCAATATTCCTGGGGCGTTGCCCCAGGCTCGTAATGAAGCAGCGCCGTTGGCGCTAAACAGGGACTTGAGTCAAGGGCCTGTGATAGACAGGCGTCTGGTCTTCAATCTGCGTCCATCTGCGTCATCTGCGGATTGTCGATCATCGACAAAAAATGATAACCTTCTTCAGGAAGATTCTTGCGCCTCGCAAGCCGGCGGCACCGCCTTCCGAGCCTCTTCTGGAAGGTCCGCTGACCCGCTTGCTCACGAAGGAGCGCTCGCGCTGGGATCAGGCGCGCTTCGCCGCTTCAGGGGGGCCGCACGTTCTTTTGGCAACGAGCACGGGAGGGCACCCTTCCGTCACGCAAGTCGAGAGCCTGCTCGCGATGGCCTTGACGCTGAGAGGCGCGCGGGTAAGCCTGCTCCTCTGCGACGCCGCGCTTCCCGCCTGCGAGGAGTGCATGCTCATCGTTTTCAAGTCCGTCGAGCAGTTTGCCGCCGATGGGCCATCCTCCTCCCGCTGCGCTCCATGCTATGGGAACGGGCAAAAGCTCTATGACCTCCTGGGCCTGCAGGTCTTAAGATATTCGTCTTTTCTCGACGACGCGAGCCGCGAGAGAGCCGCCCGGATCAATCGCGAAACGCCGATGGACCAGATCCCCGCGTATATGCAGGATGGATTGAAAATCGGCGAGCACGCGCTGGCCGGGGCGCTGCGATTCTTCGCAAGGGGCACGCTCGAGGGAGAACCGTACGCGGAAGCCGTGCTGCGCCGGTATTTTGAGGCAAGCCTCCTTACGGCAGACGTCATGACGCGGATTTTCACCACGCAGGGGATTCATTGCGCGTGTTTTCACCATGGAATCTATGTCCCCCATGGAATAACCGGCGAGACAGCGCGCAAACTCAATGTGCGGCTCGTCAACTGGTCCACGGCCTATCGCAAGCAGCGATTCATTTTCAGCCATGGCGACACCTACCATCACACGCTTCTCGTCGAGCCGCCCGAAGACTGGCAGAAATTTTCCTTCCGGGGCCGCCATCGAAAACAAGCCGAGAAATACCTGAAGAGCCGCTGGAGCGGATCCCGCGACTGGATCTATTTTCACGAGAAGCCGACGGAAGATCCCGAAGGCGATCTCCAAGGAAATCGGCATGGATCTCTCGAAGCCCACGATCCTGCTGCTCACCAACGTTATCTGGGATGCGCAGCTCCATTACCCGGCGAATGCCTTTCCGAATATGATCGTCTGGCTCATCGAGACGATCCGCTACTTTGCCAAGCGCCCGGAGCTGAACCTCGTGATCCGCGTGCATCCGGCCGAGATTCGCGGAGGTCTTCCCTCGCGTCAGTTCGCCGTCGACGAGATTCGCAAGCATTTCCCCGAGTTGCCGCCAAACGTTTATGTCGTCGGACCGGACCAGGACCTGAGCACCTACGCGCTGGCCGAGCTTTGCAACGCGGCGATCATTTACGGCACCAAGACCGGGGTCGAGCTTACCAGCATGGGAATTCCCGTGATCGTCGCCGGCGAGGCATGGATCAAGAACAAAGGGCTCACCACCGACCCCGCCACTGCCAGCGACTATTTTGCAGCTCTTGATCGGCTTCCCTTCGCTGGGCGCCTCGACAAGGAAGCCCGCGACCGCGCGCTGAAGTATGCCTACCATTTCTTCTTCAGACGCATGATTCCGGTCAAAGGCTTTGAGGTCCTGAACGGCTGGCCGCCCTTCCGGGCCAATATCCAGTCCCTCAAAGATCTTTCCGCATCGCGCAACCCCGGATTGGAAACGATCTGCAATGGCATCCTTTCGGGGACGCCGTTCATCCACCCGGCGGAGAATTTTCGAGGAGAAGAAATATGAGTAGTTCTGTGAATCCGCAGATATGGAAAGAGCTCGATTAATCCGCAGATGCGCAGATGCACGCAGATCAAAAAGCATAGTTTTGCCTTTACTGCTCTTCATCTGCGTTAATCTGCGTCATCTGCGGATCAATCCCTCTGCCATATCTGCGGACCGTAAAAGTGCGTCTTTTCTTGAGCACCAGGGGCATGCATCCGCGAAGCAGCGGCGGGTCCGTCGCTTTCTACCTCCGTCTGGCCGAACAGCTTGCCGCCAGAAGACGTCGAGTGCCATACCGGGCTGACGGATTACAACGCCGACTGGTTTGCCGAACGGCTTCCGGAGCGGTTTGTGAAGCACAGGATATCCGCTCCCGACGGCACTGAAGGGGCGCGGAAGGACGCCCTCCATGCCGCGAAAATCGGATCGGACTGGATGCTCTTATCTCTTTCCCCATGCCGAAGACGCGTATGAAACCGCTCCTGCAGTGCGCAAGGCGTGTCTCGTGCACGATCTCCAGCACCTCGCGTTCCCGCAGTTCTTTCCCGCTCCGCAGCGGTGGGAGCGCGACCTGGCCTTGTCGCGAGCAGCCCGGCTCGCGGATTGCCTGTTCACAATCTCGAATTTCACGCGCGACGATCTCGCAAGATACTTTCCGGAAGCCGCTCCCAAGACGATCGTCGTCTCCTCCGCGGGCGCCCTCCCCAGGAAAGCGCCCCCGCGGGAACCCGGATCTTATATCCTGTATCCGGCAAATTTCTGGCCCCATAAGAATCATGAGAACCTCCTGGCCGCCTTCGCGCTTCTGAGAAAAAGCCATCCCGAACTGCGCCTGGTCCTCACCGGCGACGATTCCCTTGCGTCCAAGGCTCTCCGGGAAGACCTGGCGAGGATGGCGCCGGCTGTCAGCGTGACCGGCTACGTCGATGACGACGAGCTCGACCGTTTGATGGCAGGAGCAGATTGCGTGGTCTTCCCGTCGTTGTTCGAAGGCTTTGCCATACCGGTGGTCGAGGCGATGGCCCGCGGCATCCCCGTGGCCTGCAGCCGCGCGGCAAGTCTGCCGGAAGTGGGCGGCGACCTTGCCTGCTATTTTGATCCGCGCGATGCCGACTCGATCGCCGACGCGGTGCGCAGGGCGATTGAGTTGAGGAAGGATGCGGAATTTTGCTCCAAACTGCAGCGGCAAGCGGCAAAATTCAGCTTCGAGCGAACGACCCGCCGCATTCTTGAGGCGCTCGACAAGCCCGCGAGTTCGACGCGACCGGCGATCGTACCAGTTTCCGAAGCCGGAAACGGGCGCCTGATACCGTTGTCAGGCGATCTTCCCGCGCCAGGGGACTTGTCGTGGCGCCCCTTCCCCAGCGCCGACTGCGTGTGGGTCGATGCCGGGATTTCGCGGCTCTCACGGGATGCTTTTGTGGAACGAGTCGGTCTGGCGGAGGCGCGATCGCTTCACCCCTCACAATGCGGTGATTTATGGATCAGGGGCCAAAGCAACGGCGTTCCGAAAGAACGCCGATACGAAGAGATGCTGAGCCGAGTCGCGCGGGGCGATCTCGTCGCCCGAGTGAGAACCTCCCGCGGCGCGCCCAAGCGCGTCTCCTGGCCGGGATGTTGGGCAGTTCTCGCAAGCCAGTTGAGGATCACCGGAGGCGCCTCCCCGGAAGCCTGGAACGCCGCGCTCGGATTGAATTGGCACTGGAGCCGCCTGCCCGGCGTCATCGCTTCCGGGTTTTTCCGGAAGAGAGCATCCGCCGACTCCACGCGGAATTTTCCGAAGAACGGGCTTCCCGCATTTCTGGAACGCCTGCTGCTCCTTGGCCGATTTCACCTGGGACGGATCTTGTTCCGGCTGCGGATCCTGTTCTCTTTCCGGCTTCTCCTCACCGATCCCCGACAGTATTTCGCGAAAGTCTCAGCGGTTTTCACAAAGGGCTTTCGCGATCACCCGTACAACCAGTTTGGATTGTTTCGCCAGTATGAGCCGAGGGAGCCAACCGTTGAAAGATTTCCCCCGCTTTGCACCGCGCGCGATCAGCTTCCGGGTATCGCCCTGGTGACGCCCAGCTACAAGCAGGGGCGCTTTCTGGAGTCCACAATTCAAAGCATCCTCGCGCAGGATTATCCCAAGCTGGAGTACGCGGTGGTGGACGGTGGTTCGGACGATGAGAGCGTGGAGATCATCGAACGCTACCGGAACCGGCTGGCCTTTGCGGTGAGCGAGAAAGACCAGGGGCAGGTTTACGCAATCGAGAAGGGCTTTTCGCGGATTTCCGGCGAAATCATGGGCTATGTGAATTCCGACGATTTGCTCGAGCCCGGCGCGCTGAAGTTCGTGGGAGATTTTTTCAGCCGCCATCCCGGCGTTGATGCGATCTATGGACACCGTCTGATCATTGACGACGCAGGAAAAGAAATCGGGCGCTGGGTGAGCCCTCGATACAATCCAAGCCTTCTTCGGATCGTGGATTACGTCCCTCAGGAAACGCTCTTCTGGCGGCGCTCCCTTTACGAGAGAGTCGGAGGCGTGGATCGCAAATGGTCTTTCGCCCTGGATTGGGATCTTCTGCTCCGCTTCGCCTCGGCCGGAGCCAGGATCATCCGCGTCCCGTATTTTCTGGGCAGATTCCGCGTGCATTCCTTGCAGAAATCAGAGGTTCTGATCAACAGCGTGGGCCGCGCGGACATCGACGCCCTGCGCAAGCGAGAGCTTGGATTTTGCCCCGATTCGAATGCGCTGGAAGCCTGCTACAGGCGGCTCAAGCGCGAATCTCTTCTCTGGGCGCTCCTTCTGCGGCGCGGTGTGAGAATTTGAGCTGTGGCGCTGTTTCCTTCAACGAACCAATTTGAACAGCTGAGCGCCCGACTCAAGCAGGGGCGCAGGAAGCTGCATCGGGAGCTGAGCTATTGCCCGAAGCTCTTGGAGACGCTGGCGAGCCTGCCCGCGACGGGGCAAAACTTGCGCGAAGTGATCATCACCAGCGGCGAGATCAATGACCGCCACGGCACGGGCATCCTCCTCACGCGAATTTTCCCGGTGACCTCTACATTTAACATCCATGCGCGGTCGTTCTACGGAAGCCAGGGGCCGTTCACAGCCGTCGAGCTCGCCAACGGCGGGCCGGATGATCGTTTTGCAAGCTCCATCTTGCGCCAAATCGCGGGGCTTCTGCGGATCGAGTACATCCTCGTCGTGCCCTACCTGCCGGACGACGCCCACACCGCCATCGCGCTACGGCAAGCCACCGGGGCGCCGCTGGTAACCTGGGTGATGGACGACCAGGCGGTATTCTCCGACAAATTTCCAAGGCCCTTGCTGAAGGAGCTTCTTGCGCAGTCGGACGTCCGCTTTGTGATCTCCCCGGAAATGAAAGAGGAGTATGGAAAGGCATTCGATGTTCTCGCTTTCGTGCTTCCGCCGACCGTGTCCCAATCGCTGCTGGACAATCGCGATGAAACCGCCACGCCCGGCCAGCGAGGCGAAATGCTGCGCGCTCGTCGGCAATGTCTGGAGCGCCGCCTGGTTCACTCGCCTGGAGGATGTGATCGAGAACAGCGGATGGAAAGTGAATTGGTACGCCCACCATTCCGCGGAAAATGAAGAAAAACGGGGATTCGCCAAAAAGGGGTTCATGAGCGATGCGGAACTGGCGAAAGGACTGGCGGCAGTGCCTTTTGTCATCTCCCCCACCGGCACGGGAGATGCCGAGGACGACAGCATTCATCTTACCAGGCTCAGCCTTCCTTCCCGCATCCCCTACCTGCTTGCCGTTCATCGCGTTCCGATCCTTGTCGTCGGTTCCGGGGAGAGTTGCGCGGCACGGTTCGTCAGCCGGTTGGGCGTGGGTTTGCAGTGCGGTTACAACCGCGAGGAATTTGAGAAAGCGGCACAGCAGCTTTGCGAGCCGGAGTTTAATGCGCGCTGCCGCCGGAATTGCAAGCAACATGCCGCTCTCTTCGGCGACAGGGACTTGGCCGCCTGGATCTGGAAATCTGCCCGCGCGGGAACTCCCATTGACTCGCGCTTCGCGATTTTTGATTCTTGAAGAGAACGTATGTCGCGCTGCCTCCAGTTTTGGGAAGATTGCAAGGGGCCAAGGGCAGGCCGGAGCCGAAAGGCAACGCAAAAGCTTTCCGACGTCGCGAGAGCCGATGGCGGGCGCAACCCGGATGGCAACGCCTAGGGGCTAATGGGAGCAATGAAGCGGATCCGTAATTTTCTCGGCGGCGTCGCGCACATCTCCCAGTCGGCGATCGAGACGGATTTTGTCGCCAATTGCCTGAAAAATCAGGAAGTCCTGCTCGCCGTCGCGGAGGAGGTTTTGAAACAGCAGACAATGCAGTCCGTCGCCCTGACCCGGCTCGAGGCAGAAATGGATCGCTTGAAAGCTGATCTCAAACGCCTCGAAGAAACCATGTCACAAAAGACCGCCCGGAACCCGCAGTCCTGAAATCGCCATCCGGTCTCATCAGTTCGCGACAACCCAAGGCAGCGCCGTTATTTTCAAAGTTTCTCAAAGGATGAGGAATCTCTCGCCAATACACCCCCAATCCACCGCGCCTCGCGAACGAGTCATCACGATCGGCCGCCATGAAATTTCGGACAAAGGCGACGCCTTCGTCATTGCCGAGATTGGCCACAACCACCAGGGCAGCCTCGAGAAGGCGAAGGAATTGTTTCAGTCGGCGCACATGGCGGGCGCGCACGCGGTGAAGCTGCAAAAGCGCCACAACAAGACGCTTTTCACGCGCCCGTTTTACGACAAGCCGTACGAGAACGAAAACAGCTTCGGGAGCACGTACGGCCGCCATCGGCAAGCGCTGGAGTTCGGGCGCCGCGAATATGCCGAGCTGGCCGAATTGGCCAAAAAGCTCAAAATGGAATTCATTGCCACGGCCTTCGATTTTCGAAGCGTCGATTTTCTTCGCGACTTCGACCTTGCCGCGTACAAGATCGCCTCGGGCGATCTCAAAACAATTCCGCTGATCCGGCGCGTCGCCAAGCTGGGAAAACCCGTGATCCTCAGTTCGGGAGGTGGCAGCATGGAGGAGATCCGAAGGGCGAGCCACGCGGTCCTCGAGGTCAATCCGCGCCTCGTCTTGCTGCACTGTGTGGCGACGTATCCCAACCAGGCGCACGAACTCAATCTCCACATGATCACGACGCTGCGCGAAGAGTTTCCCCAGGTGGTGATCGGCCTCTCCGACCACTACAATGGCATCGCGATGGCGCCGGTCGCCTATGTCCTCGGAGCCCGCGTGTTTGAGAAGCATTTTACTCTGAACCGGGCCTGGAAGGGAACCGACCAGGCGTTCTCGCTGGAGCCGATCGGCCTGCACAAGATGCTCCGCGACCTTCGCCGCACCCGGGAAGCCCTGGGAGACGGCGTCAAGCGCATCCTCCCCCAGGAGAGCGAAGCCATCCGGAAAATGGGCAAGAGCCTCGTCGCGGCGCGGGACATTCCCGCGGGAACTGTGCTTCGCAAGGCCGACATCGCGATGAAGTCTCCCGGCACCGGCCTCGACCCCTCGCACTTCGACGCGTTTCTCGGAAAGAGAACCTCCCGCGCCATCAAAGAGGATGACTTCCTCTCCTTTGATACGGTTGAGCAAGACGGTGCATGAAGGTCAACGGCCTCAAGGTCATTCACTGCGATGCCGGTTGGCGGCCGTGGACATTCCTCAAGATCGAGACGGATGCCGGGATCGCCGGCTGGAGCGAATGTTCGGAATCGAACGGGTCGCCGCAGGGGATCGCCGCGGTGCTCGGCGAGTTCGAACCGCTTCTTGCGGGTTCGGACCCGAACGAGGTCGAGCGAATATACTGGCTGCTTTATTCCCGCACGCGACAAAGCGCGGGCGGGGTGGTGCAGAAGGCCATCGCGGCGGTGGAGAACGCCTTGCTGGATATCAAGGGAAAGTCGCTTGGCGTGCCGGTCAGCGACCTCGCCGGGGGCAGGCTGCGCGATCGCCTTCCGGTCTATTGGTCGCATTGCGGCACGACTCGCGTGCGCGCCGCCTCCCTGGTTGAAAAACCCGCCGTGCGCAGCCACGAGGACCTCGATCTCTTAGCTGAGGAGGTCCTGAAATCCGGATGCCAGGCGATCAAAACGAATATCTGCCTTCCGGCCGCGGACGGCGGTCTCTTCGTTTATATGCCCGGCTTTGGAAAAACTGCCGGCTGGCCTGAGCTGAATGCTTCCCCGGAAATCTCAAGGAATGTTCGCGCGTGGGTGGACGCCTTCAGCGAGCGGCTGGATGGAAAAGCGCGCGTGGCCCTGGATTTGAACTACAACTTTCGCGCGCCGGCGCTGCTGGAGGTTGCGCGCGAACTGAAGGGCGCGGGGCTTGCGTGGCTCGAGGTGGATTCCGAGCCCGTCCGCGCCTTGCGCCGCCTGCGGCGCGTTGCGGACGCGCCCGTGGCTTCCGGCGAAAACCTCATGGGACCGCCGGCCTATTTCGATTTGATGCGCGGCGACGGCGCGGACATCGTGAGCATCGACGTTCTTTGGAACGGATTTCTGCAATCCAGGAAAGCCGCGGACACCGCGCAGTTGTTTGGCCTCCCGGTTTCGCCTCATAATTTCAACGGCCACCTTGGCACGGCGATCAGCGCCCATTTCGCCGCCGCCGTGCCGAATCTCTATCTGTTCGAATACGACTTCGACGACGTGCCATGGCGGGACGAGCTGTTCGGCTTCGAACCGCAGATCGTGGACGGAATGCTGGCGGTTCCGTCGGGCGCGGGATGGGGCGTCGAGGTCAATGAAGACGTCGCCCGGAAACACCCCTGGCCCAAACCTT
Source organism: uncultured Verrucomicrobiae bacterium (assembly GCA_963816855.1). GTDB lineage: Bacteria > Verrucomicrobiota > Verrucomicrobiia > Chthoniobacterales > Terrimicrobiaceae > DASTFP01. Next base: position 112,156 of record CAWFMA010000012.1, on the reverse strand, counting down.
GAGCGGCGCGTTCGGATTTTAATCCGCAGATGACGCAGATGGACGCAGATCGACGAGCAGTACGTGCGGGATTGAGACGACGCCCGAGTTAAGTACAGCGCCTTGTCAGCGCGAGGCCTCCAGATAGTTGATGACTTGGCCTGTTCGATGCCTAAAGCTTTTGGAGGGCTGTCAGTTCCACAAGGAGGCTACCAAAGCAGACAAAATCGACCCGGTAAGTGGTCATGAGAGGCTTGCCGCGATAGAGGATTGGCAAGTCAAGTTCACGCTCATATGGAATCGCCCGTTGAACGAGTTCGCGTTCCAGAGCCTCTTGATACGCCGATTCCAAGAACCCGTGCGTTGAACGGGCGATTCCTTATGAGCGCGAACGTGCCTTGCCAATCCTTTATCGCGGTAGGCCTCTCGTGACCACTTACCGGGTGGATTTTGTCTGCTTTGGTAGCCTCATTGTGGAACTGACAGCCCTGCAAAAGCTCTCAGGAATTGAACGAAGGCTCAAGTCATCAATTATCATCAAGGCCTCTCTCTGACGCAACGCGCGTTACTCGTTTTCGGAAGCCCGAGCCAACTCGACGCCCTCCTCGAATACGTGGAGACGCAGGAGGAACATCATCGCAGCCACACCTTCCAGGAAGAATACCGCGAGTTCCTGCGCAAATATGGCGTCGGGTACGACGAACGCTATGTCTGGGATTGAGCAACCCGTGAGTCGCGCTTTCAGCGCTCGCTCCGAGGTGGTCAATATTCCTGGGGCGTTGCCCCAGGCTGGTAATGAAGCAGCGCCGTTGGCGCTCAACAGAGACTTATGTCAAGGGCCTCGACCCCGATCGAGAGAAGGACAAGCAGACTCCCAGGAGTTCGAGCGAACATGTATTGGCGCCAACGGCGGCTTTCATATGAGCCTGGGGCAACGCCCCAGGGACTTACGCACGAACAGAAGCAGCGCTGAAAGCGCGATTCATCCAAAAGCTCCGTTGGCGCTGACAACAGAGGCTTGCAGTCAGGGGCCTGTGATAGACAGTCATCCGGTCTTCAATCTGCGTCCATCTGCGTCATCTGCGGATTGTTAAGAGGCGGTTTATGTGTTTTAATAAGAATCTCCTCGAAGCGGCGCACGCTTTCGGCAACGTCGAAATGCGTTTGGATAACTTCCAATCCAGCCTGTCCCAACCTGTGGCGCAGGTCAGGCGAATCGATCAGCTTCGCAACGCCGTCCGCCAACGCTTCCGCCGAAAACTCATCGACGCGCACCAGCGCATCCCGCGCATAGGGCTCCGTGGCGACGCCTTCGGGAAACGCAACGACCGGCTTGCCCACCGCCATCGCCTCCAGCGTGGCGTGAGGGAACGCATCGTCCCGCGACGGCTGCACATAGATATCGCAAGCGTCCAGGTAGGGATAAACATGTTGCTGGTCGCCGGCAAAAATCACCTCTCCCGTCAAACCATGCTCGCGGACGAGATTCATCACGGCGGACCCGTATAAGCTGGCCGTACGCTGTCCCTCGGAGCCGCCGATCCACATAAATTTCAGCTTTGCCGCGGGGTAGCGGGCGCGCAAAAGCGCCGCGGTCTCCACCCAGATGTCCACGCCTTTCAGATAGTGGAACGAACCCGAAGTGGCCACGACCACGGAATCCTCGTCAAGACCAATATCGGCGCGCCGGAGACGGCCGGGATTTTTCATTTGCTCGTCCCTGATCGTCAAATCGAGGCCAATGCAATTTGTGGCGATGCGGTCCAACGGCACGCCCCAGCAACCATGCAGGTAGTCGCGCACCTTCTTTCCCGGACAGACAAAAATCGCCGAACGTTTGATGAATCGCCGCACGTCGTCATCATTCATCTGGGCGAATCCCGCGCCGTAAAGCAGGACGGACTGAACCGAGGGGATCTTGAGCGTTTCAATGGATTCAAATTCAGGTATCGGGAAATGGTATTGCCGGACGATCACGTCCGGGTGGAAGGCTGTGACCAGCTTCAAAGCCCAGTCGCGCTGAGCGTCCGCGCGACCCGACAACGGATTCCCGGGTGCTCTGTCCGCCTTGCGCCCCAGCAATTGGAGAATCCGGTTAGGTGGCCGGGTCTGAGTCGCCGGGTCCGGTTCCGGGTAGACATGGGTTGGAGCGCTGCTCTCAAACTCGCTCAACAAATCGCCGCCCTCCCGCAAGAGGACCATCGGCTCAAAGCGCTCCTTATCAAGATACCTCACCATGTAACTCAACTCGCGCTGAGACCCGCCGCGCGTGGCGCCCTTTCCAAGGAAGGCAACGCGAATCTTCTGTTTCATGGATGGTCTTCCAGGCGCCTCAATGTTTCGTCTTAAGTCGTCACGCAGCGGGCTCTTGTTCAACTCGCAAGCTGAGAACAGGCTCGCCAATGCCGCTGCGGCTTTCGACAAACAGCCATACGGCCTCCTTCATGTCGAGGCGCCATTTGGCCTCACTTCGCGCCCGAGCGATGCCGGTCTCGGAGGCGCATTCCGGCTTGCGCCTCCATCTTGGCCGCGATGAAATCGCAGAAAAGTAGACGTGCTGCGAAACTTGTTTAGTTCCGATTCCGGTCGCCGTTCGGCGGAAACCATTGTCTGCGCATGCCGCAAGACGACCCGCGGGCGATTGCTGGAAATGTTCGAGTCGGCGCCGCAAGCCTCCTTCGGCCAGCTGAAGGAACTCTATCGAATCGGCGATCGCTGCACGAGTTGCGAGATCGAGGTGCGCGACATGCTGCACGATTTCCAAGCGGGCCGGCTGAAGAGCCGCCCGGGACGGCTGCCCCTGCGGCTTCGATTTCAGCTTCTTCGGCAGCGGCGGCAAACTCTCCGCGAGGGAAGGAAACGTCAAAAAACGGCTCTTCGCCGCGCCGGGCTCTTCGTCCTTTCGGACGATCGGATCGAATCCGTTCTCGTTCTCTCCAACGTCGGGTTTCCCGAAGATCGAAGGAACCCGAACGGCCGCAGCGTTGACTTCAAGGCGCTGTTGTACGACGCGGGAGGACATCTTGTTGCGGAGGGCAGCCACTCGCTCCGCGACGGAGCGTCGCGGGATTACACGCTGGAGAAGCTCTTTCCGGGGTCCCGGATTGCCAAGCCGTTCGCGGGTTGCCTGTATCTCGACTTCTACCGGCTTTGGGAACTGGGTTCGCTGCGCCCTTACTGCCTGTTCCGCGACAAGAAAGGCTGCAGCCTCTGGCATTACCACGACAAGTATCGTGGCATTCAAAACGTGGGCTATTACCACGCTTCGCCCATCTTTCTCACCGGCAACCGCTGCTGGCTGATGGCCTGCAATCTGCTCGAAAAACCGTACCGTTCACCCGCGTTCCTGACGGTCAACGGTCAGACGACGCGAACCGAAATCGAAATCCCGGGCATGGGAACAATCTGGGCCCCCGTGGAAAGCCTTTTCAAAATCGATCCGCCCGCCGAGGACAAGTCGTCCGTTTTCTGGCTGGAAAACCGCGACCCTGTGATGGTCTGGTTCGCCTGGGAGAAATCAGGAGAAGGCATCTGGACGGTTCAGCACCATTGATCGATGACCTCCCCTCTCCCGGCTCCGCGCCTGCGCGAATGGGCGCCGTCCTCGCACATCATCCTGCACGGGCCCCAGGTGTATTCGATCTTCAGCTTCTCGCCGATGGTGATCGCCACCAACCCGGACGTTTCGTATTTTTGCGAAGCCCGCGTTTTTGGAAAGGACCCTTTGCGACCGATCGCCAAGTTCGTCCAGGAAGAGATTGCGCTGACCGGAAGCTGGACGCTGACCTCCGAGGAGGTGGCCGCGCGTTGCGGGCTCGATACGTTGGAGAACTATATCGAATTTCACTCCGGAAGCCGCACCTTCGACCCCCCCGACGATTTCATCGTCCTGCAAGTTTACGGGCATTACGCTTCGAAGGACGGCAGCCTGGAAGGACACATCCCGTCGGGATACATCTACGGGAGTTCGCGGCACACCCGGCGCGGCCGCTATTACTACGAGAACATTCCGGGAGTGCGCATCGATCGCGAATTCCGGCCCTTCGCCTTGACCGCGAACCCGTTCGTGCGAAACACGCGGGTGTCCGTGCTCCTGGTGGAGGAAGGCCGCACGATCTACGAAGGGCCGTGGCTGCCCCTCAAAGCAAAGTCCGTCCTGCGGTGGGAATTGCCGGAAAGAGAGGTGCGCGAAGAAAATCGAACCGTCTGTCTCATCACGCGCAGCGAGGAGAAGACCAGCACGTTCGTTGGGATGATCCATGCGCCGACCGGCAAGATCGCGAGCCTTGACCACATGCATCCTTTTTTCGCGGCGCTGTATTGACGAATGGAAGTCCTGGCGATCATCGGCGCGAGATCCGGATCGAAATCCGTAAAGGACAAGAACCTCGCCCTGGTTGGCGGCAAGCCGCTCCTGGGACGGATCATCGAGACCGCCCGCGCTTCGCGCCACGTCAACCGGGTCCTGGTCTCGACCGATTCGGCTACCTACGCGGCGGTCGCGCGCGAGTATGGCGCCGAAACTCCCTTTCTGCGTCCTGCCGAGCTGGCGCAGGAACTCTCCCCGGAGTTCGAGTACGTCCGCCATGCCCTGCGATGGCTCGAGGAGAAGGAGGGCTATGCCCCGGATATCGCGGTGCGCTGCATGGCGACGGTCCCGCTTCAACGAACCGAGGACATCGACGGCGCCATCCTGTTGCTCGCCGGCGACCCATCGGCCGAGTCCGCTGTCGTCGTTGCCGAAGCGCGCCAGCACCCCCTCAAGGCGCTCAAGATGATCGCCGGCCCGCATGGAGATCGGCTGGTGGGATATTTCTCGGAATCCGGCCGGGACGTCACTCCGATCGCCCGGCAAAACTACGCCAAGGCGTACTATCGGGCGAACATCATCGCATTCCGCCCTCACGTGATCGAGCGGACGCAATCGCTCACCGGCGATGAGGTGAGAGCCTACGTCATCCCGCAGGAGCGCGGGCTGGATATCGATAGCGCCTGCGACTTGCGCGTTGCATCGTTTCTGGCGGGCTCGGGGGAAGCGGAAAAATGATCCGCTGCGTGGCCTTCGATTTCGATGGCGTTTTCACGGACAACGCCGTCTACGTGCTGCAGGACGGAACGGAAATGGTCCGCTGCACCCGCGCGGACGGCCTGGGCCTTCAGCAGCTGCGCGCCAAAGGTCTCAAACTCGTCGTGATTTCAACGGAAAAGAACCCCGTCGTCGGCGCGCGCTGCGCGAAACTTGGGATCGAGTGCCTGCAGGACAGCGGCGACAAGGTGCGCACGCTCGAACGGTTTCTTCAGCGGGAGGGAATATCGTTTGCGGAAACGGCGTTTCTGGGAAACGACATCAACGATTCCGAGGTGCTCGCGGCGGTCGGATTTCCCGCGGTGGTGGCCGATGCCGCCCCCCAGGTTCTTCCGCTTGCAAAACATCGCACCAGCAGAGCCGGAGGACATGGCGCGGTTCGGGAATTCAGCGAGTTCCTTCTCTCCTCGGGCATGGTGGAAACGAAGGCTCACCGATGAGCCGGCTCTTTTCGGTCGAAGACAAGATCGTCGTGATCACCGGCGGCCTCGGCCAGCTCGGCCTCGCCTACGCCGGCTGCCTGGCCGGCGAGGCGGCCCGGGTTGCGCTGCTCGATCTCGCACCAGCTCCCATTCTGCCGGGAGATCTGGCTGAAAACCCCGACGTGCGATATTTCGCGGCGGACGTGACCGATCGTTCTTCGCTCGAGGTCGCCCTCGCCGCGATTGAAACGGTTTGGGGACCGCCGGATTGCCTGATCAACAACGCCGGGCTCGATTCTCCGCCGGGAAGCCCTGCCGAAGAAAACGGGCCGTTCGAAACGTACCCGGAGGAGTCGTGGGATAAAGTCATGGCCGCAAACGCGAAGGGGCCCTTTCTTTGCTGCCAGGTCTTCGGGGGCGCAATGGCGCGAGCGGGCCGCGGAAGCATTGTCAACATCGGCTCGATCTACGGAGCGGTATCGCCGGACCAACGTATTTATGACTACCGGCGGCGCGAGGGCCGCGCTTTTTACAAGCCCGTAGCCTACTCGGCCTCCAAATCCTCCCTCTATAACCTCACCCGCTATCTTGCCACCTACTGGGCGGGAAACGGTGTGCGAGTCAACACGCTCACCCTCGCCGGCGTCTTTAACAACCAGGACCCTCAATTTCTCGATGGCTATCTGCGGCGCGTGCCCCTCGGCCGGATGGCGCAGCCGGAGGATTACTTCGGCCCAATCATCTTCCTGCTTTCCGATGCCTCGGCTTACGTGACCGGCGCCAACCTTACCGCCGACGGCGGATGGACGGCCTGGTAGCGCGCGATGGCAGGCAATCGCGTCCGAAGAAAACGCCAAACCCGTTCGCAAACGATCCATGGATCCCGTTCTCCCTGAAATCCGCAACCTGATTTCCGGCCAGGAAGTGCCGGCCTTGTCAGGTGCTCAGTTTGACAAGCTCAATCCCCACGATGGCAACCGGCTCTCGATCGTGTCGCGGTCGGACGCCGGGGACGTCTCGCGAGCGGTAACGGCGGCGAAGGAGGCGCAGCCCGCCTGGGCGCGCTTGTCGCCGGTTAGCAGGGGAGAGATCCTTCGCTCGGTCGCGGCGGCCCTCCTGGAACGGCGTGAGGATGTCGCCGACGTCGTCGCCCGCGAGACCGGGAAATCGCCGGCGAATGCCCGGGGCGAAACCGACGCGGCCGCGTCGCTCGGCTTTTTCTATGCGGGGGAAGGACAGCGCCTCTACGGGAGGACGACTACCAGCGGGGTCGCCAACCGGTTCGCAATGACGGTCCGGCAGCCCATCGGAGTGGCCGGCCTGATCATCGCCGCCAACACACCGATCGCCAACGTGGCGTGGAAGGTCTTTCCGGCCCTCATCTGCGGAAATGCCGCCGTTCTCAAATCGGCGGAGGATACCCCGCAGACCGCCGCCCTGTTCGGGCGGATCGCGCGGAAAGCAGGATTGCCTGACGGCGTGCTCAATATCGTCCACGGCTTCGGCCCCGAGGCGGGGGCGCCCCTGGTGGCGAATCCCGACGTCGGCGTGATCAGTTTCACTGGCTCCAGCGCGGTCGGACGCCAAATTGCCGTCGAGGCGGGCCGGCGCCTGGCAAAGCTTTCCCTCGAGCTGGGCGGCAAGAACCCGCTGGTGGTCTGCGACGACGCCGATCTCGACGAAGCGGTTCGCTGGACCCTTCTTTCGGCATTCAGCAATGCCGGCCAGCGATGCGCCGCCGGGAGCCGGATCATTGTTTTCAGCTCCGTCTACGACAAGTTTCGCTCCCGACTGCTCGCGGCGACGGCCCGGCTTCGGGTGGGGCCCGAAGATCAAGACGACCTCGGGCCGGTGATCAACGGCCGGCAGCTGGAAAGGATGTTAGCCGCCGTGCAACGCGCCAGCTCGTCCGGCGCCCAGGTGATCGCCGGCGGGCATCGGCTCAGCGATCCGGCCCACGCCAATGGCTTCTACCTTGCGCCGACGCTTATCGAGGGGGCGGACCCGGACGCGGAAATTTCCACCTGCGAGCTGTTCGGCCCGATTGCCTGTCTTTACCGCGTGGCGAATTTCTCCGAGGCGCTCGCGCTGGCAAACCGCTCGCCCTATGGCCTCACGGCGTGCATCCATACGGCCAATTTCCATCGGGCGATGGAGTTCTCGCTGGCGGTCCAGTCGGGCGTCGCCGTGGTGAACGCAGGCACCTTCGGCAGCGAGCCGCATATGCCTTTCGGCGGCGTCAAAGGATCCGGAAACGGCACCCGCGAGCCGGGGACCGAAGCCCTCGATATCTATTCCAATTTGAAAGATCTCTACCTGGGCGTCGATCCCTCCAAGGCGTCGTAAAAAGTCTTCCCGATGCCGAGACCTCGCCTACGTTCCTCTCGAAGAAATCCGCCGCGTGCTGGCCGTTCCGGAATCCATCGCGCGCGCGCGCCTCTTCGCGGAAATCTGCCGCGTCAATGCGCTCTACATGATCGCTTATGCCGGTTCAGGGCATATCGGCAGCAGTTTCAGCAGCCTGGATATCGTCTCCTGGCTCTTCCTCGAGGAAATGGAAAAGGACGCGACCGGAAAATACCGGGACGTGTACTTTTCTTCGAAAGGGCACGACGCCCCCGGCCTCTATGCCGCGCTGATCGGTCTGGGGCTTCTGGAGTTTCCCCTGCTTCATAAGCTTCGCCGTCTCGGCGGGTTGCCCGGCCACCCCGATATCCACACTCCGTATTGCCACACAAACACGGGCCCGCTCGGCATGGGCATCTCCAAGGCGAAGGGCATGCTCAAAGCCCGCCGCCTGCTTGGAAAGCCCGGACGGGTTTTTGTGCTCACCGGCGACGGCGAACTGCAGGAAGGACAGTTTTGGGAATCCCTCGCCGGCGCCGCCAACGAGGGCCTCGATAGCCTGACCGTCATCGTTGATCACAACAAGATCCAGTCGGACACCTGGGTAAGGGATGTCAGCGATCTGGGAGAGCTGGAAGGCAAATTTCGAGCGTTTGGCTGGGAGACGGCGCGGTGCGACGGACACGATTTTGCCGCCCTGCAAGCGGCGCTGAGCAAGTTCCAGGAAGCGCCGGGCAAGCCGCGAATTCTGCTCGCGGACACGGTGAAAGGCCGCGGGGTTACGTTCATGGAGGAAGGTCCCAAGGACGGGCTTTATGCCTATCACAGCGGGGCGCCTTCGCCCGAGGATTACGAACGCGCTTTGCGCGAGTTGCAACAGGCGGTCGCCACGCTGGCGTCCGACTCAGGGATGCCGGAGATCCGGTATCAGAGAGTGCCGCGCCCTGCCGCCGTCGCCCTCCATTCCCCCCAAAAGCTTGTCGCGGCGTATTCCGAGGCGCTGGTCGAACAGGCCGAAAAAAATCCCGGCCTTATCGCGCTTGACGCGGATCTCGTCCTGGATTGCGGGCTTTTGCCTTTTCGGAAAAAATTCCCTGATCGCTTTGTCGAGTGTGGCATTGCCGAACAGGATATGGCCTCCCAGGCGGGCGGAATGGCGCTCGAGGGCGCCCTGCCTATCGTTCACTCCTTCGCCTGCTTTCTTTCGACGCGTCCAAACGAGCAGATCTACAACAATGCCACGGAATGCACGAAGATCGGCTATGTCGGCTCGCTCGCGGGTCTGCTCCCAAGCGGTCCCGGGCACTCCCACCAGTGCGTGCGCGACATCGCGTCTCTCGGGGGGATTCCGCGGCTGTTTCTTGTCGAGCCGAGTTGTGAAAGCGAGGTCCGCCTGGCGCTCGAGTATTGCGTGAACCGGCTCGAAGGCAGCTTCTATCTCCGTTTGGTTTCCATCCCGAGGGAGATTCCCTACGAGCTTCCGCCCGGCTACGAAGTAACCGCCGGCCGCGGAGCCGTGCTGATACCCGGCGACGAAGTCGTCGTCTTTGGCTACGGCCCCGTCCTGCTGCCGGAAGCCTGGCATGCCATCCATTCCCTTGCGCGTTCGCATGGCAAACAGGCAAAGCTCGTGAATCTTCCCTGGCTCAACCGCATCGACTGCCGATTGGCTTCGGGAGACCGTCGGCGGCGCGCGTTGCGTCGTGACGCTGGACAACCATTATATTTCCGGGGGCCAGGGAGAGAGGATCGCGGCAGCTCTCGCCGGTCTGAATCTTGCCGTGAAATGGATCCCTCTCGGACTGACCGCGCTTCCTCATTGCGGCCAAAACGCGGAGGTGCTCGCGGCGCACGGTCTTGACCGCGCTTCCATCGCCGAGTCCATCAGGCAGGCAGCGGGCTGGGGCAATGCTTAAAAGCGGGACCCTGCGTTGTGGATTCGTTTTGCACGCGTTGAAATCCTCCGATTGGCGATCCCTGCCAGGAACGCTGTTGAGTGTTGGGAGGCTCGTGAGACCCTCGGCGTTCTTGCTGGCAACTCTCTTGTTCGCCGCGATCGTGGCATGGACCGTTCTCGGTCCGTCGGTCATCAATCCGAGAAACATCAAGTGGTTGAAAGGAGATCCCGCCCAACATTACCTGGGATGGGCCTTCTTCCGGATGGAGAACTCGTGGAAATTGCCCATCGGCTATACGTCGAAATTGAATTTTCCGGACGGGACCCAGATCGCCTACACGGACTCGATGCCGATCATTGCCGCTGCAATGAAAGTGTTTTCAAGAGCGTCTGCCTTCCACGTTCCAGTACCTGGGACTGGTCGGTTTCGCGAACTACCTCCTCCAGGCGTTCTTCGGCTACAAGATAGGATTCGCGCTTCTCAAGGATCGGTTGCTTGCCGCTCTCGCGGGCGCCTTCTTCACGCTCGCGCCGCCGTTTATTCTGCGCACCGGCTTTCATTTTTCACTTTCGAGCCAGTGGCTGATCCTCGCGGCCCTGTGGCTTTACCTTCGCTTCGATCAGGAACGCGACAAGGAAAGAACGACCGTGATCTGGTTCTGCGTCCTGTTTCTCTTCGCCGGGGGCATCACCCCTTATATAGCCGTGCTGTGCGCCTTCGTGTGCCTGGCGACCGCGTTGCTTGCGTTTGCAAGGACCCGCCGGAACTGGCCGATCAGGATCGCCCTGTGGCTCGCGCCCGCGGTTGTGCTGCTTCTTTCCTGGATGCTCTTTGGGTTCTTCGACCTGGACTTGGGAGCCGACGAGTACGCCGCGCCGGGCTATCGGCACCATTCGCTGAACATTTTGGCTCCTGTCGATCCGCAGCAGTTCTCTTCGCTGCTCTTCAAAGATCAGGGCGTCTTTCCCGGCCAGAGCGAGGGATACGCTTATCTTGGAGCGGGAATTATTTTCCTGATCGCTGTCTCGGTCATTTTCGCGCCGTTGTCCCTTTTCCGTTCGAAGCTTGTTTCTCTTTGGCCCCTTTGGCTGGTCGCCGGTTTGTCCTTTGCGTTCGCGGTTTCGGCGAAGGTCACCTTTGGCCCAAACGTCCTGCTTGATCTTCCATTGCCCGGCGCCGTGGAGCGTCTGTTTTCCACATTCCGGGCCTCCGGCCGGTTCTTTTGGGTGGGCTACTACATCATCTTGTGCTGCTCTCTGGCGGCGGCGTCCCGGATTTTTTCCCGAAATCGCCTGGCGGTCGTTCTGGCGTCCCTTCTCCTCTTGCAAATCCTCGATTGCAAAAGCCTCTATGCGGGAGTTCACCAGATGCTCAATTCGAAACCGGCGTCGGAGGTGCGGCTGAAAAGCCCGTTCTGGAAGCACATAGGGAATCGCTTCAACACGCTCGTTGTGCTCCCTGCGTTTCAGACGCAATTTGCTCTCAGGACCTACGACGCGCCCGGTGGCGACGACAATTGGAGGATCTTCGGCCTGCTGGCGCTAAAGCAGAAGATGGCGATTAACACGGCCTATCTGGCCCGGCATGACGCGGACGACCTCGAATATCAGCTAAACACGCTGCCCGGCCTGATCTGTTCGGGACAGTTTCACGACAAGACCCTCTGCATCCTGTCTCCGCGGTATCTCGTCCGCTTGCTCGAGAACGACGTGGACGACGTCTTCTGCCAGACTGTCGATGGACTGCCCGTATGCTGGAAGGCGCCCGCGAAATCCGAAGAAGCCAGGGATTCCATTTGGAACGCTCTGCAAGAGAAAGGCTATTCCGTCAGTCTGCTCGACCGCTTCGCCTATCACCCTCGCGACGTGGTGATGGACCTGCGCCAGGGCTTTCGTCTTCCCGAGGGGGAGCTTCTTCTCGCCAATAGCCGGGAAACCCAAATCCCCCTGCTTCTCGACCCCGCTCGACCTGTCCAGAGGATCCATGTAAATCTGACCCCGCTCAACGCCCGCGATGAGTCCGGCCGGACGTTCAGCGTGCGAATAGGACCGCATCACGCGGGCAAATGGACTTTGAAGACCCGATCGACGATAGCGGTTGAAGTTCCCAAAGAAGCCTGGACCAGCGAGTTCGACGGCCGCCAGATATTGCCTCTCGTATTTGAATGGGATCATTCGGGCTCACCCCACGCTTCGGGAGCGACTTTAGCGGCGGCGGCCGGATTTCACGAGCTTCGCCTCGAGTATTGATCAGCCAGGAGCCTGCTGGGCGAACAACGCCGCCATGCCATCCTAACGCGATTTCTTTGATCCAAATCGATCTCTTCTCCGACGCCGGCAAACGCGGACTTGTCCTGAATCCCCTGCAATTTTGGGTGTCGAGGTAAAGTAAAGCCTGAACATTCTCCAATACTGAGGTCCGAGAACATCCCCTGCTCTCCCGCGCCGCAATGGAATTCATAAAAATCGCGAGCATGGGTCCGCCAGGTCCATCAAGCTGCCTGCCGGGAAGCAAAACCTGCTTCCTTGGGCGATCGTCCAAACGGTAGGAAGGTTGCCAGTTTGCGGTCACTTGCGTCCGCCCGACAGTTCGCTTTCTTGTCTTCGCGCCGAATCGCCATGCTAACGTATGCCTGCGAATTATTCATCCTGCTCACCATGGCAATCTGCGTGCGCGGCGCGGATGACGTCCTCACCCTTCGAGATGCGTTAACTCGCACGCTTTATCTCAGCCCGGAGCTCGCAACCCTTCCATACGATGAACGCGCCGCGGAGGCGCGCGTCCTGCAAGCGGGCCTTAGACCCAATCCCGAAGTTTCCGTAGAGGTTGAGGACTTTGGCGGCCAAAAAGAATTTCGCGGTTTCGGTGAGAGCGAAACGACCCTCAAATTCGGCCAACTCCTTGAGCTCGGCGGCAAGCGTGCGGCCAGGATTCGCGAGGCACAGGCGGAGAAGGCGCTGGTGAAATTCGATTGTGAAGTGAAGCGGCGCGAAGTACTCAGTCAGACGGCACAGGCGTTTTACGACGTCCTTGGAGCACAGAGGCGCGTGCAGTTGAACGAAGCGCTTGCAAAATTTGCCGAGGAATTGGCGCCGGCAATTCAAAGGCGGGTTGAGTCCGGCAGGGCATCGGCCGTCGAAGAGAGCCGCAATGAAGTGGCCGTGGCCTCCGCGCGCATCGCATTGGAACAAGCTCGAGGAGATCTCGCCGCCGCCCGGCGCAATCTCGCCGCAATGTGGGGTGCCAGGCAACCGGATTTCGGTAGTGCGGTGGGAGATTTGGAGCGCGTCGCGAAACCTGGGCCCTTCCGAAACTATGTCCGGCTGCTCTCCGCCTATCCTTCCCTCGCTCGCTGGCCGGCTGAAACGAATAAGCGAGTCGCCACTGTCGCGAAGGAAAAGGCACAAGGGGCACCAGACGTTACGCTCACGGTCGGGCCGCGGTGGTGGGAAGGCCCCCAAGCAGCGGCGATTTTCGCCAGCGTGTCGGTTCCGCTCCCCCTGCAAAACCGAAATCAAGGTGCCGTCCGGCAAGCTCAGGCTATGGTCGAGAAGGCTGCCGGTGAGCGAAAGGCCGCGGAAGTCATGCTCGTAAAGGAAGCTGGTGAATCCTACGAGCAAATGGTGAAGGCCCACACCGAGATCCAGATTCTAAGTTCCTCTGTCCTCCCCAACGCCCAGCGCACCGCGGACTCCGTACAAGAGGGCTACGCGATTGGAAAGTTCAGTCAGTTGGACGTCCTCGAAGCACGCCGCACGATTATCGAGGCGCGCACACAGTATTTGCAAGCTCTTGTGACTTATCACAAGGCCTCCGCTCAGCTCGATGCTTTGACTGGCGCAACGCCGTTAGCCTTGGGCAAATGAAGAATCGCCTGTTAGCCTTTGGCCTATCCGTGCTCTTTATCGTTGGAGCGATGATCGGCTGGCGGGCCCTCCACGCCGCTCCGTCCGCTCCCGGAGCGGGCGGAATGGAGCAACTGGAGACCCGCGGCGAAAAGGCCGATGCCCACGGGGATTCCGACGAGGAAGGCAGCGCGAAGGTGACTCTGACCGAAGCACAGCGCAAAAATGCGCAGCTCGGTATGGGAATCGCAGGGCCAAGGAAGATCAAGAAAGTGCTTCCGCTGTTTGGAAGAGTTGAGGCGAACGAGGAACACATGCAACGCGTTGTGCCGCGCTTCCCCGGTGTGGTGCGAGCTGTGAACAAGCGCCTCGGAGATAAGGTCGAGAAAGGCGAGTTGCTCGCGACCGTCGAAAGCAATGAGAGCTTGCGGACTTACGAGATTGTTTCTGAAATCGCCGGAACTGTCATTCAAAAGGAACTGACAGTGGGTGAGTTTGTCCGAGATGATAAGGCGATTTTTGTCATCGCCGACCTGAGCACGGTATGGGCGGACTTGAGCGTCTATCGACAGGATTTTGCGCTGTTGCGCGAGGGGTTGCAAGTGCGGGTGCAGCCCGACGAGGGCACCGAGCCTATCTGGGGAACCATTGCCTATCTTTCACCCTTCGGCGCAGAAGGCACCCAAACGATGCTCGCTCGCGCGGTCGTCCCAAACCCCAAAGGCGACTTGAAACCCGGTCTTTTCGTCAATGCACAGGCAGTAACCGGCGAAGTGGACGCGCCCGTCGCAGTCAAACTGAGCGCGCTACAGACAATCAAGGACAAGACAGTTGTCTTCGTCAAAGAGGGCAACGTCTATGAAGCACGCGAAATCGAACCGGGCGAACAGGACGGCGAATTCCTCGAAATCATTTCCGGCCTGCTTCCTGGCGACGAATACGTCGCGGAAAACAGTTTTATCCTCAAAGCCGAAATCGAGAAGAGCGAGGCGAAGGACATCGACTGACCGGAGCGTGTCGTGATCGAAAAAATTCTCGGTTTTTCCATCCGTCATCGGTGGTTTGTGCTCCTCGCCACGGTCGGCGTTGTAGTGCTCGGTCTTTCCAACTACACGCGGTTGCCCATTGATGCCGTGCCCGACATAACCAACGTGCAGGTGCAAATCAATACCCTCGCGCCAGGCCTTTCGGCGCTGGAGGTGGAACAGCACATTACCTTTCCCATTGAGACCGCTCTGGGAGGCCTGCCGCGTCTGGATTACACGCGTTCGATCAGCTTCTATGGACTCTCGCAAATCACAGTGGTCTTTCAGGATGGCACGGACATGTATTTTGCTCGCCAACTCATCGCGGAGCGACTCCAGGAGGCTCGCGATCAAATCCCACCGGGCGCAGCGCCGCAAATGGGTCCGATCTCAACTGGCCTTGGCGAAATCTACATGTGGACAGTGGATGCGCAGCCCGGTGCGAAGAAGCCTGATGGCTCGCCTTATACATCCACCGACTTGCGAGAGCTTCAAGATTGGATCATCAAACCGCAGCTTCGTAACATACCCGGCGTCGCCGAAGTCAACACCACCGGCGGCTTCGAGAAGCAATACCAGATCACGCCCCGCTCCGAGAAGCTTATCGCATTCGGCCTGTCGTTCCGCGACCTGATCGAAGCCCTCGAGAAAAACAATGCAAATGTCGGCGCGGGCTACATCGAGCGCAACGGCGAGCAATATCTGATCCGCTCACCCGGGCAAGTTCGAAATCTTGACGATGTTCGCAACATCGTCGTCGCAGCTCGAGATGGCGTCCCGATTCGTATCCGCGATGTGGCAGCGGTTGGCGTGGGTCACGAACTTCGTGATGGCGCGGCGACGCATAACGGAGAAGAAACCGTGCTTGGCACGACCTTCATGCTGCTGGGGGAAAATAGCCGCGCGGTTTCGCACACGGTTGACAAGCGCATGGAGGACGTCAACCGATCGCTCCCGCCTGGCATCGTCGCACGTACTGTCTATGACCGCACCAACCTGGTCGACGCGACGATCGAGACAGTAAAGAAAAACCTTTTCGAAGGTGCGATCCTCGTCGTCGCTGTCCTTTTCGCGCTGCTCGGCAACGTCCGCGCGGCACTCATCGTGGCAGCCGTCATCCCGCTATCGATGCTCTTTACTATTACGGGAATGGTACAGCACCGGGTGAGCGCGAACCTGATCAGCCTTGGCGCATTGGACTTCGGCATCATCGTGGATGGCGCGGTAATAATCGTTGAAAACTGCGTCCGCAAGCTGGCGGGTGAACAGCAAAAACTCGGACGCCTGCTCACGAACCAGGAGCGCCTTGCGGTGGTTTTTGACGCCTCACGTGAAGTCCGGACGGCTACCATGTTCGGCGAATTGATCATCATGATCGTCTATTTGCCCATCCTGACTCTCAGCGGAGTAGAGGGGAAAATGTTCGTTCCGATGGCCCTCACGGTTCTTTTCGCGCTTTTCGGCGCAATGATTCTTTCGGTGACCTTTGTGCCCGCGGCGGTCGCGATCTTCATGCGTGGAAAGCTTTACGAGGAGGAAAACTTTATCGTTCGCGGCGCAAAGCGGGTCTATATTCCCCTTCTTGGAGCTGCACTTCGCCATCGCGCCCTCGTCGTAGTGGGCGCGATTGTGCTCGTGACGCTGAGCCTCTTCGTTGCCTCGCGCATGGGGGCGGAATTCATTCCCAGCTTGGACGAAGGCGATCTGGCGCTCGGTATTTTGCGCGTACCGGGCACTAGTCTGACGCAATCGGTAGAAATGCAAAAGGCGCTGGAGAAGCGTCTTCTCCAGTTTCCTGAAGTCAAAGAGGTCTTCACACGCCTCGGCACCTCGGAAATTGCGAGCGATCCTCAACCGCCCAGCATTGGGGACGGCTATGTGATGCTCAAACCGCGGAGCGCCTGGCCCGATCCCAACCTGCCGAAGAGCGAATTCGAACGCCGCATTTCGGCGGCGCTCAAAGAATTTCCAGGCACGAACTACGAGATTTCACAACCCATCGAAATGCGTGTCAATGAACTGATCTCCGGAGTGCATAGCGATGTTGGCATCAAAATCTTCGGCGATAATCTGGATGCTCTGCTCGATAGCGCAAACAAAGTGGCCGCCGTGATGCGCCGAGTGCCCGGCGCGGTGGAGGTGGTGGTGGAGCACGTTACCGGACGGCCCTATCTCACCATCGAAATTAAACGAGACGTCTTGGCCCGCTATGGACTGAGTGTCTACGACGTGCAAAGTGTCATCGAGGCGGCCATAGGAGGCAAGAAATCGGGTGCGATCTTCGAGGGGGATCGGCCGTTCCCGCTGGTCGTGCGGCTGCCTGAGGATGTTCGCGCCGACCTCGACGCCCTGCGCCGCGTGCCCGTGCCGCTTCCGCATGGGCAGGAAGCGCGAAGCGAATACTTGCCGGCTGCCTACAAGCAGCCGGCTTTCATCCCCCTGGGCGAAGTCGCGGACTTCAAGTCGGCGCTCGGTCCAAACGAAATCGGCCGCGAGAACGGCAAGCGGCGAATCGTTGTAACGTGTAATATTCGCCAGCGTGATATCGGTTCGTTTATCGGCGACGCGAAAAGGGCGGTTCGCGATAATGTCAAGCTTCCCCCCGGCTACTGGATTGCGTGGGGTGGACAATTCGAGCAACTCGAGTCGGCGACGCGCCGTCTGGAGATCGTCGTACCGGCTGCCTTGCTGCTCATCCTTATTCTGCTTTTTATGACATTCGGCAGCTTGCGCGACGCTCTGCTCGTATATACCGCCGTGCCCCTCGCGCTCACCGGCGGAATTCTTGCGCTTTGGATCCGTGCAATCCCCTTTTCGATTTCGGCAGGCGTCGGTTTCATCGCTTTGAGCGGCGTAGCAGTCCTGAACGGCATCGTGCTCGTAACATTCATCAACAGCCTCCGCCGCGAGGGTAAACAGATTGACGAGGCCATTCGGCAAGGCTCACTCATCCGTTTGCGCCCCATTCTCATGACCGCGCTCGTCGCCTCGCTCGGCTTCCTGCCGATGGCCCTGGCGCATGGGCGCGGCGCGGAGGTGCAGCGTCCTCTGGCGACCGTCGTTATCGGCGGCATCCTTTCGTGCACGATCCTCACGTTGATCGTTCTTCCCGCCATCTACCGGATGTTTCACCGCGATAGCGAGACGAGCCTGGAAAACCCATATCCACTACCCACGCTTCGAACTGAATAAGCGCCGATCGATGAAAACTCGCCTCACTCTTGTTCTCACAGCCCTCTGCACAGCGCTCAGCCTTCGCCCGCTTGGCGCCGATGAAACCAAAAAGGAACGCATCGAAGTCACCGTGCTAATCCCTGAAACCACAGAGGCCCTGTGGTCACAGATCGATGAAGACACCAGGGCTCTGGCCCAACTCGTTGCGGAAGGCAAGAAGGACGAAGCCTATGCGATGTCTGAAACAGTCGAAGCGCTCGTCAACGCCGTCCCCGAAAAGTACCCAGACCTTGCTGCCGATAAAAAGAGACGCGTTGCGGGACAGGCGAAGAACACGGCCAGAGTGCTCGACGAATTGCACGATTCGGTCGACGCCGGGAAGACAGACCAAGCGAAGAAGGAACTCGAGCAGATCCAAGCCGCGCTGAAAATCATCCATGATCAGGTTGGCAATTAGCCCACGCTCTCCTGAAAAATTCTTAAACGATTCTTAGATTGAACCGCCACGCGCACTTGTGGCAAAAACCCTACTGCGGTGTAACAAATGAGACCGAATGCAAAATGAACTGATCCGCGGGCGATTCATATGGCACGGCCTGATGCGGGAAATCAGAACTATCTGTTACGCTGCACCAGTGCCGATAAGCGCCCCAGACTACCCCCCGAGCAAGCGCGAAAGGGCTTTCGTCGACCTTCGTGGCCGACTTAGGTAGCCGCGGTCGGACTTCACGAGCTTCGCCTCGAGTATCAGGAAGCCTGTAGGTTCTTACAATCCCCAACCGATTCCTGAATGGTGGCTGTCGGGCGTTTTGGGCTCGGCAAAGCTTGCTTCGAATAGACACAGCTCGCCAGGAACTTTCCAACCGCCATGCCGGGACGCTCGACGGAGTAGTACAAACCAAAGGAAGCGCCGATCACCAGAATGAAATAGAGGGCCAGCTGCAGGGTGCTATTCTCTACGTGAAACAGCACGAAAAGCCTTTCCGCAGCCGAATGCGCGATGCTGAAATGGACGAGATAAATGGCGTAGCTGGCGTCTCCGAGCGCCACAAAAAGGCGGTTGGAAAGCAGTGCCGCGGGCCACGCCGAAAAAGAAAAACTCCAAATAACAAAAGCCCAAACCGGAAGGCCCCCGGAGTAATTGAACCAGATGGCGAAGACGTGCGGCATCCATGGCTTCGAACTGAGCGCCATTCCCCTGGCGACGAACCAGGCCGCCACCGCCAGCGAAAGCAATTGCAGAATCCAAACGTGGCGCGCAACTCCGGGAAGCTGTTTTCGGCCTGCGATGGTGCGTTGCAGCGCCATTCCCACGGCAAATTCCAGGAGGCGGGCAACCGGGCCAATGTAAATAAGCCCGTGTGTTGTGAGCTGGTTCTTTGCCCCGTCGTAATCCGGAACTTTGAAGGCCGCGCACAGGAACAGTATCACAACCAGCGGCAGAAAGGCCGCCCATAGCGCAGGCAGCGCGCTGTTTCTTCTGATCATCAGCCATAAGAGGAAGGGGAAACAGAGATAGAAAAACCACTCGACCGAAATGCTCCAGCTGACCGTGTTGAATGAAAAGTAAAACGCGGAGAGCGGGACCCATGCCTGGAGCAGAAGGATGTTCGACGCGAGTTCAAGCCAGCCCTGGAACGAGCCCGCCGCCTCGTTCAGAAGTTGAGGCATAAGGACCAAAAGAATGAGGAGACAGGCAAAATGCAGCGGCCAGACTCGAAACCATCTCCTGATGATGAAGGCAGAGACTTCCGCCCAACTGCTCAAACGCGGATAGGCGTAAGCAAGCACGAAACCTGAAAGAACGAAAAAGAAGGATACCGCGCTGCCAAGATTGCATGACGGATAAGCGTCCCGCGCAATGCCAAACGACCCTCTCAGGTGATGGAAAACGATGCAACTGGCCGCAATAAACCGCAGGGCGGTGAGCGCCTCCAGTTTTTGCTTTCCGTTTGCGAGAGAAGGCTGCATGCGCAAAGATCCCGGGGGCACGAAATCCTTATTGGCGATCTGCCAGGAAGATTCGGTTCCTCTCTGCGAAATCATTCTCCCACCGAATCGATTCCGCCCAGAGATGGAGGGCTTTGGCAAACCGCTGGCTATCGACGACCCTGAAAGCTTTCACTGGCCCGTCTTCCAGAAGCTCGAGCCCATTCTTGTCGACGCCATGATTGTGATAGATGTGCTGTTTGAAGCATTCCACTTCCTCGCGCCAATCGGATATCACCGTGACAGCCGCGCCCGGCGGGCGAACGTCCTCGATAATGACAAAGTGGCTCTCAACGATTTCCTGAAGCCTTAGGCCGGGAATGTCGACCCAGTTCAACGGACGCTTGATTTTGAATTTTCCTGAAATCTGTCCGCTCTCGATGCTCTGCACCCGGTCCATCATCTCGACGACTCCGACATGCATATTCCCGACGGAGTAAATGTTGATGGGCTGACCGAGCCGGTCGGCCTCCGAAAGCAAGCGTTGTCCGACGTGGACCTCGAACGCGTACTGGCCCGTGGTCAGGTTAATGCCCATCGCGCTTTGCAAGCTTACCGGCGGATGCGCCGAATAAAGCAAAGCCACCAGCAGAAACGCCGGCACCAGCGAGTAGCAGGCGATTGCAGATTTTATCGAGGCCCCCGCGCCGTTCATTCGTTCGATCACGCTCGGGGCGAGCCAGATGATTATCATCAAGATAAAAGGAAAAAGATAGCGGTGCTGGGTGCCGGCCAGGAATAGCCACCAGAAAATCGCCAGGCCCGCCAGAACGAAGCAGCCCGCCAGGCGGAAAACGACTGGATTCCATTGACGCCTGTTCACAACGCTCCTCCCGGCCTCCACCACCAGGAAAATCAGGCAGAACGCCAGCGGACAGAACCACCACCAGCCGATGACGGGGACGATGAACCGCATGAAAACGGCGGTGAGATCCTCTCCTTCGGTGATCAACCGCAAGATTCCCTGCGCCTTGACGGACGCCGAAATCATGTCCTTGCTCATATAGTCGCTGCCGAGCGCCGCCCACAACGCCAGCCCAAACAAGACGAAGCAACTTAGAAACACCCAGCCGGCAAACTTCAACGTTGACCGAAGTTGCTCCGGATGACGGAAATGCCTGATCGCGAGCTCGACCGCCGCCACACCGATCGTGGCGGCCATAACCAACAATCCGGATGGCTTTATAAAGAAGCTAAGCGTGGACGCGAACCAACCCGCGATGCAAAGCCACAACGAGCCCTGCTTAATGCCGACAACCAAAAGGCAAACAGCCAGCGCGGACACCGCCCCCTGAAGGGGATCGATGAGTCCCCAGCTGTTGGACATCTGGTACAAGCCATTGAAGAAGTCGCTATACTCGAATTGGTGAAAAAGAGGCAACGTCGCCAATCCGACCGCCAAACACCCCCCAAGGACGGCGTCGGACGCTCGGCGGCGCGGTTGCCGCCACGGCAATCGCCACCGCCAGCATCCATAAGGCAATCGGCGCAAACACGGAGCGAAAGAGAAAACTTCGCACCGAGGGCTTGAATCCAAAGGGATAGAGCAAGAGCGAAGATCCGGGCGGCCTGTTCGCTTTCACGCCGTTTAACGTTCCGGCAAAATTGGCCTTCGATAACGAATCCCAGACGACCTTGGCCTTGTGATAATAGGCGATCGGATCGTAAATCGGAGGAGCAATCGCCAGCCCGGATTTTTTGTAGATGCCGCAGCCGATGATGATCAGAAAGAGCGCGCCAATAGCAAAAGGAATGCTCTTGCGCATAAGCGACTTCATTGCGGGGGATTTGGCTACTCCCGATTGTCGGTCATGCAGAGGTATGGGGTCGGCGAGCACGGCAGGGCTGGGAGGACTCCTAAGAGCTCAATCTTTTCGCCGCGAAGGCGCGGCTGAGCGCGGAGTAACTCCACGGTGCGCGCGCGGTAGCCCAAGGCTACAAGGGCATCCGGCAGCTCCTTGAACGATCGACCTCCTTCCGGAAAAACGTCGGGAGAGAACTCCATCATGATAAGCGGCGCGTGACGCGAAAAGGTTTCCGCACCCCCTTCGAGCACATCGATCTCATTTCCATCCACGTCCATTTCAGAAAATCAATCCTCGGGAGGTTGCTCTTTGGAGATCCAATCGTCCAGACGGAAAACTTGGGCGCCTTCGAGCGTATCAAAATTCTCAAGGTCCGAACAACTCCCGAAATCAACGCCGCCAATGCGATCTGTCTCGCGTTCAAGGCCTTCTTCAGCGCACACGCATGGAAAAAGCTTTGCTAACGCGTAACGCCGGCGACATACGTTACGGCGCTACGAAAGCCCGCTCTTTCGACCACGAAGGGCAGGAGTCTCTCGATGGCGTGCAGAAGGCTGCCATCGTAGGGCACCGGTTCCGCGGGAAAGTCGTCCCAATTCAAACCGAGCTCGAGCAATGGCCTCAGGGCGGCGGTCCTCGCCCAAAACATGGATCCGACCGGAAAGTTGAAAGTGGTTGCGGGCAGCGGTTCTGCGATTCCGAGTCGTCGCGCAAGATCGGCCGCGTAAGGGAGATTCTCTCCCCAACCGAGCAGGTGCGGGTCGTCGGGAAACACCAAGCCAATCGTTTCCTCTCTGGCAAACCGTTGAATGATGGCATCTGCCATTGCGCTTTTGCCTCCCAGAAGATTGGCATAGAGGAAGCGTCTCCACTGGGAAATGGATTCGAGAAACGCCGGCGTCAACGATTCTCCGTTGGCCGCCTTGCCGGCTGACTTTTTCGCGTGCACGTGGCCGATGATCTCGTATCTGCGCAGGATCACTTCACCGAATCCCGTCAAAAAGGGCCCGATATCCCGACCGCGGTTTTCGAAGACCCGGACGTCGATTGCCCCCTGAGAGTATGCCGAAAAGATGTGCGCGACAGCCTCGGCCGCGGACTGGCTGGTCACGCTTATCAGCAGATCGATCCGGCTTCTTATTCCCGAAGATGTTCGAAGATCTCCTTGCCCATCTCATGATGGTAAAGATGCAGGTGAAGTCCGACCCTGAGGGATTGGACCGCGCGCCTGATCTTCCGAAGTCGCCTGAATGACGTCAAACTTCCACGGTCCCGCGGGCTGGCCGTTGGCCAGATAATGCGCCAGGGGATCACGCCCCTGGAGTTCGTTGCGTTCTTCGTAGACTCCGGGATGAAAACCCGGGAACCGCCTTCCGAGGCCGAATGCCGCTGGAATAGGCGCTGATGTAGTGCCGGATGGGATCGCGCGAGCCAGGGGGATCGAGGAGAAGAAAAGAAACGCGCATCGAAGAGATTCGATTGAGAAATGACCAGCCGATCAGCCTTCTCCTGTTGTTTCTTCAATGCGCATTGCCGCGCGATTCGATCAATCTCCTCAACATAGCGATCGAAGCGGAACCGGGAATTCGCCAGCTTTTTCGACGCCTGGCCGATCTGAAGGCGAAGCTCGCTATCTTCAATCAAGCGAAAGATCCGTCTGGCCGCGGCTTCGACGTCGAGAAACGGGACGATCCCGAAGGCCGCAACAGGATCTTGCGCGAGGTATTCGGCGATGCCCGTGGCCGACTCGAAGCAGACCACCGGCTTCGCAAGATGGATCGCCTCGAGGGAAACCAAAGGCAACGGATCCAACCGCGAGCTCAGAAACAGAACATCGGATTCAAGGTAGGCGCCCTCCATATCGGAAACCGCCTTCAGGATGATCGCTACGTCGTTCAGTCCGGAGCGCTGAATTTGATCCGCGAGATACAGAGAGTACTTTGCGTCCGGCTCCTTGTCCAATCCCTCTCCGATCCACACGAAGCGAAATTTCTTCTTTGGCGCCATCTCCGCGACCCGCCTGGCACAAGCGATGAACAGATCCACGCCCTTTCTGAACGTGACAGCTCCCGCGCCGAGAATGACAACCGTGTCCGCTCGGCCAGCCCGCCGGGCGCAAATCGGATCGAATCCGCTCTCGTTCCCCGGGCTCGAGACTCAGATGGAGGGATACAGATCCCCTGTGGCAGAACCCGCCCCGGCCTCGCTCGTCTAGGCAGTTCCTGCCTGGCACTCTCGCGAACGATTCTCGCCGGAAATATCCGCTCACCGGAATAGAACGCGGAGGACCGGAATTGTCCGCGCGGCCGTATATAGGAGGAAAATTCGTGGATCAAATGGACTGTCGCGATGTCGTTCTCCCAGAGGGCGCTCAGTGTCACGGTCGACACGATCGAATTGACGATTGCGAACTTGATGCGGCACCCGCGCCGCGATCTCTTGAAAAAGAGCCGTGAGGAATTCGGGAGACCGCTGCTCCGCATTCAGCGGTCCGATCACCAGATCGCTTCCGGCGACGAATTCGTAGCCCAGAGCCCCATCCCGCAGAATGACAACGATGACGTTGTATTTTTGCCGCAAGGCGCGGGTCAGGTTGAGAGCAAGAATTGGCGCGCCGGTTCGAGAGCTCTCATGCGTGACGAGGAGCGCTGTCTCCTTTTTTCCGTCCAGGCGCGACAGGCCTTCGGTGAACAGCTCGATGCTTTGCCGATCAACTGCCGCTTGTTGTTCCCGGGTAACCGGACCCGCATCAATTCCGGGTTGGACGCCCGCGGCGGAATGCGCATCGTCTGTAACGCCCGGGGATGAAGGCCGGCGGCTCGAAAACAAACCGAACCGAGCTCGCGATTTGTGCACGAAGGCCGCGCCCGCATCGCGCAGCACCCTCAGCGGCCAGGTCAGTCTCCAGGAAAGGCTCGTTTTGATGCTGTAATTTTCACGTTTGGCTTCAAAGCGCGTGATCTTGAGATGCTCGATCTCGGCCTTCAGCTCGCGGACGCGTTCCGCCGATTCCATCGATTGTTCCTGCAGCTCTCTCTGGAGCCGGTTAAGGCTTTCTTCGAAGTAGGCTCGTCTGCCGTGTCGATTTCCCTCTCAGTTCCTCCTCGCGCTTGTTCGCGGCATCCCCAAGCTCCGCAAGTTCTAAATCCCGCGCCTCGATTTCCCGCCGCAAAACCTTAGTCGAATGAGGAGAATCGAGATCCTCAGTTCCCTCTCCGGCCTCCGGGGAAGGGTCCTCATCGCTGCTGCGAGGACCGGTTTCCGGAGAATCTGTCGCCATCAAAAAAATCGCTGCTTGAAGTGAAAGACCCCGAGTACACGAAAAAAGGAAGCGTTGTCAAAGGCACGTTTTCCAGGCGCTTCGCCAATTCCGGTTTCGCTCCTGCCGGCCAATCGTTCGCATCCGGATCCGGAGGCTTGCCAGCTTCGACTTCCGGCCATTGCGTTTCCGCTGTCGCGAACAGGGTTGTCGTCTTGCCGGGGCCCTGCAAGGCCTCCTGGCGCCGAGGCTCGCGTTTCCTCTCACTTGGCCGCGCGCGGCGGGCGACGCCTTGGGGAGATGAATTTCATTTTTTCTTGAAAGTTTTGAAATCAATCGAGATTTTCACGCGATGTTTTTCCCGTCTTTCGGACCCGGCGACGGAGATGCCGGGCGCGCAGTGTTCTGTTAAATGCCGATCGAGGTCACCGGGATGTCTGTCACTCGACCGCGGATCTTTTCCTGGCGCGAATCTCTCGAAGGTTTACGGCCTTCCGCGCGGGTTCGAAATTCCGCTTTGCGAGGGAAAGATTTGGGACGCGCCCGGGATGGGGCGGCCTTCTTGCCGCGAGCGCACAGGAAGAGCCGGGAGGGTCACCAAACCCGCCGCGCCACGACCGCCGCACCGCTTTTCTGACATTGTCAGAGCCCGATAGCAAACGAAGCAAAGGGTCCCGCCGAAGTCTTCGGCTTGACCACGGGCGGCAGCATGCTGCGAAGCCGTCTGTCTTCCGCAGTGACGGGACCGCCAAGAACGCGCCGTGCCTTTTTCGATCCGGCTTCGGACGGCTTGTTCTGCTGCCAAACTAATCACTCCGCATGCCCGAGACTGACGAACTCACAAAGGAGACGCCGTCGCCCAATGCTTCCTGGGTGTCGGAAATCACGCCCAAGAAGCCGCTGCTCCACCTTCCTTTCAGGGAGATCTGGCGCTATCGCGATCTTATCGCCCTGGCAATTTGGCGCGATTTCATTTCCTTGCACAAACAGACGGTTTTCGGACCGCTCTGGTACTTCGTTCAACCCCTGGTGAGCACGCTCGTGTACCAGTTGATTTTCGGCAAGATCGCGCAGCTCCCCACGAACAACATCCCGCCGTTCCTTTTCTACATGTCGGGAATCGTGATCTGGTACTATTTTTCGGCGTGTCTAAGCAGAACGTCCACGACGTTCTCCGCCAACGCGGCCCTGTTCACAAAGGTTTACTTTCCGCGACTGACGATCCCCATCGCCGAATGCATAAGCAATATCTGGCAGTTCCTGATCCAGTTGACGATTTTCCTTGGCTTCTATCTCTTTTTCCTGGCCAGGGGCGCTCCCATTCATCCCAGCTATCGCATCATCATTATTCCTTTTCTTGTCCTGCAAACCGCCCTCCTTGGGGCTGGGCGTGGGATGCCTGATATCTGCCCTTAGCACCCGCTTCCGCGATTTGCAGGTTGCCGTTGCGCCGATGATTCAACTCTGGATGTACGCAAGCTGCGTATTTTATCCGCGCTCCATGGTCCCCGACTATCTGCAGTGGATCATGACGCTCAACCCCGTAGTTCCAATCATCGAAGCCTTTCGGTTTGCCCTCATGGGACAGGGACAAGTCGAAATCTACCAGTGGCTGGCGAGCCTGGGCATAACGTTTCTTCTGCTGATCGCCGGCATTGTCGAATTCGGGCGAGCCGAGAAAACCTTTGCGGACACGATTTAGCGCTGGGCCCTGGCAGACTCATCATGTCCTTCGCAGTCTCGATAGAGAACATCTCGAAGCGCTATCGGCTCGGCGAAATCAATCGGGGACAGATTCTCGCGGATATTCATCGCTGGTGGATGAGACGAAAAGCGAAGACCCGGACCCTTCCAGACGATGCCGAGCCGGCGGAAAAAGGCGATTTCTGGGCCTTGAAGAACATCTCCTTCGAGATCGAAAAAGGGGAAACGCTCGCAATCATCGGGGCCAACGGGGCGGGAAAATCCACGCTGCTCAAAATCATTTCGCGAATCACGGCCCCGACCACCGGCCGGGTGAGGATAAAGGGACGCATCGGCAGCCTGCTGGAGGTGGGAACCGGTTTTCATCCGGAGCTCACCGGCCGCGACAACGTCTTTCTCAATGGCGCCATTCTCGGAATGAACCGCGGCGAAGTGCGGAGCAAGTTTGACGATATTGTCGGCTTCGCCGGTCTGCGAGCAGTTTATCGACACGCCGGTCAAGCGCTACTCGAGCGGCATGTACGTGCGGCTTGCCTTTTCGGTCGCGGCGTTCCTCGAACCGGAAATCCTCATCATCGACGAAGTGCTCTCTGTCGGGGATCAGCAATTCCAAGACAAGTGCATGCAAAGGATCGAAGAGATCGTCCGCTCCGGCAGAACGCTTCTCTTCGTCTCCCATGGAGCGGGCCTCGTGCAGCGAGTCTGCCGCAGAGCGATTCTTCTCAAGCATGGCACCATAGTTTTTGACGGCGATGTCGATAAGGCGTTCGAAGCCTATGCTGGCTCTCAGACACCGCCAGCCACGGATCCGCCGCCAAGTGAACCAGCAGCCAGCGAAACACCTCCAGCCGAAGGCGAACCAACACCAACCGACCAGGCGCCGGCGACAAGCAGAGCCAATCGCGACCGCGCCACCGGAAATTGAACCAATTCGCGAACCTCCCGTCCCCCCTTGCGCCCAGGAATGGCCGGACCTGGATACGAGCCCCCGGCGACGACATCGTCAAATTTAGAGCCGTCAGAATCCTGGACTCCGAAGGCGAGTCTTGCCGAAAGTCTGTTGACGACGCAATCGGCGAACATCGAGATCGAATTTGTTGTTCTGCGCGGCGGCAAATACCTTCAGCCGACTGTGCTCCTCAAGGATGGCGTCGGGAATACGCTGTATTCTGGTCGACAGATACCGAATCCCGAACTGCGGCGCACTCCCATGGGTGAAGGAAAATACAAATCCTCCATGCTGATACCGGCCGACTTCCTCGCTCCAGGAACGATCTTCGTCAGCATAGGAATTCCGCAAATTGCCGGCGGCTTTGAGACGCATGCACTCGTGCCTGATGCCGTCTCTTTCAAGTGGCTGACGATTTTTCCCAAGACTCCGTCCGATGCGGCTACGAAGGACCTATTCCGGGATTCGTGCGCCCGAGGATGAAATGGACGATGGAAAAACTCGACGGAGAGGAATGAACGAGATCAGACCGCACCGGCGTTCCGACCCGATTCTTTCCCCGCGGGAATTGACCTGGCTGAGCGTGCGCGCCGGCGAGGCAGACCCAAGCCCAGGCGAGATTGCGGATGCCAGTGCCATATTGCGAGCCACGAGAGGGACCGGACCTTTGACAACGGCTGAACGCTTTTGAGTGACCCCGGAATGAGCCAAACTCAAGTCCATATCGTTATCCCCGCATACAATGAAGGGCGCCGCCTGCCGGCTTATCTCCCCCACCTTTGCGAGGCTCTCGCCGGATCCTCCCTCTCGTGGAGGATCACTGTCGTTGACGATGGCTCGCGCGAAGACGATTCGCGCAGGATGCAGGAATGCGCGCGATCATGCGGTGTTTCCTTTCACCGGCTCGCCACTAACGCGGGAAAGGGGGCCGCTGTCTACGAGGGCTGGGATTTGGATCACGAATCGGAATGGCTGGGGCTCGTGGACGCGGATGGCTCGATCCCGCCATACGAGATCCTTCGAGTCCTTTCGATGCTCCGCAAAGACGATGTGCCCGACGCCTTGTTTGCATCCCGTTGCAAGATCCTGGGTCGGACGGTCCGCCGCTCCTGGCTGAGGCATCTTTGCGGGCGAGTTTTCGCGACGCTTGTTGCGATCGTTAC
Organism: uncultured Verrucomicrobiae bacterium; assembly: GCA_963816855.1. Classification (GTDB taxonomy): domain Bacteria; phylum Verrucomicrobiota; class Verrucomicrobiia; order Chthoniobacterales; family Terrimicrobiaceae; genus DASTFP01. The sequence continues at coordinate 83,512 of CAWFMA010000012.1, read as the reverse complement.
ACGGATCCCGGTCTACGATTCGCAATGCGGATTCAAGCTCGTACGGCGCGGCTGCTACGAGTCGGTCCGCGGCCGTCTGCGCGAAAAGCGGTTTGCCTTCGACGTCGAGCTTCTTGTTGCTCTCAGGCAATCCGGAGCGAGAATCATCGAGGTGCCCATCGACTGGTTCGACGTCGCTGGCAGCAAATTGCATTTCCTGCGAGATACATCGCGGATGCTGGCGGCTGTCGTCCGCATGCGGAAAAAGTCTTCGCGGGATCGATGGCGACGCCGGCAACTCCCCGTCGTTTCGCTCTCGAAACGATAGGCAGTCGTCCGATAAGTATGCGCGTTTTTAGGCTGGTTGCGGCTTGGCGACTTTCTCAAACGGTAGATTGGTTCCCGTGACTCGGAAGATCACGTTCCAATGGATTGATCCCTGCCCCAACGAGCGGCTCCGGCTGGCTCAGCAAAATCTGCTCGAAAGCGTGCGGGCCCTTGGCCTGCAACCCGCTCTTTTCGCGGCCGGCCCGGGAATGGTCAAGTTTGCGGACATTCTCCGGTTTGCCCGGGAAAACGCGACGGGCAAAAGCTTTGTTTGGTGCCATTCCGACGTCCTGCTCACCCAAGATCCCTTCATTCTTGAGGACCGGGGGAAGGTTGTCGGCTTCCACCGCAGAGAAGTGCCGTCCGGCGAAATTTGCGCGGGTGTTGATATGTATCTCGTCCCCAACCAGATTTGGGACAACTACCTTTCCAGGGACATTCCCGATCTTTGGTGCGGAGCGACCCATGTGGACTGGTGGATGACACGAGCGGCGGCGCTCATCGGAGCCTACGAGTCGCATAGCGGCTTCATCGACCATCCCTCTCACCCGGAATCCGGCGCCTCAAAGGTCGCGACCAATCAATATTTTCACCACAACGTGCGGGAATACAACGCCTGGGCCAAACGAAATGGCGCGGGAGCCCTCGAGTTGCCGGCGCGGCTGCCTTTCATCGGAGCCTCGATGTCTCCGATCAGCGACTATCTCGCCCGGGCGCGAGCCTTGCTGACGAGAACCCGGAAGCCTTGAAATTCAGCGTCATTACTCCCTGCCGAAATTCCGCGCCGCTTCTCGCCGAAACGATCCGCTCGGTAGTCGGCCAAAGCGCCTTGAAGCAGGGCGTCGCCGAGTTGGAATATCTGATTATCGACGGCGGCTCGACGGACGCGACCGCCGAGATCGTGTCCGCCTACCGTGATCACAAGGCGGTGATATTCGTGTCGGAACCGGATTCCGGTTTGTACGACGCGGTGGCCAAGGGGTTCCAGAAGGCCACCGGGGACGTGCTTGCCTATCTGAACGCCGGAGACATTTTCCACGAGCATGCCTTCCGGGTGGCGTCGCAGGTGATGAGCCAGCCCGGAGTCAATTGGATTTGCGGATATCAGCTCAAGATCAACGAACAGGGCGAGGTGATCGCCGTTTCGAAGCCCCCTCGCTACCGGCGGGAATTTATCTTGAACGGAACCTATTTGAGGGGATTCCCGTACGACGGGATCCAGCAGGAGGGCATCTTTTTTCGACGTCAATTGCTCGAGAAGGTGGATCTTGAAAGGCTGCGAGGATTCCGCAAGAGCGGAGACTATTTTCTCTGGACCCAACTCGCCAAGGGCGCGGAGTTGCACACCGTGCTCAGCTTTCTCGGAGCATTTCGAGTCCACGAGGGCCAGTTGAGCGCCCGCGACGATAAGGGAGAGCCGAACAAGGGACTGGAGGCTTACTGGAAAGAGGCGAGAACCTGCGTGCGGCCCGAGACGCTTCGGGAGAAAATCAGCCGTTACTGGGAATACCGCAGCCCGCAATTTCTGAAGGGCTTCCTTTGGAACTTTACTCTCGGGCAATCCGCCGCCCGAATTTTTCGCTTCGACGAAGCGGCGCAGCGATGGATCGCGCGTTGATATGTTTTCCTTTTCTCCGAAACAGGTTCAGGAACAGTTCGTCTCGGCCGAGCAACTGATGCGCGTGTGCGACCAGGTCTGGAGCGCGGACGCGAGGGCCGACGCCGGGGTGAACCGCGCCCAACCCGAGGCGGGAGCCTGCGTCTACTGCAAGGTCGATCATCTTGTCGGGCTGTTCGACAAAGTCAGGCGCAGCCGGAACCGCATCGTGCTGGTCAGCTCGGAAAGCGACCGGCCGATCACCGCGGACCTGCTCGCGCGCTGCCCGGCGCAGATCGCTCATTGGTTCAGCACGAATCTTCAAACGAAGCACGAGAGATTGAGCGCCATCCCTCTGGGTCTGGCGAACTCCTACTGTGCCATCACGCTGAAGGCGCCCCTGATCGCCGCGCGTTCGCGTCCGCTCCCGAAAGACCGGCGCTGGCTTTATGTCAATTTTCGAACCAGCACCAATCCGGCCCTTCGAGAGCCGGTGATGGACCATTTCCGAAGCATGAAAAACGCGAATTGGGTAACCGTCCGGGAGGCCGGGCTCGAGTTTGAGACGTTTTTGGAGGAAATGGTATCCCATCGGTTCGTCCTCTGCCCGCCCGGAAACGGCATCGACACGCATCGGCTCTGGGAGGCGCTCTACTGCCAAACGATTCCGGTGGCGCTGGCCAACCCGGGAATGGATTCCTTCCGAGACCTTCCGATCCTTTTCGTCAACAGCTTTGAAAAACTGACGCGCGATTTTCTCGAGAGCGAATACGAGCGCATGGCCTCCGCGGAATGGAACTGGCCGAGACTCTTTCTGCCCTGGTGGCGCGACCGGATCCGCGCGGAGAAGGAAAAGCTCAACGGCAAAGAGGCGACGATTTCCCGCGGCGAGTTCCTCCACGGCATAGCAGGACACCGCCTGCGGGCATTCAAACGCCGCGTCCTGCGAAGTTCATGAGAATCACGATCAGCAGTCCGGACGGCTTGGGCGATTTTGTTCTGCGTCTGCCGTTCTTCGAGGCTTTGCAGGCTGCCGGACATGATCTTCAGGTTTTCATGCGGCCTCCGGCGTCGGAGCTTGCGGCGGCCGTGCTATCCGGCGCGCGGATCGAAGAAATTGCCGAGGACCCGTACGAGCGCCTGGTCCGGTTTCGCCGCAACCCGTTTACTGCGGAAATGAGGAAGATCGCCGCGTTTTCGCCGGACCTTTTCGTGGTGGCGCTCTTTCAACACAGCTTCTTCGACGAGGTTTGCCTCGCCAATTCTCCCAAGCGTCTTCGCGTGGCCGGCTTCCAATCCTCCGACCGGTTCTGGCCCACGCAGGCGAATACGCCGGCTCGGGAGCTGGCTCGGCGCTTTGACGTCCGGGTCGAGGCGAGAGCCGGCATGCCCGAAGCGGAAAAGAATCAGTTGCTGGCTTCCGCGATCCTGGGATCCTCCGCTCCAAGCCGGCCGGCAAGGATCGCTCCGCCCTCGAAGGCTCTCGAAGCAGCGCGATCGATTCTCAAGCGCCATGCCATCGACGAGGGCGCGTATTGGGTAGTGTGCGCGGGCGCGCGGCCCGGACTGGAAACCAAGGATTGGGGCGAAGAGAACTGGATCGCGGCGCTGAGTCACATCGCCTCGGAAACGCAAGCCAGCCTGCTTTTTTTAGGAAACGAAAAGGAATCCTCCTCGATCGAGCGGATTCGCGGCGGATTGCCGAAAGGATCGAAGCACTTCAGTCTTGCGTCGCCGCCCCCGTCGATCGTTGCCACGCTGGGGATCATCGCCCTCTCAGCCGGCTTTGTGGGACGCGACTCCGGTCCCATGCAGCTTGCCGCCGCTTCCCAGCGCCCGATTTTGGCAATTTTTGGCGAATCGCATTGGGGGCGGTTCTTTCCCGACGCGAAGGCAGCCGTGATCGTCTCTCGTGAGGTCCCGTGCCGGGGATGCCTGGGTTACTGTCACTTGCCGGAACCATTCTGCGTGCGCCGCGTCACCGTGCAACAATTCCTCGAAGGGTGGAAACTGCTACGAACGGAGCCGATCAACGGGAATCGGATCATCGAAAGCCCCCTGGACGACGCCCTGAGACGGGAGATCGCCGAGACCGCTCATCTTCGCTTCCCGGAGCTCTCCCACGAGGCACGACGGCAGGTTTTTGAGTCCGGCCGCGCGGTAAGCCTGCTCGACAGCGCCGGTCTGGCAATGCGTTTGCTCGCGCGCGGAAACTACCGGAGAAAGCTGCGAGGTTAGTATCTGTTTAGCGCCAACGGCGCTGCTTCACTACCAGCCTGGGGCAACGCCTGTTACGGCTATACGCGATTGATCCGCAGATGACGCAGATGGACGCAGATTGAGGATCAGACGCCTGTAATCAAGGCGCGGGCCCCGAAATTAAGTAACCGAGCCTTGGTCAAACGAGAGACCTCGAAATAGTTGATGGTTTGGGCCTCTCCACTCGCGGTATCTGTTTAGCGCCAACGGCGCTGCTTCAGTACCAGCCTGGGGCAAACGCCCCAGGAATATTGGCCGCCTCGGAGTGAGCGCTGAAAGCGCGACTCACCGTGAGTTGCCACATAGCGTTCGTCGATAAGTCGCCGTTGGCGCCAATACATGTTCGCTCGAACTCCTGGGGAGTCTGCTTGTCCTTCTCTCCATCTGCGTCATCTGCGTCATCTGCGGATTTATAAAAATCGCCTCATTTATTACGGCTTAGACGATTGATCCGCAGATGACGCAGATGCACGCAGATTGAACATGAATCGCGCTTTCAGCGCTGCTTCTGTTTGTGCGTAGTTCCTGGGGCGTCGCCCCAGGCTCACATGAAAGCCGCCGTTGGCGCCGATACGCCTGCCGCGATAAAGGATTGGCAAGGCACGTTCGCGCTCATACACGATTAATCCGCAGATGGGCGCAGATTGAAGACCAAATGACTGTCTATCACAGGTTCCTGACTCAGAGGTCTGTTTAGCGCCAACGGCGCTGCCTCATTACGAGCCTGGGGCAACGCCCCAGGGACTGACGCGATCCCTGCGTCTGCCGGTCGGTCAATGCCGGCGCGAACGCGAATGCATTTTTTCAAGAAGACAATCGTCGCCGCGCACAAGCTGCGCGCGCAGGCTGGCAATCTTCGGAGGTGCCTTCGTTCCGATCTTTTTCTGCATGTGATCGATCCTCTCGCGAAGAGAGTCCGACCCTCATGGCCGGTCGACTTTGCCAAGTCCCGCTTTGGCCGCTTAAAGACAACGGCTGATATCGGGCGCGGAGGAGGCCCCGCACCGCGACCAACAGTTTTCGTTTCCTATGCCAGCGATGACGAATGGAAGGGCAGCCATCGCTATTGCGGCGGGGAAAAGCTCCTGAACAACCTCGTCTTATTGCTTCGCCGCCATGGCTACGAGGCCTACATGGTCAGCGTGGACGGCTCCCACGCCGATTGGCTGGTCGAGCACGCGCCATTTCTCTCCCTCCATGAATTCCGCCAGCGAGCCGTGAGGGCCACGTCGAAGCGGTTCGTCACCTCATGGCTTCTGGCCGAGGCGTTCCTTGAGCATTGCCCGACATTCTATTTTTGGGACCAGGAACTGGCCACCACGACGCGAAGCCATTTCCCGAGGCTTGCCCGGATGATGCGCAAACGGCGCATCGTGGCCACGGCGGGGCTCAACCGCTCCATCCAAGCCTGGCACATGGCGGTCTTCGAGCGCAAAGCGTCGGTCCTGAGGACGCTCGTCGACGAACGTCATTGGAAACCGAACGAATCGCGCCGCCTCAGACATCGCGTGGGCTACATGGACGAAGGGCCGTTGACCGCTGGATTCGTCGAGACGATCAGGCGAATAACGACCGAACAAGGCCTCAACCTCGAATTTCTGCGCCTTGAGGGAGTTGAGGCCGAGATCATCTCCGGAATGCAAACGTGCTCGGTCTTTCTTGCGCTCAACGTCGGCAAGAGTCCGCTCTGGGGCGAGGGGGGACCGATGACCATTCACGAGGCGATGGCCTGCGGCACGGTGCCGATCTGCTTCGATATGACCGGCCCCTGGGAACTGGTTCAGCAACACTACAACGGCGTGGTCGTGCCGGAAATTAAGCCCGAGCTCATGGCCGGCGAGCTCGTCCGCATCCATACCCAACCCGGCCATCTCGAGTTCCTTCGAGCCAACGCCCTCTCCGTCGCTCATACGAGCCATACGATGGAATCACGCTGGCCCGCAGTCCGCGAATTCCTTGAATTGACCGAGGAGCAATGAGGACGCTTTGGCTTGCAGATCATCTGCTGGTGAGCGAGCGCGGGCACCACCTCAGTTACAACGGCTTTATTGCGGATGCCGCCAGGCGCGCAGGCCTGGGTGTGCGAATTCTCTGCGCGCGAGATTGCGACATTGAGGTTCCCGGAGGCTTCAGGACGCATCGAATCTTCCGGCGGGATTGGCGAAACGATCCGCCTCCGCTCCTCTGCCGTTCGCGACTCGCTCTCGACATCCTCGAGGGTCTTGCAAGGCGTCGCTTTCGAACCGACCTGCTCAAGGAGAGCCCGCTTGCAGATGCCGGGTGCGATGACATCATTTTCGCGGAGATGCTGGCGCCGCGAAATCTCGCCGGCTGGCTCAGCTGGCTGGCAGCCGTTCCGAAAGGGCGCGAACCGACGCTGGTGCTCCATCTGGGTTATGCGGCGGAGCGCTTCGGCGCGGATCGCGAGATTCCGGCGTTGCTCCGGGCCCTGAAGCAATCCGGAAAACTCTCCCGCTCGCGATTCGTGACGGACAGCGACGTTTTGAGAGAAAAGTATCAGGGCATTCTTCAGGAGGATGTCTTCGTCCTGCCCCACGTCGTGTCCAGGCGAGCCGCGGAGTGCCACAAGCCGCCCGGAAAGCCTGTCCACTTCGTATGTCTCGGCAACGCTCGCGAGGAAAAGGGGTTTCCCGAAATTCTGGCGGCCGTAGACATTCTGAACGCGAACGGCGAGCCGCCCGATGCCCGGTTTACGCTGCAGAGCAGCGACCCCGACGCCCGCTCGGCCGCGGCGTTGGCCGCGTTCCGCTCAGCGAGAGCCGAATCAGTTTCTCTGGTCGCCAAGCCGTTGGACGACGAAAGCTATCTCCAGCTGCTCAAGAATGCCGACGTTCTCCTTCTCCCCTACCATCTCGACAAATACACCGATCGCACCAGCGGCGTCTTTTGCGAGGCCTTGAGCTCCGGCAAGCCGGTGGTCGCCACGGCGGGCTCCTTCCCGGGCCGCGAAGTCGACGGGCAAGGGACCGGATGGCTTGTTCGAGACCGGGATCCCGATTCGATGGCGCAGACGATTCGTCGCGCGACCAGCGAGCTGGAAGCCGTCGCCGCGCGCAGCACGGATCTCATGCCACATTATCGGCGGATGTTCCATCCCGACACATTCGTCTCGCAGCTTCTAGCGTCTGCAAATTGAAAAGAGCTGAGACCCGGATCGCGGTATTCTATCCTTGGACGGGCCTGCCAGCTCTGGATCGCGGATCGGCCCGCCGCGTCGTTCCCCTTGTGCGGCTGCTGGCAGAGCGCTACGACCAGATTCGTGTCGTCTCGCCTGGCAATGGCTCCGATCGTTGGAGATCCGGGAACATCGAGTATGACTTTCAACGGCCTTCGACCTTGGAGCGGCTGTGGCTAACGGCCGCGTTCATGGCGTTCGACGGCCTTTTCCACCACCTCTTCCGCGGCCACATCTCCGCGCGTGAGCGCCGGCAATGGTGGCACTATCTGCAGGTGGACTTCCAATGGAACTTGAGACGGAAAGCGCGGCAAATCGTATCCTGGTCGTCTATCGTTCTGCTTGAATATCCGTTCTGGGAAAAGGTGGTGCTCACGAGTTGCGCGCACAGCCGGAAGAAATCGCTGTTGACCATGCATGACAGGCTCTCGGATGTGATAGTGGGCAGCGAATGGCTGCGCACGAGGGTCCGCAATCGCGAACTCTCCGCAGCGCGCAAGGCATCCTCCCTCTTTTGTGCCTCGGAGAGCGACCGGCAACGGTTCGCCTCGGAGGGGATCGCCGCTCGCTTTGTTCCCCACGGTATCGAGCTGGAACCGAGCAGGGAGGATGCGGTTTTCGAGAGTCCGGAGTTGCGCCAGGTGGAGTCTGCGCGAAACCGCGGCAGAACGGTCTGTCTCTTTGTGGGCAGCAGCCTGGAGGCAAATCGGGAGGCCGTGGAGTCCATTCGCAAAATGGCCGCGGCTCTTGCGCCCGGCGACGATTTTCTCTTCGTGATCGCCGGATCATGCCTGCCCAAGGGAATCTACGATCATCACGTGATCGCTTTCGGCCCCGTGACAGAGACGCTGCTCGGAAAGCTTTACCGCGCCGCTCACATTGTTCTGGCGCCCCTGCGATCAGGCACAGGAACATCGCTCAAGGTGCTCGAAGCGTTTGTTTACGAAAAGGCCCTCGTCACGTCCCGGATCGGCGTGAGGGGCTACGCCGTCAGGGACGGAGTGGAATGTATCGTTTGCGATGAGGTTCAAGATTACCCGGAGATCCTGGTTTCGCTTCGCGCAGATCCGGATCGCCTGCGCGCGCTTGGCCAAGCCGGCCGCTCGTTCGTCAAGGCCTACGACTATCGTGTGGTTTACCAACCATACATTGAATCGATAGACAGGTTTCTCGCAGGGTGAAAATCAGCGTGATCATTCCCGCCTATAATGGCGCGGCGACCCTTGCGGGCGCCATCGAAAGCATTTTGCGCCAAACCCGCGCGCCGGAGCAAATCGTTGTCTGCGACGACTGCAGCTCCGATTCGACGGTCCAGGTGGCGGCGCGCTACGAGGGGCGAGTCGAGTGCGTCACCCGCCAAACGAATGGCGGTCTTTCCGCGAACCGCAATACCGCGCTTCATGCCGCCCGGGGCGACTGGCTGCTCTTTCTGGACCAGGATGACGAATTGCTCCCGCATGCGCTGGAGGCCCTCGCGAGCACGGTCGGGCAAACGGGCGCCGGAGTCGCCTACGGCTATGTCTTGCTGCGCGGCGGAGAGAAAGCACGCCTTCATGGTCTGCCATGGGCGGCGGGCGAGCCACCAACCCCCGCCGGGGCGAATTTCTGGTGGACGGCCGTCACGACCACCGGGTGCGCGTTGTTCCGGCGGTCATTGATCGACGAGGTGGGCGAATTCGACGAGGTGATCTGGCAGGCGGAAGATTGCGAATTCTGGCTGCGGTGCGGGATGGTTTGCCGATTCGCGCATTGCGATACCGTCGTGCTCAAGAAGCACAAAATGCCGAACTCCCTCGGCTCGAATGCGGCGGGCAGCATTTGGTGGAGGCTCTATCTTCAGGAAAAATTCCTCGCCTGGTGCGCCCAGCGGGGATCTGGACACCGACCTTTCTGGGCGGAAGACCGCTTGGGTTGACAGATCATGCGCTGAAACGAATCTTTCACGCCAAGGCCTGGAGCGTCCTCACGCCCGTTCTCGGGCGGGCCCGGGCTCTCAACGCCAGGACGCCTCGCTATTATCGCGGCCTCCTCACCGAACGCGTTCTCGGCTGGCGGGGAATCCGGACCTCGCCGGCCAATCTGCGCACCTACTCGTGCTGACGCGGCTTCGCTCGGCGGCGCGGCGGCAGCTCGCCTGGGCCGGACGCCATGCGATCGGTCCGCTCATCTTTAAGCTCCATAAACCGGTTCGCGGACCGCAGGCGCCAGTTTCGGTGCACATGCTCGTTTCCTCCGAGACGTGGGACGCTGGGATACTGGCGGCCATTAGCTTCGAGAATTTCAGCGCTCGCAGCTGGCCGTTTTTTATCCATGACGATGGGTCTGTGACGGCCTCCCAACGCCTGGTCATTGAGAGGACCTTGCCCGGGGCGCGCTTCATCCCACGGTCCGAAGCGGACAAAGTCGCGCTCGACCAGCTAGCGAGCTACCCAAAGTCCCTCTCAAACCGCGGGCGCCACAACCTATCCCTCAAGTTTTTCGACTTCCCGGCCCACGCTCCTCATGATCGCTTCCTCGTCCTGGACTCGGACGTGATCTTCTTCAAGCGCCCCGCAGAAATCCTGGACTGGGTGGATTCAGGAAAAGAGGAGTTCTGGTTCAACGAAGACACCGGGGAGAAATACTGCAGTCCCCGGCCGCAGATTGAAAACGCGCTCCGGATGAAGATTTGGGAGAAGGTCAATACCGGGATCTGCCTTGTGCCCAAGAGCGCCATCTCTCTGGAGCTTGGAGAACGCCTGATCGCCGCCTTTGAGACCAGCGCGCATCACCCGCAATTCTTTGAGCAAACCCTGTATGCGCTGATGGCTTCCGCCCACAGCAGGGGAGGAATGCTCCCATCCACCTACAACATCAGCTGGGGATATTTGAGGGCTGCGGGCAGCGTCTGCCGGCATTACGTGGGCGCCTTCAAGCACGACTTGCTTTACATCGAGGGCGCGCCGAGCCTCCTTGGGCTCATGGCAATTTCCAGGCTTTTGCGGAGAAACTAATCGATGGCGTATTTTCGCGATCTTTTTGCCGTCGAGCCCCACCCGAAATTCTGGGCCAAGACGTTTCTGCATCTCGTGACGCCCGGCGGGTTCGGTTACATCCGCGCGTTGCGCGCAGGGCGAGACGTCACCTACGTCCACGAGCGCGACAAGCATGAAGTGCGACACAAGCACCATGGAGGCGGGGGATGGAAAACCGAAAAGGAAGGCGGCCTGCAAAGGCGTGATTACGCGAGCTACCAGGAATATTTAACCCATCAGAAGCTCAAACTCGACGAGATGGTCAAAATGAAAGGGGGATTCAGCAATTTCGACATTTTTGACTATCGATTGAAGTTCTACGCGCGCTTCCGGGTCTTAAAGAAATTGCTTCCCCCGACCGCGAAGATTCTTTGCTGCGGCGCCCGCCAAGGCACCGAAGTGGACGTTTTGCGAGACTTGGGGTTCTCGGAGGCGCGCGGCATCGACTTGAATCCCGGGCCGGGGAATCCGTTGGTGACCGCGGGCGATATGATGAAGCTGGATCTGCCGGACGATTCGCTCGATCTTCTCTATACCAACTGCGTGGACCATGCCTTTGATCTTGAACAGATGATCGCCGAACACTCCCGGGTGCTGCGGCCCGACGGCTACCTTCTCTACGACATCGGACTGAACATGGAGGATGGCGGCGGGCCCTTTGAGGCCATTTCGTGGGACCGCACCGAGGATATCATTTCGCGCCTGATGAGGAGCTTTCGCGCGGTGATCCGCATCGAACGGGAAAGGCAGTGGCTTTGGGCGCTCCTGCAAGGCAAGGCACGTCGTTGAGCGCGGCGCGAATTGTGGGCATCGTCCTGGTCCGCAACGAGGACCTCTTCGTCGAAACCGCAGTGCGCAATATCGTCGCCTTCTGCGACGAGATTCGCGTCGCCGACCATGGATCCACCGACGCGACCCCGCGAATCCTGCGTTCGCTGGCCGGCAGTTCGCCGAAAATTCACGTGGAATCGATCAGCCATCCCGCTGCCTCTCACGCGCTCATCCGGAACCTCGCGGGTTCGGCCACCTGGGTATTCGGCGTGGACGGGGACGAGATCTACGAGCCCGACAGGCTGGCCCGGCTTCGCCAAAGGATTCTTCGTGGCGAATTCGACCGCCATTGGATGCTTCTGGGAAACGTGCTTCACGCGACGAAACTCTCGCCGGACCGCCGCACCGCCAGCGGACATTTCGCGCCGCCCTGCCGGAGCATGACCAAACTCTACAACTTCAACGCCATCGAATCGTGGAACGGCTACACCCCCGAGCGCCTGCACGGCGGCAAGGTGCGCTTCCGTGGAGGCTTCGCGCCTCCCAGTCGCCTCATGCTTTATAAGGAAATCGGCTGGGAGGAGGCGGACTTTCGCTGCCTTCATCTCTGTTTTCTCAAGCGCAGCAGCCGCGACAACGAAACCGCCGGCCGTCGCAACATCATGGAGACGTTCGGACCCACTCGCCTCCACACGGTCTGCTACGGCCTTGCGGAAAAGCTCGGCTTCCGAAAGTCTGGGCAGTGGAAGCGCTCCCGCTACATGCGGGGGCCGGAAATGACGGTCCCCGTGGGAGGATTTTTCCCGGAATGAGCTGGTTTTTTCGCAAGCGAAAAGCGGTCGCCAGGGTGGCCTTCAACATGGCGCCGCGACGCGGTCCTTATGGAGGCGGCAACCAGTGGCTGAATCAGCTTTCTTCCTCCCTGAAGAACAGTGGCTATGCGGTGCAGTTCAGTCTCGACGAGAAGGTTGATTGCGTTGTAGGCACCCACGCCGGCCTCGGCGGCTCATTGGCATTCTCGTACGAGGATATCCTGCGGGCCCGGGCCAGGAATCCGCACCTCGTTTGCATCCAGCGAATCAACGACAACGACGTGCGAAAAGGAACGGACGCCATGGATCTTCTTCTGCAGGAGGCCAATCGCGCGGCGGATCACACGGTTTTTGTGTCCGAATGGCTGCGCGACTATCATGCCTCCCGCTGGTTCGACGCCACCAAACAGCACTCGGTCATTCTCAACGGCGCGGACCCCTCGGTCTTTCACCCGATCGGCGGGTCAGTATGGAGACCCGGAACCCCGCTGCGTCTCGTCACCCACCATTGGTCGGACAACCGGAGCAAGGGCTTCGATTTCTACGGCGAGATCGACGAGGCGATAGCGTCCGGAAGCGTTCCAAACACCGAACTCTGGGTAATCGGTCGCTGGCCGAAGGACATGAAATGGCGAAAGGCCCGGACCTTTCCCCCCTGCGCGGGAGAGAAATTGGCCAGATTGCTTCGCCAGTGCCACGGATATGTAACGGCGTCCCGGCACGAACCGGGGGCCATGCATCCCGTTGAAGGTCTTCAATGCGGATTGCCGCTTATTTTTCATCGGGAGACCGGAGGAACCGTCGAGCTTGGCCGGCGATACGGGGTCGAGGTTTCAGGCAGGAACATCTCCGAAACCCTCGCTCGCTTCCGAGAGACCTACGATGAGGTTCGGCAAAAAGTCCTGGCCGAACCCCCTTCGGGCGACGCGATGTGCCTGCAATACCGGAGACTTATCCAGCGCCTCATTGCGCAGGAACGCAGCCGCGAGGCGGCGCTCTCGAATTGAAACGCCAAACCTGGACAGGGTGGTCGGTTCATTTCGCCGGCGGGCAACGGGTCAAGTGGGCGCTGGATGAAGACTTGCGCTGGGCCCGGCAGGCTCTGCAAGGAATCTCGCGACCGGCCTCCGCGCGGCGGAGCCGCATCGTGCACGCGGCCTGGTGGCCCAGCGGGCTCGTTCTTGGGACTGACCTTCTTGCGGACAAGACAGTGGTCTGCTTCGCGGATAACGCGCCTTCCTTCTACGCCCGGCAACCCGAATTCCTCGCCGTGCGGCCGTTCGTCGATCGCTGGATCGCCCGGTCGCGCCAGGCGTTGGAGGAGTTTTCGTCCCTGGGAATCCGGGCGCATTTCGCGCCCTATTGCACCGATCCGGCGACTTTTTGCCGATTGCCCTCCGCGGATGCCGGTCTGAGAGCGCTGCGGCGCCAGCTTGGGGTGCCGGACGACGCCTATCTGATCGGCAATTTTCATTCCGACACCGCCTTCACGCTGGGCCCCGACCGGCCAAAATGGCAGAAGGGACCCGACGTCTTCGCGGAAATCGTGCGACGCGTTCGCGAGTCCGAACCGCGCGCCAGAGTTCTCCTGGCGGGACCGAGACGTCATTGGCTTCGCCGAAGGCTAAGGACCCTTGGGGTGCCCGTCTATTTTGTGGGACGCGAAGCGGAAGGCGACGACCTGGGGACCAATGTCCTGAGCCGCGGCGAACTGAACCGACTCTACAACCTGCTCGATCTCTGCCTGGTGAGTTCCCGCTGGGAAGGCGGACCGCATTCTCTGCTGGAGGCCTGTTTTGCAGGCACGAAGGCACTAAGCACCCGCGTCGGCGTCGCCGAGGACCTCCTTGAGGACGAAAGCTTGTTCAATACCATCCCGGAAGCGGTCGACCGGATCGTGGAAGACATCCGCCGCCAAGCCCTGGAGCCAACGCGAGAGCCTCAGTACCGGAGAGCGCTCGCAGAGAATACGCCGCAAGGCCTCGCGGAGGCGCTTCGCCGCATTTATCAGGATTTTCCTCAACTGCCGCCGAAACCTTTTTGCGAAGCGGCTTGCTCTGAAGTGTACAGACGCGGAAGGAACGTCCTTCGGAGGCGGCAAACTCCTCCGGCCGTAATTGGACTGCTGCGCGGCACCTCCCCGGGCGCGCTCTTTACCTTTCTGACGGAAACGCTCCGGCAATCCTCCGCAATAGTGCTTCGCGATGCGCTCACCGAGGACTGTCGTGCCTATCTGGCGGACGAAAGCTGGTTGCGTCTGAACAGCATCGACGGGTCATCCGGCAGGAACATCGTCATGGTGACCGATGATGGCCTTCAAAAGGCGCCCGCATCAGTCGGGGCATTGATCGTGCCATCCTTCAAGACACTGGCCGAAGCCTCCTGCCCCCCCGACAGGCATGTCCTGGTGATCCCCCCCTTCGCGGACGGACACCTCTTCGACGCCGCAACCCCCCTTCGCGAGCAACTGACGTCCACCGTGGAAGGCGTCGTGCAATCCATACGGCAGCTTTTTCTGGTGCTCGAGGCGCCGGAAGATGTGCGCTGGCTCGGGTTCCGTTAACTATGCGAAAAAAACAGTTGGTTGACGGAAGGCTCTCCTTCTACAGAATCCTTCGCGCATAATATGAGACCGCCACGAATCGCAGTCACAGGAGGACGGGGGCGGCTCGCGCCTGCCGTGGCGGACCACCTTAGGTCCATCGCTTCACAGGTTGTGCATTTCTCGCGATGCGCCGGCGGCGATTTCCGGGATATATCGCTTCTCACCAATCCTCGGGCGCTCGAGGACTTCGACACAATCTTGCACCTCGGCTGGAGCACGGTTCCTTTGACGTCCGAGGAACGGCCGGGAATTGAGGAGACAGTGGACATTCCGCTCCTTCGCGAAATTCTCGACACCTGCGCGGCTGTTCCGCGCCCGCCGCATCTGATTTTCTTTTCTTCGGCGGCCGTTTACGGAAACACGATCCTGCCAGCCACAGAGCAGACACCTTGCAGCCCCGTGGGCGGGTACGCGAGGGCAAAACTCCGCGCCGAGGAGATCATCCGCAGCGCCTGCGAGCACGACCCTGCTCTGCGGTGCGGCATTCTGAGGATATCAAACGTGTTCGGCGCGGCCACCGCCTCGACAAAACCGCAGGGCGTCATTCCTCGCATCTGCCGGGCAATTCGCGATGATACGCTGATCTCGATCTGGGGCGATGGGGAAAACACAAAGGACTACCTCTTTCTCGACGACCTTCTCGATGCCGTGCAAGTCGTCGTGACGCGCGGCCTGACGGGGACTTTCAACGTTGCGTCCGGGCAATCGTTGTCTGTCAGCGAAATCATCGCCATCGTAGAATCGATGACTGGCAAAAGACTAAGACTCGCGCATTGCCCGCCCTTCCCCTGGGACGTCAAGGTGAGCCGCGTTTCCGCTCGGAAGCTGCGATCCGCGACCGGGTGGCGCGCTCGACACGATCTTTCCGGCGCGATCCGCCAGTTGACCGATGCAGAGCTGAAATGCGTCTGAACGTTGTCCGCGCGGCGGTGAGAGACGCGCTGGCGCTGCCGTCGCGTCTTGCGCGCGGGCGCGAGCTCTCCGGCATGCGCCGGAGCGGAAGCAAGACACCGGTGATCTCCTTTGGCGGCGCGCTGGACGGACGCCGCCTGCTCCATGGCGGAGCAATCAAGTTGATTCACCTTCGCGATGCCTGCGCCTGGGACGAACAGACATTCAATCTGCTTTATCTCGTCAGCAGCGCCAGCTCCAGATTTCGCCGAGGACCTTCTCGGTCGCTGTGACGAACTGGGGATTCCCCTGGTCTGGAATCAGAACGGCGTCGCATACCGCGCATGGGCTGGCACGGACACGGACCGATACAACGATCCGATGCGGCGATGCCGCGCGAGAGCCAAGTATATCGTCTATCAAAGTGAATTCTGCAGGGATTCCGCGGAGCATTTTCTGGGTCCTGCTCCGGCGCCGAGCGAGGTGCTGTTCAATCCCGTGGATCTCAGGAAATTCCGAATGGCAAGCGATCCTGTTCCGGATCGCCCGCTTCGACTCCTGACCTTGGGCACCCACGGGTATGCGGAACGTGTTCTCGCTGCCATTCGGTGTGCTCGCGCTTTAATGGACGCAGGCGTCGATTGTTTCCTGACGATCGCAGGCAGGCTCGGATGGCCAGGCGCTGCAGCCCAAACCCGTCGCGAAATCGCAAAGTTGGATCTTTCTGAGGTCGTAGCGGTATTGCCCTCATTCACCCAGGAAAGAGCGGCTGCGCTTTATCGCGAACATCACATTCTGCTTCACCCGAAATATCTCGATCCCTGCCCAACGGTTGTCATCGAAGCCATGGCCTGCGGCCTCCCCGTTGTCGGATCCGCTTCGGGAGGTCTTCCGGAGATGGTTCCTTCCTCCTGCGGTGCGCTGATTCCAGCCTCGCTTTCCTGGAACCGCCTGATCACGCCAACCGGAGAAGAACTCGCCGCCGCGGTTCAGTCTCTGGTTCCCCGGCTGCCGGAGACCGCATTGGCCGCGCGCTCGCATGCCGAAGCCAATTTTGACGGCGCAAAGTGGGTGGAGAGACACGCGAACCTTTTTCGCCGCGTCCTTTCTCGTGAATGAACCGGCCATCAGTGTCCTGATGACCGTATTCAACGCCGGACGCTTTTTCGAGCCGGCGATCAAGAGCATCCTCGCCCAAACGTTCCGCGATTTCGAGTTTCTGATCGTCGATGACGCTTCGACAGACGGATCCCCGGACGTCGCCCAAGCCTGGGCTGCAAAGGACGGCCGACTCCGGGTCGTCCGGAATAATGAAAACAAGGGACAAACAGCATGCCTGAATCAGGGACTCCGATTGGCTCGCGGAAAGTGGACGGCGCGGCAGGACGCCGATGACCTCGCGCATCCCTTGCGCCTCGCGAAACAGCATCAATTCGTCGTATCAAATCCCGGCATCGTCCTTTTGGGCACCAACGGCAGAATCATCGACGAGCACAGCCGGCTCGCGGGTTTGCTGGACGCCCCGTTAACTCTCGAAAGCATCACGTGGACAGCGCCTTTTCTGAATCCCTTCATGCACACCTCGGTGCTTTTCCGAACGGACGTCATCCGTGATCAGTTTGAAGGTTACAATGAGGCTTATCGGATCGCGCAAGACTACGAGCTCTGGACGCGAGTCGTCGCCAGGCACGATGCGGCAAACCTTCCCGAGCGGCTCGTGAGCTATCGCCATCTTCCCACATCGCTTTCAAAGTCCGAGAGCGGCGCCGCCTTTGCCGAGGCGGACCAAATCTCCGCGCGGGAAGCCCGACGGGTCTTCGGCCGGGGTTTGAGCGACGGTGAATCAGATTTGATTGCCTCGTTTCGGAGAGGACTCGATCCGGGGAAAAGGCGCCAATTCTGGAAACTCTACTCGCGACTGCTCTCAGAACGCAAACCGCGGCCGGCTGACCTTGGCCGCACGGTGGCCATGCATCATCTGAAGGCGGCTGGAGCGTTTTCGCCCAAAGCCCTTGGTCCAGCCTTTGAGGAGATCCTCATGGCGCTGCGCTCGGATCCTGCCGCGACTCTCGGGTGGCTGGCGGCGCGATATCTTACCGCCTGAGTCGTTTGTCCAACCAAACACCGACTGTCTGCGCCGCCTGAAAGAGGCGTCGCCCGGCTGCGCTCTTGCGCCGCCAGCGTTCCGCCGCTCCTTGAACGGTTTCGCCCAGAAGCCGGGTCCAGTGTTGAAGAATCGCGCTCGGCGTGACCGCCTGCCCCGCGATTCTCCCGGCCGCCACGAGCCGGTTGCGCAGATCAGGCTCGTTTTTCAGCCTGCGGATATGACCGACAAGTTCCTCGACCGTCTGCGCGCGCAGAAAGTTTTGCCCTCGTTCCCCCTCTGCGGCATAGGCCGAGTCGGTGCCGCCGATGAAAGGCACGCCAGCCAACCAGGCATTGTACAGCTTCGTCGCGGGTTTCTGGAGGTAAGCAGAACGATTAAACCCCCGCACAGCAACCACGCAATCGGCCTCGGTGTAATCGTGCCATCGATCCGCGCCGCAAATAATGAAGTCGACTCCCAAATCACTCTTGAGCCGCTTTTGCCAGACGGGGTCGGCAAGTTCCCGGGCAAGGTTCGACTTCTCGCCAAAGAAGCACACGTTTTCGAACCGGTCCGAGCGCGCCGGATCGCGCGGCAGCAAATTGGGGTGCGGCCAATGCGGAACGAAAACCGAGTTGTGGAGCCGTCTCGCGTGCGCCACGTTCTGAACGACATGCAGATGCGCTTGAGGATGGGCAAGATAGTCCGCCACGACCCCAACAAAGAAAACGCGCTCGGGGACTCGAAAGCCGACGGGCACGCAGCTGGTTAGCGTCACCATGACGCCTTCTGCCGGGATGGAATGAGTAAGCCTCGCCGGAAAGCCGCTCCTTTCCAGAGCAAGCCAGGTCTGAAAAATCCAGCATTGCGCGGAGGCAATCTTGCCGCGTTCTTCAAGGTGGGTCATTTTCCCAGCGCGCCAGGCTTCCTGTCGGGCAGGCTCCGGAAGATACCTCTCCGGAAGATAGAAATGAACCTCCATGAAACTCCCCGACGGTAAATGAAAGCCGATATCCTTCAAGATTGGCGCTCCAACGCCGGAAATTGGAAGAGCCGCAGCGCGCTGGTTCTCTACCGTGCCGCGCAGGCGATTCGCCGGTCGAGACCGCCTTTTCGATGGCTTGGCGCGCCTGTCGTGGTGCTCTACGTGCTGTACGTGGAATGGGCGCTTGGCATCGAGCTCAATCTCAAGTCGACGATCGGGCCAGGTCTGCGGCTCTATCACGGAACGGGACTGGTCATTCATGAAAAAGCTGTGCTGGGAAGCAATTGTTCCCTTCGGCATTGCACGACAATTGGAATGAAAAACGGGCCCGCCGACTCCCCGACAATCGGAGACAATGTCGATATCGGCTCAAACGCCGTTCTGCTCGGCGCGATCAGGATCGGTGACCATGCGGTGATCGGCGCCGGAGCGGTCGTCGTTCACGATGTGGCTCCCGGCGATGTCGTCGCGGGAAATCCCGCGCGCTCCATCAAGCGCCCCAAGTGAAATTTCTCTTTTTGTCGGGTCATGCCCACCTCGCGCTCGATCCCGATTCCCAACGCGCCTCGGGCGGAGCAGAGCTTCAGGTCGCGCTCCTCTCACGAGAGCTTGCAGCGCGCGGGCACGGGGCGGTCATTTTGGCCGCGAATACCGGTCAGAGCGACGGAATCGTTTGGGAAGGTGTGACGATCCGCACAGACGGACGATTCGAAACCGGGCGTCTGGCCGACGCGTTGCGCGCACTGCCCGGCCTCGTGCGGATCTTACGGGAAGAGAAAGCCGATTACGTGGTCGTTTATGGTTGGACGGTGTGGCTCTACGTTCTCTGTTACTTGCGAATCGCGGCGCGCTTCAGGCTTGTTTTCGTCTGCGCGCTGGACGCCGAAATCGACGGTGCGTTCCGGCGGGATAATCCGCTTCGCGGCCGGCTCTTCGAACGAGGCATGCGCCGTTCGGCCGCCCGATTTGCGATCACCAATCATCAGGCGCGGCTTTTCCGGGAGAAAGGAATGTCTTGCAAGGTGACCAGGCTGCTGCTCGCGCAAACGGAATTCACGGCAAGCCAGCAAAAGCCCGTCGACCTTCTTTGGGTTGCCCGCTGTCATCCGGTAAAGCAACCGCACCTCTTCCTCGATCTCGCTGAACGGTTGCCGACGGCCCATTGCCGCATGATTTGCTCGGCGCAGAATGAGGCGCTGTGGCGATCTGTCAGCAAGCGGGCAAAAAACTTAAGAAACCTGGAGTTTCTTGAGATGGTCCCCTACAGGGAAATTCAAAGGCATTTCAACGAAGCAAAGATTTTCGTCAATACCTCGGAACATGAAGGCGTGCCGAATACCTTCATTCACTCCGGTCTTGGTCACGCCGCCATCTTGTCCCTGGTCGTGAACCCGGACGCCATGTTCCGCACTTTCAATGCGGGGCTATACGCATCAGGGGACTTCCGCCGTCTTGTCGACGGGGCGGCGGAGTTGCTGGAAAACCCGAATCGTCTGATGGCGGCCCAGGACGAGTGCGCGCGCTTCGTGCGGGCATGGCACGATAACGACGCGAACATTGCAGCCTTTCTGGAGGACTTGCCAGGATGATCCGCGTCCTGCACGTCATCGATCATCTCGATCTCGGCGGGGCGCAGACGGCGCTTCTGGACATGCTTCGACACCGCGACCGGTCCGCGTTTGACGTGGAGGTCGCGGTCATGCACGGCCGGGGGCCATTTGCTGAAGCGCTCGAAGCCATCGGAATCACGGTGCATTCGCTCGCGCGTCAAAAATGGCCCCCAGCCTATGTCGCGAAATTTAGCCGCTTGCTTCGGAACGCGGATTTTCAGATCGTTCATTTCCACCTGCAAGGAGCGAACTGGATTGCCAAACCGCTCGCCGCGCTCGTCGGCCAGAGAGTCAGGATTGCGCACGATCATACCAGTGGAGATCTTAGGTTTCGTGGCGCAAGCTCGCTCCTACCCGATGCTTTCTCGCACCTGTTCTCCTCCCGGATCATCGCCGTTTCAAAGGGCGTTCGAGATTTTCTTGTCCGATGGGAGAGAGTGCCTTCCCATCTCATCGAACTCGTGCCGAATGCCGTGGACGAGGAGATCTTTCGCCCGTGCACCGAAGAAGAGAAACGCGAGGCGCGAAACAACCTGGGGCTCCCACAGGATGTCTTTCTGAGCGGCTGCATCGGACGGCTCGCGCGGGAGAAAAACTTCATCCTCCTGCCGGGACTCGCCGCTCTCCATCCGGACATCATGTTCGTCATCGCGGGCTCCGGCACAGAAGGCGACCGGATTGCCGCGCTGGCTTCGGAGCTTCGGGTCGAGTCGCGGGTCCGCTTGATTGGAACGATCCTTGACCGGCCATCTTTTTATCGCGCGCTCGACGCCTTCCTGCTTCCTTCGCTCTACGAGGGTCTTCCAATGGCGGTGCTCGAAGCGATGGCTTCCGGCGTGCCGATATTGGCCTCCCGGCTCGAGGGAATATCTTCGGTGCTCGAAAAACAAAAAGAAGGCCTTCTGGCTCTGCCGGGCAACCTCGCCGACTTTTCGGAGCAATTGAAACGTCTTAAGGAATCGCCGGACTTGAGAGCCTGCCTCTCGAACGCGGCCCGCGCAAAAGCGTTGAGTCAATTCGCGGCATCCGCGACCGCCCGCCGCATCGAAACGATCTACCGGCGACAACTCAGTATTGCGAATGCGAAAGCGGCGGCTAAGAATTCCGCCCGATGACGTTTCTGCGAACAATCATCTTTTTCGCGGGTTTGCTGGCCCTCGCTGCCTGTGCCACCCGAACGCTAAAGCCAGAGCAGGTGTCCGAATACGTGATTACCCGGGACTTTACCCCGCTCTACCCGCAGCGCCCGGTGAAGGGAGCCGTCACCGACGTCTCTTTGAAAGAGAAGACCCGTATCAAGGTGCTGCGCAAGGAATCGGCTTACAGCTTCGTTCTGCTTGAAGACTCGCGAACCGGGTATGTCGCCAACAAGAACATGACCGTGGCGCCCCCAGGCACGAACACCAAACCATTCGGCTCCAGCGCCACCGAAGCCAAGCCCCAACCCCGCCGGAAAAAGCATGTTCCAGCGCAAAACGCACCTGCCAGTCCGACCCCGACGCCGGCCGTGAGTTCCGCGACTTCCGCGGGGCCGTCCGGCGATGCTCCATCGCAGCGCCCCTCTCCGGCGCCCGCAGCGGATCTTCAGGTCGCGCCCAGCG
Source organism: uncultured Verrucomicrobiae bacterium (assembly GCA_963816855.1). Taxonomy (GTDB): domain Bacteria; phylum Verrucomicrobiota; class Verrucomicrobiia; order Chthoniobacterales; family Terrimicrobiaceae; genus DASTFP01. The sequence continues at coordinate 61,779 of CAWFMA010000012.1, read as the reverse complement.
AGACTCCCAGGCCTGCTCCGAAACCGAGCCCGACGCCTGCGCCGGATAAGCCTAAGTTCCGGCTTTAGTTCACGGCACGCGGAAGGATAACTGCCCTCTCTGCGCCGGCGCTCCAAACTCGAAACGGAAATTACGCGCCGCGCGATTGAAGACTAAGCGAGCAGCTCTTTGGGAACTTTCCCGCCGTTCTCAGCGATCTTCGTGATCACGGCCTTGTGCAGCCACACGTTCATGACCGCCGAATCCCCAGTGTCGCCCGTGTAGTTGAGATCTTTCGCCAGTTCCTTGCGCGCCGCGAGACTGCTGTCCATACCGACAAGCTTCATCAAATCGACGATCGACTTGCGCCAGTCGAGCTTCTCCGGGTTCTTCGAGGCGAGATCATCGAGAATGGCGGTCACATCGACGGGCGAGGAAGCCGGAGCGGCGCCGGCAGCCGGGGCCGCAGTGGGCGTCCCCGCATCTGGTGATTTGGCGGATGTCGCGGCCGTTTGATGGCCAAAAATTTTTGAGAGGAGGTTTGCGAAGAGGGCCATACGATCCTTTGGTTGACTTTCTTGGTGAGGGGAGGACGGCGCGACGCGCCGCGCTGTCCAAACTTAGGTATTCTTCTTAACGAGCCGGTAGACGATCAACAGGATAATCGCCCCGATCGTCGCAATGAAAATGCCGCCAAGGTCGAAGGATTCTACCTTCCCAAGACCGATCAGGCTGCCCAGAAAGCCGCCGAGAATTCCCCCGACAATGCCAATGACGATGGTTATGAGAAAACCGCCGGGATCTCTTCCCGGCATAATGAATTTTGCGAGAGCGCCCGCAATCAGGCCCAGAAAAATCCAGGAGAGGAATCCCATACCGCTCAGCCTATCTAGAAGCTCGTTGAGAGATCAAGCCAAAAAAGGAAGGTATCGTGGTTTGGTCCGCTTTCTGGCGCGGCCCGTCGTGTCCGATTGCTTCCTAGAAGACCGTGGGCTCTCCCTCGTTGAGGAGACGGATCTTGTCCAGGAGTTGAAGCTCGAGGGCCTTTTCCAGCAGGCGCCGCGGCGGTTCGTTCAGCGGTTCATAGCTCAGCCGGAAGGTTCCAAAGTGCATGGGAATCATCGTCTTGGCGCGAAGTTCCCGGAACGCCTGCAGGGCCTGTTCCGGATTCATATGAACATCCCGTTTCGTTGGCGCCTCGTAGGCGCCGATTGGCAAGAGCGCAATTTCAATATCCGCGCGCAAGCCGATTTCCTTAAAACCCTCGAAGTAAGCGGTATCGCCACAATGGAAAATCGTCCGGCCCGCGTATTCGATGAGAAACCCTCCGAATCCGCGGTGACTGTCGTGAAGAATTCGAGCCCCCCAATGCCGGGCCGGCGTGAGCGTGATCTTCAGCGTCCCGTGCTCGAAACTTTGCCAGTGACGCATTTCGTGAACCCTATTGAAGCCCAGGTCGTGCACAAGATTCCCAACGTGCTCGGGAACCGCGATCGGCTGGTCCCTGGCGATGGCCCGCAGGGTGCGCCGATCCAAGTGGTCAAAATGAGCATGGGTGACCAGCACCAGATCGATGGCCGGAAGATCGTTGAGCTGGATGCCCGGATGCTTGATCCGCTTGATGACCTTGAGCCACTTCGCCCAATTCGGGTCGATTAAAACACTATGCTCCGGCGTCTGGATGAGAAAGGAGGCGTGACCGATCCAGGTGATGGCAAACTTCCCCGGGGGAAGTTCCGGAAACACCGGCTTGGCCATGCGACCATGGCGCTTTGTAAAAAGGGAGGGTATGACCACCTCCGACAGAAAATTGCGCTTGTGCCATCCATCGCCCAGACGCATGTCAACGTGATTTTGCGGCTTTGCGCGCTTTCTTCTCGTTAGCAGCGGGCGCACCATGACTTCCCGTGATTCTGTAATGATTTCGAACGAAAAGCAAACGTTGCGCGTGAAAATGCAAGCAGAGATCCGGCGTTTCGTGGAGAAGGACGCCGCGTCAAAAAAAATCCGTCAACATTTGCGAGACTGGGAAGCTTGGAAGAGCGCGCGCGTCGTTTTTGGTTTCGTAGCCCTTTCCGGCGAGCCGGATTGGCTTGGCGATGATCCGCCGGCGGAGAAATTGATCGCCTTTCCCAAAGCGCTGGAAACCGGGATGCTTCGGTTTCATTCGGAGTCGGAATTCGTGGTCGGGTCTTTCGGCACGCACGAACCTCTTGGCGGGAAGGAAGCGCCGGCGCCTGATCTCGTAGTCGTGCCGGGCATGGCCTTCGACTTGACAGGAGCGCGGCTCGGACGCGGAAAGGGCTATTACGACCGATGGATCGAAAGCCACGCGGAAGCGAAAACGCTGGGTATCTGTTTCAAATGCCAACTGGTGGGAAACGTGCCCATGGAACCGCACGATGTCCGAGTGAATGCGATTCTGACCGAGGACGGCTTTATCTGGCCCGCAGCCGGTGATAGTGGGCATCGTTCGGCCGCAGCAGAGTCTCCGCCGGACGCGCCTCCACCCCGGTTTCCGCGATAACGCGCCGCAGAAGAACAAGCGAAGCTGTCGCATCCGAGAGCGCGTCGTGCCAGCGGAAGCCGGGAAGCGCCTCCCCAAGCTCGCTTTCCAATCCGAGCTTCCGGATGAGGTCGCCCAGGGCGAACGATTCTCCGCCGGGCCACACCGCGCGGGACAGTTTCAACGTATCGATCCAGGGACCAAACCCGTGGAAGGGAAACGCCCGCAGAAAGCGCCTTTCAGTGGATGAGCCGTGCGCCACGAGCCAGCGACCGTCGAGCAACGCCCGCACTCTCGGCCATAGATCCAGCAATCGGGGCGCGCCCGCAAGGTCGCCGGATCGGATGCCATGAATTTTCTGCGCGGCCCAGGTGATGGGCTCCTCGCTAAACAAGAAGCTGGTGAACGAATCCGAGATGACCGAATTCCGCATCAGCGCGATCCCAAGTTGCACGGGAACTTCAGTGCCGCCGGGGCGAAGGCCGGCGCTCTCAAAATCGATGGCCGCGAAAGGCGCCTCAGCAACGGTGATCACATTTCCGAGTGAGAGGCGCTTTTCTGGCGATGGACAGGTTTTTTCGGCGTTCCAACCTCAAAGCCGGTCCAGCAGCTCTTCGGTCATTTCCCAATTCATGCAGGCGTCGGTGATTGAGACGCCGTATTTGAGGCCGGACGGGTCGCTATTCAGCGATTGCCCGCCGAAGTGGATGTTGCTTTCGAGCATGGCTCCAATGATTTCGCGCCGTCCCGCCGCGCGTTGCGACATGACGTTTTCCCAAACCCTGGGTTGCCGGCCGGGATCCTTGCCGGAGTTGGCATGGCTGCAATCGACCATAACCGCCTGGGGAAGGCCGCTCTTCCTGAGAGTCTCGCAAACGGCGGCGACACATTGCGGCTCGTAGTTGGCCCCGTCGCGGCCTCCACGCAAAACGATGTGGCTGTCGGGATTCCCGGTGGTCTTGATGATGCTCGTTGAGCCATCCTGATCGATCCCCAGGAAACTGTGCGGGGTCCTCGAGCTTTTCATCGCGTCGATGGCGGTTTGCACGCTGCCATCGGTCCCGTTCTTGAAACCCACCGGCATAGACAGTCCGCTCGCCATTTCGCGATGGGTCTGCGACTCGGTGGTGCGCGCGCCGATTGCCGACCAGGTGATCAGATCCGCGATATACTGCGGAACGATCGGGTCAAGGAATTCGGTTCCGGCGGGCAGGCCCAGCTCGGCAATTTCGAGCAGAATCTTTCGCGCCAACGCCAGGCCATAGGCCATGTCGCAAGAGTCGTTCATGAACGGATCGTTGATCAGCCCTTTCCAGCCGATCGTGGTGCGGGGCTTCTCGAAATACACGCGCATGACGATGAGGCAGCGATCGGCAACTTTGCTGCTCAAGGCGGCCAACCGGCGGGCATAGTCGAACGCGGCCCCGGGATCGTGGATCGAACAGGGGCCGACAACGACCAGGAGCCGCTCGTCGTCGCCGCGAAGGATGGCCCGCGCTTCCTGGCGTCCCCGGAGGACGGTTTCCGTCTGCAGGCCGCTCGCCGGCAACTGTTCCTTGATCTGGGAAGGGGTTATCAACCTGGTAACCCCGCGAACGCGAAGGTCTTCCACCGGTCCGGCGGCGCCGGGGGCGGTTCGCGCTTCTAGTGCGTGTTCGGTCATAAAGGTAAAGGGGGAGACTATCCGCAAATCGCGTTCACTTGCAACCCGGCGTTGAAAAGTCCGTGGTGGGGAGATAGCCTGTCAGAATGCCAGTTGTCGCTCAGCAACCGACCGGCCGCGCTCAGCGACGGCTCGAGGGGCTTTTCCTTCTCGCCTCAAGAGCGCGCGCGACCGGCCGCCGAATGGTCCGGCGGTTGATGCGCAAGCCGCGCACCGTGGCGGAAAGCCCAAATTTGCTGCCCACCCTCATCAAGGTCTTCGCGGCCTTTGCGCGGGTGGAGGGTGAACTGCTGGAGGAGGAGATCGATTCGAGCCTGGGCTTCCTGCGATACGACTATCCGGACACCGTCTATTCCGAATTGAGAAAGCTTTTTCGGGAAGCGCTGCACGAACACCAGGACCTCAACGCGATTGCGCAGCAATTGTCCGCCAATCTCAACGACGAGAGGAAAATCCTTTTGGGAGTGCAGCTTTATGACCTGATCTCGAAGGCGGGGCTGAAGCAGGAACAGGTGATCGCCTATTACTCCTTCATGTCCCAGCTCGGGATGGCGGCGCAGGCCATCGATATTGTCTATCAGCTCAATGCCAACGATCAGAATGATGTTGGGATTTATCACCAGGGCACTTCGCCCCTCGAAGTGGTCAGCTTCGGACCCCAGGAGCATTGCGACGTGCTGCTCCCGGGCTTACGCGAGGGCGAGCGCATCCTCGCCTATCGATACAAGGACCTGGTGATCGTCAAAAACCTTACCGGCCGAAACCTGATCGTGCAGGGCCGGGTCTTGAAGAATGGAGATTTGTGCCGCATTTTCACCGGACAGCGAATCCTGATCGACGACCAGGTGCTCACGCACCAGGAATTGGTCTTCTACTTCAACGCGCGAAAGAACGTCTCCCTTCCTCAGATCTTTGTCACCGTCAACGAAGAGGACGAAGTGCGTTTGGAAAAGAACCGCTCCCGGGATTCCTGTCTCGAAGTGACTTTCGGGTTGCGGGTTCGGGTAACCGCCTTGAAAGACGTGGATGCGGTCCTCAAAGGGGTCCGGCTCAGCGAGGGGAAGACCGTCGAGGCCACGCTGGAAGACAACATTGTCTTTCACAACGACAGCGAGCTGGATCTGGGAGATCTTCGCCGCCGGGCGCGACAGTTTGGGGGGCGGTTTCAGCTTAAGGCTTCCAAAAGCGAATACCTCGTCTCCAACAATCCGGGCCTCCTCGAGGAGGATGACATTCTTCTCTCGCCGGGGAGCGGCGGCGAGGTGCTGCTGAAGATCTACTGCGACTACGAGCGCAAGGAAGGCCGCGTCGAAGTGCTTCAGACGGATCGCCCGATTCTCGTGCGCGGGGTGCCCGTCCGAAATTTCGCGCCGCTGGCCGACGGCGATACGATTCGCATTGATGCCGGCCAGGTGCTGCGGTGCAATTTTTCAGAGCGAATCCTGGAAGAGGAGCGGAACATCATTCGCTCCCTGGAGGTGCACGATCTCGTCTGCCGGTTCCGCAACAAGCAGGTGGCGATCGACGGGATCTCATTTTCCGTGCAACGCGGCGAGATGGTTTGCGTCATGGGCGCGAGCGGCAGCGGGAAGAGCACGCTCATGCGGGCGATCTCGGGCCAACTCCAACCCGCCCAGGGGGACGTGCTTTTCAATGGCCGCTCGCTGTACGCCAATCGCGACACCCTGCGCAAATATGTCACCTATATCCCGCAGCACGACGCGTTCGATGAACACCTGACCATCGAGGAAAATCTCGACTTTGCCGCAGCTCTCCGGGCGCCGCATCTCTCGGGCCGCGAGCGTCTTCGCCGCATCGACGGAAAGCTCGCCGAACTGGGCCTCAACGAACGGCGCGGCTACGTGGTGGGAGAAGCGCACAAGAAGATCCTTTCGGGCGGTGAGCGGAAGCGACTGAATATCGGCCTGGATATGATCAGCACCGCCGACGTTTATCTCTTCGACGAGCCGACGAGCGGGCTTTCTTCCAAAGATTCGGAGCACGTCATCGAGATCATCCGGGGAATGTCTCACAACAAGATCGTGCTGGTGACCATTCACCAGCCGACCTCGAAGATCTTCCAGACGTTTCACAAGGCGGTGCTCCTGGACCGCGGCGGCAAGCTCGTTTTCTTCGGCACGCCGCAGGAGATGCTCAAGTACTTCGCCGCTGCCGAGCACCAACAGCACTACGGTGCCGACTTGGGCGCGTGTGAGGCGTGCGGCACCACGCGCCCGGAATTTATCTTCGACGTGCTCGAAACGCCGCTGCGGGACCTTTCCGGCGACATCATCCTCGAAGAAAACAACCGCGGCCAGCTCGTTCCGGCGCGGAGGTACTCGCCCGACTATTGGCGGGACAAATATGAGGCGTTTCGCCTCATGAAGGACGTGCAGTCGCCGACGGCTCCCCGCGAAGCGCCGCCGCCGCTGCCGGCCAGCGCCAAACGCCGGGAACCGTTGCGCTGGCGCGAGGAGTGGAACCAATTTGGCGTGCTCTTCAGGCGTGCATTCTTCAGCAAGTTGCGCAACAACGCGAACCTTCTCATCACCTTGCTCGCCGCCCCGACCCTGGCCCTTCTCATCGGGTTTGTGCTTCGGCATTCGGAGAGCGAACACTACGACTTCGCGTCGGCGTTTCATATTCCGGTCTACCTTTTCCTTTCCCTCGTTGTCGCAATGTTTCTCGGCCTCACGAACAGTGTCGATGATATCACCAGGGACCGGCCGGTCCTCCTGCGAGAACGAAACTTGAACGTCCGCCTCGGCTACTACGTGCTCGCCAAGGCCATCACCCTGGCTGCCTTTGCGGTTATTCAATGCATTCTCTTTACCCTGGTGGGAAACGCCCTTCTCTCGGTGAGGGGCATCTTCTGGATTGTGTTTCTCGCGATGTTCCTCACGACGATGAGCGGAGTGGCGATCGGTTTGGTCATTTCCGCGCTGGTGAACGAGAGCAAGACCGCCGTTCTGGCTATTCCGGTCGTTCTCATTCCCCAAATCATTCTGGCTGGCGCGCTGATCAAGTACGAGGACATGAATCGCGATCTCGATTTCGTGTATTCCATCCGGCAGTGGGCCGCGCGGCACCCGGGAAGTTCGATGGAGCCGCGGAGCGATCTGAAAGTGCCGTTCATCTGCGCGTTGATGCCGATGCGCTGGTCTTACGAGGCGCTCGTCTTCGCGCAGGCGAAGCTCAATCCCCTCACCAGGCGCCAAGAGAACATCCAGCGGCAGATCGACGATCTTGCGGCGATCGCCAACCCCTCGCCCGCTCAGGAGGAACGGCTCGAGGACCTGAAAGACCTGTTGGCCGTTCTTTCCGGTCTTCAGGCAAGATCTCCCCAAGCCCTCGAGAAGAGTTTCGGGGATATCGATGCCGTGATCAAAGGCGGACGATTCGATCGCCAGAAATTTCGCTCCAGGGAACGGGGAGTGACTGCCGAGCAGCTCTTCGTGAACCAGAAGGTTACCGACCTTGTGTCGAAGGCGGAAATGGAGCAAAGCGATTACCGTAACGATCTCTCCGGGCACCGCACGCTCAACGTTTTCTTCGGTCCGACGAAAACCTACTTTGGATTTCGTGTCGGCTTGCTCTGGTTCAACTCGGGAGTTCTCGTGTTCTCCACGCTGGGCCTGTTCGCGATCCTTCACATCCTTCTCAACTATCAGATGCGAAACCGCCTCGCCTGAGCCGAGGCGCGTTCTTCGCTCGGGTGCGCACTTCCTATGAAAATCCCCCTCGAAGACAACTACGCAGATATCCTTTCCAAAGCGAAGCGCGGGCTCGGGCTCGACCTGGATGCTCTCTCGGCCAAAGCCGGCGTGCCCCGGGCCCTCGCGAGCCAGATCCTCGGCGGTTCCTTTGATGAGCCCGGGGTTCGCGCTCTCGCCGCGGCTCTCGACCTGCACCCCGATCGTGTCGCGGCGATCGGGAAGACAGAATATCGCCCGGCGGAGGTTCCGCTGATGGAGGGCCTCTCGCAATTCAATACCCCCTTCGAAGATATGACCGTCAATTCGTATCTGGTGTGGGACCCGAAGGCGCGGAAGGCGGCCGCGTTCGACACTGGAGCGGACTGCGATGGCATGCTGGAGGCGATCGATGAGCGCAAGCTAAAGGTGGAGATCATCTTGCTCACTCATTCGCACGGAGATCACATTCTGGAAGTGGACCGGCTCAAAGAGCGGACCGGCGCGGAAGCGTGGATTAACGAAAAGGAGTCCATCGCCGGGGCCCGCTCGTTTACAGTCGGCAAGAGGTTCGAAGTCGGCGCGCTTTCCATCGAGACCCGTTCAACGTGGGGGCATTCCCCGGGTGGGGTCACCTACGTCGTGCGGGGTCTGGCCCGAACGGTCGCGATCGTGGGCGATGCTCTCTTCGCGGGTTCGATGGGCGGTGGAGGCGTTTCCTACGCAGACGCCTTGAAGACCAACCGGGAAAACATCTTTTCCCTTCCGGACGAGACCGTCCTCTGCCCGGGCCACGGGCCGCTCACCACGGTGGGAGAACAAAAGACAGTCAACCCGTTTTTTCCCGAACTCGCACTGGGATAAGAAGAGATGAAAGAAAAATCCTCCAAAAACACGCTCGGATTTGTCGGCGTGGGACGCATGGGGTCGAATATGGCCCGCCGCTTGAAAGACCAAGGTTACGCGATTGGCGCGGTCTATGACGTGCGTGCCGAAGCAGCGGAGCAGTTGGCAATTGAACTCGGAGCGAGGGCCTGCGGGCGCCTTTCGGAGGTTACCGGCCTCTCCGACGTGATCGTCACCGTGGTAACGGATGACGCCTCGATGCGTTCCATATTTGGATTGGACGCCGAGCCCGATCACTTGCTAGTGGACGCGGCAGGAAAGATTTTCGTCAATTGCGCCACGATTTCGCCTCAGGGTCATCTGGATGTCGAGAAGGCCGCTCGCGCTGCGCGCGCCCATTCGCTGGAGGCATGCATGGCCTCAAGCATCACCCAGGCCCGGCAGGGAACTCTTTATCTCATGATCGGAGGCGACAAAGCCGTCTTCAAAAAAGTGGAACCCTGCTTGCGCAAGATGAGCGCTGCGCTTCGCTATGTCGGAGGCACGGGAGAGGCGGCGAAGGTCAAGGCGCTGGTCAACATGGTGATGAACATCAATACCGCCGGGCTCGCTGAAGGGCTCGCCCTCGGCGAGGCGACCGGGTTGGATCTCGCCATGCTCCGGGAGATCTTTTCTCAAACCGGAGCAAATTCGCGCGTTCTCGAAACGGACGGCGAGGATATGCAGAACCGCGAGCATTCATGCTACTTTTCCGCGGCCCATGCGGCGAAAGATTCCGGCATTGCACTCGACCTCGGCCGTTCCGCAGGTCTCGTCCTTCCGCTGGCGACCGCCACCAAAGCGCAGTACGATCGAATGGTGGCTTTGGGCCTCGGCGAGCTCGACAAGTCGGGAATCGCCGAACTCACCTTTCGAGAGAGGGCAAAAGCCCATCAACCTTCTCCAGGTTGATGCCTTCATGAGGCGACACGGGCAGCAAGGGCAAGCTAGCGTTTTCTCATTTCGGCGAATTTGCCGCGGGAACAGGCTGTTTTAAGAACTGGCCGAAAGTGTGCATATGGCAGCCTGGCTGATCAGGAGATTGCGGCAATGCGCGACGTTGCTTGGCCTGGCAATTGTGATCCTGCTTGGCGTGCGGGCCTACAACTCGCAGCGCGGACCGCCACTCGGGCCCTGGCATACCTACGTGCCCCACGAGCTGAGCGCCGGAGAGTTGGATCAAAAAAACTGGCCCGAATATCTGAAGACCGAGGATTCGATCTTCTCCGGCGTGCGCACCGAGGTCACCGGGAAACTGGCTCCGGAAGAACGTTTGGCTGTCAATCGCTACTTTGATGGCAGTCCGATTTACCCGGGACATTTTTCGCAGAACTGGAACCGCTCCTATCTGCTCGAGCCCGAGGGAACTCCCGCCGGCGCAGCCGTCTTTCTCCATGGATTGACGGATTCTCCCTACAGCCTGCGCCACATCGCCAGGACCTATCACCAGCACGGATTCGTTTGCGTGGGCATCCGCCTGCCTGGTCACGGCACTGTTCCGGGCGCCCTGACGAAAATCGAATGGGAGGACTGGTTGGCGGCGACGCGGTTGGCAGTGAGGGAAGCTCGAAAGCGAGCCGGTCCCTCGGTCCCCTTGCACCTGGTTGGATTTTCGAACGGAGGCGCGCTTGCGCTGATGTATGCGCTCGACGCCCTCGGCGACCCGGGATTGGCGAGGCCGGAACGACTCGTCCTGATTTCCCCGATGATCGGGATTACGCGGTTTGCCCGATTCGCCGGAGTGGCTGGCTGGCCCTCGATTTTTCCCGCTTTCGCCAAGGCCGCTTGGCTTGGTCTCCTGCCGGAGTTCAATCCCTTCAAATACAATTCCTTTCCGGTCAACGGCGCGCGCCAGTCGTACCTTCTTACCGAGGCCCTCCAGAAGCGGATCGTTCGCTACGTCCGGGACGGTCGCCTGGGTGAACTGCCTCCCATTCTCACCTTTCAGTCAGTCATGGACTCCACGGTCAGCACCAGGGCCATTGTCTCCGCCCTCTATGCGCATCTTCCGGCCAATGGCAGCGAGCTCGTATTGTTCGACCTGAACCGAAGCGCCAAATTTGGTCCGCTCCTCCGCTCCGCTTCCGATACCTTGCTTTCCCGACTTTTGCCCGATCCGCCGCGAAGATTCCGCGCCACGATTATCACCAACGCCAACCCAAACAGCAACGAGGTGGTCGAGAAGGTGACCGAGGCGGGCGCAACCGAAGAACGGTCGCGTGACTTGGGCCTGTCCTTTCCCGCAGGAGTGTTCTCGCTCTCCCACGTCGCCCTCCCGTTTCCGCTCAATGACGCGCTCTATGGCTTGCAGCCGGATCCCTCGGAGGATTTTGGCGTGAATTTGGGCGCCCTCGGAGCCAGAGGCGAACTGGGAACGCTAGTCGTCAGCATGGACTTACTGGTTCGTATGACCTGCAACCCGTTCTTTCCTTATCTGATCGGACGGATCGAGGAAGTTATCCCGCCGAGTCAAGCTCCCTCGCCGGCCAGTGACGGCAATGCCATGGGATCAGAGATGGACGGGAAAGGTTCTGCGACGACGAATTCGACCGCGCAACCAAAGCAGAGCGGGAGCGCGGACTCGCTGAAAGAGCAGCAGGAACACGAAATACGCGGCCACAGCCGCCAGCAGGCTGTTGACCAGCGCACCAATGGCAAACGTCTTGCCCCACATCAGGAGACTCATCGTTCTCTCGGTCACGTCTTCCAGATCATCGACAGCGATGGGCGGCCTGACAAAGAGGCCCCCGGTTCGAATATTCAGATAAAAAACGAATGGCCAGACGAAGGCCAGCGTCGTTCCTCCGACGAATCCCGCGACCATGCTCGCGCGGCACAGCCCGGCGAGAAAGCCGCCCAATCCAAAAGTGGGATAGAAACAGCAGGCCAACCCAATGGCAAAGCCACGGGCAGCTTTTTCCCGGGTGCCGCCGAGCCGAAAAAATCGGACGGCCTGATAAAGAAAAATATCCCTGATTCTTCGCGCGTGTCGTGAAAGCATGCGCTCGCATGTTCTTCCTTCGCCTCTTGACCACAAAGCGAAATCCTGCGCACCGGCCCCCGCTGAAATTGCCGGCGAGGTGTGCGGCGTTGAATTGGATTACGATCTTGCCGCCCACCGGTGACGCTTTCCGCGGCGCTCCCAGAATTTTCCCGATAAACTGGCCCCTTCCATGTTAAACATTCCTTCGCCGATTTCCACCGGGCACCTGCCGCCCGCCCAGCGGGTAAACGGCCTCGTGGTCCGAGCCTATGAACAATTCAAGGAGATCGAGGACGGCAAGAACGCGGATTACATCCCCGCCCTGGCCGAGATTCCGAGCGAGCTTTTCGGCGTTTGCGTGGCCGGCACGTCCGGCAGCGTCTATGTGGCCGGCGACGCCGGGTACGAGTTTTCCATCCAGAGCGTCTCCAAGCCGTTCGTGTTTGCTCTCATTTGCCAGGCTATCGGCGAAGACGAGGCGCGCGAAAAACTCGGGGTGAATAGCACGGGTTTGCCCTTCAATTCGGTGATCGCCATCGAGCGGAGAACTGACCGCACGACGAACCCGATGGTGAATGCCGGCGCGATCGCGACGGCAAGTCTGGCGCCGGGCGCGACCGCCGAAGCCAAGTGGCAATTTATCCAGGAAGGCCTTTCGCGCTTCGCAGGAAGAGAACTTCAAATGAACGAGCGGGTGTACCAGTCAGAAACCGCCGCGAACCGTCGGAATCAAGGCATTGCCAGCCTGCTGGAAAGCCACGGACGCATATACTTCGATCCTCTCGAAGCCACCGATATCTACACCAGGCAATGTTCGCTGAATGTGAGCGCCAAAGATCTTGCGGTGATGGCTGCCACTCTGGCCAACGGGGGAGTCAATCCCGTCACCAGAGAGCCGGTCATCGACGCCGTCCACTGCCAGCACGTATTGGCCGTAATGGTAACTGCCGGACTTTACGAGAATTCCGGCGATTGGCTCTACGAAACCGGACTGCCCGGCAAGAGCGGAGTAAGTGGCGGAATGGTGACTGTCGCGCCAGGGAAAGGGGGTCTTGGCACGTTCGCGCCCCCGCTGGACGACGCGGGCAATAGCGTCAAAGGCCAGCTTACCGCGCGGTTCCTCTCGGAAAAACTGGGGCTCAATCTTTTTTCCTCTCGAGCCGCCCCCCCGGCCTAGGAGACTGTTGAAAAACCCACGCATGTTCGCGCCCCCCGAATTGCGCCAATTTTCGGCCCTCGCGGCGTCGCCAAGCTTGTCCGTAGCGCCACGGCTTGCGGGCAGATGGGGACCCTGCAACCCCATCAAGCCTGCGCTTGGCTCCTTGCGATCTTCCCAAGATTGACAGCAACGTGGCATACGCGGGTTTCTCAACAGTCTCCTAGGGTCTCGCAAAAGCCGCTTGAATTGACCGGGATTTCCTCTCACGCTCCGCGAGTGGCAGCCAAAAACGCACCCAGGGACCGCGGGCCTCACCGCCTGATCGCGCTGGAAAATTTTGGCGGCAAACCGCCCGAAGGCGTGTCCCGTTGGAAAGCTTTGCCGGCCCGCGGGGCTGAGGTGCCTGTTTCCGTTCACGCAAGAGACTTTCGCCGCCCAAGCGGCGCCGCCTTCGAAACTTTTCCCCGGCGGAGCGGTTCCTTTCCGGCGGCGACGGTTGAAGGATTCCTCTCGGCGCGCGTGGGCGCCTGCCGCAAAAGGACGCTTGTCGTTTAAACTCGCAATGGCCTCGCGCCTTCAAACCAAGGCCTGCGGCCTCGAAATCTGTTCGACCAGGCGACGGCAACCATGATCGACTTTCTCTTCGCCGCCCTGCCCATCCTCTTTCTGATCGCCGTAATGACGAAGCCGAAGCCGCTGCCCTCCACGGTGGCATTCATCCTTACGTCGGCGTTGGCCTACGTCGTTCGATTCGGCTATTTCCGCAACACTTTCGGGCTCTTGAACGCCTCGGTCATCAATGGACTCCTGGATGCCCTGACCCCGATTTCAATCCTTTTCGGCGCCATCTTCTTTTTCGTCGCCCTGGAAAAGTCCGGGGCCATGGGTGTGCTGCAGGAGTGGCTCCGCCAGATCTCCAACAATTCCGTGGCGCAGTTGATGATCGTGGGCTGGGCTTTCGTTTTTCTTATCGAGGGAGCCTGCGGATTTGGAACTCCCGCCGCGCTGGCGGCGCCGATCCTGGTCGGGCTGGGATTTCCGGCGATCCGCGTCGCCCTGCTGTGCCTTATTTTCAACTCCATTCCGACGGTCTTCGGGGCGGTGGGGACCCCAATGTGGTTCGGCTTTGAGCTGCTCGCGTTGCCGCGACAGGAACTGATCGATATTGGGCTCAAGGCGGCGCTCCTCCAGAGCTTGGCCTCCCTGGTCATTCCCGTGGTCGCCCTGCGTTTCGTCGTCGACTGGAAGACCATCCAGCGCAATTTGGGCTTCATTTACCTATCCCTGCTTTCCAGCGTGCTTCCGATGCTCGGCGTCGCCTGGTTCAGCTATGAGTTCCCGGCCGTCGTTGGAGGCGTCGCGGGACTTGTTGCCACCATCGTGCTCGCCCGTTTCGGGATTGGCCTCGAGCCGCAGAAGTCCGTGAGCCAGGCGCGATCGCCGCTTCTCTCCGCGCGGGTTTTGCTGGCTTTGACGCCGCTGATCGTCACGGTAGTCATCCTCCTTGTCACCCGCATCCCGGGCCTCGGTCTCCGTGAATTTCTCACCTCTTCCGTTCCGAATATTCAGCTTTCGCTAGGCCATTTGGGAGAACTAACCGTCAGCGCCTCTCTGGTGTTGCAACTTCGAAACATCCTTGGTCAGGGGCTCAACTGGTCCCATGCGGTCTTGTACGTGCCTTCGATCATTCCTTTCCTGCTCACCGCCGCGCTGGCTTTCGCGCTTTTTCGTGCGCCGGCGGGAACGCTCCCGGTCACGTTGCGCGAAACGGCCGCCCGCATCGGCAAACCGGTGATCGCGCTGTTTGGCGCTCTGGTCTTCGTCAACATCCTGATGGTCGGAGGCGAAAGTGCTTCCACCATGATTCTCGGCCACGCCTTGGCCGGCGCGACAGGCGGCGCCTGGAAATATTTTGCCCCCTTTCTCGGCGCTCTTGGCAGCTTTTTTTCCGGATCCGCCACCATCTCAAATCTCACCTTTGGAGGAATTCAGGTTTCCATCGCCCAGGATACCGGGATCGATCCGGCAACGCTGTTAGCCTTGCAGTGTGCCGGCGCAGCGATGGGCAACATGATCTGCATTCACAACATCGTGGCGGTCTGCGCGGTGCTGTCACTGGCGAACGTCGAGGGAGACATTCTCAAGCAAGCTATCCTTCCGGTCGCTCTTTACGGCGCGATCCTCGCGCTGGCAGCGGCCCTTTTATTCTGACCCGGACGCGGCAACTCGCCTGGCGGCTGCCACGCGCCCGGGATCCTTCGGGAACAAAAACCGGCACTTCTCTGCTAACCAAACCACGAGAGGAACCGCGAAATAACCATCGCGTTGGCAATGTCCACGAAAAATCCCGAGACGAGCGGGACGATGATAAATGCGCGGTGAGCTTGGCCGTATTTCTTGGCCACGGCGGTCATGTTCGCCATGGCGGTCGGCGTGGCCCCGAGAGAAATGCCCGCAAATCCCGAACAGACTACCGCGGCCTCGTAGTCCCGGCCCATGCAGGGAAAGATCACGAACAGCGCGAAAAGCACGGCGAGAAGAGTTTGCGCGGCGAGAATGGCCAGGATCGGGCCGGCGAGTTCAACGATCGTCCAAAGTTGGAGACTCATCAGCGACATCGCGAGGAAAACGCCCAGGGAGACGTCTGAGACAAGCGCCAGCGAGCGTGTGCCTGCGGGCCATTGAAGCTGATTGGCGATGCGCGGCACCGTGTTGGTTAGCAGGATCGCGGCGAAAAGAGAGCAAACGAAAAGGGGCAGCCTTGCGCCGGCATAATGCAGGGCGGTCTGCAAAAGCCCGCCCAACGCCAGACTCATGTTGAGCCAGAACAGCGTGCCGAGCATGCCGTAGTAGTCAATCTCCTGGCTTTTCGAATCGTGCGTCACGCCGACGTCCGGCTGGAGGATGACCTTGGGTTCCAGCCGATGTCGGGTAATGAGAAAGCGCGCAATGGGTCCTCCCATGAGAGAGGAAATCACCAACCCGAGAGTGGCACAGGCGATGCCGATCTCGCTGGCGTTGGGAATTCCGTGCTTCTGGGCAAACGTCGGAGCCCAGGCAATGCTCGTGCCATGGCCCCCCAGAAGGGAAACGGAGCCTCCGAGCAGACCCACAAGACGGTCGAGGCCCATCCCGGATGCCACCGCCATCCCGGTGAAATTTTGCAGGAGCATGTAACCGATGGTCAGGGTCACCAGGACCAGCAGCGGAATGCCTCCGGCCCAGAGCGTCTTGATGTCAGAGTTCAGGCCGATCGACGCAAAAAAATAGAGCAGCAAAAAATCGCGCGTGGCGAGGGTAAAAGAGATTTCAAGACCGAAAATCGAATAGAGGAAGGCGGTGACAACGCACACCAGCAATCCGCTGGTCACCGGCTCGGGAATATTGAAATCGCGGAGAATTTTGACCTTGCCGCTGAGCCAGCTCCCCAGAGCGAGAACGAGGATCGCGATGTTGAATGTCGTGAAGCTTTCGAAATGCATCTTTCAGGTTCCGCGAAGGAACGATTTATAGTCGCGGCGTGTGGGCGCCAGGCCGGCCGGCGGACCCAGCCGGGCGCAAAATTACCCCCCTCTGGTCAGTATGGTTCCCTTTCGGTCGTGTGGAGCGGTTTCTACGCCAAGGCGAAAAAGCCGCGCGAGCAAGCGGATATCATCTCCCGCTTTCGCGGTCAACAGCCTCCCCGCAACGGTTTGTGCGGTTCTCTCGCCCGCCGCTTCGAGCCGGATCTCCGATGTTGCGCGCAGTCTGTTTATCGGTCTTCCCGCTACCAGGTTTCCGGGACCGGGGCGGGACGATTGCTCTTGCCATCCTCCAGGGAGTTTGGAAATTTGCTTGCCTTTATGAACGCTGGCAAGCCCCTCGTGGCCGTTTACGATACCAAGCCCTACGACCGCGAGTACCTGAAGGCCGCCACGGGCGTCGATGAATTGAATTTGCAGTTTCACGATTTTCGTCTTGAGCCCGGAACAGCGTTTTCCGCCGAGGGGTCCAAGGCAGTGTGCGTGTTTGTCAACGACAACGTCCGGCGTCCGACGTTGGAAAATTTGCTCCGGGACGGGGTGCGGATGGTGGCGCTGCGCTGTGCCGGCTTCAACAACGTGGATATCGAATCCGCCAGGCAACTGGGGATCGCCGTCACCCGGGTCCCGAGTTACTCGCCCCATGCGGTTGCGGAGCATACGGTGGCGCTCATCCTGACCTTGAATCGGAAGATCCACCGGTCCTTCAACAGGGTTCGCGAGATGAATTTCTCGCTGCAGGGGTTGGTGGGATTCGACCTCTATAAAAAGACGGCGGGGATCATCGGCACGGGTAAGATCGGCCGCATCGCGGGGCAAATCCTGCGAGGGTTCGGCATGGAAGTCCTGGCCTATGATCCTTTCCCGAATCCCGAATGGGCGCTGCAAAACGACGTAAAATACGTCCCCACCGAGGAGATTTTCAGGCGGAGCGATATCATCTCCCTGCATACCCCGCTGACCCCCGAAACCGATCATATCATCGGCGCCGAGTCCATAGCCCTGATGAAACCGGGAGTGATGTTGGTGAATGTGAGTCGCGGGCGACTGGTTCACACCGCGGCGGTGATCGAGGGACTGAAAAGCGGGCACGTCGGCGGAGTGGCCCTGGACGTCTATGAGGAGGAGGAAGGGGTCTTTTTCGAGGATCTTTCCGGAATGGTCCTTCAGGACGACGAACTGGCGAGGCTGCTAAGCTTTCCCAACGTGCTGGTCACAGCGCACCAGGCGTTTCTGACGCAGGAAGCGCTCAAAGAGATCTCCCGGGTCACCGTCGAAAACCTCCGGCGATTCATCAACGGGCAGCCATTCCTCGAAGGAACCGCATTGTAGGCATGCGAGACGCTGGAACGCGCTTTTCACCTGAACGGTTTTTGAAGGCATCTGGTCATGACAACCGAACTATCTCCCGGCGCTTCCGCACATCCCCTTTCCAAGAGCCGCGGCTGGCTGATTGCGGGAGGCATCCTTTCCATCCTGGTCGGTTTCCTGGCGATTGCTTCGCCTCTGCTTTTCTCTTTTGTGATCGCCCAGTTTCTCGGAGCCTTCGCTCTGGTCACCGGAGGTATTTCGCTTTTCATGGCCCTCTTCGGGAAAGAGGTCACCCACCGCATTCTCGAGGCGCTCTTTGCCCTCATCCGAATCGCCGCCGGATTGGCGCTCTTTATTTGCGTGGCGTCGAGCATCGCCGTCATCACCCTCATTTTCGCCGTGTTCCTGATCGTGGAAGGCATCTTTCTCATCGCCGGAGCGTTCAAGCTTCGGAAGCATGATGGCTGGAGTTGGACGCTGATTAACGGTATCGCCGCGCTCATTTTGGGCCTGATGGTCTACGCGAGATGGCCTTCCGATTCCGCCTGGGTGCTGGGTCTGTTCTTTGGAATC
This sequence comes from uncultured Verrucomicrobiae bacterium, assembly GCA_963816855.1. Lineage (GTDB taxonomy): Bacteria > Verrucomicrobiota > Verrucomicrobiia > Chthoniobacterales > Terrimicrobiaceae > DASTFP01. Next base: position 43,507 of record CAWFMA010000012.1, on the reverse strand, counting down.
AACTCGCTTTTCAGCGGCCTGTCGCTTTTGATGCTCGGCCTCGCGGCGCCCAAGCCTGCTTTGTAGGCCGATGCGCGAGGGCCTGGAGCGCACTTTAGCCCTCGAAGCACTGCCGCAGGTTGGGATCGGTTTGAAGCGCTCTTTCTATTTCCGGGAGGCAGTCGCGCGCGGAGAGGATCGTGTGGAAATTCGATTTGATCGAAGGCGCCATGCGGACAGCTTCAAGCCATTCCCCGCGGTCAAAGGGGTCCACCGCGATCGCGCGCCAAAAGCCGGTCGCGTCGAAGAGAGCGGCGATGCGCCCGGAGTTTCGACCCTGAAGCAGGCTGACAAGATAGGACGCAACACCGACCTGAAGTCCGTGGAGGCGCGGGCGTTTGCTCACCCTGTCCAGCGCATGGGAGATAAGATGCTCGCTGCCGCTCCCGGGGCGAGATGAACCGGAAATCGACATGGAAATGCCATTGAGGAGCAACGCGGTTCCAAGCAGGGTCATGCCCTCAAGGTCCCGGACGGGCCTGGCCAGAAACTGAAAGACGCTGGCATCGGAGAGCAGAGCGGCAAAATCGTCGACCGGAGTGCCCGCGGCGTGAAAGGCGAGCTTCCAATCGACCACCGCCGTGAACTTGGCGACAAGATCGCCGACTCCGGAATGCCAGAGAATCTCCGGGGCGCCCAAACAAACGGCCGTGTCGAGAATCACCCCGTACGGCATGGTTGATGGCAGCGGGTGCCTGCGCTCGTCGATCGTCAGGCTAGACTGCGGACTGCAGAAGCCGTCGTTCGACAGAGAGGTTGGCACCGAGAAGTAGGGGAGGCGAAAAAGGAACGCCAGATACTTGGCGACATCGAGTGCCTTGCCCCCGCCAAATCCGATTATCGCGTCAGCCTCTCCCTCGGCGCGGCGGAAAATCTCGGCGACGTTTTCGAAAGCGATGGAGCTCACGGGCGTCAACTGCACGATCTGGATGCTCCGGGATCGTAGCGACTGGATCAGCCGCGACGTCAGTTCGGAGTTCAGGTCCTCACTGAAGAACAAACGGACGCGCAGGAATTGCTGCCGCTCCGCATAGTGTCCGATGCGGTCCAAAACCCCCGGTTTGACGCGGACAAGCGCGGGGATGGGAGTTTGTTTGGGCATATCGTTGCTCCTTATCCCTTCGCCGCCTGCCAAAGCGGCGCGCTGAGCGGCCATCTGTAGCGATAGGAACGCTGAACCATCTATTTTCCTTCTTCAATCATTCACGAAACAACGGCGCTGAGAGCTGGACAAACAGACGTGAGACAATCACTCGGAGGGGTGGAAGCGGAAGAAAACGACGTAGAGGAGTGGCACGACGATGAGCGTGAGGATGGTGGCGAAGAGGAGGCCCACGATGATCGTGACGGCCATGGCGCCAAAGAAGACGTCGAAGAGCAGGGGGATGAGGCCAAAGACCGTGGTGAGGGCGGCCATCGAGACGGGACGCACGCGGCTGACGGAGGCCTCCAGGACGGCGTCCCACGGGGGTTTGCCGGAGGCGAGCAAGAGATTGATCTCCTCGATGAGGACGATGGCATTTTTGATCAGCATGCCCGACAAGCTCAGGGCGCCCAGGAGGGCCATGAAGCCGAACGGTTTTCCAAAGAGCAGAAGGCCCAGAACGATGCCGATGAGGGAAAGGGGGACGATGAGCCAGATGATCAAGGTGATGCGCAGGGAGTTAAAGAGCCAGACGCAGATCAGGACCATGAGAAGGACAAAGGCCGGGAGCGTTCCGGCCAGGGCGGCCTGAGCCTTGGAAGAGTCCTCGTGCTCCCCGCCCCATTGCATGGAGTAGCCGGGGGGCAGCGGGATGGCTTCGATCTTGGCGCGCACGCGATCGAAGAGGGTCCCGGCTAGGCCCGTGGCGGGGTCCGCATGGACGGTGATGGTTTCCTGTCCGTCGCGCCGCATGATGAAGGGGTTCTCGAGGTCGATGGCGAAGCCCGAAACGAGCTGGCGCATCGGAATGAAGCCCCCGGCGACAGGGCTGAAGATCTGCAGGTCGTGCAGGAAGTCCGGGTCGCTGCGCTCGGATTGCGGGGCGCGCGCCACGATGGGAATCAACTCGTCGCCTTCGCGATAAACCCCGATCCTGCGCCCGCTGAAGGCGCTCTGCAGGGCGGCTCCCAGATCGGTCCGGGTGATGCCTGCCTGCCGGGCCTGGACTTCGGCGAATTGAGGACGCACGATCGGGATCTGCTCCCGGCTATCGATGCGCACCCCTTTGGCCGTGCCGTCCTCGCGCAGGATGGTCATCGCTTGGGCAGCCAGCCGGCGCAGCTCGTTGTGGTCGGGTCCCGCAAAACGCACCTGGATTCGGCCGCCTGAGCCGGGGCCCAGAAGGAATCGCTTGGTAATGATGAGGGAATCGGGAAAGCCCTCGCTCAACTCTTGTTGGACGCGGGGCTGAATAGAGTCCAGCAGGCGCTGGTCGCTGACATCAATAATGAATTGGGCAAAGGACGAATTGGCCTGCTCCGGGGAATAGGTCAGCAGGAAGCGCAAGGCGCCGCGGCCCACCACCGTGGTCAGGTGGGTGACGCCAGGCACAGCACGGATGAACTTGGCCATCTGCGCGGTGGTGCGATCGAGCTCATCGGCTCGCGTCCCCTCGGGCATCCAGATATCCACCAGCAACTGCCGTCGGGTGGAATCCGGAAAGAAGCTTTGCTCGACGAAGCGAAAGCCAAAGCCCGCCAGAACCAACAGGCCCACGAGCACCCCCAAGGTGAGCCAGCGAAATTTGAGGCAAAAGAGCAGCAGACGCTTGTAGGAGGAGTAAAAAACTCCCGCGTAAGGATCGCTGCTCCTTGCCTGGGCCCCTTGAGCGCTCTTCTTCAAAAAGAGATATCCCAAAAGGGGGGTGGTGGTCACAGCGGTAACCCAGCTGATGGTCAGCGAAATCAAGAGCACGACAAAGAGCGAGCGGCAATATTCCCCGGTGCTATCCTGGGAGAGCCCGATGGCGCCAAAAGCGAGGATGGCGATGGCCGTTGAGCCCAACAAGGGAATGGCCGTCTGGCTCACGACCTCGCGGGCCGCCTTCAAACGGTCGGTGCCGCGCTCGATGGCGATCAGCATGCCTTCGGTGATGACGATGGCGTTGTCGATGAGCATGGCCAGAGCGATGATCAGGGCACCCAGGGAAATGCGCTCCAGCGGCAGCTGCAGCAGGTCCATCACGATCATCGTGGCGCAAATGGTGACCAAGAGAATGACCCCGATGATCAGGCCGCTTCGAAGCCCCATGAAAATCAGGAGCACCACGAAGACGATGACCACGGCCTGGACCAGGTTGGTGACAAAATCCCGGATGGCCTCAGTGACGTTGTCGGCCTGAAAGGAGATCGTGTGCAATTCGACGCCCAGGGGAATTTCGGAGCGAAGCTCGTCCAGGCGCCTTTGGACCGCCTCGCCCATGGTGACGACGTTTCCGCCGCTTACAGTGGAAATTCCCAAGCCGACGGCGGGCTTCCCGTCATAGCGCAGAAGCGTGGTGGGCGGCTCGGCGTAACCCCGCCAGATGGTGGCAATGTCGCGCAAATAGACCAATGGCTGGGATTGGTCCCCGGAATGCCGGATCAGGATGTCCCCAAGTTGATCGACATTGGTGATCGCCCCCGTGGGGTCCAGGCTTAGCCTTAAAGGCCCCACATCCAGAGAACCCGCCGAAACCACCAGGTTCTGCTCGCGAAGAAGGGAAAAAATCTCCTCGGGACGCACCCCCAGCCGCGCCATCCGGTCGCGGTCCATCTCCACATAGACGATCTCCTGCTGGCTGGCAAAAATTTCGACCTTCTTGACGTCGCGCACCAGAATCAGATTGCGTCGCAACATCTTCGCCACCTCGGTGAGCTGCGCATCCGAATAGTCGTCGCCGATCAGCGCGTAGAAGATCCCGAAGACGTCGCCGAAGTCGTCCAGCACCCGTGAGGGGCCCGCGCCCGGAGGCAATTGAGACTGGGCGTCGGCGACCTTGCGCCGCAGCTCGTCCCAGACCTGGGGCAGGGTGTTGCGATCGTAGCGGTCCTTGATGGTGGCCGTCACGATGCTTCGACCGCGCTCGGAGCGCGACTCCACCCGCTCGAGCTGCCCAAGTTGCTGCACCGCCCGCTCGAGGACGTCGGTTACCTCGTCGGCGACCTCTTGAGCCGAGGCCCCCGGATAATCGGTGACAATGAGGGCGTCTTTGATGGTGAACTCTGGATCCTCAAGGCGCGGAAGATTCAGGTAGGACCATACCCCCAGGACCACCATCAAAGTGGTGAAAACCAAGGTGACCGTCTTGTTGCGTATGGCGGCTTCGGCCAGATTCATGGAGTCTCCAGACGCCGCACCGCCATCCCCTGAGAGAGAAACCGAACCCCCGAGCTAACCAGTTCTTCGCCCGGACTGAGTTCCGGACTGCGAATCTGCGCGGAGCCCCCCGCCAGGCCCAGCAATTCAACCCCAACGCGCGCGACTTTCATGTTTCTGGGATCCAAGCGCCACACCCACGTCCGATTCTCCTCGGTCAATATGGCTTGAACGGGCACATCGTAGACATGCGGATCGGCCGCCGCCGCTGTGCTGGCGGCGCCCTCCCGAAAACGCAGCAGCACCGTGCAGGTCATACCCGGCAGGATGTTCTTGCCCTCGGGAGGATGAAAAGAAAAGGTGACCGTAAAGGTGCGCGACGCCGGGTTGGCCCGGGTCGAAAAGGATTCCAGAGTCAGCTCAAATTGCTCGCCCGGCACCGTGGCGAATTCCACCTTGGCTTCAAGCAGGCTCCTGGCCTCCCCCACGGTGATTCCCCGCCCGGCCAGCGCCATGTCGCGCTCGGGCAGGTTGATGTCGACTTCCAGCGTGGAGACTTTCTCCAAAATCGCCACCAACTCCTTGGCTTGCACGTTCTGAAAATTCTCGGCGATGCGCTGAGAGATCCTCCCCTCAAAGGGGGCCACCAGCCTCGTGTCGTCAAGCGCCCGTTGCGCGGAACGCAGCGCCGCCTCGGCTACTTCGAAGTCCCTTCTTCGGTGATCAAGCTCCGCTGCCGCGATCACTCCCCTCTGCCTCAAGGTGCGGTTCCGCTGGTATTCCTCCCGCGCCGTGGTGAACTGCGCCAGCGCGCTGTCCCGCCGCGCGATGAAGTCCGCCCGCTCCAACTGGCCGATCAGGTCCCCCTCCTTGACCAGTTGCCCTTCGAAAATGGGAAACTCCACCAGCCTCCCCGGCACGTCAAAGGAAAGCCTCCCCGTCCGTCCCGCCATTACTTCCCCGGGAAACCTCCGAAAGGGAACCTCCGAAACGCTTTCAATAAAAAACGTCGTCACCGGCTGAACCACCGGCGCCAAGACCTCCGGGGGCTTCTTCGAGCAGCCCGCCCCCAACAGGCAAAGGACGCCGAAAATGACTTCCAGTCCCAAGAGCTTCCTTCTTCGCGCAATCTTCATTCAGTAAAGTCTTTCTTCTCGCGCCCGCCTTCGACGCGAGCGCCGGTCCACCATCGGCACTCCCCCCACTTTGGCAAGTCAACAACAAAGCCCACCGTCGCGTGAAGCAGGAATCGCCTCTTTCTTCGGCGGACTACGCGCCGAACCCAGAAGGCCTGGGCCTCCGATACTCAACCTGTTCTGCCGGGCGCGCTTTGGATTTGCACCATGGGCCTAGGAGACTGTTGAGAAACCCGCGTATGTCACGCGCGAGCTCTTTGGGGCACATATCGGTGGAGGGACGAAGGAGCATCCCCGTTGAGGGGCTGTGACTGAGGAGCGACGCCGAGAGATGCTCCAAAGAGTTCGCGCCCTTCGGTTGCACCAATTTTCGGCCTCGCGGTGTCGCCAAGCTTGTCCGTAGCGCCACGGCTTGCGGGGAGATGGGGACCCCGCAACCCCATCTAGCCCGCGCTTGGCTCCTTGCGATCTTCCCAAAAATTGACAGCAACGTGGCGTACGCGGGTTTCTCAACACTCTCCTAGCGTGCCGAGCTCAGATCCTGCGCCCGGTAAGTCCGTTGGTAGCGAGACGCAATGGGCTGTGCCTGCGAGAGCGCCGTCCGCGAACTGGCTGCCAGGCGGCTCACGGTCCTCAGCGCTTGATTCTCACGAAGGGCGGCGTCGTATTGCTTTTGGACGAGAGCAATCGCCTGGTTTTGCCGTTCGTAAACCGCGGTCTGCCGGTGGTGCTGGTAAGCCAGCAGTCCGAGGGAACAGAGCCAAAGTATTAACAGGAAGACGGTGACTGGTTTCATGAGGGAAGGGAGGCGGGCCTCCGCATGATTCCCAATGCAATTTCGGGTGCCGAGAGGTATACCATCAGTATCATTACGATACGTTTCCGATGAAATGCAAGAACTGCAATGCGGAGAGCCCATACGACTCGCGCTTTTGCAGTCAGTGCGGAATGCCCTTCATCGGCCGCGGAGGCAGCGCCTCGGACAAGCAACATTCGCGCCACGGCGAGCGCCGGCAGATTTCGATCATGTTTTCGGACATCATCGGTTCGACGGAGTTGTCCGAGAGCCTCGATCCTGAAGACCTCCTGGCGATCATCCGCGATTATCAAGCGGCCTGTTCGAAGGTCATCGGGCTCTACGAGGGGAACCTCGCCAAGTACCTCGGCGACGGCATTCTTGCCTACTTTGGGTATCCGATCGCTCACGAGGACGACCCCCGGCGCGCAATACAAGCCGGGCTTGGCATCATAGAAGCGATGGCCGCCATCCGCGAGCGCTGCCTGCGGGAGACGGGCGTCCGGGTCAACGTGCGCGTGGGGATTCACACCGGCCTGGTGGTTATTGGCGACATGAACAACGACGACCAGCTCGAGGAATACGCCATCGTTGGAAATGCGCCCAATCTTGCGGCCCGCATTCAGGCGGCCGCGGAGCCCAATACCCTGATCGTCAGCTCGGACACTTACAAGCTGACTCGCGGATTTTTCGAAGCCGTCGATTACGGCACGCACGCGCTCAAGGGAATCTCCCAAGCCGTCAAACTCTACCGCATCGTTCACGAAAGCACGGCACGCAGCCGCCTGGACGCGGCATCGGGACACCTCACCCCCCTCGCCGGCCGGGACAATGAGTTGCAGATCGCGATGAGCCGCTGGCATCGAGCCCAGGAGGGATTTGGGCAAGTCGTCCTGGTTTGCGGCGAAGCCGGGGTCGGAAAATCACGGCTGCTCCTGTCTCTCAAGGAGCGCGCGAGCAATGATCCGGACGCCTGGCTGACCGAACTGCGCTGCTCTCCGTTTCACCAGAGCAGCAGTTTCCATCCGGTGATCGATTTCCTGGAGCGCGTTGCCCTCAAGTTCGAAAGCGGGGATACCTCCGCTTCGAAGCTGCTGAAGATCGAGGGATTTGCCCTCCAGCACGGGCTCGATATCTCCGGAGCGGTGCCGCTGATCGCCTCGCTCCTTTCCGTGCCCCTTGACCAACAGTATCGCGCGCTCGTCCTGACCCCCCAGCGACAACGACAGCGAACCATCGAAACGCTTGTGCGAGCCATCCTGGCGCGAGCCGGACGCCAGCCGATGCTCTTCGCCCTGGAGGATCTCCATTGGATCGATCCCTCCACGCTTGAAATGCTCGACGAGTTGATCGCCCGAGCCGGAAGACACAAGCTCCTGGTCTTTCTGAGTTATCGTCCCCAATTTGCTCCGCCATGGCCGATCGGAAATAATTTCGCCCAAATTGAGCTCCTCGGCCTTTCCCGGAAAAACGCCGCTGAAGTCATTCGCCGGGTCGCCGGCAACAAGGATCTGCCGGAGGAGGCGATAGAACATATCATCGCCAAGACCGATTGCGTGCCGTTGTTCCTGGAAGAGTTCACCAAGACCATCCTCGAAGGCGACATGCTTGTGGAAAGGGACGGCCGCTACGAACTCTCCGCCCCGCTCGCGTCATTGGGAATCCCCTCGACGTTGCAGAACTCGCTCAATTCCCGGCTCGACCGCATGCAGGGAGCGAAAGCGGTGGCCCAATTGGGGGCGACAATCGGCCGGGAGTTTACCTACGAAATGCTGCGGGCGATTCCGGGGCTTCACAAGCAAAGGCTTCGCGCCAAGCTCGAGCAACTGGTTGAGGCGAGGATTTTGTACCGGCAAGGATCCTCGCCGCGCGAATCCTACATCTTCAAACACGCGCTCATTCAAGATGCCGCTTATTCGTCGCTCCTGAAGAGCCGGCGGCGCAGCTATCACCGGCAAATCGCGGAGACCTTCGAGGAAAGGTTTTCGGAATTGGCGGCGACTCAGCCGGAGCGCCTGGCGCAACACTACACCGAAGCCCTGCAGTCCCAGAAGGCGCTTCAGTATTGGCTCATGGCCGGCGTCAGAGCCCTTCAGCGTTCGGCCAACGCGGAGGCCATTTCGCACCTCCGCCGCGGACTCGCGCTGGTCGCTCAACTCGGGGACCCGGCGACCAAAGCCCAGTTCGAACTTCAGTTGCAATCGGCGATCGGACCCGCGCTGATCGCCCTCAAAGGGTTTGGGGACGGCGAAGTGGGCGCCGTCTATCGGCGCGCCGCCCAGCTGGGCGCGCAAATCGGCGAGGGCCCCCACGTCTTCACGTCGCTCTGGGGCCAATGGGTTTATCATCTCGTCCGGGACGACCTCCATAAGGCGCGCTCGCTGGCGCTCGAGATGAAGCGGCTCGGAGAGGCTTCCCGCGAGTCCCCGAAGCTCATCGAGGCGTATTGGACCCTCGGAAACACGCTCTTTTGGCTGGGAAAACTGGATGAGAGCCGGCTGAATCTTGAGAAGGCCATCGAAATCTATGACCCTGAGACGCATCATCAGCATGCTTACCTTTACGGCCAGGATCCCGGCGTCGCCGCGCACTGTTACGCGGCTTACACCTACTTCGCGCTCGGTTTTCCGGACAAGGCCGCGACGGCGCAACAAAAGGCGTTGCAGCTGGCCGAATCGCTCAAGCACCCTTTCAGCATTGGCTGGGCGCTGGCCTTTCGCTTCATGATCGACATGTTCAGTTGCGACCCGACCAGGGCGCTTGCATCCGCGAACGAGACGATGGCTTATTGCTCGGAGCAGGCCTATTTGTTCTGGCTGTTCGCAGCGACGACAGTCAAGGGTTGGGCCATCTCGCTTCTTGGGAATCCGGAGGAAGGAATACCCCTCATCGAAAAGGGGCTCGCCGGCTGGGAAACGATCGGTTCAATAATCGTGCGACCGGTTTTTTTGGGCCTCCTCGGTGAGGCCAGAGCCTTGCGGGGCGATCTGGACGGGGCCATGAGCTCGGTCAACCAGGGAATCCTCATCGCGGAAAGGCATCATGAATTCCTTTCGAAGCTTTTCCTCGACCGCATCAAAGGGGAATTGCTGCACCAGCGGGGCAGCGTCGAAGAGGCGGAGAAATTGTTGCGCGCAACGATCGAGCGCGGCCTGAAAGCGGGGGCACGGTCCTTTGCGCTCGCCAGCGCCATCGGGCTCGCCACCGTGCAACGCGGCAGGAAAACCGAAGGGCAGGAGAAAGTTCGGAAAATCCTTGGCACATACACGGAAGGTTTCGAGAATCCCTTCATTCAGCGGGCGCAAAAAGTCGCGAGTGCTTGAGCGTCCCGCTTCACCAACTTCGATCCGAAAGCAGAGCGCTCCAACAACGATGCAAAACTACATAGACCGAGGCGGCGAACTCGTCTACCAGCCACCCTTCGCCGCCGCAGGAGTGGAATATTACGGGTTCATCCTCGACGCGGACAAAGGCAAACTGCAGGAACTCTGCGACCGGTATCTCAACGCTCCCCTCGGAGGGGGCCGGCGTTTCGTTCCCGCGGGCGGATTTGTGCTTCTCGCCTGTTGCAATCTTGCTTCCTTGCGGTCGACCACCCCGCCCTACAACAACTTTGGAAACTTCGTTGAGCATGAGGTGGCCTTCTGGGTAATGGTCATCGATAAATCTCGCGAGAGGCTTTATTGGTTTATCCCTTATATTTTCATCGATAACACTTATGCGATGGCCATGGGGCGCGAACTCTACGGTTTCCCCAAGAGCATCGGAACCATCAGCTTGCCGACGTCGCCCGCGCAAGCGGAGCAGTTTTCACTCGACACGCTGGTGGTCAAAAAGTACCCGCCGCTCGCCAAGGGCGAAATCAAGCGCCTGGTGGAGGCTCGCAAAGCGGTGGCGGGCGCCTACTCCGGGCCGGTTGGCTCCTGGCCGGACTTGGGCGGGCTGGTCAGAAAAGTCGTCGGCTTTCTCGATGACGAGCTCAATCTGTTCGCCGACATTCGCCTGGTGATTCATTCCATGGACGACCTCCTGCACCTTAGGATACCCCTCTTGTTCCTGAAGCAGATTCGCGATGTTGTCGATCCCGCCAAAGCCGCCTATCAGGCGATTGTCGAAACGACGTCGGTCGCTTCCCAAGTGCATCAAACCAGCCTTCTGGCCTCAAATTACGACATCGCCATCGAAGCATGCGACAGCCATCCCCTCCGGCGGGACTTCGGGATGCCTGCGGCGGGAACCCTGCGGTCGAAGATCAGCTTCTATGTCAATTTTGATTTTGAGATCGGTTTGGGATCAATTGTCCCGCCAAATTCTTAGATCGGCTTCGCTTAGGAGACTGTTGAAATACCCCGCGTATGCCACGTTGCAGTCAATTTTCGGAAGATCGCAAGCAGCCGAGCGCAGACTTGATGGGGTGTGGGGCCCCCATCTCCCCAAAATGCCGCAATGCTCCGCGCAAGCTTGGCGACATCGCGAGGGCCGAAAATTGGCGCAACCCGGAGGGCGTGAGATGCGAGGGTATTTCAACAGTCTCCTAGCTTAAGATTGTGCCTCATTCCGAAAACCGTTAGCGTATGCCAACCGCCAAGAAGAAGAAACTTGCCATCCTCGGGGGAGGCATCGGGTCGCTCACCGCCGCATGGTGGCTCACCAGCCAGCCGAACTGGAAAGATCTTTATGAAAGCATCACCGTCTACCAGACGGGATGGCGGTTGGGCGGCAAATGCGCCAGCGGACGGGGCCCGCAGGGCCGCATCGAAGAGCACGGATTGCATATCTGGTTTGGCTTCTACGACAATTCGTTCGACATCATCCAGGACGCTTACGCGATGCTGGATCGTCCGCCCGGCGCGCCCCTGGCCACCTGGTCCGACGCCTTCAAGAAGCATGGCTACCTGGTGATCGCCCAGCAGTTCAAGGGGCAATGGCACCCCTGGGGATTCAATTTCCCGCTCAACGGTCGGGTGCCGGGCCGGGACGCGGCTGAGCTCAGTCTGTGGAAATGCATCCGGCTGACGATTGATTTCATTGTCGACCACGTCGAGCGCTCGCGGGCGATTTTGCCGGCCCAAAGAGGGATGGAATCCGACGAGGACCGCGGCGTCCTTCAAAGGCTAAGGCAAAGCGTCGGGGCCAGGATCGACGACGTGAAACTCTTGGGGATGAGCCTTTGGTCGCGAGTTCTCTTGACTCTCGTGAAGATCGTGGACGAGTTCGGCGACAATATCGCGAACCGCTCCGAAGCCGAGTTCCTTCCCGTTGTTAATCTCCTGAGAGAATTTCGTTATGTGATCCGCCAGAACTTCGCGGAAAAGCTCAACGTCGATCTGGAAGTGCATCGCTTTCTGGTGGTCATCGATCTGGCTACTACGACGGTCTGGGGCCTCTTCGCGGATCGCGTGCTTTTTAAACCGGACAAGCTCGATGCCATCGACGGCAAGGACTTCCGTGAGTGGCTTTCATATCATGGGGCGCTGCCGGAAACGGTGAATTCCGATCTCCTGCGCGGGCTCTACGACCTCGTTTTCGGCTATCGAAACGGGGAGATCAGCAAACCCTCCTTTGCCGCCGGGGTGGCCATCCGTTGCGCGTTTCGGATCTGCTTTGCCTACAAGGGCGGCATTTTTTGGAAGATGCAGGCGGGCATGGGGGACGCGGTCATCGCTCCCTTGTATCTCGGGCTGAAGAAGCGCGGGGTATCCTTCGAGTTCTTTCACCGGGTAAGAAGTCTCGGCCTGTCGAGTGACAATTCGTCGATCGAGACGATTTCGATAGGGAGGCAAGCGACCGTAAAGACTGGAGAGTATGATCCGCTGGTCGAGATCAAGGATCTCGCCTGCTGGCCAAGTGCCCCGAATTACGATCAACTGGTGGAGGGAGACCAGCTTCGTGACCAGGACGTGAATCTGGAATCATTCTATGCGACATGGAACGACGTCGAGACGCGAACCCTTCGAGTCGGGGAGGATTTCGACGAGGTCGTGTTCGGCATTTCTCTGGCCGGCGTTCCTTATGTTTGCCAGGAATTGCTCAGCGGCAACGAGAGCTGGCGCGCCATGGTCGACCATGTTGAGACCACGCGGACGATGGCGTTCCAGGCATGGCTGAGCAAGGATCTGAACAAATTGGGATGGACCGATGAAAGTCCCGTTATGGACGCCTATGTCGAGCCGATGGATACCTGGGCGGACATGAGCGAGCTCATAGTGCGCGAGGCATTCCCTCCCTCTTCGAACGTCCGGAACATCTCCTACTTCTGCGGCCCGATGGAGGGAGGGATTCCGCCGGCCGGCGAAACCGATACCCCGCGCAAGGCCCTCGAATTGGTCAGGCAAATCTCCGACGCCTGGCTGACCCGCGACAGCAAGAGGTGGTGGCCGCAAAATTTCGATCCGGCAACCGGGAAGTTCGACTGGAAGTCGGTGGTCGACGTTTACCACCGGGCTAATATCGACCCTTCGGAACGCTACGTGCTTTCCGTCAGCGGGAGCACAACCTTCCGGCTGCACGGATATGCCACAGGATTTTCGAACCTTTATCTGGCCGGGGATTGGACGATCAATGGGCTCAACGCCGGCTGCGTCGAAGCCGCAACCATTTCGGGGAAGATCGTTGGCAATGTGCTTTGCGGAAACCCGCCCGAGAAGGATGTCTGGGGCTATAAGGATTTCTAGAGCTTCGCTCGCTTCCGCCAGATATTTGATCGTATCGCTACGGCGGACCGCCACAAATCCGGATTGCGGCGGGCTGGCGTAAGCGTATTTTCGTTACCTTTGTGCGGATATGAACACCACCTCGACCTGGTTCGCGCTAAGAAATCCCGTCTTTTGCCGTCTCTGGCTGGCGAGCGTGCTCTCGGGCACGTTCGTTTCCGCTCAAGATATGGCGGCGACTTGGTTGATGCACGATCTCGGGGGCTCGGCCCTTTCGCTATCGCTCATGACCACGGCTGCCTCGGCGCCGTTCTTTCTGTTCACCTTGCCGGCCGGCGCGGTGGCGGATATTGCGAATCGACGCGCGGTGATCGTTATCGCGGTGCTTTGGCAGGCGGCCTGCTCAGCATTGCTCGCCCTGGGGGCGTGGACCCGAGTGATCGACCCGAACCTGGTGCTTGTTTGTATCTTCATGCTCGGACTCGGGGTTGCCTTTTACGCGCCCGTGTGGGGCGCCATCGTCCCGGACATTGCCAGCAAGGAGGAACTGGCTTCGGCGATCACTCTGGGAGGGGTGCAGCTGAATCTCTCCGGAATTGTCGGTCCCGCTCTGGCCGGTCTCCTGCTGCCGCTGCTGGGCGTCCCGGTTCTTATTTCGTTGAATGCTCTGATGTTCTTGCTCGTCGCTCTCGCCGTATCCCAATGGAAACCGCGTCAAGAGCAGTCAGCCGGACTCCGTGAAAGCTTCACGGAATCGTTTATCAGTTCGCTGCGCTACGCCCGCCACTCGCACGGCATGAGGATCGTTCTGTTTAGGAACCTGCTCTTCTCGCTTGTTATTTCGATTGTGCCAGCGCTCTTCCCGGTCATCGCGCTCAAGGAGATAAACCTTTCCGCCGCCCAGCTGGGGCTCGTCTTTACGTGCCTCGCCTTGGGATCATTGGTAGGAGCAGTTTTCGTGCTTTCATTCCTCAGGGCGCGGACCTCGCAAAATGCCATCACCTCGGTCTCCATGGCCATAATGCTGGTCGTCCTGGTCACGCTGGCATTCCTGCGCCAACTGCCTGCATTGATGCTTTGCGCGTTGCTTGCGGGCGTGGCCTGGTCGCTCGCAGGATCTGAGCTTTGGGTGGCCGGTCAACGCGTGATACCCGGCTGGGTGCGCGGGCGCATGAACGCGTTCCAAATCATGGTGGGGCAAGGCGGAATCGCGCTTGGCGCGCTAATGTGGGGCTGGGCAGTCGTGGAGGCCGGCTACAATTTGACCTTTTCCGCTGCGGCTGTCCTGGCCCTCGCCGTCTTGGCCATCGGGCACCGGGTTTCAATAAACTTTGCGGCCGAGGCGAGCGTCGACCCGGCACCGCTCAATAATGATTGGGAGTTCCCCGCATGCCCCGACCACGATGACGGGCCGGTCACGATAACGATCAAATACACCATCCAAAAAGAGGACCGCGAGAAGTTCTATGCGTTGATGCAGGGGGTGCAGGCTGCAATTCGGCGCAACGGCGCTTTCGACTGCCGGCTCGACGAAAGTTTGGAGCGGCCTGGGTTGTTTCGCCTGGAGTTCCAGCTTTCGACTTGGGCTGAACATCTTCGCCAAACCAATCGAATGACTGTGGACGATAGAAATGTGTTCAATGGTGCCTGGGATTTGCACGTCGCAGACTCGAACCCGCTCGTGCACTACTACATTTCGAGCCAGAAATGCGTGTTTCCCAACAATTTCGGTTTCAGCGGCCGCACCTTTTCGACAACCTCGGTCTTGCCAAAACGGCGACCGCCTGCCCGCACACCGTCAACCGTAGCGTGGTGACGTTTTCGCGTCTTGCCCCGCGGCAGGGCAACGTCCGTGGAGCCTAACCGCGCCGGGTTCAAAATCTTGAGCAAAACGCACGATCTTTCCATGCGTAAGCGAACCCGACAATCACAACTTAGACTAGAGTTGTCAAAATACGATTCGAGCTCTCCCCGGCGCCGGATGTCGAGCGGGGCGCAGTCGCAGGAACCCTCCGAAAGGAGCGCAGTTGAGAAATGGACAGGACTGGTTCGAATCCCCAGTTTCGCAACGCCGGCGTCTTTTGGCTCGCCTCCACGACGGCCCTTTTCGGGTCGAGCGCCATCACAGACAACTTCCGCCGTTGCTTGGGGCTCAAGCTTCGTCGATGGGGATTTGCGATCCGGCGAGGATATGTGGCGAGCGGCCAGTTGAACAGCTCGAAAAGATAACCGGATAGGAAGCCACCGAGGTCTTGAACAAGCCGCGCCCCTGTCAACAGCCGCGATCATACCGAGCAACTCTCCGTGTCTCGCGAACGCGAAGAACTCCTCAAGCGCAGCGGCCTTTCAGACTCGCGGGAAAAACGCTCGGCCTCGGCTCGGGATTTGCGTCAAATATGAACTCACGATCGAGGCGGCGGGGAAGAAGTGCAAAGTCGTCTTCGATGAGGCAACTTTGCCGGCCCGCGCCAAACCGTTGATCAGCTTCCTGTTCAAGCACTCGCTTCGACGCGAAGTGCCAGCCGCTTTTTCGGCAGGGAGAGAACGACGAAATCCAATGGAAAAGATCCACTGAAGCCGCAAATGGAGACATTGCCGAATCGATCCCGATGAACGAAGCCTGCTGCGCCCTTTGCGGACGGGCCGTGTCGCGCCTCACCCGGCAGCATCTTGTCCCGAGAACCTTGCACAAGCGGGTCCGCACCCGCCGGAATTTCACCCGCGCCGAACGTCACGCGGTCATTTTGCTCTGCTGCCCCTGCCACAAGCAGCAAATCGACGTCGTGTTACGGAATCCGAACTCGCTCGCGACTATGCTTCAATCGAGGCGATTGCCGCGCATCCGGAAATCGCCCGTTTCGTCAGGTGGGTCGTTCGCCAGCCGTCAACAGCAGATATTCTCGTGCGTTGCTGCGGCTTGAAAAGAGATGAAAGGCATGACAGCCTTTCCAAAGGCCAATGTCCTTCGAGCGCTTTCATCGGGCCCAGGCGGACGGATACTCCGGTTACCCAACCGCGCTGGCCGAGATTCGCTCCGGCCGGAAACGCAGCCATTGGATTTGGTATATTTTTCCCCAACTCGCCGGACTCGGCCGCTCGGGAGCCTCGCAGTTCTACGCTATCCAAAACCTCGATGAAGCCCGCGAATACCTCCGTGATCCCGTACTGCGTGCCCGCTACGAGGAGATCACCGCCGCGATCTTGGAGAAGCTCGGAGTCGGCGTTCCCTTCGAACGCCTGATGGGCGGATCAACAGATGCCCTCAAGCTCGTTTCCAGTCTGACTCTCTTTCGCACCGCCGCTTCGCAACTGGCTGATGAAGCCTCGGCCGCTCTGGCCCGCCGCTGCGATGACATCCTGCGGATAACCGCCCTCCAAGACTACCCGACATGTTCGTTTACGACAGAACGATTGAAAACAGAGGACCAGTAACTGGAGGTAAATCGAGACGCCCGTTCGGAGTTAGGAACGGTTATTCGTTTGCGTGCCCCTGCGGAGCCGTCAGGCTCCCTTCCTCAATCCGGCTTGATACGTCGGCAAGCTGCTGTTCCTAAAGAGGAATCTGCTCAGCCTCAATTCGCTTGCATTCGGCTTCCCGGGGACCGGAGAAAGCCTTTGCCTCATCTCTTCGACTTTCTGCCTGATCATGCGCGTCAGCAGTGCGGCGGAGCCGCGCTTCTCTTCGGCTCTGCGCAGCTGCATTTCCAAGAGTTCCAGATGGGTCATACTTTCCTTTAAAAAAATCTGCGGTAACTATCTACAATACGATACGCTCTCTCTTTCTTGCATGATTTCGGCCTCAAAGGCATGCGAGGTAGAGGAGGTCAAGGCGATGAACGACGAACTGAGAAGCGAATCCGCACCAGATTCGCGTTTCGCGTCGGTTTACTTCTCGACGAGAAATTGAATCTGCTCATTTCCCAAATATCCATAGTCGCGCGAGTGATAGAGGAGAGCCCAAACCCTGGCGAAGCCTGCCTGCTTCACTTGCTGCAGCATCTCCCAACCGAAATGCTGAAAGCACAAGCATCCTTCAGCGTTTAGAGGATCGCCATGGTATTCGGGAGGCAAGATGTGCTCTACCGTGCCATCTGCAAGGAGACGAGCACGGATCCGATTGAGCGCGGCATTCGCATCGAAAGGGGCAGAAAATAGCATTTTGCCACCCGGTTTCAAGGTGCGGGCGCACTCCCCAAAAGCCTTGCAGTAGTTTGGGACGTGTTCCATTACTTCAAAGCTTAAAATCAGGTCAAATTGTTCGTCCGGAAACGTCAATTTTGTCAGATCCTGGTTGGTGATCCCGACGGCGTTGGTTGCGCCGAGAGGGATGTGCCGCCGATGTATTCGCTTCCCACGATCGAGGGACAGCGCTGCCGCAAGCGGGCGAATAGAGGCGTAGTTTCCTCAGTCGCGTAGACTTGCGAGTGTCTCAGCGAAACGCCCACTTCTGCCAACAAATGGATCGCTGCGCGCATCCGATTGTTAAGGCCACAAGAGCGGCACAGAAGGTGTTCTCGCCAGTTAATCTGTTTGCGGCCTTGCGATTCATAGCTCCATGCCCATGAGCTATGGAACTCCGTCCATCTACCACAGACAAGCAGAATCCGGGTGTTTGAAAGGAAGGGGCATTTTGCGCAAGGGTCCGCTCCAATTCTATTAGACGAGCCCTTTCCCTCTGCGTCCGAACGGTGTGTTCTTCAAACTCCCGTTGAGTTGACAGGCGGGTCAACGCCAATTGGCCGGTCGCTTTGGCCATCCTGCCATAGCGAACTCCGCGCCGTGCCGATACGCGCTCCCGGCGATACCACGTAGTTCATTTATCCTTCGTTTGATAAAATTCATAGAGCGTTGCCCCGTTGTGATCGTCTGGAGAGCGTAGGTAGCGGTTGGCGGCGCAGAACAACTCCAACTCAGCTGTCCTCGCGGGCAGCGACTATTCGCCACCGCCGGCGACTAGAGGCTCGCGTCTGAAACAAAATTGACCAGAAAATAATTATATCGTCAAGCTCTGACCCCGACAGGCTCCCGTTGACATTGCTACGGTATCGCGTGCAAGGGCCGCCGTCTGATTAGAGCGTTGCGAAACGCACGAACGACATTCTGATTTCTGGTCGCCTTCGGGTCCGCTTTTCCTCGTTTTCCAAGCTTCCTCAATCACCTTGCCATAAACGTCGATCGGCATTTTCCATTTCATCCTTTGCTCAATCGATCCTGAAGCTCAACCACAGGCCCCAACGGCGCCTCGAAGGCAAAGTGTTCCTTTCTTTCTACGAACCGCCGTTCGGCGCGGACACCCGGCAGCGCCGTGGTGTCGCTTTTCGTCCTGGTCTTGGTCTTCCGTCCACGCCTCAACGCGAAGGTCTCCTCAGAAAAAGGAGCTAAAAGAAAATGAGGAATCTTCTCCAGTCGTGAATAAGTAGTCGCCTCTGAGGAAGCTGTGGAAGGCTGCCACAGCCCCGAGCACGTCAATTTTGTGATTGAATAGCCTTCGTCGACGAGTCCTCCAAGCGTCTCGTTTGATCTCGATAACTTTTTGCGGTTGCATGGAAGCATCTCGAACGATTCTTCCAAAGCAAGGCGGTCAGTCCCAGCGCTTCTCATCCTGCAAGGAGTCCCTGGAAGAGGTAAATGTCGTCTTTCTGCGCGCGCAGAGATTACAGGAATATGGTATTATTGTGCGCGGCGAGGCGGTTGACGATGGAGAGCAACGGCAAATACGTCACGCTCGACGGCTCCAAAGTAGACTGCGACGCTGGCCCCGTGTATATTGGCGAGCCGGGGACCAATGGCCAGCACTGCTTTTACCAGATGATCCATCATGGAACGAGGCTCATCCCATGTGACTTCATCGCCTTTGGCCAGACGCTCAACCCGCTTGGCCGGCACCACGACATTCTCCTGGCGGTTCGGGAAGACGGCCGAGCAGGTCCAGGCGGAGGGGACTTCGGATCGGCTGGTGCCCCACCGCGTTTTCGAGGGCAACCGCCCGTCGAACACGATTTTGGCCGAGCGTCTGACCCGGAAACCCTCGGTAAGCTCATCGCCCTCTACGAGCACAATGTTTTTACGCCGGGCACGATTTGGGGCATGGACTCGTTCGACCCGTGGGGCGTCGAACTGGGCAAGCAATTGGCGCAGCGGATCGTCCCGGAACTCGAGAGCAAGGAAGAACCGGCTCTCGCTCACGATAGCTCAACCAATAACCTGATCAACCACTACCGACAACTGAAGGAGGCGTTATGACGACTCTCGACATAAACAAGGAACAACTGCAAAAAATGAAGACACATCCCGGTTTCATTGCGGCGCTGGACCAAAGCGGGGGCAGCACGCCCAAGGCGCTGGGATCTTACGGAATCAAGGAAGATGCGTGGTCCAACGACGACGAGATGCTTGCGATCGTGCATCGGATGCGCAGCCGCATTATGACCAGCCCCAGCTTCAACGGCGAGCGGATTCTGGCTGCCATCCTGTTCGAGAGGACCATGGACAGTAATGTCGATGGGCAGCCCACCGCGGACTACCTTTGGAAAGTGAAACGCGTGGTGCCTTTTCTGAAAGTCGACAAGGGCCTAGTCGCCGAGAAGGACGGGGTTCAGTTGATGAAGCCCATGCCCGAGCTTGCTGCGCTCCTCGGTAAAGCCAAAGCGAAGGGCATTTTCGGAACCAAGATGCGCTCGGTCATCAAGCACGCCAACCGGGCCAGCATTGAGGATATCGTGAGCCAGCAGTTCGAACTAGCCGAGCGGATCATTGCCGTCGGCCTGGTGCCGATCGTCGAGCCGGAAGTGGACATTCACTGTCCCGAAAAAGCCCAGGCCGAGGAGTTGCTCAAAGCGGCCATCCTCGACAATCTCAACAGACTGCCCGCAGGTCAGCTGGTCATGCTCAAGCTCACCCTCCCGGAGCAAGATGATTTCTATGTCGATTGCGTCCGTCATCCCAATGTCGTGAGGGTGCTCGCGCTGTCGGGCGGCTATACGCAGGCAGAAGCCAACGACCGCCTGCGCAGGAATCACGGCATCGTGGCGAGCTTCTCGCGGGCGCTGGTCGAGGGGCTGACGGCCCAACAATCCGATTCCGAGTTCAATGCCATGCTGGATGCGTCCATTCAGAGGATCTACGAGGCGTCCAGCACGTAAAAGTTGCGGGCGAGGCATCCGCTCCTCCAGACGCGAATGATGTGAAGGTGTCGTAGGCGCTGTAGCCTAGAAGCGCGGCCCGTTCTCCGGCGTCTGCCGTGCCGCGGCTCCCTTCGTAACCCACGGCCTATGGATAAGGACATGAACGTCTTCCTTGTCTTCGGCAAACGGCTTGATTCGATCAATTGCGGTCATGCGCGAATCCTAAGCCGCCTTAGATGGAAATAGCCAATGCCATTCCCAAAGCCTGGATATCCAGTCACTCTCCTGCGTCGGGAACGACAATGCTTCCCACAATTCCCTTCGACCCGAGCATCAATTATAGTCCATGCGATGAGCTACCGCCTCCGGCAAAAAATCGCTCGCTCGCCAGGTGCGCCGGGTCGCGCAGGAGGAACTTGAAGGAACGCTAAAGGAGCTACTCACGGTCACGGATCAAGCCCGTAGCACCGCAGTGCACGAGGCCCGCAAGCATCTTAAAGGTTCGCGCATTGATCCGGTTGCTGCGCCCGGGGACAGGGGGCATTTTACAAAGATGAAACGCCGCGATGCGCAAAGCGGCCGAGCGAATGTCGTCGATCCGCGACTCGCATGTCCGGGTGCAGACGATCGAAAAGCTGATCGTCAAGTCTGGCAAGCGCCGGGCACCGGAGGCGTTGCTCGCATCCAGGCCGCGATGGCTGCTCGTCTGCGCCAAGTAATTGAGGAGAGTGAAAAGGAGGATTGGAGTAAACAGGCTGCCGCTGAAATCGAAACGCGCGCTTTGTCGCCTCGACAAGTGGCCCCTGAAGCGCCTTACGACGAAATCGATTCGAAGCGGATTAAAAGCCGCGTGCAAGAAGGCGCGGCGCGCCCTTGCGGTTGCCCGGCGCAGCGCGACCGATGCAAATCTGCAACGAACTGCGAAAGAGTAGTCTTTCCAACTCCAGTGTCACCTCCGATGAGGTACAGACGATGCTCAAGGAAGCCGCCGTGCAGAATTTCATCCAGTCCTTCAACACCCGTGGAGCAACGAGAATTCATCTCTCCCGTCGAATTTTATGCATTTCGGAGGAGCCCATATTCATGATTTTCGTCGTCACGACGGGTCCCGCCCAGGTGAATGTAAAGCATTGTGGGCAAAGCAAAACACGGGACAGCAGAGATATCTTTTATGGCGTTTGGGTCAGCCAATCCCATAGGGGCCGAAGATCCTCATCATCGAGCGCCAACCTCCGAACACTCTCATCAAGATCAATGGCATTGCCCAGGCGCAGTTTTGCTTCCTCTATGCGCCCTGTCACACTCGCGCAGCACGCAAGTCTAAAAAGAATTAACGGGTCTCTCGGATGCCATTTTCGCGCTTTAAAAAGAACCGACTCCATTTGCTCAACGTTTCCCGCGTGCCCCACGGCGTAGGCAAGCAGGATCCACGTCGTCGGATTCTTTGGTTCGGCTTTCACAAGATCTGCGGCAATAGCAACAGCCCTGTCCCAATTCTCTGCTGCTAGGGAGATAACCAATGCCGCGTGGAGGACCTCCCTCTGCGTCTTATCCTCGCCTCTGATTTGTTCTAGCGCCTGCTCCGCGTCATCGAACATTCCAAGCTCAAGATATCCCCGCGAAGCCAGCACATGCCTTTGCCAACTCATTTTTTTGAAGACTAATGGGAGAAACGCACAAGCAGCTTTCCCCATGGATGAATTCGGCCTCGCCGGGTCAGGCAGATTGGTTTTTTTTAAACCAATGATTGAGCGGGTTGCGCCAGAGCGCAAAAGAGCGTCTCTCAGGTCGGTGCTGGCGTACTCAACGCCGATCGAGAATGCAGCAGGCGATTTGCCGAGTCATGATTTCTTTCACGGTAGTGCTCTTTGGATCTCTGCCGTCCACAACAGCTCGAACCGCAAGGTCGCGGTCGGCAAGCCCCTGGTCAGTAGGGACCGTGCTTTTTCTGCTTCCTTTCCCGCAGGTTGACACGGTGCCCAAAGTGCCAAGCAGTTATGCTCGCGGCTACGGTGAGAGCGGGCATCGGAGGTACGGCTTCTCCTTTTCGGAAATCAACAATAGCCAATCCTCTAAAGAAGAGTTCTCCCGATTTGGTGAACAGGGAAGGCGGAATACCCGACAAAGAAATGCAAACATGCCTCCAATCCATCGCGCCTAAGGGAACAGTCAGCAACAGGTCGCGGTTGCGTCAGGAAGCGGTCAACGTTTCGCTCACGCGGATCGCCGCGGAACTCGGTGTGAAGCCCAATTCTTTACGAACCTGCCGGGATGGGGCGGCAGGCCAGGGGCGCTTCGCTGGCTTCAGCGCGAAGTCGAATACCTGCGTCGCCAGCGCGAGATCTTGTCTGTGAACCGGCCAATCGCTTTTTCGGCGGCAGCGTAAAGATTTTTGGACCGAAGGACAGCGGGCCGCGTCATCCGCTTACTCCTTGGACGATTCGATGCATGGCGCAGACTTTTGCCTCCGCCTCGATTGGAGATATTCACGCGTGGACACCTTTCAGAACGATCCTGCTGTCCGATTGTTCGTCGGATCCACTGCCGCGATGGGTGTTGGCGTCAATCTGACCGCTTCGAGCCAGGCGATATTCGTAAAGTTCGATTGGACTCCAGGCGTTTTGAGCCAGGCAGAATCCAGGCTGCATCGCCTCGGGCAGAGCGACTCGGTCCTGCAATACCTGGTCATCGCCGGCTCAGTTGATGAAAAGATCCTCGCGGCCGTGCATGCGAAAATGCGTCTGATCGAGGTAATAGTCGAATCTCAAACCTTGAGCCAGTGACAGGCTCTCAACTCAAAAGGAAGGGAGGTTGAAAACATGGAAGCGACAATGAAACACCTCGAGGGATGCCCTCGAAGATGCTGCTCGGGATTACGCCGAGGAGCAAACCGAGGTTGAAGAGGTTCAGGACGCGGTTCTAACCACCCGCGAGGACCTGAAGACCGTCCTCGAGGAATATGAGGCCGACGGCGCCACGCCTGAGGAAAGCGACGAGGCGCTCGCCCAATGCGGGCTCTCTTATGACGAGACCAGCAATTGGGAGTAAACGCATCGACCCATGAAAGCACGAGCGCCGACCAGGAACCCCCCTTTTTTGTGTTCTCCATCAACCAATAGGCGGTAAATATCCGCCCGCCGGATGCAGCGACGAGATCGGGAAAGCACATAACAGATTGGTGAATATCTGGATACATCCAACGCAATAGAGCATTCGCGCGGCATGAAAAATTAGACCTGCACAACGCGAGCAAGCTAGTTGGAAAGCGGCCAGAGACCATCTTTACCACGTCGCTTGGCGCTGCACTCGCATGCCCGTTTTCTTCCTAGACCGTCTCTGCTTATTACAGGTCCACGACCATCGTTTCCTGCGCACCGAGCGCTTGAGCCTCCTGCGTCTTGAGCCATGCGTAGTCGGCGAGGCCGCGTGCGAGCGTCCATTCCGGCTCATAGCCCCAGTCGCGAGCGTGCCGCGCATCATTCGGTATGTGGGGGCGGTCCACTGCCCACGAGGAGTCTGCTCCCCACGGGTGGTCGATGAAGAAGACCCACTCACCGTTTGGCAGACGGCGCATGACCTCCATCCCGTGATGGTGGATTTCAATTGGCTTGCCGTCCTTGTCTGTGCCGGTGATGCGCCATTGTGACCGGCACAGGGCGAAGTCTCCAGACACGGTCGCGTGGTGCACGACGACGTCCATGTGCGGCTTCAGCCCGATGTAGCCCGCCATGGTCTCGCGAATCCCGGCGGCGCCATGCGCCACTGCGTCGGTGCCGTGTACCTGGTCCACCCGGACCACACGCGCCTCGGGGTGGTACATCGCTGCCGCGGCCTCGACGTCCTGCGCATTGAAAGCTCTCGCGAGCCAGAGGTCAACGAGGTCCGGTGATGACCAAGCTTTGAAGGCCGTGCGTGCCCTGGCCCGTGGGGAGACCGGTGAACTCCGCATCGGTTACGCGCCTTCGCCGACAACTGAAATTCTCCCACGCGCGCTGGCGGCATTTCAGACAGGTGCGCCAGGCGTGTGCGTGACGCTTTTGGATCTCGCCAGCGACGACCCCTCGAAAGCGCATTGCTCGACGGGCGCGTTCACGTTTCCGTGATGGTGAAACCAGGCAGCCGTCCGCAGCCAGGGATCCTGTTCGAGGAAATCGTGCGCTACGCACTTCGTGTGGCCGTAGCTCGCCAACATCGCTTCGCCCGCATGACGAAAGTGCCGCTCCGTCTCCTGCTGCGCGAGCCCCTTGCAGCTTATGCCCGGGCGGAGTACACGGAATACCACGAGATGCTCGAAACAATCTTCGCAGCTCTCCAAGTGAAGCCGGAGATTGCAGTGGAGTGCGATGGTGCCACCTCGCTGCTTGCGGCAGTCGAATCCGGGCGTGGTGTGGCCATAGTGCCCGAGGTCTTTCGCAGCTTGGCCGGCTCACGTGTGAAACTGCGCCCGATCGAACCGACACCACCCCCGATGATCGTGGGCTGTGCTTTCACAATTTCAAGCGCATCTACTGTCGCGGCACAGAGTTTCCTCACCATCGTTCGCACGGTTGGGGCGGATCGGGCGCATAGCGCGCCTAGCTTGTATAAGGAACAGCAACCGGTTGTGGGTAAGACTGCAGTTTCGAAAGGTTCGTCAGATTTGAGATGAGCTCAAGGGCCGACCGTAACAGGCTTACAATCACGCTCGCGCTCGACGAAAGTTCCTAGTGTGACGTCCCGTAAATAGGATTGTATATCTCTTCGAGCATGGCCTCCCAGGCGCGGTCGAGTTTTTCAAGGATGCGGTTGGGGTCCGCGGTCCAGCGGTCGGGTTTGGGATTGCGATTGTGATGATCGAGAAAGCGGAAGATGTCGCCGACCAGGGCTCCGACGCTGTGAAAGCTTCCCGGGGGGATGACGTTGGCGGTGATTTCGCCAAAGAAGCCTTCCACCAGATTGAGCCAGGAGGAAGAGGTGGGAATGAAATGGAGGTGAAAACGGGGATGACGCTTAAGCCAGGCGGTGACTTTGGCGTGCTTGGGGGTCGAATAGTTGTCGCAAATAATGTGAAGCTCCAGCTCGGGGGCGACTTCCTTGTCGATCTTGCGCAGGAAGGCGAGCCACTCCTGATGGCGATGGCGCGGGGCGGTGTGGGCAAACACCTTGCCGGAAAGGTAGTCCAGGGCGGCAAAGAGGGTTACCGTTCCGTGCCGGTAGTAGTCATGGGTCCGGGTGCGAATGTGTCCCTGGCCCAAAGGCAATCCGGGCTGGGTGCGTTCGAGAGCCTGAGCCTGGCTCTTTTCATCGCTGCAGAGCACCAAGGCCTGCTCGGGCGGGTCGAGATAGAGGCCCACGACGTCCCAGAATTTTTCCTCAAACCGAAGGTCTTTGCAGAGCTTGAAATCGCGCACCCGGTGGGGCTCCAGTTGATGGGCCGACCAGAGTCGTTGCACGCTCGATTTGCTCAGGCCGGTTTCACTGGCCATTCCGCGCACACTCCAAGGCCCACCGTGCGAAGCCCGGGTGCGCGCCAGACTCAAGGCCCCTCCGACAGCCCTGGCCGAAAGCCGTGGCTTGCGTCCCCTCCCAGGGGCGTCTTGGAGACCCTCAAAGCCCTTGGCCGCTCAGCGCTTCCGCCAACGTCCAATGGCCAAAAGACTCACAGACTGCTCCTTGGCGATCGCGTCGTGGGAGAGTCCCTGAGCCAACCCCAAGATGATCCGAGCCCGGAAAACATCACGCTGGCTGCTGGTCTTGGCCTTCACGATACCTTTGAGCTTCCTCTGCTGACTGGCAGTCACCTCAATCGGTATAGCTGCTGGCATGATCGCTAGCCTACCAAAAACAACCCCGATATACAATTGTCTTTATGGGACACCACACTAGAGAGCCGCAACCTTGGTTCTGGTCGACATGGCAGGACTAGCACTAGCCTACCAGCAAAGTCCTCCACCGCTGTTGCTGAAGATGTGAGCTTCCGGCGAGCTGCTCTCCGTCTCAATGTCTCTCTAACTGAGGCCGGTCGAGTTTTTCTGACCGGAGCACGACAGACGCTCTCCAGCGCTCAAAGAGCTGTCACTCAGGCGCAGGCGGTTGCAAAGGGAGAAGGGGGCAGACTGGTGATCACCGGTCTGTTTGACCCACGAGCCGAACCGGGTCGCTAACCCGAATCGTTGCGACAAGCGACGCGCAAAAAATTCATTCAGAAAATAACTCCTTTCCCGCTCTAATGTGATCTGATCGGTAGTGTGACTAAACAGCGAACACACTGCCTTCCATGAGGGCATCGCGCCGATCCAAACTCGTCCGATTTGCCAACGATCCTCGGTATACGTCCGATTCAGTCAGCATGCATTTCGGTCGTCATGTAAGTGACGGCAAAGTCCACGAACGCGTGCACGCAAGCCGGAAAGGCGACAGGTTAGCGGGCGATGGCGTGGCTTGAGGTGGGGGTTTTATTGTGGCAGAGTCGCCACACATGAAGACCGTGGAAGTCGCTTATCCGCATATTGTGAGGAAGAATGACGAACCGGCACGATTGTTTTGCGCAGACAAAAATCAGGCGTTGCTTCCGGTATGCAGCAAGCGGTTTCACCTCCTGTTCTTTCTGAGCTGTCTCATAGGAACGCACCTTTCGGCAGACGACTCTCTTTGGGACCTCTATGAGTCGAAGTTAAAGCAAGCCAAGTATGTGGATTTGACGCATACGATTACGCCCTCGATTCCAGTGTGGTCGGGATTCGGTCAATCGAAGTTTACCCCTGCGATCAATCCGAAAACGAATCAACCATATATGTTCGCCAAGGACGGGTTTGAAGCGACTCGTTACGAGCTCGCCACCGATCAGCTCGGCACGCAATTAGACCCACCCGGCCATTGGGCTCCGGAGTACCCGGCGATCGACGAGATTCCGGCCACATTTGCGGTTCGACCGCTTGTGGTGATCTCTATCGTCGAACAACTCAAGAAAGACGATAATTATCATCTCCAGGTCGCCGACATTGAAAACTGGGAAGCGGAGCATGGGCGCATTCCAGAAGGATCCGTCGTGTTTGTTCGATCCGACTGGTCGAAGCGCTGGCCGGATCCCGCTCTGGCGACGATGAAGCGGTTCCCGGGCGTCAGCTTGGCGGCGCTGAAGTTTCTCCATGAGCAAAGGAAAATCCTTTTTCATGGCCACGAGCCGCTCGATACCGACAGCACTCCGACGCTTGAAGGCGAGGAATGGTTGATGCACCACGGTTACGCCCAGGCTGAAGGGGTGGCAAACCTTGATCAAGTTCCAGAAAAAGGTGCGCTCGTGTCGATCGGCTATCCGAAATTTGGAGGCGGAACTGGCGGATATGCGCGCTACATCGCGATCTGTCCCGCGGATTGGAAGTACGGAATTACGATTTCTGAGACGAAAGAGGCGCCCATGCCGAAGAGCGACAAGCCGTTAACATGGAATTCCAGCGCGGGCATGCGGACACGCTGAGTCCAAAAGTTTGGAACAGGTACGGTCACCTGCGTCATCGGCCTCCCGCCTGCAGTAGGCGTGTCTTTCAGCTCTCCGATTCCGCCGCCGATCCCTGGTTCGCCCCCGGGGCCGCCTGGATTCGGCAGGACTCGTAAGGCATAGGTAACTTCTCAAATCGCCATCCGAACACTCTCTCGAAGAACATACGCGCCTCACCGAGACCTCGAACCGTGAGGTCGAAGTACATGGGCTTCATCTTTTCTCCGTTGTCTCTCGAGCGCTCGCCTAAGAACCTGTGAAAAAATTAGAAAGCGCCGCACGAGAGCAAGAAAGGCCGTATGGCAAGGCACACGCGAGGGTGCATCCCCGCAGCGGACTGTAACCGAGCGGGCAACGCGGCCAGACGGCCTTTCTTGCTCTCGCCCACAGGGTTGCGTGTCTTTTTTGGCGTGGCCTGCGTTGCTCGGGCGGGACAGCCGACCGAAGGGAGACAGCCTGCCGAAGGCAGCCCGCAGGACGATGCAAAGCATCGGCAACACCGCTGCGGGTATTGCCGCCGCCCTCACGCCTTGGCCAAGCCAAAAAACCCAGCAGCAACGCGGCACTTTGTAATTTTTTTACAGGTTCTAAGCTTTCCGCAGGCACAGTGAGGCCTAACGGTTTGGCGCTCAACCGTCCCGCCGCAAGCGTTAATAGCCCTAAAAAGTACGATCTCGAGCGCGAAGCGGTCGGCTGGATATTGGGCGAACGTCTTGGTCAGGCCAAGGATTTGTGCCACACGGTGAAGTCGCACTCCGTTGCCAGTTCGGGCACTAACTCCGGGTACATTGATTCGAACGGTTCGGTAGTTTGGGGCGCGTACCCAATCCTGGAGTACCACTGTTTCAGAAAATTCTTGCTCGGATGTGTCCAATGGCGGGGAGTGAGTATCTCAAGGCGCATTGTGTGAGATGCGTGTTCGCGGGCCCACTTCTCAGCGTGTTTGACCAATGCCGATCCGATGCCTTCGCCGCGGTATTTGCGGTCGGCGACGAGCATGCCGAACTCTCCGACTCCATCGCTCATGAGCTTGACGTTCACCGACCCAACGAGCACGCCGTCGATCTCGGCCAGGATCAGCGCTTGAGCGCGAAGAAGGCGCTCGACCTCGGCGGGATTGGTCCGAGTGCCCTTTCGCTTCCACATTCCCGATTCAGCGTCGTCATAGACCTCGTTGATCAAGTCCGAGAGTCGCTTGATGTTGTCAGCTCCGAGATCCGACTCAAGCGGGAACCGAGTCGTCGCTTTCTGTGCTTGCTTCATGCCACTGCCTTCAGTATTTCAAGTGCCCATCCAGCGAGTGGGCAACTAAGCAGACGCACAACGCTCAGCCTAAGGTGCGCGGCTTTGTTGCGTCACTCTTGAGGCTGTTGTTGGGCTCTCCATTGGTCTCGCTGCCACTCTGGGCTTTCTGGAAACAGTAACTCTCCGCCTGGTTCGCTGCACGCATAGAATCCCACACCATGTTTTCGGGCGAGAGCCTTCGCCGTATGGTAACCGCTCTCGCCCTGCGACGATGTAAACGCAGAGTAAACGACGTATCGTCCGATGCAGTGATCGTTGACCGTTGAGTCAGACAAACCCGTTACGAGGGGGCCGTTCAACGGCGGAAATTTTTCGATGATCTCGGTAAACCACTGCTGCAAAGCTGGACTTGATACAGCAGGATCGTTGCAGCTGTCACCTTCTGACCATCGCGTTTATTGATCGGTGCCAGCGCTTAAACTCCGCTCGGTCCCGAGGTGCAACGCTTGGCTCAAACACCATAAGATCGTAACAGCCGCGCTGTCCGTTCTGCAACGGCCTGCTCACCCAGATTGCAAGGATCGCGCCCCGACGCGGCCCGCCATTGTGCCAGGTGGTCCTCAAGGCCGCCGCATGAGACCGATTCCAACAGTAAGACGCCTTGCAGCCGCCTCATGCGGAGCAAAACCCTTTGTATCTGAATCTCCCGAATAATGCCCATTATGATTCGGAGTGCGCTGCCTGTCGTCCACAGTCCTTCTCACCCTGGCATTAGTGTACAAGCTCGGTGGTTCCGCGCCTCCGCGTCGGACTACCGAGGTGCCTGCCGCGCTTCCAACCGCTCGTTCCCCCTCTCTCATCCGTCAAGCCGCTTGAATAAAGGGCAGAAAGCTTTCCGCTAAAAGCCGCCCCTGACATTTCACGGCGGGCTTGTTATCGGGTAGGAGGCGGGGTTACCCCCGCCGTCCTCCCATACCACCGGACGTACGGTTCCGTATCACGGCGGTTGGTGATAGTGATGATATTCAGGCAGAAGCTCGAACGGTTGCCACGATGGAGATGAGACCAATCCGCTCGAAGGCGGCGTTGGGATACGCGGCGTTCATGTGTGAGGACCCAGCGTTCCACCACGGGCCGCGTCCACTGCGGGCACAGCACCACGCTTTCCTCTCCGTAAACCCCAGCTTGATGAGCTGCCGCGCACGGGTGCGAATCCGTGCCCAGCGCCGCCAGATCAGGCAACGCAGTTTGCGCCGTATCCAACGGTCGAGGTCCGCGAAAAGATTCGAAGTCGTAGCTTTCCTATAGTAGTTGGCCCACCCGCGAAGAAGCGGGTTGAGATCCTCCACAATGAAGCGATTCAAGTTGCGGCCCCGCCCCTGCCGGAAGAGCTGCCGGGCTTTTACCTTAAAGCGTTCCACCGATTGGGCCGCTGCTTGCAAGCGCGGCCTGCGTTGCATCGTCATGCTGTAGCCAAGAAACTTGCAGTTCCACGGACGGTCCACCCGGCTCTTAGCCTCATTGACCTTAAGCCGCAGCTTCTTTTCCAGATACCGCTTGAGCGAGGCTATCACCCGTTCACCGGCCTGCCGAGTTCTCACGTAGATGTTACAGTCGTCGGCATACCGGCAGAAGCAATGGCTCCGCCTTTCCAGTTCCTTGTCGAGATCGTCCAGCAGGATGTTACTGAGCAACGGGGAAAGCGGTCCGCCTTGCGGCGTACCTTCCTCCCGCGGCTGCGCGAGTCCTCCTTCCATGATCCCGCTTTGCAGATATCGCCGGATCAATCTAAGCATCCGCTTGTCCTTGATCCTGCGCGCCACCCGCGCCATCAGCAC
This sequence comes from uncultured Verrucomicrobiae bacterium, assembly GCA_963816855.1. Classification (GTDB taxonomy): domain Bacteria; phylum Verrucomicrobiota; class Verrucomicrobiia; order Chthoniobacterales; family Terrimicrobiaceae; genus DASTFP01. The sequence continues at coordinate 12,917 of CAWFMA010000012.1, read as the reverse complement.
GTCGTGGTTGACCCTGTCGAAAAACTTCTCCAGGTCGATATCGACCACCCAGCGGCGTCCCGACTCGACGTGAGCCCTGGCGGCTTCCACCGCCTGATGCGCTCCTCGTCCGGGCCGAAACCCGTAACTATGGTTGGAGAAGTCCGGTTCCCAGACCGGGCTCATCACTTGATGCATTGCCTGCTGGATCAGACGGTCCACGACCGTCGGAATACCCAGCATTCTCGTCCCTCCCCCCAGCTTTGGGATATCCACCCGCCGCACAGGCTGCGGCTGATAGGTCCCTTCCAGGAGTTGCCTCTTGAGCTGTTCCCATTGCGCGCGTAGATAGCCTCGCAGTTCTTCCGTGGTCATCCCATCGACCCCGGCCGCCCCCGCGTTGCGCTCCACTGCTCGCAATGCTCGCAGCATGTTCTCTCGGGCGACAACGGCTTCCATCGTCGCCTCGCCTGCGGCGTTCTTCGTTCCCGTCGCGACCGTGGCGTTTGACGCGCTCTTTGACCGGTGTCCTTGCGAGTTCCGCCCGCTGCCCCACAGGTCGAGCTCCGGCATCTCAGCCTTCTTCTCTGCGTCTGCTTCCTCCATCGACACAACGGCGAATCCGCCTCACTTCACCTTTGGGCCTTCGGCCTGTCGCCAGGCTTTACTATGCCCTCTGCTGACCTCTGAGAAGCCTTCCCGCCACCTCTCGGTCGCAGTTGCGCTCTCGCGCAGCCTCGCAGATCTCCCCGGGTAATGCACACGCACCTCCACGCTTATCACCGCCGCATATACATAGAGACCATCCGTGTAAGTATCGGACTTCAGCGCAGTTGGCCGCCTCATCTCAATCTCTGTGCCTCGTATGCGATTCTTGTTCATCGGTGCAACGTTTTGCCTACGGCTTCCTTCAGACTCCGCCTCGCGACGGACGCCCTTGCCCTCGGCTAGCACTTCCCCTTACCGGGTGTGCGGGGGACTTTAACCCCCAAGTACGTGCGCCCTGCCGGGCGCACCAACAATCAGTTTCATTCCGGGCTTCGCCGAAACGAAACTTCAGGATTAGCCCACATGTTTCAGAAAAACCACACAAAAGGACGCGACGCGATGATTGCCGAAATGCCAACGAGCCGTGCGATGATGGCAGGTCGCGGAAGAAGCTTTTCCGCAGCAATGACAATCGCGACGACAATCATCACGAGCGGATTCATGATTCCCAGAGCGAGTTGAATCGTCATCGGCGCGGCGCAGCAGACACAACACGCCGCACCTTGTTTGCAGCCAAGCCAAAAACTTGTTTCATGTTGGGGGCATGAAATGGCGCATCCAAATGGTGAGCGGCAGCGCAACAGATGCCTCATTTTCCAGCGCGTGAACTGAATTGCTCCGGCGCCGATCAACAATGCCCCCGCAAGCAAGGGAACGGCGCGACTAAACAGTTGCGACCGCATCGCGGCGGCCGCAAACGCCACGCCGAGCGCATAAACTCCAACACCGGCTGCGAGCCAAATTGCGAAGTATCCGGACGCCATGTAGCAAAGGGAGGCCCACTGGCGCCTTGTTTTTAGAAACATCGGCAGCGCAGACGGCATCATCATTGCCACCATCATTGCCAGCCACATGAACAAGAAATTTATGGACGACGCGAACCAGGTCTGGCCAGGCATTCGCATCCACATCATTGACATCGTCCAGCCGCCGGGCATTTCCATTTCGCAGCACATGGAGCGACAGAAATAAGCTGTTGCTGACACGCCGGCGACAAACGCAAGGACACAAACCGCGATAAATTCAGCCGGCAGCATGGTTTCATCGCAGCCGGCTGACTTTTTATGTTGCAGTTGGTCCGCCATATGCCTGCCGGGCGTTCAAGCGCAGCAGTCTTTTGACGCGCCTTTGTATTTGTCGTGATAACGCACCCAATCCTGCGGGGTGTCGGGGTTTTCGTCACGGCCTTTGGCGGTCAGGTCGAGGAAGTTGTAGGTGGTGTTCATCAGGTCAATCCCGCGCTCATAAGACGAGTAGGTGTGGTAAATGTCGCCGTTCTTGTCCTTGTAAAACGCGCTAACGCCTTCCTTTTCATCAATCTTCATTTTTAGTTTGCCGTAGTTGTAGGGCAGCGTGCCGTTCTTGATTTGCTCCGGCGTGAACGAGACGTTGAAATCAAAATTGAAATCAGTCTCGTTCGAGGAAACCCATTTGAACCACCAACCCATGCGCTTCTTGAACGGCTCGATTTCCTCCAGGGGAGCGCGGGAGACAACCGCAAACGTCGTATCACGCTGGCCGAGGTGAATGTTCACACTGTCGTAGTGGTCCGCCCAGAACGAGCAATGCGGACAGCCTTCTTTCCAGCCCGGACCGAACATGAAGTGATAAAGAATGAGCTGGCTCTTGCCGCAGAACAAATCAGCGAGCGTCACCTTGCCCATCGGCCCATCGAAAACGTACTCCTTTTCGACCTTGACCCAAGGCAGCTTGCGACGTTGAAGGTTCAATTCGTCGCGCAGTTTCGAGAACTTCTTTTCATTAACCAGAAGTTTCTTGCGGACGACAAGCCATTCTTTTTGGGACACGACCTTACGGTTTTCTATTCCGCGGACGGTTTTGATTTTCGGCATAATGTTCTCCTTTCTTTTATTGTTGCCACGTTCTTAGTTTAGATTTTCGAAAGGAATTTGCTGGCTTGTTAAGGTGCGGCCGGGTCTGCTGAATCTCCAGACGGGGGATACTTTTCAAACTTTGGCAACGCGGGATTCATTTGGTCCCACGGGTGCGCGTCTGATGTCCACACATCCACTTGCGGGTTGAACCAACTCGGATCATCCAAGCTCGCAGTTCTGATCGCGACAAATTGGGGGACTGAGTCGGGCTTGACCACGATCGGCGAGCCGCAGTCAGGGCAAAAGCCCCGACGGGTCTTGCCACCCATCTCACTGGGCGAGGCATGGAAGCGTAGTGAGCCTTGCAAGAGCTTGAAATCTTCCGTCGGTACGATGACGAAAGACGAAAACGGACCTCCGCTGGATTGCTGGCAATCTCGACAGTGACAGTGAAGCATCATAACCGGTTCTGCTGTGGATTCGTAGCGAATCGCGCCGCAAGGGCATCCGCCTGAGAAGGGTGTGGTTATTGTGGTCATATATTATTTGAGATAAATTTAGCGCCGGGTATCGAACGATGGGAGTTACAAGTGTGACGGGATTCCGATGGACTCGTTGATCACTGCTGCGGCGCGGGCGTTTGCAGCGCGTGATCCCTCGGTACATTGAAGCCGGTCGCCCTGCGCGACGACGCGCCGGCTTTCGCGCTTCGAGGCATCGCGATGGCGCAGCTCGGCGATCTCGTTCGAGCGGTATCTCGAGGTGCGGCGCCTGCTCCTGATCGGGCGCATCGGCGAGGCGGAGGGTAGGCTTCCCAAGCTCGACCCGCGCCCTTTCCTGCCGCATTGAGGACCGCCCACGAACTGGTGGTCGCGGGGATCGCGATGCGGCGTCTGCGCACGAAGGCGGCGCGCGCTGCGCTCGCTCGGGCCGAACGCGCGGCGCGCCACGCACGCATCCCGGCCCTGACGGCGGAAGTCGAAAACGCATTCCTGGTCCTGAACACGCCCGCAGCGCGCTTGATTGCGGGTGGCGAGGAGCGAGTTCTCCTACTCGAGGAGGTCGAAGCGTTGCTGGCGTCGAAAGCATTCGTGGTGGACGCTTGCCGTTACGTCGTGCGTGACTCCGGCAAGCTGGTCTCGCTGGCCAGGCGTCCGGTGTTGTTCGCGCTCGCACGTGCGCTGGGCGAAGCGTGGCCGGGAGACGTGTCGAGGGACACGCTCGTCGCGCGCGCCTTCGGATCGAAGCGCGCCGATGAATCGCATCGCGCGCGGTTGCGAGTCGAAGTCGGGCGGCTTCGTGGGGTGCTTCGGACGCTGGCCGGCGTGAGCGCGACGAAGCGAGGTTTTGCGCTGGCGCCGCGCCGCTCTCGCGAGGTCGTCGTCCTGGCAGGGCCCGTGGAGGAGCAGCATGCGGGGGTGCTCGCCTTCCTCGCCGACGGTGAATCGTGGTCGAGCTCGGCCCTTGCGCTTGCCCTTGGAACGAGCCAGCGCACCGTGCAGCGGGCGCTCGACTCGCTTGCGGCAGCAGGCAAAGTGCAGTCGTGCGGTCGCGGGCGCTGTCGCATTCCACCGCGAGGCGCGCTTTGGCGCAGATGGGGGCGAAGACGCGGTCGAGGATGCGGTTATACTCGGAGTAGTCCTCGCGGCGAGAACGACGAATGGTTCGGCGGCTAGCAATGGAAAAATGCTGGTTACAAACACAAACTACGGCACCGGGGACCAGCGCCGTACCCGCAGAAACATCAAAGCCAGGGATGATCTAACCACCTCTCGATGTGGCAACCGGATTCGGTTGCGCCATATCCACGCGAAGGTGACTATACGCTCATCTGGACTGCCTGACCATGGCGCGTTTATCGGTACTGATCCTAATTGAGAGGAAAGGCTTCAACCGGCTCGAACTCCTAACCTGAAGCCTCTTTCATCTAATCACAGTAAGCACGGTTACTACAAGCGACGACAGACTGGAGGAGAAACAGAATGACCAAACAGATGGACCTTGGCGGCAGCTTCACGCTCCCTGGCACCTCGATGACCTTGAACCGCATGGGCTATGGCGCGATGCAACTTTCCGGTCCGCAGGTGTGGGGGCCGCCGCGTGATGTTGACGGTGCGATTGCTGTTCTACGAGAGGCGGTTGGGGTCGGCGTGAATCATATCGATACTAGCGACTTTTACGGTCCGCATGTGACCAATCAGATCATTAAGCAGGCGCTTCATCCCTATCCGGATGACCTGGTGATCGTCACCAAGGTGGGCGCTCGCCGGGGGGAAGACAAGTCTTGGGTTCATGCTCTTTCGCGTCAAGAACTGGCCGATGCCGTTCACGACAATCTCCGAAATCTGGGACTCGACACGCTGGATGTCGTCAATCTTCGGGTTGGGGGAGTGATGGGGCCATCGGAGGGATCCATCGAAGAACCGCTGACGGTGCTTGCCGAGCTCAAGCGTCAGGGATTGATTCGTCAGCTTGGTCTGAGCAACGTCAGTCCCGAGCAGTTGGCGGAAGCTCAGACAATTGCGGAGATAGTCTGCGTGCAGAACCTCTACAACTTGGCACACCGGAACGATGACGGTTTCATCAATGACCTCGCGGGGCAACGCATAGCTTATGTGCCGTTCTTCCCACTGGGAGGGTTCAGTCCGTTACAGTCGTCGGCACTTGACGCAGCAGCAGCGTCACTACAGGCCACGCCAATGCAGGTCGCGCTTGCGTGGCTTCTTCAGCGCTCGCCCAATGTCCTACTGATCCCCGGCACATCCTCCGTCAAACATCTTCGCGAGAATCTCAATGCTGCAACGCTGCACCTTCCTTCCGGAATGATCGCTGACCTTGACTCAATCGGCGGAGGTCCTGGGCAGTGATAATGACGTGGACGTTTTCACGCTCGGCCAGATCAGTAACGACAAAGCGGGCGACGGCAGTTTGCCGAGGCAACAACTTGACGGGAAACGCCCGACCCGCGGAATTGCCTGCGATCGCGCCCGCTCCTAGCGGAATCGTGGCCCACTTCGAGCGGAATGCGCCAAGCAAAAACGAGATGATGGAGAGCATAAAAAACCGGGTGCAGCACCGCTAGCCGCCCGGCGGTGAGCTTCTCGTCACTGGCGTGATCGAGAACGTATGGCATTGCGACATTGCGAGCCTGTATCCCTCGACAATCCTAGCATTCGACTGCGTGCCAAAGAGCGATACCCTCGGTATTTTTAAGCGCATGGTCGCCGATCTGCGCTCCTATCGTCTCGACGCAAAGAAAGGCGCCAAATTGGCAGCCGACCCGCTCGAACACAGCCGACTCACCGCTCTTCAAGGCGCCTTCAAGATTCTGATCAACAGCCTGTGCGGCTATTTGGCATTCCCTTTCGGCCATTTCGCCGACTTCGAGGCCGCGGAACGCGTTACCGCTATCGGCCGCGAAATTCTTGCCACCATGAGAGATTGGCTCATGTTTCAGAGCGCTCAAATCATCGAGCTCGACACGGACGGGATCTATTTTAGTCCACCCGATGGCATCACAATCGAGGACCTTCAAAGTGGACTCTCTGCCCAGCCATCTCTCCCGGCGGTTTGGTTGTCCAGTTCTGGACGAATACTCCTCCAAGGAACTGACACGCATCGCCGCCCAGCGCCACTGCGGCACATATCATATCTTTGAGGACATCAATTACATGGAAACCAGGCTCCAGGCCGACGGGAGCAACCTTCTGATCGGAACCAACCTGCATAATTATGCCATGCCGATGATCCGTTATGAGCAGAACGACTTGGGCCGGATCGAGGAACGGCCTTGCGACTGCGGCTGGAGCTTCCGGGTGTTGATCGATTTGCAGGGGCGCAAGAATGACAGCTTCATCCTGTCATCGGGCAAAACCATCTCCTCCGGGTTTCTCCTCGATGCAACTTACGAGATTCTTCTGACCCATCGCACGGCAGTGAAGGATTTCTGCCATATTCAGATGACCCGCAGCGAAATCATTCTGGAAGTTGTGACGGGCGAGGGATGGAGCGCCGATGTGCGCAGGGCGATCGAAGGCCGCTTCGCGACGTTCTTCGAGCCCGGTGTGCGGTTCTTCATTGCACTGGTTGAAGTCTGTCCAAAAACAAAATCAGGAAATCAAGAAGCGAAAGCCCCGCGGCGTGCCTTTTTGCAAGGGTCCCACCGCACGGTATTGCAGGGTCAGAGCCGAATTCCCCCCTCTTTTCCAGTTTGGTCTCGAGCGCCAGGCCTCCACCGACCGTATTGGCGACCTCGGGCACGCTTGAGGTACGGTTCGCTGGCACTGTTACGTTGTTTAAAAATTCCATTCTCTCCGAACGCCAGCCTGAGGCGTCAGTTATTCAATGAACATGGAATGTCGATGCTGGGAGGCGGCAGTCGCTGGCGCTGGCCCTTCTTCGCGGCTGGAGGCTTTGACAAAACCTGCGTGAAACGCCCGAGTTTACCAAAGGCGTATTATATGAACTCGAGGCTCCCTCCTCGCCCCGACTCCCGGCGCCGCTCGCTTCGCCGATAAAGGACCATCAAAAAGCACTTTTCCTATCCCAATGTGCGCATAGATGATGTTGAATGAGAACTGTCTCTTCCCTGACAAATAAGTTTGCAGTAATGACTTCAAATCACTCTGTCATGGTTCGAATCCATGCCAGTCGGGGGAGATGTCTCCGATTTGAACTGGCTTCGTGTTGGCGCTAGGATGCCGTATGAAGGGTTTGCTTTACAAAACCGAGCTGGCTCTGCACACGATTGAAGCGGAAACACACAACCATGAGAATGTTATTGAACGTCAAAATGCCGCATCAGCAATTCAACGCCGCCGTGAGAGATGGAACGGCGGGCTCAAAGTTGGATGCGATCCTTGAGGCGACCAAGCCCGAGGCCGTTTACTTTACCGAGCAGAATGGTCTTCGCACGGCGATCCTCATCGTGGATTTGCCCGATCCATCGAAGGCACCAGCGTTGGCGGAACCCTGGTTTCTGGGATTCGAGGCCGATGTCGAGTTTCATATTGTCATGACACCGGACGATCTGAAGAAGGCGGGACTCGATGAGATCGGTAAAAAATGGAGTTGATCAGTCAGAACCTCGAATGGTGCCATTGAGGCGGTCAAAATGGTCGTCGTGCCTATTGACCCCTCGCTACTTATTACGGACTTATCACGCCTCTCATGGATGAACATCCCGCTCTACGAGACTGTTTTCCACAAAGGCTGGACCTTAACTCAAACACTGGCAGCCCCTGCTAACTTCGAAATTCCATTCCAAGGCGGTAGAGTGCGCCCATAAAACTTGAGGCGACGGGCACCTCGTGGAACTAAAGCACAGTCCTAGACGAGCCGCCCGCACGGCCTTGAGCTGTCGTGAATACAATCTCAGTCCTCAGCAACGACTACCAAAAAGTTGCTCTAAAACCTCCGTCGTAATTTGCGCAAAATAGCGCGACACGGAACAGCACTCCTGTTTTGCCGTGCCCGGCTTATTGTATCTCCACGGTTGGGACCGTGACCTCCCGAAGGCCTGGTGCCAAGTCCGGGAAGGCCCTGAGGTAATCTAAAGCATTCCGAGGATCGTGGGCCAGAATGAGAGTCAATTCCATCTGCCTGTTCAAATGCCAGATCGTGGAATTGGACTTTTTCTTGCCGCCCGCCGTTTGGACGTAACCCTGCGGTTTGGCCCTTCCCAGGAAGAGCCTCTGGAAATCCTTGATCATCGTTCCCGTGTTGGTGTCGAAGGTCCCGAGCGTTATTAATTCGGGCTTGGCGGATGTCCTCTGCGGGCGGCCTTGTTTCTTATAGCCAGTATGAAAGTGACTGATAAGCAATAACTGGACAAGCGTCACGTCGTCTCTAACGTTGGCCTTGCCGGGGCCAACCGCCTGCGTGAGATTGGCGAACTTATCGCCATCCTCGTCCAAATCGACGAATGCCATGATTACCTCCTAGTAGGTCGACGGCAGTGGTCATTTTCAGCATATAATCGCGATTACCACGGTTGCATGATTCATAGGAAGCAAATTATGCGCCGTGCTCTACGGCAACCGAATGTTTATTGGGAGCCATCCGGGCCGTCCAACTGCCCATTGGTCCACACAGCCACTCCTGCCACCCGCGATGCGATGGTGACGCAGAATAGGGGAAAACATTTCTCAAACAGGTGGGCCAAAGTGGTCGTGTGTTCTCGGGACCACCTTGCAGTCTTCCACATCCCGACTTGCGAGCGTGGCATTGAGGCCTGTGCAACTATCACACCATACGCACGACTTCAACTGGTCTACCGGTTGACGAGCCCATGCACAATCGGCCCATTCTTGCGCCGCAATTGCCCTAGGAAGGGTTTTGTTTGCTGGGAAGGGGAAAGATTGGCCGACCGGCGGTCGGAAGCTTCCTAAAAGGGCATTTTTATGGGCAGATAGAGGGCAGCATCAATGAATCTGTTTTCGGAAATGATTAATGGGCAATAGGTAAGTGAAATCATTTTCCGGTCTGGTCCAGTGGAAGCACCTGCCGAGAACCTTTCGCTTAAGAGCAATGGCGCCGACTATCTGAAGGCGTGGAGTCAGTCCGATGCGTTCCGGCGTGTCTTTGGTGCCATTATCAGTCAGTTAATCAAAGAGGGTAGAGTCAACTTGGAAGAGTCCGGCTGATTCGCGGTCGGGTGCATGTCGTTGTTAGCCGGGCAGGTACAGGAGCTATCATTGTTGTTCTGTTCTCGATGCCGCACGATTCCAAGGCTTGTCGGAGTCTTTACTCAGCATACCATCAACTAATAGATGAACGTAGTCATCCGTCTTTTGGATAGAACCGAAAGTCGATACCATCGCGCTAAGGATTTGGTCCCGATCCGAAGAGAGTGTCGTGGCTGCCCGCTCTACCGATTTGAATTCGTCATGAAAGCATCGCGCCAAGTAGCCTAGGTCGTAAACAGATCCGGTTGCTTCATACACTTGCACCTCTGCTTCGGCAACGTGAGCGCACAGTAACTCCCACAGACACCACAGGCGCGAGAACGGCACGGAGTTGACCATCGGGATACCCACTCGGCCGATCGAAGCCACGATCGCCTTCATATCCGCGGCGACGCTCTCGGCTCGGTGCTGGTTGTAGCAGACCACATCGAGCCATACATACTCGGTTGTGCCTCTCTTGACGTAGGGACGGCGCAGCGCCTCGAGTTCCGCAAAGGCATTACCAACCAGCGGATTGCTCCAAGCGTGCGAAACAAAAAGATCAGGGCGGCCTATATACTCCTTCGGAATACGGGCAAACAGGGGCCCAGCAAAAACCTCGGTCATCGGCTGAATAACGTTTGCTACCAGAAACGCTGATGTCATCTCCTGGCCCGCAGGGAAGGGCAACGGGCTTGGTTCAGGCACATTGTCGAAATAGATGTTAGCCTTCCAATGGTCATCGTGCTGCTCCAGAATATCCTGCCAGTCGCGGGATACATTCCAGACAAAGTCGTTCAGCCATTCCAAGTGCACGCCCCTCTCGTGGAGTGGGACATCGCCATCACGCCAAGATATGTCGCCCTCTTCACGCAGTCCTGATTTCTTCGCTATAGTGTCGAGATTAAGCATCAGCATCGGGATTACGATAGCATTTCAGCAGATATCTCGGGCTCCCACTGTAAATATGTGCCGCCTAACGAGTGATTCTTTCTTTTTCGGATATCATGCCAAATCAGGACTGTTCGCTAGTGTCATGTCCCACAAAAGAGATTGTATAGTGTAGCGCCTTTGGTAGGGTGCCGATCATGCCAGCACCTGTACCCATTGAAGTCACTGCCGGCCAGCAGAGAGAACTCAAACGCATCGTGAACGCCAAGACCAGCAGCCAGCGAGATGTTTTCCGAGCTCGGATCTATCTTGGGTTTGGTTCAGGGACTCTCCCACGAAGAGATCGCCAAGGAGCAGTCGGTGAGTCTTTTGGCCATTGGACGTTGGAGGAAGCGATGGGCTGCCAGGGGCTTGGAAGGACTCAGCAGACGCCCCTGGACGGGGACGCAAACCGCAGCTTTCGGCCAGGGCTGTAGGACGGGCCTTGAGTCTGGCGCGCACCCGGGCGCCGCACGGCGGGCCCTGGAGCGTGCGCACGATGGCCAGCGAAACCGGGCTGAGCAAATCGAGTGTGCAGCGACTCTGGTCGGCCCATAAGCTGCAGCCCTACCGGGTGCGCGATTTCAAGCTCTCCAAGGACCTTCGGTTTGAGGAAAAGCTTTGGGATGTGGCGGGCCTTTACCTCGATCCGCCTGATCGGGCCTTGGTGCTCTGCTGTGATGAAAAGAGCCAGTGTCAGGCCCTCGAACGCACCCAGCCTGGCTTGCCTTTGGGCCAGGGGCACTTCCGCACCCAGACCCACGACTACTATCGCCATGGAACGGTGACCCTCTTTGCCGCCTTGGACTACCTTTCCGGCAAGGTATTTGCCCACACCGCTCCGCGCCATCGCCATCAGGAGTGGCTGGCCTTCCTGCGCAAGTTCGACCAGCAGATCGTCCCGAGTTCGAGCTTCACATCATTTGCGACAACTATTCGACCGACAAGCACGCCAAGGTTACCGGCTGGCTCAAGCGTCACCCCCGTTTTCACATCCATTTCATTCCGACCTCTTCCTCCTGGCTCAATCTGGTGGAGCGCTTCTTTGGTGAAATCACCGCCAAGGTCATCCGCCCGGGCAGCTTCCGCAGCGTCGAGGCCTTGGTCGCCGACATCTTCCGCTTTCTGCATCATCACAATCTCAATCCCAAACCCTATCGCTGGACGGCCGACCCCAAACGCATTCTGGAAAAACTCGATGCGCCTGGGACGCTCTGCTGGAGGAGATTTACAATCCGGTTTATGGGACATCACACTACGAAAAGCGCTTCTGGGGCGTTCATTCGAAGAGCAAATTAGGCTGGCGGCGAAACTCGACGTCAAGCGCGGAGGAATATCTGCGCGTTCAGTCATCTGCGCTTGGTCTTTTCTTGTTTCATTTGTCCAATATGCGGGGCGTCGCATTGGCAGGGGGCCCACAGCACAGGTGGGGACATCGGATTCCGCTCATTTGTCCGTAGGTCCCCGGTTCGAATCCGGGTGCTGGCTAGGTTGATAATAAATGAGTTACGACGAAGCTCGGAAACCCGGAAAAATTACGCTACGCAACTGCTACGCAATTCTCCGACCCAACACCCCTCAAAACCGGCTTCAACCTATCCCCTCCCTTCATTTCCGCCTTGGCCGCCCAAGCGACATGGCCGCACCTCCGGAAGGGGGGTGGGCGGTTGACGACTCTTCGCCCACAAGGCTTGGATGACCGTCCCTGCCTTACCGTTGGCCGCTACGGGTTTTTTACGGGCCAAATCGGACGAGGCATCCACTCGGAGCGTATCCCGCAGTGGGTCGGTAGGCGACAGCTATCCTGCACAGCGGGGAAAGATCAATGTGATGATGCACCCGCTGGAAGCGCATCGCTTCTGAACGTATGAACTGCAAGTGACTTGCAGGCGCTATGTGGCGGTATCCTTGGCTTTTGCCTAGGACCCATGTTCGCAAGGCGTCACGGACTTGTCATCGCGCCACGTTGGCGGGCATGGCCAAGCAAGCCCCTCTCCCCAAACAGCGACGCAACCGAAATCCGGCAAGCAAATCGAGCGGTGCATCATCGCGAGCTTCCAAGTTGCGAAGGGTCTGGGATCCAAGGGCGAATTTCGCCAAGGGGAGGACCTACTGCGGATCGGAGATCATTGTTTGCACTGGCGATCCACGGGTAAGCGTCTCAGCATCCCCACCTGTTCGTCGCGGTGGGAGCAACCGATGTGCGCAAGGGCTTTGAAGGACTAGACGGACCGGGTGTGCGCGATCGGCTATTGTGAGGCGGATGAGCGGCCATTTGTTCTTGTTTTCCAACGCCAGACGCAACCGGCTCCAAGTGTTGTATTGGGGTGGTCATGCGTGTTAGTATGAGACCGACGAGAATTTGCGCATGCGAACATTTATCAGGAGGTCGCGACGGGCGTTTTGGCGCGGGTATGTCCAATTTATAAGCGTCGTGCTCGGCGGCACAGTCCTCGGATTCTCGACGGGATCGACTACGGCAGCCCCGATGGCCGGCTCCGGGCTGAAGCCGATCAGCCAGGCGGCGTTGCAGAGCCTGATCGACGCGACGGCCCGCGAACTGCTCGTTCCCGGCGCCGTGGTTCTCTTGCGCACACCTCAAGGTGACTTCACCGCCGCCAGCGGCACCAACCAACTGAACACCAAGAACCCGCCCCGCGCCGACACCCACTTCAGGATCGCCTCGAATACCAAGACCATGACGGCAGCAGTGATCATGCAGCTGGCTCAGGAGAGCAAG
>CAWFMA010000011.1:0-44789 GCA_963816855.1 uncultured Verrucomicrobiae bacterium | reverse complement strand
CCTGCCTCGCTTTCTTACAACGCAATCCTATCGGCCCCGACCTTTCCGATCTGCTCAAACGCCTCTATCTCGATCCCGCGCGGAAAAAGGCCGCTGCCCTGTATCAAGCGCAGAACGCCGAGTTTAAAGAGAAGCAAATTCACCAGAAGGTCGAAGTCAGCAAGATAGACATTCTCGACACCCGAAAAATCAGCGACGGGTCCGGCCAATCCTATGAGGCCGTGACGGTTCGCGCGGAAGGGAATCTCATCCGCACGGGAACCGTCAATAAACTCGAGTTCCGGGAGCCGGTGAAGTTCACGGTCGAATTCCTTTTCATTCGCAACCCTGACCTGCTCGGGAACGGACGGCTTCCGCTCGTCGTGCAGGACTTCAAATACAAGGAGAGCCCCTTATGATGTCTATGGTTGAGGAATTTCCAGCGAACGACAAATGCCTCGCGCTGTGTAGTCGTTTATTTCCCGATGCCTGGGAACGGCCGACGTCTTGCGATTGGTGGGATTCCACCAAACCGAATGCTTGCCGCCTTCCCGATAAAGCTGGCAGCCGTGTGCGCGCAGGTGCTTTTCGAGCTCGGCGCGCTTCAAGCAAACACCAATTCCTCGCGCCGCGTGGGTTCGTGTTCTTTTTCGGCCAGTTCGCGGTTGGCCTCCAGAACCATTCGAAGCGCATCTTTCAAGTTCTCGCGAGCCTCTTCCAAAGTCTTCCCCTGGGTGTTAACCCCCGGAATTTCTTCCACCCAGGCAGCCCACCAATCACCCACCTGCTTGTACGCAGCGGTCAGTTTCATTTCTGTACCTTCCTTGCATTCGGGCTCCTTGTCCAGTCCCTCCCAGCGCGCGAAATCGTTCAAAAACCCCTGGATGAATTTGTTATCTACAATCTGCCGATAGCCTTCAAATCGGGAAATACCACCGTCCTTTTTCCATCCGCAATCTCGGGACTCTACGCAAAGTCCATCGCGATTCAGGAGCAGCCGAACGCAGATTTCCTGATCTCGTTCACGCCTGGCAACTACTACTTCACCGTCCGCGCGCTGAAACGCGAGGCCGAAGACCATCTCACTGTCATCTACAACCGGAAGGCGTACGTGCCTGCGTCTGAGCGCCTCCGACAAGCCTTTCTATACCGTGACGTTCTTTCAGGACGCAAGCTACTCGCGGACCGGCGCGCCCCGTTGTCCCTGAAAGGCTGCTTTCTCTAATGGACAAGGCGAAAGCCTATCCGCTTTTCGAGAAAGACTATCCGGATGCGATCGCCGGCGTCCTCCATGCTGCGCCGAACGCGACCAACTACTATGACAAATTCAAGTTGTTGATCCGTGATGTGTGGCGCTTCGAGCAGGAAGACACACTCGTCTTCCGCATTGAGCTGGAAAATAGCTCGGACAGCACGATCTACTACAAGCCACAGGACCTTGCCGTCCGGCTGGAGGATCGAATCTACACGCAGTCGATTGCCGATGCGTCCGGCGTGATGCCGCCGAAATCAACCACGCCCGCGTTTTTCGCAGTCACCGGCAACGGCCAAGGCGGACGAAACAATCTCGCCCCTGACAATAAATGGAACGTCTTGGTGGTGCGCGCAGAGGGCCAACAGCAACTGGAGGAATCGAAATGAATCTGCGCCAGGCTTGGACGGAAATCTTTCAAAGACCCGCCGGCAGGCTGATTCTCTTCCTGCTCATCGGCGGGATATTCCTTGCATTTATTTTGCTGCGGCGCGGGACTCAACCAAAGCCGGACAACACGCAAGTCGCTCATCAGGCCACGCAGGCGAAGAGCTATTCGTTCGATGAGGACATTCCGCCGCCGCCCCGTGGGCAGTCCACGCCAGCGGAGCGAACGTACGACAAGGCGCCTCGCGCTGCGCCAACACCAAAACCGCCGCCACCCATTCCACAGACGATCTTCGTTACGAAGGAGCAGTCCGTCAGCGAATTGTCTCTGCCGTACGGGCGCCTGCTTCGTTGCGAGTTGGTCAACACAGTCGATTCCACCAATATCGACACTCCCATCATCGGCCTGGTCATCGAGGACGCTTGGAACGACGGACGACTTATTATCCCGGCTGGCACGGAAGTTCATGGAGTCGCCCAAAAATCTGCAGTCCGCGAACGCATCGGCTCCGACCGGCAATGGTTCCTGGTCTTTCAGGACGGACGAGAACTTCCCGTCTCCGGCACTGTGCTGGACTACGCGCCCGATCCGAAGAAGCCCAATGCCTGGAACGAGTCAGACGGCTCGGCCGGACTGCGTGGGTTTTTCGTCAAGTCCGACAAGTATGCCGAGGCGAAGGCGATCCTTGCCTCGATGATTTCAGCCGGAGCGGGTGCATTTCCTCAAGCGACCACCCTTCTCTCGCCGCTTGGCGGCGCAACGCAAATCAACAGCGGAGGGATCGAAAGCGCCTTTTCCGCCGGGCTCCAGGCCGGAGGGCAAATCTACTCCAAGCGTCTCTTGGAACAGCTCGACAAAAACCCGTTCTACGTTCGCGTTCCGGCCGGTGCGACCTTCTACCTCTACATCACACAAACGGTGGATTTGGGCAAAGCCACGGTGGGACTTTCCGCATCGCTCGCACCCTCCAGCAGCCCCAAACAGCCATGAAGTTTCTCCATTCCATTCTCCTCCTATCGCTGGTTGCCGGATGCGCCACGAAGAAGGAGGTCCGATCCGTGCAGCGCGTCAAAGTCCCAAGTACCTCGCTTGCGGCCAACAATCTGCCGGAAGTTCGCACGCCGGAAACCGTGAAGGCCTATCCGCTGGGCCGCTACACCGATCCGAATTTCCCGGAGGAGATGCACGAGCGGCACACGCTCTATCGCCGCGAACAGTCGGCTGAGTGGAATTACCGGCCATCCAAGCCTTATGCGCTGCCACTTGGTCCCGTGATTGCGCAATCCAATCCGTCTCCATCCAACTACGCGAGGACGGACTCAGAGCAGATTAACGCGCAGCAGAAGGCCTATGCCGAAGCTCTGCTCGAGCAGAACCAAGTACTCAAGAAGCGGATCGATGCGCTTCAGCAGAAAGACTCCACAATCCAGAATCTTCAAGGCGAAATCGAACGGCTAAAGAAAGAACTCGAATCCCGCCCGTTGCAGCAATCGGCGCCGCCTAATGGCGAGACCCCTGATCCATCATCCGCAAAACCGGACGATTTCTCGAAAGTAAACACTCTGGATTTTACCGATCCGAGCGAAATCATGCTTTTTCCAAGATCCGAAGCCGATTACCAGGCGTTCCTCATTTCGCAGATGCGGCTCAATGACGAGCTGTCTGCAGAACTCTGCGCCTTGGAACGACGCAGGTTTGAGGTCCTTTTCGGCCCTAGCTCCCCTTCTCGTAGTTACCTCGCACTAACCACCCATAAAAACCCATGAACCAGATAAAACTCAGCCTCCGGACGGCGGATGATCCCCGCACCATCAAAGAGGAGGCCGGCTTGCCGACCTTTGCATCCGTCTTCTCGCTCCACAACCTAACCAGTCAGGGCAGGGGAGATAAGGAGGCCATCCCAATAACGGTCAAGGCGTCCAACGAATTGGCTAAGACGATCGTAGCCGAGCTGAAAAAGGGCGTCGCATTCGTCGTGGAAGGCCAACTCGCCTACTACAAGAACCCGGACACCAACCGGGAAACCTATTCCATTTGGGCCGAGAGCTTCACCGACATCACCCCTCCAAAGTCCACCGCGGTCAAATCCGCCTCAAGCTCATGAGCAAATCCACCACAATTTCCATCGCCCTCGACGAGGACGCCTACCTCGTCTTCCAGAACGCATCCGAAATCGTTTCTAAAGCAGGTATCCGTGTTCCCACGGGCCAGCTCGTCCAGACCATGATCAATGCTGAGATATCCCGGCTTTCGGCGCGGAAGATCGCTCAACGCTTTCTCAAATCCGTCATGGAGCAGGTCGGAGCGCTCGCCGGCCAAAACCTCGATGAGGAGGAAGATGACACCATTCCAAGCATGTCCTTGCCGGGAGCGCAATGAACACTCTTTCTGAGAGAAAACCGTCAACCAGCACGGTTACGGGGCCGATTTGGCCGAAACGCTGTGCGCTCAAATCGCTAGTCATATGGCAATAGCATCACCAAAGAACAAAGAAGAACTGGTCCGCCAGTTTAAATTCAACCCCGATGTCGATACCCGGCTCGAAGCCTTTATGAAGGCGGAACCCGGCTTGGTGCAGTTCGTCAAGGAACTGCCACGCGAACAACTCGAACGAAAGTTTCTGCTTCGCAAAATGCGGGACCAGCAACAGAAGCACGGTTATGACGCAAAGGTCAAAGCCTGGCTGGAGAAGCCCGAACAGGCCGATCTGGTCAAGAGCCTCAAGGCTACCATCAGCCCCGAAATGAAGCCCGAAACAAAAGCCCAGGCGCTCGTCAATCAGGCCAAGAACTACATCCGCAACACGGGCATCAAAATCGGCTGACGCCGCCGCGCGCTCGATTCGCATCCGCAAGCGCACACGTCTCTCTCAACAGATTCAAGAATGCCACCATGAAATATTCGGTCTTGCTCGCAGAGCGCCGCGGCGCGGCTACTATCGAAGACGCCGAACGTATCGTCGGCGGAGAGGGAATGCTACGTCTGGCGCGACAGGCAGGTTGGCTTACGCCGCAGGTGCAAGGGAATCGTCTGACTCTTTTCGACTACGATGAGTGCCTTGCCTGCTGGAAACGGATTTGCGTGGAAGGCTACGAGGCTTTGAAACAGTCTGCTGAAAATCGGAAAACGCCCGCTCAATTTCCCCGTCATTAGGAAGGAGCTTTGCATAATGGCGTTGCACAACCCGGACATCATCGCCGAGCCATTTGGCAATCTTATAGATCGACACTCCGCTGCTCGCCAAGAGAGATGCAAAGGTGTGACGCATGATATGTGGCGTCACCCAAGGAGCTCCTTGAGCGGCTGTGTATTCGGAAAACGGCCTGCCGAAATCGTACCGGTAAAGACTTTTCCGCCGAGCAGGAATCTCCGGATGGAGCATGAATTTCGCCTCTCTCAAGCCATACTCCCCCAGGAACTGTCTAGAATTCCTTGGTCAGGGGATACTGCGCTCCTCGCCATCTTTGAAGGACATCGTGGCGGTCTTACGAAGATGAAGAATTCCGTTTTCTACATCGAACCAGAAGGCCCGCGCTTCGACGATCTCATTAAAGCGAAGGCCCGCGTGAAAACCGCAGTAAAGCACGAATTTCAAGTCTTCACGGGGGCATTCTCGAATAAGCCTATCTCGAAGTTCCGGGTTACAGAAGTCCTTTCTTGCCGCAGGCGCGGGCGTCTTGACCTTGATCGCCGCCGCGGGATTTTCCCGGCACGTCCGCTCGACCTCAACACACCAACGAAAGAATCCCCGCAAGGTCATCAAGTTTCCATGAGCGGTTCTGACGCTACGAGAAACGGCACGTTCCCGATAATAGCGCTCCTCAATACCGGTGTCACATCCTCTGGTGTGACACTTCCCGCCCATCTGGCAAACACCCGCAGAACGTATCCTTTGCTATCCGCGCTTGCCAACGACCACTCGCCGCGCTCCCGGCAGTAATTTACATAACGATCCACCGCATGAATCGAACATGCCCGGCTCAAGCATGGCTTCTTCCCGAATCTTGCGCGCTTTCTAATTGCTTCGGCCGGATCAGAGGTCTCCAAACTGATCCAGTGACGTTTTTTCTCAATTTGACGGGCAAACCAATAACGACTCCCCCGGCGATAGATGCCACGGGTGAGTTTATCAATTGGCTTTGCCATCCCAAAAACTGTCACACATTGCTGTCACACTTTCAAGTCAAACATGGGAGGATATAGAGTGATATGAAGAGAAAAATGGTGCGCGATACAGGGTTCGAACCTGTGACCCCTACCGTGTCAAGGTAGTGCTCTACCACTGAGCTAACCGCGCGCGGCCCGCCTTCCGGCTCCAGGGTCTCGGCTCGGAAAGCTACATTCGGATCAGGGCAAGTGGCAACCACTTTCGAACTCGTTGCCACGCCAGAAAACCTCAAAGATTCGCGCCAGAGGTGTCGATCACCTCCCGATACCAATAGGCAGACTCTTTCAAAGTTCGCTTCTGCGTTTCAAAGTCGACGTGGATAAGACCGAAGCGGTGTTTATAGCCTTCCGCCCACTCGAAATTGTCCATTATGGACCACTGGAAGTAGCCGCGAACATCCACGCCTTCGGCCATCGCGTCGCTCAAGGCGCGAAGGTGCCGGCGCAGATAGTCGATTCGCGCGCCGTCATGCACTTTCCCGTCCTGTGCGACCCAATCGCAGTTTGACATGCCGTTTTCGGTGATCACCAAGGGAAGGTTGTAGCGCTCCGCCATGAACTTCGGCCCCCAATAGAGGATCGGGGGCGTCACCTTCCACAGAAACAGTGAGTGCGGATAGCCGGGACCAAGCTTGGGATGGACCGGACTGCCGTCGGGGCCTGCCTTGGTAGGAACGCCCGTGTAGGAATTGAAGCCGTAGAAATCGAGCGGTTGGCACATGGTTTCGAGATCCGAGGATGGAAACTTGGGCACCGCTGAACCAAAGGCCTGGAGGCCATCCTCCGGATATTTGCCGAGGATGACCGGATCGGCGTACCAGGAGTTGTTCCACCCATTGGTCACCCGCATGGTCGCCTGCCGGGCTGCCTCGACATCCTGCGGGTCACTGGAAACGGGATAGCAAAACCAGCCGACCGGGGCCCATCCAATGAGCGGTTTCCTTTTTGCACGGGTTCTGATGTTTTGAACCGCCAGGCCGTGAGCCAGGAGGGCGTGGTGCGTGGCGGTCAAAACTTCGTGAAGACCAAGCTTCAAACCGGGCGCATGTTCGCCCGCCGAATGCCCAAGGTGAAGAAAGCATTGCGGCTCGTTCAGGGTGATCCAATGCTCCACCCTGTCGGAAAGCCTGTCTGTCACCACCTCCACGTAGTCGGCGAACCATTTCGGGCTGTCCGGGTTCAGCCAGCCTCCTCGCAGAAAGAGATCGTAAGGATAATCCCAATGAAACAGGGTCACCCACGGCTCAATGCCCTTCGCCAGCAGTTCATCAATGAGCCGGTCATAGAAAGCCAAGCCTCGATCATTGATTGAACCTTTTCCCTGCGGAATTATTCGCGGCCACGACACCGAAAGGCGATACGCCTTGACGCCGACCTCCCGCATTAAAGCCACGTCTTCCGGGTAGCGATGGTAGTGATCGCAGGCGACGTCTCCGGTATCACCTTCCCAGATCTTCCCAGGCTGGCGTACCAGCATGTCCCAGACCGAAAGTCCTTTCCCCTCTTCGTCCCATGCCCCCTCGATTTGATAGGAAGCGGCGGCGACTCCCCACGTGAAATTTGTTGGAAAACTCATGATCGAAATATTCTTTGACGTTTCTGAGAGTGAGACAAGCGGCCAGCAGTTTCGCGTCGGCGCCTAGATCAAATCCGGACGCCTTTGTTTTGTCACTTCCGTTGCTTGTTGTCGGCGCCATTCCTCGATGGCGGCGTGGTTGCCCGAAAGGAGCACGTGCGGCACACTCCAGCCCTTGAAGCTCTCCGGCCTCGTATAGTGCGGATGGTCGAGAAGGCGTTCGGAAAACGAGTCCTGCGCGGCGCTGGCTTCGTCGCCGAGTACGCCGGGGATGAGACGCACCACGGCGTCGACAAACACGAGCGCGGCCAAAGCTCCGTTCGTCAGAACGTAGTCGCCAATCGAAATTTCGTCGTCGACAAGATGGTCCGCCACGCGCTGATCCACGCCTTCATAGTGGCCGCAAATGATGATCAGGTGGCGCTGGCGCGAATAGGCTTCCGCGATCCTTTGATCGAAGCGCCTCCCCTGGGGCGTCATGAGAAGCACTTTTGTGCCGACGAGGCGCAGGGCGTCGAGCGCGCGAGAGATCGGTTCGATTTTCATTACCATGCCCGGTCCGCCTCCGTAGGGGGCGTCGTCCGTGGTCCGGTGCCGGTCGGTGGCAAAGCTTCGCAAGTCCAGCGCTTCAAGACTCACCAGCCCTTTTTCCTGCGCGCGCTTGAGGATGCTCTCCCCAAGCACGCCCTCGCAAATGCGAGGAAAAATGGTGAGAATTTGGATTTTCAACGTATCTCCATAAAGGCGTCACCGCCACCTCAAAGCAAGTGTCCAGAGTCAGCGCCCGGCAAAAAAGACATCCTCCCTCGCGTTTCCGTCGCCGCAGCCTTAAAGCGTCGCTGACTCGTTTTTTGATCAAGGCGGCGGTGCTGACCGTTTTGCTCTGGATCGTCATCGCGCTTCTTTTCTACGCCTGGTCGCTGACCTTCGACCTGAAGACGATCAGCGACATGCCGCAGCGGTCGTCCGTCTACGACAAAGACGGGAGATTCTACAGCCGCCTTTCGGGCGAGAACCGGGTGGTTGTGCCGTTTGACAAGATCTCGAATCACTTTGTCAACGCGCTGCTCGCGCGCGAAGACACGCGTTTTTACTATCATCACGGCATCGATCCCGTTGGGATCGCGCGGGCGGTGGTGCGCAACTTTGTGGCCGGCGGTTTCCGAGAAGGAGCGAGCACTCTCACTCAGCAACTCGCTCGCAACAGTTTTCCCTTGGGCGGGAAGAACATCGTCCGGAAGATGATCGAAGCCGCGCTTGCCTATCGGATCGAGACGGAACTGACGAAGGAGGAGATCCTGGAAGCTTACATGAATCGGATCTATTTCGGAAGCGGCTATTACGGCGTCGAAACGGCTAGCCAGGCGTACTTTGGGAAGCCCGCATCGCTCCTGAATCTTCCGGAAGCCGCCATGCTCGCCGGCCTCATCCGAAGCCCGAATCGCTTTTCGCCGTTTAACAACCTTAAAAAAGCCGTTCGCGAGCGAAACGCGGTCTTGGCCAGGATGCACAAACTCGACTTCATCACGGAGCAGCAGATGGCTGCCGCGGCGACCTCTGTTCCAAAGATCGCCCCAAAACGACCTGCCTCACCGCAGGATAACTGGGCGATGGACGCGATCCTCCGCGAACTTGAGCTCGTGATTGACCGCGATCGTTTCGACAACGGGGGTCTGAAGATCTACACAACGATTGACGGCGAGTTGCAGGGCGTGGCAGAAGAAAGCCTTCGGGACCGGTTGACCCAAATTGAATCGCTGCCCGGTTTTCCGCACCGGCCGATGAAGGTTTATTCCACGGCCGACCTCGCCGCGCAGGAATTTACCCCTTACCTCGAAGGCGCGGCGATTGCCATCGACAGCCATACCGGCGGGATCAGGGCGGTTGCGGGCGGCCGGGACTACGAACGCAGCAAATTCAACCGGGCCCTGCTGGGCCGCCGCCAGATTGGCTCCTCCGTCAAGCCGTTCGTGTATGCAAAGGCCTTTGAGGCCGGCTTGCAACCGGATGACGTGGTGGACGACAACCGGCTGCGCCCCGAGGAACTTCCCCCCGCCTACGGCCGCTACGATCCGTCGAACTCTGATAACACGTACCGCGGGGAACTTCCCGCGCGCGAGGGCCTCGTGCTTTCGCGCAACACCATGAGCGTGCGGATCGGCCTCTGGACGGGGCTCGACCCGATCCGCGAAATCATCGCGCGGGCCGGAATTTCACAAAACCCGCCGCGCTTCCCTTCCCTGTGTCTCGGAGCCTTCGAATCCAATCTGAAGGATTTGACCGCGTCCTACACAGTTTTCGCCAACGGCGGGGTGAAACTGCAGCCATATCTTATCGAGCACATCGCCGATCCGGACGGGCAGACGATTTACAAAGCAACGCGTGGCAAGCTCGACATCCTCGACCCCAAAGCCACCAAGTTAACCGCTTCCCTGATGCAGGAGGTCCTCAGCCGGGGCACGGGATCCCGGGCGCGACAACTGGGATTGCATCACACAGCCGCGGGAAAAACAGGGACCACCGACGACTACCAAGACGCGTGGTTCGTCGGATTCGACGATCAGCTGGTATGCGGGGTCTGGGTCGGCTTCGATCGGCCGAAAAAGATCATGCCCGGCGGGACGGGAGGAGAATTAGCTCTTCCGATCTGGGTGGACATCATCGAGGCCAAACGGGCAACCAAATGAACCGTTCAAGGTCTCCGCAAATCGCGCTGCGGAACAAACGAGTTTCCAATAATGTCGAAGGCCCGTTGCGCCGGGACGACTTTGTTCGTCACGTAGTCAAGATTGCCGTCTCGGCCGATAAAAGCGATCGTAAACCGCTCCCCGCCTTCGTAGTCGTAACCCACGCGCGGTCCGTCCGAGGCCAGGGCGAAGGGAATATTCGATCGGATGCGTCCTCCCTCCTGCGTGAAAGCCGCCAGGAAGACGACCTTATGGGCGGCGTAGCGTTCATACATCTTCCGCAACTGACCGAGCTGGGCGCGGAACGCCCGGTTGTGCGGCGCAGGCGCAATGAGCAGGACGACCGGCTGGCCTTTCAGCGCGGAGAGTCCTCTTTGGCGGCCCGTGGAGTCGATCCAGTTGAAGTTGGGCGCCGGTCGAACGACGACCGCGGAAACGCTCGTCGCCAAAAGCAGAGAAAGCAGACCGACGATTTTCAAGGCGCGATCGGCCAACTGCCGATCGCGCGGGATAAGGCAGCCATTCATCAGATTTTCAGCAACTCCGCCTCCTTCAATTCAACGTTCTTCTCCACCGCGGCGACATATTTGTCAGTCAGTTTCTGAACTTCGGCTTCCGCGTCGCGCAATTCGTCCTCGGTCAGCTCCCCCGCTTTCTGCAATTTCTTGGCGGCATCAATGGCGTCGCGACGGCAGGCCCTCACGCGCACCCGGCACTCTTCAGCGAGATGCTTGACCGTTTTTGTCAGGTCCCGGCGGCGTTCTTCGGAGAGTTCCGGAATCGGAATGCGGATCAGCTTGCCGTCCACCGCGGGCATGATGCCAAGCTTGGACTCCTTGATGGCCCGTTCGATATCCTTCACCGTCGATGCGTCGAAAGGCTGAATCACCAGGAGGCGCGGTTCCGGTGCGGTGATCAGCGCAAGCTGCTTCAATTTCATCGAGCTCTCGTAGGCTTGCACATCAAGATTCTCCACCAGAGCCGGCGAGGCTTTGCCGGTGCGAATTGCGGCGAATTCATGAACCATGAAATCCACCGCCTTTTCCATCCCCTCCTCCGCCTCAAAAAGTGCCTCGTCCAAACTCATCTTTCCCTCAAGGTTTTTCGGACACCAGGGTTCCAACCTTTTCGCCACGCAAAGCGAGGGGGATGTTATCCGGCTTGGTCATGTCGAAGACGATAATCGGCATCTTGTTGTCCATGCAAAGGCTGAAGGCCGTGGAGTCCATGACTTGCAATCGTTTGGCCAGCGCTTCGCTGTAAGTCAAATGCTCGTATCTGACCGCGTCGGGAAACTTCACGGGATCCTTGTCGTAAATGCCATCCACCTTGGTGGCCTTCAGGATGACCTCGGCGCCAATCTCGTTTGCTCGCAGCGCCGCGGTCGTGTCAGTCGAGAAGAACGGGTTCCCGGTTCCCGCGACGAAGAGGACGATATGGCCGACTTTTAAATGCCGGTTGGCTCTCCGCAGGATGAACGGCTCCGCGACATTGTTCATTTCGATCGCCGTCTGCACACGCACCGTCAGTCCCAGATCTTCCAGGGCGCTCATGAGCGCGAGACCGTTGATCACCGTGGCCAGCATGCCCATGTAGTCGGCGGTCGCGCGATTCATCCCGCGATGCGACGCCGTAAGTCCGCGCCAGATGTTGCCCCCACCGATGACTATCGCCAGTTCGATTCCCAGCTTCTTGACCTCGGCAATCTGCTTGGCCAGTTCCTGAACGATCTGGGGCGAGATGTTATCGCGGCTGCCTTTTTCGCGCAGGGCCTCGCCGCTAAGTTTGAGTACAACACGTTTGTAATGATTGGTAGCCATCGGATTCTGAGCGGATCATGAAATCCTATCCACTGCGCTATGGAAAAGGAAAATCTTCGCGATGCTCATCCAAGCCGGTCGCCCGGGACGATCGGGTGACCGCGCAAGAAGTCGACGGCCGTCAGGCGCTTGCCCCCGGCGATCTGAACCTCGTTAAGAGCGACCCCATCCTTCCCGGCCCCGACAAGAATGGAGTCGCCCGCCGCAACCACGGTCCCCGTTGGCGCGCTTATTCCCTTCCGCAGCTCCGCCCGATGAACCTTTAACAAGGCGCGGGGCTGCCTCGAAGCGACAAACGTGTAAGCTCCGGGCCACGGCGTCATCGCGCGCACCCTTCGCTCGATTTCCTCGGCAGGCTTGCTCCAGTCGATTTCCCCGTCGGCCCGCGTCAGTTTCGGCGCGTAGCTCGCAAGGGCATTGTCTTGCTTCTGGGGTGAAACGCGGCCGCGCTCGAAGTCTTCGAGACAAGCCAGCAGCGCTTCCGGCGCGAGCTGCGCAAGCCGATCATGCAAGCTCCCGGAGGTCTCGTTCGAGGCAATCGGTGTTACCACCTTGAGGAGCACATCGCCGGTGTCGAGGCCCGCATCGACCTGCATGATGGTAACGCCGGTCTCAGTGTCTCCGCTCAAGATCGCGGCTTGGATCGGCGACGCCCCCCGATGACGCGGCAGGAGCGAGGCATGAATGTTGATCGATCCGAATGGTGGCATCGAGAAAACCTCCTTCGAGAGGATCTGCCCGAACGCCGCCACAACAATTATGTCCGGCTTTAACAACGAAAGGTCGTGAACCGGCTGCGAAGCCCGGATTCTCTCCGGCTGGAAAGTGCGGATGCCCAGCTCGAGGGCGGCGAGTTTGACCGGCGGCGCTCGCAACTTAAGCTCTCGTCCTGCCGGCCGGTCCGGTTGCGTGAAGACCGCGCAAAGATCGTGACGATTCGATGCGGCGAGAGCCCGCAACGAAGGAATTCCTATTTCCCCGCTTCCCAGAAAAACAACGCGCATCCTCCCGACTAATCCCTTTGCTAACTGATGATCAGTCCGGAGGAACCTTCTTTGCCTCGCGCTCCCAGCTGGACTTCCCGCTGGCCGAGCGATTCCGCGCAGCCGGTGCAAAGATAATCATAGATCTCCTTCCCCGGCAGGACCAGAAGGAGACGCTCCCGGACCGGCATGGCGCGGCCGCATTTTCGGCAATAGAGGGAGGAAGCGCGAAGGTTTTCGAACTGGCGCATCTAGTTGTCCGCCGCCCCTCCGACCGCTTCAGCCACGAAGTCAGCCTTGCGTCCGTCCACGATGTGCGAAACGATCGTGTTGAGGACGACGATTGGCGGATCAGTGGCATCGATATTGACGATCAGTCCGTCGCCATAATGCTCGAGGAGCGGCTTCGATTCCCGCTGGTAAGTTTCCAACCTTTGCCGGATGACCTCCTCATTCGCATCGTCGAGCCGATTGTCCTTGATGGCTCGCTTCTTCAAACGCGCCACGATTTTGCTGCGATCTGGACAGCTCAAATGAAAAACCTTTCTTACGTCGATAAACGGATCCATCAAGTCCGCCTGCGAAACATTGCGCGGGATGCCGTCCAGGACAAGATAGTCGAGGTCCGGCTTGAACTGATGGGAATCCACGCAGAGTTGGATGCTGACACGCCAGAGTTCGACGGTAATCTCATCGGGAACCAATTCGCCCTTGCTGGAAAAGTCGATAAATGCCTTTCCGAGGGGGGTGCGGGTATCGATCGAGCGGAAAACCTCGCCGCATGCGCAATGGAAAAAGCGCGGAATCGTTCCCAGCGTCCGCCCCTGGGTTCCTTTCCCGCTGCCCGGAGCGCCGAAGATGAGGTAGGTTCGGTATTTCGTAGGCACACGCCCTTCTTTAGCTGCCGGCGGGCAAGATTCAAACCTTTACTCTCGGCCGCACCCGCGACGCGAAACTTGCCATTGACCCTCCCAAGCTCTTCCGCAATCGTTTTTCCGAAAGTCATCGTGCCTCACAACGAAGAATACGTCCTCGAAATATTGCGGGAAGTTGGATTGCTGCGCCCGAGCCAGATCGAAATGGCGCACGCCAAAGCCGGCGCGGGAAGCGTGCTCAAGGAACTGATCGAGCAAGGGGCCATCAGCGAAGAGGATGTGGTGCGAACGCTCGCCTCGCAAAACGGCATGGAGTTCATCGACCTGGGCACCGTCGCGCCGCCGCCGGGAGTGTTGCAAGCGCTGGATGCCGATATTGCCAGGCGCTACCGGGCTGTTCCCGTGGCCTTGCGCGATGGCACGCTGGTGGTGGCGATCGGGGATCCGATGGACATGGAAACCGCGGACGCCCTCTCTTTTGTCCTGAACCGCGAGATCGAATTTGTTTGCGCCACACCGGACTCGATCAGGAAATCCTTGGCGGACTTCTACGGCGTGGACGGCGAAGCGGGCCTCGAGGGGTCCCGCGAGCTCTCGCTTACGACCGAGGGCGTGGGCGAGGAGACCGCCGCCGGAGACGCGCCCATCATCAAGATGGTCTCGATGCTCCTGCTCGAGGCTTACAATCACCGGGCCAGCGACATCCACCTGGAACCGTTGGAGAAAAAATTTCGCGTCCGCTTCCGCATCGACGGCGTGCTGCAGGAGATGGCGAGCCCGCCCAAGAAGCTTCACTCGGCCATCGCCAGCCGGCTGAAAATCATGTCGGGTTCGATGAGTATCGCGGAAAAACGAATCCCGCAGGATGGCCGCATCCAGCTCAAGCTTGGGAAGAAGTCGATCGATCTGCGCGTATCGAGCATTCCGACCATCCACGGCGAAAGCATCGTCATGCGAATCCTGGACAAGACTTCGTTGGCGATGGGACTGGCCGATCTGGGCTTTCTTTCTGACGATCAGGTGAAGTTCGAAAGGCTCATCAACATGCCGGACGGAATCATCCTGGTCACTGGGCCGACCGGATCTGGCAAGACGACGACTCTCTACAGCGCCCTGCACTACATGAACAAGCCCGATCGAAAGATCATCACGGTCGAGGACCCTGTGGAGTACCAGTTGAGCGGCATCAACCAGGTTCCGGTGAATTCCAGCATCGGGATGACCTTTCCGGCCGCCTTGCGCTCCATGCTCCGGCAGGCTCCGAACATCATCATGATCGGCGAGATCCGCGATTTGGAAACGGCCAGCATCGCCATCAACGCAAGCCTGACCGGCCATCTCGTACTTTCCACCCTGCACACGAACGACGCTCCCGGCGCCATCGCGCGCCTGATCGATATCGGGATCAAGCCATTCCTGGTTTCGAGTTCCGTCCGCGCGGTGCTCGCACAACGGCTCGTCCGGCGGCTCTGCTCAAAATGCAAAGAGCCGGGCGAACTCACCCCCTACGAAGCGAAAGCGTTGCGCATCGAGCAAAATCAGATCTCCGAGGGCTCTGTCAAAAAGGCTCACGGCTGCGAGAATTGTCGCGGCAAGGGTTTCAAGGGCCGGTTGGGTATTTTCGAGCTCTTCAACATCGACGACGAAGTGCGCCACATGATCATCAATGGCGCCTCCACGATGCAGCTTCGCGCTCGAGCTCGCGAGCTCGGCATGCGCACCCTGCGGGAGGACGGAGTTCGCAAGGTGCTTGCCGGCCTGACCACGGCAGAAGAAGTGATCACCACCACCATGTCCGACATTGATTAGCCATGGATCCAAAGCAAGTAACTGACATGTTCGTGGAGGCGGGCTGGATCAGCGAAGATCAGGGCCATGCCTTCACGCAGGAGTCCATCACCACCGGCAAATCGATCGAGGACGTGATCAGGGAACACGAAGTCGTCACCGAAGACCAGTTCTTCGCCCTCGTCGCGGAGTCCATGGGAACGGAGATTGTGGACCTCTCAGCATTCGACGGCTCTTCCCACACCCTCCACCTTCTCCCCGGGGGCTTGGCCCGGCTTCATGGCGCTCTTCCAGTCGGGCACGCCGAAAACACCATCTACGTGGCCCTGGTCGATCCCTTAAATCCTCAAACTGCCGAGGATCTTCGTTTCGCTCTCGGACGGGAAATCCAGGTCGTTGTCGCCCCGTCCGCAAGGGTCCGCGAGCTGATCTTGCAGCACTATGGGGCCGAAACGTCCACCATCGAGGACGTGCTTGCCCAATTGGGGGAAAACACCGAGATCACGCTCGACGAGGTCGGCGAGGACGACTTCAACGCGCAGGCGGCCGCTCAGGAAGCCAACGCCGCCCCGATCATTCGCTTCGTCGACCTCATCCTGGACAAAGCTGTCTCCGCGCGCGCCAGCGACATCCACTTCGAACCGTTCGAAAACGAATTCAAAATCCGCTATCGGGTCGACGGTGCCCTTTACGAAATGGACCCGCCGCCGCGTCACCTCGCCCTCCCCGTCATTTCGCGGGTCAAAGTGATCGCCAATTTGAACATCGCCGAGCGTCGCTTGCCGCAGGATGGTCGGATCCTTCGCGTCGTCAACGGAAACCCGATCGACCTCCGCGTATCAACGCTTCCGACGGCTTTTGGCGAAAGCGTCGTCCTTCGTGTCCTGGACCGATCCAGCGCCAACCTGGAACTCGAGAATCTCGGCATGCCCGACGACATCTACGACTACATTCTCGAGGTCATCGAAAAGCCGAACGGAATCTTCATCGTGACCGGACCCACCGGCTCCGGAAAGACCACCACGCTCTATTCCTGCCTGCGAAAAATCAACACGATCGATTCCAAACTTCTCAGCGCCGAGGATCCGGTGGAATACGAAATTGATGGAATTATTCAAGTTCCTGTAAACGAAGCGATTGGATTGAGTTTTTCCCGCTTATTGCGTGCCTTTCTTCGCCAAGATCCGGACCGCATTCTAGTGGGAGAAACGCGCGATACTGAGACCGCCCAGATCGCCATCCAGGCCTCACTCACCGGGCATCTCGTTTTCACCACCCTGCACACAAACGACTCGACCGGCGCTGTGACCCGCTTGGTCGATATGGGCGTCGAGCCATTTTTGATTTCGGCTTCCCTGGAGTGCGTGCTCGCTCAACGTCTCATTCGGAAAATCTGCCCTGAGTGCCGCGCGCCCTACGAGCCCACGGAGTCGGTCCTTCGTTCTCTTGGGCTCACACCGCACGACATTGGCGACAAGAACTTCTATTACGGGAAGGGGTGCGACGCGTGCAACCATACGGGCTATAAGGGACGCAAAGGAATCTACGAACTCTTGAAAATCACTGACCCTTTGCGTGACTTGATCAACAATCGAGCCCCTACGGTTCTCATCCGGCAAAAAGCGATAGAACTCGGCATGACCACCCTTCGCGAGGACGGCCTTCGATCGATTTATGACGGAATTACGACCATCGAGGAGGTTGTCAAATATACCTGAGTCGCAAATATATTATTATACACTAATAGTAATTTATTCCTTAAAATTCTATTTTTAAGCAGCTTGATGAATCTGCTCTCATAAATCGGCCGCGACTTCTTTTGCAAAATAGGTAAGAATAAGATCGGCCCCGGCACGTTTGATCGAAAGCAGGGATTCTCCGCGCGTTCGTTCGTAGTCGAGCCATCCAGCCCGCGCCGCCGCGTGGATTTGGGCGTACTCTCCGCTGACTTGATAGGCGGCGACCGGCAGGTTCGTAGACTCCTTGACCGCTCGGATAACGTCAAGATAGGGACCGGCAGGTTTCACCATCAGGATATCGGCCCCCTCCTCGGCATCGAGGGCGATTTCGCGAAGGGCTTCCCGGACATTCGAGGGATCCATTTGATACGTGGCCTTGCTAATCGAATCGGTGCCGATCTTGCTGCCGACGGCGTCTCGGAAGGGGCCGTAATATGCCGACGCATATTTCGCCGCGTAGGATAGAATTATCGTATTCTGGAACCCGTTTTCGTCCAGAGCCTCCCGTATCGCGGCCACCCGGCCGTCCATCATGTCGGATGGCGCGACGATATCGGCTCCAGCATGAGCTTCCTTGACCGCGAGTTTGCGGAGGATCGCCACCGTCTCGTCATTGTCGACCGTGCCGTCGGCGACGAGAACGCCGTCGTGTCCATGCGTCGTGTAAGGGTCTAGGGCGACGTCGGTGACCACCATCAAATCCGGCAGGGCGCGCTTGACTCGGCGCACCGCCCGAAAGAGCAGATTGTCGTCCTTGAGACCATGGGTTCCACGCGCATTTTTCAAACTTGGCTTGATTGCCGGGAAAATCGCGACCGCCAGGATCCCGGCTGCCAGCGCTTCATCGCACTCTCGAACCAGAGAATCGACGGAGTGCCGGAACACGCCGGGCATGGAGGGGACCTCGGCGCTCTCCGTTTCATCGTGAACGAAGAGCGGGTAAACCAAATCACCGGGGAGCAGGCGCGTCTCCGCGACCAGTTGGCGGATTGCGTTCGACTGGCGCAGACGCCGCGGGCGGACTGGCAAATAAAGGCTCATGAAAGGCAAACTTGGCGGAACAATAGGAATACGCTGTTTGAAAGCAAATTGCGAGCAACGCTCGATCGCTTTGCGCGCCGCATGTCGTCTCTCACTGGCCAAGACACCTTGGAGTAGGGGAGAATGGGCGACTAGCCTGCAGCGATTGTGCTTTTCGGGGCGGTGGAACCGGGTAGGATTCCCCTTGCCGCGAGAGAGCGTTGCACCCATCTTTTCCGGCCCTTTAATGAGACCCTATCGTCCAGTGGCCTAGGACACCGCCCTTTCACGGCGGTAACACGGGTTCGAATCCCGTTAGGGTCGCTTCTTTATTCTGTTAAATAGGAATAGCTTACTGATTTGAGCAAGAAAATAACTTGCGATATCGGACAGTTTTCGGACACTATTCACGCAGTTCCGCGTCCCAAATCGTCCGAAATGAGCACCAAGACCAGTTCCTTTCCCCTCACGGTGAAGGCGGGTTCGACCGTCGTGAAAATCTATCGAGACTCAAAGCCGTCGGGCGATTATTTTCGGGTCGTTTACCATCTTGGCGGCAAGCGTCAGCGGCTGAATTTCCGGGATCTGGATAAGGCAAAGACCGAAGCACAAGCCAAAGCAGCGCAATTGGCCCGAGGAGACGTCGAAGCGGTTCAGCTCACGGGCAAGGATCGGCTCGCCTACGGGCGGGCCCTTGACGCGATAAAAGATCTCGGGATTCCGCTGGATGCAGCGGTGATCGATTATGCCGGGGCTAGGAAGATCCTGGACGGCTATTCGGTGGCAGATGCCGCACGATTCTTCATCCGTCATCATCGACGTGGCTTGGAAGGCAAACTCGTCGCCGATGCGGTTGAGGAATTTAAAGCAGAAAAGCGAGCCGAGGGCCGGTCTGAGCTCTATCTCGATGACCTACGATACCGGCTGGGTGATTTCTCTCACGCCTTCAACGTCGAAGTTCGACAACTTGCGCCGGCGGACGTGCGGGATTTCCTGGGGGAGTTGAAGTTTGGCGCACGGAGCTTCAACAACCACCGAAGGGCGCTGCAAACGTTCTTCAACTTCTGTCAAAACCGTGGATGGCTATCGCGGGAAGCAAACTTACTCGAAGGCATTGGCAAGCGAAAGGAAGCGCCGGTTGACATCGAGGTTTTCACGCCACGGGAGCTTCGAAAGATTCTACATGCGGCGACACCGAAGGCGGCAACCTGTATCGCGCTGCAAGCCTTTGCGGGCGTGCGCTCCGAGGAATTACTCCGGCTTACGTGGACGGACTTGGAACGGCGCAAGGGCTTCATTGAAATCACAGCGGGCAAAGCCAAGACGGCACAGCGGAGACTCATTCCCATCTCGCCGAATCTCGCGCAATGGCTGGCTGATGCGCCGCGAGTTGGCGAAAGGGTCTGGCCGCATTCGAAACCGTTTCTCTTCGAGGCTATGCGCGATGCGGCGGCCAAGGCGAAAGTCGAATGGAAGGCCAACGGCATGCGGCACTCGTTTATCACCTACCGGTTGGCGGCGACTAAGGATGTGGCGGCAGTGGCGCTCGAAGCAGGCAATTCAGCGACGATGATTTTCCGCCATTACCGGGAATTGGCCACCGAAGCGGAGGCAGCGGATTGGTTCGGCATAGTGCCCGCAACCTCCGAGGCTTGCAACGTGGTGAGGCTGGCGTCGTGAGCGCACCCGAAGAAAAAGCTCCTTCCAATCAGAGCGTGAAAAAGGACGATAAACCGACACCCTTGGTGTTGCGAGTCAAGGGTGACGCAAACCCGGATGATCCCTCTTACCAGCGCGACTATTCTTCGAGCCATCCGAACCGAGCGGCAAAAGCTTGCCAGGGAAGCCAATCGAAAAGGGTGCACTGATGCACGCCGGAAGGAGATCGAAGGCGAACTTGAAGACCTTAAGGGGCTCGAATATCAGGAATGCGGCACAGGTGAGCCTAAACATCCGTCTACAAGGCCATCGGCAAGGGAACTTGGCTTCGCCACGGACGCGCCCAGTGTGGATGAGATCTTGGAAGCGGCAATCATCCAGCGGGGCCTTCGTTCAAAAAAGCTGCATCTGTCATTCGCCAAGCTGGCGAACAAGGACCCCACAAGATGGCGCGAAGTCGCAAAGCGTGAGGCGCAGCTCAATCCCAGATCGACCTCGCCAGGAAACGCATCGACTACGGCGACATCAAGGATGTTAAAGAAACCAAGCTGTTCGACTTGGATCGTGTGATCGCGGAGAACTACTTCCGAAGCCAAAAGCTGGAAAAACCGCTACGAGGGCTGTCTGCCGACACGGCATCAGTTGAGCTTTCCGAGTTAGAAGGAAGGAAGATCAGCCCCAACGCGTTCGAGCGAGCTTTGAGGCGGCTCGGTTTGGTGGACTGACAGCCCCGCACAGCGGTGTCTCTGCGAAGCTTCAATTTTTTCGACAAAAATTCGGACTTTTCCAGGAAAGCCGGCCATTGTTCTCAGCGAAACGGGTGCACGTTCCGCGCATGTGTAATCCGTTATCTTCTGATGACAGCGCGATCTTAACCAAAGTCGAAACTGCCAATTTCTCAAAGTCAAACCGCGAACTCTTGACGATGTGGATCCGCCGGGGGCGCATTCCATTTTCGCAAGCTTCCGAGCGGAGCCGTGCGATTTCGGCGCGATCAGCTCATCGAGTTCCTCAAGAGATACGAGGTCGCGTAATCGGAAGGCTAACATGAAGACGGCGAAAGAACTTCCACAGTTCATTCGTGACATGCTAGCATCCCCGGCACGAGCCGGCGAAGGGGTCAATCTATACCTCTACCGCGTTGCGCGTGTCCTGTCATTCTTATCGGAGCGACAGTGAGATTGCCGACGTGCTGCAAGCGGTAACCGGCGGATGTGGTCGGGTTGTCACGGAGAAGGAGATACGCCGCGCCGTGGAGAATTCGAAAGCGGCAGCGTGGAAGCCGGGCGAAAGAAACGCCGAGCATGCAACACCATCCTGGCCGTTGCCGAACTGGGAACAGCGCGAGGCCGTTATCGCCGCAATAGGCGTGGAGCTTGTTGATCTCTGGGAGATCTCGCCCATCAGATTCGAGGATAATCTTTCTCACAGTGAGGAGATCATTGACGCGCTTTTTCCGGGCAATCCACTCCTGTGCTGCGGGAAGAGCAACTTCGAGTTTGCAACGCTCCCGCGTGAGGAATGGCGCGGCAGGCTGGGCGACATGCAATTTATCGTCCCCTCGCCAATGACGGCGCGGACAGGATACACTCAGGACGGCAAAGAGTCCGAGCATTCGCTCGAAAACACGGGCCGCGCCGCTTCCTCGTGATCGAGCAAGATCGCGGGACAGTTGATGAGCAGGCGGCGATTCTCGCGCACCTTGCGAAACACGCGCCGCTGGCGCTGGCTGTGCACAGCGGGAGCAGATCGTTGCATGCCTGGTTCTTCTGCGCTGGTCAATCCGAGAACACGCTGCGCGGGTTTATGCGCTGCGCCGTCACCCTCGGCGCGGACAGGGCGACGTGGACGCGCTCGCAGTTCGTGCGGATGCCGGACGGCACGCGCGAGAGCGGCAACCGGCCAGATCGTCTATTTCTTCAACCCTGGGGTCGTGAAATGAAACTGGCGGACGGTAGTGAAATGATACTGGCACGCCGTTGGCAGGACATTCCCGAAGTGGAAACGGAACCCAAATCTCCGCGAATGGAGTTGCCGGAGACATTGGAAGACGTAAAGGGGTTCTTGTGTCGCTACGTTGTGTTCTCAAGCGAAGCTCAAGCGAATGCCATTGCTCTCTGGATTGTGCACACCTGGGTAACTAAAGCCTTCGATTACACGCCATATCTCTACATCTCTTCGCCGGTCAAACGCTGCGGCAAAAGCCGGGTCTTCGATTGCTTGAAGCTGCTGTGTGCCAACCCTTGGCTGGTCGTGTCCGTTACGGAGGCCGTGCTCTTTCGTAAGATTGAGAAAAATGCTCCGACGCTGCTTCTTGACGAAGTTGATGCGATCTTCACGCCAAAAAATGGCGAGGACGGCAAGGAAGCCCTTCGTGCCTTGCTCAATGCGGGCTTCCAACGTGGGGCAACAGTGCCGCGCTGCGTGGGACCGAATTACACGCTGACAGAATTCCGAGTCTTTGGCGCAAAGGCGTTGGCGGGAATCGGCAAACTCCCCGATACGGTAGCTGATCGTTCTATTCCGATCAGGATGGTGCGACGAAAGCGCAACCAACACGTCGAGAAATTCCGCACACGGGACGCCGAAACGGTGGCTAAGCCCATAGCTATCGCGTTGCAGGCTTGGGGTGAAAGGCAGACCGTTATCGACAAGTTGCGCGAGGCGCGCCCAAATTTGCCCGAAGGCCTTAATGACCGAGCGGCGGACATATGTGAGCCACTCCTTGCGATTGCTGACCTTGCCGGCGGTAAATGGCGTTGAAACCGGCCGCAGGCGCTGCTCGAATTGTGCGGTGGCGACGCAGCTTTCGACGATGATAGTGGCATCAAACTCCTGGCGGCAATTCGTGAGATTTTCGAAATGCGAGGCACAGACCGGATTTCTACGAAAGACCTGCTCAAAGAGTTGATCAACCGCGATGGCGATCAGCCTTGGGCGGCGTTGTGGGAGGCAGACGTTTTAAAGGACAACACACGCGGGCCGGCAGCGAAACTGGCGCGGCTGTTGAAGCCATTCGAAGTCATCCCGGAGACGATTCGAGAGATAGATGGAAGCACACCGAAGGGCTATAAGCGGAACACCTTCGAGGATGCCTTCTCTCGCTATCTCCCTCCGGAAAGTCCCCACAAAGTCGCCACAACGCCACAACCCGCATCAATAAAGGCTCCGCGGGCGATTCTAATGACGCAACAACCACCTTCTGTTGCGTCCTCAGAAATGGCCGGGAACCCGCATCAATAAAGGGTTGTGGCGTTGTTGCATCCTTGATGGGCGTATGGCGGAGAGACGGAAAAACGCCAGAAGGTAGAAAAACGAGGCAGAAAAAGAACATGGAACGTAAAGCGAGCAAACGCGGGCGTGTGGGCGAAGGACGGCCTACCAAGCGCACACCGGAAGTGCGGCCACGATCGCGGAAGCACATCGCAGCGGGTTAACCGACGAGGAGGCGGCGGCTGCTTGCAGACATTTCCTGCGATTGCATGACCGAGTGGCGCAAAGGCAATCCCGAGTTTTCCGGAGCGATAAAAAGGGCCACGCGCAACGGCTGCTTACTGCGGCTGGAGCGCATCGAGGCAGGAGAGCAGGGGTGGCAAGGGACAGCTTGGGCACTAGAACGCCTCCATCCGTCTCGGTTTGCGCGCCCCGAGGTGATGAATCAGATCGCCGTGGTAAATCAAAGCGGTAAGGCTTCTGCCGAAAGGGTGATTGTGCTGCCGGCAGGGAATTTCGATGCCCTCATTGGCCGTCCAGGCTATCACCAGCGTGACAACGGAGACTTGGAGCGCAGAGAGGGAAGCCTTGTTTATGTGATGGTCCGGCAGTCAAGCAACCAGGCGCTGCCGATGGGAGAAGAAGCTTATGGATAACGAGGATGACGAGTGCGTAGAGGTGCTAAAACGCTTAGGCCTTGAGGGCAAGCACTTCGAGGCAAAGGGAGTGAGCCGGGGCGAATTCGAGGCGCTAAAGCGTTTCGGAGTCTATAAAGAACTCGTCGATGGCACCCTCACGCGGATCGAAGGCGATAAGGAGTATCGAATTTACTGCGAGGACGCAGAGGGATGGCCGGTTCGAGTGATGACGCAGGGTTTCTGCAGCATGCTTTCAGAGTTGTATGATCGCACGTACGGAGCGGAATGAGAACGCGCTTTCGAAGTTCGGCTCGCGGGAAGTCCGAGGACGCAGAGGGATGGCCGGTCCGAGTGCTGACGCGGGGTTTCTGCACCAGCTGCCCGACACGAGACGCAATGCGCCTCGCAGATCAGTGAGGGGGTCTAAAGTTGGATCGCTCCACACTTTCGCGGGCTCCGTCTTGCTGACAGTTCCGTATGTCAGCTCTGCTGTGATCTCGCCCGTGTCGCCACCGAGACACGTCACTCTGCCCGTGAATAGACACTGCGAAGCCATCCATTCCTCGGGAACCCACGTCCTCCTGCACCGCTTGCTTTTTGTCTGGAATATTCTGCGTAGGTTGCGCGGGCGCCTCTCTCTAGCGAGACCGACTTCTGCTCATGTGCGATTCTAATAGTTGCGGCGAACGAAGTCTCAATTTGGGACTCCTCAGCGCCCATAGCCGCCAGAAACACTCCGCGCAGCCGGTGCAGTTCGGCGCTGAAAGAACCATGCTCAAATCTTTCAGCAATCGCTTCCGCCCTGGTCGATTGCCTCAAGAGCTTCAGAAGCCGATCCGCTAGATGCAAAGCTTGAGCCTTGAGTACAAGGGCACCCGGCAGGGCCATCACCGTACCTGTTGCGCGAAAGTCTCTTATTCCCTGTCCATCACCGTACCTCGTTGCGCGAAAGTCTCTTATTCCCTGTTCGATCCAGGCCCGTTCGCCATCCGCGTTGCCCCCGCCGGCCAAGGCGGCACCCCGGCTCCATTCCTACGGTCGTCGTTATCCAGGCGCTGGGGGCCGGTGAGGCATTTACTCCGCTCGGCCGGACAGTCCGGTCTTGCCTACCGGACCGCGATCGAGATATGGGGTCTGGCTGCGGGTCTTCATTGCCCAGTCGGCGATCTCGTCTTTTCGGGCGAACCAAACACCGGGCTTGCTCTTCGCGTAGGTGAAGAAGCGGTCCAGGCCCCACAGGGCATCGAATTGCGGTGACATTTGCGGCGGCCTCCATGCAAGGGTGGCCGCCCGATTGGCGAATGGCGCTCCCTCACACAGCAGGTCCAAAGAACGGCGAATTGTTTATAGAGTTTTTCTATCAACGACCGACCGTTCATTTCGTAGCTTTCTGCTTCCTCATATGAATGGCCTCCAAAGCTGGCAGCAGCGTCAATCGCGCTGCCGGGGAAAAACCACTGCCAGATAATTTGCTTCGCGGCGTTCTTGTATTTCCTTTTCAGTTGCCGGAGAAGAAACACACCTGTATAGCCGGAGGCCAAGTCCTCCTGACGCAGCCGGCGAACGGCATCCAACTGATCGCGAATTCCCGGCAAAGCGCGTCGTGGCAGCGGAAACCGTGCGGTCCTTCTGGCCTTTGCCGTCGTGCACCGTCAATAGCATGGCCTCGAGATTGAAGCGTTGGACGCAGAGTTCCAGGCATTCCGAAAGCCGCAACCCGCAGCCGTAAAGCAGCAACGCAACGAGATGATACGGGGGTTCCAAATGACTCAGCACCCACGAAGCGCGTCTACCCACGCAGGCGTCCAAGGAAGCAGAAGACGTGGCCGCGATGCATCGGATTACCATTGCTCGACACTCGTCCTGGGCCTCCTTTGTGCTTCCCACGCCCCTGCGGGCACTCGATGAGGGCTTGGCTGCCGGCCTGTGATACTCTTCGGATCGGGCGTCGCCCCCTCGGCGTCTCGATCTCATCCACGTTCCGGGAATGACCCTGCGTGCTTCGCGCCGGCGGGCTGTATTGCCCAGCCTCCTCTCGGACTACGGGCTGCCCACCCGCAGTTCCGGCTCTCGCGGCTGTTTTGCAACCAGATCATAGTAGAACCCCAAGGGACCGAGCCGCTTACGTCTGTCGCTCCGCCGATTTGGTTTTTCGAAGTGAGCTTCGACAAAAATTGGGGGAGACTTCCCTTGGAATCAGGGGGGCGGTATTTCGAGCAGAAATCCAGATAAGACATCAGCCACTTCTGGCAGGTCGGCGTCCTCGCGTCTCACCAGCGGTTTCCTTAATCTTCCGGTCGAACGCAACCTGTATATCACGGGGAACTTGCAGCATGAGTGGTCTCTATTTGGCGCCGAAGGATTCACTCATTTCGCGCTTGACATTGAGGTTTCGCCTCCAGAAAACATTGCTGTTCCCTTTCGCTAGCGAATAACTCCGCTTGGGCATGATATCCGAAAAAGACAGAATCACTTGTTCGGCGGCTCAGATAGACTCCGGCCTCGGAATCCGAAGCTGAAGTTCGGGGAAATGAGAGCGCACATCATTTACCCACCGGCTCCGTAGGAGAATCCAGCATGGCAAACACCGTCAATCCGGTCTTGCTGGAACTGGCGCCAGGCTTCTACCTGCGCCCGGACGGCATCTTCGCGACGAAGAAGCCCGAAGACGCCATCACGGCGCTGCTGCCGGTGGCTCTCGCTGAACCTCCCCGATCGACTGAAGGGCTTGCTCAACGGGAAGCAGCTCTTCGATGTGCGCTCGGGAGGCGCGGGCGTCCTGAATGCGGTGCAGGACCTCCTCGGAATGAACGACCAGCTTTTCCCGTCGTCCCGACATCTTCCTCGCTGATCGGATCGCTTGCGCGCATCATCGGCTACGTGCAGGCGGCGGTGAAGCTGGTCGAGATGCTAGGCCTGCTCGGCCCCAACCCGACGGAGCAGGCCTTGAAGCGGATCACGCCGTTGGGCGTCTTGTTGAGATTGCTCAAGGTCCCCGATTGGAGTTAGTCTTCATGCCCAGAAAAAAGAGCACTGAGGCGGGAATTCCGGTTGGCTGGAAGCTGCGCCATACCTTGCGCGGACACACGGTCAAAATCAACAACATCGCGTAGTCGCCCGACGCAGTTGGCTCGCTTCTGCTGCGGATGACGGGACCGTCAGGATATGGGACCCGAAAACCGGTAAGCAGATCCATCTTTTGAGACATGCCGAAAAGAAGGAGCATCAAAAGTTCATATTTCACGTTGGCGCGATGTCGGATGGACGATCACTGGTCTCTGGTTCCCGGGACTGCCTGCGGGTGTGGGATGTTATCGAAGGCACACTCGTCCGCACCATCGAAGGCTACGGACCTTTGGTTGCTCCAATATCCGGCCGAGACCAGATACTGACGACTGCGCTCCGAGAGGCCAAGGCCACGTCTGCGTCCAGGCCGTCTGTTTGTCTCCTGAATCTTGCCGGCGAGGAGGTATGGCGGTCGGGGGCGCTATCGGATTACGGCTCAGACCCCTTCGCAGCCGGGACTCCCGATGGACGCTCTGTGATTGTCACCGCCGGCGACGCGATACAGGTGCTCGATGTGACGTCCGGATCCAACGTAACAACCCTGCGGGAGCATGATCCGGTAAACAAGGACTGGTTGGATAAGGAAATACGCACGCTCGGAGTTTCGCGGCAAGGCAAATACCTCGCTGCCGGTTCTGATGACAACCGTCTCTTCGTATACAACCTCAGGAGCCACCGCCTGGAACGAACCCTGGAGGGGCACACCCAAAGCATCACGGGTGTGGCGTTCTCTCCCGATGGAAAGCTGCTCGTATCGAAGGGCCATGAAGAGGCGGTCCGGCTCTGGGATACCAGGACATGGCAGGAGTTCTCTGTCCTCTTCGATGGCAAAGGCTCGACTTACGTCGGCGCAACTCCACGCTTTCATCCCAAGCGCAGTAACGTGCTTGCCACCTTTGGAGAAAGCCAGCTCGTCGGCGGATCTGGGATCTCGACCTCGATGTGATTCTGCACAAACGTGGACTGCAACGTTCCCTCCACTATGTGACGGCCAAGATTGTGCTGGTCGGCGATTCGGGCGTGGGCAAAACGGGGCTGGGCTGGCGGCTGGCGCACGGCGAGTTCAAGGAG
This sequence comes from uncultured Verrucomicrobiae bacterium, assembly GCA_963816855.1. Taxonomy (GTDB): domain Bacteria; phylum Verrucomicrobiota; class Verrucomicrobiia; order Chthoniobacterales; family Terrimicrobiaceae; genus DASTFP01. Next base: position 16,868 of record CAWFMA010000011.1, on the reverse strand, counting down.
CACGCTTCCACGCACGGCCAGCAGTTCTGGGCTATCCCGCAACTCGGACTGAAGCGCGTAGACGGCACCGAGTGCGAAGCCGTGCTGTGGGATTTGGCAGGTCAGCACGTCTATCGGCAAATTCACTCCATCTTTCTGGAGAACGTCGCCGCCGCGCTGGTGCTGTTCGATCCCAGCAATCGGCAAGACCCGCTCAAGGGCGTGCAGTTCTGGCTGGAGCAACTCAAGGGCAAGGGGCAACTGCCCCCCGCCGTGCTGGTCGGCGCGCGGGTGGACCGCGGCGCGCCCGCCCTTTCGCAACAGGAACTGGAGCAGTTCTGCCAGCGCTACGGCATCCGCGGCGGCTACATCAGCACCAGCGCCAAGAGCGGCGAAGGGCTGGACGCGCTTGCTGGAAACGCTCAAGGCGCAGATTCCGTGGGAGGAGATGACGGCAACAGTCACCACCGTCACCTTCAAGCGCATCAAAGACTACGTGCTGGCGCTCAAAGAAAAGCCCGACCGCAAAGGCGTGCTGGTCAGCCCGCTCGCCCTGCGTGAACAGCTACAGGCCACCGATCGAGACTGGCACTTCACCGACGCCGAGATGATGACGGCGGTGGGGCATCTGGAAACGCACGGCTACGTCGCCGTCTTGCGCAGTTCGGCGGGCGAGCAATACATCCTGCTCGCGCCCGATTTGCTCGTGACGCTGGCGTCCTCCATCGTGCTGCTGGCCGACAAACACCCGCGCGAACTAGGCGCGGTGAGCGAGACCGAACTCTTGCAGGGCAGATACCCGTTCGACGAACTCGCGGGCTTGTCGCCAGCCGAAAGCCAGATTTTGCTCGACGCCGCCATCCTGCGCTTCTTGCAGCACAACATCTGCTTCCGCGAGACGCTGGGCGACGAGACTCTGCTCATCTTCCCCGGCCTCATCAAGCAAAAGCGCCCCTTACAAGACGACCTGCCCGCAACCGACGACATCTCCTACGTGGTACGCGGGCGCGTCGAAAACCTCTACGCCTCGCTGGTGGTCTTGCTCGGCTACACGCCTTCGTTCACCCGCATCAACCAGTGGCAGAATCAGGCGCAATACGAAATGGGCGAAGGCGAAATCTGCGGCTTCCGCCTGATTGAAGACCGCGAGGGCGAGATTGAGTTGGTGCTTTATTACGGCGCGCCAAATGCCTGCCAGCGGGCGCGCCAAGTTTCAGGAATTGTTCGAGCAGTTCCTCTATCAGCGCGATGTAGATGTAACGCGCTTCCCGCCTGTCGTCTGCGCCAACGGACATCAACAAAAGCGTGCCACTGTTATCGAACGCGTGCGCGAACGCAAGCCGTTCATGTTCTGCGACGAGTGTGGCGACAAAATCACGCTGCCCGATTTTGACAAGCCGCAAAGCATCGGCATTAGCGCGTCCCCGTGGCTGCAACGTGAAGAAGCGGCGGCGCGCTTGCGCAGCGCATACGAAGTGCAACTGACGAAGGTCAAAGGCTATCGGCGGGATTGGGCTGTGCCACGCTGTTACGTCAGCCACCTGCCCGAACAAGCCACCTGGGCTGAAAAACTCATTCACGATTTGCGTGGTGCGGGCGTGTACGTGGTTGAGCAAGCCGCGCAGGTTCAGCCCGATGATTTCGTCGTTCTGCTGGACACGCCCGCCTATCAGAAAGCATTTCAGCACTCCCCTCCTCGCCGCCGACGAGCCACTCATCCGTGCGCGGTTGGACAAGAAACTCCACTGATCTCGCTCGCGTTAACGGGTCAGGCTGGGCCGCACGAATTCAAGGATTGCAAGCTCGGCAGCTTCTGCGACGAGACGCACTACCCAGTGAGCCTATTCGATCTGGTGCTGAACCTATATGCCATCCCGCTCACACACGCTGGCTTCGCACCTCCGCTTGCGGCAAGCATTGCACGCACAGTGGGAGCAAACGCTGGCGCGAAAGAAAGGCGGTAACGTGACTTCGCCACTTAAGATATTCATCAGCTACTCGCACAAGGATGAAACGTTCAAGGATGAACTGGTCACGATGCTGGCTGGGCTGCAACGTCGCGGGATTGTTGACGCGTGGCAAGACCGCCGCATCGAAGCGGGCGATGAATGGAACAAGTCCATCCAGGACGCGATGAACGATTGTGACCTTGCTTTGTTGCTGGTCAGCGTAGATTACCTCGCGTCTCGTTTCATCCAAGAGGAAGAACAGCCCAAGCTGTTGCAACGTCGCCAGGAAATGCAACTGCGCGTGATTCCAATCGTCGTGCGTCCTTGCACCTGGCAAAGCGAACCCGCGCTGAAAGACCTTCAAGCCTTGCCAAGGGATAACAAAGCCGTAATTCAGTTCTCGAAAGCAACCGGCGCCCGGGACCAAGTCTGGACGGATATTGCCACTGTCATCGAGAAACGCGCGAAAGCGAAACCAGATAACTGATAGGAAATCGCTTTCCGCCCTCGGTGGCGACATGACGGCTAACCCTGAAGTTTCGTTTCGGCGCGACGCTGCTGGCAACCCAACGTGACGGAAGAATGAATGCTTCAGTCCGAAGCCTGACTCGGCGCCTCCGTCGTGTGCCGGGTCCGTTTTTCGTGGCGAAGGAGCTACTTGATGAGCAGAGCTCTGGCCGTGCTGCAACTCCGTGCCCTACACTCACCGCATCCCGCGCCTTGAAAGCCGTCGAAGCAGAAGATGGAATGCCCGGTGGAACGAGTAAGGCCGAAGTTGCAAAGCGAAACGGAAAACTGGCAAAGTTGATCCGAGAAATTGCGCCGGAATGCGAGCTTTCGGTGAACACTGTCGATGCAGTTGAAGGTCGAGAGAGAACTTCTGTAGACACACAAAAAAGGGCCGTTTGAGGTCTCACGGGAGTGCGTCCTGCTTGTCCCCCTCTGGCGTGTAGACTCGAAGGTTACCGACGCCGTCGAATGGGTTCATCCTGCGAAGCGGACGACAAAAGGCGCTCATGCATCGACCGAAGCACGTTCGTGCTCATTCACCCTTGGAGTCAGGCCCTAGCCAGATTCAAACCCGAAACGTTGTAAACAGCGATTGTCCCAGTCAAAAGGGCCGCTATACCCGCGAATCAAAGCGAATATTGCTCTGCCTGATGGCGAACGGGCAGCGTAGAAGCGCCGGAGCGAGCATTCCGTCCCCACTGTAATCCGATTGAGAGTGGCCCAACAGAGTAGTGGGGAATCCACCCTATACTCTGGCGCTACTTTGTCATTTCCATGGCCCCAAATCGTCCCCATCATATATTGCTCTTCGCTAATGAGTTATACACTGCAATTTGGCCATAACATCATATAACACGGCTAGAGGATAGTTCTCCTGTAAGTTGTTGATTGTGTCGGAACCCGGTGACCGGTGGGGAATCAGAACAATGTTAAATTTCTGGGCAGAACCCGAATCGGTCTCGAATGCCCATTCCTGCTTCACCATGGCGCCATATAGCCAACGTTACTTTTTTTGCATCAATTAGCCGACCGGCAACAAGAGCCCTTTAGAAGCCCCTAGGTGGCCCGCGAGCTCTTCATGCCAGCTGCCCCGACGAAGCAATTAATCCTCGGGTCGTCTCTAACTTGAGTGAGGACGGCACCGGCTGGGTGTAAGCCGGTGGGCGGCCTTCCACAGCGAAATCCAATAGAACCTTGCCACCCGCATTCGATGATAGTTGTTGCCGCGGATGTTGACCAACGGTAGGTGTTGCAGGACCCGGTCGGCAGCCCGTGGGTGACTTCACGATGCCGACAGGAGACCAGCCATGTCCTACAGCATATCGACCTTGCTGACCCGGAATCTTCACGAGGTCTTCGGTGAAAACGACCCGGCGCGTCGGCGGGCGGCCATCGACGAGATCTTCACCGAAGATTGCGTGTTCTACGACCCCAGCAAGGGAGTCTACCCCGGCCGTGACGAGATCGATCGGGTCGCGGGCGCGATCAGGGCTACTCACCCTGACTTTCGATATCAGACAATTGCCGCGCCCGAGGAATTGGGCAATGGCGGGCGGGTCCGATGGGTATCGGGCCGCCCTGGTGAGGCGCCAGCGTACGCCGGGACTGATTTCATCATTGCCCGGGACGGCCGGATATCCGCCCTTTATCTCTTTTTCGACAAGCTCCCCTGAGCTGGACTCGGCCGTGCGACCTCCTAATGCGTAGGATTGGCAGCGGTGGGAGGAATATTTCGCGGTCGCCCAAGCTGATGTATCGAGCCGCTCTACGAATTCACAAATTCACACCGGGCGGTGACATTAAAGCGATCAGCGTTGCCGGTATCGGGTATCGGGCCTTTGATCGCGATTCACCGGGGCCTTTATATGGGAGAGGCCATGACGAAGCCCACACAATCCCAGACTAGTTTGTGTACGGCAAAAACCGCAGGTCGCGGTGGCCAGCACGGCGGCGTAAAAAGCCAGGTAGCCGAGCTGCAAGCCCGCGACCGACCAGTTCTGCAAGAGAGAAGTGCCGGCCAGCAGCAAGATCATGAGTAGCGAGCCGCAGGTTAGAGCTGGCCGAACCCACAACCCTAGCACCAGAAGAGTGCCGATAATTGTCTCGCCGATAGCGATGCAGTATCCGGTTGCGTAAACCAGCGATCCTGGAAGAAAGGTCTCCGCGAACTGTTTCTGCATGCCAGCAGCGAAGCCGGAGAGATCTGGTAAGCGCACGAAGCCGTGCAGGGCAATGTCTACGCCAAGCCCGAGGCGGGCGAGACTGTGCGCAAGCGCTTTGTCGAGCTCTGTCGTGTTCATCGAAAAGTCCCGAGCCTCCATTATCATTTCATCTCTTTCAATGGCCAAATTATAGGCGGGAGTGCTCCCGTGGCCGCAAGCGAGTTCCTCATAACGTTGGGCACCTTTTGTGGAAATCCCGGCCTCTGCAAGCTGGTCGGCTTTGCCGCCGCAGCTGCCTCGTGCATTGGTCGAAGGTAGCAGATCTTCTTCGTCCCGTTGAATGCGGCATTGTAGCGTTGTGACCATCTGTAGGTGAAAACGGGTTCGAGAAATAGTCGAGAGCTTCTACTAAGTTCGATGACGGCTAGACCCAACTTGGATGACGTCTAACTGCATCATCGGGGACCGACTCCCTCAAGCTGTCGGCAGATGGACTAAAGCTGAAGGCGGGAGCCTTGCCCGCAGAAAAGCATGCTTTTTGTTGGCCGCGAATCGAGAGGGGGGGCCGGGTTTTGCCGGGGGGCGCCTCTCTCCCATATGGATCAATCGGGTTGTTGAAGAAGAAATTTGCAGAAATTTTGGAAAATTTCGGGATTTGGCTGACACGGATGGCGCAGTGGGAGGCGCCTTCTGCTATGCGACAAACCGCGCTACCGGCCAGACACCAGTATCGACTGCAAATAGCAGAAAGGCGTGGTAAAATTGTTGGAGAGCTATCAATACCCGGATCGATTTTGACTACCATCGCACAAATGACGGACACCGAGACGGTGATGAACCTGCTCCGCAAGGTTCCCCTCTTTGCGAGCCTTAAGGATGAAGATAAGGTTTGCATCGAGGAGACGGAAGAATGGCGGCTTCCCGCGGGCGAAATGCTCTTTCAGGAAGGGCGAGCACGCGGAGCATTTTTTTGTGCTCCTCGAGGGAGAAATCAGCGTCTGGAAAAACCACGCTGACCAGGAGATCGTCGTCACTCGCAACAGACCCGGTGCGTTTTTCGGCGAAATTCCGCTTTTACTCGGCACGCCTTACAGGCTGTCCGCACGCGCCGAGTGCGATTGCCGGCTAATCGTCTTTCCGGAGGAGGCGTTTTGGAAGCTGTTGCGGCTCTGCCCGGCCATTTCGGGTGAGATTTTCCGAGCGATGGCGACGCGTTTTCGCAACATCGAGGGTTCAGCTCGACAGCAGGAGAAGCTGGAGGCGCTCGGAACAATGTCCGCCGGCCTTGCGCATGAGTTGAACAATCCTTCCTCCGCTGCACAGCGCGTCGCAGTGCATCTAGGAGAAGTGATTCAGACGATCCAATCGGTCGCCCATCGGTTGCACCACACGCTTGAGCATGAGCACTGGGATCGGCTGATCGCCTCTTCGGCGAGGTTTTAGAGAAACCTTTGGCTGACAAGCAGTATCACTCGATCGAGCAGAGCGATTCGGAGGATGCGCTCGCAGCCTGGCTGGGAGAAGTCGGAGTGGCCGACGCTTGGAAAATGGCTCCCACGCTCGTCGGGGCGGGATTAGAAATGAGTGCACTAATTTCTCTGCGCGAACTTCTGCCAAAGAACGCTTTCGGCGACGCGTTGCGATGGATCGCTTTGCAGATCAAGCTTAAAACGCTTCTTGACGACGCAGAACAGTCCACCAGGCGAATCGCGAGCTTGGTGGAAGCCGTGCGTTCCATCGCGCGACAGGAGCGCGCGGAGGCCGCGGATATTGACGTGCATGAGCAACTCCGAAGCGCGCTCGACGTGCTAGATCACAAGCTCAAGAATGTTCGTGTTGTGCAGAATTTTTCGAGCGAATGCGGTCACGTGCGCGGCTATCCGAGCGAACTCGCGCAGGTGTGGGTCAACCTGCTCGATAACGCAGCGGATGCTGTAAATGGCGGCGGTGAAATCGCTATCCAAACCCTACGCGACGACAACCAGACGGTCGTGGAAATCATCGATAACGGCCCCGGCATATCATCGGAGAATCTTTCGCACATCTTTGAGCCGTTCTTTACCACGAAGGGCGTCGGATCGGGAAAAGGTCTCGGCCTTACGATAAGCCATGGCATTGTGGGAGACCGGCACGGCGGTGAGATCGAGGTCGAATCGAAAGCGGGCGAAACGCGATTCATCGTGCGACTGCCCGAGCGGCGTGTTGAGAGAAATGAAGGCAGCCGAGGCAATCGCCGCGAATCGCGCATATATGGCGGAGCTGACGGAGGGTTTCGAAGAAACCCAGCCTCGTCCGTCCTCTCAGGCGTCCTCGACCCGCTTGAGGCGTTCGGACATGGGCGGGATGGCCACTATTTCGGGTGGATCCGCGGTTTCGGACAGAGCGTTCGCAACGATTTTTGACATCCCGCTTTTCGGGCAACTCGACGACTCCCAGCGTGCGTGCTTTTCGACAGGAACTGAGATTCGTCTCAAGGCCGGGGAGACGCTCATTCGCGACGGCGATCCGGCCGACGTTTTCTACATCATGCTGGAAGGCGAGCTGCGCGTGACAAAATTCTACGGCGAACAGGAGATCTTTCCTAGCGGAAGCGATTCCCGGGGACTTCTTTGGCGAGATTGAAATCCTGCTCGACATACCGCATTCGGTGCTCAGTCGGGCAGTAGCCAACAGCCGGCTTTTTCGCCTGCCACGCGCCGGATTCTGGGACCTGCTACGCACCTCGCCTACGGTGGCGAGGGAAATCATGCGGACGCTGGCGACGCGATTGCGGAATTATGAGAGCTACTCACAGGAGCGCGAGAAGCTCATCCAACTTGGCACGATGGCGGCCGGACTTGCCCATGAACTCAACAATCCTGCGACGGCTGCGCGCCGCGCCGCCGCCGATCTGCGCCAGAGCGTAGAGAAGGTTCAGGACTACGCATGCGAGCTTAACGAAACGCTCAGCGCCGAGCAGTGGCAGCAACTGGTTGCGACCTCCCAAGAGGCCGTGCATTGCGCCACATCGCAGCCGAAACTCAATTCCTTAGAACAAAGCGATCGCGAGGAAGCGATCGAATGCTGGCTCGACTCGCACAAAGTCGCAGATGCTTGGGATCTGGCCCCGGCATTGGTGAACGCCCGAGTCGATGAGGGCGATCTGGAAAGGGTCAAGCGCACGGTGCCGGCGCAGGATCTCGGGAACGCAATCCAGTGGCTCGCAGCGAACCTCACCACACGCGACTTGCTAAAGTCGATCACACATAGCACGGAGCGCATCTCGGAATTGGTTGGTGCGGTGAAGTCGTATTCGTTCATGGACCAGGCGCCATGGCAGGAAATCGACGTGCACGAGGGCATCGAAAACACGCTAATCATCCTCGGTCACAAGCTCAGGAACGTCACCGTCACGCGCGACTTTGATCGCACGCTTCCGCGCCTCTGCGCCTACGGCGGCGAGTTAAATCAGGTGTGGACGAACCTCATCGATAATGCAATTTACGCCGTCGGCGGGACGGGTCGCATCGATGTCCGCACGCGCCGCGACGGCGAGTTTTTTCTCGTTGAGATCGCGGACAATGGCAGTGGAATCCCGCCAGAGGCCCGGCCGCACATCTTTACGGTGCCCTTCTTCACAACCAAGGGCGGCTCCGGCACGGGACTCGGCCTGGTTATCAGCCACAGGATCGTCGTCGAACGGCATCACGGAAAAATCGACTTCAGCACGGGTCCGGATGGCACACAATTTAATGTGCGGCTGCCGTTTGAATCGCCCACGCACGCTTAGGGATAGCAAGCATTGTTGCAGCAATCACAGCTGGGTTGATGCGAGAAATTGGGATTTAAGCATGGTTGCTCGACTCGATTAACGCCAGTCACCACAGCGTTAGGAACCATATCCATGACCGTGCGGCGCGCATCGGCGGAAGATTCCGCCTGCACGGTGATGTCCCTTTCCTACACGCCAACCTCGGCAACACCGAAGACTGGCCGATGAAATTCACAGGTACTGAGGAGCACACGTCGGGCTCTGCCGCTTGCTCAACGAGCTGCAGGACAAAATGGAACGGCCGGACACCGGCTAGGGCGCTTTAAATTCACGGCAGCATACGTAAGGCGATCGACAAATCCTAAATGACGCGGGCAACAGCATTTGCCAATCATCTACGGCTGTCGAAGCGGCCTTGATTGACCACCACAAATTTGTCTGGGCTCAAGCTCAATTCTCCATCGAATCGATAGGCGACTAGGGGTCCGCCTTTGGCGGCACTGTAGTCCAAGCACGCTACATTTGAATCGAAGGGTTTCTTGTTGGCTCTTGGTTTCAACCAGTAGTGGCCGAAGAACACAGGTCGTTCGGACAGATTGTATCCAGGGAGGGCGAAGCCCTGAGGAACTCCTCCCTTCCCGCGAATCTTGCCAACCGGCATTGCGGCCTTCGCGTGAGTCATGCCGGGCCGAATGGGAATCCACCATTTCGCCCGCACGCGCTTGCGTTCGTGCCCATCGCTATCCACTAGAACAGTTCCGCGCCCGAGTTTGTATTCAGGCCCTTTGAGGAGGAAATCCACCGCTTTGCCCTCCCGCGTATGCCGATTTCCGACCTCGACAAGGTTTCTCTTTGTCAGTATGTCCCGGTTTCCCAAACTCTGAACCCTCTCGTCGTCCCATGCGGCATGCACAATGCGGCACGAGCCAAGATCCAGCCAAAGCGGGAGCTTCAACATCCAATTCAGCCAGTCCTTCCATTCGGCCGGGTCTGATAACGCAATTTGGTCCAGCGTGGCCCTATGCTGGGTAGTATTCTTTTCATTGTGAGCTCGCAGCCACTTCCCTTCGGGTCCTTTTGTGTGGTAGAGCAGCGCGTTGAGCTCGTGGTTCCCCATCACCGCGCGAGCCGTCCCCGCATCTATCATCCCACGCACGATCTGTAACGTGCGCCGAATTTCTGGTCCCCGGTCAATGAAGTCGCCGACGAAGATAACTTGTCTGGACGCGTGTCGGTAGATCCCATCGCGCTCTTCATATCCTAATCGTCTCAGCAGCCTCTGAAGCTTGTCGGCGTGGCCATGAATGTCTCCAACGATGTCGTATTTCTCGTTCATTTTTCTCCCTGCGGGTAGCGCAGGCCTCCGTGGTTCATGCCGCTCGCGATTCGTTGAAGCAGGACGGCAATCGAAGGATCTCCAAGATGGACATCACCGATCTTCAGGTTCTTCAGCGCGTCCGGCAGATTTCTTAAGAGTGTCAACATGGCATTTTCCATATTCGCCACCGCGATCCGTTCTTGCTCGATTTCCTGATCCACCTTGCTGAGTGCCAGGCGCCGCCTGGCATCCGCCTCTTGCAGTTCAAAGCGCTTGGCATCGAGCTCGGCTTCATGAGGCAGCTTCGACTCCTCAAGCTCGATCCTGCGGATCTCGAGCTGATGTTTCTGCCGGGCGAGCTCCTCTTGCTGGGCCGTCCTCTGCTCGGCGAGGCGCTTTTCGGTTTCAATGGCGCTCTGTTCACTCTCCAAGCGCAAGCGCATTGCGGAATGGCGCCTGAAGATTCTCGAAGAGCTGCCGCGAGAGAATGCGGACGCTCTTGATCTCGACGGTCTCCACGGCAATCCCCCAGAGTCCCGCCACGTAGGCCATTTCGTCCTTGAGTTGGAGGATGATGCTGCCGCGTTTGCGCAAGGCGTCGTCGATAGTCATGCGGGCGACCTGGTGCCGGATGGCCGACTCCAGGACATCCTGGAGAGCGCTGCCGATTGCGCTCAAGGCAGCCTCAGCGTCCGTGAAATCAAAATTTGCCGCCGCTTTCCCGGCATCGGCGACGCGCCAGACGGCAAAGCCGGAGATTTCGACTCCCTGATTCTCGGCGGTGATCTGGTCGGCCCTAAACTGGATCGTTTGTGTCGAGGAGGGAATGATCGTATAGCGGTCAATCCATGGCAGTTTGAAGAAACTGATGCCCCTCCCGAGGTGACGGATCTTACCCATTCGTTGGTGAATCGCAAATTCGGCCGGGCCGGCATTGACGATCCCGATGGTTTTAATCTTTTCGTTTTTCACAACACCAACTTATCGTTGGCAAGTAACTCTGGATAGTTCTCACATTGAGAGTATCATAACTATGAAGTTATGTTTAACGAACTGCTCTCCGAAGGCGGACTCTCACTGGATCGGCTGAAGAACTTCTGCGCCATGGCGGAAGCCGGGGGCATCGCCAGGGTTGCGGGCGGCGATCCGGCAAAGCAAAGCCTTTACAGCCGGCAACTGCGGGAGTTGGAGCAATTTTTCGGTGCCGAGCTGACCCGAAGAAAAGGCAAAGGAATCGAGTTTACGGAGCAAGGGTATGGAACTGGCGCGGCAGGTGCGCGCGCACTTGCAAAGCCTGACGGATTTCAAGAGAGCGTGCGCGGGCCAACCCGTCGAGTTCCGGATCGCGTCCGGCAACAGTATCGTGGAATGGCTCGTTGTTCCCAACATCTCCAAGATCACCGCGGGAGCGCCATTCGCGCGTTTTTCCTTTCGGAACATGCGCACTACGGAGGTTGTAAAGGGCTTGAGGGAGCACAGCATAGACTTTGGTATTCTGCGAAAGTCAGCCGTCGTCGCCCCGTTGAAATTCCACTCAATTGGCCAAATCGGATACGCGCTGTTTGCGCCGGCGGCATGGGCGAAGGAGAAAGATGATGCGACGACGTTATTGAGACAACGCCCGGTGGCAATATCTGCCGGGGGCGAGTTCAACAAGCGCTGTCAAGAGTGCTGCGAAAAGGTGAAGCTGATTCCAAATCTTCGATTCAGCTGTGCCAGCTTCACCCAGGTTGCCGAGCTGGTGCGCTCCGGCCATGCCGTCGCGCTGCTCCCGGAAATGGCTGAACCAAATCTCCGGGCATCGGGGGTGAAACGGTTCGACTTCGCACCGATGCGCGCTTACCGCATCGCTTAAGCATTCTGCCCTCGGAATTACTCCCACGACACCGACAACCCCACTTCAACCCCTAACAGATTACAAATTGTAATGTGATAAACGGTCGCGGTTCAAAGGAGGGCCCAAATTTGGCCCTGCTTAAATGGCAATCCAAACAACCAAGTGACCGCCTCGCGGATCCTAATAGCTGACCGTAAATCCTCGGGTCCTTCTAGGACTTTTAGCCTGGCCGCGCAGCGAAGCGGCTCGGGAAAGGCCTCGGTTTCTGACCATTTTTACGCTGAGAATGTTATTTATAAAAACGCGGTAAAAATACCTCAGCGGTGTCTCCTAGGAGCGGGAGGAGGCGGGAAAACGCTTCTAACGGAAGGGGATCGACTCGCGCTGACCACCACCAGATCCGAACGTTTAATGGCGGGAAGGGCTTCTATTAATTCGGAGCACAATCTGCCTGGAGCTTCGATGCGTCCGCGCTAGGACTTAGTTAACTGCCGCCAGTTCGTATCCGCCTTTTCGATATTGCTATCGATATTACTCCTGAAACCCGTCAGCGCGGCCTGATTCCCGCAGAGATAAAGCTTGCCCTTGTAAACAATAAAGGCGTCCGGATTGCCCTCGACGTCGCTCAGTATTCCGTTAAATACCCCGTAGGCACAAAATCCGCCATACTGCGGGGCATACTTTGCGGGATCCTTGTCAAAATCGGCTTTATCCGCTGTCGAGGCAAATAAGTATGTCGCGCCCTTATAGGCGCTCTCGATTCCGGAATTCCCTTTGACTGCCTTTCGTTGTTTGAAGAAGGCGACGGCATCGTACCCATGCAAGATAACCCCTTTACTATCTACGTTTACATTCGCTGTCTCACTGCCTTTCGCTCCCCTGAAAGCGGCGATCTGAACGAGAAGGATCGGCCCACTTCCTGCGCTATTCTGGGCAGGATCCAATGTGTCGGCACCACGAACTGCATTGGTCGCAGCGAGGGCAATGGCCGCTGCCGCGCAAGCGACAGCTAGCGAGTGGGGGAGTCTTTTCAAACCTAACGCCTCCTCTTTCTTTCCGGTCCTCCTTTGTAAAGCAAAGCTACTCCTTGTCCAAATGGGCCCGAACCCTCAAATAGGTCCACCTGTCAGTTGAAACTACCGGCAATTAAAGCCGAACACAAGAGATTCGGTGAACGGATACGCAGCCCGCGGGCGATCGCGGTCGAGCGGAGCGGAAATCGCGGCAGAGCGAGCGAAAACCGAAGCTCGGCGCAAGCGAAAAGCTGAGACGATCCGCAAGCTTCGCGCCAAGGGACAATTGTGAAATAACTCACCGCACGGCGCGGTCAGATTTTTCTGATGGTCAAAAAGAGACACCGAAGGAAAAGGCACGCTCATGGCAGCAGTCGTGCATAACCAACACAATCTGCTCTTCTCAGCGTGCCTTCTCTGGAAAACAAATGTTGCAGGTAACTTTCTTCTGTCAAATCGGGGAAGGGATAATTTTCGTATCAGGGGAACGTTCACCCACTATCATCTTTTTGAGGGGGGCGGATTCTCGATCAACTCTTTGAGTACCAGCAAATTAAGCGGGAAGCTGAATTCGGTGCGCGATTGCTTTGGTCACCAGCTGGCGGAGATGATTGAGAAATTAACCGTCAGACCAAAGGACTTCGTATACCTGGATCGGTTGATCAAAGCCTTTGGGCGTGACAGGGCCTCTGCTCAAAAACAAAGACGTCTTACCCGTAGACTGCGCGATCACGTCTTCAGTCGCGAGGATCTGATCGGGTTTCGCGTGCGTGCAGACTCGGGAAGCCAATTGCACCGTCCTTCCAAACAAATCGTTATCGTCCTCAACAGGTTCGCCCACGCTCAAACCAATCCGCAGGTGCAAGGGCGCGCTGGAATTCTGAACATTATAAGCGGCGAACGCCCTCTGAATGGATATCGCGCATTCCAAAGATTGGTCGATAGAAGCAAACGACGCCATGATTCCGTCGCCTAGGTGCTTGACTTCTCGCCCTGTGTGTTCACGCAATTCGTTTCGCGTCAATGAATTGTGTATATGCAACAAATCCAAAGCCTTCGCATCGCCGAGTCGGGTGGTCATGGCCGTCGACTCCTGCAGATCGGTAAACATGATCGCACGCAAGGCCGAATCAAGCTGGGCCGGGCCTCGGCCACCTGTGGGAGGCGGATCCATGACCCTTCCCAAGAACGCCTCGACCACCGCGGGATCGACTTCGATGATCTCGTTCGCAATGTCCCCGTGGGCTTCGTCATGTGCCTTCTGAAGCGCATCCTTGTTGGGGGCGTCCACCAGGCAAAACGCCTTAGAACGGACCTCATCAACCCAATACGTTATAAACCGAACGCCATATTTACCCTGGATTGCCAAGTCCTTTTTATGCGAGACGGCACAGCCCTCGAGAGTAGCGCCTTTCGCGTCGTGGCGGTCCATGTAAATCGGCATCTGATTCGTCTCCGGGGATCGGAAGCTTCGAAGCCAAGCTGAGGGATAATCCTCAGATATTGCTAACGTTTTGCGGACTGAGACGCGACTAACTTCGGCCAGTTCGCATCGGCTTTGGCGATATTCCTCTTGAGGTCACTTCTAAAGCTTTTGCCCGCAGCCTCATCTCCGCAGACGTACAATTTGCCGTCGTGGACAAATCCGCCCGGTCCTTCGATGTCGGACAGCACTCCGACAGAAACCCCAAAGGCACAAAATCCGCCATACTGCGGCACATACTTCGCAGGATTCTTGTCAAAAGCAGCTTTGTTCTCCGCCGAGGCAAATAGATACGTTGCGCCATCGTGGGTGCTCTTGATTGCAGGATTTCCTTTAACCGGCTTTCCTTGCGTGAAGTAAGCGACCGCATCGTATCCCTTCAAAATAACCCCATGACTATCTACGTTTACTTTCGTTGTCGCTTTCGGCGCGGCGTTTGTACTGTTTGCGGAAAAGAAAACCACCGTTGCAACGAAAACCGACATCAAAAAGGGAGGAACTCTTTTCATAACGACTCCTAGTTACAGCTTTCCGCTGTTGCTCTTCCGACCTGAACATCGGTCCACTCCAACGGCGAGTCAACCCAGTTACGCACACCTAGTAAAACCGGGCGGAGCGGGGCCGGGCTAGCAAGTAGTAGTCGCGCGACAGGGTCCATGTTGTCATCGCGGCCAGGTCATCAAAACCGTTCCTCGGTCATCCTCCGGGTCAGCCTTTCGGTCTAGGCACCAAGAATTGCCATTCTGGACCCTGCACGGGTAAGCTTGCTCGCCATGCGAGGCGGAGCGAGACGTGGCGCAGGTAGGCCGAAAGGTAGCGGCGACGGCCCGACGGTCGAGATCAAATCCATCTCGATGAAGCCAGCAGTTTGGGAATTGGTCGATCAGATGCGCGGAAATTCGAGCCGTGGGGTATACGTTTCGGTCTGTCTGTATCGGCAAATTTCAGCAACCCGCTCAGGAGGATCGAACTTGTCACCGCCGCCCGCGTTGTGATTTACCGCCACGTTTCGACGAAAGATTCTCTCGTATCACTCTTGCATTGGAATCGGCCTCCAGGCAGATTGCCTTCCTCGCTAATGAATGTCCAGATAACTCCCAAGTCTGGCATGACAGAATCCCTTGTTAGGCGTCATCAGATGCTGCGCGCGTGGTTTTCGGAGAGTGATCGATGACAACGATGGCTCAAGCCATCCGCGCCTATGTTGAGTCGAGTGGCAAGGTTACTGCCGACCAGATCAAGCGCCACATCAATTCTCAGTTTCCGGGCCAGTGGAAGGCGTCGACCCTCCAAGCGCACCTATACGCGTGCGTTGCAAACAACCCTAAGGCGTACCATTCACTCACCCGTCGGCGAGAGAAGTTCCTCTATCGGAATGCTGATGGCACGTTTGAGCTTTACTCTGAGTCCGTCCATGGGCCAAACGAGTGGGCACCAGCCGTAGCTGATGATGAAGTGACCGATGTAGAAGAATTGGCGGAAACCTCAATCAGTCTTGAGCGTGACATCGAAGACCACTTAGTGCACCACCTTGACGCCATCGAGAAAGGCCTCAAACTGGTGGGGCGCCAGGCGACCGCTGATGTCGGGCGAATCGACATTCTGGCAGAGGATGCTCAAGGTACGCGAGTGGTCATCGAAGTTAAGGTTGGCGACGCAAAGGATTCCGCCGTCGGGCAGATCGCCCGTTATTTGGGCTGGTACGCAAAGACGGAAGGAAAAGCACCGCGAGGAATCCTGATCGCCGGCAACTTTCCAGAGGGTGTGCAATACGCCGCAGCGGTAATCCGCAATCTCACTCTGATCTCCTACCGAGTGCACTTCTCGTTCGAGCACATTGCCGCCTGAAGTTCCGTAGTGCCAGCCGCCTATATCCGGTTCAGCAAGGCGAAGGTCCAACCGAGCTTCTTTCGAACTGACTTGTACAGAGGTATTGTCCCGCTTTATGAAGACGACGATGTACAGTGCCGCCCGCGAATGGCTTGCCAGTTTGATCGAGGACGTTATCTCGACCCGCGAGGTGGCGCTGATCACCCGCCAAGGCTACGAGCCGGTGGCGATCATCCCCGCCGAAGAACTTGTTGGCTTGCTCGAAACCGCGCACTTGCTGCGGTCGCCGAAAAACGTCCGACGGCTTTTGGAAGCTCTCCTTCGATCTTATCAAGGTGAGGGTGAGGGCAAGGAAATGAGCCTCGATGAAATCCGGCTGTTCGTGGATCGTTGACGACGTTTGAGGATCGCTCTGCTATCCCAGGAATGGTAAGTAGATGGTAAACACGATTTTGGCGCGATTCTGGTGTTCTGTTGTAAGTTGTTCACTATCAACACAGCCAGCACCCGGATTCGAACCGGGGACCTACTGATTACAAATCAGGAGGAGTTAAAATCGGTCAGATTAGCCATGAATCGGGGCCAGTTGGGCGACACTGTCGAGCTGGCTCCTCGATTTTTGCGATGGAGATTGGGATCGTGAGGGATAACCGCGATCAATCTCCGATCAGCAGAAGGTGTTCCCATTGGCGAAATTCGCCCTTGAAACCCATGCGGTCTGCGACCCGAAACGTCGCAATGACACACCGTTCGATCTGCTCGCCGGACTTGCCGGCAGTTTCACAGGTCCGCCGATATTCTCTCCGGGGATTGACAGAGGTGAGCAACAAATCGGTCGCGCTCCAGAGGCACAGCGAGGCAAAATCAGATTCAGTATGCAGATGATATGCATTTTTTTCTGCAAAACCCTGCTATTTGGTGCGATTTCATGCAATTTCGAGCTCCCGATCATCCGCCCATATCTCTACCTAAGTGGTGTATAATTAGATAGTTAATCTATTGCAACCGATCGGAAGCAATTCGGCGATCATCGGAT
>CAWFMA010000010.1:0-54352 GCA_963816855.1 uncultured Verrucomicrobiae bacterium | reverse complement strand
CGGGAGATGCTTCCGGCATTGGCCTGTTCGGCCGCTTTGCGGAGCCGCTCGCGTTCCTCCCAGCCCTTGGCCCTTGCCGCCTGGGCGAGAGCGGCCTGATGGGTGTGCTCGGTGGACTCTAGCAACTGGGCACGGTTCCGCGGCGTGATGTGACGGGCCTCTTCGCTGATCGCTGGAGGTCCCGATGGTGCCTGGAGCCGAACCCCACCAGATGCTGCCGCCAAGGAGGGCGAGAAGGACAAAGCGACGGCGAAGGCGCGGAGGACTTTGTTTTGCCAGATCTTGAACGCCTGCCCCAGCTCGGCGAGTTCATCGCGAAGGCGCTCGACCTTGAGCTCGAGGTCGGTGTCGCGGGGCGTCGTAGTAAAGGTGGCCATCGTTTCGCCGTTGATCGCAGTAGGCGAGCTGCAAGGCGCGGCGCTCGGCCTGGTAGCCGGCAGGGTCCGGGTAGCGCAGGATCGTTAGGAAGGTCGAGGCGGTCCAGTGGTGTGTCGCGGGTGCAAGCGTCTCCGGCGAAGAGGAGCCACGTCTTTTTCTTCTTCTCGCGGGCGTAGAGGAACTCGAACTGGGTGTAGGAAACTCGACCATATTTAGCATCCACCGTCGGCGGCTCCGCCCCGTAGCCTTGGCCGACGATCTGGATGAGGCCCTCGCAGGCGTCGATCTTGTCGCGCAGGACCTGGCGGAGGTCGCCGGGCTCGGTGCCGAAGATTTCCTGAATGACGGGCGTGTAGCCCAGCCGTGTAAGGATGGCGGCGACGCGGCTGCGTGTCTGGCGGAACTCAGGCGAGACGCAGGAGATAAAGACGGACGGCTGGTTCATGGAACTGCTGGTCCCAATGCCGGTCACTCATATGAAAGGTTATCAGGATTACCCGAGAGCGAGGCCGGGTCAATTCTTGCAAACTTACGAGCCCGAAGCCCGCGAAGCGATGAAAGAGCGAGAGTCCCCGGCATAGACCGATGTCATCAGTGAACCGCAGCTCCTGATTTGGTTGACGATCGACGATCACTGCAAAAAAGCCAGGAGAACCGTTGTAGACACGGCGGACGCAGCCTTTGGATGGTGAGGGGGATCCCACCACCGCCACCACCCTCAGAGCACACTATGGCTCAGCTCGAGAAGCGGGATCCGCATGTTCTACAAATGTTCTACTTGCGGTTCCGCAAGTCCTGCGCGTCTGCCAATTCCGGGAAAGACGCTGGTCAGAGGAATTCTTTCGTGACTTCAGGACGCCGAAATCGAAACGATTTTTTTCCCCGGTGCCGTCGCTGGCCGGCCAGATTGAGAAAAAGCGCTTTGCATCGTCCCGCTGCACTCGTGGCCGGTAGTGGCGGAAAAATGTGCGTGGATTTGTGTGGCCGGCCTGAGCCATCGTCTTTCCGGCGTCATTGTGCGCCGCATAGTGGTATGAGCAAAAGCAGTGTCGCAACGCGTCGTGTGGCCACGTGATGATTTTGGCGCCTTCTTGGCTCGCTGAAGGCGCGTGAAGTAAGAGTCACCCGTCGGAGAGACTGGTCCAGCCTTTCTTCGGAAGGGCAAAAGCCACTCTATGAGGTTGTCGGGCATTTCGACCCACCCGCACAGACGCATTGTCGCCATTGTTTTTTGTAGCCAGAGGCTCGACATCAATTTGCTTTCGCGTGAAGTCTATCTTACTCCAATCCAGTCGCCAGATTTCTGACTCGGGGCGAAGACCTGCAAACATTCCGAGCGCGACTGCTGGGAGAATTTCGTCATCAGACGCGGAAAGGCAGACGCGGAAAGGAGTCTGACACACTGTTCGACCGTCAGAGTCCCCGGCTTGCCGCGCTTCACGCTTGACTTGCTTTGCTTGGACAATGGAACTTGCAGGACGTATTTCCGGTCAACAGCAAAACTGAACAGCACGCCCAGCAGGCGCCTGTAATTGTTCTTTGTTGTGCCGGAATGAGGCATTGTGATAATCCAATTCGTCCACCATTTTCTGACTGACATTGACTGCTTTCTCGGACCCGAATGTTCTGGCGAACACGTTCAAACGAATGCGAAGGTCCTTGAGTATTGCGCGGACATTCCCGCCGATTTCTTAACGGCAAGCAGTTCATCGACCACCTGTTGAATAGTCTTGTCTCCAGTGGCTGTCGCCGCGTGCCGGACGTAGAAGTCGGCGCACTCGCGCAACGAAATGCCAAAGGGAGCAATCAATTCCATTGCGGCGACAGCGTCGATCCTGAGGTCCGCCGAAAATTCGAAAGCGGAACTCCCTTCATTCTTGCGTTTGATGCGTTGCTGTTCCGCCCAGCCGACAGCCTCGTCCTTGGTCTGAAAGAATCGACGTTGCCCGCCGCCCTTGGTTCGAGCATCAACCTTCCATGCTTGCTCCTGCTGCACCGGATAAATGGCCAACCATCGTTGCTTTCAAGCCCCACCTTCTCCTGAGTTCTGGAGGCTCTTCAGAAGCTCGTCAGCTTCTGATCCTTCATCTCCCACTTTACGGGGGTGATTTCGCCTTTGGTGCTCCACCATTTGACGTTGGTCTACATACCCAGATTCTCGTCCCGTCAGGTAACCAGACACGAACCGCTCTATAGGCTACTGGTTTAAGTCACTCAAATTGCATTCGCTCCGAAGATGCACATAGGCGCGGAGTGAATCAAGGCGTTGTCAGCCATAAAGCTCCGCCGTGGGAGAAGTGCTACCACTTTTTGGCGTGACCTATTGTACGGACCCGGGCGGCACATTCGAAAAGAGTGAACCGAGTCCTTCCGCCATCGTCGGGTGGGCGAGAACGGCGTCGCGGAGCCTCCCATATGGCAGGTTTGCCAGCATCGCCGTTTGCACCGCGGCCATGACCTCGCCGGCCTCGGAGCCAATCATCGTGAAGCCGAGAATGCGGTCGTCACTCCCACCGACAAGAGCCTTCATGAAGCCTTGTGTTTCGTCCGTCGTCTCCGTCCGCAGCACAGCGCTCATCGGCAGCCTCGCGACGCGCACGGTGACGCCTTGGCGTTGCGCATCGCCTTCGCTCAGTCCCACGTGGGCAAGTGGAGGGTCCGTGAACATGCAGTATGGAACCAGCCGATCGCGCGTGCTGCGCTTCCCTCCAGCCAGATTGTCCCTGATGATTCGAAAGTCGTCGACGGATACGTGCGTGAACTGTGGGCTACCGGCGCATTCCCCCATGGCCCAGACACCGGACGCAGTCGTCTCCAGCCGCTCATTGACGCGAATGTAGCCACGACCGTCCAACTCAACGCCGGCCTCCTCAAGCCCGATCCCGGCGGTGTTCGGAATGCGCCCCGCCGCGACCAGGATGTCGCTGCCCTCGATCTTTTGCTCACCGGAGGTCGTGCGCACGGTAACGCTGACTTCCTCTCCGGATTGGCCGTGCACATTGAGGGGCTCAGCCGCCACTAGAATTTGCATACCTTCGTCACTGAGAATCCGCTGCATTTCATCCGCGACGTCGGGATCCTCCCGGGTCATCAGCTGAGGCCCAGACTGGATGACCGTCACGCGGCTACCGAAGCGACGGTAAGCCTGGGCCAATTCGAGGCCGACATAGCCGCCCCCGAGCACGATCAGATGTGGCGGCAAGTAGTCGAGCTCCAGAGCCTCGATATGTGTGAGCGGTCGGGCGGCCTCGAGGCCAGGAACGCTCGGAATTGCCGCGTGCGTTCCGACGTTGAGGAAAACCTGGTCGCCCGCCAGCTCGCGTGTCCCGCCGTCATTCAGGCGCACCTCGAGCGTTTTCGGTGCCACAAAACGCCCAGTCCCCATGATCAATTCGGCGCCGCTCGTCTTGTATTGCTGCAAATGGAAAGCAATCTCGCGGTCAACCATGTCGCGCTTGCGCTGGCGAACCTTTGCCATGTCGGTCGCGACGGGACCGGTCATCGTGCCGAACTGCGCGGCGTGATGCACCAGATGCGCGACCCTCGCGCTCCAAATCTCATTCTTGCTGGGCAGGCAGGCGATGTTGGGACAGGAGCCCCCGATCCACCGGCGCTCCACGACGGCAGTCCGTCGCCCCGATCGCGCCATATGCCAAGCCAGTAACTTGCCACCCTGTCCACTGCCAAGGATCAGGACTTCAAACTGTTCTGGTTGAGACATGGAGTAATAATAGCGCGGTTCACCCTCCGCCGGATACTGTTTTTCAGAATACGAACAAAATGACGTTCCCGTGCTAGGTCCGCGTGTTGGGCTCAGCGACCACAGTTAAAATCACGGCCCGCGAAAAAAAGGGAACGATCGCCCTTTTACTTTGCCAGATCGTCGTCCTTCTCCAAGTGGCAAGCCAGTTCGGATCGGTGATGCCTCTCAGGCTTCACTCCCCTTGTAAAAGGTTGCTTGGCTTTCCCAGCACTCTCTCTAGCGCTCGATGGGTGCGATCGGCCATCAGTCGAACCCCGGCTGAAGAAAGGGACCTATAAGGACAAATCCCGTCCCGCCCGCGATTTCTCAAAAGGATCTTCGAACTTTGCTCCGGCGGCTGGCACCGGCTTTAACGCGCACCACATCGTGGACCTGCTACGGCATCGGATCGGGCAACCCCAGTCGCCCAAACGCTTCGAGTGCGGCGGGATACTGTTCGTGCGAGATGATTTGGAACGGGGTTGATTGACGCCATGCCCCTTCAATCGAAGCCGTTTGATCACCCAAAAGACAACGCAGCGACTAAATTCAGGCGAAGCAAGCGTTGCTCAGCGCTGGGATTAACCACGTCGATCGGTCCAAAGGCACGAAACTGCCCTGCATTATTAATCAGCAGCGAGATGGGGACTAGGCGCTGTTCGACCATGGCCACAACCAGGGGTGCAGCCTCCGGGTCGACCACGTCGGGGGAATCGCGATTGCCTGATTTGCCGCGGAGGAGAGTTGCGCTGCAGTTTCGTGGAGTTCAAGTGCCGAGCGAGCGGTAATGGCAACGCGTGCGCCGACGGCGACCAAGGCCTGGGCAAAGGCCCGACCTAATCCACGGCTGCCGCCCGTAATCAAGACTACCTGTCCAGTCAGATCCATCACGGTCTCCTTGTTGGTTGCAAGCGCTTGCATCAACGGCGGTGTGAGGTGTCAATGGCCATTGCAAGGAAGGACGATGGGCGCAAGCGTCAGACAATAGGGACTTGTCGAGCCCGGCAGGCCGACGCACGGGGAGGCTTCGCTACCTTAAGGCGGACTAACCGCTTTTAGCTGCACGGACTTTGTTATCCGTCATCCGAGTAACAAAAAATCGCCTCAAGGAAGCCCGTAGAGTTGCTGGACTTCCTTCGCTCCCGCAAACATCGGTCCGCCCTACTGGGATTCTACTTGCTGCCGTCAGCCCTCAGCTCCTTCAGCCTGTTCGGATCGATCACCGCTTGAGGCAAGTCCCTTACTTTTTCCACACCTGCCTAATAACATTCGAATCAGTCAGCGGGTATTTTAACCCCTGATCCTTTAGAATCTCATCTCTTTGTTGCACGAGAATCCTTTCAAGCTGATCCCGCTCAGGATGCCATCGCTGCAGAAACATTTGCGCAAACTCCTTCCTCAAAATTGGATCAAAATAGCGAACTGCTAGAATCACGTAAAACCAATCTCCCTCCACGACCCTTCCAAGTAGGTCTCATTGTTTCACGGAAAAGGTTCGGTATTTCTCCTCAATCGCCGCTATGCGGCTCATGTCGCGCTCTGGATTCGCCCACCACTCGGCTGCTTCGGCGAAGAATCGTTCAAATCCCGAGGGAGCGATATTGATGAACACGCGGATAGGCTGATCCGTATTATTTTTAAAAGCGTGGACCGAGCCGCGGGGGGAGTAAACGCAATCACCCGGGAACATGTCGGTCCAAGTATCGTTCAAGAAAAAACTAACCCGGCCCTCGACGATATAGAACCATTCGTCTTCGTGTTCGTGGTAATGCGGCCCCGGCCCTCCGCCCGGTGGTGTGATATTGAGAAAAGCCGTGAACTTCCCGCCGGTTTGTTTGCCGTCGAGCAGTATGACCACTGCGTGGCCAAACGCATGCAGTGTGCGGCCTTCGTTGGCTCGTATCAGGAGAGAACTGTCGAGCAGTGAAATGGGTGAGTTAGTTTCGACACTAGGCAGACTCATAGACGGATTTGTTTGGAAGGAAAGCCGACAACGTGCAAGCACCTTCTTTTCACTTAGTCCATCCATGCCCGGTCGTGATCGAGCAGCCTTCCCTCCTTCACCTTGAGCAATGCCTTGAGCCTCTCAACCCTTGATCGATGTCTCACTCGCCTCTCGCCATTGGTCTTGCGAGGCTTCGGCTCGTTCTCACCTGCCTCATCGAGGCCCATTCCTGCCTTCATATAAGCCGTAGCAAGCCTTTTGTTGAGTTCCGAAGGTAAGGGGCGGATGACACCTTCAAAGCCTTCCTAGAGCCGATAGTAAGCCTTATCCGATCACCCATGTGTCACGACCGGTGTCGCGCCGGGAATGCCGCCGTTTGGTGGAAGGCGCCGCAAAGAAGTTGGGCACTAAATTGGAATTGTAATAGGCTTCCAGTGGGCCCAGTTTCGCACGCATGTTTTACGCCCAGGAAGATGAGCGACGTGGGCGGGCCCTCGACGACGTGTGGGATCGACAATCCGCCCACTTGGCAAATCAACGCCACGTTCCATGAAAGCACCCATTCCCGACATCTCCCGAGACCTGTTCGACCTGACCGGATATTGCAGCATTGTGACCGGCGCGAGTGTGGGAATCGGCCTCAAGATTGCCGAAGCACTCGCCTACAGGGGATCGGATCTCGTTCTAGTCCGGAAAACTCACACGCGGGCAAAAAAAGTAGCGAAGTTCGCGACCTAAGCCGCTAAGGTTGTTGGTGTTGGAACAATCAACCAAAAGAACTTCGCTATGGCAGAGTGTAAGCAAGAGGTTTTCGAGTTTCAAGCCCACGGAAGCCGGAAAGTGACGGCGGATTTTTCCGGGGGCTACCTCAGCAGCGAGGGCGGGGCGGTGTTTTTGCGGGGAGTGGACTTGAGGATGGGACTCATTGAGCGACTGGCGGGGTGTTTTTCTGACTATCGGCTGCCGTGCTTGGTCGAACACAAGGTGGCCGAGCTTTTGCGTCAAGGCATCGGGGCATTGGCTCTTGGCGACGAAGACCTTCCATGAGAAGGCAGTCAAATTGTTTCTGAAATTCATTTCACACTTTTCTCGGCGGGCGGTGGATCGTGCTTCCATCCGGACTCGGTATGTTGGTCCATGTTTTGATCCGTTGCTTGCCGCAAAGGGTTGGAACGTTGCTATCTCAACGTCGAAGTCTCCATGTTGAGCTTCCGTCTTCGTATCGCAATCGTTCCGAATCGTTCGTCCTCAGTTGGGGGTCAAGAGTTCCCCCCGAACGCCTGCCGCGGCGAGCGGTGCGGGGTTTGGGGGGCGCACAGCCCCCAGCAGACTGGTTCAAGCCATGGTGGGAAAGGATTCATAAGGTTCACGGGATTTCCAGAGCGTGAGGAGCAATACGGCGAGCTTTCGTGCGACCGCGACGACGGCGCGCTTCTTGGCCCTTGCTGTTCCCTCCTGGGCGAGACGTAGCCCGTGCTCGCGCAGCGCGCTGTCGGTCCCGAAGGGTCCCAGAATATACTGCGCAGCATTCACCAGCAGGCATCGCAGGTATTGGTCCCCGCATTTGGAAATGCGTAATTCCTTATCAGTCTCTCCGCTTTGGTCCCGCCTCGGGCATAAGCCCAGGAAGGCTCCGATGTCGCGCGTTCGCTGGAAGCGACCGGGAGTCCCCACTTTGAGCACGAAGTAGAGCGAGGTAATAGGCCCGACTCCACTGACCTGCTGGAGATAGATTGTCTCTGGATAGCGCTCGGCGGCCAGGCGGCTTATTGAGACGTCCAGCGCCTTGATCCGTTGCGTCAACTCGGCAATCGCGGCCACGTTATGGGCGATCATCTCACCGATCGACTCGGGTACCTCGCTAAGCACGAGTTTATGGAAGCGCTCGCTGGAGGGGTTGCTCACCGGGTATCCCAAGCTTTTCAAGGTGAAGCGTACCGCATTGATCAAAGCCACTCGGGCACGCACCAGACTATCGCGCAATTTGAGCTGGAGCATATCCTGCTGGGCCTCCTGGCTGCCATGCTCAACGGGATGAAGCAATGTGGGATCCATCCGGGCGAGGCGGGCCAGCATCATGGCATCATGCCGGTCGCTCTTCCTTTCGTTCTGATAGATTGCCCGGGTCTTCCGTGGATTGGCCACGATCACTCGAAGACCCAACTCCTGCAGAAAGCGGCTCACCCACGGACTGTGCGTGCCGGCTTCCATCACCACAGTGGCGCCGGGATAACTTCGCGCCATGGTTGCGAGTGGTTCGCGCGTATTGCCCAGACTTCCCTCTCTCGCCATCTTCCCGGCTCCGTCCAACACGTAATACGTGTGCCGACGGTCACCAAGGTCCAATCCGATCGTGATCTGTGTCCTCTTCCTAGCGGTTGCGTTCTTCATAAGGCACTGAGTTTACCGACACGCTCAATGGCGCGGCGGCCTCCTCTCTGCCTTCTCATCTCATCTCAACGACCACGACCGGCTGCGACTTGATCCGCTCCATGCGCGGATTGCAGGCAAAGCCGACGTGCTCGGAGAAGACCGACTCGGCGAAGGGGATAAGGGCAAGGCGTTGGCGGCCCACTCGAGCTTGAACCGGCTTGAACTCGGGGTCTTGGGCGGTGACCCTCGTTACAAGAAGATCATTGCTCGGCCCCAAGAGATCGAAGCCTTGTTAATCGAAGAAGGAATTAAGGCGATCCCGCGAAAGAGCCGGGAGATTATCTTGGATTTTGACGCCACCGACGACCCTTTGCATGGCCACCAGGAAGGAGCTTTCTTCCACGGTTACTACCGCAGCTACTGTTATCTGCCACTCTACTGCTTTTGTGGCAATGTCCCGCTCTTGGCGCGACTGCGAGACGCCAAGGGCGATGCCAGCAGCGGCACGGTGGAGGCGCTCGAGAAAATCCGTTGCGCCATCCGGAGGCGCTTTGGGCGCAGGGTGCGCATCATTGTGCGAGCCGACAGCGGATTCGCCCGTGAGGAGATCATGGCGTGGTGGGAGCAAAACGCAGTCTCTTACTGCTGGGGCTTAGCGCGCAATAAGGGGCTGAGCGCCCGCTTGGGCAAGAGCTTCGGAGAGCTTTACCAGGGAATCAAAACCCGAGACATCCAAGTGCCTTGCCGCCGCTTTGAGGACTTTGAATATCGCACGCCCAAGAGTTGGAGCCGCGCGCGCCGGGTGGTGGGCAAAGCCGAGATCCTGGCCAAAGGGCCCCATCCGCGCTTTGTGGTTACCAACCTTCCCGCTGCAGGCTTCGTCGGCGAGCCCGAAGAGCGCTTGGCAGCCCCCGCACTCTACGAGAAGCTTTACTGCGCGCGCGGAGAAATGGAAAATCGCATCCAGGAGGCACAACAGGACCTCTTTGCCGATCGCACCAGCACGGGCTGGATGGCCTCCAACCAACTCCGGCTCTGGTTTTCGGCCTTCGCCCATCTCCTGCTCTCGGTGCTGCGGGCCGAGGTGTTGCGCGGCACCGATCTGGCTGCGGCCACCCTCGGCCAGATCCGGCTTAAACTCTTCAAGATTGGTGCCCGCATCACCATCAGCTGCCGGCGCATCCACCTCGAGTTAGCCAGCGCCTACCCCTATCAGGAAACGTTCCGGCACGCCTGTGCCAACCTCTGCGCGATGTCGGCGGGCTGAAGAAAAGAGCCAATCCCTTAAGGGAAAAACGGGCTAAGTTCGGCTCCTGGTGGACCCTGCTCAAAACTCTCATCCTTCAGGCAACAACAGCGAGCCGACACTCTCTGTGCTCACCCCAAACGTGATAAGCCCCGAAAGTCGCGCTCTCGCCGACCCTAATCAGCACAGAAATCTCAAGAAACCCGTCGAAAAAGAAATCCGCTGTGAACAATGCGGCTAGTGAGCCGGAATGCGGAACGCCTCGAGGAGGCGGCCGGAAAGGTGCGGGCGATCGGCCGGCGAGCGGTCGCGGTAGCAGCCGATGTGGCGGACGACGACGCCCCGGAACGGATCGTCGAAGCGGCGCTCGGATTTGGTGGCCACATCGACGTGCTGGTGAACAATGCGGGGTTCATGACGTTTTCCGATCCCTTCAACGTCAACGACGAGACGTGGGATGAGATTTTCAACGTGAATGTCCGCGCTCCGATGCGGATCACGCGGGCCATGCTAGCCGAGATGGTCAAGGCGTGCCGGGGCAGCGTCATCAACATCGGGAGGCCGTGGTCGACACGGGCGTCCGTTTTCAACCAGGACGGAGGCGGAGTGGATTATTGCTCGTCGAAAGCCGCCTTGCACGCGCTGTCGCGGGCGACGGCCAGGACGTGGCTCCGAAAATCGGATGCCAGTGCCTACATCACCGGCCAGACCCTCCATGTCAATGGAGGTTTGCTAATGGTGGATTAGTTGCTTGGCGGTCTTGATTTGCCCTTCAGCGACGATTCGGGTTTTGAACGGGTCGGCCAATACGATATCCTCCCGCGGCATCGCACTGGATCAGTTTGCGGATCGTGAGGAGAGCAGGGTCTCCGCCCGCAGTAGCACGAACCGGCGGAGCTGCTAAGCAGCCTAAGCAGCGATCAGAAATGAGGAGTCTGATCATGACTGCCGGCCTATCGTCTTCCCGCCGGAATTGCTCACCTGCGCCGCGACGCTGAGGTTCAAAAATTTATCGGCGTGGCCGGGGTCACGTACTTTACGACTTCGCGGAAAATGTCGAAGGCGGAGGCGTCGGTGGTGGCTCTTTCGCTCTTGGTGGCCTCAACCACGATGGTTACGCCATTGGACAAGTTGTAGCCGAAAGCGCCGCTGTATCCATTGATACTAGGGTTTTGGACGATCCAGCCGTTGGAGACGACGAATCCATAGGCAAAATAAAGGTCGGGCTTGTTCCGGCCCTTGCCTACAGAAGTCGGGGCGATTTGCTCGCGAGAGTGCACCGGCGAGATCAAACGGCCGGTCCCGAGGATCGGACCCCATTTGCCCAGATCGTGAATGTTGGAGGTTGGCAACCCCGGCGTCGAACCCCAGAACGGGTTCCAAAAGGTGCAATCCTCATAAAACTTGCGATCCAGCGTGAATGCGTGCAGCACCGGGCTCTGAATTTCCTGATCCACCGGGAACTGCGTGTCGTTCATGCTCATCGAGCCAAAGATATTTTTGTCGTAGAACTCCTTCATGGACTGTCCGGTAGCCCGCTGAATGACCTGCCACAGGATGACATTGTCCGTGTGGGAATATTGCTGGCTCGTCCCCGGCGGGAAATTCATCTTGCCGTCACGGACCGAGTAGTTGATCAACTCCTCGTCTGTAAACGTCCGAAACGGCTCGGCCAGGCTGCAGTTTCAGGAAATCGTCCACGGTCACGTAGTCGATGTAGCCAGCCGTATTGGCCACGAGCATTCGCACCGTTACCTGGTCGGCCCTCAGGAGGTTCGGGAACCAGCGTGAGATCTTGTCATCCAGACTGATACGCTCCTTCTCGACCAGCATCAACAAGAGCGTGGACATGAAGGTCTCCGCGATTCCCCCGATGCGATAGTGCATGTCGGTGGTGGCGGGCACGGTGGTCATCGAGTGGCCCAAGGCCATGGTCAGGATCTCGCGGTACCCCAGCCAAATTCCGAATTCCACCGCCTTGGTTCCGGCCTTCCTGGCCGCGGTCTGGACGATTGTCCGCAGTTGATCCGGATTCGCGTTGGCCGGTCCGAGAGCGGTCTGAGCCCTTGCAGTCTGCTCTCCGACGAAACAAAGAGAGAAACCGAGCAGGAGCAAGAGCGTTGGCTTGATCGACAAGGAATAAATGACCAGGTTGAAGTAAATGCCGTTATTTGACTCGGAGTCAAGGAGGAGGGTTACCTGCCTATCATTGATCGGGGAACGTTTGGATAGCCTCATAAGCCTCCAAACGTTACGAAAGGGATCGCAATCTTTTGGCAGTCAATTTCGCGTTCAGCTCGATCTCTAATTATTTTAAGGCTACCAACGCCTTATCTTGCCGCGCCGATGCGGTGGCTAGTCCTTGGTGCGCTGCCGCTGAGACGCGGACTCCGGCAAGTCGCGGGCCGAGTCGTTTGCGCGGGCCGGAGCTTGACGATACAAAGCCCCCGATTGTAGGCTTCGTGCCATAGGTATAGGAGGTGAACGAGGTGGAAGCTCGCCAAGCCGTACATGGGCGGTTGCCGGGGCCGGAGCGGGGAGACGATTCTGTTGAGTCGCGCGAGCGCCCGCCGATCGGCATGATGGCGCCTGGAACAGGCGCAACAAATGAGCTCCAAATATTGTCCGTTCAGTTTGTCTCCGACCATGGCGTGCTGCTCGACCACGATGTGGATTGGGAAGACGGGGGGGTTCCGTTCGACAAACCCGAGTGGCCGAGGAAGGCGAGCGATCCAGTCGGGCATCCGGTTAGTCACACTATGGACGAACATATCGAGCTCGATGTGAAAGTGGGCTTTACGGGCTTTCGCTCTAAGCGATCAATCTTGGGGACCCTGACGGGTATAGACGCGAAGGACGGAACAAAGGTTTTCGAGCGCCGTTGGCGCTTCCGGCGAGGGGAACAGACTATTCGGCTAGCATCCACCAAGCCTTTGCCGAAAAAGGTTCAACGGCTGGATGTGGACTGGATGTGGCTCATACACGGCAAAGGTATCACCGCGCTAAGCTTTCTTGGCGTAAAGGGAGTCGAGTCATTGCCAGCGCAAACTCGCTTCGAAGTTTTTGTTACGCTGGCCTGGCCCACGACCGTTTCCGAATTTCCCGACATTACGTATCGCAGGATGAAGCACGCCGTGACGAAGGTTTCCGAGGCGGCCTCCATAGATCCCCATGCGATAGTCAAGAACCTGATGGGCACCTTCAAAGAGTTTAGCCTGGGGGTAAATCCGATGAATGCATGGCTGCTGGGCGAGCCGGGAGCCGCGGGCGACTGCCGGACCATCGTTCGCTATGTTATTAATGTCCTGCTGATGGCCGGGGTGCCGGGCGACGCCAAGTGCGTGCTGGTATACGAGAAATTGCGAGATGATTTTCCGCGTCATTCATTGAGCGATCCCACCATGACGCAGCTTGAAAAAGAGCCTGCCGCCACGGACTTCTCAGTCGTGGCGGAAGAGCCTACCAAAGATCAAAAGCTTGGCGGCCTGGATAAGCCGGAGCTGATCCACCCAAATGGCCGCTGGAAAGTTATCCTTTTTGACAGCCATGGCGGCCAGAATGCCTTTGAGGCATGTTTGGAATTCACCTATGCCGGAGACACCGTCTTCCATGCGGGCGGTGTCAAGGACTTCAAGACCAAGGAAGAAGTCATCAGGGTCTTCAACTCGCTCAGCTGGGCCGTGTTTGACGAAGGCGATCCAAAAACTCAAGACGACGATAAGATGGTTCCGGTGACGGGGAAGGATATCAAAGTCTACTAACTGTAACTTTGAGGGGCCGCAAATGCGATGAAGGTCACGACAACAACGGCGGACGACATAGCGTCACGTCTTTAAAGTTGGCATTTCCGCCCCGCGTGCCGCACCAAAATGTCCGCTTGCAGGTGCAGGAGCGACGCTGCTGAAGCTAGCGTCGAAGACTGCACCTGACCCTGATCAGACACCGCGGCTATTAGATCCCGGTATTCTTTCTTGTTCGAGGCAACGCCTATCGCGCTGCGTATTCGCGGTAGAGCGCTTTGGCCACTTCAAGCAACGCCGTATCGGCCTTCTGGCCCGAGATGTTGGTCGTCACGACGATGGCAAGATCGTTTTCGGTATCGAGCAGGATCAGGGCGAGGTTCAGTGAGTTCGATCCATTGTGGGTGATAACCGGTTTCGGCGTCCAATCCATCTTGGCCAGACCCCAGCCGAACGCATACTCGCCGGTCTTTGGTGTGCCTGGCTTCGGGTTCTCGATCACCGGCGTCCTGACGTGCGCTTCGTGCAGCTTCTTTAACGTTTCCGGTTTCACCAGCGCCGGGCCTCGACGTCCTTCACCCGCATTCCAGGCGGCCCACGCCGCAAAGTCGAGAATAGACATGTGCGCTATTCCGGCCGGCCCCATAACCGGCGGCGCATCGGCCGATGGGCCCCACGGCATCGGCGTGACCTTGCCATCCTCGCCGACGCGGTGGCCCACGGGCGCATCGTAGCGACCGAAAGTGGCCTGTGGCCCGAGCCCCGCCGTTTTCAACCCGAGCGGCTCAAAGACGCGTTTTGTGATGAGATTTTCCCAAGGCTGGCCCGTCGCCTTCTCGAGCATGGCCCCGACAATCACGTAGCCAAAGTTCGCATACTGGAAGGGTGAACCTTCCGGCACATTGGGTTCATGAGACTTGCCCCAATCCGCGATGATGCGTTTGCGATAGTCGGTCAGCGTATAATCGTATCCATCCGGGCTCTCATAGAGTTTCGCCATCTCCTCGTTGTCCGAGGGAATGCCGCTCGAATGCGACAGAAGTTGCTCGAGCGTGATGGCAGCAAACGCCGGGTTGAGACCCGGCATGTCCGGACCCAGAACTTCGCCGATGGTGGTGGTCCACTTGAACTTACCTTCGTCGACCATCATTCCGACAAGCGTTGCCGTCATCGCCTTGGCGTCGGACCCCAGATGAAATCGGTCATCGATCGTAACTGGGTTGTCGGTGCCGAGAACGCGCGTGCCGACAGCTCCCTTGGCAACGATTTCGCCGTTCTTGACCACTGCGGCGGCGAGCGCCGGGAGGCCGTATTCGGTCCGTATGACCTCGAGTTGCGAATCCATCGAGGGCGCTTGCGCCATGGCCGGGCCGGACACCGAGAGCGATGTCAGGCACAGGACACAAGCCGTTAACGCAGATGGTTTCATCAAAGTGCCCCTCGACTCATAGGAAATCGCTTTTGGCCCTTCCGGGGCGTTAGCCGGGAGTCGGAAGCCGAAGGCGTGCGTTCCATAAGCGCAGAGTGACAAAAGCGGGCCCCGCGAGTCAAACACGGGCTTTTTTGGGTTCCCGGGCGCGTCCGAAACCCAAAAAGCTGCCAAGCGTCCAAGCAAACGCCGCAGGCAATTCCTCTCGCGAGGGTCACGCCGCAAATGTTAAAATCAAACCATGAACGTTTCTATCGTTGCGTCGGTATCAAGGATTCGGCGATGAACTGGTTCTACTGGGCGCTTGGTTCGGCGTTCTTTGCGGCGTTGACGGCGATCCTCGCAAAAGTCGGAGTCGAAGGGGTGGACTCAAATGTCGCGACGGCGTTGCGAAC
This sequence comes from uncultured Verrucomicrobiae bacterium, assembly GCA_963816855.1. Taxonomy (GTDB): domain Bacteria; phylum Verrucomicrobiota; class Verrucomicrobiia; order Chthoniobacterales; family Terrimicrobiaceae; genus DASTFP01. Next base: position 39,104 of record CAWFMA010000010.1, on the reverse strand, counting down.
CACTGTAGTCGTCTGCTTCACCTGGGCCATCGTGATTTTCTCCGGTGTGACGAGCAGCATTTCGCAGCTTAATGGAAGGTGTGTGCTGTTTCTTGTCCTTTCAGGGCTTGCTACCGGCGCTTCATGGCTGTGCTACTTTCGCGCGCTCCAACTCGGCGAAGCCTCGCAAGTTGCCCCCATTGACAAGCTCAGTGTGGTTTTGGTGCTCGTGTTTGCCGCTTTGTTTCTAGGAGAGAAGATGCACTGGGCGACCATCCTCGGCGCAACACTCATCGTCGGGGGGGTAATGATTCTGAGCCAACAGGGTCACTGAGGATTGCTCCTAAGGCCGATCCCTCAGGAGTTCAGCGCAACTCTGCTCTCTCCGCCCGCATCAGTTCTTCGATTTGCAGAAGCCTCTGACGCGCTGCGACCAGGTATGACGTGACCTTACGCGCCTTGGGAGAGCGGCAGAGAATTCAATGAACGCGTCATTGCTTTCCGCCCCTCCCATTTGTTGCCCGCACGCGATTCAGAGGGACTCCGCACCGGGGAAATCTCTGCGCATCCGGTTGTGAAAATTAATAAATTGTCATCTTCGGCGGCTTGACGGAAAAGGAATGAGAATCATTCTCATTGTGAGCCTGATGAATTTACGTTTCCTCTGGGTCTTTTTCGTCTCTCTGATCTCCGTCGCTGGCGCGGGGGCGGATGTTATTGACGATTGCGGTCGGTTTCAAGAGGTAATAGACGAAGCATCCCTCGATCTGCACGGTGGACGCTGGTCGACAGATCTTTGGCAGCGAGTTGAATCGGCACGGGCCTCGTTTGGAAGAGATTTTTCCGCTCCCGGGAGCGCGACACTCTGGACTACTCCGCTTGGGACGGAGAAGGCCGATGAATTGTCGGCGGCTATTTCGCTCGGTTGCCTCCGGGCGCGACTTCAACATGCGGTAGCTCTGGAAATGCTCACGCGCCAGCATGAAGGGCAGGTCGAAGCCGCCCGCGAATGGAGGACGATTATCAAGCTGCCCAAATACACAAACTCGGTGGACGGAACCCTGGCCCTGCAACGTCTTGGAGGCGATGCAGCGCAACGTGATGAAGTCAGCCACCTGCTGGCTAGGGAATACGTGATTTGGCAGATTGCCCGAGCGCGGGAAAAGAGCGACGGCTTGAGCCGTCTGGTGCGCGAAGGTCGCGCAACGGTCGCGCTCATTTGGGCGAGAGCTGCCGAGATTCAGGAGCTTTCGCGCATTCCGTTTGAGGTGCTGTCGCTGGCTACCAACTCCACCCACCTTTCAACAGACGATGCCGTCGTTGAATTCAAAGGACTTCTTGATGCCGCTCGCACGGGTGATTTTGATCCTAAAACTGTTGCTTCCCGCCTGACCAGTTGGCGGCTCGCACTGGAGCAAACCTACCCGAACCTACTCAGCCCCGAGGACGTGCAGCGGCGCGAACGTATCCTGCTCAAGCTGCTGCGACTGGTTCCAAAGGAATATCAGGCTGGAGTGCGGGATGGCGAAATCGTAGTGCCGCTGGAATACCGCCACGCCAAACGATTCACCATCCAGAGCGAGCAGATTGTCAACGAACTCATGGCCGTGTGGCGCAACACCAAAGCGGAGGCGCTGGAGCGGCACGGTTCCCGTTTATTCGATGCGCTGGATGGCATCGAGATGGCCATTGATCAGAAACTACCGTTGGGGAAAGTCGAGGATGCCGTTAGCGAAACGTCGGCCATTCTTCAAAATGATTTCAGTCTTTCCCTGAAGCGAGCGGGCATTGCTGCGGATGTGGTGTCGGAGACAGCTCTCGAAATTCAGTCGCTGCTAGGGGAATCTCTGGTGGCCGCCAAGGACGGCCAATGGCGCAAGGCTGAAACGGCTCGGCTCGACGCTTACGTGAGTTTTGATCTGGAGATCGAAAAGCGCACTATGCCCCGCGATCCCGCCCTGGCCCTGCGCGGAGAACGGGCCTTTTTGGACGGACAGTCCGGCGAGCCGGGGATCAAGGCGGCGCTGGATGCCCGGCTCTCAGGGGCCGCCCTCGACTCTGCCTATCAAAGCGCCCAGGATACCCTCGATGAATGTGTCGCGCTGCTGCGGATTGGCCTCGCGCCGACGGCGGCCGTGATTAGTGCAGTGCTTATCGTGGTTCGTGAAGGCATCGAAGCCGTCGTCATTCTCGCGGCGCTGCTGGCCGGGCTCCGCGGGTCGGAGAATACCCAAATCCGCAAACGGATCGGCGCGGGCGCGTGGCTAGCGCTCGCGACGAGTGCCGGACTTTTTATCGCTTCGCGCAGTTTGCTGCGGGGGTTGTCGCGTTACGGCGAAACATTGGAATCGGTGATCTCCGTCCTCGCGGTGATCATTCTTCTCATGGTGAGTAACTGGGTCTTTCACAAATATTACTGGACGGGCTGGAACGCCAAGCTGCGCGATCTGAGCCGGGAGGCCCAGAAGCAGCGCACGCCGGTGGCGGAAACGCTGGCGCTGGTCGGGGTCGGATTCATGACTATTTTTCGCGAGGGATTTGAAACGACGCTCTTCATGCAATCGCTCATTCTCGAAGCTGGTATGCCGTCGGGTACTGATCGGCCTGGGCATCGGAGCCGCACTGATCGCCGCGATGGGATTCACGGTATTCTTGATCGGGGCGAAGCTGCCCTATCGAAGGATGCTGGCATTTACCGGCGGGTTGGTGATTTTCGTGCTCTTCACCTTCGTCGGCTCAACGGTGCGGCTTTTTCAGACCGTGGGCTGGCTGACCGTTCATCCGATTCCTGGACTAGAACTTCCGCCATGGACCGGTCTCTGGCTCGGGCTTTATCCGACGTGGGAGGGCGTCCTGATTCCATTTGCCTCTCTGGTGTATATTGGATTGATGTGGTTGTGGGTAAAATTCGCTTCACAGAAGAAAATGAAGCTTTCGGCTCAACCAGCTCTCGCGTGAAGATGAGGAAGCATAAAAACTGGTGTTCAACACTGCTTAGTTTGCTACTGGGAGTCTGTTGAGATAATCCCATTAGAACCTGTGAAAAATTACAAAGTGCCGCGTTGCTGCTGGATTTTTGGCTTGGCCAAGGCGTGAGGGCGGCGCAATACCCGCAGCGTGTTGCCGATGCTTTGCATCGCCCTGCGGGCTGCCTTCGGCAGGCTGTCTCCCTTCGGTCGGCTGTCCCGCCCGAGCAACGCAGGCCAAGCCAAAAAGACACGCAACCCTTTGGGCGAGAGCAAGAAAGGCCCGTCTGGCCGCGTAGCCCGCTCGGTTACAGCCCGCTGCGGGGATGCGCCCTCGCGTGCGCCTTGCCATACGGCCTTTCTTGCTCTCGCGCGGCGCTTCTAATTTTTTCACAGGTTCTTAGGCGGGTCTTAGTGCTGTCTCTTCTGATTCCGGCACTCCGCTTATAGCCAAGGCAACGGGGAGAACGATCAGCACTAGAGGGAGCTGAAAATGAGGCCGGAAATGATTGCGATAGCGAGCGGTTGTTGCATGACTGAACCCTCCCCGATTCTAGAGCATCTCTCGGAAATCATTACCGAAAAGCGCACTGAGAGGCGACTTTTTCGGGATCGTTCATGAGGGAAGTCAGCGCGTGGCAAAGACGTTGGGTGAGTTGCTCGGGGCTCTTAGTAGCGATGAAATCGCTAAAGAAGTCGACTTTGAGGCGTAACCAGAGCCTTTCGATGGGATTGAAATCGGGGCTGTAGCCCGGCAGGTAGTGAACCTCGAAGTGATGCCAGTTGAGTCTTTGGGCTTTGTGCCAGCTGGCGTTGTCGACAATGAGCACTCGGCGTTTGGAGTCCAAAGGGGGAAGCTCTTTAGCCAAGAAATCCAGGTAATACTGGAAGACATCGCTATCGACTCCATCAAAGATCATCGTGCAGCATTCTCCAGTAGCCGGACATACTGCGCCGATGACGTTGGCCCGGATATGGTCTCCGAGATAGGGCACTTTGGGCCGGCTGCCCCGAGCGCTCCAGCGCCGCCGTGGACGCGGATCGCCCTCAACCCCGCATTCGTCGGCAAACCATAACTCCAGGTTGGGATCGGCCTGCCAGAGCCGCAGTTGATCTAAGAAGGCATGGCCTTGTTCTTCATTCTGGCGCTCCGGCCAGGGGCGAGGCACTCGCAGATTATAACCTAGCTCATGGAGATAGCGCACCGTGGTGCTCTAACCCACCTCCAGCCCAAGCTGCTCCTTGAGAAATCCATGGTTTTGACTCCCGTCCAGTGAAGCTCGCCGGCTTCGCCCGGATTCTCTAAGACGGGCACTAAGAGATCGCGCAAGCGTTCCAGCTTCACCCTGCGTCCTCGTCCCGCTCGCCCCTTGCTCGTCAGAGCATCGATTCCCCCAGTGTTGAACATCTCGATCCAGAGTCGAATCACCCGATCAGTTCGGCAAAATTGTGCTCTCACTACCCGGCGTTCCAATCCCCTAATCAAGGAACGCATCACGGCAAGCCGGATGTAACTGCGCCGATTGGGCGCGGCCTCCATCGCCACCCGTAATTCCTCCAGCGTGGCGTTCTCCGCATTGGGCTCTGCCTCTTGATGGCGCAACCACCACCCTATCGCAACCCCTCAGCAGCGAGGGCGGGGCGGTGTTTTTGCGGGGAGTGGACTTGAGGATGGGACTCATTGAGCGACTGGCGGGGTGTTTTTCTGACTATCGGCTGCCGTGCTTGGTCGAACACAAGGTGGCCGAGCTTTTGCGTCAACGCATCGGGGCATTGGCTCTTGGCGACGAAGACCTCAACGACCACGACCGGCTGCGACTTGATCCGCTCCATGCGCGGATTGCAGGCAAAGCCGACGTGCTCGGAGAAGACCGACTCTGCGAAGGGGATAAGGGCAAGGCGTTGGCGGCCCACTCGAGCTTGAACCGGCTTGAACTCGGGGTCTTGGGCGGTGACCCTCGTTACAAGAAGATCATTGCTCGGCCCCAAGAGATCGAAGCCTTGTTAATCGAAGAAGGAATTAAGGCGATCCCGCGAAAGAGCCGGGAGATTATCTTGGATTTTGACGCCACCGACGACCCTTTGCATGGCCACCAGGAAGGAGCTTTCTTCCACGGTTACTACCGCAGCTACTGTTATCTGCCACTCTACTGCTTTTGTGGCAATGTCCCGCTCTTGGCGCGACTGCGAGACGCCAAGGGCGATGCCAGCAGCGGCACGGTGGAGGCGCTCGAGAAAATCCGTTGCGCCATCCGGAGGCGCTTTGGGCGCAGGGTGCGCATCATTGTGCGAGCCGACAGCGGATTCGCCCGTGAGGAGATCATGGCGTGGTGCGAGCAAAACGCAGTCTCTTACTGCTGGGGCTTAGCGCGCAATAAGGGGCTGAGCGCCCGCTTGGGCAAGAGCTTCGGAGAGCTTTACCAGGGAATCAAAACCCGAGACATCCAAGTGCCTTGCCGCCGCTTTGAGGACTTTGAATATCGCACGCCCAAGAGTTGGAGCCGCGCGCGCCGGGTGGTGGGCAAAGCCGAGATCCTGGCCAAAGGGCCCCATCCGCGCTTTGTGGTTACCAACCTTCCCGCTGCAGGCTTCGTCGGCGAGCCCGAAGAGCGCTTGGCAGCCCCCGCACTCTACGAGAAGCTTTACTGCGCGCGCGGAGAAATGGAAAATCGCATCCAGGAGGCACAACAGGACCTCTTTGCCGATCGCACCAGCACGGGCTGGATGGCCTCCAACCAACTCCGGCTCTGGTTTTCGGCCTTCGCCCATCTCCTGCTCTCGGTGCTGCGGGCCGAGGTGTTGCGCGGCACCGATCTGGCTGCGGCCACCCTCGGCCAGATCCGGCTTAAACTCTTCAAGATTGGTGCCCGCATCACCATCAGCTGCCGGCGCATCCACCTCGAGTTAGCCAGCGCCTACCCCTATCAGGAAACGTTCCGGCACGCCTGTGCCAACCTCTGCGCGATGTCGGCGGGCTGAAGAAAAGAGCCAATCCCTTAAGGGAAAAACGGGCTAAGTTCGGCTCCTGGTGGACCCTGCTCAAAACTCTCATCCTTCAGCCAACAACAGCGAGCCGACACTCTCTGTGCTCACCCCAAACGTGATAAGCCCCGAAAGTCGCGCTCTCGCCGACCCTAATCAGCACAGAAATCTCCGGAACCCGTCGAAAAAGAAATCCGCTGTGAACAATGCGGGCTAGACCTTGGCCCGCAAATCGCGAACATGTGGCCTAACAAGATGTCGGTGATCTAGGTGCGTGTGCGGTCAGGCTTAGCGCCGAGGATGAGGTTGTTGGCGTCCTGCCACTGCGGTGCTTTCCCGGTTGGCCGAGCCTCGAAGCAAAGCCAGCTATCACCGGAGATGGCTAAGAAATAGCGAACCGCGGTCTGGTTGCGCGGAGCAAGACCGTGCCGGATCCCATAGGCAGCCTTGACTCCGCGCACGGCACCGGAGGTCGCTACCGGCCGCGCATAGAGCACATCGCTTTGAGCGACCAAAGCTTCAACGAAAGCGCGCCCGCTGGCCGGCGGTGGCGCGATCCGGCGAAGGGTCACCTCGATATCGTCTCCAACAAATCGCGCAAGGGGGCCATCGCCCCCCGTTGTGAACACCGAATAACCCCATTTTTCGCGATCCAGTTTCAACGTCAGACCGCCCACGTTCACATCTTCTTCGACCTTTGGGAGCTCGAATATACGGCCTGAATCTCCACCAAATCCGCAACCCCCACCGCCTCCTCCTCCGCATCCTCCACCCGAGGCAAGAAGCGCGGAAGCCATGATGCACCAAGCTGCGAAACCAAGCAGGACTTTGAGCATGTAGCAGAATACGGTGAGTCGCTCTCGACTGCAACTCGAACGCAAGCCGTTAGGCCTGTGAAGCGCCGATTTCGGTCGCCGCGGGCACCTCGGTCAATTTTCCGGAACGAACATCATACACGTAGCCGTACACAGGTATTGTCCGCGGAACGAGCGGGTGACTGCGGATTCGAGAAACATCGGTGATCACACTGCTAGTCTCGTCCGGGAAGGCCAGCCAGTTGATGAAGTCACCTGCGTCGGATCCAGGGCCCTGGCCGATATCCTTCCAACCCTCGCTACCGACCTCCGCAGTTTCGAGGCTGCTCTTCAAGAGCCCTCGGATAATCGAGTCGGTAAAAAGTGCCATCCCGCAATCGGTGTGGTGGACGACGAACCATTCCTTTGTTCCCAGCAGCTTATAAGAAATCACAAGGGATCGTATCGCATCGTCGCTGGCGCGCCCGCCGGCGTTACGAATCACGTGGGCGTCACCTTCACTTAAGCCAGCGAATTTTGCCGGATCAAGCCGCGCGTCCATACAGGTGAGTATCGCGAAGCGCCGAACCGGAGGGAGTGCCAGGGTCGCCTTGTCGCCAAAGGTTTCGGCATACTTGTGATTTGCGGAGAGTATTTCCTTCAGGATCTTGCTCATGGATCAACCGGTACTTGAATGCTCCTCTACTCAGGCGACCTGCAGACTAGCTGTCGTGCGGGTAAACGTCACGGAAATCCACGGATGTTTGTGGATGTATTTTTTGATCGTCAAATCGAGCGGTGTGACATCTCGAAATTCCAAATCGCCGAGAGCATGGGCTTCAAGGGCGAATTTCGTCAATGGGAACACCCACTGCGGATCGGAGACTGATCATGAGTCACCAAACTACTCGGAAGCGCACAGAACCCGCGTTCATTGAGCCGATGCAGTGCAAGCCGGTCACAGCGCTGCCAACGGATGAAAAGTGGACATTTGAGATCAAATTCGATGGCTATCGGTGCATTGCCGTCAAGCGTGGAAGAGAGATCGCGTTGTTTTCGCGCAATGGGAAAGTCCTCAACAAGCGTTTCCTAAAGGTAGTCGAAGCGCTCGCCTTGCTCGAGGGCGACTTCGTTCTCGATGGAGAACTTGTCGCCTTCGCTCCACAAGGGAGGCCTTCCTTCCAGCTTCTGCAAAACAACCTGTCGCGGTCGCTTCTTGTTTATTTCTACGCTTTCGATCTGCTAAATCGAGATGGGGAACCTTTGGTCAACTAGGGAATTGAACGCCGGCGGATCTAGCTGGCGCGCCTGGCCGGCGCGCTCCCTCCGAAGAGAGTCCCTAATGGACTTGAAAGCCCGATGCGGGAAAACTCCTCGCTGGTTCAGAAAATGTAAATCTTCGTGAATTGATTCAGGAAATTTCTGAAGATTTCTCAATCCTGGCGGATGCAAAGGGCGTGCGCTTGGAGAACCAAATTGAGTTGGATGTTTCCGTCACAGGAGACAGGTTCCTGTTCCGGCAATTGTTTCTCAATCTTTTCGACATTGCCGTGAACCATAACATTAACGGGGGTTGGATCCTTGCGAGGCTACAGCGTGAAGGAAGCAATGCAATTTTCTCGATCTCCAATTCAAGCGAAGTGATTCCGGTCGAAATGCAAACCCGAATATTTGAACGCTTCTTTCGAGCGAGTGAATCACGTGACCGGCAGTCGGGAGGTGCCGGCTTGGCTTAAGCCTCTGCCGCGAAATAGCCTTGGCGCATGGTGGGGAATTGAAACTGGTGACATCGGATACCAACACCACGATGTTCAGGCTCAGCATGTCAGAGATAGGATGAGTGCAGCAAGCTGCGACGTTTTGTGCCTCGCATCTCTTTATTCTTGTGTTGTCAATCTGGGCAAGGCTTCGGATGAAAGTGAGACCTGCCGAACTGCAAGTCATTGACGCCTGCGCCAGTTGTGTGCTCTCGATCAAGATACGTGCCTCGCTTCCGTAGGCAGAATCATGTTGAGTGGGAAACGGCGTCTGGCTTGGGGCAGTGATTTCAGGTTTCAAGGAATTCGCGGACGAGAACCGCGAGACCCCAGATCGCGACGCCACCACCAATCAGTCGTCCGCCGATAGCACCGAAGGGCATCACTTTCTCCAAGAGGACGAAGAGCGCAAGACCGCCGATCCACCACAGGCTCATCACACCTCCAAAGAAGAGCAGTCCCATCAGGATCCAGCAGCACCCGAGGCAGAAGGCCCCGTGTTCGATGCCCATCCGAAAGGCGCCCAGGTCGCCCGGTTTCCAATGCGAGGAAACGAAGCGCACCGGAGAGCGGCAGTGCCGAAGGCAGGTGTCTTTGGCCGGCGTCAGCTGGTAAATTCCGGCGGTCAGCAACAGGAGTCCGCCGAGAATCTGGCTGTCGCTCGTCATTGCCGGCGATAGAAGAGCCATGCGGTCCAGGGCCCATTGAGCCATGGTCGCCCCGAGGCTGAAAAGGCTCCAGATGACAACATAGCCGAGGACGAAGATCCCTGAGGGAGCCAGCGGGTTCCCTTCGCGAGCCGCCTTTCGCGCGACGGAAGCGTAGATGAGAACCATGGGAATCGCGGATGGCACCATCATCCCCACCATCATCGTGATCCACATCACCAGCATTGCGGTGAAATCGCCCGCGGTCCACGGCTTCCCCCTCATTCCGGCGCAATGCTGCGCGCCTGTCATTCCATCCACCCCGCGCGCCATGTCGACGAGATAGATCCACGAGAGCAAAGTGACGGTCCCGAGGGCGCTGAGAATGACGATCCGGTCTCTCAGCAAGAGTAAATGACCCGCCGGGACGGAAATCGCGGATTGGGACCCGGTACGATTCACCGTTAGCGAATCACGCCGTCCTGATTCATATGAATGATGCTGAACTGACCGTAGCTTCTGGTGAGTTCAAGCTTGAGGTCGGCGTTTACTTTCGAGGTCCCGGCACCCATTTCGGCGACGGTGTATTCAAAGCCGTCTGGCAGATTGATCCGTGCCCGCATCGGCTTCTGCGAGAAGGGATCAATGATCGGAGTGCCTGTGGATTCGACCAGGCCCTCCGCTTTGATACTTGCCTGACGGGCGCGTCCACATCGATTTTGACTTCGATTGGCGAGTAGAGGGTATCCAGCACTTGCGACGTGGTGCTGTTGAAGACGTAAAAGTGCGTGGCCCCGGGCTTGGTAGACTCGCCGTGCAGGATCTTACGCAGGGCCTCGCGCTGAGCCCCATCGGCGCTTTCATCGATTATCGCCTGCATGCGGCCGTTGCCCTCCGCGATTTCGCCTGGCCACTTGCCGATTAAGATCCAACTCAGGTCGTCGAGTTTCGTATCGTTGAAATACCCTTCCTCTATATGCCCGACCCCAAGCCCCTCGCAGAAGCCATTCGTAGACCGCGCACTGAACTGGCAGGGACACCCCCACTCGCAGTTGCAGTTTGCGAACTGAGTTCCACGAATCATCCACTTGTCATTCATGGCTGGGGTCTCCTGTTGGCTAGCAGTCGCTCAGTTACTAGGTCTAAGCTAGAACCTTGCGCCCGATTGTCAACTTGCGGCGAGAGCTGGTCTGGTCGCTCAGGACGCCAGGAAAGCTCGTCAGGGACGACCGTGCACGCTTGGATCGAAGGCATCCGCAGGCCGAGCCGCTAAACGCCACGGGGTAGGAAAGCGAAGAATACCCTCCAAAGCGGGCGAAGGAAGACCACGCGGAATTCCGGACCCTTTCGAAGCGAGCATGGACGAAGTCTCCAAAGCCAAGCTTGCATGACAATCTTCGAAAACCAAGCCCGCCCCAGCCTGTAGGGTTTCGGCTAGTTCTCGGGGGAAATCACCTGGATGGGTGGTGGTCCGTTGGACGATGAGGTTTGGCTTTGGTTGGTAGAAGGCCCCCCGGGGGCTTGCCCTGACTGGGTCGCGCCGCTCGAAAAATTGGCGGGATTCATTCCCTGGCCGATCGGGAAGCCCAGCTTGGCGAGGTCGAGCCTCACTTCCGGCACCGAGCCGACCGCAGCGAAAATGATGTCTCGCTGGTCCGGAACGACTCCGGCCACGGCTTCGGCGATCTCTCGCGCATCCGCAGGCACCGCCTGTGTCACCGCGTAGCTGATCGGCACGGCAAGTTTAGGGAAAAGAGCCGCTACCTGGGCCGCTATGCTTGGCGCCAAGGTGGGCGCTCCTGCGGCAGCCCCTGCGGCAATGGCGCTCGCCAGGGCCGGAAACTTGTTGACCGACCCCAGGAGGATGGTCATAAGCGCCTCCTCATTCGGGAGAACGCGGGCCACTTGCGTGAAAAGGATTTCCACCTTAACGGGATCTTTGGCAACCTGGTCGACCGCCTCTGCAACGGTGGCCGGATCAAGACCGCGAGAACCGAGAATGGCTAGAGCGAAGACCAAATCTCGCTGATCCGGGACGACCTCCGCAACTGCCTGCGCGATTGCTTGCGCATCCCCAGGCACCGCCTTTGTCACCGCGGTGGCCGGCAGTCTAGCTGATCGGCACGGCAAGTTTAGGGAAAAGTGCTGCCACCTGGGCCGCTATGCTTGGCGCCAGGGTTGGCGCTCCCGCGGCGGAACCTCCCGCGATCGTCGTCGCGAGATCCGGGAACTTCTTAACCGTCTCGGAAACGATGCTCAGCAGCTGCCCTTCGCTCGAAAGAACTCGGGCCACTTGTGTCACAAGGATTCCTACCAGCGCGGGATCGTTGGCGACCTGGCCTACCGCCTCCGCGACGACCGCCGGTTCAAGACCCCGAGAACCGAGAATGCCCAGGGCTGAGCGCAATCCCTCCTGGTCGTGGGCGGCAGGATCTAAGGCCTTTAGAGTCTCCTCTTTTTGATTGTTTGCAAACTCCCGGAGGATCGCTTGACTCGGAAGCGGACCAAAGCCCCCGGCTTCAAAAAGCTCGTTGGTCGACAAGAGGAGAGAAAGGCTCACCCCGGCGGCAGGCAAAAACCTCGTTGATCCGTTCGGAACTTCGACCATTTGTCCGGATCGCAGCACGATTCGCTCTGCCGGATTCGCGGTGAAGTAGACAAGAACGGTGTGACTGAGACAGATCACCCTGACCCTGCCCCCCTTTTCGGCAGGTCCCTTGGTGTAGGAGACGAGAAAATCAGTTCCGGTCACTGCCGCGGTAATTGCGCCAGCCTGAACTTGACCGCCTCCTGCGCCCGAGGGCGAGGAAAAGAGCATTGTCCCGCCGTCCAGTGTCATCTCCCGTCCACCGGAAAAAAATCGAAATATCGCGTTCGAACCGACTCGTGTGATCGTCGTATCGGGGAATCTGAGCTCCGCCCGGGACTCGTCGGCAGTCTTCAGTGCAGTCCGGCCAGCTGACCACATCGCCAATGGCAGCTGCTCTGGCAGCCTGGATTTCGGAGAAAAGTGAGACGATATTCACCGTCCTCGTCACCTCGGCTTCCTTGAACGGTGCCGTCCTGCCTACAGTCGGGAGCGTCGCCCAGATGATCAAGGCCACGAAGGGTGACTTGACGAAAGCGAAACGGACCGGAACTACAAAACGGGCCGTAAGAAGCGCGGCGAGCTTACCTGTTTGTCTGCTTCTCACGAGATCGATTCGTTCGGATCTTGTCCCCGGCGGCCCGGGGCGGCGCGCCTTGAAATCGCGCCCGGAAAGCTCGCTTGTATGTCGGACATCGCTCCACTCACTGCCAGGGTACAGTCCTTCCGCTCGATGTTGTCCATCCTAAAATACTGTTTGACTCGTCCCTGGCGATTTTTAAGCCTCTGCTGCCGTTGAACGGTTTCAGGTCATGACGAGCGATCAATAGGGAATCTCGAAGGAAGCACTAATATTCAAAGTTATTTACCATCATTGAGGGCAGCCGACGCGGGCCGTCGACGACGGATCGCGGGACCGATTTGCAGCTCGGTCTCTGGCATTCGAGCGCCATGCCGCATAGGAAATGGCCGTGATTAAATTCGCTGGATCGAAACGCTATTCTTCCGCGCTTGGTCCGCTGTGCATCGCGTCGGTAATGCTGGCAGCCTGCAGCCTGTGCGCACAGGAAAGTGGGTCCGCCCCCTCGGAGGCAGTTGGCGCTTCCCAGGGTGAAAAAAGGGAGGGAACGCCAGCGCCGGTGCTCTCGGTTGAGAAAACTGGAGCGACGAGCGGAGACCGACCGGTTCTCTCCGTCAACCAACCGGAACCGACGAGGTCGGCTCTAGATAAGCCGGTGCTTTTCCTCGATCCCTTTGAACCTGCACCCGCACGTAGCCCCCTTGATCAGACGGAAGAGAGTCCGCCGGTCCAGACCGCGACCGGCGAGGAAAAGAAGCCGCTTGCCTCCAAGCCGGCTAAGCTGACTGGAATTCCCGAGCAGAAGAAATGGAGCCTTCAATTTCGGAGCCGCGCCGGTGTCGCCTACGACGATAACATCTTCATCAGCAATACAAACCGGGTGGGGGACACTATCCTGACGGTGACCGGTGGCGTCTCTTTCATCTATGGCGACTGGTTGTCGAAAACCGAAAACTTCCTCGTAGCCGACTACGAGGCGAGCGGTATTTTCTACGTGAAGAATTCCAACCAGAATTCCTTGAACCAGATTGCGACCCTGATGGGGCAATACCGGATCGAACGGCTGACCACGCAGCTCCGCAGTCAATATTTGTATCTTACGGGCGCTCAGCGTGATGTGGGCGATCTCACGACCCGCAATTTGATCAACAATTCCCTGCGGTTCACCTACGACGCGAGCGCGAAGACAATGCTCTTCGCGGAGGGCTTCGCGAATCTGGCGCTCTACAAAGATTTCTTCAACTCCTATGAATTTGGCGCGAAGACCGGCGCGGAATACCAGATCTTGCAGAAGATCCGGGTGGGGCCCGAGGCGGTCATCGGTTTCCTGAACGTTACGGACAGCCCTTTCCAGGTTTACGAGCAAATCCGCGCGCGGGCCACCTACACGACGACCGCCAAGCTCAGCTTTGAGGGCAGTGCGGGCGTTGAATTCAGACAGTTCAACAGCGAAAGCCGGACGTATTTCGTTTTCTCGTTGGCCGCAGAATATCGGCCGTTCGACAGCAGCGTGATCTCCCTTCGCGGTTATCGGACCCTCTATGGATCGGCCGGTTTGCAGGGCCAGGATTTCATCGCGACGGGGGTCGAGTTTTCGCTCTCCCAGCGCTTCTTCCACCGCTTTTATCTGAGCGTCGCCACCGGCTACGAAAACGACGAGTACATTGCGATTGCCGAAAATGTCCAAGCCGGCCGGATCGATAACTTTATCTTTATTCGGCCCGCCCTGGCGTTTGCGTTCACCAAGTGGGGTTCCGTCAGCGTTTTTTATGAGTTCCGTAAAAACTTTTCGAATGAATTTGAGTTCGCCTTCTACGACAATCGGGTTGGTGCGGCCCTTTCCTTTCAGCTCTGATGTCCTTGATCCGAAACATTCCGCGTAATTTTGCGGGTCCTTCGCTCTTGGTATTTGCCGGCGTGGCGCTTTTCGTTTCGTCAGCGTCGACCTGCCGCGCGCAGGACAGCGGAAGCAACTACCGGCTTAGTCCGAACGATCTTATCGAGATCCGCGTCTTCCAGGAACCGGATCTCGACTCCCGAGTGCGAATCGGCGGGGACGGATCGGTGACCTTGCCCTTGGTCGGTACCGTTCCGTTGGGCGGGAAGACCGTCAACGAAGCCTCCGACTTCCTTCGAAGAAAATATGGTGAGCGCTTCCTCGTTAATCCGCAATTGACCGTCACAGTGACGGACTACTCCAAAAAACGCTTTACCGTTCTTGGCCAGGTTCAGAGTCCCGGTTCGTATTCGATGCCCGATAACGAGGACGTCACCTTGCTGCAGGCTATCGGAATGGCGGGCGGCTATACCCGCCTTGCCGAGCCCGCCAACGTAACGGTCAAGCGGATCGAAAACGGCGCCGAATCGCTGATGAAGCTAAACGCCAAGCGTATGGCGCGCGGAGGCACGTCAGCGGCCTTCAAAATCCGCCCCGGCGACGTGATCAGCGTCCCGGAATCGATGTTCTAGCGAATTCGTATGGCGCTTTCGCAGACCCCTCTTCAGCCCCGGGAGACTGGGGCGGACCCGGCGGCGAAGTTCAGGAGATACTACTATCTCGTTCTGAGAAGGTTGTGGCTTGTCCTGCTTATCGTCGCGGTGGGTGTCGGAGGCGCCTGGGCGTGGTTGCAGCGTCAGCCGTTCGTCTATTCCTCGACGGCGACAATACTCGTTGAACAGGCAGAGCCGCGGGTCGTAAAAATGGACAAGGTCGGAAACGACAGCCCGGAAAGCCCGGAGTTCGTTTTCACGGCCGTGCAGATGCTCGAGGCCAAAGAGTTGATGCTCCGGGTCGCAAAATCCTTGACTGCCAACAAGAACTTTGATCTCGGGTCGCGCAGGCCCGACGGGTCGCCTTTGTCCGTCGAAGAAATCGCGGACGTTATCGGCAAGAAGGTCAAGGCCAAGTTGCGCCGCCCCACGCGACTGATCGACCTGACCGTTGAAGACACCGATCCAAAACGCGCGCAGATGATCGCCGAAGCGGTCACGACGGAATTTCTGAAGCAGAGCTACGAGCAGAATGCAAACCTCTCGCGGGCGGCGAACGAGTTTCTCTTCCAGGAGGCCGCCCGCTTGAAAGAGAAACTGGAAAAATCTGAGGAGAAGCTTCAGAGGTATCGCGAGGAAAACCAGGCCGTTTCCCTGGAAGACAGGCAAAATATCATTGTCGACAAGCTCAAAGAGATCAACTCGCAGGCCGCTCAGGCGAAGGAAGACCGCCTGCGCCTGGAGTCAGATCTCGAGCAGATCAGGCGGATAGATCCCTCAAACACCGAGGAATTGATGCGGATCGAAAGCGTCGCCAAGCTGCCGCAAGTTGCCGAGATTCGATTCCACATCGTTCGCGGCGAGTCCGAAGTTGCGGTTCTCCGGCAGCGCTACCTTCCCGAGCATCCCAAGTATGTCCAGGCGGTGAGTCAAATCGGCAATCTTAAGGAATCCCTCGCCGCTGCGGTAGCGAAGGCGGGCGACAGCGTCGAAAGGCGTTACCAGGCTGCGATGGAAACCGAACAGAAGCTGGACTTTGCTCTTAAGGAGCAAGAGAAGGTGGCTCTGGATCTTAACAAGATCTCGATTCCGTACAGCGTCCTCGCACGGGAGGTGGCTTCCGACCAGTCGACATACGACGCGGTGATGCTCCGACTTCGCGAAACGACGGTGACCCAGAGCCTCAACAGAACTCCGTTTCGCATTGTTGAGCAACCGCGCGTCGCCAAAGAACCCATCAAGCCAAATCGGACAAAGACGATGTTATTGGCGTTTCTCCTTTCTCTCGCCGGCGGTATCGGGGTGGCGATCGCGTTGGATTCGATCGACCCTTCATTCCGGTCGCTGGACGAAGCAGAGAAGCGGCTCAATCTGCCGGTGATCGCGGCGATCCCTGATGCCGCTGCGCTCAAGAGCCGCAATCTCCTCATGTCGCACCCGGAGAGCGGCCAAGCCGAGGCCTTTCGCACGCTGGTCACGGCCTTGTCGCTTATTGGACCGGAGGAAAACCGTCGAACCTTTCTGCTCACGAGTGCCGTTCCCTCCGAGGGCAAAACTTTCAACGCCATCCATTGTGCAACCGCGTTTGCCCAAAGCGGCTTGAAGACGATCCTGGTGGACGGGGATCTAAGGCGCCCCCAGCTGCATTCCAGGCTTCTTGACGGCGAGTCGGAGCCCCTGGGCCTCAGTGATTTTCTGAGCGAATTGGCCTCCCTGAAGGAGGCGATCTGGCCAACCGGGGTGGACAATCTGGATCTCATCCCAGCTGGGCGTCATTGCCCTCAACCAACAATGATTTTCACAAACGCCGCCTTTTCCGCGCTGCTTAAGAGGTTGCTTGTCGACTATGACCGGGTGATCGTTGACTCCGCGCCGGTTAATGCGGTGAGTGATACCCTTCTTTTGGCAAAATATTTCAATGGGACTTGCCTCGTGATCGAGACGGGCAAAACTCCGCGGACTGCAGTCGAGCGCGCGGTCCGGCTTCTTGAGCAGTCGGGCGCGAATATTGTCGGAACGATCTTAAACCGCGTGCGAAGTGGTTACGGAGCCGATTTCTACTATTATTACTACGGAAGTGGACACGCAGGGGCTGCCGGCTATGCGACAATGCGCGGATAGGCAGCTTCACCGCAGGCGCCTGGATCGCTGGGCGGCCGCCCAGGAAGCCGTGCAGCGATTATCACATGATTTGTGTATTCCGCCGGCGATTTTCCGGTTGTTGAAGTTGTCACAGATCGTGCTCGATTTTCAGCGGTGGCTAGATTTGAGGATTTGCCGATGACTGAGGGCGCCGAAGATGCTCTAGAGGCGCTTCCGAACGCATTCTACCGCGGGGTCTCCGGTATTCCTCGCGACTTCCACACAGCGCCCGTGTATCAACGCGCGCGCTCTCTCAAGCTTTTCGGTCTCCTTCTTCTGGCAAGCGATGTTTCGATTTGGCTCACCTCGATCACCCTGGCATCTCTGGCCCTGCCGAGCCTCGCTGCGAACCCTCCCATTCCGACGCCTAGCGTTGTCCTGCTTCCCCTTCTTTGCCTTGGTGGCGTACTTTATTCCCTCCGGGCCTACAGTTCCAAGACCGACATGTGGTCCTTGGAGTTCACCAGCACGTATCTCATTGGCGCGGTGATGGCGCTCTGTCTGTCGCTTGGAGCAGTCTACTTTCTTGGAACATACGGCGATCCGGCACAACCGCGCCGGCTGCTCATCCCAACGGCCTTCATCATTTTCGCGCCGGCCGCCCTTCTTGCGCGCCGGTTGATGTTCGGCTGGATCGTGAGGTCGTCTGAGGCCAGGGGCGGGCTTCTCGTAATCGGCTCGGGCGAGGATGCGATTGAGTTCTATCGCTCGTCTCGGCGTATGAAGGAGCGTCAGCCCATCCGGTTCATCGATCCTTGCGTTGCCTCGGATGAGGCATTTTTCCTGGATGGCCCCGGCTCCCCGTCCGTTGATCCCGATACGGAGCGAAATATTGCCTCCATCGGCGTGCGTTACGAAGCGGTGATTCTTGCCAGAAGACCGTCGGAGCTTCCCGTCTCGCTTACGGAACGTCTCGTGGACATCCATTTTCATCAAACCCCCGTTTTTACGGTGGAAGCCTTTTTTGAGTCGCATTGGCGCCAGGTCTATTTGCGCAACGTCTCCCCGCAATGGTTGTTCCAGGAGAGTTTCCATCTCACAAGGCGTTCGACGACTTCCCATCTTAAACGCGTGATCGATGTGGTCGTTGCCCTGAGCGCTTTGATCGTCCTGATGCCACTATTTGCGGCAATCGCTGCCGTTATTTGCCTGGAAAGCTCCGGTTCGGCGATCTTTCGCCAACCCCGCGTCGGCCTGGGCGGCCGCGTTTTCACTATTTTCAAGTTTCGAACAATGCGCGAAGCGCCCGAAGGGGACCTTTACACACGCGTTGGCGACGATCGGCTCACGCGGATCGGTTCGCTGTTGCGCAGAACGCGCTTGGATGAACTGCCACAGCTTTGGAACGTCCTTCGAGGCGAAATGAGCCTGGTCGGCCCTCGCGCCGAATGGACCAAGTGCGCGGAGATTTACGAAAGGCAGATTCCCAACTATCACCTCCGGCACCTGGTCCGCCCCGGAATCACCGGCTGGGCGCAAGTCAACTATCCCTACGGGGAAAACCTTCAGGATGCCATCGAGAAGCTTCGTTTCGATTTATACTACATCCGCCATTTTTCCCTGATTTTGGACTGGAGCACCGTTCTTAAGACGATTCACGTGATGCTCTTCGGTCAAGGTCGATAGCGCCTCGTGGCGGGTCGCCCGCGCTCGGAAATAGATGCCGGAATACGACAGCCGCCTCGGAGAAAGGTCTTTGGGAATTCCTCTCAAACGACCAAGGGCGGCAGCTTGCTGGGAAAGCGCGCGATCTGTTCCGGGATTTTTTCCAGGAGCGAGAGTCAAATGAACGCGTTCATCAACAATGCCGCAATGGCTTCGTGCCATTGCAGCGACTACGCTTTTGAAAGTGCTGCGGAGTCGCACATGCATCGACTTCTGATGCCT
Organism: uncultured Verrucomicrobiae bacterium; assembly: GCA_963816855.1. Lineage (GTDB taxonomy): Bacteria > Verrucomicrobiota > Verrucomicrobiia > Chthoniobacterales > Terrimicrobiaceae > DASTFP01. Next base: position 20,293 of record CAWFMA010000010.1, on the reverse strand, counting down.
CATGTGATGTCGTTGGCCGGCACGCTGAAAACGAACACACGCGTGCTCGATGTCGGATGTGGAAACGGGGCAGTTTGCGCGGAATTTATCCGACAGGGGTGCGAGGTCGTTGGTATCGATCCAAGTGAGCAAGGGATCGCGTGGGCGCGCAAGGCACATCCCCGAGGACGTTTCGAATTGCTTGCCGCGGACGCACTAATGATTGATCACCTTCAAGCACCGCCTTTCGATCTTGTGATCAGCACAGAGGTGATCGAGCACGTCTATGCGCCGCGCGAATGGGCCAAAGGGTGCTTGCGTGCTCTAAAACCGGGTGGACGTCTGATCTGCACTACGCCCTATCACGGCTACGTTAAGAACCTTGCTATTTCGCTGATCGGGAGATGGGATTCCCACGCCGATCCGCTTTGGGATGGTGGCCATATCAAGCTGTGGAGTCCGCGATCGCTTTCGCGACTCTTAACCGAGGCCGGCTTTGTCAATTTAAAGTTTCGAGGCGCAGGCCGGCTACCCTTCCTTTGGATGACCATGATAGTCAGCGCGGAAGCTCCCGAGTAAACGTGGGCCTCGCAAACGTCCCGAGCTCTTTTCGCTGCAAGGGCGGTGGAATCCGGCTGTGCTCCAAGGCATGCCCGGCCTTGCTCTGCGCACGTGGCTCACGACAGTGGGAACGATTCTTATTTTTAACACGGACCAGTTTTTATCGCTGCTCGGCAAGGCGCGGAGGGAATTCCCGCTTATTGGGCGGCCTATCTCGTCGTGCTGAACATCAACATCCTGGCAATGCCTTCGCCTCCTCCTCGGCGGTGTTCATAAGCCATCTATGGCAGGCGCGTGAATCCGCAGAGTTTCGTCGTATCGTACAGCGCAACGCCCGGCTGGGATTGCTGATTATGCTTTGCGGGTCGGCCTGGGTCTTGAGCCTCGGCAGCAGCCTGTTCGATGCCTGGATCGGTCCTGGCAAATTTATCGGATATCCGACGCTGATTGTTTTTTGCGCGCTGCTAGCGGTGGAAACCCACAGTTTCATCATTGTGGCGGGTTCGCGCGCGACCGAGGATGAAGCCTTTGCGTTTTCCACGCTCGCCGGGGAGTTCTTAAGCTCAGTCTGTCCTGGGTTTTGATGCAGAGCTACGGGTTGCTGGGCATCGCCGCGGGAACGCTGATCGCCCAATTGCTCACCAACGGCTGGTTCATGAGCTATCGGGGCTTGCGCCGGTTGAGCATGAGTTTGCGTGAACACGTCACGGACGTCGTGATCCCGGTTGTGGCGCCCTTCATTCTCGTTCTGAGCTGTAACTTAGCAGTGCTCAATTTTTTCGGTTCCGCTGCGCCGCTCACGCAAGTGATCGCTGCAGGCGCGACCACGCTGATCCTGGTTCTCGCGAGTTGCTGGATCCTTGTTCTCGACGGTTCCGAGCGGGCCCGTATTCGTTTGTTGCTCAAACTGCTTTACGCTGCCGCGAATCTTTAGAAGCGTGACAGAACTTATTCGACGGATCGTTCCGCGCACCTGGCGCAATTGGGTCCGCCAGCCGAAGCGCTCCCTGCATTACGTTCTCGACCGTTTGGCTTATGCCTTTTTAGGTCCCGGGGTGGAGGAACTTCGCCCTGATTGGACTCCGGCGTGCCATCCTGCCAGCCGCGTCCACTTTGACCTGTTTAAGACTGATCCTGAGCAGCAGGCCGAACTTGATTTCTTTATCCGCCATTGCCGACCGGGGATGCAGTTTCTGGATGTTGGCGCTCACTATGGGTTGTTCGCTCTTGCGGCGCATCGCTTTGGCGGACGGAGCTCGCGTGTCGTGTGCATCGAAGCATCTCCCAGAGCCGCACGGATCCTTCGAGCCAACGTGGACGCCAACGAGGCCTCGAACGTATCCGTCTTGAACGTGGCCATGGGTGCGGGCGATGGTCTTCTCGAGATGCTGACGACCGGGCCCGCCGGCAGCGACTATTTTGTTTCCGTTCCCTTCGGGCGGACCGACACGATCACGGTCAAGCAGCTGACTATGTCCACCATCATGCGCGAGACGGGTCTGCGCCCCACTCATGTAAAGATCGACGTCGAGGGTTTCGAGGATGATGTCATCGCCGGTGCTTTCGACGTACTCAGAGAACATCACCCGCTCCTCTTTCTGGAGCTTCATGGCCGTCATTTGCGGGCGCGCCAGCGCGATCCGGCGCTCGTTATCTCGCGACTGCGCGAATGCGGTTATGGACGCATCGAGGAAGCGGGCTCCGAGATAACCGACAAAAGCATCGCGGTGCGCGGTTTCGAATGCAGGCTGGTTTGCTTTTGAGAAGACAGGCGCCGCCCTGGCCGCGAAAGGTGCTCTTAGTAACGGTTCCCTTCCATCCGCGGATTGGCGGCGTGGAGAGCGTCGTCCACAGCCTGGCCGATGAATTTGCTGCACGAGGCCATAACGTGACGGTGATGACCGCGGAGCCAATGGTCGGACCCGACCGATTCGCGTTCCGCATCGTTCGGAAGCCGCGCGCCTTGCAAGTGTGGCACGAGTTTGCCGGTAGCGACGCGATTATTCAATTTGGGGATGGCATACGCCTGGGCTGGCCGTTGCTGCTGAAGAGGTTTCCCGTGCTTACCAGTCATCACGGTTGGGGAATGGATATCGCTATCGAACCTATGCTACGCCGTAAGCTGCGTGGCAAAATTGTGCGTCGTTCGGTGAACGTCTGTTGCAGCCGTGCACTAGCTCAACGGCTTGGTGTTCCCAGTCAAGTCATTGGCAATCCTTTCGACGATCGAATATTCAGAGATGCGCACTCGCCGCGCAATCGAGACCTGGTTTTTGTCGGCCGCTTGATTGCCGAGAAGGGTGTCGACCTCTTGCTCGCGAGTCTCGTCATGCTGCGAGAGCATCAGATCCGCCCATCCGTAACCATTGTGGGCGACGGGCCGCAGCGAGATGAACTGCGGCGGCAAGCGGAAACGCTAGGGTTGCAAGAGCAGGTTCAGTTCGCCGGAGCCGTCCATGGTGAAGCGCTGGCAGACTTGCTCAATCGGCATCGCATCATGGTCGTTCCATCGCGCTTGGAGGAACCTTTCGGCATCGTCGCACTGGAGGCTCTTGCTTGCGGGTGCGTGGTCGTCGCAAGCGACAGCGGCGGCTTGCCCGATGCGGTGGGCTTGTGCGGGCATTTGTTCGAGAGAGGCAGCGCGAAGGCATTGACGGAACGGATCTTAAAAGCGCTGGATCAGTCGCCGGAACAGACTCGCGGTGATTGGGCGTCGCATCTCAGCCGGTTCACATCCGCGGCTATCGCAGATCAGTATCTCGCGCTATTGCGCCGGCATTTCAAGCGAAGCATTCGATGAAATTCATTGCGGCTCAAACTGGTGCGCGGCGAGGATATGCGGTACCCGCGATTCTGCAAAAGGCCGGAATGCTCGAAAGGTTCTATACTGATGTTTGTGGCAATGTCGGCGTAGGACGTTGGCTAGCGCGAGGAACGCGGTTGCCTGGAATCGGTGCACGGCTTCAGCGTTTGGCGGGCCGTCATGTGCCTGCGGAAATCCGGGATCGGACACACTCGTTTTCCGCTCCCGATTTCCGCTGGTGCTGGCGAGCCGCTTGGGCCGCAAGAGACCCGACAACCCGCTTCCGCCTCGACTCGCAGCGGAGTCTGGAATTAGGTCGCTCTGCGGCACGCGCAGGATTCGGTGAAGCCACGCATCTCTATGCCATGCTCACTGAGTTTTTGCCGCTAATCATCGCGGCAAAGGAACAGGGTCTGCAGGTTGTCTCGGAGGTTTACATTCTCATTAGCACAGAACGCCTCATGGCGGAAGAACGCCGTCGCTTTCCAGATTGGGAGCCTGCATCACCTAATTGGAACGCTCTGCGTCGGGAACTTTTTCCTGAAGACGTATTCTTCACCCGAACGGATCAATACATCTGCCCATCCGAATCCGTGCGTGACGATTTAGTTTGGCATTGGGGTGTCCCGCCGGGCCGAACGACGACGGTTCCCTATGGGGTCAATCAGCAATGGTTAAAGCTGGCGCCAAAGCCACAGCCTGGACGCGTCCTCTTTGTTGGCACCGCCGAGTTGCGCAAGGGCATCCATTATCTCGCGATGGCGGCGGAGGAACTCGCGAGCCGCGGGCGCAGTTACGAGTTTCGCGTCGCCGGCCAGGTGAGCGGACAGGTGCGCCGGCACCCGATGTGCCGGCGACTGACTTTTCTTGGACGAGTCCCGCGCCAGCTGATCCACGAGGAGTTTCAGCAAGCCGACGTGTTCGTTCTGCCCTCGCTGGCAGAAGGGTCCGCTGAAGCCACGTATGAGGCCTTGGCTTCCGGGGTCCCCCTGGTTACGACCAAGGCTTCCGGATCGGTGGCGTGCGACGGCATCGAGGGCCGGATCGTCCCCGAGCGCAATGTGGAGATACTGGCAAGCGCCATCGAACAAATCGTCGAGGACCGTCCCGTGCGCGATCGAATGGCGCATGCGGCCCGCGAGCGTGCTCGCGACTACACCTGGGAACGCTACGGGGACCGACTGGTCGGGGTTCTTCAAACCTTGGCGAAGGGAGCGTAGTTTTCTTCGTTGCATAACTCCGAACTGGTAAAGCGTCCTCCACTCGATGGCTTTCTGCGTCCGCCCACAGGATTGCTTGCGCGCCTCGGTCACTACGGACGGCGTTACGGCTATGTTCGCGCGGTGTGTGGTTTCATCGGGCGTATATATTTCGGCTTTTGGAAGCTCGTCGGTCCGGAAAGTCAACTCGGACGTATCTTCGTCGCTGGCTGAACTCGCCCGGGCCGCACATCCTAAACCTCGGCGGCGGCGGCGTGTTATTTGAGCGCTGGCTCACTGCGGACGTGGACCCCCGAAGCGATGTCTATGTAGATGTGACCCGGCCGCTACCGTTTCGCGACGCGACGATCGACGTGGTGTACTCCGAGGAAGTCATCGAACACATTTCGCCCCACCACGCCAGCGCCATGCTACGTGAATGCCTGCGCATTTTAAAGCCCGGCGGCTGGCTTCGTCTTACCACTCCAAGCCTTGATTACTTTCTTCCGTCCGCCGCGCGCTGAACGAGCCAAAGGGAACGGCCGAGATCAATGATATCTTCTACCTCCACGGGCATCGGCACATTTATTCAGAGGCCGACATGCGCGCTTTCCTCGAAAAGGCGCGTTTCATCGAGATCACGCGATCCTCTTACCGCGATCCGGACTCGCACTACGGCTATTTCGACACCCATCCGGTCCGATTCGCCTTTGCACCCCCGGAATGTTCCCAATACTGGGAGGCGCGCAAACCTTTCAGTTAGGCATTTTCTCGTGTATCGCACCGCCATCGGGTCGCTCGAGATTGATGTGCAGGTCAATGAATACGGGTGCTTAAAGGCACACAAGCTAGTTCTCGTTTCTTTCTACACTGTTGGCGGAAGTGAGCGAGTGTGGGCGGCATTTTTGACGCCCTACACGAAGCTGTTCGCGATCATGGATTCCGCACGTTTGGCGTCTCGCCGCTTGCCGTGCGACGATGACTCGTCGTGGGCCGATGCGTTGTTTGTTCGGACTTTGGGATGATATTCGCAGGAAGAAAGTTACAGCGTTATCATGAGCCTTATCCGCAATTTCAAAACCTTGATCACAACTCATGAAATGTCGCGTCAGTGGCTTCGCTGGAATCTTCGCTCGCTTGGAACTTTTGGGTGTTTGAAAATGCCTGAAGGTGCTCAGATTTGCGGCTTCAGAAGTTTTAGCGAATTTTGGTCGGCCAGAGCGATGGTGCCTGCGGCTGAAGAGCTGGCTTTTATACGCAGATTCGCAGGTAAATCAGGAGTGCTGTTGGACGTTGGCGCAAATTTGGGGTGCTTCTCCTTAACGCTAGCGCGACTTCGGCCGAGCTGTATTGTGCACGCCTTTGAACCCTCTCCTGAAACATTGCTCCGGCTCAGAGCGAACGTGGCCATGAATAAGGCTCACAGTGTGATAACCCACCCCCTGGCAGTCGGCAACGCAATTGGGCGGCTGCAATTTGTCGATAACCCCTCTTCTCCCGGAACCAATCGTTTGCTTGGCCAAGCGGAGGCGGCTCTTGGGATAAGGATTGAAGTCGAGGTTTCCACCATCGACCGATTTCTTAGTTGAATGGCGAGTCGGAGGTCGCCTTTCTAAAGATTGATGTCGAGGGATCCGAAGCTGATGTCTTGCGCGGTGCAGCGCTCACTCTGATGAATCGCCGATGCCAGGCTGGCCTGATCCAATTATGCCCCGGTAATCTCCATCGAGTTGGCTGATCGGTTGCGGAATTACTAAGTGTCGTTGAGCAATGTGGTTGGTGTCTGCACTTTCTTGACCAAGATGGTTCGCTTGGATCAGTTGTCGAGTCTCAAGACGCCGAAAGGATATCATTGACGAACCTCGCTATGCTGCCCCTCAGGCTGACACATTGATCGCGGTTGCTGATGTCAACACGTTGTGGCGTCGAAAGCCATTTGAGGCTCTGTCAAGATGGCTTACTGTTCTTGGGCTTGCTCCGCGCGATGTTCTGACAGGCTGGCGCGGGCGCCGGGAGCAGCTCTGCGAGGTGCCGGCGAGCTATTACGATTATTCCATCACTCTGCCTCCCGGTTGGGCGTCGCGGTTTGCCGACTGGACAGCCAGAAAGCTATGGGCGACTTCCAATCGAGTTGCTCGAACTGCAGGTCAATCGCTTTCCGCAATGGTGGTGACCTCACCGCATTATCTCCCTCTTGTTGTCAGGGCGCGTCCGCACGTGCCGACCTTTTACTACTGCTCGGATGACTATTCGCAATACGCGCGTTCGGGCGGTGCGTCCATTCTGCAACGAGAGGCCGCGGTCGCACATATCGTGACCCACTCGTTCTTTGTTTCCGAGCTTCTAGCGGACCGTGTGATACGACAATATGGCGTTCCCTCAGAACGTGTTTCGGTTTCCCCCAATGCGACCGACGAATCGTTTCTTGAGCCGGTGTCCAAAGAAAAAGTCTGCGCCTTGATGAGTAGGTTTCCACGGTTGTGCCGGCCACTTGTTGGCGTCGTCGGCGACATCAGCGACCGATTGGACTTCGAGTTGTTGCTAGCGTGCCTTGACGCCCTGCAAGCCGTCACATTGGTCTTGGTCGGGCCTGTCGCCAAGGGTGTCTGCGACCCCGGATTGGCACTTTTGCGAAATCATCCCCGATGTGTTTTCGTGGGCTTGCAGCCAAGAACCGATCTTCCGACGTGGATGCAAATGATCGACGTGGCGCTCATTCCGTATCGGAATACGCCCTTGAATCGGAGTTGTTCACCGATGAGGTTATTCGATCATATGGCCTCGGGGCGACCTATCGTTGCCACAGCCGCCTGTCAGCAAATCGCGACTGTGGCACCTTACGCTCGAGTAGGCCGCACGAAGCGGGAGGTCGTGGCTTTCGTTCGCGATGTCGTTGAGAATCCCGTTTCTGCTCGCGAAGTGCAGGCCCAGCGACAACAAGCCAAAGCGGAGACCTGGTCGCTCCGCGCGGAGATTTTGAGCAGAGTTATCAGCGCGCAGAAATGGTAGCGTGATCCGGGCGCTTCACATTTGTCAGAGAGACGATCCCGCGACAGGGGGCAGTGTGCGCGTGGCGGTGGAGCTTGTGAAACGTCTGCCTGAATACGGAGTCGCCGCAAAATGCCTCTTCGTCTATGGAACTTCCGGCCAATTTGGCAAGGAGCTCGGGGGGAAGTGCGACTATCTGGGCTTGGAGTCGAGCGCGCAAGCGTTGCGCCGCCCGGGTCGGCTCAGGAAGTTTTTGAGCGCTGAAAAGCCGTCCATCATCCATCATCACGACGGACTCATTTGGACGCATTGGATGAGCCACAACATTCGGGAACTAGTTCGTTATGGACATGCTCATCTTGATCCGCCGCTGCCGACGGCCGCGCTCCGTCATCGTTTGGCGAACCAGTTCCATCGTCGAACATACAATTACTTGGTTTGTGTTTCAGAAGCCACTCGCAGGAAATGGATAGAGAGCGGTTTTCCCGCAGAGCGATCGGAAACAATCCGCAACGGCGTTGACATAGCGTTTTTCAAACCGGGGGACTCGTCGAACGCGCGGCTTCCCGAAGATTTTTTAATCTGCCTCCTCAGGCCCACGTTATCGCGTTCGTTGGACGGCTCCATAATGCAATGAAGGGACCGGACGACTTTTTGCGGATGCTGGCGCTTTTGCCGGCCGATTTTCATGGACTCATCGCGGGAACGGGTCCGGATGAGCGGTCTTTGATGGTGCTGGTTGACGCGCTTGGTATTCGCGATCGCGTTGTCTTTACCGGGTTGCAGATGACCTCTCTGAAGTGCTACCATGCCGCGGACGCGCTGGTTATGACGTCTCATTACGAACCATTCGGTTTGGTGGTTCTTGAGGCGACTGCCTGCGGCGTCCCCGTCGCCGGCTTCTCCGCTCGTGGGGGAGTCATGGAGCTATTTGACCGGTTGGGTGCATCCGTCGTTAAACATCGCAACTGCCGCGAACTGGCGGATGCGGTGGTTCGCATGGCGGGTGAGACTGGGCGGTTGGAAGCTCTCCGGCTGGAAAGGCGCGCTCTTGTCGAGAAGGAATATTCTTGGGATCAGTCAGCGACCCTGCTCGCGCGCTCCTACGAGCGCGCGCTTTCCGGGCAAATACAGGTGAAGAAGTCAGTGTCTAACTGGCGACGGACCGGCCGCTTCGACGCATTGCCGCCGGGCCTTCAATTTCGTGGTCCGAGCATCGACGAAACCGAATGCAACTAAGCTTTATTTTGTTAGTTTGTCTGTGCGGAATCGGCTTGGGATGGGTTTTCCTGAGGCCAGAACGGATTTTTAGCTACCCGGCGATGATTTGCCTAGCCTTCACCGTCTTCATCCTTCCGCAGGCTGTAGCGCTGCATTTTACGCCCGGAGGACTTCACGGAGGAGGAGATCCGCGATGTGATGCTGATGGGCGCACTTTTGCCTCGGGGGCTGCGTATGCGGGCTGGTGCCTCCGGCCGATGGCCTGGATTATGAAAATCTACAAAAGGCTCTAGACGACCGCGGCTCGTTTCGATGGCCGTTCTTTTCATTGCATGTGGCTTCTATTTCAACTTCCTGATCGCAAGGCTTCCTCCCGAGGAGACAGGCCGTGAGCGTGGACGGGTATTGTGACGATCTATGGCTTCTTTCAAGGACTGGTGATGCCAGGCATGGCGATCTCCTTTAGCTGCGCCTTGCTCAGACGGACCCTATTCGCTTGGAGTCTGTTCGCATTGTCTTGTGTGATTCCTTTGACCGCGGCGTTGGTCTACGGCCGCCGGGAAACGGCGGCGCTTTTTATTCTGATTGTTGGAATGACTCTCTATTTTCGGCTTGGAATCAAACCGCCACGCATTCTCATAGCATCCTTTCTCGTGGCGGCGGCGCTCTTCATTCCATCGACTTATGAATATCGTTCGTCGGCCGAAGACTCCGAGATTGTCCGCTCCAAAATCGACTTCGTCGAAAACTTCAAACGCTTTATTACCGAGGAATCGATTCTTGAACTGCGCAACGCGGCTTTCATTATCGCGGCGACGAAGGCGACGGGGAACTACGAATACGGAGCGGCTTTTTTGGATGAACTGGTTTTCCGCTACGTGCCGGCGCAGTTCGTCGGAGCGGACTTCAAGGCATCGCTGTACATTCTCGACCGCGATAAACGTGCCACCAGCGAGTTATTTAACTATGGATACGAAATCCCGGACGGTTCGACGATCACTGGGATTGCAGACTCCTTTCTAGAGTTCGGGTGGTTTGGCTGGCTTTTCTTTGTTGTTGCGGGGTGGTTTGCCAGGTCGCTCTTCGAGGCGGCTGAACCCGGCGGCTCGCTGTATGCCCAGCTCCTTTATACGTTGAGTTCAACGACCTTCATGAGAAGCGTCACGCACCAAGTGGCGGACTGTCTGCCCGGTGGACCGTTTTTCGTCATCTTTTCGGGCCTGGCGGCCTGCTACGCGGGCGTCCGGCCGAGCGGGCGTATGGGGACAGAGCCGCTTGGATCGAAGAGACAGACGGCTAAAAGAAGGGAACGGCTTGTTTAGCACCGATCCCATAGAGGAAAGAACTTCCAAGGTTCGACCAATCGGCGTTCTTGGCGAGATGAAGATCGTGAGGTCTTCGCTTCCCCCTGGTAACGCCTCCATTGAGAAGTGCCGCAGTGCGGTCGTTTTTGATAACATTGGGCCTTAAGGAAGTGTTCTCCCTGAATGCGGTGGCGAGAGAGATCTGGCTGGCCATTCAGCGCACCAACTCGGTCGATGGCGGGGTAGCCGAATTGATTCAACTTTACCAGATCGATTCCGAAGGTTCTCCTTCACCATGCCCAGGACCTTTTCAAGTCCATCGCGAAGCAGGCTTGCTCGAGTAGGTGTTCGAGCCCCTGCCTTAGCCGATAAATTTCCTTTCCCGGATTGTGGATGAATCGCTTTGCCGCCTTTTGGCAATCGGATGGACGCCTCCCTATATCGAAACCGTTCGGGTTTGCGGTGGAGCGCTTGCTAAGCCGGCGGGAGCGCGTTGAAGGTCGGTGTGCGTTGGCAACCGGGCATATGTCGTGGCCGCCTGGTCGTTCCCTCGTCGACATACGAGGGACGGAGGCCGTCGCCTTAGACGACGACGCCGTTCTGCTGGCCGACGCGAGGCTTGATGACAGGCAGTCGCTAGCCGCGAATCTCTCGCGATCCCTTAACTGCGACGTCCCGCTGGAGATCAGCGATGCGCAGATGCTTCTTCACGCGTGGCGGGCCTGGGGCGAGGGCTTGAGGCAACGCGTTATCGGCGACTACGCATTCGTCGTCGCCGACGTTCGAGCGCGACGTCTCTTCGCTGCCAGGTCGCATCCGGGCTGGCGGCCGCTCTTCTATGCGAAGAGTCGCGCCGGAGTGCTCGTTGCGAGCAGCATCGACGCTCTTGCGTGCCATCCTGAGGTGCCGAAGAGTCCGTGCGATGCGGCGATATCCGCCTTCTTGGCATTCAGAGATCAGGGGCGCGGAGATCCCGGACGCACGGCAATGCAAGCCGTGCGAAGAGTGTCGTCCGGCGGCGCAGTGGTTTTCGATACCGAGCGCCAGGAGCGGGAGTTGCCTCCCATCTGGCTCTGGGAGCATTGTCCCTCGCCCGATGTGTCTCCGGACTCTCGCGAGGTGCCCGGGCAGTTTCTTCAATCTGGTCAAGGAGGCGACCCAGGACCGATTGTGGGCGCGAGAGGCCTCAATCTTGCTTAGCGGAGGCATCGATTCGTCAATGGTTGCGTGCTGCGCCAAAGAATTGCTCGACGAGCGCGGCGCTCCCGGAAGTCTCGTTGCATTCACCGCTTCCCAGCCCGAACACCCCTTGATGCTCGATGAGGAAGCCGCCGCCCGTCTCGTTGCCTCGCGCCTGAATGTGCCTTGCCGTCTTATGGATCTGCGGGCGCACTCCTTCTTGCGTCCTGAGAGTCGTTTCCCCGATCTTTCCGTTTATCCCAGCGGCGAAAGAATGGACGCTTTTCAGGCGATGTTTTCCGCCGTCGGTCCCATCTGTCTCAACGGAACGATGGGAGACGCGCTGCGCATGCGAAACGTCGACGTCGGAGATTGAGAAGCTCGGTTGGCCGCGATTTCTCATTGGCTCGCTTAAAGTCTGGCGCCAATCCGGTCTGTGGCCCAATCTCGGACTTCTCCAGCGCGCTAGAGGTGGATCCATGCCGGCTGGCGACATGGACGCTCTTCCTCTTTGGTTAAAGCGGGAGAAGATCGATGCGCACGGTCTCGCGGAGGAACTGCCGCGTCGCTTCCTCGCGCGCGACGCCGATCCGAATCGCCGATTGAGGGATTTTCGAGAACTCTCCCGCCAGGCGGATTCCGCGGATGGATATGGGGGGTTCGTTAGCGGGGAGAGCCCCGTCGAGATGTCGGACCCATTTGGTGACGCGCGGGTGCTTTCCTTTGCCGCGAAGCTCGACGGTTGTCCGTGGCGCACGCACAAATTCGTGATGCGACGGGCGCTCAAGGACAGGCTGCCCGCAGATATCACTTCGCGCCCGAAAACGTCCGGCATCTCTCAGTTGAGCGACTTTTTTCTCACGAGTGAGAGCGACTGGGTGGATGGATTCGTGCGAGATGCGGGTCTCGTCGGAATGGATCGACTTGGACGCGCTGCCTCCCAGCCGCACATGGGGCTACGAAGAAAACCAGGCCCTCCTTCACGGCAGAACTCTTTTTCTTGCCCTGTGGCTGAAACGATTCCAATGAGTGTTGCACTGCTTTCCGGAGAATCTCGAGACCTTGCAGGGTCGAGGTCCGCGCCGCGGGAACACGCGGCGCGCGCTCTCTTCACGAGTGGGGCACTGAACGCCTTGGGCTGCTGGCTTCAGGGTGAAGATGGTCGCGGAGGCCCCTGGTTTCTCCTGGCGGGAAGTCTGGGAATGGGCGGCGCGCCATCGCTGCCGAGGACTCTTGTTGCGCGCGCTGACCGGAGCGCCTTGGCAGACGGAAGAAGACAGAGCGCACCTTCGCGATGTTGCTCTCGCCTTGGGCACGCGACGCCCTGACGCACTCCATGGAATGCAAGAGGCTTGAACGCCACCTGCGGAATCGTGGCGTGAGGGTGCTGTTCCTCAAGGGAATTGCACTTGGGACTGCAGCTGTACGGCGATGCGGCCGCGCGAGCCGGCGGGGATATCGATTGCCTGGTCGAAGCTGGGCCGTCCCCGACGCGCTCGAATGTCTGGCCGCGCTTGGTTACGAGCCGGAGGGGTATTCGCTTGCCCAGATTCGAGGCGCATGGAGCGCCCTCTCTGTGTTCGAACATGAAATCGCGTTGATCAATCCGGCGAAGCGGGTGCGGATCGAACTCCACTGGCGCTTTTTCCGTGAGAAACGAAGCATCGAACCGGTCCTTCGAGATGAGGGGTTCAATCGTTCCAATCCTGATTCGGTTCTTCCGTGCCTGAAAGGGGCTCTTTCCTTCGCTTATCTCGTCATGCACGGAGCGCAACACGGGTTCTATGCGGCGCAGTGGCTCGTGGACGTTGTCGTGCAATGGCGCGCTCTTGGCGAAGCCGAAAGAGCCGAAGCACGACTCCTCGTCGCGAAACATGCCCTGGAAAAGGAACTCGGCCTTGCCGGCAGATTGGCGAAGGACGCCTTTGGATTGGATCCGGAAGATGAGGGTTGGCCAAAGTCCCGGCGTGCGCCCGTCTTTGCCGTCGCGTTCGCAAAGACGCGTTTGCAAGCTGCCGATCCCCTCGCGGGAATCGACACTCTCTGGCACCTGAGAAACCTTCGGTTCCAATTCGCGCTGGCCGGCACCTGGCGCGAACGCTGGTCTCTTCTCTTCTTTTCTTTTGTGACAACTCCCTCGCTTTTCCGCCATCGCCTGCCGTCCTTCCTCATTTTTCTCCACCCCGTTCTCCGTCTGCTCGATTTTTCGATGTCGCGGCTTCTTTCGGCTTATCGTGCCGGCATCAAAGACTCCCTGAAAAGAGCGCCCGCTCTGGCGATCTACGATCCGTGGTTCGTGAGAGAATTCGTTTTTGTGGCCGTGCTTGTCGAAGGAAGCCTGCCCGCTTCTGGGTGTCAGGCGGACCCGCAAATGGATGGATGTTCTTGCCCGTCGTCTTCCTCCATTCCGTTTCGTCGCGTTGGATTACTCCCGTGAACAGACGGCTCTCCTCCACGAACAGCGGGCTTCCTGCTCCCTTCTTTGGAAGCCCACTTGCCTGCGCCGGGCTTTGACACGCTGCTGGGCGTTGCGGCGCTCCGGCGACAGAAGCAACTTGGAAATCGCGTTCGGCACGCGTTCCCAATCCGGTCAACGCTAGTTTCATGCATGGCTCGAGCGCGATCGACAGCCCATGGGAGAGTTTCCGCCGCACGTCAGCAGCTATACCCGGCTTCGGAGCCGATCGCTTGACGAAGCGGATCAATTTCACTAAAGAGAGCTATTGCGACACTTCTCATGAAGAATGACGGCACAACCGGTATTGATAAGCCTGATGATCGGAAGGCCTATTCGAAACCGCAACTGAAGCGCTTGGGAAAACTTGATGAAATTGCCAAACAAGGGCCTGCGTCTGAACCTTGAAATCGTAGGCAGCTTGATTCGAGCAGTTGAATACATAGATCCTGCGAGCACGGTCGCCACCCGAAGCATCGCGCGATGCAATTTGTCTGACTGTCGCACGCGCTTACTTCCGGGCTTGTCGCTTCCAAACGGCGAAGCGTAGGCTGACCCTTTAATTCTGAGTTTTGTCACATTGGAAGCCTTTGAGATCACTGACGGTGCCGGCGGCCCGATCATCCGATGGGGGGACGTGGCGGAGATCAGCTTTGATTCGAAGCCGGGACTGGATGGCGTTGGTTGAGAAAGCCGCGGACTCCCGCGGAGGCGATTGCTTGCGAGAGGCAGGCCGACGTTTTCCAGCATCGATGCGCCGGGCGCGAGGTTCTGCATGGCAGCGCGATTCATCTGCCTTGGGGAATCCTGTGCGTATGCGGGGAGAGCGGAGTCGGAAAATCGACCCTGGCGGTGGCGTTGAGCCGGCGCGGGCATGCAATCCTTGCCGATGACGACATCGTCGTTTGTGAAGAGGCTGGCACCCAGCGACTCTCGCCGAATTACTCTCGGAAGCCGCCTGACCGAAAAGAGCGCAAACGTTGCTTCGGCTGGAGGACCGGGAACTCGCTAGCCGAATTTCCGGCTCCGACAAATGGATCTGGCCGCGGCTCAATGGGACATCGTCTTCGCCCCAATGGAACGCATGCCATTTGGGGATTCATCATTCTCGAAGCGGGCACTGAACCTCTCGGATCGTTTGAGCGAGCGAAGGACACCGCGGCGTTCGAGATCCTGTGGCGTCAAATCAAATACCCATGGATGAGCCTGTCTCGTTGGCGTGCAAGGCAGTTTGGCGTGATCGCAAATCTGGCTAACCATTGCGCAGTTTTTCGCTGGAGAAGAAATCCGGCTGCGGCGTCGCCTCGTGTGACGGCCGCCAAGCTCTTGGATTTGATCTCCGCCGGGCAGGGGAACTCGGAGGGAGTCGCGGCAGGGCCGCCAAAATATAAAACGTTCCATTATAGTTTCCTTCAGCCATGACTCGCGTGCTGAACCTTTTGTCCGCATGCTTCAATGCTGAGGAGACCATTGCCAGGGCCTGCCTTTCGGTGGACACGCAGAAGTTGCCGTCGGGATCTGTTTATCGAACATCTCATCGTTGACGGAAACTCGAGCGATGGAACCGTGGAACGCGTGGCGGCCCACGAATCGCGCCGGCGGAGCAGAGGGTGTGGGTCCAAATGTGGAAAGAAGGGTGCTTGCAAAGTCCGACAGCGGTTTCTACGACGCGCTGAACACCGGACTAACGATGGCACGAGGCGATGTGATCGGGTTGTTGAACGCCGATGATTTTCTTGCGGGCGAAGACGTGATCTCCCGCACGATGGAAGTGTTCGCGAACACGGAGACGGATGGTGTCTATGGGGATTTGCTCTATGTGAAGCGTCGAAGGAGACGCCTGGCGCAGCACAGGTACTGGCGTTCCGGGGCATAGGCTTTTCTGAAAGGATGGATGCCGCCGCATCCTACGCTTTACCTCCGGAAAGAGGTCTATGCGAAGGCCGGCAACTTCAGGACCGATTTTGGCTCCGCTGCGGATTACGAGTTCATGGTGAGGTTGACACGTTTGAACGACCTGACGCTCGCCCTACGTGCCGGAGATTCTCGTCTGCATGGAGGCTGGCGGGATGAGCAACCGGTCGCTCAACCATCGCTGAACGCACACCGAATGGATTGCAAGGCATGGAGGGAAAACGGGCTCTCCCCGAGATCTCTCAATCTGTTGCTAAAACCGCTGCGAAAACTCCCGCGTTTTGGCGGGACCAAGAACTTCGTCTTCCCCGATTGGGCCAATCCGCATTCTGAATTAAGCAAATTTGATCCGCCCGCAGAGATCCCCAGAGAGGAGGTGGACTTCTACCATGAATTGCCACGAGTCCGTCTCACAGCGGGTGCCGGAATGCAATCCAAGCACCGACTGAGAGACAAGCTATCTCGCGATTGAAGGTTGCCTTTCTTTGCCCATCGCTATCCCGGACGAGCTTTGGAATCTTCGAAACCGAGCGCCGGCTTGCGCAGTGCCTTCAGGAACTGCGCGACACTGAGGTCGAGGTATTCGGTCCAGCCGACGAGCATTTTGACTGCGACCGTCATCAATGGTCGCCCATCGAGCCCCGCTCCTTTAAGGCGTTCGGGCCGTCTTCATTTCGCTATTCGCCAGGTCTTCGAAATCATTTCCTGAAATGCGACGCGGACGTTGCACACCTTCACTGCCTTTGGATGTATCATTCGGTCGTGCTAACACGTTGGTCGGCAAAATGTAACAAACCTTACCTGATCTCGACGAATGGTATGCTCGATCCGTGGGCTGCGCGAAATTCATTCTGGAAAAAGCAATTGGCCCTCCTGCTGTATGAAAGGCGATGTCTTGAGGGAGCTGCATGCATTCATGTCATTACTCCTGCGGAGGCGGATTCGGTCCGGCAGTTTGGACTGAAGGGAAGTATTTGCGTCATTCCCAACGGTGTCGATGCTTCCTGGATCGCTTCCCTATGTTGCACCAAAGCACGTTTCGTGGAGCCGTTGGAAAGCTCACGGCGGCAAAGTGCTTCTGTATCTTGGACGGATCCACCCAAAGAAGGGTCTGGAAGCGCTCGTCAAAGGCTGGGAAGCCTCAGATATGGCGAAGGCCCGGAATTGGCGCTCGTGATCGTCGGGTCCGGCCACGAACGGCACGAAGCGCAAGTCAAGCGATTGATCGCCAAGCTGGGCCAGAGCGACCAGATCGACTTCCTGCCTCCCATGTTCAACGAACTTAGAGACGTCGCGTTCAATGCGTCCGACGCTTTCGTGCTGCCGTCCCTGAGCGAAGGTTTGCCGATGACGCTACTCGAGGCCTGGGCCAGGGGGTTGCCCGTCATCATGACGCCGGAATGCAACTTGCCCGAGGGCTTTGCGGCGGGAGCTGCGATCCGTATCGAACCGAATCCGGAAAGCATCGTGGATGGGCTTAACAGGCTGGACTCGATGTCAGATTGCGAGCGCTTGGCGATGGGAGCAAATGGGCGACGCTTGGTTGAAGAGAAGTTTACATGGCCCAACGCGGCTGCCCAGATGCGAGAGGTCTACGATTGGATTCTTGGAAGGGCGGCAAAGCCTCGTTGCGTTGAGCAGTAAGCAAGAGCGCCAGCCAACCATGCCGAAGCAGACCCTCCCTTCCCAGCGGCAGGCGATCCCGGGATTTTTTCTTGGCTTGCGGTTTGCGTTGGTCGAACTGCCGCGGTGGCTTTTGCTGGCGGCCATTGTTTATGCGCCGTGGGCGTTCGGTTGCACCCGCTGGTGGGCGAAGACTCTCCTCATACAAAGCCTGCTGGTGATTTCCCTCCTTTGGCTCGTTTCGCTGTTGCTCAGGCGGCGATGGCCACGGATGGCGATTCCGGCCGGCGTTGCCGCGCTGTCCCTTCTCGGGGTAGATGGAAAGCGGAAATTCCGAAAATTGGATTCGCTTCGCGTCACGCCAAGACGGGGACCACTCTGACCTCCGACTTCCCCGCTTTCTTCTTGCCTCTTTCCGCCTATATTACATTCCATGCTTTCGATTGAATCCGCCTACGATGAGGAATGGGAAGAGTGGTATCGCATGACTCCCCAAGACCGATGGCTTGAATCTGAGAGACTTTGGGCCACATTCCTTGCCCTTGGAGGTTCCCTTGATCCCGAACCCGATTCACAAAGTCCTTTCTTCGATGAGTCAGCATGGGGTCCGCTGCCTTCTCATGGGGGGACAGGCCTGCGTTCTATACGGCGCAGCGGAATTTAGCCGCGATACGGACCTCGCGATCCTCGCTGAGCAGGGAAACCTCGATGTTCTGCGTCGCGCTCTCGCCGATCTTCAGGCCGAAACGATAGCCGTCCCCCCGCTTGAGAAGCAGTTTCTGGACCGGGGTCATGCCGTTCACTTCCGTTGCGCACATCCGGAGGCTCTCCGCATGAGAATCGACGTCATGTCGCGCATGCGTGGAATGGAGAGTTTTGAAAGTCTGTGGCAGCGTAGGACGACATTCGATCTTCCCTCTGGCCTTTCGGTGGAAACCATGTCACTGCCCGACCTGGTTCAGGCCAAGAAGACACAAAGAGACAAGGACTGGCCCATGATCCGACGCCTGCTGGAGGCCAACTATTTCGAAAATCGGCAACGACCCACTCCGCAGAGAATTGCCTTCTGGCTCCGCGAACTCCGTACTGCGGCGCTCTTGATCGAGACAGCCGCCTCATTCCCTTCGCGTTCCGCCGAACTACAGACTGAACGCCCTCTGCTCAAGATTGCTCTGCCGGGAGAAACAGATCAACTTGAAGCAGCTCTTGACCTCGAACAGAAACAAGAACAGGCCCTCGACCGCCAATACTGGCTCTCATTGAGAGCGGAGCTGGAGGCCCTCAGGCGCGAACGAGCCGGGAAAACGGGCGTGTAACGAGCGATCGGGCACGAAGGCGTGGATCCGACCATGGAGTCGAATTTAACGACGTCGCCGTTGAACGGTCGAATCCACTCGAAGTTGTAACGCCGTTGGATCAGCCAATCGTCAAAGAATGGAAATCGGGCGACGGCATCCTCCACATATTCCTCTGATTGAAGGGCACAACCAGGCGGTCATCGTGCTGGTTACGGTTTGCACCAAAGACCACCGGTCACTTCTTGCGCGGCAGGAAGCATTTGATCTCTTGTGCTCGGCGTGGCGGCAGGCTGGTGATTGGCGGGCGGGACGATTCGTCATCATGCCGGATCACTTGCATGTCTTTTGCGGCCCTGCGGTCTGGCCTCCGAGAGGATTGGCGCGATGGGTCGGCTTCTGGAAAGCAACGGTGTCGCGCGCTTGGGTCCGGCCCGAAGAGCAGCCGATCTGGCAGCAAAATTTCTGGGATCGACAGGTGCGGTCAGGCGAGCATTACGGAGACAGATGGGAGTATGTGCGGCAAAACCCCGTTCGCGCCGGCCTAGCCGTCAATGTCGAAGATTGGCCGTTCCAAGGCGAGATAGAGGTCCTGCGATGGTAAACCATGGGAGGGCGACGGCCCTCGATGCCGTGAAAGCAATGGAGGGCGATGCTCCGTCAGCGCCCTCGAATCCAAACCACGGGGTCGATTGAACAATGGGTTTCGAGGGACCGAAACCCTCCATCTTGCACGAAGGGTCGCGTGGGATCCAAGCATGGGGAGGGGGACGGCCCTCGACGTCGTGGAAGCAATGGAGGGCGATGCTCCGTCAGCGCCGTCGAATCCAACGACGGGGTAGATTGAACAATGGGTTTCGAGGGACCGAAAACCTCCATTTCCGACCTTCAGCATGTCAGTTTTTGCGCACTTAAAGTGTCCCTCTCCCTCACTCTTTTGACCGCTTGCCGCAACGCGCGAAGGACCATCCTTCGCGCGTGCAGATCGGTTGACGCCCAGCGGTTTCTCGAAGGCTGCTCCGTCGAACATCTCATACTCGACGGCGCGTCGCACGATGGCACCCTGGAGTGCCTCGCGGAATACGAATCGCAACGCCACTCGAATGATACAGCCTCCGGAGTCAGGCGTACGGTGATCAGCAAGCCGGACCGCGGGCTCTATGATGCATTGAATGACGGTCTCGCGAAGGCAGGCGGCGATCTTATTGGACTTTTAAATGCGGACGATTTTCTTGCGAGTCATGATGTGCTTGCCCGCATACTGGATCTTCTCTCAGCGTCGGCGACCGATGGCGTGTACGGAGATCTGCTTTATCTGAAGTCACGAAAAGGACGCCTTGTTCAACACAGATATTGGCGCTCTGGCGACTATGGGCCGAGGGCCCTGCGTACCGGGTGGATGCCGCCGCATCCGACAGTTTACCTCCGAAGAAAAGTGTACGAGAAGGCCGGCAATTTTCGACCCGATTTCGGATCCGCCGCTGACTACGAGTTCATGGTTCGTTTAATGCGGTTGCCGGGCTTGACGCTCGCCTATCTGCCCGAAGTCCTGGTGTGCATGGAGGTCGGTGGACTAAGTAATTGCTCGCTCGCGGCGCGGTGGCGGGCGCACCGTGCCGACTGGAGGGCGTGGAAGGAAAACAACCTATCCACGGGATTTCTTTCGCTTCCGCTAAAGCCTTTGCGCAAGGTTCCGCAGTTCTGGCGGCGTCACAAGGATTTCGTCATTCCCGATTGGGCAAACTCCGCAGACTGACACAGGTTCGTAGCGT
>CAWFMA010000009.1:0-184625 GCA_963816855.1 uncultured Verrucomicrobiae bacterium | reverse complement strand
TGCCACATCATAACGAACTCGCGCGCATGACAATCGAATGTGGATCTGTGCACAGTTAGGTGCCCGTGAGCACTATGCTGTGCCTCGCGCGCTGCATCACATTGCAAGACTTCACACGCTTCTTACGGACTTCTGGGCCTGCGCTGGATTGCGCTCGCTGGCGCCTCGCTTTGGTTCCGGAACATTGCGCTCGATCGCTTCGCGCTTTCATCCGGAGCTCGGCGATGCTCGAGTCTCGTCGTGGAATCTGCGTTCTCTTGGTTGGGAGACTATGCTTTGGCATAAGTCACGCGCAGACAGCGGGGACAGACGTTACTTAGCTTACGTTGAAGTCGGACGACGGTTTGGTTGCGCTGTGCGAAACTCGCTCAGGCGTCGACGGGATCTCGAACCGGAAACGATTTTTTTTACTTACGACACCGGGGCTTTTGAAGCTTTGGAGTTTCTTCGTGAGCACAGGGTTCGCTGCGTCGTAGATCAAATAGATCCGAATCGAGTTGAAAGGGATTTGGTTCGCGAGGAGGAAAGACGATGGCCGGGGTGGCAAAAAGAGCACGCCGAGGTTCCAGACGAATACTTTCGCCGGAGGGAGCGGGAATGGGCGCTCGCGGACCGAGTAGTCGTGAATTCCGAATTCTGCCGCCAGGCATTGATTCAACAAGGCGTTCGGGCGGAGAAGGTGGTGGTGGTTCCTTTGTGTTATGAACCCGACCTCTGGTCTTCGACCTTTGACCGTCGACTTCTGAATTCTGGCGATCTAAGGGTTCTGTTTCTCGGGCAAGTGATTCTGCGCAAAGGAATCCAATATCTCATTGAAGCAGCGCGGCGACTTCAGAAGGACCAGGTTCACTTCGATGTGGTAGGACCGATCGGCATCTCCCGGTCTGCCGTGGCCTCGGTCTCTCCGAACGTCACCTTCCACGGACGCGTAAGCCGCGACCGAGCGGTTGAATGGTATCGCAACTCGGATGTCTTCGTGCTGCCCACGTTGTCCGACGGATTCGCTATCACGCAAATTGAAGCGATGTCCCAGGGTCTGCCCGTGATAGCCACGCCGTGCTGCGGCGAAGTGGTAACCGACGGCACGGATGGATTCATCATTGCAACGCGCGATGCCGAGGCTCTCCTTCAAGCTATCGATCGGTACCGTAACGACGAGCAACTGCTGCGCGATCATCGAGAAGCAGCGTATAGAAAATCGCGTGAGTTCACTTTAAACCGTCTCGCCAAGAACTTAATCGGGCTTGGAAAGGACTTGGCGGGTGAAAGGTAAAGCCCATCCCACAATGAAAATCGTCGTTGCTCGTCAACCGCGCTCGTAAGAGCCTCAACCGAATTCCTTCGCGATGCTTGATACCTTTTCCGCCCTTCCCGTTTCGTTCTGGATGGTCGTGACCGTGATCGCCATCGGCGGCTTAGGGTCGGCGGCCCGAATCCGCGACGGCACTGGAGTGCCAATGCTGGCTGTCCTCGGAACGGTCGCCGTCTGGTACGTTGGCGATGCGCTCTACAATAACTACGCAGAAAATTACGCTGAGATCTTCTCGAAGGATATTCTGAGTAACGCGTGGTGGGAGGTTGCCTGGTTTCTGATTGCGTTTCTTCTGCTGGCCCCGCGGCTGCATCGTCTCATCAATGCCAGATATCTCGGCGCCACGAGCCGGGCGGCCGAGATGTTTAACGAGGGAGTCGAAGAACCCCAGTTTCAGAGTCGCGTAAAGCGTCTCCTGGAAGGATGTGTTGCAATTTGGGTGATCCTTGCAGCAATCGCAGCGATTCGGCTCGGTGAGGATATCCTGTTCTATTTTTTTCCCTTTCTCGGGTCCAAGGCAGACCCCTGGGGACGGGCCCGGGTCGGGGGCAGTTTCGATGCGTGGCTGTCCCTCGCAAGCTACTTTCAACTGGCAGTGGCCTCCCTGTTCGGCGTGGTGGCCGCTCTGGCGAAAGATGCTCGCGTGCGCGCTGTGGCGCTGGTTGGCTGCGCGCTTACGTGGCCGTACTACATCTTCGATCGCACGCGAAATACGATGCTCGCCGCGGCGATACCAGCTGTGTTGGCGTGGGCGTTTCTGCGCCTCCGGGGCAGCCTTCTCACGAAGCTTGTGGTCTTGGCGGGGTTTTTTTTCGTCGTTGAGGGGTGGATGGCTTTCGTCATCTCCAACCGATCGACGATCTCAATCTCTGCGGCAATTTACGAAAGAGATATCACTGAGGAGCAAACACGTCACCTCGGGTTGAACATGTTTGAAGAGCTCTGCTGGATCAACACGCTCATCCAAGAAGGGAGCTATAATCCGAACTGGGGCGAGAGATATTTCGCGGAAATTGTGAACCCGATCCCACGCGGGATTTGGCCGGACAAGCCCTACATTGGGATCGACTATGCGGAAGCTCGTGGTCAAGGCGGCGGAGATGACGAGCAGGCGGGTGTCAACGCGACGATCTCGACGGGCATGATCGGCCAGGGGATAGTAAATTTTGGCCGCGTGTGGGGGCCCGCGTTTGCCGCGCTGCTCATGAGCATCTGGGTCGCAATTCTCGCTCAACTGGACCTTCGCGGACACGAAGTTGGGCGCCTCCCGCTCTATGCATTGGGCATCGTTCTCACGTTCAACCTTGGGCGCGATATCACTTTGATTACGTTGTACACGTTCGTCATTGGCTGGGCGCTGGTATGGTATCTAAACCGGTCTGACCGCCGAGCCCAGCCCAATGAGAAAGAGATTGACTTGCCGGCCAGACATTCCCCTTGAACGCGACAGGACGCTTGTGACAGCCCGGTTGCTTCGAACCTTGCGTCCAACGGCTCGTGGCAACTTTGGGATCAAGGCCGCATTGTGCAATGACCGCCTTAAACGACCCGGTCCGTATGGTGGTGAATTCCTCCACCCATGAGCAAAACACGACTCGCAGTCCTCTTTAACCGGATCGGCCCGTACCACTACGCGCGGATTCGTTCGGCATCTTCATCGTTCCGTCTGACCGCAGTCGAGTATTCCAACAGAGATTCGATCTATGCGTGGGAGGAGACGCAGGGAGCCGATGGATTCGACCGCGTGACTCTCTTCAAGGGGCTCCGTATCGAATTCTTGCCTGTACGCGAAGTCGGTTGCGCCGTGCAGGACGCACTTTCCCGAGTCAACCCGGAGGTCGTTGCCATTCCCGGTTGGGCGGATTGCGCCTCATTGGCCGCCTTGCGATGGTGTTTGAGCCGCAGGGTGCCTGCGATAGCCATGTCCGAAACCACAGCTTGGGACGGGCCTCGACAGCTCCATAGGGAATGGGTGAAGCGTCAGCTCGTATCCGGTTTCCAAGCGGGACTCGTGGGCGGCAATCCGCATCGGAAATATCTCGCGACACTCGGCGTTCCCCCTGAATGTGCCTTCCTTGGATACGACGCGGTAGATAATGACTATTTTGCCGAGCGAACGAAGGATGCCAGAACGCGAAGTTCGACAATCAGGTCGAGCCACGGACTGCCTCAACGGTATTTCCTGGCATCCGCGCGGTTCGTCGAAGATAAAAATCTAAATCGCCTCCTCAAGGCCTACCAACGCTATCGCCAACTTGCGAACAGCGAAGCCGTCTGGGATCTTGTCTTGTTAGGAGACGGTCCTTTGCGCAATTCTCTATGCTCTTTGCGCTCTACGCTTGGCTTAGAACCCTACGTTCTCATGCCCGGATTCAAACAATACCGTGACCTCCCTGCCTACTATGGACTCGCCAGCGCTTTCGTGCATGGGAGCACCACGGAGCCATGGGGCCTTGTTGTGAACGAAGCGATGGCAGCGGGTTTGCCGGTGTTAATTTCTAACAGATGCGGTTGTGCTTATGATCTTGTCCAAGAGGGGCACAACGGCTTCACATTTGATCCATACGACGTGGAGCTTTTGGCCAGACTGATGCATCGCCTCACCCTCACGCCGAAGCACCGGCTGGATCAGCTTGGCACCAACAGCTCGGAGGCTATCAAGAACTGGGGCCTCGCGCGCTTCGAAGAAGGACTGAGCCATGCTGTGCAAAAGGCCGTGGAAGTCGGCCCACGGCAAGCGTCGTGGCTGCGCCGACTCCTGCTCGCGTCTCTCGTCTGGTGCGTCGATTCACCTCGTTGCTTTTCAAAAATGCGACGCGTAGTTTCGCGGCGGAAAGTCGCCGCGACGTCACGGCCGTCTATGATTGGATACTAGGTCTCGATCCGCAACCCTGCGCACGTCATCGATCGGTAGTCACTCCGCTCGGTTCGCTAGGAGACCGAACACTGAAACACGGCTCCGGCTCGTCGTCGCCGAGACGGTAAACTGCGGGGCAAAGAGCGGAAGGTAACCATGAATCTGAGCAGTTATTCGACGGCCGGATTTAATCGAGGAGCGCCGAAGTGGAAGGAGGCCCTTTGGATTCTTGTCCGGAGCATTTTCTTCCTGCCATCCCTTCCTATTCCGTCGAGGGTCCGCGCCGCTTGGCTTCGACTTTTCGGAGCACGCGTCGGAACGGGGGTCATCATCCGATCCCGGGTGAATATCACCTTTCCGTGGCGCCTTGAGATTGGAAACCATGTCTGGATCGGCGAAGAAGTACTGATTCTCACCCTCGCAATGGTTCGGATCGGATCGGATGTCTGCATTTCCCAACGCGCGTTTCTCTGCACTGGCTCCCATGCGTTCCAACAGGAAGATTTCGCGCTGATCGCGAGGCCCATCCAGGTCAGTTCAGGCTCATGGATCGCAGCGCAGGCATTCATAGGACCGGGAGTCGAAGTCGGAAGCGGCTCCGTGGTGAGCGCCGGTGCAATCGTCCTGGATAACGTATCGCCCCTGACCCTCGTGCAGGGTAATCCCGCCCGTCCCATCAAGCAAATTAGCAGAGGACCTTCGAGCGACCGAGCCGAGCGACGCTGCGGCACCGGCGAGCGCAACCGGCTGTTCGATGATATTGGCTAATAATTGGTTGGGGCGCCAGAAGCTTCAACGAGCAATCCAATTACGTAGTCTATGCAGACCACTGTTGTGTCCCACAAAAGAGATGGCATATGATGGGACGCTTTTGGTAGAGTGCCGATTATGCCAGCACCTGTCCCGATCGAAGTAACCGAGAGCCAGCAGAGAGAACTGGAGCGATCGCGAACGCCAAGAGCAGCAGCCAGCGGGATGTTTTCCGAGCTCGGATCATCTTGGGTCTGGCTCAGGGACTCTCCCACGAAGAGATCGCCAAGGAGCAGTCGGTAAGTCTTTTGGCCATTGGACGTTGGAGGAAGCGGTGGGCCGCCAGGGGCTTGGAAGACCTCCAAGACGCCCCTGGACGGGGACGCAAACCGCGGCTTTCGGTGAAGGCTGTAGGACGGGCCTTGAGTCTGGCGCGTAGCCGGGCGCCACACGGGGGTCCCTGGAGCGTGCGCACGATGGCCAGCGAAACCGGGCTGAGCAAATCGAGCGTGCAGCGACTTTGGTCGGCCCATCGGCTGCCGCCCCATCGGGTGCGCGATTTCAAGCTCTCCAAAGACCTTCAATTTGAAGAAAAGCTTGGATCGTGGGTCTCTACCTCGATCCGCCAGATCGGGCCTTGGTGCTCTGCTGTGATGAAAAGAGATGAGATGAGAAGGCAGAGAGGAGGCCGCCGCGCCATTGAGCGTGTCGGTAAACTCAGTGCCTTATGAAGAACGCAACCGCTAGGAAGAGGACACAGATCACGATCGGATTGGACCTTGGTGACCGTCGGCACACGTATTACGTGTTGGACGGAGCCGGGAAGATGGCTAGAGAGGGAAGTCTGGGCAATACGCGCGAACCACTCGCAACCATGGCGCGAAGTTATCCCGGCGCCACTGTGGTGATGGAAGCCGGCACGCACAGTCCGTGGGTGAGCCGCTTTCTGCAGGAGTTGGGTCTTCGAGTGATCGTGGCCAATCCACGGAAGACCCGGGCAATCTATCAGAACGAAAGGAAGAGCGACCGGCATGATGCCATGATGCTGGCCCGCCTCGCCCGGATGGATCCCACATTGCTTCATCCCGTTGAGCATGGCAGCCAGGAGGCCCAGCAGGATATGCTCCAGCTCAAATTGCGCGATAGTCTGGTGCGTGCCCGAGTGGCTTTGATCAATGCGGTACGCTTCACCTTGAAAAGCTTGGGATACCCGGTGAGCAACCCCTCCAGCGAGCGCTTCCATAAACTCGTGCTTAGCGAGGTACCCGAGTCGATCGGTGAGATGATCGCCCATAACGTGGCCGCGATTGCCGAGTTGACGCAACGGATCAAGGCGCTGGACGTCTCAATAAGCCGCCTGGCCGCCGAGCGCTATCCAGAGACAATCTATCTCCAGCAGGTCAGTGGAGTCGGGCCTATTACCTCGCTCTACTTCGTGCTCAAAGTGGGGACTCCCGGTCGCTTCCAGCGAACGCGCGACATCGGAGCCTTCCTGGGCTTATGCCCGAGGCGGGACCAAAGCGGAGAGACTGATAAGGAATTACGCATTTCCAAATGCGGGGACCAATACCTGCGATGCCTGCTGGTGAATGCTGCGCAGTATATTCTGGGACCCTTCGGGACCGACAGCGCGCTGCGCGAGCACGGGCTACGTCTCGCCCAGGAGGGAACAGCAAGGGCCAAGAAGCGCGCCGTCGTCGCGGTCGCACGAAAGCTCGCCGTATTGCTCCTCACGCTCTGGAAATCCCGTGAACCTTATGAATCCTTTCCCACCATGGCTTGAACCAGTCTGCTGGGGGCTGTGCGCCCCCCAAACCCCGCACCGCTCGCCGCGGCAGGCGTTCGGGGGGAACTCTTGACCCCCAACTGAGGACGAACGATTCGGAACGATTGCGATACGAAGACGGAAGCTCAACATGGAGACTTCGACGTTGAGATAGCAACGTTCCAACCCTTTGCGGCAAGCAACGGATCAAAACATGGACCAACATACCGAGTCCGGATGGAAGCACGATCCACCGCCCGCCGAGAAAAGTGTGAAATGAATTTCAGAAACAATTTGACTGCCTTCTCATGGAAGCCAGTGTCAGGCCCTCGAACGCACCCAGCCCGGCTTGCCTTTGGGCCAGGGACACATTCGCACCCAGACCCACGACTACTACCGACATGGAACGGTGACCCTCTTTGCCGCCTTGGACTATCTTTCCGGCAAGGTGTTTGCCCACACCGCCCCGCGCCATCGCCATCAGGAGTGGCTGGCCTTCCTGCGCAAGATCGATAAGGAGATCGCTCCCGAGCTCGAGCTTCACATCATTTGCGACAACTATTCCACCCACAAGCACGCCAAAGTCCTCGCCTGGCTCAAGCGTCCCCCCGTTTTCACCTCCACTTCATTCCCACCTCTTCCTCCTGGCTCAATCTGGTGGAACGCTTCTTTGGTGAAATCACCGCCAAGGTCATCCGTGCGGGCAGCTTCCGCAGCGTCGGGGCCTTGGTCGCCGACATCTTTCGCTTTCTCGATCATCACAATCTCAATCCCAAACCCTATCGCTGGACGGCGGACCCCAAGCGCATTCTCGAAAAACTCGATCGCGCCTGGGAGGCCCTGCTAAAGGAGATATACAATCCCGTTTATGGGACATCACACTAGCGAATCCGCGCTTGCTCACGGGCTGAGCAACAATGATATCTCGCAACTGAAGGTTGCTTTTCTTTGTCCATCGCTATCCCGGACGAGCTTTGGAATCTTCGAAACCGAGCGTCGGCTTGCGCAGTGCTCTCCACGAACTGCGCGACACTGAGGTCGAGGTATTCGGTCCAGTCCGACGAGCACTCTGACTGCGACCGCCATCAATGGTCTCCCATCGAGCCCCGCTCCTTCAAGGCGTTCGGACCGTCTTCATTTCGCTATTCGCCAGGTCTTCGAAATCATTTCCTGAAATGCGACGCGGACGTTGCACATCTTCACTGCTCTTTGGATGTATCAGTCGGTCGTGCTAACGCGTTGGTCGGCGAAACGCAAGAGACCTTACCTCATCTCGACGAATGGTATGCTCGATCCGTGGGCTACGCGAAATTCATTCTGGAAAAAGCGATTGGCCCTCCTTCTGTACGAACGGCGATGTCTTGAAAGAGCCGCATGCATCCATGTCATTACTCCTGCGGAGGCGGATTCGGTGCGGCATTTTGGACTGAAGGGAAGTATTTGCATCATTCCTAACGGCGTCGATCTCCTCGGACGCTTCCCTACATTGCACCAAACCACGTTTCGTGGAGCCGTTGGAAAGCTCACGGCGGTAAAGTGCTTCTGTATCTTGGACGGATCCACCCAAAGAAGGGTCTGGAAGCGCTCGTTAAAGGCTGGAGTGTCTCAGATATGGCAAAAGCCCGGAATTGGCGCTCGTGATCGTCGGCTCCGGCCACAAACGGCACGAAGCGCAAGTCAAGCGATTGATAGCAAACTCGGGCGAAAGCGAGCGAATCGACTTTCTCCCTCCGATGTTCAATGAACTTAGAGACGTCGCGTTCAATGCGTCCGACGCATTCGTGCTGCCGTCCTTGAGCGAAGGTCTGCCGATGGCGCTACTCGAGGCCTGGGCCAGGGGGTTGCCCGTCATCATGACGCCGGAATGCAACTTGCCCGAGGGCTTTGCGGCGGGAGCAGCGATTCGTGTCGATCCGAATCCGGAAAGCATCGCGGATGGCCTTAACAGGCTGGACTCAATGTCAGATTGCGAGCGTTCGGCGATGGGAGCAAATGGGCGACGCTTGGTTGAAGAGAAGTTTACATGGCCCAACGCGGCTGCCCAGATGCGAGAGGTCTACGATTGGATTCTTGGAAGGGCGGCAAAGCCTCGTTGCGTTGAGCAGTAGGCAAGAGCGCCATCCAACCTGCCGAAGCAGACCGTCCCTTCCCAGCGGCAGGCGATTCCGGGATTTTTTCTTGGCCTGCAGTTTGCGTTGGTCGAACTGCCGCGGTGGCTCTTGCTGGCGGTCATTGTCTATGCCCCGTGGGCGTTCGGTTGCACCCGCTGGTGGGCGAAGACTCTCCTCATACAAAGCCTGCTTGTGATTTCCCTCCTTTGGCTCGTTTCGCTGTTGCTCAGGCGGCGATGGCCACGGATGGCGATTCCGGCCGGCGTTGCCGCGCTGTCCCTTCTCGGGGGTAGATGGAAAGCGGAAATTCCGAAATTGGATTCGCTTCGCGTCACTCCAAGAAGGGGGACTCTGACCTCGACTTCTGACCTCCGACCTCCCCGCTTTCTTCTTGCCTCTTTCCGCCTATATTACATTCCATGCTTTCGATTGAGTCCGCCTGCGATGAGGAATGGGAAGAGTGGTATCGCATGACTCCCCAAGACCGATGGCTTGAATCTGAGAGACTTTGGGCCACATTCCTTGCCCTTGGAGGTTCCCTTGATCCCGAACCCGATTCACAAAGTCCTTTCTTCGATGAGTCAGCATGGGGTCCGCTGCCTTCTCATGGGGGGACAGGCCTGCGTTCTATACGGCGCAGCGGAATTTAGCCGCGATACGGACCTCGCGATTCTCGCGGAGAAGGAAAACCTCGATGTTCTGCGTCGCGCTCTCGCCGATCTTCAGGCCGAAACGATAGCCGTCCCCCCGCTTGAGAAGCAGTTTCTGGACCGGGGTCATGCCGTTCACTTCCGTTGCGCACATCCGGAGGCTCTCCGCATGAGAATCGATATCATGTCGCGCATGCGTGGAATGGAGAGTTTTGAAAGTCTGTGGCAGCGTAGGACGACATTCGATCTTCCGTTTGGCCTTTCGGTGGAAACCATGTCACTGCCCGACCTGGTTCAGGCCAAGAAGACACAAAGAGATAAGGACTGGCCCATGATCCGACGCCTGCTGGAGGCCAACTATTTCGAAAATCGGCAACGACCCACTCCGCAGAGAATTGCCTTCTGGCTCCGCGAACTCCGTACTGCGGCGCTCTTGATCGAGACAGCCGCCTCATTCCCTTCGCGTTCCGCCGAACTACAGACTGAACGCCCTCTGCTCAAGCTTGCTCTGCCGGGAGAAACAGATCAACTTGAAGCAGCTCTTGACCTCGAACAGAAACAAGAACAGGCCCTCGACCGCCAATACTGGCTCTCATTGAGAGCGGAGCTGGAGGCCCTCAGGCGCGAACGAGCCGGGAAAACGGGCGTGTAACGAGCGATCGGGCACGAAGGCGTGGATCCGACCATGGAGTCGAATTTAACGACGTCGCCGTTGAACGGTCGAATCCACTCGAAGTTGTAACGCCGTTGGATCAGCCAATCGTCAAAGAATGGAAATCGGGCGACGGCATCCTCCACATATTCCTCTGATTGAAGGGCACAACCAGGCGGTCATCGTGCTGGTTACGGTTTGCACCAAAGACCACCGGTCACTTCTTGCGCGGCAGGAAGCATTTGATCTCTTGTGCTCGGCGTGGCGGCAGGCTGGTGATTGGCGGGCGGGACGATTCGTCATCATGCCGGATCACTTGCATGTCTTTTGCGGCCCTGCGGTCTGGCCTCCGAGAGGATTGGCGCGATGGGTCGGCTTCTGGAAAGCAACGGTGTCGCGCGCTTGGGTCCGGCCCGAAGAGCAGCCGATCTGGCAGCAAAATTTCTGGGATCGACAGGTGCGGTCAGGCGAGCATTACGGAGACAGATGGGAGTATGTGCGGCAAAACCCCGTTCGCGCCGGCCTAGCCGTCAATGTCGAAGATTGGCCGTTCCAAGGCGAGATAGAGGTCCTGCGATGGTAAACCATGGGAGGGCGACGGCCCTCGATGCCGTGAAAGCAATGGAGGGCGATGCTCCGTCAGCGCCGTCGAATCCAACCACGGGGTCGATTGAACAATGGGTTTCGAGGGACCGAAAACCTCCATTTCCGACCTTCAGCATGTCAGTTTTTGCGCACTTAAAGTGTCCCTCTCCCTCACTCTTTTGACCGCTTGCCGCAACGCGCGAAGGACCATCCTTCGCGCGTGCCGATCGGTTGACGCCCAGCGGTTGCTCGAAGGCTGCTCCGTCGAACATCTCATACTCGACGGCGCGTCGCACGATGGCACCCTGGAGTGCCTCGCGGAATACGAATCGCAACGCCACTCGAATGATACAGCCTCGGGAGTCAGGCGTACGGTGATCAGCAAGCCGGACCGCGGGCTCTATGATGCATTGAATGACGGTCTCGCGAAGGCAGGCGGCGATCTTATTGGACTTTTAAATGCGGACGACTTTCTTGCGAGTCATGATGTGCTTGCCCGCATCCTGGATCTTCTCTCAGCGTCGGCGACCGATGGCGTGTACGGAGATCTGCTTTATGTGAAGTCACGAAAAGGACGCCTTGTTCAACACAGATATTGGCGCTCTGGCGACTATGGGCCGAGGGCCCTGCGTACCGGGTGGATGCCGCCGCATCCGACAGTTTACCTCCGAAGAAAAGTGTACGAGAAGGCCGGCAATTTTCGACCCGATTTCGGATCCGCCGCTGACTACGAGTTCATGGTTCGTTTAATGCGGTTGCCGGGCTTGACGCTCGCCTATCTGCCCGAAGTCCTGGTGTGCATGGAGGCCGGTGGACTAAGTAATTGCTCGCTCGCGGCGCGGTGGCGGGCGCACCGTGCCGACTGGAGGGCGTGGAAGGAAAACAAGCTATCCACGGGATTTCTTTCGCTTCCGCTAAAGCCTTTGCGCAAGGTTCCGCAGTTCTGGCGGCGTCACAAGAATTTCGTCCTTCCCGATTGGGCAAACTCCGCAGGCTGACACAGGTTCGTAGCGTTAACCTAAGAGACTGTTGAAATACCCGCGTATGCCACGTCGCAACCCGGAGGGCGTGAGCTCTTTGGGGCATCTCTCGGCGTCCTTCCTCAGTTACAGCCCCTTTTTGGGGATGCGCCTTCGTCACTCCACCGATATCTGCCCCAAATAGCCCACGCGTGACATGCGAGGGTATTTCAACAGCCTCCTAAGCGACTCTAAACTGAATAGAGGCCGGCAAAAAGAGCAAAGGATCGAGGGAAATAGATTTCTTCTTTCCTTGCAGTTTGCGTTGGCGGAACTTCCCCGCTGGCTCTTGCTGGCTATCGTTGTCTATGCTCCCTGGGCGTTCGGCTGCACCCGCTGGTGGGCGAAGACTCTCCTCATACAAAGCCTGCTGGCGATTTCGCTCCTTTGGCTCGTTTCGCTGTTGCTTAGGCGGCGATGGCCTCGGATGGCGACTCCGGCCGGCGTTGCCGCGCTGTCCCTTCTCGGGCTTGGCTGGCTGTCGGTGTTCAACGCGCTCGCCACCTACGACGAGTTGGCGCAACTGTTTTCCCCCGTCTCGCAACCTGTATCGGGCTGGCTCGGTTCCTGGGATGCGGCGTTCTCCATGAATTCCATGCGTCTTGTAACTGCGCTCATGGGAGCATTTTTCATTAGCATGGATTTTGCCGCCAACCCGCTGTGGCGAAGGAGGCTGTTTTTCACGCTCTCCTTGAACGGCGGCCTCCTTCTCCTGTTCGGTTTGGCGCAACGCGCAACTTCAGCCGAAGGAATCTTTTGGGGGCCGGCATCGAACGGGCCGTTCTTCGCCACCTACTTGAACCATTCAAACGCCGGCGCGTTCATCAACCTGACCCTCCCGATTTTGGCCGGGCAGACGTTTCTGGCGTTTCAGAACAGGGGAAGCCAGATCGGACGGGCCTTCTGGAGTTTTTTGCTGCTCGCCAACGTTGCGGCGGTGTTTGTCAATACCTCGAGGGCGTCGATGGTTATAGGGATCTTGATCATGATGGCGTTGGCTCTTGGCGGCGCGAGAACCTTCATTCGCCGGGAAGGGAATCTCAGGCCGCGTGTCGTTGCGGTCGTTGCGGTCGTTCTCGCCTGCGCATTGATCCTGATACTAAGCGTCGGAATCGAACGCTCTTTGGCGCGCTGGAATCAAACGATGAACGCCTTGTTCATTTCGCAGGACGGATCTTTTTTCGACGGAAGGTTTCGTATCTATCGCGTTTGCTGGCTTTCGTTGCCGGCCGCCGGTTGGTTCGGATTCGGGCCTGGCACATTCTCGATTGTTTTTCCTTTCCTTCAACGGGAGCACGGGGTCGAGCTCAACGGAATCCTGCGTTACGCTCACCAGGATTATTTGCAGGCGATCCTTGAATGGGGAGCAGTCGGGTTCGCTGCTTTGGGCGGTATTGATTGGAGGAGGAATCGTCCGCGTCGTTTTGTATCTCTGCAGAGGCTCGCTGGCTATCCCGCGCGAGCATGCGACGAGACTAGCCCTTTGCGTGCTGTCGATGGTCGGAGTGCTGATTCACAGCCTGATCGATTTCCCGCTTCAGATTGCTTCGCTGCAATTGATAACCGCCGTCCTTTTGGGTCAGCTCTGGGTAAAGCTTCCGCGGCGCCAAGTCCTTCCGCAGCCACGTCGTGGCGACCCGTCGAATGCCGGGCGTTCGCGCTCAGCAAGGGTAACTTATGCGAGACGGCAGTTCCGTGGGCCCTGGCCGGCGCGGAGATCACCAATCTACTCGCGACGTCCGGATCGATGATCCGCACTGCGGTTTCGCGGCGGCCGCGCCGCTTCCGGAAGCGTAAGATCTTGATGCAACGTGAAACGCCTGCTAGAAAAGTTTGCCCGATATGGAACGCAGAATTCTCAAGCCCGCGGCATTGGTTGCGTGCTTTTCCCTTACTCCTCTGTTTGCCCAGCCTTCTGAAGAGCGGGCTTTCGATGGCAGCACGGATCCCTTCTCAGGACTCGTGAAGAGACCTGCCGCGTCCGAAGTCGTCAGCGACGCTTGCCTGGGGCGAGCACACGATGCTTACAAACATCCAGCGGCAGACGGGATTCATTCGGCGCGTGGCCACGGAAGCGGAGCGACGGATCGCGGAACAGAACGCGGCAGCCTACTACGCACAGCTTTCAAAATCGCAAAAAGCGGAGATCAAGAAAAAGAAGCGTTACTGGGCGGTCCCGATCACGAAGACAAAACCCCCCTCGAAACCGGGCCAGAAGGTGCCCAAGAAGGAGGCGGCTCCCAAGACGGACGACATCATGATCTACGATCCGCTGAGCGGATCGACGGTAAACAAGTACGTCTACTCGCTCGAAAGCATTCCTTCCGCGGAAACCCCCATGTCCGTGGACGGATACGAGCCGCTGCTCTACGTCGGTCGCTGATCGCGGCCGCCTCCGCGCGATTCTTTCGGCGGCCGTTTCGTTTTTGCTGTTTTCGCGGAAACTACTTCGCGAATCGCGCGAGCCAGTCTTTTGCGGGCTCGTAGCCGGCGGCAGCGGCGGCCTTGATGGATGAAAGGGCCTGTTTTTTCTGTTCTTCGCTTCCGGGGCCTTCCGGATGCTCCCAGATGAATCGGCCCAGGTTGAACATGCAGGCGACGTCTTCGTTGTCTGCCCCTTCCTGGTAGAGGGCTTTCGCCTCTTTCAGATCGTCCGGCGTCGGCTTCCCATCCTCGTTGAGGGAGCCCTTTTCATAGAGATACCCCAGATACGAGCAGGCTCTCCACTCGCGGGGACCTTTGGCGCTTCTCCAATAATCCGCCGTCTCCCGGTAGAGCTTGAGTTTTTCGGTCTTATCTTTGGCGGCGATTGCCTTGCGCCGGGACCACTCGCCGAGAACCACACCGGCGTGCTGAATCCCCTGCTGAGCCAGGTCCTTGAGGCTTTCGATGGCGACTCGTTGTTCATCCGCGCTGCGCTCTTTCCTTGTATCAACGAAAAGGAGCGCCTCGTAGTAGTAGGCGGCAGCTTCCTTGCTGCCGGCCTTGGAAGCTTTTTGGAGCCATTCCAGCGCCTTGTCGTAGTCCGGTTTCCCGGAATCGCCCGCTCCTTTGGCATAAAGGATGCCGAGCATCATCATGGCATTCGGGTCATTCCTTTGACTCGCCGCCTTCTCAAACATCCCGAACTTCTTGCGCTGGTCCGTTTCATTTTCGGCCAGCATCAAGTTGGCCTGCAGGCTGTCGAATTTGGCCGCATAGGTCAGGGCTTCCTTGTACTTCTGGAACTCCTTGGCGCTGACCGACGGCTTCATCGCCGCTTGACGAGCCCGGATGCCTTCGATCGAGGATTCCACCTCCTTTCGGAGCTGGTCCGGCGGCAACCCGGGAGCGGGAGCCGAATCCGTCAAATAGAGGTGTTGAAGATACTTCACGCCGGCCATGAGAAACTGCGGAGAATCCGGAGCGTTCCGATACTTGTTGACTTGCTCGACCAGCTCTTGCAGCCGAAGCCACTGCTGCGTGCGCTTCAATTCCACGGACTTCGATAAGGCGTCCGTGCTGCTAATTTGCAGTTCCTGGTAGAACGTCTCATAGTCCTCGAGAGTGACCGTTAGCTTGTGAGTTCCAAAGGGGATCTTTGAGAACGTCCCGGGCGGCTGGTCCGGCGGCAATCCATCCAGCAGAATTGAAGCCCCGGCGGGATTGACGCCCACCGTCAGCGACCCCATCGGCTCGGGAGTCGGAGAAGGAGTTGGCTGGAGCTTGAGGACAACTTCAGATGACGCAGTCCCGCTGAACTGCAAGTCTTGCTCTCCAGGCAGGTAGCCGTCGAGACTCGCGGTGAGGCGATGCTGCCCCGCCGCAAGGTCTTTGAAAGTGTGAGGCGCCTTGAAAGACGCGTTGCCGTCCAGGACGATCGTTGCGCCGGGCGGTTCACTGCTCACCGTGAGATCCGCCTGCAACACCGGCGGCGGCGGCGTCGGAGTCGAAACCGGCGGGGGAGGCGGCGTCGGGGCAACTGGAATCGGGGTTGGTGTCGCGGCGATTGCGGTCGGGAGTGGCGTCGGCGATGCCACGCGGACCGGCGCGGGAGGCGGCGTCGGGGCGACTGGAATCGGGGTTGGTGTCGCGGCGATTGCGGTTGGGACTGGCGTCGGCGATGCCACGCGGACCGGCGCGGGAGCAATAGATTCCATCGGCCTGAAGATGATGTACACGAGGGGACCAAGCAGGATGACCGCCGTGAAGCCCAGCCAGGCCCACATCGGAACGCCCTTCCACATCGGGCTTCCCCGCTTTGGGACCGGAACGCTTCCGGTAGGGGGCAGGTCACCGCGCCGTTCGGTGGGGCCTTTCGTCCGATTTTGAATCGTCGCGCCGAGATCAATGTCGTCTGCCGGCTCAAGGTTCTTCGCCCCGACCTGCCGCAAGGTGGATTCCTCAAAAAGACTCTCGTCCTCAGTCGGAGGAGCCTGAGGCTTGAGCAACGGAGTGGCGGTTCCCCGGCTGGTCTCCTCGAAACTATCGTCTTCGATGGAAAGAGTCTCTGTCTCCCGGCGGAAGCTCGCCTCGCCGCCGGCCGGAGGCGCATCTCCCGATCGCGGGGTTTGGAGGCCGTCGATCAGCAACCGGGCCTTCAGTTCGCGGACGGTTTGAGGCCGGTCTTTCGGATCCTTCGCCAGGCAGGCGGCGATGGCTTCCTCCCAAACCGCCGGAATCGGATCAGCGCCCTTGACCCCAAGATCCAGCCTCCTCTGCCACATGGGTGGCGGACGCTTATGGTGAACTTGCTGCCAGTCAACCACGCCCAGCAACGGCGGCTTGCTGGTCAACAGCTCATAAAGAGTCGCCCCCAACGAATAGATGTCATCGAGCGGAGTCGGCCGCTCACCGTCCCATTGCTGGGGACTCACATACGGCGGGCTGCCGGTCGATGCCAACATCCCGGTAAGCATCGTCATCGAGTCGCTGATGCTCCGGGAAATGCCGAAATCGGCGATCTTCAGCTCTCCGCGGCTGTTGAGCATGAGGTTCCTCGGCTTGAGATCGCGATGGACGATCTGCTTCCGCTTGTGAGCATAGTCCAGCCCATCGAACAAGGACTCAAGCCATTCCGACAAGTCGCTTGGGTTAAGAACCTTGCTTGGTTTTGTTATTCTAATATCCGATAAATTTCCTCCGTCGACGTATTCCATCGAAATCGCGGCGGCGTAGTCGTCATTCTGGAAATCGTAGATGCGAACGATGTTTGGATGGGCCAGGCTGAGGCCCAGTTTCGTTTCCCGCTTCAAGCTGTCCAGGGAGGCGCTGTCGTGGAGCAGCGTGTCCGGAAGAACCTTCAGGGCGACGGGCGTTTCGAGGTAGGCATCCTGGGCGAGCCAGACCACGCCCATGCCGCCGCGGCCGATGATTTTCTGCAAAGTGTAGCGGCGAAAAATTCGTTGGCCCGCGCCGAACCGAGGGATTTGTATCGTTCCGGCCAGATCCAGATCATCTGGCAATCCGTCGCCCTGCATAGAATATTGGTAGTTTGTAGGGTCAACAATTTCAATCGTTTCCTGTGAAGCGGACTTTTGCAGCCATGTCGGTGACCCGTGGAGATGCGAGTTGGCTGAAGCGAGAAGCGCGAGGCTTGCCAGATTCCACTTGACAAATGCGGAGCGCTTTCCCAGCATGCGCGCCTATCGCGTCCCTGCGGAAAGCATTTCTTAACTGACGATGCGTCCACATTCGCAAGCGCTCCTCGAACAGAAAACGCAATCCCTGTAGTAGCCAGGACTCTCGCTACAAAAATCGCCGGGTGGGCGCGTTGGTTTCGGTCTACCTCGATCGGCGAGTTTGTTGTGGCGTTCGCCGTTCGTTGGCTCGGTTGGCGCGCTTTTTCTCGGATTGGTGCTCTCCGCGATGCCGACGTCCCGCGCAAGCCGTCGATGCTCTGTGGGTCGGCGGCGCGAGGAAACAACTGGAACGCGGCTGCGAACTGGAATCCAGCGAATGCGCCGGTAAGCCCGGGTGATACGGCGAGCTTCAACACTTCGACCTTCACGACGCCGACGCTTTCGTGGCCGCCGTAACAATCGACTCAATTACATTTAACCCGGGTGCGAGCGCCTATACCATTGTGAACCTTGGCTCGTCCTTTCAGCTTCTGGGCGTCGGGATCATTAACAATTCTGGTGTCGCGCAAACCATCAACAACTCGTCTCTGTTGCAATTTTTTGGGAATTCAACTGCCGGAAATGCGACGATCAACAACTCGTCTGGGTTGCATTTCTTGGGAATTCAACTGCCGGAAATGCGACGATCAACAACTTCGTGAGTTTTGCAATTTCTGGGAATTCAACTGCCGGAAATGCGACGATCAACAACTCGAGTCTTTTGAATTTTCTGGCAACTCAAGTGCCGGGAACGCGACGATCAACAATTTGATCGTAGGGCGAGAGCATTGGACAGACTATTTTCCACGACGCGTCAACTGCCGGGAACGCGACGATCAACAATGTTGGAGACGGAACTTCCACACAATTCCAAGACAATTCGACTGCCGGGAATGCGACGATCACCAACAGTGGAGCAGGCAGCTTTACCTTGTTTGGCTCGCCTACAGAAGGGACGCAGCCACCCAGCACGGCGACTGCCGCGAATGCAACGATCATCAATAGCGGAAGCAATTCGTTCACCACTTTCAATCAGGCAACTTCGGGAGGGAACGCGGCGCTCATCAACGCGAACCCGACAGCTTTTATCACCATCGCGGAACTGGACACCGCGGGAACCACGGTGGGTTCGATCGCAGGGCAATGGAACGATCTATCTGGGCTCAAAGAACCTCACCGTCGGCGGCAATCAGCAGAGCACAGTTTTCTCGGGGGTAATTGCGGACGGGAGAGCGCCCCTGCTCGCCAGAGTTCCTGCAGACAGGCGCAGGGCCGTTCACCGGCGGTTCCCTGACAAAGGTCGGAAACGGGACGCTGACGCTGACGGGTTTGAACACTTATACGGGCGGCACCAATCTCAATGGAGGTATTCTCGCGGTAAATAGCGACAGCAACTTGGGAACCGGGCCCCTAAGCTTCAATGGAGGAACGCTGCAAGCGTTGGCAACCGGCGGAGGGATTACTTCAAGCAAACCGATAACTCTCGGCGCAGGGGGCGGTACCTTTCTGGCGGATGCGGGCACGGCATCGACCCTGAGCGGTATCATTGCCGGTGCGGGGACCTGGACGAAGTCCGGGCCGGGGCTGCTGGCGTTGAGCGCGGCCAATACGTATACGGGTGGAACAATAATTTCCGGGGGCACTCTGCTGACCCAGAACGCGTCGGCCTTGGGAACCGGCCCATTGACAATTGGAAACGGGGCGACCCTTCAGGTGCAGGACCTTCTGAACGTGAACGGGAACTGGACCGTCCCTTCCGGCACGGCGACGGTGAGCGGCGGAACCGTTCAGACGGTCGGAGATTTCAATCTCGGAGGGGGAGGGGTGCTCGTCGCGAACTCCAATTTCAACGTGGCGGGTGCGGCGAACATCAGCAGCAGCGGTTTCGTGGTCAACAGCGTGTTCACGGTCAATGACAATGTGAACCTTAACGCCAGCACGCAGGCGATCATCAATGGCGCGCTGACCACCCCCAATGTCAACGTGGGGCAGAATGCCCGGTTGACGGTCCTTGGCAGGGTCAACGGCAATGTTGCCAACGTGGGATTACTCGAAGGCCGAGGTTTGGTGAATGGCAACGTATTCAATGGCGGGACAGTTTCTCCGGGCACTTCGATTGGGACCTTGACGATCAACGGGAATTACACGCAGAACGCAAACGGGACGTTACGCATCGAGGTGGCCGGGACTTCGCCGGGTCAATTTGATGTGTTGGCGGTCAACGGGCACGCCTCGCTGGCGGGAACGCTCCAGCTCGTTCGGCTGGGCAATTTCAACCTCAGTGTCGGGGATCGCATCGCGTTCCTGACCGCGACCGGCGGAGTGAGCGGAACGTTTCCCAACGTGCAAAACGATTTTCTGACGACTGGTTCCGCGGTCCTCCTCGATGTGATTTATCTGCCGAATGCCGCCGTTCTCGGCGCAACGCAAGGTGTCGTCATTCTGCAAGCGGTGCAAGGCTCGTTTGCGGACTTTGCGGCGGCGTTCTGCGGCACGCCGAACTCGATCGCGGTAGGCCAGGCCCTCGACAGCGCGGTAGGGGATGCCCGGGCCGCGAAGTTAATCAGTTTTCTCAACCAGCAAAGCCTCACCGACCTCTGCAACGACATCGATCTGATCTCCCCCGAGCAGTTGACCTCGATTTTTGTCATTGGGACATCGCTTGCCAACGTGCAGAGCGCGAACCTGGAGAGGCGGATGGACGACATCCAGGCGGGCAGCACTGGGTTCAATTCCTCGGGGTTCTCGATCAACGGGAGCGGGCCGAGTTTCAGCGAAGGCTTTGCCGGGGTCAGCGGGCCGGAGGGCAAGAGCGGGCAGGCGGTGTTTGCTCCAGTGCCCGACAACCATTGGGGGGTATTTGTGACGGGGCTCGGGGAGTTCACCAACGTGGAGAGCACCTTCAACGCGAGCGGCTACGATCTTGCGACGGGTGGCTTTACCATGGGCGTGGATTACCGCATTGGAACCCACTTTGCCATTGGGCTGACCGGAGGCTACGCCTACACGGCGGCGGATCTGGTCAATAACAGCAACATCGCGGTCAATGGAGGCAAGCTCGGCACATATGCCACGGTTTTTGGCAGCGGGTTCTACCTGGACACGGCGGTGGTCGGAGGGCTGAACGGGTATGACACCAACCGCACCGCCCTGGAGGGAACCGCCCGGGGACGCACTACCGGGGGCGATCTCAACGTGCTGCTGGCCGGGGGCTACGACTGGAAGAAAGGGGGCTTCAGCATCGGGCCGACGGCGAGTTTCCAGTATACCCTCATCGGCTTTGGCGCCTTCACCGAGAGCGGATCGCTGGCGCCGCTGGCCTACCCCGCTCAGAACGCCCAATCCTATCGCACCGCCTTGGGCATGAAAACCTCCTACGATTGGAAGATCGGCCCGGTTCACCTGGTCCCGGAGCTCCGGCTGGCCTGGCAGCATGAATTTGGGCAGACCGACTACTCGTTGGTTTCCAGTTTTGCCAATGGGGCGGGCAACAGCTTCACGGTCACCGGTGCGGAGATCGGGCGCGACAGCATGCTGATTGGCACGGGCTTTGCCGTTCATTGGAACGATCGCTGGAGCACCTACGCCTACTACGACGGAGAACTCTTCCGCACCAACTATCTCTCCAACAACATCTCCGCGGGCTTTCGCCTTTCGTTCTAGACGATAGCCGTCCAGGCGCGGGGGGCATGTCTCGATCAGTAGTCAGGAAAAGTCTCGTCGCCTTGTTAACATTCGGCCTGACGTCGGCAGTTTGCATTTCCCCAAGTCGTGCCGAGCGAAGACGGCTGGACATAAAAGTACAAGCAGCAGGCTTTGGGAAAGTAAGTCCGGTCGACATCGAGGCTGTTCTGGAATCGGCGGCAAACCAGATCTGGCAATATTGCGACGTCGAGGAATTGCCGGGCATCGACGTCTATCATCGGGCCGATCATCCTCAAACCAATTTCCCGCTAGCCCAGAACGGCCGGATTGCCGTTGGTTTGACGGCCACGGATACTCGTTGGGCGCAATACAGTTTTCAATTTGCGCACGAGTTCTGCCACATTTTGGCCAACGCCAGCAACGAGCCGGGCCGGTTTGCTCATTCGCCACGCTACGCCAATTTCTGGCTGGAAGAGAGTCTCTGTGAAACGGCTTCCTTGTTCACCCTGCGGGCGATGGGTCGCGCGTGGCGAGCCGAGCCCCCTTTTCCGCCCTGGCGCTCCTACGCTCCGTGGCTCGAGGCCTATGCGCAGCAGCGCATGGCGTCGCGGCAGCGCCAGCTTCAAACGCCGTTCGTGGTGTGGTTTAAAGGGACCGAGCCCGCGCTGAGAGCGGACCCGACTCTTCGAGACGCGAACACAATCATCGCGATCAAGCTGCTGCCGCTTTTCGAGGCGAATCCGGATGGCTGGCGGCTGTTAACCTTTCTCAACAAAGGCCCCCGCGGCGGCGACGAAACACTGGCGCAGCGATTTGCGCAGTGGCGATCCCAATCGCCGCAAAGCCTCCGGCCTTTTGTGGCCAAGCTTGCGGCGGTTTTTGGAATCAAGCTCTAAGAACCTGTGAAAAAATTAGAAAGCGCCGCGCGAGAGCAAGAAAGGCCGTATGGCAAGGCGCGCGCGAGGGCGCATCCCCGCAGCGGGCTGTAACCGAGCGGGCAACGCAGCCAGACGGCCTGTCTTGCTCTCGCCCACAGGGTTGCGTGTCTTTTTGGCTTGGCCTGCGTTGCTCGGGCGCGACAGCCGACCGAAGGGAGACAGCCTGCCGAAGGCAGCCCGCAGGGCGATGCAAAGCATCGGCAACACGCTGCGGGTATTGCCGCCGCCCTCACGCCTTGGCCAAGCCAAAAATCCGGCAGCAACGCGGCGCTTTGTAATTTTTTCACAGGTTCTAAGCGCGCCTCGTCGCGGCGATGCCTGCCCGGGTGACTTAGGGAAATGGTCTTTTTTGCGCCTCACCGGGTTAGGAGCCGCGTATCGCTTAGCAAAGCATCGGGATTTGCGCGAGGCTCCGGGAAGGCGCTTGCGAGCGGAACATTTGCTGGCACACTGGGTGAGTGAAGTCTGACGCCTTTGGCCGCTATAGTTTTCTCAAGGACAAGAAAGGAGAACCGTTTGTTCTTGGTCATGGCGCATGGGGAACGGTCCACAAGGTCTTTGACAATGATCTTCGTTGCTATGCCGCGCTGCGAATCATCCCCAGTGCTGCATTCGCCGGCGCCGAGGCACGGGATCGCTTCGTGGCCGAAGTGCGCGGCGCGTCACACATTCACCATCCCAGCCTCGCCGCGGTATTTCCCCTCGAATCGGTCGAAGACAAATTTCTCTACGCCGCGGAATTGTGTGACGGTGAAACCCTCGCCCAGCGGATTGCCCGGGATGGCTGTCTGGAGCCGGCTGCCGCGCTAAACTTAGTCAGCCAAATTGCTTCCGGTCTGGAGGTTGCAGCTTCGGCCGGTCTGTTTCACCGAAACCTCTGCGCGGAGAACATTATGCTTATACAGGAGGACGAGGAAATTTCGGTCAAAGTGCTCGACCTCGCGCTTCCGGCAGGCGGGGCCGCGGCGGAAGGGGGCCCACACCCCCGGATTGATTTTTCGTCGCCGGAGGAAGACTCCGGAAACGAGATTTCGGAGCGGTCGGGAGTCTATTCGCTCTGCTCCCTGCTCGTCTATAGCCAGGAAGGACCGGAGAAATACGCCCTGCTTCGGGCGAAATCGTTCGCCCACGAAGGCATTGTGTTTGACGAGGCTGCCGGCATTTCCCCGCCGCTTGCGGAGGTTCTGCAAAGTGCCTTTCATCATGACCCATCGGCGCGAATCGCGACCTTTGCCGAATTTCGCGCCATGCTCGAAAGAGTCCTGAGCGCGCCCAGGCGCCGGGAGGTGGTCGCGGTTGCTTCGTTGCCGGCGGACGCCGAGCCTTTGGAATCTGCCGAACAAGTTGACCGGCGCGAGCCGTCTGGCAGGGCGGAGGAGGCTGGAAAGCCGGAGCGGGTCGAAGCGGCTGAGCCGATTCAGACGGCCGAAAAGGATAAAGTTCAACGGGTTGACGGCGCCGATGTAACCCAGGATTTGCCTTTCGAATCCTTCCGACCAGGATCGATTGAAACCACCGCCCCGCCGAGGCCTGCGGGCTTCACGATTCCAAAGAGTCTGCTCGGAGCTGCGCAACCGGGTTCCATCTTGCGGTTGCAGCGCGAAGGCGGGACGGGCGAGGAGATTGTCGCCTGCGCGCGAAATCGTTTTCGCATAGGCAGGTCGGTCACTGCCGGCGCGGACCTGTCGGCGCGTTTTCTCCCGCGAAGCAAGGAGAATGACACCAAAACGAAGAAGCTGAGCAGAATTCACGTAACCGCCAAACGAGAGAAGGACAAGATACTGCTCTTTGACGGTGATAGCGTCACCCCAAGTGCGAACGGCGCGACTTTCGACGGGCGAGCGCTTTCCATCGAGTCGCCCCTCAACCTCTCGAAATCCGGAGAACTTCGCCTCGCCGAAGTCTTTCCAATAGGAGTCATTCCACATACCCCCGAACAGGACGATACCGATCCGATCCTGAACATCAGTGAATGGAACGGGCCAATCCATCAACCCGATCTGCTGAAGCCCGGTTCCGT
Source organism: uncultured Verrucomicrobiae bacterium (assembly GCA_963816855.1). Taxonomy (GTDB): domain Bacteria; phylum Verrucomicrobiota; class Verrucomicrobiia; order Chthoniobacterales; family Terrimicrobiaceae; genus DASTFP01. Next base: position 160,721 of record CAWFMA010000009.1, on the reverse strand, counting down.
CGTATTCGTGCCGAACGTTCAGAGTGAGATTCGTGTCGCGGTCTGGCTCTTTACCGCTGCGCCTTTCGGAAGCAGCAAACTTTCGCCCCTGGATTTTGCGCAACTCGCCGGGGGCCGCGAAATCGCCGCTTTGCGTTACTATGGAAAATGTTTCTGGATTGAGCAAAGATCGCCGGATTCAGTAGCGGTGGACGGTCTCCGCTTGGCGCCCTTTGAGATTGCACCGCTGGTCACCGGGCAGACCCTCCAGGTCAGCGGCGCCAGTTATTCGATCAAGGTGGAGGATCCGGCGGCAGAGCGGGAGGGCTGACTTCTAGGCAAGTTCGGAGAGGTGCTGTTGCAGGGCGGCATCGACGACCGACCTGATCTCCGCCTCGTATTTCCAGTCGGCGAAAAGGAGGCTGCGGCTTCGCAGGCATAGCCTTTCCAGTTCTTCAATGGCCGGCTCGAAAACTGAATGGAGCGCGAGCGGCGGGGCGTCCCCAAGATCCGCGCAGAAGGAATCCGGCACCAAGCCGGGAAAGCATTTGACCAGCACCGCGAGCGAGTCCCACCAGAGTTCGGCAGGAAGATAGGCGAGCGCGTCTTCCCAACCGAGCGACTGGGGATTCAAGAGCCGTTGAGGTCCCAGCGACGCCGGCCACCGGGAGTCCGACGCGCCAATCTCCCGGAGACGCCGGGCGAAGTCGACGCCTTCCCGGGCGTCGGCCGCGACCGCCTGCGCGAGGCTCGAGATTTCGTCGAGAGCGACCGGCAGGGTGTTGTCGTCGTTCACTAGCAGAGTGCGCACGCCGATTGTCGCCAGGGCATGGAGATCACAGGGGGAACTCCTCAGCGGCAAGGTCTCAAACGGCACGTTTGGCAGGCGAACTCCCTCGGCGGAATGGACCGCCGGTCCAACGTGTTCCGGCAGCTTCCGGGGGAGAGTGCGAAAGCGCTGTTCGCCTTTGGCGGCGCCTTCGGTCAGATTGGCATAAAAATCCACCCGGCCCGGAGAGAGCGTCAGACGGAGCCAGAGCAAATCCGTCTGCGAAATGGCAATCCTTTCCTGGGTGGAAATGGTTCCCTCCAAAACGAAGGTCCCGTCCTCCTCCGAAAGGACCTTCCGAATTCGCACGGCGCCGGTTGCGCTGACCGCCGCGGTCGGGGTGACCGGATTATAGATGGACGTCGTGCCCGTACCCGGCGCGACGAAATAGCGCGCGTCGCTCGTTTCGACGGGCAGCGCGAAGGCGGAACCGAAGACGGACAAGCTCGCTTTCTGGGTCCACAGATACGGCAACGTCTGACCAATGTCGGCCAGAGTTACGCGGAAGCTATCCGCGGAAAGATTTAGGAAGGGAAGCTGTTCTTCACGCACGAAATCCCGGGTTAGGCGGAATATCTGCAGCAGGAGATCCAACTTCAGGTGAAAGGTCTCGATCAAACGACCGGCGCGGCCCCGCTTTCCGAGGAAGAGGTGCCCGCCACCCTGCTGCACGGAGTCGGCATTTTGCAAAGTCCTGTAAACGCCCGGCAGCCTGAAGACCTTGCTACCCTGGTCCAATCCCTTCCAAGGCTGGCCCGCCACGACATCCACGTAGGCTTCAAGACTTAAGGGAGCAAATTTACGGGCCATCATCAGGGCCCCATCCGGATTCAGAGGAATGAGCGGCCCAAGGGCCTGTTGCGGTTCCTGTGTGGCCTCGCTTTCCGGGGACCCTGAGGTGACCGGCAGAAACGTTGGCTCGGGTGCCTGGGGGACATACAGATATCTGGCCAGGGAGGTCGTGTAGGCGGGAAGTCCATGCTTGGCCAGGAGCGTGTCGTCGACGCAAAGTTCCCACGGGGCCGACGAAGTTGCGGGCTTCGGATTTACCGGCGCCGAAAGGTTCAAATCAAAATAGATGGGCAAGGGATGAGCGCTCTCGAAGCTGCATTCGATTTTGTTGGATCGGTCGATCCGGGAGAGGAAGCCCACGCGTTTCTTCCAGCGCTCGTCGAGCAAGTGATTCGAGAAGGCCTCCCGGTGCGTCTCCAGGGTCGTCTCAAGACTGTTGACGTTCTGCACCCATAACTCGATCCAGTTGTGCACGTGTCCGCCGGCATCGAGCAAGCAACCAAGATACACCGAGGCCTCGAGGGTGTCCCTTAGCAAAACAAATGCTCCGGAAACCGGATCCGGCGCGTCGCACAGGACAACCCCTAACCGGAGCGCTCCGGCGGCGTCGGTCTCGGAAATTGGGACGGCATGGAAACCCTTTTGAAACTGGCCGGGAGCTTCTTTCTTCGGAGGAGAGGGCACAACGTCTCAGTATTGATTTTCCATCGGAAATAAAGCCTTTTTGGGCGGACGCCAACCGCGAAGCTAAGGAAATGCCGATTGCAGCGTTTTAGCGTTCGGCTATACCCTTCGTTCATGAGAGTTGCCTCGCCCGAAACCAGCCGCTGGGCCGCGGAACTCGGCGCCCGGCTGAGGTTGCTTCAATCCAGCTTTGCGGATGATCTGCCGGAAACGCGCGGACAAATCCTCAAGGAGGAGCTGGCCCAGGCCTTGAAAGCGGTGCCGATCGGAAAGCGCAAAGAGCTCTTGGAAGCGCTGGGGGAGCAATTCGCCGCGCGGGCGTTTCTTGAAACTTCCCCGGAGCCTCAAGCGGCCGGCTCGCCGGCGGGTCCCGAAGATCCGGAGGCGCTGCTCGAACGTTTGCTGGGTCTGCTCCGGGCTAGCGGCCCCGAAGAATCCGCGGCTCTCGTGAAGAAGATTCAAGATTCCGGCCTGATGCCGGCGGCCCGCGGCGGCGCCGAACTTCCCGAAGGATTGAGAAAGCGAATGGAAAAACTGGCCCCCGACAAACCGATCGACGTGGGGCGGGCTCTTCGGTTGCTGGACATCCTCATCGAAGTGACCACGTCCCTCGATCAGCTCGTCTGGCAGGTCTGGAAGAATATCGCGGTAAAGTCTGTGATCCAGCGCGAAACGGGTCCGTATGGGGATTTTCGCAAGGCCCTCGCGCCGTATCTTTCCGGCGATTCCGAGATCTCCACCGATCAAATGAAACAGATCACCAACAAAACCCGCAAACTAGCCTCCGGTTTGCTGGCGGCGATGGGCACGGTCGGGGAAATCAACGCCCACAAGTATCTTGATCGCCTGTCGCCGGAGGTGATCAGGAAGGCCGCCGAGGCGGATTCGGGAGTCTTCGAGAGTCTTGAAAAAAAATGCTGGCGAAAATACACTGGCCTTTTTGAGTCGCTGAACCGGGCCGCCATTGAAAGAGAAGTTCTCGATGCAATCAGGAAATACACGGAAAAACTCGTTTTGGGCGCCGACGTGGCCAGCAATTTAGAGGACTAGAATGGCGGTGCGGATCCATTGGCACGAGGGCCTGTTTCTTCAGGCCCATCATCTTCAGCGCGGCCAAAAGGCGGTCATGGACGCGATTGCCGCCGAACGCCGTCTCTCCTGGGCTTTTCCCTACGGGGTGATCGAGGCCCGGTTGAACCCCGACGATCTCGAGAACATGCGGGTGCGCTTTGATCGTTTGCGGGCCATCATGCCGAGCGGGGTCGAGGTGAACCATCCGGCCGAGGCGGAATTGCCTTCCATCGACATCAAGCAATCGTTCGCGACGAGCGGAGGAATGCTCAACATTTTTCTGGCGGTGCCACTTTGGTTCGAGGGCCGGGGAAATACCGTGGAACTGGGAAGCGCGACGGATGCCCGGGCAAAGGTTTTGTACCGGCTCAACGAAATCGAGTGCGCTGACGAGAACACCGGCGAGAACCCGAAGCCGCTGATCGTTCGCCGAGTCAACGCGCGCCTGGTTCTCGAAAACGAAGATCCTTCCGACCTCGAATTGATTCCGCTGCTGCGCGTGGTTCGGGCCACCGGGCAGGATGTCGGCCTTCCCAGACAGGACTCGGAATACGCCGGCCCATGTATCGTCCTGAGCGGTTCGCCGGTCCTGGTCGAACTGGTCCGGGATCTGGCGAGCCAGGTCGAAGCCAGCAGAAAGGAATTGGTGGTTCAGATCACGCGCGCTGGATTCAGCCTGGAGAACCTGCGTGGCTTGCAGTTCGAACAGATTCTCCGGCTTCGGACGCTAAACCGTTTCAGCGCCCGGCTGCCGTCGCTGGCGGAAGCGCCCAATGTCTCGCCGTTTTTCATGTATCTCGAGCTCCGCGAGTTGCTGGGCGAGTTGACCGCCTTGCACCCGGACAGGGATGTCTTCGACGTGCCGGCCTACGATCACGACAATCCCTATCTGGCTTTTGGCGATCTGAGCGCGAAGATCCGCTCGCTGTTGAGAGGCACGGTGGCCCCGACTTATATGAAAGTCCCCTTCGTAAACGTCGGCGACGTGCCGACCGCGGTTTTCGAAGACAAACACTTTGTGCTGCCCAACGATTACTTCCTTGGGATTGAAACCAAGGAAGATCCTCGAGGGCTTGCGAACCTCGTGGAAAATCCCGACGAGTTCAAGCTGATGCCCAAGAGCTTGGCCGCGCGCGCGATTCGAGGGGTGCTGCTGAAAGAGGAGCGCTATGTTCCCCTTGAGCTTCCCGCCAAGGCCGGTCTGCACTATTTTCGCTTGCTGCGAAACGCTTCGGTGCGCGCCTGGGATCAAATCCAGGCGGAAAAATCCGCCGTGATTCGATGGCCGGACGAAGGCGCTTCGGATTTTCAGATTAGCATGTACATGACCCTGCCGGCTGGTTCGGATCAGCGATAATCGACTCCCCCCGTGACCCTGTTCGATCTCTATGAGCCTCTCTTTCAGTACATTTGCATCCTCAATCGCATTGCCAGGAAGGGAAGCAACGAGGCGATCGAATTGGCAACCCTCCGGCCCGAAATTATTGCCCTCCTCGAGGGCATCAACAAGCGCGCGCAAGCCGAACCATTGCTGGCCCTGCAGGCGGGGAAACTGGAAATGCCGATCACGTTTTTCGTCGACTCGATTATCGCGGAAAGCAATCTTCGGTGCGCCGGGCAATGGCACAAGGAGCGGCTTGCCTATGCCCGGAATGAGTTGGCGGGAGATGAGAAGTTCTTCGACTTGCTTGATGAGACCCTGAACGACCCGAGCCCGGAGGCGACCGAGCGCCTCGTCATCTTCTACGTCTGTCTCGGACTGGGCTTCACCGGATGGTACGCAAATCAGCCGGAATATCTCAGGAGGAAGATGGAGACCATCGCCAAGCGCATCGGCGTGGAGGGGCTGGAGCGCGTCGCGCACATTTGCCCCGAGGCATACAAACACGTCGATTCTCGCAACCTTATTGACCCGGCTTCGTCAAAGATTGGCGCTATCGCGCTGGCCTTTCTCGCGCTTACCCTCGTGGCGCTCGCGGTAAATTTTTACCTCTTTCGCGTGGGCCTGGTTGGTCTCACCGAGTCTCTCGAAGAGATTCTGCGTCATGATTTGATGAAGTAGGTTTCGGATGCAATTTTCAGTCATCAGCGAGCTGTTCTCGCTCCTCGGTTCGTTCGTCAACCTTCCGTCGTGGCTTAGGAATACCATCTATCTCCTGAGCGCGCTGAGCCTCATCGGGATCGGCGTGGGATTCAGCCCGACGGTAGCGTTGATCGTCGGCATTGGTGTCCTTTTCGTTGTCGTAGTCCTCGGCATCTATTCTTACATCCTCAAGAGCCGGCGAGAGGCGAAAACTGCCGCCCTCGGAGGCGAGCTTCAGCAGAACACCAAGGCCACGCCGGCCTCGATCAACGATCCCGCGCGCAAGGCGCGGGTCGAAGATTTGCGCAATCGCTTTCAGCAGGGGCTCGATAAGTTCAATGCCGCGGGCAAGAATCTTTACAAACTTCCGTGGTACGTGGTCGTCGGCGAGCCCGCCGCGGGAAAATCCGAAGCGATCAGGCATAGCGACGTAGGCTTTCCCCCCGGAATGCAGGATGACTTTCAGGGCGTGGGCGGCACCATCAACATGAATTGGTGGTTCACGAATTATGCCGTCATCCTCGATACCGCCGGTCGCCTGCTCTTCGAAGAGATCCCCACGGGTGCGACCAGCGAGTGGAAGGAATTTCTCGCGCTTTTGCGCAAACACAGGCCGAACTGTCCCATTAACGGGCTCCTCCTGGTCATTCCGGCAGACAGCTTGGTCAGGGATTCGGAGAAGAGAATCGACGAGAGAGCCGGCGTGATTGCCCGCCAGCTCGAGAACATCCAGCGCGAGCTCGATATCCGGTTTCCGGTCTACGTGATTATCTCAAAGTGCGACCTCCTGAACGGGTTCCGCGAGTTTTTTGAGGATGTCGATGATCCGGGCGCGCAACGGCAGATTCTCGGTTGGTCGAGCCCGGACTCGATAGACACCCCATTCCAGGTCGACTTGATGGAGCAACATTTGCGGATCGTTATCGAGCGGTTGCGTCATCGCCGTTTGAAGCTCCTCGAAGACCCCGTCGCCAAGGACCCGGCTCTTCGCCGGACCGACGAGGTGGATCGCCTCTACGCTTTTCCCAACAGCATTTCATTGATTGCGCCGAGCCTCCGCCGGTACCTGACCACGATTTTCGTCAAGAGCGAGTGGTCGGCACGGCCGCTTTTTCTCCGAGGCATCTATTTCACCTCCTCGTTGCGCGAGGGTTCCGAGCTCGATCAGGAGCTTGCCGAGGCCATTGGGGTCTCGGTGGACGACCTGCCTTCCGGCCGGGTCTGGGAGCGCGAGACCTCATACTTTTTGAGAGATCTCTTTATCGAGAAGATCTTCCGCGAGTGGGGGTTGGTGACGCGGGCGACGAACGCGCTGCGCATGCTCCGGCGAAGGAAACTGGCCGTGCTGGCCGTTGGCGCGCTTGCCCTCCTGGTTTTCCTGTTTTTGTCTCTGCTTGGCTATCGGGCGATGAAGGACAGCATCGGCCATCAGAGCGGATACTGGCTGCGGGCCAGCGAGGGCTGGAATGCCGCCAACGAGTGGATGCCCATCGTTTCGCCGGCCGAGGGAGGCGGCTTCGCCTACAACGGCGACGAGCCGGTTGGCAGGGGGATCCGCAGCAGGACCAGGGACCTCTTTGATGGAGCGGGGAAAAGTCTGATCGAATTCCACACGGCCTTGCGCGATTTTACAGGTTCGCAATTGCGGATCTCTTCGATATTCCGCCCATTCTATAGTCTCACCGGGAATCTCGGCGCCGAAAAGATGCGCGCCCAGAGAATCGTTCTCGAAGGGAGCGTCGTAAAGCCGCTGGTGGATTCCGCGCGGAGCAAGATCTCGGCGGCGCCGACGGGCTCCAACACCGACCCAAATCTCGAGCTCAACGCCCTGTTGAGCCTTATCAGGGTCGAGGCGGGGATTGCGAAGCGCCGTCAAAATTCCGGCGACAAGATCGCGCCGCCGGATGCGGCGCTGGGACCACTGCAGAAGTATGTCTCGGGGCGGGACTACGATGCCCGGCTGGCTGAACTGACGAATTGGACCTATTCGAAAGGGGACGGGGCGCAAAAATGGCCTGCCGACTGGCTTAGCGGCGGCAACACGCTGGTCAAGGGCAGCCCGGGCTACAATCAGCCCATAGACATGGGCATCGAAAGCTTTAGGAAAAACGCGCTGCAGTCCCTTGCGGCCTCGGAAGCCCGTTGGAAACTCATTGTCGAGCTGGCGGGTTTTTTGAAGGGTGAATTTGCGCCCAGGGAAACTGCCCTCTTTCAAGCAGCAGCGAATCAGGGCGGAATTCAACAGCGCGATCCGCTCCTGGAGACGCCCTTTAAGGAGTTGCAAAAAGTCAATGTTGCGCTCGATGAGAAACTTCAGCGCGCCAAAGCGGCCGGGCTATTCAAGGAGGGACCCGTTTCCCTTGCAGCCGCCTACGACCAAATTATTAAGGAGCGGACCAACCAACAAAGCGTCCTCAAATCAATGCTGGACGAGCTTGTCACCGAAGCCCTGTCCGCCGAGACGCAGGCTGGCGAACAGACACCGTTGCTGAAGGAGATCCGCGCCAGGCTCAACGGCATTCTCAAAGAAATTCAAGTTGGACTTCAAGGCTTGAACGTGGCGGAACTCAAGGCGCTCGACGACGCCTACCTCGGAGACTATGCGGGGCGGGGACCGGTGGCAAATGTCCGCTTCGGTCTTTACTCACAAAGCTTCGGAACGACCCAGTTCGGGGCACAACTGGACGGCTTGATCGGGAGCGAATGGGCCGGTCTTGGAAAGGCCATCGACGAAATCGCGCGAATCCGCAAGGAAGTGGAAGCCTATGAGGGGCAGTTCAAAAAGGAGTGCGCGTCGGTTTGCGCTTATTGGCTCGGGTATGCGGAACGGCGTCTCGCCGACGAATTCTTCAAGGCCTACTTGAAGCAGGCAAAGGATTCTTTGGCGCCATTGTTGAGGTTCCCTCTCGTCTGGCCGCCCGAGGAGCAGGCGCTCACGGCCGACCAGGTCAGAGCGGCCGCCAAGCTCGTCGCGATGATGCATAGGGATCTTCGGTCCGAAACGTTCAAGAGGATTCAAACGGGATCGAAAGCTCCCCTTGAAGCTTTGGATAAACAAGTCGCCCTGCTTGACCCCGTCCTGCGAGGTCTCGTCTCGCCAAACGGAACCATCGCCTCGGTGTCGGTCTCGATGGGCGGGTCCCAGGCGGCGCCGGCGGGCAAACCCGGGGCCCAAACCAGCGAGGTAAGGTACGAACTCAGAGCCGGCACGCCCATCTCCGGAGATCACGCCAACCTGGGCAAACAAGGCCGGGTTGCGGTAGGCCAGCGCAAGTTGCTCATCGACAAACTTCCCGCGGATACCGTCTTCCATTTTCATCGATACGATCCTGAAAAGCACGAAGTCCCAAGCGGGTCGAACTGGAGCGCGGTGCGGCTCTTGACCAAGACCAGGGAGACCTCCGCCTTCGCGCAGGACGGGGTCAATTGGGAGGTTAGAATCGACGACGCCCACCCCGAGGTGATTGCGGTTCTCATTTTTGAATACGCCCTTCCGAAGCTTCCGACCTGGCCAACCCGGCAAGGCGTCTTTCCGAACAATTGAAGATGAGCCGGTTCTGGAAAAGATTTTTGCGCGAGGGACAAAGATTTTTCGGCCGCGGCCCAAAACCGCAAATCTGGCTTGGCGCCTTTGGCAAGCATCCCGGATGGGACGACCATATCGACGATATCGGACTCGAGACGGAAAGCCTCTTGCTGGCGAAGCAAATCCTCTACGTGGATGGCATCGGAGGCCAGGTAAACTCCGGCGAATGGGAAAGACTGGATGGCGCCCGACGGCTCGCGGAGTTCAAGCACATCTTTCTCTGGAAGCGCGGCGACGCTTTCCTGGCCGGACGAATCTGGTCCTCGCGCGATGGAAAGAATCGGACGCAATATCCCCTGGTCGTCTGCGCCCATTGCCTGGGTATTCCCTTCAGTTGGGCGTTGACCAGCGTCTATCCCTGTCTGGCCGAGATTGAACGGCAGTGCAAGGCCACTCAGTCCGCAAACGAGGTGAGGGCCGTTCTTGGTCAAGCCCTCGATCAATTGAGACATTCGACGGCAAGCATTAGGACAGCCGCTGCCACGGACCTCGATTTCTATGAGTTTTTCAAGCGCCTTGGCCTCAGTGCTGATCTGGAGGGACTCTGGCAAATCGCTTATCGGGTCCATGCCGAGCTCGAGAATGATTTCGGCGGGGGCCAAATTCGCCTTCCCTCGGTCGCCGGCCTGGAGGCGGAGACTCTCAGCTTTTGGATGCGGTTGCTCGAGTTTCGACTGGGAAGGGACGCGCCGATATTGTTGACCCTTCCCCTGGCCGAATCCTGGGTTGACGCGACGTGCGGAGAGCCGTTGAAAAAGGAATTCTACTGCTTGCGCGCGAAGCCGGAGACGCTGGCAGTTGCAACTCTGGAAGGCGGCAGAATCCCGGACGAGTTTCGAAAGGAGCACGAGAGTCTCATTCGGGAACTGCTTAAGACCGGCGCGGATTCGGCGGCAGGGCCCCGGAAGGGGGCTGCTTGACTGCCGCCTGGCCTCGAAGGCGCGCGGGGCGGCCTCCTCTCTCTCGGTAAAATCTATGGGAATGGTTGAAAATCCGGAAAATGGTCCCTTCCACCCCGATCGCGCCGGGGACCTTTCAATATTGCGCGAGGCGCTGCATCAGGCCGGCTATCGCGAAACGGCGGTCACTGATGTGCTCGAGGGACGGAACGACCGCATGATCGATGTGCAATGTGCCATGCGGCGCAGCGCCGAACCTTCGCCGTTTCATTCCTTGGTCCGGCTTTTCATCCTGGGAGCCATAATCCCCGACGCGGCGGCACGTCTCGCCGTGTTTCCCGCGGACATCGAGCGTCTGATCGCAGGCGGCGTGATCAAGCGCGACGGCGATGGCGTTCGCGCAACGGCGCGGCTGGCTCCCTGGAGGGATTTTCTTTTGTTTAGCGATTTTATTCCCGCGGAAGGAGAACCGCTGCGGGCCGATTTTGTCATGAGCGGAGCGAGTCCCTCGTCGGTTTCGCTAACCAGATTAACCTTTCGAAATCCTGTCGTTAGCGCGCTCGACGTGGGCACCGGCGCCGGCATTCACGCGTTGCTGGCCGCGGCCCATGCAAAGTGCGTCGTGGCCACCGACACAAACGCCAGGGCCCTGAACTTCGCTGCCATGAACGCCCGGCTGAATGCCATCGAAAACGTCTCTTTCAAACAAGGGAGTTTCTTCGAGCCGGTCGCCGGCGAAAGGTTTGATCTGATCGTCTCGAATCCCCCGTTTATTGTTTCTCCGGAATCGAGCTTGATGTTCCAGAGTCCAGGGATGGCCGGCGATGGGGTTTCGCAATTGATGGTGCGGGAATCGCCGCGCTATCTCAACGAGGGCGGCTGCGCCATCAGTCTCATCAGCTGGCACCATCAAGGCGAAAGCGACTGGTTTGAGCGCCCCCGCGGCTGGGCTGCAGGTTCCGGGTGCGATTGCTGGCTCTTGCGAGCATCGAGCCAGGACCCCCTGAGCTATGCTGCGAACGCCCTCCGACAGACGGAATCGATTCGCAGCGCGTCGTACGCGGAACAGCTTGACCGTTGGGTCGATTACTATCGGTTCCAGAAAATCTCGCGCCTAGCCCTGGGGGCGGTGATTTTGCGGAAGCGTCAGGCGTCAGAGAACTGGTTTCATGGTGAAAATCTGGCTGGGGCGGCGGTGGCGACCGATGCCGGCCCGCAAATTCAGCGGATGTTTGCCGCGGAGGACATTCTGGCGGAGATCGACGACGAGGCGCTGCTCGATCGCCGGGTGGCGCTGCATCCCGATCATTTGCTTGAGCAGAAACTGGTGGCCGGCGAGGGAGGGTGGCTAAGCCAGTCTCTCGTCCTCGTTCCGGCTAACGGTATCGAACACCGTTCAACCATCGATACACGGGTGCTCTTTCTGCTTTCGCAGTGCCATGGAGCGCGCACCGTGCGCGAAATGATTTCCAGCGTCGGGGAGAGCGACGGGACGGACTTCGCTGCCGCCGCCGATTCCGGGCTTCCGCTGGTCAAACGATTGCTCCGCGCCGGATTGCTGGTCGTGCAGGAAAACTGATGCGCGGGCCGAGCCTGGTTAGCTCACGAGGAGCGCGGAGCGGGCGAGGCGTTCAAGGGCGCGCGGAAGTTCGCTCGAGATAATTGCCTGGAGTTGCGAGGGCTCGGTGATCAGCTCGTTTCCCCGTCGCACGTGGGCCTTTCCTTCCAAGACCAGGGTGGCAAGCGCATCGACCAACGCGTCAAAGTCTCGTGTTCCGTCGAGAAGTTCGAGGAGGTCCCGGCTGTTCTGGTCGCTCAATTCAAGGCCGGTGTGACGCAAGGTGGTGACCCGCGTCCCGCGGCGACTCTCGAACCGGGCGACCGGGCTGGCTAGCGGGCGGGCGCTTGCCTTCGTGACAAGGTTGGGCGACCAGAGATGAAGTTCGACGATTCCCGCCGCGTAAGCGCGCACGAGCAGGCTGCGAAGCGCCGCGGCATCCTCCTCGGCCCGGCTGTTTTCTCGCGCCTCGGGCGGCGCCAGGTGCCGAGCCGCTTTCAAAAGGTCCTGAAACGATACCGACTGGGGCCAGCATTCGCCGAGATGCGTGAGGGCTGCCTTGTCCAGGGGCCGATTTGTTTGAATCGCCGATTCTCTTTGCGCCCGAAACTCTTCGATGACCGGGCCTTGGATGTCAGGATGTTGCGACGCAGGACGCACATCGGCCGCCGCATAGGAGCCGGAAACTGCCTCTTCTCGAACCTTGTAATCGAGCGCAATTTCGCGGTGGCAGAGAAGCGTTCGCCGGAACCTCCGGCACATCAGGAAATCCAGATATTGCTCCCGGGCGATGATGTCGCTTTCCAACTCTTCGAGCGCGGCGAGGGCCGCGGGTTGGTACTCATCCGCCTGCATCTCGTTGAACATCGCGTCGCCGAGAAATTGCAAGCCGTGCTCCCTGGCGTGATCCGCAAACTCATGGAAATAAATCGGATGGGCTACCGGACTCAGATCGTCGTGATAGAATGCCGAGTCGCTCCGCTCCCGGATGTTCTCGAGTTCCTTCGCCAGCAGCGTCCGGTAAAGATCGGGCTGCTTTTTCGAGTCGACGAGAAACGCCAGGAGGGCCCGTCCCTGGTTGATCTTATCATTAGCGCTGGAACGGTCACGCACATGGAAGAGCATCATCTCACGGACCATGTTGCGCAGGTGGCAGCCAGGATAGGTATTATAGCTAACGTAAGCGACGCCGTTCGGTGAAAGATACTCGCGGCAGATCGCCAGGATGCGGTCCCGCACGGCCGGGGAAACCCAGGAATAGACGCCGTGCGCGATAATGTAGTCGAACGATGCCGGGTCGGCGCGAAATTTCTCGATATCGTCTTGCCGGAGGCTGACATTTGGCAGGCCTAGCTCGGCAATCGCGCGGTTCCCCTCGCTCGTGGGGCGGGCTGCCGAATCGATCCCGAGGAATGTGCTTCCGGGCAGCGCGTAAGCCATCGAGATGATGTTCGTGCCGTCTCCGCATCCAAGTTCCAGAACCCGGCAACGCTGAACCGGCGGGGGGTGCATGCCAAAAAGAGTCGCAATCGTCGCCAGGCGGTCGGGGTGCGTCTGGACATGCGCGAGGCTCGGGTAGGGAACCTGATCGTAAGCATTGGAGGTTTGGGGAGTCATCGGTTTCAGTTAGCTTCGGACAAAAAGCGGGCTTGCCAAGATCGCGGAGCCCCCTACGATTTCGGGCGCGGTGGTGGCGGTCTTTATGCTCGACGTCGAAGAATTGCTCAATCCGATTTCCGCCGAGAATCCTTGCGGTGAAGATCTTTCTTACGATCCGCAATTTCTCGCGCTCGACGCGCTCGTCGCCGGCAAGCAGGAAACGCAGTTCTCTGCCGCCGAAGAGGCCGACTGGAGAGCGGTTCGCGACGCATGCCTTGAACTGTTCAGCCGCTCGAAAAACCTGCGTGTTGCGCTGACTCTTAGCTTGGCGCTCGTGAACCTTGAAGGAGCTGCCGGCCTGCGGAGTGGATTGACGCTGTTGAGAGGGTTGCTGGAGCGCTACTGGGCCGATTTCTATCCAAGACTTGACCCCGAGGATAACAACGATCCGCTCGAACGAATAAATATCTTGTCTTCTCTTTCGACCCCATTGGGGACCTTTGGCGATCCGATTCGGTTCCTCCAGCGATTGCGCCAGATCCCCATCGCGAATTCTCCGCAGATGGGACGCTTGACCTTCGCGCACATTGCCGGCGACAAGATTATCCTGCCGGGAGGCGAAGAAAAGGCCCCTGTATCAGCATCGCAAATTAAGGCGGCGTTTCGGGATACCAGCATGGAGGAACTCACGGAGACGTCTCAGCGGATTTCCGATTCCATCGCGATCGTCAAAGGAATTGACGGCTATTTAACGGAGACCGTGGGCCCAGGCCGCGCGCCCGATATGGGCCCTTTTTTGGCCGTGCTGGTCGAGATCGAGAAGTGCCTGACCCCCTATCTGCCAAAAACTTTCAAACAGGAGTCCGCCGAAACCGAGACAACCTCGCAAGACTCAACGGGGACAGCGGCCTCGGAAAGCAGTGAGATTGGATCGAGACAAGACGTCGTTCGCGCCCTGGAGCGAATCTGCCAGTATTACGCGCGCAATGAGCCCTCAAGCCCGTTGCCCTTTTTGTTGCGCAGAGCGCAGCGCCTCGTGGAGATGGATTTCCTGCAGATCATCGACGAACTCACCCCCGAAGCGCGGGCCCATCTCGATACGATCGTTGGCCCGAAAACGGGGGGCCTTGAAGCCACGAATTCGGAGGGATGACCCCTTGCCCTATTGATAAAATGATTGCCTTTCCGGCCTCAAAAGCCGATAGTTGGCTTTGTGAGAATCGCCCGAATTCTTGGTCGACGCTTAATTAGCTAGCTTAAATCCTGGAGAATAAATATATGGCCCGAGCCAGCAGTCAAAAATTCATCGCCCGGAACCGCGCTCCCCGTGTCCAGATCGAGTACGATGTTGAGCTCTACGGCGCTGAAAAGAAGGTGGAGTTGCCCTTCGTTATGGGGGTGATGGCGGATCTCTCTGGGAAACCGGCAGAACCGCTGCCTTCCGTGGATGAACGAAAGTTCCTGGAGATTGACGTGGACAATTTCGACGACCGCATGAAGGCGATCAAACCGCGGGTTGCTTTTCAGGTGCCCAATACACTGACGGGGGAAGGTAACCTCAACGTGGAAATGACTTTCGACAGCATGGATGACTTCTCGCCGGCAGCCGTCGCTCGCAAAGTCGACGCTCTCAATCAGCTTTTGACCGCCCGGAGCCAGTTGGCAAATTTGGTGACTTACATGGACGGGAAGAGCGGGGCGGAGGAGCTGGTTTCAAATCTTTTGAACGATCCCGCGTTGCTGAAATCGTTGGCTGCCGCGCCAAAACCTTCAGCTGACGAAACGAATGTTAGCAAGGAATAATTGATATGGCTGAGAGCCAGCAAGTGACCGATAGCGAAGCGGCGTCCGTTGCGGCCGCGGAGGAAATTAGCGAGTTCGACGCCCTCCTAAACAAACAATTCAAGCCGAAGACCGATAGTGCCCGAGAGGCGGTTCAGACTGCCGTCAAGACGCTCGCGGAGCAGGCGCTGGCGCGAACGGCGTTGATCAGCAAGGACGCGTTAAGTTCAATCGAAGCAATAATTGCGGAACTCGACCGCAAACTCTCCGAACAAATCAGTCTCATTGTTCACCACGAAGATTTTAAGAATTTGGAGGGAACGTGGCGCGGCCTTAACTACCTGGTCAGCAACACGGAGACCGATGAGAAGCTTAAGATTCGGGTGATGAATATCTCGAAAAAGGACACCGGGCGCGTGTTGAAAAAGTTTAAGGGCACGGCTTGGGATCAGAGTCCGCTTTTCAAGAAGATTTATGAAGAGGAATACGGTACCCCCGGAGGCGCGCCTTATGGCTGCATCGTCGGAGATTATCAATTCGATCACTCGCCTCCGGACGTCGAGATGCTTGGCAGCCTGGCACAAATCTGCGCCGCCTCGCACACGCCTTTCATCGCCGCAGCCGCGCCGACGTTGATGAATATGGATACCTGGCAGGAACTGATGGACCCGCGGGATCTTACAAAAATCTTCCAAACACCGGAGTATGCCGCTTGGCGGTCACTGCGTGCTTCGGAGGACTCCCGATACATAGGGCTCACGATGCCACGCACTCTCGCCCGGTTGCCCTACGGTTCGAAGACCAACCCGGTGGACGAATTTGACTTCGAAGAAGACACCGAAGGGGCGGATCACTCAAAATATATCTGGTCCAACGCGGCCTACGCCATGGCTGCCAATATCAACCGCTCGTTCAAACTGTATGGCTGGTGCGCGCGGATTCGCGGAGCCGAAAGCGGCGGCATGGTCGAGCAACTGCCAGTGCATACATTTCCGACCGATGACGGCGGAGTTGACATGAAGTGTCCCACGGAAATTGCGATCACTGACCGTCGCGAGGCCGAGTTGGCTAAGTCCGGACTGATGCCGCTCTCCCACTGGAAGAATACGGACTTCGCGGTTTTCGTCGGCGCGCAATCGCTTCAAAAGCCTCAGGAATACGACGACCCCGACGCGACAGCCAACGCAAATCTCTCGGCCCGACTCCCTTATCTCTTCGCGACCTGCCGGTTTGCACATTTTCTCAAGTGCATCGTCCGCGACAAGATCGGCTCATTCAAAGAACGCGAGGATATGGAGCGCTGGCTCAATCAGTGGATCATGAACTATGTCACCGCCGACGCAAAGGCGGGTGAAGAGATCAAGGCGCAATATCCGTTGGCAGACGCGAGCGTGACCGTTGAGGAGGTTCCCGGGAACCCCGGCTACTACACATCCAAGTTTTACCTGCGCCCCCACTTCCAGCTCGAAGGCCTAACAGTTTCTCTGCGCCTAGTGACGAAATTGCCTTCAGTGAAGAGCGGAGGCACCTAAGAGACCATGTTCTGTCACATGAACAAGGAGGCTTTTTAGATGACAAGCGGTTACAGCCTCTAATCCCCCTGGTTCTTCGCGATTGCGGTGCTATCGCGAAGTGGAAAAGATATTCGAACGACCGGCACCGACGTTCGGAAACCAAATAGTAAGTTATGTCAGACGTTGATTATTTCCTAAAGATTGACGGAATCAAAGGCGAAAGCCAAGATACCAAACACGGCGGCGAAATTGAAATTCAGTCGTTTTCTTGGGGCGCCACCCAAAGCGGAAGTTTTGCACAGGGCGGCGGCGGTGGCGCGGGCAAGGTAAATATGCAGGATTTCCACTTCACCGTCTTTCATGGCGTGGCCAGTCCAAAGCTGATGCTCGCTTGTGCCACTGGGCAGCATATTCCTTCGGCGACGTTAACGGCTCGCAAGGCGGGCAAGGATCAGCAAGACTACATGAAGGTCTCATTCTACGATCTTCTGATTTCGTCCTTTCAAACCGGTGGAAGCAGCGGCAGTGTTAACCCGACCGACCAAGTTTCATTTAACTTCGGCAAAATCGAGCACGAATATAAAGAGCAGACAAAGGGAGGGACGCTTGGTGGCACCGTTAAGGCCATGTTCGATTTGAAGAAAATGGCAGGGAGCTAAGCGCAACTGGGCGCTCGCAGCGCGCGATGTGCCCGGGCTGAGATTAGAGGCGGAGAAAAAGCCGCAACGTGTGTCCGTGCTCCGAGGTGCGCTGGGCGGTAGCCAGCGCAAACTTGGCGCCCGTGCCGCGGCAAGCAGGGCTCAGCTCCCCTGCAGGTTCTCAGTGTTTAGCCGGATCGATGGACGTCTCGGCCATTCCTTCTGTTGAAGATGGCCGTTACGTTCCTGGATCTGCTCCAGGCTCGGCGACGGTTGGGTTTTTGTTTTTTGTCAAATGCCGCACTAGTTCCCCGAGGAGTTCTTGACCGCTTCGGTTCGAAGGAGGAACTGGATTGGCAGTTGTCCATTCAAGAGCGAGCACAAGGGGCACCCAGCGCACGTGGGAGGCCCCGTCGTCCGAAGCCCCGAGCTTTGCCAGCGCAGGCCCTACACTCATGGGCAACTTCACGGATCGGATGACCTCGTGGGAAGGATCCCGGCAATTCTTTGGAGGTGTTGTGACCAGGAACTCGCGACAAGTGATCGGCCGATCCCGGTAAATGGAACAAGACTCATCTTCGAGGAACGGGCACGGAATCCTTTCCAGGAAATATTTCAGGCCAAAGTCCCGGTAGCCTTCTTCTTGGTACCATCGTTCCGGTTGGCGCAGTTTTTCGAGCAGGCCGGCTTCGGCAAGACGTTTCACAGCATTCGCGAACCGCTCCCTCACGCGGGACTGCCGGGGTTCCGGCAGCGATTCGACAAGATCCGCGATATTGCGAGCTTCTATCTCTGAGATTGGCACCATTTGGCGGCAACATGCGCCGCATCCTTTGCGACAGGAGATCTGACCCCCGCGAGCCTCTATTTCCCGCACTGTCGCACCCGTGATCGCATTTGATAGACTTTGGGCCAGCGGCAAAAGTTCTTTGAGTGGCATTGGCTCTTCCGGAACACTGACCTGAAGCGCCATCTCCCAGTCCGGACTGGCCAACTTGAGGTTGGCCGTAAGAAACCTCTCCGCCACAACGATTGCACGTTAGCTTAATTTAGCACCCGGAGCAAACGGCGAAATCACAGACTGTCAGCCAAACTGAAATGATCGCTTAAAATCCAGATTGCGAATTTCGAAGGTGATCAAAACCGAGAACCGATCGGCGGACATGTGCCAGCACCCAGCGCGATCATTAGTCCGAGGCTGCGGCGCCGGCGTTTCTTTTCGGCCATGTAGATGTTTGTCTCGAGAATTGCGAGGAATTCCTCCAGATCGCCATGCCGTTTGACGCTCCGCGCGGATAAAGGGCTTATCTTAGAGCCGAACCCGCGTGCGCGTATCTGCCGGAAGTTTTTCTATGAGAATTGCTCCAAGGAGTCCTGCTGCTGCTCTTTCAGCTAATTCTAGTATCCAGTTAGTTGTTTCCCGCTCCGGCTACCTGCCAAGCCTCCTTTTTTTTGAATCTTTAGGATCCGGCTTGATATCAGACACGAGTTTCTGGAGATTTCGACTTGCGATGATTAGCCTTGGCAATTTGAGTCTTGGGTGAAATTCTCGGGATCGATCAGGCGGTCTGAGGGCGCCTGCTCGAGTAACTTGACATGAGCGTCCAAGAATACATCAAAGCGGGTCAGCTTGACGAGGCTTTGTCGGTCGCGCAAGACGACGTGCGAAAGGCGCCGGCCGAGGCCGCTCCGCGGGTTTTGCTCTTCCAGTTGTTGAGCATACTCGGACAGTGGGAACGTGCTCTGACGCAACTAAATGTCCTAAAGGACATGGATGCGAACTGCATGCTCCTCGCACAGGTGTTCCGGCCGGTATTGCAATGCGAGGCGCTGCGGGATGAGGTCTTCGCCGGAAGGCGAGGGCCGTTGATCTTTGGCGAACCGGTCGAGTGGATCGGCCTTCTCGTGCAGGCCAATCAACTGATTGCTCAAGGAGAGTTTCCCGCCGCGCTGGAGCTTCGCAATAGCGCTTTCGAAGCCGCGGAGGCAACGCCTGGCATGATCAACGATCAACCATTTGAATGGATCGCCGATGCCGATTCCCGTCTGGGTCCGCTCATCGAGGCGATCATCGATGGAAAGTACTATTGGGTTCCCTTTTTCCGAGTTCGCTCGATTCGAACGGAGCCGCCGCAGGATCTGCGAGACCTCGTTTGGACCGCGGCGCAGTTTGTGTGGACAAACGGGGGCGAATCCCCGGGCTTCATCCCGACCCGATATCCCGGCACGCAGGACGCGAGCGATAATTCGCTAAAGTTGGCGCGCAAAACCGATTGGGTAGCTAAGGGCAACGCTCTTTATGTTGGTCTGGGTCAGCGCATGTTGGCAACCGAACAGAGCGAATTCGCGCTGACAGAAGCGCGCAAGATCGAACTCACGCAGCCGTAGCTTACGTTGGAATATGGCTGATGCGGTCATCGAAAAGATCCAGCCTTGTCTGTTGGATCGCCTTACCGATGA
Source organism: uncultured Verrucomicrobiae bacterium (assembly GCA_963816855.1). Lineage (GTDB taxonomy): Bacteria > Verrucomicrobiota > Verrucomicrobiia > Chthoniobacterales > Terrimicrobiaceae > DASTFP01. The sequence continues at coordinate 141,247 of CAWFMA010000009.1, read as the reverse complement.
AGCTCCGGAATCCCAGAAGGAGAGCCGGAACGAAAGGATCATCTCGATCAGACGTTACCGCGAGGGGGTGCTGCGGGACTTGGTCTGGTTACTGAACGGAAAGGCGCATACAGCCGAAGAAGACTTAAACGAATTTCCCGAGGTGGCTCGGTCGGTCCTCAATTTTGGCACGCGGGATCTCTGTGGCCTGATTTCGGCGAACATGGACATGCGGGATTTGGAGCACGATATTTCTGAAGCGATTTGCCTCTTCGAGCCGCGGATCAATCCGAGCACGCTTGAAGTCAGGGCGGTCGCCGGCGCCAAGCGGGATTCGAACGGCCTCTCCATCGAAATCCGTGGCGAGCTCTGGGCTTATCCGATCCCCGAGCAACTCTATGTTCGCAGCGAGATAGACCTTGATACGGGCGAGTATACCGTGTAGCTGCGTGAGGGTCACGGCTACGGCCTGGCAGCTTCGAGCCCCATGAATGGACCGGCGACTCCTTAACTATTACAATATCGAGCTGGCTCATCTGCGGCAAACGGGCTCTGAGTTTGCACAGGAGTTCCCGAAAATCGCCGGGCGACTGGCATTGGCGAAGGACGCCAAGGAAATCTGCCCGGATCCGTTTGTTGAACGGTTGCTGGAGGGCTTTGCTTTCCTCACCGCTCGCGTGCATTTGAAACTCGACGCGGAATTTCCGCGCTTCACGCAAGCGTTACTGGAAACCATTTATCCTCACTACCTGTGCCCGACGCCTTCGATGGCTGTCGCCCGCTTCGAGCCGGCGCAGACTACGGAAGGTTTTTCCATCCCGCGGGGTACGGCGCTCAAGAGCGTCATTGGCCCGGAAGAGCATACGCCTTGCGAATATCGCACCGCGCATGAGGTAAAGCTCTGGCCGATTCGTATCATTGAGGCGAGGTACTTTACGCGCGATATCGCGCAGCTCGATCTGCCAGGAGGTCTGGCGGGCCGCGCGGCGTTTCGAATCCGCCTTCAAAGCCCTCCGGATATGCCTTTAAAAGCAATCCCCCTCGACGAGCTGACATTTTTTCTCAGAGGCACAGATGAACTGCCGGTGGCCCTCTACGAACAGATTTTTTCGCAAGGTTCCGGGGTGGTCGTGCGAGGTCTCACCGCTGAGCGACTTAAGCCGACGGCCGTCTTGCCGCGAGCCAGCCTCCGGCCGGTCGGCTTCCGGGAGGAGGAAGCGCTCCTGCCGTATGCTCCGCGCGGATTCAGTGGATATCGTTTGCTGCACGAGTATTTCGCATGCCCACAACGCTTTTTGTTTTTCCAGATCAACGGGCTGGGCAACGCGGTACGAGGTTTTGATTGCGGCCAAATGGATCTTATTATCGTTCTCGGCGAGCAAGACGTGCGGCTGGAAAATCGGGTGGATGCCTCAAACTTCGAACTGTTCTGCACACCGATTATCAATCTCTTCTCCCGCCGCGCCGATCGGGTTTCACTGGGCGACCGCGCGTCGGAGTTTCATGTGGTGATCGACCGCACCCGGCCAATCGATTTCGAGGTCTATCAAATCAAGTCTGTGACCGGTTACGGCGAGAGCGTTGAAGAAGAGCAGCAGATTCGCCCTTTTTATCTGGCGAGGGATCTCGATTTGGAAGGCAGCGCATTCTTCACCGTGAACCGGTTGCCGCGGGTTCTCTCCGAAAAGGAAAGGCGATTTGGCCAGGCCACTTCTTATGCTGGCGGCGAAGTATTTCTCTCTTTGGTCGACAGCTCCGACGCGCCGTACCGCAGCGACCTTCGGGAGCTTAGCGTAAAGGCGCTTTGTACCAATCGTCATTTGCCGATCCAGATGGCGGTGGGCGTCGGGCGAACAGATTTTACGCTCGAAGTGCATGCCCCCGTGGCTACGGTAAAATGCGTGACCACGCCCACGCCGCCCCGCCCCCCGTTTGCCGAAGGCGCTCGCGCGTGGCGGATCATCAATCATCTCTCGCTGAACTATCTCTCTTTGCTTGACCACCCGGGCGGCGAAGGGGCGGCGGCGCTGCGCGATCTGCTGAGCCTCTACGTCGAGCCCGAGAACGCTTACTTGCGCAAACAGATCAAGGGCATTCGCTCGGTGAGTTCAAAGCAGATCGTGCGCCGCGTGGCTGCACCGGGTCCAATCGCGTTTGCGCGCGGGCTCGAAATCAGTGTGCTTTTGGACGAAGGCGGCTTCGAGGGCACGGGCGTGTTCCTCCTGGGAGCAGTCCTGGAGCAGTTTTTCGCGCGATATGTCTCGCTCAATTCCTTCACTGAAACCGTGATCCGCACCGATCAACGCGGAGAAATCATGCGATGGCCGACTCGACTGGGAAGCAGACATCTGAGTTAATGGACCGGCTTGCCGCCGAGCCGTTCGCGTTCGACTTCTTTCGCGCGCTTCGGCTCATTGAAAACCGGTTCCCTGCCAAGCCGCGGATCGGAAAATCGTTAAGTCCCCGCGACGATGTCCTCCGCCTCGGCCAGGTGCCCTCGTTGGCCTTTGCGCCCTCCACCCTCGCAGAATTTCGTCCGGCCGCTGAGGACCGCCCCGCGAAGCTTTCCGTGAATTTTCTTGGCCTGCTCGGTCCAAACGGGCCGATTCCGCTCCACATCACCGAATACGCGCGAGACCGCTTGCGCCACGCTCACGACCCTACGCTGGCGAGGTTCCTTGATGTCTTTCATCATCGCATCCTTTCGCTATTCTACCGTTGCTGGGCTACGAACCAAAAGGCGGTTGACATGGATCGGCCGAAGGAGGCTCGTTTTCCCACGTACATCGGCGCGCTGTTTGGAATCGGCTCAGACCCGCTGCGGAATTGTGACGCCCTTCCCGATAACGCGAAGCTTTACTTTTCGGGACATCTCGGGTGCAAGACGCGGCATGCGGAGGGATTGGAACAAATTGTCGCGGACTTCTTTGGCATTCCCGCCAAGGTCCTGACGTTTGTCGGGCAGTGGTTGACCCTTCCGTCCGACAGCCGATGTCGTCTCGGCGAATCGCCTGAGACGGGCACGCTCGGAGCGACGGCGATCGTCGGCTCGCGAGTGTGGGAAACTCAATTGAAGTTCAGGCTGCGTCTTGGGGCGATGAGGCTTAAGGATGTCTATCGGATGCTCCCCGTGGGCGACGCCTTTCGGCGATTGAAATGCTGGGTTTTGAATTACGCGGGACAGGAATACTTTTGGGATGTCCAGCTGGTATTGAAGGCGGAGGAAGTTCCCGAAACCTGCCTGGGAAAAGCTGGTCTGCTTGGATGGACAACGTGGTTGAAGAGCAAACCGTTCGTGCGAGACGCAGACGAGTTGGTCGTCAACGGAGGATAATAAAGACTTATGGCTGAAATCAAACGAACCGCCCTTTTTGGAAGGCTTGGCTCATTGGCTTACAAAGCCATGGAAAGCGCGACGGTTTTCTGCAAGATGCGAGGCAATCCGTATGTCGAGCTTGTTCACTGGCTGCAGCAGGTGCTGCAGCTTCCGGACTCCGACATTCATCGCATCGTCAAATATTCGAGTTTGGATCCATCTCGCATCGCCGGAGACGTCACCGCGTCTCTGGACAAATTGCCGCGAGGAGCGACGGCCATCTCCGATTTTTCTCCTCACCTCGAGGAAGCGGTGGAGCGCGGGTGGCTTTACGCGTCGCTGCTCTACGGCGAACCGCGAGTTCGCACGGGACACATGGTCCTTGGATTGCTGAGGACCCCGGGACTTCGCAATGTCTTCGCCGCCATCTCGCGGGAATTCGCGAAGATAAAGGCGGACGAACTTTCCGATGATCTCCCAAGAATCGTGCAGGGTTCGCCGGAGGATTCGATGGATGCTCAGGCAGGCGCGACCGCCGCAATGTCCTCGCAGGCCGTGGAGGGCGCGACCACTCCCGGCCTCATGGGAAAGCAGGAAGCTTTGGCGCGATTTTCCGTTGACCTGACCGAAAAGGCGCGCAAGGGCGAAATCGATCCGATTGTTGGCCGCGATACGGAGATCCGGCAAATCATCGATATCCTGATGCGCCGACGGCAGAACAATCCGATTCTGACCGGCGAGGCCGGCGTCGGAAAGACAGCGGTGGTCGAAGGGTTTGCGCTGAAAATCGCGGCTGGTGACGTGCCGCCGTCACTCAAGGACGTTGTGCTGCGCTCCCTCGATCTCGGTCTTTTGCAAGCAGGCGCAAGCTACAAGGGCGAATTCGAAAACCGTCTCCGTCAGATTATCGATGAAGTGGGAGCCTCGCCCAAGCCCATCATTCTGTTTATCGACGAAGCGCACACGCTCATTGGCGCGGGGGGAACAGCGGGCCAGGGCGACGCGGCGAACCTGCTCAAACCGGCCCTGGCCCGGGGGACGCTGCGAACGATCGCCGCAACGACGTGGGGCGAATACAAGAAGTATATTGAAAAAGATCCCGCGCTGACACGGCGTTTTCAGGTCGTAAAGATCGAGGAACCTGACGAAGAGAAGGCGGTCCGAATGATTCGAAGCCTTGCGCCAGTGCTTGAGGCACATCACAAGGTGTCGGTTCTCGACGAAGCCCTCGAAGCCGCAGCACGACTTTCCCACCGGTACATTCCTTCGCGCCAATTGCCCGACAAAGCCGTAAGCCTTATTGACACGGCCTGTGCCCGGGTTGCAATCAGCCAGCACGCCGTACCGCCGCGCGTCGAGGATTGCCGCAGAAAGATCGAAGGGCTGGAAGCCGAGCTTCGAATTCTCGACCGTGAATCGAGCATTGGGATTGAGCATCGGGAACGGCAATCGAAAATAGAGGGGGCGCTCGAGAACGAGAACAAGCAATTCTCGGTGCTCGAAGCGGATTGGAAGAAGGAGCGCGACCTGGTCACCCAAATCCTTTCACTGCGACAGCAGTTGCAGCCGCCTGAGAAAGGCGAATCAAACGACAACGAGCCCGCGATCGACCGCGCCTCTCTTTTGGACCAGTTGCGCAAACTGGAGGAGAACATGGCGGCGCTACAAGGCGAGAATCCGCTCATCCTTCCGAGTGTTGATCGCCAGGCCGTGGCGTCGGTTCTGGCGGATTGGACGGGGATTCCCGTTGGCAGAATGGTAAAGAATGAAATCCAGGCTGTCTTGAACCTCGCCAACAGCCTCGAAAGGCGCGTCGTCGGTCAAAGGCACGCCCTCGACGCGATTGCCCGCCGGATCCAGACCTCGCGCGCTGGATTGGACAACCCGAGCAAACCGATCGGCGTCTTTCTGCTTGCTGGCCCGAGCGGGGTTGGGAAGACCGAGACCGCGCTGTCACTGGCCGAAACACTCTACGGCGGGGAAAGCAACCTCATCACGATCAATATGAGTGAATTTCAAGAGGCGCACACGGTTTCCACGCTGAAAGGTTCGCCGCCGGGATACGTCGGGTATGGCGAGGGGGGTGTGCTGACCGAGGCGGTGCGGCGACGCCCCTATAGTGTGGTCTTGCTCGATGAAGTGGAGAAGGCCCACTCCGATGTGCATGAGATATTCTTCCAAGTCTTTGACAAAGCCATCATGGAAGATGCCGAGGGAAGGCTGATTGATTTCAAGAATACGATAATCCTGATGACGACGAACGTCGGCAGCGACCTAATCATGAACATGTGCAAGGATCCGGAACTCAAGCCGGAGCCGGACGGAATCGCCAAGGCGCTGCGCCAGCCTCTGTTGAAGACGTTTCCGGCCGCGCTCCTTGGCCGTCTGGTCGTAGTTCCGTACTATCCCCTCGGCGACGACATGCTCAAATCGATCATCCGGTTGCAACTCTCGCGAATCGAGAATCGCCTGGCGGAAACCCACCGAGTCCCATTCTCCTGTGACGAAGCGGTGGTCGAATTGATCGCCAGCCGATGCACAGAGCTCGAGAGCGGAGGACGAATGGTGGATGCAATCCTGACGCAGACGCTCCTTCCCGAGATCAGTCGGCAATTTCTCAATCGGATGCTTGAGGGCAATCCCCCTGCAAAACTGCACATCGGCGTCAAGGACAGGGAATTTGTCTACGATTTTAGCTGAGAGAGCGGCGTTGGACGCGGGAGTTTTGCCTCTCGAAATGACGTTCTTCCCCGGCGAAAATGCGAATCTGGGCTTCGCAATATTGCTCACCGAAGCCTCCTTCGGAATCGTGAGCTCGCCGAAAATAAGGCCCCGTAACCCCGACCTTGTCGTCGAGCCGATCCATCCTTGCCTATGAGCCGCGGAACTTTTTGAAAGGAGGAAGGTAGGTGACCAAAGAGGCTTTATAGACAGGATCCAACGGGAGCGTGAATGGTCGTCCCTTGGAGTCACGCGTTTCCATGCCGGCGATAAAGAAAGGTCCCCGGCCCGAGTAGCGCGATGGGCTCATGATGTTTCGAGCCACAAAGCGCGCCACCGCGCTCCAATCGGGCGTGGCCGCCGAGATCGTGCGAATTCTATCGTGGTCTGATCCCAAAACGTCCACGCGGAGGGCTACGCCTCCGCCGTTTCCCGCGGCCCCGCGGTTCGCCTCGCTGCCCCGAAGCGCGCCCGGGCGGCGTTGCGCACCCTGAACGCCCGTCCCTTCATCGGGATTGTCCAGAAACAATGACGCGCCGGTGCCGGGCGGCATGCCTGCCCACTGACGCAAAGAGCGCACATTGCGACGAAAAAGGTTGGGGTGGCGCGGATCTGTCGGCTCCACCCTGGCGTAGAACATCCCCGCATTAGGCGCGCTAATCGCGAGAACATCAAGAATGTCGCCCAAGGCGGCCAGAGCACTGCGGTTCGCTCCAAGATTGCAGGCCCGGATTTCGACCTCGGCAATTCCAGAATTTCGGAATTGCCGCAGTTTGCGGTCGATGCGCAGCAAAATCGCCTTGCTAAGAATACCATTGTTAGTTTGGAGATCCTTAACTTTCTTTGGGTCGACTTCCTTGGTGAAATCGGGTTCCAGTTCCTTCAGCCGGCGCAATTCGACGAACACTTCCTCCGTTGAGAGCACCGACGTGTCCGAAGCGAGAGGCATCGTCAAGCCGACCGGATTGTCGAATGAACCTATAAAATGGCCGTGTTCGATCAACAAGAACGTCATGAACCCGTGCCGGGACCCTTCGATCATCTTTTCAATCGCCTTCTCGAAGGTCATGTCGACTATCGAAATGACGGGTCCATCGATGGGAAGCCCGACCAGAGTAAGTTGCAACAAGGCCGATGGCTCTTGCGGAAACATTCGGTAATATTCCCGGGCCGGATCGAAGCTTGGAGCGCCATCGACGATCGTAGCCACAAACTTCTTCATGGTTTGCGTTGCGCGCCGCCAATCGCAAGGACCTTCAATGAGAAAACGATCGGCGTCGTTTGCTTGCCAGCGCTGGAGAACGCCGTGCCTAGCGGTCCCGCCGCCTGGCGCGGCCTGTTTGAAGTCCAGATGGCGCGGGCATCCACGGGACACATTGATTTGAAGCCGTTCCTCAACACCATCAAATATTCGGCAATCTTCAAAGCGTAGGAGGCCGACAGGCCCAAGGCAAGGGTTGAATCACTTAGAGAGACTGTTGAAAAGCTCAGTCATGCCACGGTGCCGTCAATTTTCGGAGGATCGCAAGTGGTCCAGAGCAGGCCGTAGGGCAGCGCTACGGACGAGGTTGGCGACGTAGAGAGCTGCCGATAATTGCCGCAACCCGGAGGGCATGAGCGCGTTGGGCCATCTTTCGGCATGGCGCCTCAGTCACAGCCCCTTTTTGGAACTGGCCCTTGATCCATTCGAGGGCCGCATAGGAAATTTGCTTGTTCGCGTCCGCGTTTTTCGGCATCTTATGGAGTGAACGTGCCAAAAGCGCAGGCTTTTTTGCCTTCGACCCGTTCGCCTTTTCCTTGGAATTTATGAGCTACACACAGGATGGAAGGCCTCTCGCGATTCAAACTCCCCTGGGCAAGGATAAGCTTTTTCTGATTGGCCTTAGCGGCCACGAAGGAGTCAGCCAGCTGTTTAACTTTCACCTCGAAGTTCTGGCGGAAAACAAAACTGATGTTCCGTTCGAAAAGCTGCTTGGTCAAAATGTGACGGTCGAAATTGAGCTTCCAAACAAAGAAAAACGATTTTTCAATGGGATCTGCAGCCGGGCGAACGCGGGGGAGCGGGGTGTGATCTTTACCGAGTATACGTTGGAAATTGTGCCGCAGTTTTGGCTGCTTACCCGCAGGGCGCAGTCGCGCATTTTTCAACACATGAATGTACCGGACATCTTAAAGAAAGTTTTCGATGGGCTGGATGTCTCCTTCGAGCTGCAGGGCACCTTTCACCCGCGCGACTACTGTGTCCAGTATCGCGAGACCGATTTCAATTTCGCCTGCCGGCTCTTGGAAGAAGAAGGCATGTACTATTTCTTCAAGCACAGCTCGGGCAATCATAAGATGGTGGTTGCGAACACACCAGCAAGTCATTCCGACCTTCCTGTCGCCTCGAAGATTATTTACGAGGCCGTCGAGGGTGGCATTCGGGACGAAGACCGGATCTATTCGTGGGTAAAGACACAAGAGCTGCGCTCCGGAAAATACACCCTCTGGGACCATTGCTTCGAGTTGCCGCACAAGCATTTGGAGGCTAGCAAGACGATCATCGACAGCGTGGCGGTGGGCACGGTCGATCATAAGTTGAGCGTCGCCAACAACCAGAAACTCGAGCTGTACGATTTTCCGGGCGAGTACGCGCAGCGGTTCGATGGCATTAGCGGCGGCGGGGGGGAACAGCCCGAGGAGCTTCAAAAGATCTTCGAGGACAATCGCCGAACCGTCGAGATTCGCATGCAGGAGGAAGCATTGCCCTCTCTGCTCATCCAGGGGGCTTCCCAGTGCCGCCAGTTGACGAGTGGCTTCAAGTTTACCCTCGATCGCCATTACAATGCGAACGGCGCCTACGTCCTAACTTCGGTGCAGCACGGCTGCAGGCTGGATAATTACCGGTCCAGCGGTCAGGCCTTCGCCTATAGCAACAACTTTACATGTATTCCGCTCGCCTTGCCGTTCCGTCCCCCTCGGGTGACGGCCAAACCGGCCGTTCCCGGAACGCAGACGGCCGTTGTCGTGGGCCCCGCGGGCGAGGAAATTTTCACCGATAAGTATGGCAGGGTCAAGGTGCAGTTTCATTGGGATCGCGAAGGGAAGAATAACGCCGATAGCTCCTGCTGGGTCCGCGTGGGCCAGCTTTGGGCGGGACGACGATGGGGCGCAAGTTTCTGGCCGCGAGTCGGTCAAGAGGTGATTGTCGATTTTCTTGAAGGGGATCCCGACCAGCCAATCATCGTGGGCAGCGTTTATAACGCTGATCAAATGCCGCCCTACCTTGGCGATGGACCCGACGCCAAGCATAAGAAGGACAACAAGGTGAGCGGAGTCAAGTCGTGCTCGACGCCGGGCGGAGGAGGTTACAACGAGATGCGATTTGACGACACCAAAGGCAAAGAGCAGGTGTTCGTCCATGCGCAACGTAACGCGGACACCCGCGTGCTCAACGATTCGATGGAATCTGTCTCGCACGATCGGCACTTGACGGTCGGCGGCGAGAAAGACGGCTCAAAGGCAGGTGATCAACGCGAGATGGTTTATCGCGACAAGCATCTCAAGGTGCATCGCAACCATATCGAGCAAGTTGGTGGCAACATGGAACTGCTCATCGGTGGAATCGATGGCGATGGCAATCAAGACATCGTGATCCAAGGCGTCAAGAAGGAACAGGTCGCGAAGAACGATCACCTTCATGTGACGGGCGTTCAGAACCAGAAGATCGACAAAGATCAATCTTTGACAGTGGGAGGAGGCCAGCAGGAGAAAATCGAACAGATAAGGAAGCAATTCATTGGGAAGGACGATCACCTTCACGTCGCCGCCAACCGCAACCAGAAAATCGACGGTAGTCAATCTCTGACGGTCGGAGGCAACCAGCAGGAGAAAGTCGGCAGCAAACACGCGCTAGACGTGGGTCGAGGAAATCCACCTGAAAGCGGGCATGAAGGTTGTCATCGAGGCAGGCGCGCAGCTTACCATCAAAGGACCGGGCGGGTTCGTGGATATTAACCCTGCCGGCGTCACCATCCAGGGCACCATGGTTCTCATCAATAGCGGGGGTTCTGCGGGCTCAGGAAGCGGCAGTAAACCCAATGCAGCCGAGGATGCCGCGCCAACCCAGCCTACGAATCCCAAGCAAGGCCAACCCGACGGAGCCTGTGGTGGCTGACGACTCTAAAACCGGACAGAAGTCCAACTAGCAGCTTGTCGGACCTGAAATCGAACTCCAATTTTCTGGATGGATTGCGGTTGACCAGCGAAGTCTCCCTGCCTGACAGGCTGCTAAAATTCCGCCTCTGGCGGAAAAACAGAAAAAATTCTGCTCACTACAGCCCTACCGATAGAAAAAACTATGCCTCCCGCCGCGAGAATCACTGATCCGGTCCTGCATCCTCTGCCGCCTGTTCTTCAACCGGGTCCGGGCAGCCCGAATGTTCTTATTGGCTTCCTGCCCGCCTGGCGTGGCGTGCCGGCGGCGGTCGCCGCTGCGCTCCAGGCTGCCAAACAGGTCTCGGACACGACCATACAGGTGGCTCAAGCCGCTACCCTGGCGGCCGCTGGGACTCCAGGCGCTCCCGCCGCCAAAGCCGCCGAAGAGGCGACCAAAGCCAGTCGCGGCTGTCTCGATGGGTTCAACGATAACTTCTTCAGCCGCCGGGGCCGACATTCACGCCTGCGTGACGCCTTTTCCGGTTCCGCCGCACGGTCCCGGAGTCGTGATCGACGGGTGCTCAACGATGATGATCAACAACCTTCCGGCTTGTTTTTTGGGCAACACGATTCTCGAGCCGATCGGTCCGCCCAATAAGATCGCAATGGGTTGTCCCACCGTGATGATCTGCACCCCTTCTCAAGGCGCGGCCCTGCAGACTGATACGCCGTTCTGTGAAGAGTGCGAAAAGGCCAAAGCCGCTCAAAATGCCTGACTCGCCGCTATCCGCAACGGCGCCCTTGGAAGCGGTTACGTTGACGCCGCTACAACAAGACTTGGTCAATATTCTGCGAAACATCGGCGGGCCTCTTTTTGCCGTCCTCGATGCGACGCGCGACCCTTTGAGGATTTTGGTGATGTTGCGCAGCTCCGGCGAGGAATATCAGAGTCTTTACGAGGGAATGCAGGGAAAAATGCTCGAAGCCTATGCTCCTTACTTGGTCCGATTGCCAGGGGACTCACGGTTGCTTGAGACGCTGATCGCGCAAGGATGGGGAAAACACTGGGGCATTTTTGTTGTCAGCGCCGCGGATTTCAAGACCCTGCGTAAACATTTCCGGACGTTCCTGATGGTCAACAGCCCGGAGGGGAAGCAGCTCTATTTCCGCTATTACGATCCCCGAGTGTTGCGGGTGTATCTGCCGACCTGCAATGCGACGGAAACCAACTTTGTTTTCGGCCCGGTCGCCGCGTATCTCTGCGAGGGTGAGGCGCCGGATACGCTATTGGTTTTCCAGCCCGGCCAGGATTCTGCGCAATGTGAGGCGGTTAAGCTAAGCGGCACAATCGACGAAGTCATCGGGACGGGCGGAGATTCCTTAGGTCCGGAGACCGCTTTCCTCAAGTCCGTCTTGTCGGAGTAGTTCTCCCTAGAAGACTGTTGAGAAACCCGCGTATGCCACGTTGCAGTCAATTTTGGGAAGATGGCAAGGAGCCAAGCGCAGGCTTGATGGGGTTGCGGGGTCCCCATCTCCCCGCAAGCTGTGGCGCGAGGGAGAAGCTTGGCGACACCGTGAGGGCCGAAAATTGGCGCAACCCGGAGGGCGCGAACTCTTTGGGGCCTCTCTCGGCGTCGCACCTCAGTCACAGCCCCTCATCGGGGATGCTCCTTCGTCCCTCCACCGATAGGTGCCCCAAAGAGCTCGCGCGTGACATGCGGGGGTTTTTCAACAGTCTCTTAAGGGGATGCTCCTTCGTTGCTTCACAGAGATCTGCTCCAAAGAACTCGCGCCTGAGATGCGTGGGCTTTTCAACAGTCTCCTAGCTCGAGGAAGGCGATGCTTCAAATTCGTGCGGAACAGATGCTGGCGTTCGAGCAGGCGGCCCTGCGGCGATTCGAGGATGAGATGGTTGCGCATAGCCGGGACTTCTCCCCTACGCTTTGCGAGATTATCGGTGAGGGCCAGCTTCGGGTCGCGCTCCGCCAGGCGATGGCCCGGGCGGCCGGCTATGGATTTACCTGTCGCGGCCCTCTCCGCCTTTTCATCGAAATGATGTTTCTTTGCGGAAGCGCTTTCGACAGCGATCCACAATACCCTGGTTTGCGGAAGATCCTGCTCTCGCCTGATGACGAAATGGACCGCGCAGAACGGATCCATGAGGGATTTCTGGACTATCTCGAACGAGTATCCGGACCGGGCGCGATCAACGTGCGAAGCGCGCTGAAACATTTGCTGACCTTTGCGCGAAGCCCGATGACCTTCTCCGCGAACGCCTTTCAGGCGGACATGCTTCGGGAGATGAGAACCGCTTTTCCCCAGAAAGCAACGTATGTCGGCGAAGAGGGACTTGTCGCCCTGATCCACGAGGGCATCGCCGAGGCGCACAAATACGGGCTATCCAGCCTGCGCGCGCAGGCGATGATCGTCGTGCTAATGTTTGCCTTCGGTCATGGCTGTACCTGCGATCCGCTCTATCCCTGGATCTCGAGGACGCTTACCGATGCACGAATCATCGACGCCCCAAGCCGCGCACAACGATTGGAAAGAAAAGCCGTGACTTGGCTCGAGCATGTCGTCGCCCGGAACGAAAAGGCGCAGACATGAGCGACGACACGAAAACAACGCCCCCCAGTTCGGGCAGCGGTGGAACTCCCGCGGCGTGCACCACCGCGGCATGCTGCAAATCGAGCACCGCCATCGACAAGATCGCCGTCAAGGTCAAGGCAACTCCCGCGCTTACGGCTCGTCCCGGCGCGACCGCCCCCGCGGATCACGATTTCGAGTGCACCGAGACGGCCGAGGCATTTCCGGCGGACAAATCGCTTGTCCTGATACGCGGAGATATGCAGGAGGTGGAGTTGAAAGCCACCGTGCGGCCCGCGGGGTCGCCGGTCTGGTGGGACGTGCGGCGCGCGCCGGACGATCATGCCACTTTGGGGGGCGCCACGGACCTCCCGACCTTGACCGTTGATGGCGCGGATCACACCAAAGCTAAGCTAACTCTTGACAACAAAGGGTCATTTTTTATCCGCGTCTTCGCCGATTGCGATGGCAGCCACAAGTTTGACCCGGGCAGCGCCTTTCGTTTGCTCCCGACAGTGCTGGTCGATGTCACCTTGCAGGCGGACAATACCGTTACCTCGACGGCGAGTTTTAGCGCCACCGTGGGGGGAGGCAGCGTTCGGATCAATACGGGATCGTTCAATATTGGCAATGTCCGGTCCGGGGTCGAGAATGCGGCCATCTACATGAATGCCGCCGCGGATGTGAAAAGCGGAGGCGCCGACGGCCGGCGCCTGCTCGATTGCGTGTTCGCCGGGTGGATCAACAATCTTCGATCGACGATCCGCTCGGGCCAGTATCGCCGGGGGCCACGTCTCGCAACTTGTGCTGGCCACGAACCGCGGCGCGGCGACCGGCCCGGGTAACACCTTCAAACCGGGTGATCCGGCGCCCGTCCCGCCCACGATGCCCGTTTTGGACACCGGGAGACCGGGGCATGGCACCGGGGGGGAAACCGCGACCTTGACCACCAGCCGGGCTCAAACTTCCGACAAGGTCGATTTGGCCGTCGGGCAACGCTGGCGCGTCGAGGCGGTGGACAGTCCCGGTGGCGGTCAGGGGATGAGTCATCCAAACTTTCCCGGGGCCCTAAACCGTGTACATCATGAGGACAATTTCACAGCTTTCCTTGGTTTCTGGACCAATCGCGGAAAGACGGCGGGGGCCACCGCCGACCCCGCCAATCGCGTCTATGGGGTGATCCGCACATTCCAGTGGCAAGTCCTAGGGGAATGGACGGTCGGCGCGGCTCCCGGTTTCGCCCTAAGCGTCGCGACGGCGCCCAGCGTGACCAGTTCCGGCGCCTCGACCATCTCTCCGGCCAAAGAAGCCCACCGCGCGAATTGTGAAGTCAGGGCCCCCAACATCTTTGACTTACTTGCTGTCGATGCGCGAACCTAAGAATTCATTGAAACTCTCGGTCCTGCCGCATCGTCTTGAAGTTTCGGAAGATCGCCGGAATCCGGGCAGGGACTCTTCGGCAGCGCCCTGGAGAAGTTCGGCGGCGCGCCGAAGGCCAATCGGGGCAAACCGGAAGGCGCGAGTGCCTTGGAGCATGTCGCGGCGCGGTTTCTCAGTCACACCCTCAGCGACGCCGCTGCTCAGCTCACCGCGGCTTCAAAGATCTCCCGCACGCCTTGCCCGACTATTTCAACATCGTTCTAAGCCCAATTGAAGCAAAGAGCCAAGTTTTCCTGCCTTGGAGCGCTCATCGTCGCAGTAACTGGCCTAAACCCCGCGATGGCCCAGCCGAAAGATCGAGAAAATCCCATGAGTTCAATTCCGTCGTCTCCAATCGACCAGTATCGATACATACTTCTGCTAAGAATCATATCGGCCCAAGCCGGAGAATGGTCGCCTGACACGCACCACGCGGGATCGCAATCCGTAGTGCAGCGTGACGTGGCGGTCGCCGCGCACCTCGGCGAGGTTTTCAAGGCGCCGCATGATATCAGCCGCGATTTGAGATTCAAAGTCCGACAGAGACAGCCGGCGGACGGTTTTCGGGCGGACGACTACGGACCTTGGTCCGAACTGGATCTGGTCGCCGGAATTGAACTTCTCGTCTTCGCAAATGAGCCGGCGGCCGGTTCCCCGATCGAACAAACGCTGGCCGAAGGCTGCGGCCTGCTGGTTAAAGTGCCGAACGCCGGGGTGCCTTTTGCTGTTGAGGATGTCAGACGGGCGCTGGCCTGGGAGGGGACGTTCGGCCGACGCTTGTTGCAATCTGCCCCTGCGCGTCGCGCAATCAGGACCGTGCAAGGATCGATTGGTCCGATCATGGCTGGTTTTCTAGTGGAATCGCTGGCCGGCGAAGATCTTGCCGATGCGGCGCAAGGGCATGAGTTTCTCATCGAGTTGCTTCGGACGGCGGACGTAAACGAGCGGTTTCGTTCAGTGATTCTCGTTCACGAAACCAATACGCTCGTCATGACCGAGACACCGCCGGTCTGGTTCCGGGCAGGGTTGATTGCGGCGATGGTCTCTATTCTTGGGCAGCAGCCCGCCGAAGTGCTGCGCAATCCAATCCGACAGACCTATTTGTTCAACGCGGTTTTTGATGCCAATGGGCGCGAACTTATTGCCGTGCAGGACGTGCTGCCGACCCAAACCGAACGAAGCGCCTTCGAATCGGTTTTGAAGAGTGGAGAATTCGCTCCGGAGCAACAGGCTCGATTGACCCGCTGGGTGAAAGCCGAGCAGGGAGATTGAAGATCTCCCGCCCATCGATCGAGCTCCAACTGCACGAGTCGGGCAGCAACCGGCGGCGAACGTCATCGCGGCGAGCGCGGCATTGCCTGCAAGGCGATCGCCCCAGCCCCAACTTCCTGGGGAGGGGACGGTCCAGCGCGATCGAGGGTTACGGGCGGGCGGTCGGTTGACTCGTCGCAACGCTGGGCTCTCACGCCTCAATCCGCGCTGGCCCTGTCTGCGCAAGCTGCTAGTATGTAGCTGATGTTCGTGAAGCACCTTTCCATCGAAGATGGAGACGCCTACGAATTGATCACCGATCCGGAATGGGAGAGGGTCGGCAAAGCGATCAAGGAATTGAACGGAAAGGAACACACGATCATTTGTCTTGAAGGAGAAAAGCAAGATCCACATGACCATTGGTGGCGGACCAGACGTTTTTGTGGTTTACGCGACCGGCGACCACGAGACGTTCTTTACGGCCTTTGATCCTGGAAAGGGTGGAGAAACAGTGGAGATCAGCGTGGGACAGCAAACTAACAAGTACCCGACGGATCTCCTTGTCGGAAAAGAAGTCGTCCTGAAGGCCGCGAAGACGTTTGCCGAAACGGGCAAGCTCGAGCCAAGCGTTCCGTGGCGCACCACGGAGGAAACGGATACCTCAAGCGCCTGAACCGCGAGCTAGGAAGGCCAAAAGATCCGCTCCAAGGATCATACGCGCGGCGCTACTTAAGCAGCTGGTCGATTTGTTCGCGAAGCGGATCGCGGAGCCCGCGTATCGCTTCGATATCCAGCAATTCAATAAATGCGGGAACACCGGAGAAACCGGTCGCCTCAAGAATGAGCTCGTCGGAAGGCCGGAAGGAAGGCAGCGGCGAGGAGAACGTAACGAGTGGGAGCTTCGAGAGGCCTGGGAAAGCCTCGTTTTGGAGACGATAGTGCAACCCCTCCATAAGATGACCTAAGCCAGGATTTCTCGCCAGGGCCAGTTGCAGCACCAGAGCGTTCACGACAAATTGACGGCGCAACTCGACCGGAGCCCGCTCTTTGCCGGACAGGGCCTCCGCCATTTGCGTGACGCTCAAGTTCGACCGATAAGTCAGGATCCACCGGCTCGGAGAAGTGATGGTAATGGCCTTGGTTTCGCCATCAGTCTGGATCGGGTAAGTGTAAGCCCAGCGTTGAAGATCAAGGCGGCTCCCGACGAGCGATAACCAATGGGGATCAAATTCCAAGGAAAGATCAAAAGGCTTGGCGGTGAATTCGCGGTACTTCTGCTGTATCTCCGCCAGAGCGCGGTCGGAACCTTGCACGTCGTACTTGCCGCCCGCGAGCCTGCCGATATACCGATCCGGAACGAAAAGGGGTCGCAAGGTTTCGAGGTATCCCGCAAGCCGTTCGTGAAGGTACTTGGAAACGGCCTCGGTTTTTCGGCGCACCTCGATCACCTCGGAAAAGGTCATCGGCTTGTTCTCGGTGTCGTTCATCATCAGGCTGTTCTGCGCGGGAACGGCGTGCAGCCGCTTAATCCGTAGGGAAACGCTGGTTGATTGGCAAGCCCGAAGGTGGGGCGCCCGGGCCAACGCAAAGACAGGGGGGTGCGCGCGCTGCCGGAGTTAGGCCAGCATCGATGCTGCTAAGGTTGGGTGATCATTCCGGGCCGGGTTTTTCAGCACGGCTCTCGGATCGCAAACTTCTCGACACAGGCGGTTGAATGTATTCTAGTACGGGGCAACCCCCCCAGTTAGCGCGCCACATGAAAAAGCCCGTGTCTTTGTGGCGGTCAGTGACCGCCTTGACGGAAGAGGCCTGCGGGCATGCGTTCAAGTCGCGAATCGCGCCAACGAACAATCGCCGCCCGCGTCGTCCTATGAATCGGAATCTCCTTTGGATACTCTTTGTTCTCGTTTCGGCGGTCCGAGCTCTTTCCTGGACCGAGGGGGAAGTTCTCGTTTGGGTCAGTGCGGACAAGGGTTGGCGGGGGTTGACGGAAATTGGCAAGAGATTCGAAAAAGAAGTCGGGGTGCCGGTAAAGATCGAAACTCCCGATGGCCTTACGGACAAGTTCCAGTCTGCCGCTCAGAGCGGGAAGGGACCCGATATCGTTATTTGGGCGCACGACCGGCTTGGTGAATGGGCCGATGCAGGCCTTCTCAAGCCGCTGGAAGTCCGCGAAGATTTCAAGGCGTCGTTTCTTCCGATGACCTGGGACGCAGTTACACACAACGGTCGAATTTGGGGTTACCCGCTCGCGCTGGAGGCGATCTCGCTCATATACAACAAGAAGCTCATGACCGGCCCTCCTCCCCGCCAGCTCTCCGAAATTCCGGCGTTTGCCAAAGAGCTGAAAGAACGGTTTCCCAACGTGATTCCAATTATGTGGGACTACGGCACTCCTTACTTTAGCTGGCCGTTCCTCGCCAGTGATGGCGGTTTTCCTTTCAGAAAAACTGAAGGTGGCTATGACGTGAAGGATATCGGCGTTGCCGTTCCGGGTGCGGTTCAGGGCCTCCAGGAAATCGTGAACCTTATCAATACCCGAATCCTGCCAAAAGGATCCACCTACAGCATTATGGAGCAGAAAATGTGCGGAGGAGAATTGGCAATGATGGTGAGCGGGCCGTGGGCATGGGGGGAACTTAAGAAATGCGGAATTGACTTCGAGCTCGCC
The DNA here is from genome assembly GCA_963816855.1 of uncultured Verrucomicrobiae bacterium. Lineage (GTDB taxonomy): Bacteria > Verrucomicrobiota > Verrucomicrobiia > Chthoniobacterales > Terrimicrobiaceae > DASTFP01. The sequence continues at coordinate 123,167 of CAWFMA010000009.1, read as the reverse complement.
TTGCTTCCCGGTGTCAATGGCAATCCCGGTCGCCCCTTCGTGGGCGTTCTTTCCGCCTTGATCAATCGCTCCAGCCCGAACGCCGATCTCGCCGCGCAGTTCCTGGAAGATTATGTTTGCACCGAGGAGGGTTTGAGGACGATCGACGCCGACGTGGCCATCGGCATTCCGGCGCTGAAGGCCTTCGCCGATGAGCTAAGCGCCAAGAATCCTTTAATAAGGATGACCTACGAGAATGCCAGGAATGGAGCGGTCATGCCCAACGTTCCGCAAATCGGCAGGTTCTGGAGCGCTCTTGGCGCCGCGCTGCAGGTGGCGACCAATGGACGGGCGAGCCCGCAAGCCGCCCTGGACGAAGCCAAAGAAGTTCTCCAAAAATAGCGGAAGGCCGCGGGGCGGTTCAGGCGGGCTCGCAGCCCCACGCACCGACATTAGTGCGCGTCACCGGACTTTGCTTACTTACTTATAAACGACGCGCGTCTTGCAAATCCGATCGTGCAGCGCGCGCTTCTCGTCGTCAAAGGCTGCCATTATGTAGCCGAGGTAGCAAATGAGGCCGCTGAGGAATTCCGCAAAGAACCTTCCCGTGGCTCGTCCGTACCCGAATGCTATGCCGGTTGGATCGACCACCTTGATCTTGCAGGCCATTTTCCCTGGTGTGGCCCCATATCTGCCGACAAAAAGAATTGAATAGACCCCGGCGATAATCAGATAGATCATTTCGAACGCAAACTGATAGGTCGTCTGGATCTGAGTCGGCTCCTTGGGAGGGCTTTCCAAGAGACCGGCGGACGCCATGATCGCCACCAGCGGCAACGCAACTAAGACTGTCATGATGAGTCCATCGATAAGCTTTGCCAGGAATCGAATCCAGAATCCCGCATATCTCAGCGTCTGGGAAGGGCGCGCGGGGTCGCTCGGCCTTTCGAGAGAAGTTGATCCGCAGGCCGCGCAAACCCAGGCGTCGCCTCGACGGGACATCTCACTTTTTTCGAAAGTCTTTCCGCATCCCGCACAAGTGGCTTGGGCGCCCGCGAAGGCCGGGGGATTTCCGGAAAGCGCCTGCGAGTAAGGGAGCCAGGTCTCCAAACCAGCACGCCAAACGAGCGTGTTGGAGTTAATTTTACCGTCGCGAAAAAGTGCTTCGAGCGCGGCCTGCTCGACGGGGCCGGCCTGCGCGTTGTCTTTCACGTAATACCAGTTCATAAGTTCTTCGATGCGGCGCGGATCGCGGAGACGGTATCGCCCTGGCGGTTCCAAGGGCAAAGCAATTCCGGGCTCCCAACGTTTTGGCCGGCTGAGCGAATTCGATGGGCTCCCGGATTTATCCGTCGCCTTGTGCACGAAATGCTTGAATTTGACATAAGGCGGCTTTTCGCTTAACCGCTATCAGGTGGCAAAGAATGGCTGTGGACCGGAAGGCGCCGAAGTGGTTGCGGGCTGAAAGGAAGTTCTCAAGCTGGCGGCGTTTCTTGTTGTGAAAGGACGATGTGTCGGGGCCGAAAGCGCGGACGATCGGTTGTGACAAGGCCTGATAAGAGACCATGTTTCGTGCTCGCTCCGGGCGGAATACACCTTCACGGTTCCTTCTGGAAAAGTGCGGCGGCCAGATATTGACGGAGGCCCGAACTTCCAGGCGATTCTCTAAGGGCGCTGTCGATGAACATAAGCTCCACGTCAACCTGGTTTGCGCTTCGAAACCCGGTCTTTTGGCGCCTATGGCTTGCAACCTTGCTGTCGGGCACGTTCGTCTCCTCCCAGGATGTTACCGCGACCTGGTTGATGCACTATGTCGGAGCGTCCTCATTTCAGCTTTCCCTGATGGCCGCCGCCGCATCGGCTCCCTTTTTTATCTTCACGCCACCCGCCGGGGCAATTGCGGACATCGTGAACAGGCGCGCGGTGATCGTCAGCGCCGTGCTTTGGCAGGCCGGCTGGTCGGTGTTATTGGCCTTTGCGGCATGGGCTGACGTGGTGAGCCCCGCGGTTGTGCTCGTTTGCATTTTTGCTCTTGGGATCGGACTGGCCTTCGGGGCACCGGTCTGGGGGGCGATCGTTCCCGATATCGTGAGCAAGGAAGAACTTTCCTCGGCGGTGACGCTGGGGGGAGTCCAGCTGAACCTTTCGGGGATCGTCGGGCCCGCTCTGGGCGGATTCATGCTTCCCCTGCTGGGCCCGCCGATTCTTATTGCGTTCAACGCGCTCGCCTTTCTCGGCGTCGCGATCGTTGTTTTGAAGTGGAAGCCGAGGCAGACCCCGATCACCAAGCTGCGCGAAAACTTCACGGAATCCTTCATTAGCTCGCTCCGCTACGCCCGGAACTCGCGGCGGATGAAAACGATTCTTTTTCGCAACGTTCTTTTCTCCCTAATTATCTCGATTATCCCGACGCTTCTGCCGGTCATCGCTCTAAGAGAGTGCGCCTGCTCCGCCGCCCAGTTGGGTCTTATCTTTGCGTGTGTGGGAGTGGGCTCGCTCTTGGGAGCGGTGTTCTTGCTTCCCTATCTGAGGGCACGGGTCTCGCCGAATGCGATCACTTCCATTGCCATGACCATCATTGTGGTTGTGCTTTTCACGATGGCCGTGATTCGCCAGGTGCCCGCGCTGATGATCTCGATGATACTGGCGGGGGTGGCTTGGGCTTTGGCGGGATCGGAGCTGTGGGTCGCCGGACAACGCGTGATGCCCGGATGGGTGCGGGGCCGGATGAACGCTTTTCTGATCATGCTCGGACAAGGCAGCATCGCCTTTGCGGCTCTTCTCTGGGGGACTGGAGTCTCCCAGGTCGGGCTGGACTTGACCTTTGCCGTGGCCGGGATTCTCGCTCTGATCGTGCTGGCTGTTGGGCATCGCTTTTCGATCGACTTCGCTGTCGAGGCCCAGGTCGATGCCGCTCCCATCAGTCACCTGCACGATTTGCCCATCGTTCCCGATGAGGACGACGGACCCATCACCATAACAATTGACTACGCCATCGCCGGCAGGGACAGGGAGGAGTTTCGCCTCTTGATGCAGGAAGTGCAGGCGATGTGCAGAAGAAACGGCGCCTTCCAGTGCCGGTTGGACGAGAGCCTGGATCGACCCGGCTGGTTTCGCCTGGAATACCTCGTTTCGACCTGGGCCGAACATCTCCGGCTGAACATGCGCATGACCGTCGACGAGACCAGGATTTTCGAGAAGGCCTGGAAACTGCACACTGAAGATGCCGAACCCGTCGTGCGGCACTTTCGCTCAACGCAGCGCTTCATTAACCTGCCGGGTTTTGGCTTCTCGGGTCGCACCTTTACCAATACCTCCAGAATGCCGAAACCCAGGCGGGTTCCCGTCGCCTCCGGGGCTTAAGTACCGGTGTTTCTGAGACGTTGCTTGGCTGAGTGCTTTGGGGGTTAGACTTCCGCGATTCAGATCGCTGGGGCCCTGCGTCGTAAATTCGAAAATCGGATAGACGACCAACAGCGAAAAACCTCAGCGCCAACGGATCGTCCCGCGAAATGGGCGTCTAGCTTGTCAAGTGGCCAGGATGAGGGCTGTATCCGGTTGCGCGCGTCAAGTTCAGCCTCGGCAAGATTTTTTTCGTTCTCCGCCGAGTCGTCATGCGGCGAACGGCAGGTAAATTTGGATGACGGTCAGGGGCCTTGCCGCTATTTTTTTCCTTCGTTGCAATGGAACTGAAAGCGACGTCCACTTGGTTTGCTCTTCGAAATCCGATATTTTGCCGTCTCTGGCTGGCTAGCGTGTTATCGGGCACGTTTGTCTCCGCACAAGACCTTGCCGCAACATGGCTGATGCACGATTTAGGGGCTTCTTCGTTTGCGCTTTCGCTCATGGCGACCGCCGCGTCCGCACCATTTTTCGTCTTTACACTCCCGGCTGGCGCCGTCGCTGACATCGTGAGCCGGCGTGCTGTCATCGTGAGCGCCGTCCTGTGGCAGGCGGGCTGCTCGGCTATCCTTGCCTTAGGGGCCTGGACAAAGATTACTGATCCCAGTTCCATCCTTCTTTGTATTTTCGCGATTGGGGTGGGACTGGCGTTCAGTTCGCCTGTCTGGGGCGCCATTGTTCCCGATGTTGTAAGCAAAGAGGAATTGGCCTCGGCGATCACTCTGGGCGGTGTTCAAATCAATCTCTCGGGGATCGTGGGCCCGGCCCTTGGCGGCTTTCTGTTGCCGCTCTTTGGAGCGCCCCTCCTGATCTCAATCAATGCGGTGGCCCTTCTGATCGTTGTGGCTGCGGTGTTGCAATGGAAACCGCGCACAACTGAGACGACCGGACTTCGTGAAAACTTTACGGAGTCGTTTATCAGTTCCCTGCGCTACGCCCGGAATTCCGAGCGCATGAGGGTCATTCTTTTTAGAAACCTTTTATTTTCGCTTGTCATATCGATTGTTCCCGCCTTGTTGCCGGTCATCGCTCTCAAGGAGATGCATCTCTCTGCCGCGCAGCTGGGACTTGTTTTTACGGGCGTGGGCGTTGGTTCTCTGGCGGGAGCCGTTTTCGTTCTGCCCTACCTCAGGGAGCGCACTTCCTCGAATGCGATAACTTCGATTGCCATGGGGATAATCATTCCGGTACTCGCCGCAATGGCGTTTTTGCGTGGCTTGCCAGTCCTGATCGCGTGTGCGTCATTTGCCGGCGTCGCCTGGGCACTGGCAGGATCTGAGATTTGGGTGGCTGGGCAGCGGGTAATGCCCGGATGGGTGCGCGGGCGGATGAACGCATTTCAGATCATGATCGGGCAGGGGGCCATTGCCGCGGGGGCGTTGATTTGGGGCTCCGGAGTGGCACATGCCGGCGTTGAAGTGACCTTTGCGGGCGCGGCTTTCCTGGCTCTGGCGGTCCTCGTAGCGGGACAGATATTCTCAATTAACTTTGCAGCCGAAGCAAGCGTGGACTCGGCGCCGCTTAATCCCCTTCATGATTTTCCCATATGTCCGAAGCCCGACGATGGGCCGATTACCGTGACGGTCGAATACGCCATCGCGGAGAAGGACCGGCTGCAGTTTCGCGGCTTGATGCAAGAGGTGCAAGCAACCTTCCGGCGCAACGGCGCTTTCCACTGCCGCCTGGATGAATGCCTGGAGCAACCAGGCAAGTTCCGGCTGGAATATGTTGTTTCCACCTGGGCCGAGCATGTTCGTCAGAACCTTCGAATGACCGTTGACGAGACACGTGTCTATAACTTGAGTTGGGATCTTCACTCGGGGGATTCGGAACCGACTGTGCGTCACTACCTCGCAACCCAGAGATCCGTCCATCTACACGGCTATGGCTTCTCCGGCCGCACTTTCGCCGACAGTTCGAGTTTCTCGAGGCCGAGATTGGCAGCCGCCAGCTTGTCCGCCGGTGCTTGAAGGGCTGAAACAACCTGAGACTTTGCGGACTTTCTTCGCCGCAGCCCCCTTGTTTTCAATCAGCTCTGCCACGGCTCAAGGGCCCAACCGTTTTGTTCCAAGCTGGCAAAATACGCGCCGTATGGCGCCAGCGGGAACCTGTCCGTCGGCAAGACTCTCGCACAGTGCCTGTTGATGAAGATGGCAGCCTCTTCAGCCACGTTTTTTTCTGTCACAATCGGGAATGATACCGCGGAGATCGCCTTCGAGGGCGCGCTTCGCCGGCCAAAGCATCCCTTAGCATCGATCGAACGTTTGGGTCATCTCCGCCAATCGTTCAAGCCTCTGATCCGTGAGCATGCGAGCCTGAAAACGCCAGTCCCAGTTCCCTGACGGCTGGCCTGGATAGTTCATGCGGGCTTCGCTGCCCAAATCGAGGACGTCTTGCAGGGGCGCGATGGCAAGGTCCGCGACGGAGGCCCAGGCGACACGCATGACATCCCACGCGGGATCCGCGCCGGAGCTTCCCGAGTAGCGATGAAAGAAGTCGCGTTCTTCATCGGTCATTCCCGCGTACCATCCCCGCGTGCAATCGTTGTCGTGCGTGCCCGTGTATGCCACTGTGTGTCGCTCGAAGTTGTGAGGCAGGAAACGGGCTTCGGTGGCGCCACCAAATGCGAATTGCAAGATTCGCATACCCGGCAGGTCAAACTGTAGCCGTAGGGCCTCGACTGGCGGTGTAATCAAACCGAGGTCTTCCGCGATGAGCGGCAACCGGCCGAGGCGCTGAACGGCGGCCTGAAAGAAGTCTGCTCCGGGCCCGGCGACCCAGTGGCCGTTTATCGCGGTCGTTTCGGTCGACGGCACCTCCCAATACGCTTCGAAGCCTCGAAAATGGTCGAGCCGTACCGAGTCCACCTGCTCAAGCGTCGCAACGAGGCGGTCAAGCCACCATCCATAGCCGCTTTGCTTTAGCGCTTCCCAATTGTAAAGGGGATTCCCCCAGAGCTGGCCCGTGGCGCTGAAATAGTCCGGCGGAACTCCCGCAACGACCTTTGGTTGACGGTGCTCGTCCAGGAGGAAAAAGTCAGGGTTTGTCCAGACGTCGGCTGAGTCGCTGGAGACAAAAATCGGCAAGTCTCCGATCAACTGGATTCCTCGATCGTTTGCCTGGCTTTTCAGTTCACCCCACTGGCGGAAAAAAAGAAACTGGGCAAACCGATGCCGGGCGGCAGGTTCGGCCAGTTCGCGGCGCGCATCGTCCACGGCCCCCGCCTCTCGCAGACGAATAGGTTCGGGCCATTGCAACCAACTCACACCGCCGTGGGCATCCTTCAAGGCCATGAAGAGAGCAAAATCTTCCAGCCACTGCGTCCGCTCGGCTGTGAATTGTTCGAAGGCGTCGTGGAGAACTCCGCCGCGTTTCGCCGTGAAGTTTTCCCAGGCCTTTGTCAGAAGCCCCTTTTTCCAGTCAGCCACCCAGCCGAAAATGACGCGGTCCTCACGAAATGGTCTCGCGGCCAAATCATCGGGCATCAACAATCCGTCCTTCACCAGAAGCTCCGGGCTGATCAAGAGCGGATTGCCCGCAAAAGCTGAGAAACATTGATAGGGCGAATCGCCATAGCCCGTCGGCCCCAGCGGCAAGATCTGCCACCATTTTTGCCTTGCGCGCACGAGCTGGTCGATCCACGCGTAAGCGGCCGGTCCCGAGGTCTCCGATACCGAAGCGACCCGGAAGGGATGTCGGGTGGAGAAGAATGCCCGAGGAGCGCGTCTTCGTTTCAGAATCGACCGCCATGATCTTGCGCCTCAATTAGTCGTTCGCGGGCAGAACCGGGAACCGGGAGGTCCGAATTCTCCGCAAGTCCGGCTCTGTCACACCGCGGAACGACATCTTGCTTTCGGTCCGCCAGGCGGAGGGTGCCAATCGCCTGCCCACAAACGAATAGCTCGCTCCACATAATTTTCCGTGTTTATCCGCTCAGTAAGCAGGTTGCCACAAGAAAGACCGTTTTTCCGGATCGGGAATTGAAAATCGTTGTGGTTTGGCAGGTTTTGTTGCGCGAAAAATAAACCCTGCGGGAGCTTGCCATCGGTCAATTGCTGGGCCTTAGCGATCATTTCCGATGATAAAAGGCGCGCGGATCCCATGCCGCGCGACGCTTAGTCAATTCGCAAAAACCGCCGTTCAGCATCAGGAAAATGGCCGGTCGAAATCACAAATTCGGAAATGTTCAAATTTTTTTCGATTTTTTTAAAATTCTTCTTGATTAATGAACCGATTCCGAATTTTCTCTCGATTCGTCAAACAAAGGACCCTCAAAACAAAGGACTTTCATATGCGTATGCCTTTCCTCCCTATGCCTTTCCACCCACCCGCAACTCCGACGTCCCGGGCTCGGGGCCTGCTAATGAGCTTAGTAGCAGGCGCCGCGTGCCTCGGCGCCGGCGGTCTTTCCGCGCAATCCAGCGAAGACGCCCAGCTTGCGGAGCTCAAAGCGCGACTCGCCGCGATGGAAGCACAAATGAAATCCATGCAGGCGCAGGTTGCGCTTAGCGCGTCCATCGCACAGTCCCGGAAGCTGACCGGACCGGACGGAAAGGAAATCAGCATGGAAGGTGGACCGGTGATTATTCCGGCCCTCAGCACGTTCACGCGAAACTTCGCGACCGCGGGTTACTTCCGCGCAGGCACGGGCTTTACGGGTAATGGTGTGGGCCAGACCGGCTCGATTTCAGATTCCCCAATATGGTATACCCAGCGCTCGGTTTCGTCTGGGAAATGAAAACGACACCTATTTCGAATTCTCTCCGATCGTAAAGCATCTGCTCGGGGATGATCCGGACGTAATGGACGTCACCTTTAAGCTCACCCTCTCAGGTTTTGCCGGCACCGACAAGGGGACGGCTACGTATATCGATCAAACAAAAGGCTCCCAATTTGGATGGAGAGAGATCTTCCTCGAGTTCAAGAACGTCATCAAGAGCTCGCCGGGGATCACCTTCTGGGGTGGTCAGCGGTTCTACGACCGGTATAATATTGATTCACAGGATTACTTCTGGCTGGATGACTCTGGAGTCGGCGGCGGCGTTTATGATATCCCTCTCGGGCCCGGCAAATTGGCTGTAGCCTATATCGGCGGCATCCAGGCAGGCATCAGCGACGGGGATCAGTTTACTAACTTCAACGAGTTTGACCTTCTAGTCAATGGTGGGCAGGGAAACTTCTATAGGCACACATTGGATCTCCGCTATGGTGATATCAATTTCCTCTACGGGAAGTTGAAATTGGTGCTCCTTGGCTCCTACATGGAAGGCGGCAACTTCACCTCGACCAACGGACAAACAGGAGACTTCACAGGAGAGGCAAATGGTCACCTCGAGAATTCCGGTGGCGTCGGCGGTGGAATCGTCCAGCAGTGGGACCTTCCTAAGATAGGCCCGCTCAGCTACCTCCAAGTCGGTCTTCTCTACGGCTGGGGACTCGTCGATTTCGACCCCAGTGGCCCCAACATTGGTAAGCTCGGCAACGCGTATCAATTCTGCGCGCGCTGGAGATGGTAACGCACCGAATGGCACCTTCGAGAGTGTAGACCCTTACAACAACAGCCAGCGCGCACGGGCTAACGCCTACTTCGTGTGGAATCCGACGGCTAATTTCTCAATGGGTGTCTGGGCGACCTACCAATTTGACGACCAGGGCTTTACGGCCCGGAAGGTTAATACTGACGGCAGTGTTTCAACCACGGGCTCAGATGCGCATCTGTTTACCTTTGGCGTCAGGCCCGTCTGGTGGCTTTGGGGGCCCCTTGCGCTCCAGGGTCAGGCGGGCTACAGTTACCTTTCCAACGTTCGGGACCCAGGCGCTCGTCCGCCTTCGGCAACTCAGGCTCATTCGGCATCTTTACGATCGCCCCGACCCTCAAACCGAGAGGCGGCTTTTTCACTCGTCCGGAGTTGCGCATCTACGCGACTCTCGCCGTCTGGTCTGATTCGCTCAAGGGAGCGATTGGCGCTCCCTACTACGCCAATAACAACTATGGATGGAACTTTGGAATCCAAGCGGAGACATGGTGGTAAACGAAGTTACCGATTTCGAAGCGGTAGGACATGTGACTGATCTTTAAATCGATAGCCTGTTAGAAAGATGCGCTGCCTCGGTCCCGAGGCAGCGCATTTGTTTTGAAGTCGGCCTCGAGCGTTGTCCACGCCTTGTCAGAGACACCTAGCGCAGCGACCATTTGGAATGTTTGTCGGCGTTCGCCCTAGAAAAGTGCGGAAGAACTGGGAAGGTGGAATCTGCGCAGCGGGCGACTGGTGTGGGCCCTCATTCGGTGCGCTTCGACAGGCGAGGCGTGAGGACTTCCCCGAACCTTGTAGCTGTCAGTTGCAGGCCCACGTTGAGAGCCTCTTCTTCGCTGGTGCCGGCTGCGCGCGCGGCGGAGGAGGGACCGCGCAGACTCTCTGATAACATTTGCCTTTTGGTGATGCGAGTTGCGGCTGCTGATTGTTGTGTTTCGTGCGTTTTCGTGAGGGAAAGGTTCCGCATATAGGGAGGGTCGTGGCTGAGAGAGAGGTTCCCCTCAAGGCGTTCCATTTCGGGCGTCTCAAAGGCATTTGGGATTGATTCGCTCGGCTCAAGTTGGGACGGCGAGACAGTGCATCCTTCCGACGGAGAGAGGGAAGGCTCATGCGCGAGCCTTTATCACGAATTGTGTTGCGTTTCAGCGCCCGCAATTCCTAACTGACGTTAAGTCTATAGAAGACCACCCAGAATGGCCCCTTTATGACATGCTATTTTTGCTCGAAACGGCGATTTGAAAAGGCGCGGCCGCACAGAAGGCGAGTTGGCGATTTACAAATACTTACCTTGCTCACCGCGTTTTTGGGAATTCTTATTTTGAACGGTTGCTCGGCCTTCGAGATTGGGACGACGACAACAGCTCTTTCGGAAGGCGGCTTCGTGGCTCGAATCGCAGAGACGTCGAAGCAGCAGGAGGCCTACGCTGCGCTGCCTCCTAATAAGCTGTTGCGGGGCGTCGTTGGCGGGAACACCCTCTATTTCTACAAGGACGAAGCTCGGCGAGTTGTTTATATTGGAGGCGAGCCGGAGTACGGGCGCTACATGGCGAAGGTGGGAATCCTTGTAGCCGCCTACGAGACAACCGAAGCCAAGATGGCCGCGCAAAATATGAGCGGCGATCTGCAGGCCCGGTTGTCCGGGGCGTGGGACTACGTTAGCCGGTCAGACTTTTCCAAGGCCGCTACCGCGCCCCCAAGTGAATAGAGAGCCTGACGCTTGAGTTTGCGATCATTCTCTCCTTGTCGTGTGTGGCATGGCGATCGCTGAACGCCCGCTCTTTCTTCGTAAAACACCCGAATTCGGACGACGTCTCTCTCTGGATGCGGAGACGCTCACGTCATGAATAGCCGCAGCGGGCATGCTGATTTCATTTGCGGGATGCCGGTCCGCGTTAGTTCGGAGGACGGACAAGGCACGTCGACTGCCGTACGATAAGTTCAGTGGGAAGACTGCGCCGAAGCGGTTCGTTGCCCCCCAGGAGGACTAATGCTGCGAGACGTCCCTTTTCCTTCAAGGGTTGGCTCATGGTCGTGAGTTGCGGGGTGACCAGCCGCGACTCGGGAATATTGTCGAAACCGACAACTGACAGATCTTCGGGAACGCGGAGGCGATTTCTTCGCGCGACCTCCATGACGCCTACTGCCAGGCGGTCGCTCGCCGCGAGAATCGCTGTTGGCCGAGGGCGAGTGCCAAGAATATTTTCCGCGGCATTCCTGCCTTCCTCTTCGATGCTGTAGGGGCATTCCCACACACGGACCGGAAAGGCGTGCTCATCTTGACTGAGCACGTCCAAATAGCCCTGAACCCGATGCTGGCTAAGCTCGAAAATTGATTGTCTTAAGCGTTCCTCCTTGACAAGTCCTCGATACCCGTCGGTCGCCAGCCTCAGGCTGACGATGGCGAACCTCTCGTGGCCGAGGTCCTTAAGATGTTGCGCACACGCTCGCGACGCGGCCCGGTCGTCGATTCCGATAAAAGGGATATTCGCTATCATTGGCTGATCCACAACGACCGTCGGCAACGCTCGATCGGCCACCATCTGCAGCGTTTCGTTATCGTTTGGCATCGAGTAAATGATGAGACCGTCTATTGCCGCTGCCTGGATGCTTCGGGACGACGAGTCTCCTCCTTGAACAAGAAGCATGCCGAGATTCTTGGCGACGCAGACTTCCGCAACCCCAGCCAGAAAAGACGCTGCGGCCTGATCCTCAAAGGCGTGAGGCATTGGATCTGCCCAGACTACCGCGATCGTTCTGGCGAAGCCAGTCCGGAGCATTCGCGCGGCCGGGTTCGGCCCGGGATAACTCATCGCGCGGGCAACCGCGACGATCCGATCGCGCAGCTTGGGAGACAATTGGTCTGGCCGGTTGAAGGCGTTCGAAACGGTGGTATGAGAAACGCCGACAGCCCTCGCGACGTCCTTTAAGGTACCGCGAGCCTTCAGCGACGGCTTCATCATACTCAACTTAGCAGCTTTTTCCTTAGAACCTGTGAAAAAATTACAAAGTGCCGCGTTGCTGCTGGATTTTTGGCTTGGCCAAGGCGTGAGGGCGGCGGCAATACCTGCTGCGTGTTGCCGATGCTTTGCATCGCCCTGCGGGCTGCCTTCGGCAGGCTGTCTCCCTTCGGTCGGCTGTCCCGCCCGAGCAACGCAGGCCAAGCCAAAAAGACACGCAACCCTGTGGGCGAGAGCAGAAAGGCCGTCTGGCCGCGTTGCCCGCTCGGTTACAGCCCGCTGCGGGGATGCGCCCTCGCGTGCGCCTTGCCATACGGCCTTTCTTGCTCTCGCGCGGCGCTTTCTAATTTTTCTCACAGGTTCTTAGGTGATCATTTTTTCTTGACGCATAAAGACTTTGGCGTTCTCATCGCCAGTACCCACGATAGATCCTACCATGTGCACTTCCGTCCTCCTCCCAAATGACGTTTCCGCTCAGACTCGAACGATTTCCGTTACGCTTAGGTTGTCCATGAGGCGGCTGGCTCCATGGATTTGTTCCTGCTTTGTGGCTTTATTTCTTTCCCCGGCCGTGTTCGGTGCTGGCGTCACAATCCGGTATGCCGGGCCTTCCGACGTCGGTGAAGGCGGGCGTTGGGAAAGAGCCGCTGCTGAAAAATGGGCCCAAAAGACGGGCAATAAAGTCGAATACATCAGCCGGCCTAATGATGCTTCGGCAACGCTGCAGCAATTTCAACAGTACTGGGCGGCGAAAAGTCCCGATATCGATATCTACATGGTAGATGTCATCTGGCAGGGCATACTTGGCCCGCACGCCGTTGACATGAAGAAGTATTACAAGGAGGACGAAATCAAACAATTTTTCCCGCGGATCATCGAGAACAACACTGTCGGCGGCAGACTGGTCTCAATACCGTGCTTTACAGATGCCGGAATACTTTATTATCGCACGGATCTTCTGGAAAAATATGGCTACAAGGCGCCACCGAAGACTTGGGAAGAACTCACCGAAATGGCAAAAAAGATCCAGGACGGTGAACGCGCGGCCGGCAAGGGGGACTTTCAAGGTTTTGTATTCCAGGGAAAGGCGAGCGAATCCGTGACCTGCAATGCGATCGAGTGGATCTATAGCTTTGGCGGTGGCACAATCGTTGAGCCGGATAAGAAGGTCACCATCAACAATCCCAATGCCATCAAGGCTCTTGAGACGGCGAAAGGCTGGGTCGGAGCGATTTCGCCCAAAGGTGTCACCACCTACGGAGAAGAAGAAGCGCGGAACGTGTGGCAGGCTGGCAACGCGGCCTTCATGCGCAACTGGCCATATGCCTATGTTCTGGGCAACGATCCAAAGAGCGTCATTGCCGGGAAGTTCGACATCACGGTTCTGCCGAAGGGCGGCGACAGCGGCAAGAACGCCGCCTGCCTCGGTGGCTGGCAGTTGATGGTTTCCGCCTACTCAAAGGCTCCCGATGCCGCCGCCGATCTGGTTCGTTACCTCTGCTCGCAGGAGATACAGAAGGGACGAGCAGTTGACTTGAGTCTGCTGCCGACCATGCCCGCCCTGTATAGCGATCCGGATGTCCTCGCAAAGAATGCGTGGTTTAAAAACATGCTGGACGTTCTGACGAATGCGGTGTCTCGTCCCTCAACGGTCACCGGCGCCGATTACAATCAGCTTTCGACCGCCTTCTTCCAGAGCGTAAACAAGGTGCTGACCGGCGGAGAGACTCCTCAGAACGCTGTCCAGCAAGTGGAAAGAGTTGCCAAGCGAATCGTCCGCTAAACCGCTCTTCCAAGGAGTAGCAGAAAAGTGGCCGCCAAAGCGATAGACCTTTACGATCGGCAAAGGCGTCTCGCCTGGTATTTGATCGTCCCGGCGGTGCTCGTTGTACTGCTGGTGATCGGGTTCCCGCTCGGCCAAGTTATCGTCTACTCCTTCATGAAGTATAAGCTTGACGGGGTCACCCCGGCAAGTTTTGTGGGCTTAGACAATTACGCGTTTGTCTTCTCCGATCCGGACTGGTGGCGCGCGGTTTGGAATACTCTGGTATTCACCTTTTTCTCTGTAACGCTTGAAACCATTCTCGGTTTGGCGGTGGCGCTGGTGGCGAATGCTCCTTTCAAGGGCAGAACGCTATTCCGCATTGCCCTTCTGGTGCCCTGGGCGATCCCGACTGTGGTTTCGTCGCAGATCTGGAAGTGGATGTTCAACGACATTTACGGGGTCGTAAATCTCCTGCTGACAAACTTCCACATCATCCCGGAGAAGATCGCCTGGCTGGCGACTCCCGCGACGGCCATTCCGGTTATTATCGCCGTTGACGTCTGGAAAACGACCCCTTTCATGGCTCTCCTGATCCTCGCCGGCTTACAGATGATTCCGGGGGATATGTACGAGGCAGGCGCTATTGATGGAGCCACCGGGATCAGAAAGTTCTTTTTTCTGACGCTTCCCTTCATCATGCCGACCTTGCTTGTGGCGCTTATCTTTCGAACTCTCGATGCGCTGCGAGTGTTCGACATTTTCTATATCATGGTTGGGGGCGCGGGAGACATGGCTACGATGGCCACCTACAATAGGCTGCAGCTGATAGACTTTTTGGACGCTGGCGTCGGTTCTGCGACCTCGGTGATCATCCTTCTCTTCATCATGATTTTTGTGGTCCTCTACACGCGCTTCAGCAAGACCAGCTTCCAATGACAACGAAAGACCAAGATTCGAAGTCGATTGCGCTCCAGGTGGGTTTCTGGCTTCTGGTCGCGGTGATCCTCGTCTTTAATCTGTTTCCAGCTCTCTACGCGCTCGTCTCGTCGTTCCGGCCGAGCCAGGAACTCTTCTCAACAGAAATTGTTCCCAGATCCTTAACCTTCGCTCACTATAAGGCTGTTTTTGCGGATGCCCGTTTCATTCAGAGCCTTATCAACTCCCTCATCATTGCAGGATCAACTGTGCTCATCGCCCTCGGCCTCGGGAGCCTGTGTGCCTATGCTCTTGGCCGGCTTCCTTTCCGTTTCAAGGGGGCGGTGCTCTACCTGGTGCTGACGATGACGATGTTCCCGCAGATCGCTGTCCTCTCCGGACTGTTCGTGATGCTGAAAGGTCTCGGGCTTTTCAATACCCGCCCCGGTCTGGTGCTGACCTATTTGATCTTTACGATGCCGTTTACCGTATGGGTGATGACGACCTATTTTCGCAGCCTGCCGAAGGAACTCGAGGAAGCTGCCTATGTCGACGGCGCGTCGCCTTTGACGGTATTCTGGGAAGTGTTGCTTCCCCTGACGGTCCCCGGGCTGATCTCGACTGGGCTTCTGGCCTTCATCGGCGCCTGGAACGAATTCCTGTTTGCGCTCACCTTTACGGTAACCGACAATATGAAAACGGTTCCGGTGGTCATTTCACAATTCAGCGGCACGAGTTCCTACGAGCAGCCGTGGGGATCCATTATGGCGGCTTCGATGGTCGTTACGATCCCTTTGATCATTTTGGTGATGTATTTTCAGAATCGGATCGTCGCGGGTCTGACAGCGGGGGCCGTGAAAGGCTAGGGTTCGGTATGAAAATAACAGTCAACAATCCCTACCGTCGCTCAGCGGGGCGTTCGGCAAGAAGCGAGTTTCCCGAAAGGCGGCTTTTCTTGCTCGCCAGGGAGTCGGTGGAGAGCTCTCGAGCCGTTATCGCATGAAAACGAAAGAAGATGCTTCCGTAAAAATCAACAAGCTGGTCAAGACCTATACCGACGATCGCGGGCGTCCCACGTTTACGGCGGTCAAGAATATCAGCCTGGACATCAAGAACGGGGAATTCATGGTCTTGGTTGGACCGTCGGGTTGCGGGAAATCAACGTGCCTCCGAATGGTGGCGGGGCTCGAAAAGATCACCAGCGGGACGATCTCGATTGGCGAGAAGGTCGTCAACGACTTGGAGCCGAAGGATCGTGGAATATCCATGGTCTTCCAAAGCTATGCGCTCTATCCGCACATGAATTTGTTCAACAACATGGCTTTTGGGCTTAAGCTGGCCAAGAAGCCAAAGGAATTCATCTCGGACATCGTCAACAAGACTTCGAAAGCCTTGGGGCTTTCGCATATGTTGGAACGCAAACCCGGGGCCCTCTCGGGAGGACAGCGGCAGAGGGTGGCATTGGGGAGGGCTATCGTGAGGGATCCCAAGGTGTTTCTTTTTGACGAACCGCTGTCGAATTTGGATGCCAAGATGCGCGTCCAGATGCGCACGGAGATCTCGCGTCTTCACGCTGAACTCGGCTCGACGATGATCTACGTGACGCATGATCAAGTCGAGGCGATGACCATGGGTGACCGCATTTGTGTGATGCGCGATGGGCTTATCATGCAAGTGGCAGATCCACTGACGCTTTTCCGGCACCCGGATAACCTGTTTGTCGCGGGTTTCATCGGAAGCCCGCCAATGAACTTGCTCAAGGGGAAGATACAAAAAAAGGACGGGGGTCTGGTTTTTGTTGAAACCGCTGATGCCAACCCCTTGACGCTTCCCATACGGGGTTACCTTGAGTCCGTTGCTGGCAAACACGTCGATAAAGAGGTCGTTTTTGGCATTCGCCCTGAGCAGATCGACAATGAGCCGAGGGCAGATGTCACGAGTATGCCGGTTAATCTAGTCGTCGAGATCGCCGAGCCAATGGGTTCGGAGTCGATTGTCTACCTAAAGACCGGTTCGGGTAGCATAATCGCCCGTATTCAAGGCGACCATATCTTCCATTTGGGCGAACAGGTGGTCGCGCATTTCGATCTGGACAAGGTTACCCTGTTCGATCCCAAAACCGAGAGCGTGCTCAAGTAGCTGGGAGACGCTATAGGCTGGGTTGTGGCTTTGCCTTGGGGTTCGGATTTTAGCGATGGGTGGCTTTCAGGGCGGCGTGCTTGACACGCCGCCATTTGTGGGTGGCCGGGGAAGTTCTCCTTCGCCGTGCGATTGCCTCCCACTAGTCTCGTAGGCAGCACGCTTGAAGTATTGAGGTGAACGACGAAATAACTCCCAACGGCTATACCAAGAAGTGGTGGAAGGAGGTAATCGTTTACCAGATCTATCCACGTTCATTCAGGGATTCAGACGGGGATGGAATAGGGGATTTGAGAGGGATCATTTCCGAACTCGATTACATTCAGCGCCTGGGGGTGGATGTGATTTGGCTTGGCCCGCATTTTGACTCGCCCAATGCCGACAATGGTTACGACATCCGTGACTATCGAAAGGTCATGAAGGAATTTGGTTCCATGGCCGATTTTGACGAGTTACTGGAGGCCGTAAAGCAGCGCAAAATGAAGGTGATCCTCGACCTGGTGGTAAATCATTCCAGCGACGAGCACATCTGGTTCGCGGAGAGTCGCAAATCGAAAGAGAATCCGTACCGCGACTACTACATCTGGAGGCCTCCCAAGAATGGCAAAGAACCCAATGATTGGACTTCGTTTTTCTCAGGGTCAGCTTGGAAAAAAGACGATGCGACCGGAGAATACTACCTCCATCTCTTTTCCGAAAAGCAGCCTGATCTGAACTGGGAAAATCCGGCTCTTCGGCGTGAGGTCTTCGCGTTGATGAAGTTTTGGCTCGATAAGGGAGTGGACGGTTTTCGGATGGACGTCATTCCCTTCATCTCGAAGAACCAATCTTTTCCCAACTATCCGGACAACTATGACGGGCGCCCGGAGTACATCTATGCTTCGGGTCCGAAGCTCCATGATTACCTGCAGGAAATGAAGCGCGAAGTGTTATCCAACTACGATGTCATGACCGTGGGCGAAGCGTTTGGGGTGACCCTCGAACAGACGCCTCTCC
Organism: uncultured Verrucomicrobiae bacterium; assembly: GCA_963816855.1. Classification (GTDB taxonomy): domain Bacteria; phylum Verrucomicrobiota; class Verrucomicrobiia; order Chthoniobacterales; family Terrimicrobiaceae; genus DASTFP01. The sequence continues at coordinate 105,480 of CAWFMA010000009.1, read as the reverse complement.
TCATCGATGAAAGGCGAAGGGAGTTGGACATGATTTTTCATTTCGATGTGGTAAGGCTGGACCGCGGTGAGTCATGGAGATCGAAGCCGTGGACTCTGCCCGATCTCAAGGCGATCTATTCTCGGTTCAACGACCGACTGGACCCACACTGCTGGCATACGGTGTTTTTGTCGAATCATGACAATCCACGTGCAGTTTCTCACTTTGGCGACGACTCTCCAGAGTATCGCGTGTCGTCGGCCAAACTTCTCGCCACCATGCTCCTAACGTTGAAGGGGACGCCTTTCGTCTATCAGGGCGATGAGTTGGGCATGTCGAACTATCCTTTTACGAAAATCGATGAATTTGACGATGTCGAGGTAAAGAATGCCTGGAAGTCCGAGGTGCTGACAGGGCAGGTGGCGGCGAACGAGTTTATCGCTCACATGCTGAAAACGAGTCGCGACCACTCCCGCACCCCCATGCAGTGGGATGATTCGAACAACGCGGGGTTTACCACGGCGGTAAAACCGTGGTTTGCGGTAAATCCGAACTACAAGGAAGTCAACGCGAAGCAGGCTTTGGCAGATACAAATTCGATTTACAGCTACTTCGCTCGAGCGATCGCGCTCCGGAAAAAAACGCCAGCGCTGATTTACGGAGATTTCAAAGATTTAGACCCTGAAAATCCAAGCATCTTTGCCTATACCCGGATTCTCGGGTCGGAGGGATATCTCGTCGTTCTTAATTTCTCGAGAGCGACGTGTGCCTGTAGTCTCCCAGGAAATCTGACAGCTGGCCAATTGCTGATTTCAAACCAGGAAAACGATGAGGAGCATGGATCGCAGCTAAACCTGAAAGGCTGGGAAGCGAGGGTCTATCGACTGCCAGGTTAGGAAGACCTCTCGGCTGGCCTCACCCGCAAAATTCCAATGAAGATCGAACCGTCAACTCAGAAAATTGATTTCAAGAACCGCAGGGCGCTGGTGACCGGTGCCGGCAAGGGCATTGGCCGTGACATAGCGATCATGCTTCAAGGTTTCAACGCGCGAGTTGTCGCCGTCTCCCGAACCCGATCCGACCTTGAAGCGCTGCGCGGCGAAATCGGTTGCGAGACAATTGTGGCAGACGTTGGAGATGCCAACGACGCTCGCCGGATGGCCGAGCAGGCAGGAGACATTGATCTGCTGGTCAACAATGCAGCGGTTGCAATCCTTGAATCGTTCCTCGAGACCAGAGTGGAATCTTGGGATTACACCATGGCGGTGAATCTCAGGGCCGCTCTGGTCGTGTCTCAAGTCGTTGCCAAAGGAATGATAAGGCGGGGAGTGGGCGGGTCGATTGTGAACGTCTCGAGCATGTCTTCGTTCCAAGCATTGCCCGACCACGCCGCTTACGCGGCGTCCAAAGCGGGATTGGATCAATTGAGCAAGGTCATGGCCGTCGAGCTTGGGCCACATGGAATCCGGGTCAACTCGATCAATCCCACTGTCGTCTTGACTGAAATGGGCAAGCGGGCCTGGAGCGATCCAAAGAAAGGGGGGCCGATGCTGGCCCGTATCCCGTTGAAACGATTTGCCGAATGCGAGGATATCGCCTCGGTGGTGTGTTTTGTTCTTAGCGACGCGGCCGCCATGGTCAACGGCTTGGCACTTCGAGTCGATGGTGGCTTTTGGGCGACGTAGCTGGTCGCGATCCGGGACTTGTGCCCGATTATTTGAGACGACTATTTTCGCTCGCGGTTTGACAAGGGGATACTAGCCGCGGAATTTGGTCCGGCTCCGGCGGCGAAAGGCGAACCCGGTACGGGTTCCAAGGACCCGTCCTCAGCAACGCGGTAGGCGAGAACGTTGTGACTAAACTTGCTTGTTACGAAGAGAAATTTTCCCGTCGGGTCGGTGATTGCCGAAACGGATTCTTTGCCGGCCTCGAACGGTGACCCCGGGACCGGCGACAAAGCCCCGTCTCCTTCAATGCGATACGCCGAGACGTCCTGGCTGACCTGATTTGTCACGTAGGCGAATTTTCCTGCCGGATTCGTCGTCACGTCGACAGGGTCGCTGCCCGCCGCAAAGGGCGACCCCTGAATCGGCGACAAAGCCCCGTCTGCTTTGATCTGGTAGGCCGCCACGTTGCCCGCTCCCTCGTTGACCACATAGGCAAATTTTCCTCGTGGCTCCACGGTCACGGAAAATGGTCCGATTCCGGCTGGGTATGGAGAACCCGGGAGCGGCGACAGCTTTCCATCATCTCCGATGCGGAATCCTGACACCGTCTTGTCGACCTGATTGGCACAATAAAGGAACTTTCCGGTCGGTTCAATGGCCAGCGAACGGGGAAATCCGGCCGCTGGAAAGGGTGAACCTGAGATCGGCGCCAAGGCGCCATCTTCGGCGATCTGATACGCGGAGATATTGTTTGCGACCGCGTTGACAACGTAGGCGAATTTGCCTTCTGGGTCGATGGCGATGTCATGGGGGTCGATGTCCGCCTGAAAGGGCGAGTTCGGGATCGGCGTTAGTGAGCCGTCTCTTTCAATCCTGTAGGCGGAGACGTTGTTGGAACTCTCGTTGACCACGTAGGCGAATCTACCTGTCGGATGCAGGGCAATGCTCGACGGGAGATTTTCCGCGGCGAAGGGCGAACCGGGGATTTGTCGCAGCGCTCCGTTTTCATCAATGCGATAGGCCGAAACATTGTTGCTGCCGCCGCCGTTTGACCACGTAAACAAATTGCGCCCGAAGGTGGCCTGCCACGGTGGCTAGCGCGAGCAGAATGGCAAGGTAAGGTCCTCGCATGCAAGAAGTTCGCTGCCAGTTTGAGGTTTTGCGAACGGGCTTTGAGTCGACGCAGTATCTCATCCTCCGGTGGCTTATACAAATGGCAAGTCGAACGAACAAAAGCGCGAAAGGCGGCAGGATGAAAGTCACGTTTGTATCAGATCGATGGTCGGTGATAGTAAGAGGGCCGACAGCATAAACTTATGAATATTTTAGAACAATTCAGTTTGCGAGACAGGGTTACGATTATGACCGGAGGCGCGAGGGGGTTGGGAAAAGCTATGGCACTGAGTCTTGCTCAGGCGGGTTCTCAAATCGTGATCATCGATCTGGATCTCGAAACCGCCCAAGAGACGGCGGAGATAATTGCTGCGGAAGGAGTTCGCACCCTTGCCCTGAAAGGAGACATCACCGATCAGGCACAAGTTGATGAAATGGTCAACGACGTCGTCGAGCGATTTGGCCGGATCGACGTCTTGTTCAACAACGCCGGCATTTCGCAGTGGGTTAATGCCGAAGATATGAGCTTTGAGGACTGGAGGCGCATCATGAGCGTGAACCTGGATGGCGTCTTCATCATGTCAAAGGCGGTGGGAAAAGTTATGATCCGACAAAACAAGGGCGCGATCGTGAACACCTCATCGATGTCGGGCGTGATTGTCAATACCCCGCAATGCCAGGCTGCCTATAACGTATCGAAAGCCGCGGTGATCATGCTGACTAAGAGCCTGGCATTTGAATGGGCCAAACATAATATCAGGGTCAACACGATCGCTCCCGGCTACATGGAAACCGAAATGGTCGATCAGTTTCGAGCTCAACACCAGGACAAGATAGATTTTTGGGCTAGTCTTACCCCGTTGAAGAGAATGGGCAAACCGCAGGAGCTCGGCGGCTTGGCCGTCTACCTGGCCTCCGACGCATCATCCTATGTGACCGGGTCCGTTTGTTTGATCGATGGGGGATACTCCATTTTGTAGCGTCAGAATTCCGGGATCGAAGGTCCGTGATTTGACGGAACGGAGTGTTCGCCGCGGAACGCCCTCAAGAGGTGGCGGCAAACCTCTTGCGGAAATTTTTGAAGCGGGTGGCGCCTGGGATCACGAGGGCTTTGCGGCCTAAGTTCCTAAGTGAAGGGGTGGCTTGGCTGTTAAGCGGAGAAGTTGTATCTCGGTCAACGCACGAAAACGGACCGACAGTTCGCAAAGCAGGCTTCCCAATTCAAAGAAGTGGGTTATCTTCCGACACAGTATGACTCAATAAGGAAGGCGTGTCGCGCGAATTGCGATCGACAAGCGACAACCTAACTCGTCTGATCGACTTTCCGGTTGCCGCTGTTTTCTTGAGAGCATATTGATATCAACCAAATAAATATATCCCCTATGAATCCCCAGAAACATGAAGTAGTCAGTTCAACCCCTCGCCCGGCGCGCGTCTTGAGGAAGGCTTTCCTCGGCTTGGCGTTTGCCGCCGCGTGCGCGCCATCAGTTTTCGGCGCGGATAAGCCAACCGTGGTTGGCTTTTCGCAGATCGGCGCGGAGAGTGGTTGGCGCACGGCCAATACCGAGTCGATCAAGTCCGAGGCCGCAAAGCGAGGCGTAGACTTGAAATTCGCCGACGCGCAACAAAAGCAAGAGAACCAAATCAAAGCTCTGCGCTCGTTTATCGCCCAGGGCGTCGATGTGATCGCATTCTCCCCGGTGGTCGAGACAGGTTGGGAACCCGTGATGCGTGAAATCAAGAAAGCGGGCATCCCTGTCGTCTTGAGCGACCGTGCGGTTAAGGTGTCGGACGATTCGCTTTACGTAACCTTTATCGGCTCGGATTTTGTCGAGGAGGGCCGGCGTGCCGCCAATTGGCTGGCGAAGGCGACCAACGGCAAGGCGGTCATCGCTGAACTGGTGGGAACTCCTGGATCGGCGCCAGCGATTGATCGCAAGAAGGGCTTCGAAGAGGTGTTGGCGAAATATCCCGATATGAAAATCGTCAAATCCCAGAGCGGTGATTTCACGCGCGCCAAAGGCAAGGAAGTCATGGAGGCGTTCTTGAAAAGCCCTGAAGGCAAGAATATTACGGCGCTCTTTGCGCACAACGACGATATGGCGCTGGGCGCGATTCAGGCGATGGAAGAGGCTGGCATCAAGCCGGGGAAAGACATTCTTATCGTTTCGATTGACGGAGTTCGGGGAGCATTTGAAGCGATGGCGGCCGGCAAGCTCAATTGCACAGTTGAGTGCAATCCCTTGATCGGGCCCCAACTCTTCGATGCGGTCGAGGCGATAAAGGCGAAGAAGGAACTCCCCAAGCGCATTCAGACCGAAGAAGGTGTCTTCGAGCAATCGCAGGCGAAGGCCGAACTGCCCAATCGGAAATACTAACCGGGCTTCGCATCTGCTGCTAAAGCGCGGCTCATCCCGAGCGCATGTGCGCTCGGGAGTGCCGTGGTTGCGTATCGACGGCAGATCTCGATTTCTCGCCGGGGTCTGATATAACGATTCCCATGGGATCCGACAGGCAGTTGCTGGAGATTCGCGGTCTCTGCAAAAATTTCCCCGGCGTCAAGGCGCTCCAAAACGTAGACTTCACTGTCGGCCGCGGCGAAATCCACGGCTTGATGGGGGAAAATGGCGCAGGCAAAAGCACCCTCATCAAAACCCTGACGGGCGTCTATCCCCGGGACAGCGGAACGATCCGCCTGGATGGCGTCGAGATCGACCCCAAGTCTCCAAAAGCGGCCGAGGCGCTTGGGGTGACGACCGTCTATCAGGAAGTCAACTTGATCCCCCATCGCTCCGTGGCAGAGAACATCTGCCTCGGACGGGCGCCAACGCGCTTCGGGCTAGTCCGCTGGCGAGCAGTTGCTCGCCGCGCAGAAGCGGCGCTCGCCCGGGTGGATTTGAAGTTGGACGTCTCAAAGCCGCTGTCCGTCTGTTCAATTGCCGTGCAGCAACTTGTTGCGATCGCGCGCGCTTTGGACGTTTCCGCGAAGCTGCTTGTGCTGGACGAGCCAACTTCAAGTCTTGACGACCTGGAAGTGAGGGAGCTGTTCAAGGTCATCCGCAAGCTTCGGGCGGAAGGGATGGGGATCGTCTTCGTTACTCATTTCCTGGATCAGGTCTATGCGATTTGCGACCGAATCACGGTGCTGCGCGACGGGTGGCTCGTCGGCGAGTACGAGGCGGCGAAACTGCCCAAAGTTGAGTTGGTAAGCCGAATGATCGGCAAAAATATCGTCCAGCTCGAGTCGGTGCGGCGGGCCGCCGAACGGGCCGAAGCAGATCGCCAAGCGGAAACACTTCTGGAAGTGAAAAATTTCGGCCGGCGGGGCTCGATTGCCCCGATGGACATGAAGATTTGGAAGGGCGAAATCGTCGGCTTGGCTGGCTTGCTGGGGTCCGGCCGCACAGAAACTGCTCGTCTGCTGTTCGGAATCGACAAACCGCAAACGGGCGAAATGTTTTTGGAGGGGCGAAAGGTGTTGTTTACTTCGCCGCGCCACGCGATTCGGGAAGGCTTCGCGTTTACTCCGGAAGACCGCAAGGTAGAAGGGATCGTGCCGCACCTTTCCGTCCGCGAGAACATCATTCTCGCGCTGCAGGCGCGCAGCGGCGTAATGAAAGCACTTTCGCGAAACCGGCAACAGGAGATCGCGGACGAGTTCATCGCGCTCCTTGGCATTCGGACGCCCGGCTCCGAGCAAGCGGTCATGAACCTTAGCGGCGGGAATCAACAGAAAGTTCTCCTCGCTCGCTGGTTGGCCATGCGTCCCCGCTTTTTGATCCTTGATGAGCCCACCCGGGGAATCGACGTGGGCGCCAAGGCAGAAATTGAGAAACTGATGCAGACGTTGCGCGAAAAGGGACTGGCGATTCTTTTCATTAGCTCGGAATTGGAAGAAGTGGTGCGCGACTCGCAGCGAGTCATTGTGTTGCGAGACCGCACCAAGGCGGGCGAATTGACCGGCGACCAGATCAGCGAGGAAATCATCATGCGCACAATCGCGGGACACGAAGGCGGTGCGTGATCTTTCTCAGAAGGCAGAAACACGCTGGTGGGCTAGTCTGGTCTGGCCCTTGGCGGGTTTGGGAATGCTTTTGCTTTTCAATTTTGTTTTCACGGAAGGCTTCTTCCGGGTCGAGGTGCGAGACGGCCGGCTCTACGGAGTTTTGATTGATATTCTCAACCACGGCTCAAAGGTGATGCTTCTCGCGCTCGGCATGGCGCTGGTCATCGCCACCAGCGGCGTGGACTTGTCGGTGGGCGCGGTCATGGCGATCGCCGGCGCGGTCGCGGCGCAGCTTATCAACATGGAGGGAGTGCCTTTCGCGGTGGTCATCGCAGCGGCGCTGGCGGTGGCACTCCTTGCTGGCGCGTGGAACGGCTTGCTCGTGGGAGCGTTCACGATTCAGCCAATCGTGGCAACGCTCATTTTAATGGTCGCTGGCCGCGGTGTCGCGCAACTGATTACGGAAGGGCAAATCATTACCTTCACCGACCCTCGGCTTACCTATGTGGGCAACGGGAGCCTTTTTGGGTTCCCGTTCCCCGTCTGGTTGAGTCTGGGAATGCTGGGAATCACGGTTGTCCTGACGCGAAAAACGGCGATTGGATTGTTCGTCGAGGCAGTTGGCGATAATCAGACAGCGAGTGTTTACGCGGGAGTCAACGGCGCGAAGGTGAAGTTCTTTGTCTATGTGTTCTCCGGCTTCTGCGCTGGTCTGGCTGGATTGGTGGCTGCTTCGAACATCAAATGTGCGGACGCCAATCACGCGGGTCTCTTTTTGGAGTTAGACGCTATTCTTGCTGTAGTCGTTGGCGGTACTTCCCTCACGGGGGGACGCTTCTACCTGGTTGGAGCGATCGTTGGAGCGCTTTTCATTCAGACCCTCACTACGACGATGTACATGCGCAATGTAAGCGCTGATGTCGCGCCGGTGCCGAAGGCTCTCGCGATTTTGGCCGTGTGTCTGCTTCAGTCAACTGTGCTGCGTCAAAAGGCGAGTGCTCTCCTTCGCAGAAAGGCATCATGAAACTGCCTTTCTCTTCAAAGTACATTTCTCTGGTGGCAACCGCGCTCGTGCTCCTCGCCCTCTATACCGTTGGCTGCGTTTCGTTCCCAAACTTCGGTTCACTGCGGGTGGGCGTTAATTTGATAGGGGACAACGCCTTTTTAGGGGTTGCGGCTGTCGGAGCGACGTTTGTCATTCTTTCAGGCGGCATCGATCTGTCCGTCGGCGCGGCGGTGGCATTTACAAGCATTTTGATCGCATCGCTGGTGGGGAATGGGCTACCTCCCTTTTTCGCGATAGCTGTCGCTTTGGCGATCGGTGCCTTGTTTGGAACTGCGATGGGCTGTCTGATACGATGGTTCGAGCTGCCGCCATTCCTTGTGACATTGGCCGGCATGTTTCTGGCCAGAGGAATGGGTTTTGTCGTGCACCCGCAGTCCCTCGGCATCGAGCATCCTTTCTTTCTCCAGCATATCACCGAGGACCTTGCTATCCGCCTAGGCGAGCACGTTAGCCTGCCATTCACTGCTACGTGTTATATAGTGATTCTCCTTGTGGCTCTGGTAGTCGCCCACTACACGCCGTTTGGCCGCTATATTTACGCCTTGGGCGGCGACGAGCAATCCGCCACTCTCATGGGGCTTCCCGTGGGACGGACGAAGATCTTTACCTACACCGTCTCGGGATTTTGCTCGGCGCTGGCCGGAGTCGTCTACACGTTCTACACCCAATCGGGTGATCCGGCATCCTGCGTTGGGCTTGAACTGGATGCCATCGCCGCCGTGGTGATTGGCGGCACGCTGTTGAGCGGCGGCGTCGGATTCATGGCAGGAACCGCGATGGGTGTGCTGATTCTCGGATTGATTCAGACTCTTATCACCTTCCAAGGCAATCTCAACACGTGGTGGACGCGTATCGTCGTGGGGATGCTTGTGCTGGTTTTCATCCTCCTTCAGAATTTCATTTCTTCGGCGTCTGGACGCCTGAGCGAGTCGAAAAAGGGTTAGATTCGATATTCAATGTTCCTCCGCGGGCTTGGATTTCCGCACCCGGACGGTCGCAAGAACCATGAATTCTCCGGGACATCCAGAGCGCTGTCTCTATCGCCGTGAAAGTTCATCGGCGCTCCGGCTATCGTTCTCAGTCTTGATCTCCCGGAAGCATCGCTGAGAAGGCGTTGCTTGGGAATTTTCACGCTCTTCTTGACTTCGCCGTATCCCGTCGGAGCGCTTCAGGAATCCACTCTCCGTGGGCGGCGATCAACTCGTCCACGAGCGCGCTGATTTGATCGAGGTCAAGTTCGGCAGACGTGTGCGGGTCGAACATCGCCGCGTGATATACAAGGTTGCGATCCCCCTTGAGCACCGCTTCTACAGCCAGGGCCTGCACATTGACATTGGTTTGCATGAGCGCGGCGAGTTGCGAGGGGATCCGCCCGATCCGAACCGGCTGGATGCCGTTCTTGTCAACCACGCAGGGGACTTCAACGCAGCAGCCTGCGGGAAGGTTTTCAATGAGGCTGTTATTCGGCACGTTGCCGTAGACCACCCGGGCAGTACCCGTCTCCAAACTGTGAATGATCAACGATCCGTACTCCACGCTGCGCCTTATCTCAATGGGTTCGTCGGAATTTTCCAGCTTGCGCCGTAGATTCTCCCACTGAGCCATTTGTGCTTCGCAGCGGCGCGGATACTCGTCCAGCGGAATGTCGAATTTCCCGATGAGGTCTTCGCGTCCTTGTTTGATGTACCAGGGTACATACTCGGAAAAATGTTCGCTCGACTCGGTGACGAAGTATCCGAGGCGCTGGAAAATGTCGTAGCGGACGCGATTGCCATCCGGAATTCTCCCTTCGGAAACGACGCGCTCGATTTCCGGGTAGAGATCTAGCCCGTTCCGCTCAAAGCGCAAAAAAAATGCCAGGTGATTGATCCCCGCAACGACGTAGTTGATTTGTTCGAGCGGCACACCAATGTCGTGGGAAAGCTCCCCGGCCGTATACTGTACGCTATGGCAAAGTCCGATGGTTTTGACAGTCGTCGCCTCGTCGAGAGCCCAGCAATTCATCGCCATCGGGTTCGCATAATTGAGATGAATAACTTCCGGGCAGAGCCGCTCCATGTCCCGGCCCATGGCGATGAGGACCGGGATCGTGCGCACGGCTCGCATTATTCCGCCAATCCCGAGCGTGTCCGCGATCGTCTGCCGCAAACCGTAGCGTTTGGGAATCTCAAAATCGGTAACCGTGCAAGGACGATAGCCCCCGACCTGGATCATGTTGATCGCATAAGACGCGCCGTCAAATGCGCGGGAGCGGTCGGTGGTTCTCTCGATGCGGCCGGTGGCGCCCAGAGTGCGGGCGATGCGCTGGGCAACAATTTCCGACGTCTTCAGCCGATTCTCGTCGATGTCGAACAAGCAGATTTCGGAGTCCGCCAGCTCAGGAAACGACAGGATGTCTCCAATGAGGTTCTTGGCAAAAACGGTGCTTCCGGCTCCGATGAAGGTGATTTTTCTTTGTGGTTGGCTCATGAGTTATTCGAAAAATTGATCTTGGGTTCCCGCGGCCGGTCAAATTTCCCGGGTCATCGCGACCAGGGGGCCGCCTCTCTGAGTTGATAGAGCATTTCGCCGGCCCTTCGAACGAGAAGAACTCCTTCTTCTTCGCGGTCGGCAAAGTCCTCCGGGTCAATGGAATTCGGGTCGCGATAGCGAAGGCCAATCCTGGCGCAGGTCTCGCGAGGGATTCCGGTGGCGAGCGTGACGGCTGCCCGGCAGTGCTCGACGCCGTTTTCAAAGGTTCCGATTCCGCGGACGTGGGTTGAATGAGCCAGGATTCCCCACGGATAGTTCTTAAATCTGTCCCATTGGCTTAGAAAATAGTCCCGGCAATGATAGCCTATCTTTTCGATCACGCGGCCATGCATGGAGGAAACGTCCGAGATGTGTGGGGCATGGATGATCAGTTCACCGCCGTCGGCCAGGACCGGCTCCAGTTTGTACATGCATTTCCCCCCGGTCCAGAGATCATCGTACATTCTTGGGGCGCACGAGAGGATCGTGGAGAAGGGCTTTTCCTTATAGACAATGTGCAGCCTGCGCGAAAGCTCGCTCGCCTCGGACCAGGCGCTTTCCGGCTCGCCGGCGAACACTCCTGCAAGATCGGCCCCTTCGACGACGATGCAGAAACAGAGCTTCGCCACGTTGACCATCGCAGCGGCACGGTCGACAACTTTGCGCACCGGAGTCCACTTGTTTCCGATAATCCGGGGATTGGTGACGACCGCGCCCAGCCAATGGAAAAAGTTTAGAATTTCGGGTCCGCTAACGCCTGGGAAGAGATACTTGTTGCCCCCGGAAAACCCGACGACTTCGTGCGGGAACACCGGGCCCAGAATCATGAGCTGGTCATAATCAAAGAGCTTTTTGTTGATCCGGACGTCAACGTCCAAAGCGAACAGGCCTCCGGACAGGTCGGCGATTTCGTCCGACGGAATGCTGCCCAACGAAACCAACGCCTCGGGATCCTGCCAGTCGTGGTTCATCAGATTCACGTTTCGGTAGCGCCCTTTTCGTTGCTCCGGCGTGATGCCCAGACGGCGGCAAATGGCCTCTTCGGTCAGCGGCGGATGCGTGCCGAGAGCCACCATGACGTCGAGGGCCGCGGTCACCTGCGCGAGTTGTTCGTGCAGCGCCTTGAAGAAGAGATCGATCGGCGCGGTGCGTGTCGAGTCGGGGACGATTAGGAGGACCCTCCGGCCCCGGTAATCCTTTGAGGGGCAGGCCCCAGCGATGAAAGCGAACACCTCGTCGGCGCCGAGCGGCGTGCCAGCTTCGCGAAATTTGGCAAGAACCTGTGAAGGCATGAAAAACCCCGAATTGGCGAATATATCACGACATCTTACAATCGATTGGTCAAACTCCTGGAGCGAGTTTACTGAATTCAAGACGAATGAAAGTCTTCGAGTACCGCGCCTTTGGACTTGAGAATCTTGTTCCCGCCGAGCGGGACGAGCCGCGGGCCACCGCCGGAGCCGTCGTCGTGAAATTTCATGCGGCCTCTTTGAACTACCGCGACGTCCTGTTTGGAAAAGGTTTCTACAACCCGAACGCCAAATTTCCAGCGATACCGCTGTCGGACGGGTCTGGCGAGGTTGTGGCGATCGGCGAGAACGTTACCCAATGGAAAATCGGCGATCGGGTATGTCCAATCTTCATGCAGGACTGGCTTGAAGGCGGGCCGTCATGGCAGAAAGGGCGCAGTGCGCTTGGCGGCGGAGATCTGGACGGCGTCTTGCGCGAATACGGGGTGTTTCATGAGAAAGGTTTGGTTCGGATTCCCGAGCATCTCTCCTTCAATGAAGCCGCCACATTGCCTTGCGCCGCGGTGACCGCCTGGCACGCGCTGGTCGAATTTGGGGGAGTCAAATCTGGCGATACGGTTCTGACCTTGGGTACGGGCGGAGTTTCGACCTTCGCTATCCAATTGGCGAAACTCCACGGGGCGCGAGCGATTGCGACTTCCAGCAGCGATGAGAAGCTGGCAAAGGTCCGCGAATTGGGGGCCGACGAGGTGATCAACTACAAGGCGACCCCGGATTGGGACAAGCAGGTTCTACGGCTTACCGATCGGATCGGGATCGATCACGTGGTCGAGGTGGGGAGGCGCCGGAACGCTGCAGAGATCGCTGAATGCTGTGCGTGTGGGTGGACGGGTCTGCCTGATCGGCGTGCTTGCGGAAGGTAGCGGATTCGACCCAGTCCGGGTAATGATGAAATCAGTGCGCCTTCAAGGTATTTTCGTCGGTTCGCGCGAAATGTTCGAGAGAATGAATCGGGCGATCGCTGTCAACCGGCTGAGGCCAGTCATCGACAGAACGTTTTCCTTCGGGGAAGCCCGGAATGCTCTCGGTTACATGGCCGGCGGTTCTCATTTCGGTAAGATCGTTCTCGGCTTTTAACCCTGACTTGACGATTGTCTAAGGAGTGCCGCTTTTCACGCGAAACCGGTCACTTGGATCTTACAGCCGCTGTGAGACAGCGAAGGCAGAAAAGGTCCCGGCGGTCCAAGAAAGGAGCAATATTAGCTTGGGCGCCCGAAGGGTTTTGCCATCGTTCATGCCATCCTCAAACCAAGGTCCGTTTCCGTGCGCGACGAGCGGGGCTGGTGGTCCGCTTTACTTCAAAGCGACCTCGTTACGGTACTGGATGTAGGAGCTGCGTGCTGCCAGGTAGCGATCCAGAGCGTTCTTGGTAACTGAATCGTAGGTGTTGATCTGATGAGGCAAGGCGCGCAGGCCGTTGGTGGAAGGAACCGCGATCAGCCAAGTCCAACCGCCATATACGATGGTCACCCAATTCACTGGGTTCAGGAAATAGTCTCCCGCGAATCCAACGGTGTCGCGCAGAGTGCTGGGACCGAGCAAGGGCAGCACAATATAGGGACCATTGCGGATCCCCCATTTTGCGAACGTCTGACCAGTGTCTGCAGGGGGAACCTCCGCCAACGCTGGGAAATGATCGGACTGGCGAACGATACCCCCCACCCCGATGACGCTGTTGACCAAAAACTTTTCGGTCTCCAGCAACACTCGCCTGAAGTTGCCTTGCAAAGCGTTATTAATGAAACGAACAGGAAACTTCGCGTTCTCGAATACGTTGTCGAGGCTTTCTCGCACCGGTCTGGGCACCACTTTTTCGTAGCCCTTGGAAATCGGGCGCAAAGCGATGGTGTAGATCCCGTCGTTTAGCCAGAACGTGGCACGGTTGAGAGGCTCCAACGGATCAGCCACCGACGCCGCAGCGTATTCCTCCCCATCGTGGTTCTCCACTTTGACTGGTTTCGCCTTGACCTTATTGCCCCGAACCGCCGTAGAAAGAGACGGGTCTGTCTTCTTTCGGGGAGCGGAAGTACAGCTCGTCAGGAGCGAGGCGTGCGCCATCACAAGAAGAAGAAGGAGGAATCGCGCGCGTTTCATTGCGGATGGGCCACGCATTCAGATAGCGCGTTAACTACCGCGCTCGACCCGCCTTTTTTAAATTGGGCATCAAATTGGCTTCTGTAGTTGGCGATCAGGCTCACCCCTTCAATGACGACATCGGTAATCCGCCATCCCTCGGCCTCCTCCATGCGATAGGTCACACTGTATTGACTGCCCCGATAAAGCAGGGTGGTGGGGACCTCGACGCGGCCGGGCGCCGGAGCCGACGCGGCTTTGAATTTGATAATCGGATACTCGCCTGGGGTCAGCTTTCCGCTGTAAGTGCGGATGATCAAGGTTGTGAAGAGCTGAGTGGCTTCCTTTTGCTGATCCTCCGTAAACTGGCGCCACCCTGGCCCGACCGCCCGGCGGGTCATCGCCTCAAAGCTGACGTACTTTTGTAGAACCGGACGCAAGTTACCCGCCAACCCGCTGCCAGTGGAAGTCCGATCCGCGACGGCGAGGACTTCGTTAACCGCAACTTGAAGGCGCTTTTCCGCATCGGCACTCGTTGCGAATGTCGCGCTATGCAGGAGCAAAGGGGCGAGAAGAAGAAGAAGAAGGGGGGCTGGTTTCACGGTGGGGGTTTTTGGTCTGCTTCCTTATCGACACTGCCGAAAGCCATCTTGCCAATCAAGGACTCAAGATCGACCGACGATTCCGTCATCGTAATCCTTGTCCCGGGCTTTAGATAAGTATCATCCGCGCCCGGAGAGAGGAAGACATACTTGTCGCCGATCAGTCCGCTGGTTCTGATCGAGGCCATGGAATCCGTCGGAAGCCGGAGCTCGGTTGGGATTCGCAATGTCGCGATCGCGCTGTAATCCGCGGGATCTATCCGGACCCCCTCCACGCGCCCGACGGTTACGCCCGCCACTAGCACGCTGCTGCCGCTATGCAAGCCGCCGGCATTGGAAAACCGAGCCTCAATGAGATAGGTATTGCCTCCAACCAGCGATCCCGAGCCGAGTTTCATCGTGAGGTAAGCGACCGCGGCGAGTCCCAGCAGGACAAAGATTCCAACAAAAAGCTCCAGCCTGGTCTGTTTCACGAGTCGTCGGAATCAACGTTCTCCCCGCGGCGGATCGCGGAGAGGGAACTTTCGAGCGCCTCGGCACTGTCACGGAAACCGCACACAATGGCGTTGGTGGAAGCGGAGAATTCGGCGGGAGTCCCTTCAAAGCATATCCGACCCTGATCCAGGAGCGCGACACGGTCGCTGGCGACCACGGCTTCAACCACATCGTGGGTGACGATGAGCGCGGTGAAACCGAACTGGCGCTGATATTTTGCGATCATGGCAAAAACGGCATTGCGGCGCAGCGGATCGAGACCGGCAGTTGGTTCGTCGAAGAACACGAGTTCCGGCCGGGTGACGATCGCGCGCGCCAGGGCGAGACGCTTTTGCATGCCGCCAGAAAGCTGTCCGGGGTAGCGATTGCTGTGGTCATCAATTTCAAGCTGTCGCAGGGCTTCGAGGCTGCGTGCGCGAATCTCATCGTCCGTGAGATTGGTCGTCTGTTCAAGCGGTAGCGCTACATTCTCCAAGGCCGACAACGAATCGAAGAGCGCATTGCTTTGAAAGAGAAAACTGCAACGCCGGCGAAACTCCGCACGCGCCGCGGGATCGGTGAAACTCAGAGGACGCCCGTCAAAGCAGATCCGTCCGGCATCAGGTTGCATGACGTCTGCCAGACACTTGAGGAATACAGATTTGCCGGCGCCGCTGGGACCAAGCACCGTAAAGACACTGCCGCGCGCCACGTTGAGTCCGACGCCCGCCAGGACGACATGGTCATCGAAGCGTTTGTGCAAGTTTTCGACGTGAAGCAGAAAATCTTGTCGGACGGTATCCGCAATCATACCAGAAACGAGGTAATAACGTAGTCCGCCGCCAGGATGATGATGCTGGAATGCACCACTGCCCGGGTGGTGGACGCGCTGACGGCCCGGGCGCCGACCGCCGACCGGCAGCGATGGGCGTTGAAGCCGTGGTAGGCGCAAACGCTGATGGTCAAAAGGCCAAACGTGGCCGCTTTCATAAAGGATTCCCTCACGTCCTTTGATTCTACAGCGCGCTCTACAGACGACCAGTAAACTCCTGGATCCACACCAAGGAGGAGGGAACCGGACAAACTGCCGCCCCACAAGCCAATCGCTACGAAAAGCGCCGTTTGAATCGGAAACACGAAAAGAGCGGCAATCAAGCGGGGTGCCACCAGATAACCGTGACTGCTTACCCCCATCGTCTCCAGCGCCACGATCTGCTCACTGTTTCGCTGGATGCCGAGTTCGGCCGCCAGCGCGGAGCCTGCCTGTCCCACAAGGACCAGAGAAGTGAGCACGGGTGCCATTTCCCGGACCAGGCTGAGCGAAACCAGCGCTCCCAGCAAACCTTCCGAACCAAAGCGATTGAGAACGTAGTAACCCTGCAATCCGAGGACCAAACCGGTAAACATCCCCACAATCAGGACCACAGGCAAACAGAGTGCGCCCTGCTCGTAGACCGCCCGAACGATGCGCCGCGCCAACCTCCTGGACTTTACCGCAGCACCAAAGGACGTTCCGGTAAATAAGGCGAAATCGCCAATTCTCGAAACAATGTAAAGGGTTTGGCTGCCAAGCAATTTCAACATTTTCTTGGATTGATGACACGAAGGAAAAGGTTGTGCAATGCCACGGTTTCCCGCACCTCTCCCGGTTGCCTGCATCTCAACACTGAACGCCCCCGCTTGCTCATGCTGAGTCATATCATGGGCAGGATCGTTGCCGCGTCGGTCGCATGGCCGCGGAGGTTCCACACTATGAGGTTTTCTGGAACCTCAACTCTCATGGCCTCGCAGATTTCGCCGAGGACTCTGGACTACGGACCTATCCGATAAGTCCGGAAATAGTATATCTGTATACTGGACTGGACGGACCGTTGTCCGACCCTAATTGCGTTGGAGGAAATCAAGGGATGAGTGAGCACAATCTCATTCCTCTTTGGTTCAGTCCCCAGCAACGGGAAGAACTGGGACCGTATATCCAGCAACTCGTCGAACACAAAACGGGCGGCGTCTTGCTAATCTCAGTCGATGTTCATCCGACCACGCGGAACCATCCTCGAGTTGCCTTCGCTGTTTTCGATGCCAGGGAACGAGCTGCATTGCGAAAGCAATTGTTGAAGTGCAAGAGGGACAGAGAGGCCGAGCAATCGCGCCAGAAAGCTCAAGGTGACGTTTTGTCGGCAGAAACGACCGGAGGGGATAGCGGAGAGACGGAATGAGCGCTTCCCCTTCTCTCGGCGGCATGGTGGGGCGGTAAGAAAGCTATCAAAACCACCCATTCCAGGGCAGTTGTGCGAGCTCTCAAAGAAATCTTAATCGAGAGCAAAACCAAAATATTTCGCGAAACCCATTTATGACAACACACGAAAACAAAGGTTCATGGCCCTGGCTCTCAGATCTCTTAAGAAATCGTCAAGAGCCAAAGGGTTTGGCAAGCGCCAGCCCGAAGCTATCGGAATTGTCTGTGTCGAGGAGCTGCCGACGCCACCAGATCCAAGAAGCGATAGAGAAGCTTGCTGGGAATGGCTTGAAAAGCGATTTGATTTTCAAACGATTCAAGTTGCGAGATGAGATACAAGATCGCCTTCACCCACGAAGGCGAGACTTGACCAGCAGCGAAAGCGCCAGAATGCCGGGTAACACGCTGCTTACCAGCACAACGACGCGGAAACGGAGGCGGTTTTTTAGCCAAACCGAGTGCGCTACTCAGCTCGGGAAATCTTGCGCTGCGACAATGCGAGTAGAGCAACGGAAAAGGCTAGAAGAGCAATCGTGGAGCCGGTATCAGGAACGGAGTAAGGTTTGCCCGAATTCGTGTCCGGAAGCGAGTCCACACCTCCACCTTGTCCTTCTTGTCTTTATCTTTCTTATCTTTCTCTTCCTTGTCGCTTTTGGCATTTACATTTAATGCAAGTGTCATCGCTAGAAGGGCACCAAGAGCGGCGGGTTTTGAACATTTTTAAACTTAATTTGGGGATTGGTCCGACGACAGAGATTAGCAGCAGCGTTCATGCCAACGATAGACGCTGTTCGTCAGTGACCGAAATAAGTCCCTTAAATCAAACGGCATATATGCCTTGAAATTTCGATCAGGTTCAAAAATCCGGGCACGAAGAGCGGAGTTGAAACCCGAATTTTGTAAAGCGACACGGTCACTTTCTCTCAGATAAAGTTTCTCAAGTTGGGAGTTGCTAAGTCGTTTGATTCAAGGATGTTTCGCGATCCAGTTCAGGTTGTAAAGCCTCCCGACAATGGAAACAGGCGGTTCGTTGTCCTTAAGGAACACGACGAAAGTGTCATCGATGGTGAACAGTTCCGCGTCTATGGTCCACCATGCGGCGTCTTCTTCAGCCTTCCTCCGCCGAGGGAGTTTACCGTCTAGTCTTTTCCGAATGAGCAGTCCCGTTACTGCCGACCGTAGCTGCGTGGACTGATTGAGGTATATCTGTTCCGTTTTTTGATCGATGCGAAGGTTTCAGCACGATACGAATAAAACAAAGAGCGAGGCTATAACCTCGTCCGAGCCCTATAGGAGGCGTGTTCTTATTGTCGAAGGTCAATATCAGGAAAATGCGGATGTGCCCGATGATCTCGAAAAGGACTCGTAGGGCCTCGCCCAAATCGCGCAGAGGCGAACGCCATTCCTTGTCCGAATCTGGAGACTTTTTACCAGCTGACGGAATTCGCCGCGTTAGGCGCCTGTGAGTCGCCGGATTGCGAATTGCGGCCCGCTGGTTGCACAGCGAACGAGGCGAGAGAACCAGGAAACAGGCGAAAGCGTCAAGAAGTTCGCTGAGCCTTCTCAACTGCTTCCCAAGTCGCAGCCCGGATTCTCGGCATCAACGCCGTCCCGGTGGCTTGCCCCAATCCAAGCCGGTCCAATATCCATACGATACAGTTGCGACCATAAAAAAAATGAGTGCCCCGGCGAAAGCATCTCCTCGTGGGTTCTCGTCGTCGCTTGATGCCACGATGACGACAGCGAGAAACAGCACGAGCGACACCAAGCAGCAAGCAATGAGTTTCAGAAAAGACATGACTCGTGGGGCGTGGAACATGGGCTGAGCCGCTGTTTTCGCAGCGAATGCGGCGAGGGGAGCAGGAAACGCGCGGTGCGTCAAGATCTACTATTCTGATTCCCGTTGGAATGAAACGAGAATCTCTTGCCAGTTTGGATTCTGGCCCAGTCTCGATTCGCATATCGCCGTTAATGAATTGTCACCCAGATATACCCGCCGCCCATCAGGATGGCGACTTGGGAAGACTTTGGGAAAACGGAAAATTACTGAAGGCCATAAAAGTCTCGCCTGCCCCATCCAAAGTCGCGATGCGCTCCCAAGGAACACTGATAACGAGAAAATCATCTTCGTTTTCGTCCTGCAATCGAGCGCCAATGATCGTCGTGCCCAAAGCGACCTCTCTACCTTGGCCGTTTATTGGAAAGCGCAGGCAGAAGTCAAGTCAAAGGCGCTGCGTTCCCGTTGCGCGTTGGAAGGAGACCTTCCAATCTGGTGACAACCAGTGGCAAATTTTTTGCAACGGATTGCCAAGAACTTGCAATATTCCCCGGGGCGGAAAATGCCAGCATATCCTTTATTGATGCGGTGGGCAGAGCAATTTCCCCTCAAAAAGAAGAAGGGTGACCGACGGGGCTCGAACCCGCAACAGCCAGAACCACAATCTGGAGCTCTACCATTGAGCTACGGTCACCAACATGGGAGGGATCCCAGTTTTCTTAATTCAGTTTTTCGCGGCGCTTTGTCAACGGGGATGTCGCGCAAGTTCAACGCCAAGTGAAAACAGAGGCGGCCCTCCTCGGGGTTGCAACTCCAAGGAAGGCCGCACTTCTGCGGGGGAAATCAATACCGCCAGCGGAAGGCGGTTCCCGGATACTGAACGACCGGTTGCTCCAGGATCACAGGCTCGGGAACGCGGTAAACGCTAGGCTCGCCGTAAACAAAGCCCGTCGAGATGTTGCTAAAACCCGCCGGCAAAGCGAACCAGTTGCACAAGGCGGGACAATTGCAGGGGAACCAGGGGCCGTAAACGATTTGAGGGGATACAGGACAAACGGGTCGAACC
Organism: uncultured Verrucomicrobiae bacterium; assembly: GCA_963816855.1. GTDB lineage: Bacteria > Verrucomicrobiota > Verrucomicrobiia > Chthoniobacterales > Terrimicrobiaceae > DASTFP01. Next base: position 85,600 of record CAWFMA010000009.1, on the reverse strand, counting down.
GGTGGACACCACGAACGAACGGAAACGCTTGCCCGAGAGCCCGCGTTTACCGCGGACATTGCGGCGACCAGGGCCAAGCCCGCGCAAATCACGACTTTCGTTATCACGGCTTCGTTGTGATTCCCTACATCTATGCTCATCATCATACGCCGTGCAATACCGATTGTTACAGGGTTCCCGCGTGCACAGGTCTCCGCAGGCTGACGCCATGCGGCTGGAAACCTTTCGCCGACTTCAAAATGCGGTCCACAGCCGTTGCAGGCCGTTCCTCAGTGACAATTTCGACACCTCGCGTCACGCTATTTGACGAAAAAATATTTATGCCCGAAAAGTAATGCGATGTCCCCGCCGCTCTCGCTGAAGGAATTTCGCCGTCCCGTCCTTTCGACATCGACGGGGGACAAAAGAGTGCTTTTGCATTCATGCTGCGCGCCATGCTCGGGCGAGGTGATCGAAGCGATGCACGCCTCCGGCTTCGATCTGACCATATATTTCTACAATCCGAACATTCACCCGCGCGAGGAATATGAGTTGCGCAAGTCCGAAAACATCCGGTTCGCGAGCCAGCGTTCAATTCCCTTTATCGACGCGGACTATGATCCCGGGAATTGGTTCGCCCGGGCAAAGGGCCTCGAGTGGGAGCCGGAACGGGGCGCCCGCTGCACAATGTGCTTTGATATGCGATTTGAACGGACGGCCCTTTACGCGCATGAAAATGGCTTTCCCGTCATTACTAGCTGCCTCGGAATCTCCCGGTGGAAGAACTTTGAACAGATTAACTTGTGCGGGGAACGTGCCGCGTCGCACTACCCCGGGATCACCTACTGGACCTTGAACTGGCGAAAAAAAGGCGGCTCGCAGAGGATGGTGGAGATTTCCAAGCGCGAGCATTTTTACATGCAGGAATACTGCGGCTGCATCTATTCGCTTCGCGACACCAATAAATGGCGGGTCGCCAACGGGAAATCGAAAGTCAGAATCGGGGAGAAATTCTACGAGCAGAATAGCTGACCGAGAGGAAGGCCTGACTCTCTGACCGCGCGGAGGGGGTCAAGAACCTGCGCGCCCGGAGAGAGTTGGCGGCAACGTGGAAAAAGCCGCGAGGGCATGGACCTCGTCCCGGAAGCGTCGGCTAATGAAAATTGCCGGAGCGCGCTGCCCGGTTATCCGAGCTTGTTGGCGGCAGCGAGAAACGGCCGGATAGCGTGCGCGAGGGTTCGAAACGACTCGAAATCGATCTGTTGCTGGCCGTCGCTCAGGGCCTCCGCGGGTTTTGGATGCACTTCGACAAGCAACGCGTCCGCGCCCATTGCCACCGCGCCGCAGCAGAGAGAGATCACCAGATCAGCCCGGCCGCAACCCTGGCTCGGATCTACGACCACCGGCAGATGTGACTCCTTCTTGGCGACCGCAACCGCCGCGAGATCAAGTGTGTTCCTCGTGTAGGTCTCAAATGTCCGGATACCCCGTTCGCAGAGAAGGATGTTGGGGTTGCCATGCGCCATGATGTACTCGGCGGCAAGCAGCCATTCTTCAATGCGTTCGCTCATGCCGCGCTTGAGGAGGATCGGTTTTCCGCTTCTGGCCGCTTCGATGAGGAGTTGAAAATTCTGGCCGTTTCGGGCGCCGATTTGAAGGATGTCCGCGACGTCCGCGACATGCTCGACATCCCGTTCACTGAGCACTTCCGTGACGATGCGGAGACCTGTCTTCTCGCGGGCGAGGGCCAGCAATCGGAGGCCTTCCCTGCCGAGTCCCTGAAATTCGTAAGGAGAAGTACGCGGTTTGTAAGCGCCTCCCCGCAAGACAGTAGCGCCCGCCTCCTTGACTGTCGACGCGGTGCTGAGAAGTTGCTCTTCGCTTTCGACCGAACACGGCCCAGCCATCAGGCAAAATCTTTCGCCGCCGATTTCGATGCCGGCCGCGTTGACGACAGTATTTTCCGGGTGTGATTCCCGGCTGGCAAGTTTGTAGCGCTTTTGAACGCGGAGGACGCTTTCCACCTGCGGCAAGGCGGTCAGCGATTCGAGATTCGCATGGGTGCGCTCGTCTCCGATCGCCGCAACCACGGTCTGGGCGACCCCGTGAATCGGAGCCGGCGTGTAGCCCAGTTTTTCAACCTCGGAGATGACCTGGGCTATTTGTTCTTTTGACGCTCTGGGGCGAATGACTATGATCATGGGTTCTGATTTTAACTTGAGCCGGAAGGATGTGACTTGCGCCAATCTTCGCGCGGAAGCTTTGTTATGAAAGAAAAAGTGAAGGACCCCCGAATCAAGAGTCTCGTGGCCGAAGTCGCTCAGGGAAGGCCGGCCGAAATTCTGGAGGAAATGGTCGAGAACGTCATAAGATTCGGAAAAGACAAGACCGCGATTGCCGATCTGAAGCTATACAATCGCGCCATGAGAGAGTTGCGCCACGCCTCAACGATCTTTGGCAACTATCAAGGAATTCGCAAAGTAGCCGTTTTCGGCAGCGCGCGCGTAAAATCCGAGGCCGAAGAATACAAGCTCGCACGGGAATTTTCCCGGCGCGTGGTGGAACTCGGCTGGATGGTTATTACCGGAGGTGGGGACGGAATAATGGGGGCGGCCCAGCAGGGGGCCGGCGCGGAGAAGAGCTTCGGTCTCAATATCCGGTTGCCATTCGAACAGCGAGCCAACGAGACGATTCACGGGGATCCGAAACTGATGAATTTTCGCTATTTCTTCACGCGCAAACTTCATTTCGTGAAGGAGACCCACGCCTTCGTCTTGCTTCCCGGAGGATTTGGCACTCACGATGAGGGTTGTGAAGTTCTGACCCTGATGCAAACAGGAAAAAGCCCCATCGTGCCGATGGTTTTGCTCGATCGGCCGAACGGCCACTATTGGGAGACCTGGAGGCGATTTGTGGTCAACGACTTGCTCGAGCAGAAACTTATTTCACCGACGGACCTCGGCCTCTTCAAAATCACTCACAGTGTCGAGGAGACGATCCGCGAGGTCGTTCAATTCTATCACAACTTCCATTCCTATCGGTGGGTGAAGACGAGAATGGTCATCAGGATCACACACCCCTTGCGGCAATCGGCCATCGAACAACTTAACAAGGACTTTGATACGCTCCTTGCGGCCGACAAGATCGTGCAGGGCGCCGCATTGCCGGAGGAAGCCAACGATACCCACCTCGCGCAGTATCACCGCATCGTCTTGACGCCTCACAAGCATGATTTCGGCACGATCCGGATCTTGATCGACGCGATCAACAGGGCGGAAAGGGAGGACAGCGAGCCGTCTTCTGCGGCGGCCTGAATTCAGGTCTGAACGATCCCCTTGAGAATAAGAGACTCAAGCGCCTCGCGAATCGCCTGGAGAGAGCTGAAGCGCGGGCGATAATTCAACAGGCGTTGGCCTTTGGCGATGCTGGCGTTGGGGCTGTGCGAAATATGGTCCCAAGTCTGCCCGGCAAACTCCTCGCTGACTGACTTGCACCACACGTCCCACGGCAGAAATTTCAAGTTGGCAGGCTTGCCGAACCAACCCGCAACGGTTTCCGCGTAGCCTCGAAGCGTGAGCGCAGCGGGCGAGACGGCGTGAAAGGCCTCGCCGATGCTCACGCTCCGGTTCGCCAGCGCCTGGACAAAGCATTGCGCGACATCCTCGGCGTGAACATGATGCAGAGTCTCCATGCCGAAATTCGGCAGCGACAGCTCGGATCCCTGAGCAAGCCCCGTAAAAACGCCGGGATCGAGGTTGCCCGCGGGATTGATCGGCACCCACCCGGGCCCTACGATGTGACCGGGTTGCACGACGGTCGCGGGAAAGCCATGGCGCCGAGCTTGATTCAAAATGTAGTCTTGGATGGCGGATTTTTGGATTCCGTACTCCCCGAACGGGCGGCGAGGCGTTTCCTCGCCGGCGGGAACTTCCACGCTGTGCCCGAGAACCCAGATCGTCCCGCAATGCAGAAAGTGTTGCACGTGTCCTCGCAGACGCTCCACAAGTCCCCGGGCGCTTTCGAGCGAGAAACAAATCAGGTCGATCACCACGTCCGTTTCCAATTCGAGAATGCGTTGCCCAAAGAGTCCCGCGGCATCTTCGGCATTTCGATCGGCGACAACCTGCCGCACTTCGCGCCACGCGGGATCCGCCTGGTACGGCTGAGCCTGAGCGCGCGAAACGTTGATCACCTCGTGCCCGGCCCTCACCAGCCACGGGACGAGGTATGTTCCGATGTGCCCATTCCCGCCTATGACGACGATCTTCATTCGTCGAGATGCTCAAAGGGCGAAAGGCCGCTCACTTTTCGCGTTGGTGTGTCACAGCAACGGTTGGCATTGCTGGAAGGTTTTTCGCAAGGCGAGGATCGGATCTCCTTTTGGGATGAACTCGTGGGCAAGGTAACCTCGGTAGCCGGTCTCCTTGATCGTCTGCACGATCGGGGGATAGTAAAGTTCTTGGGTTTCGTCCAAGTCGTTACGGCCCGGATTGCCGGCCGTGTGGTACTCGCCGATCATCTGGTAATGAGCACGGATTGTGCGAACAATGTCACCTTCCATGATCTGCATATGATAGATATCGTAAAGGAGTTTGACCCGCGGCGAAGAGACCGCCTGGCACACCTTTACCCCCCAGTCGGTGTGGTCTGCTTGATAGTCTGGATGATCCACCTTGCTATTTAGTAGCTCCAGCACCAGCGTTACTCCTGCTTCTTCCGCAAATGGCGCCACGCGGCGAAGCCCGGCGGCGGTTGCCTCAAGCCCCTTGACGTCGTCAAGACCATCGCGGTTTCCACTGAAGCAGATCACATTCGGCGTCCGAAGCCGCCTCGCGTTTTCAATGCTGGTCCGGATTTCCTCCTCGAGGCGATCATGCAGGTCGACCCGATTGAGCCCGATCTCAAGCGGTTGGTGCCCGGCAATGGCAGAGATTTCCAAGCCGTGATCGGCGACCAGCGAGAAATAGTCTGGGGGCACAAGATCGATCGCCTGATAGCCCGCTTCGGCCGCCGCCTGGACGAATTGCTCCGGGGAGAGCTTCTCGGGAACGTAGCACCACCAAGCCACAGATTGAGATATCGCGCTCATCGGCTGTCTTCCGTCGATTTCGAATCACGATTCATTTCCAAGCCTGCCGGTTGCTGCTCAACAACGAACGACACCCGCAGACCCTTTCGTAACTCTCTTAACCGCGGAGTTCACTAATATTCGTGGCAAATCGATCTGACTCCGCCGGGAGACCGACTCGCTCGAGGTCTCCCGACCCGATCACCGCAACAGCCCGCTGACTTCGGGCAACGAGCCGCCGAAGAACCGCAGGCGGAGGATTTTCCTGTTCCAAAAGGTCAAGGAGACCCGTGTAAATCGCAGTCAACAACGGATTCGAGCCCATCTCTGCGATTCTGCGAAACAGAAGCCGGCTCCACGTGAGGGCCTCAACCGAGTCCTCGGCAGCCGCCGCCATTCTCGCGGCCAACGCGTTGAGTTCGGCGACTGAATCGGCGTTTGCCTTTCGCGCGGCCTCCGCCACCACGAGCGGTTCGAGTTGACTGAACACCGACCAGCAATACTCCACAAGCGTCGCCTTGGCTTCAAAGCTGTGAACGGCGTGCTTAAGAAAAACCCGCGCAGGACCGGTCGACACAAAAATTCCACCCCTCAATCCACGCCGCATCTCAACGAGCCCGCGAGTTTCCAAGATCCTTACCGCCTCGTTCATCGTGCCGGAGAAACCTGGAAACGGCGGCGCAAAGTCTCCTTGGTTCCCATGTATTCGCCGTTTTTCAAGGCATACTCAGTGATCAGTCGCTCGAGCTTGCCCGCGATCTCGTTTGCTCGCGTCCTTTCAGCCCGATGCATCGGGAAAATATGATCCGCGATCCTCCGAAACGATTCGGCGCGACCCTCTGGTCCCTGAGCATTCAAGGCTGTGCTCATGCTCTACTCGAAAGTTCCGGAAGACGCATGCCGAAGGCGATGCCCCCTAACCTCCCGATCGAGCGCGCTCCCTCCTGGCGGAGCCGCACAAGGATTTCTCCAATCTGGGGTCGCATTGCAATCTGGGAAGGCGAATCTGCAAGGTTTATCGTGAACGTTCACGGAACCTCGCACAACCGCTTCGCCGATGCAAAGGCTTTTCAGGGACTTCCTTGCTCCTGGGGAAAGTGGTTGGGAATCAGGTCACGGAGCGCATCTGGAGAAGCGGGATTCTTGAGGCTTCGCCCTGGTCGGCGCTTTCCGTTCAACGGTCGCCGCCGAACCCCGTCTTATTTCTCCGTCGCGACGATTTCGCGCGCGCCAGGTCGCGGTTTTCGACGGTGTTGTTCGCAGGCCGGTCGGTGGGAATCGGATCGGAACGGTGGGGGGATGGCACGGTGGCAGGATCGCGCCGGGCGGACAAGGAGAGCGGCGATTTTGAACTGAGCCGCTCCACCAGAGTGGCTTCGATCCGCTGAGTTCTCGGAAAGGATGCGTTTCCATTCAACTGTTCGATCAAGCTTTGGACCCCCAATTGCCCGATTCGCGCGAGATCATGCTTTATCGTGGAAAGCGGCGGCCTAAAGAACGCCGCTTCCGGCATGTTGTCGAAACCGACAATGGAGACGTCCGTAGGCACGTGGACGTTGCTTTCCTCAAAAGCTCGCGTTGCTCCGAGCGCCATTTGATCGTTCGCGGAGGCGACGGCGGTAAATGCCCCTTTGTGTTCTGCGATCAAGCGCTCGGCCGCCGCGAAACCGGACTTCGCAGAAAAGTCGCCTTCCACTAGCGGACCCGGTTTCAGCCCCGCCTGGTTGAGGGCGGCCAGCCATCCTTGATAGCGTTGGCGAGCCACAAAACTGTCCTGCGGCCCGCTGATGTGGGCGATTTGCGTGTGACCGAGCTGAATCAAATGATCGGTTACGATCTCAAAGGCCTGCTTCTGATCGACGAACACCGAAGGCACCTCGCATCCAAGATCCGAATTGATACCGACGAACGGGATGTTTCTGAAAGAGTCCCGAAGGAGGCGAAAATCGGCCCCCACCTGAAACAGCAGAATGCCGGCCACTCGGTGGGCGCAAAGCTCGTCGACGGCCCGACGAATCTCGTTGATGTCGCCCTCGGGAGATTCGGCAAGCATCAGAGCATAGCCGGCTTCGCGAGCGGCCTGTCCGATGCTGACCATTACCTGAGTGGCGCCATAGAGACTGACGTCCGAGGTTATCATCCCGATGACTTTTGATTGGCGGGTCGCCAGGTGTCGGGCGGCCATATTGGGTCGGTAGCCCAGCTTCTTGGCGGTTTTCAGGATGCGCGAACGGGTGTCTTTCGAGATGTCCTCCATACCGTTGATGGCCCGGGAGACCGTTTGATAAGAAACCCCGCACACCGCTGCAAGGTCGGTAATCGTCACCTCGCGTTTCCGCTTCTGTGCCATATCACACCAGAATTGTTTGCATAGTTCGTCGAACGTCGAAGAAATCTAAGCTATTATTACATCCTTACGGAAGTTTCCGCCAGGGAGTTTGCGGCAATTGAGCCTTAGGAAGCCCTTTCCTTCGCGGGGAAACGCCGCCGCCCGGCAGTTCCCTCTTGAGAAAAGCGACCTTGATCCAGCCCATCGAAAATTCCCAAGGCGGGCGTTGGCTTTGAGTTGGACGTGATCGCGGCCGTTTTCATCGGGGGGTGCTTCGGCGCCGGAGGCGTTGGAAAGGTGCCGGGTGCGGTGGTCGGCGCCTTCATCATGGGAGTAATGAACAACGGCATGTCCATCCTGGGAATTGGCATCGACTGGCAGCAGGTGATCAAGGGGCTTGTGCTTCTGGCCGCGGTGATCTTCGACGTTTACAATAAGAACAAGCTTTAGATTCCAACTAAGCAATCCGCCCTGGGCACCGTGTTCCTCCAAGCTTTCTCCGGTTCCCGGAAAAAGCCGCGGAGGGGGAAGATTTTCAAGCGAATGGATCGCTCTCCGCTCGGAGAACAGCTCTCAGCGTCTTAGTGTCTTTCGAGCAGGCGAAAGAGGCCGATGAAGTCGTCGTCTTGCCATCCGGCGCTCATGCCTTGCTCGTATATCCGCTTGAGATGCTTCGTGCATTCGATGGGAAGCGAAAGATCGGCCGCTGATTCAAGAGCAAGCCGCAAGTCCTTGTCCATGTGTTTGAGGGCAAATTGCGGCGAGTAATCGTGCATACGCAATTTCGGTTGCTTAAGGTCGGAAAGCCCCGAGTGCGCAGCGTTCCGCGAGAGCGCCTCGAAGTAGGCATCGTCGGATATTCCAGATGCACGGCAAAGAGCCAGGCTTTCGCAGAGGATCTGGCCGATACCAGCGATGTGCATGTTCATCGCCAGCTTGAGCGAAGAGGCGGTCCCCAACGGGCCGATGTGGAGAATTGCCGTGGAGATTGGCTCCAGGAGCGGTCGCGTCTTTTCGACCAGTGCCGCGTCTCCTCCCAGATAGTAAACGGTTTGCCGCTTTTCGGCGGCAATCTTGCTTCCCGTGAAGGGAGCTTCCAGAAAGGACGCCCCCGTTTGTTGCACCTGCTCTGCGAATCTCAGTGTCCATCGGGCCGAGACGGTACTCGACTGGATAACCGTCTGGCCTCCGCCAAGCGCAGGCTCGATTTCATTGAGGACGGCCTTGACGGCTTCGGGATCGGAAACGACCACGAAAATCGCCGCCGCTCCATCCGCGGCGTCAAGAATCCGTGGCTTAAAATTCGGGAAATCCTTTGGGGTCCGATTCCAGCAGCGTACCGCATGGCCGTCGACAATGAGGTTTCTTGCCCAGGCACTTCCGATGATTCCCAATCCCAAAACCGCGATGTTCATGGCGATCATCTTCGCTCTCCTTGGCGGGAGAGACAACGCCCGCGTTCCACACTACTTTGATGCGGCTTGGTCGGAAGATTTAGACGAGCATGAAAGCTAGGCTAAGGCTAGGCTTCCTTCATGCGTGCGATGGTTTTTGAGGCCGCCAGGCGGCCGTTGGTTTTGCGTGAGCTTCCGACCCCTTCACCTGGTCCGGAGCAGGTCCTTGTAAAGGTGGATGCCTGCGGGGTGTGCCGAACTGATCTTCATGTCATCGATGGCGACCTTGCCAACCCGAAACAAACACTGATTCCCGGCCACGAGATTGTCGGCCGCGTTGCGGCGGCCGGGAAAGGAGCCGGACATTTTCCGGAGGGACAACGAGTCGGCATTCCATGGCTGGGGTGGACGTGCGGAACATGCGAATATTGCCGCTCAGGGCGGGAAAATCTTTGTGACCGGGCGCGATTCACCGGTTACACGATCGACGGCGGCTACGCGGAGTACGCGGTGGCCGATGCGCGGTATTGTTTTCCGCTGCCCGGTGATCTCGGCGACGTGGCGAGCGCGCCTCTGCTTTGCGCAGGGCTGATCGGCTTTCGCACGTTGCGCAAGGCAGGCGATGCCCGCGTAATCGGATTTTACGGATTTGGCGCGGCAGCGCATATCGCGATACAGGTCGCACGTTTCGAGAAGCGTGCAGTCTTTGGATTCACAAGATCCGGGGATACCAAAGCGCAGGAGTTCGCCCGCCGTTTCGGCGCGGCTTGGGCGGGAGGGTCCGACGAACTGCCGCCCGAACTCCTTGATGCGGCGCTGATTTTTGCCCCGGCCGGAGAGCTCGTTCCCGCGGCCCTGCGCGCCGTGCGCAAGGGCGGAGTGGTTGTTTGCGGGGGCATCCATATGAGCGATATTCCATCCTTCCCTTACGAGCAACTCTGGCAGGAACGCTCGATCTGCTCTGTCGCCAACCTTACGCGTCGCGACGGGGACGAATTCCTCGCGCTCGCGCCCAAAATTCCTATTCACACCGAAACGGTGCTCTTCCCCCTGGAACAGGCCAACGAGGCGCTCGACCGGCTTCGCTCGGGGCGGCTGACAGGCGCGGCCGTGCTGGTGCCGCGGATCTAGAGTCCAGCGTAGTCGCAAAACACGCTTTTGCGACTCTTTCCAGGATCAACGCTTGACCAGGTTCATCAATTCCACCTGTTGGAGAGAGAGAGGGGGGTCTAGGCGCTCAGCCGCCGAAGCCCTCGAGTACTATCTTGCCGATGGTGCGTCCGCTCTCGATTCTGGAGTGGGCTCGCTTCATGTTTTCCGCCGTGATTGGGCCCAGATTGGCTTGAAGAGTAGTTTGGATGCGGCCCACATCCATCAATTCGCCCACTTCGGTCAGCAACCGTCCCTGCTCGCCCATGTCCGCCGTTTGGAAACGCGACCGCGTAAACATGAACTCCCAGTGCAGGGCAATGCTCTTCGGTTTGAGCTTGGTGATTTCCAGCGGGCGTGCCGGATTTTCTATTAGTGTCAGGGCGCTTTGCGGCGCCATCGCCTCGATAATCTCCTCAAAGTGATCTTCGACTTTGGTCAAGGCCAGGACAAAATTCACGCCGTTGGGCACGAGGGCCTTCACTTGGGTAGCGAGAGCCTGTCCGTGATCGACGACGTGATTGGCTCCCATCTTCAAGCACCAGGCACGCGTGTCGGGACGCGAAGCTGTCGCCATGACTTTGAGCTTGGTCAGTTGCCGGGCCAGTTGTGTGCCGATGGAGCCGACGCCACCCGCTCCGCCGAGGATCAGCAAGCCGCCTTCCTGTCCCCGCTCGATTTTCATGCGGTCGAAGAGCATTTCCCACGCGGTAATCGTAGTCAGCGGCATCGCTGCAGCTTCGGCAAAGCCAAGGGTCTTCGGCTTGCGCCCCACGAGGCGTTCGTCGACGCACTGAAATTCGGCGTAGCAACCCGGGCGGTCTACCGCACCCGCGTAGAAAACGTCATCCCCCGGCGCGAAAAGAGTGACATTCGAGCCGCCGGCCAGGACGATGCCAGCCGCATCCCACCCAAGAATCTTGAGGTCGCCATGGGGGCTGCCCGGACCGCCGCCGGCACGAATCTTGGCATCGACCGGATTAATACCGATGGCCCGAACTTCGACCAGCAAATCGCGGGGACCCGGGATGGGCGCCGCCGCCTCGAGGTCGAGAAAACTTTCGGGATCTGAAATTGGAAGCGAACGGTGATAGCTGACGACTTTCATCAGGAGTTAAGGTCGAGTATCTTCTGCGGCAAAAATGCAATGTTCTGAGTCGATTCTTGCGGCTCTCCACGAGGGGTGGCAAATGGAAATAAGCCTGTTCGACGCTTTGTGCCAACCCGATTCCTATCACCAGCTCTCAGGTGCCTCGCCAGCCAAGAAGATCGCCTTCCTGTGCCCGATCCTTCAATTCGCCGTAGGTTCTGTTCACGAATTCTTGATCAAGATGAAAGCTGAGACGAGGCAGAGAGCGGCGAAGAAGGTTTTTGCGAGTTTGTCATAGCGGGTGGCAATGCGGCGGAAGTGTTTCAGCTTGTTAAAAAAGCGTTCGATACGGTTGCGCTCACGATAACGGGCGTGATCGTAAGGGAGTTTGCGGGCGCGGGTTGGGATCGGGGGTATCACCGCCTGCACTCCGTCGTAACTCAAGCGCTCACGAATGCGGTCGGCATCATAGCCTTTGTCCATGGTGGCCGATTCGAGCACATTGTCGGGATCCAAGCTCTCATAGAGAGATTCAAACTGACGGCCGTCGTGAGCATGCCCAGCCGTGAGATGGAGAGCAACGCTGCAGTTTTCGTCGATGGTCGCCGCGTGGATTTTCGTGCTCAGTCCTCCACGAGAGCGCCCCAAAGCCTGGTCGCCGCCGTTTTTTTGGTGCTCCTGCGGCGTGCTGGTGGGCTCGTACCGTTGTGGAGTCCATCAATAGATGACGGGCTTGGGCCAAGCATTCGCACTGAAGGCACTGCCAAAGCCGCCGCCATACTCCCCGCTCTTCCCAGCGTCGAAATCGGATGTAAACTGCATGCCAGTAGCCCAACTCCGGTGGTAAATCCCGCCAAGCGCTTCTCGGGTTCACCGCTTTCGGCGTGGAGGCTGGCGAAGTCATCGCGTCCGTGCAAGTCGCAATGCTTGCACGGCTGCCCTATACGGTGCTGCGCGATCCGGTTCTAACGCATCCCACCATGCTAGAGGGACTTATCCCGCTATTTTCAGCGGTGCCACCGATTTCCAGTTCAAATTGAAGTCCCATCGTTTATCTGACGCGATCATGGGCGCCACCGGCGCAGTCAGCGTGATGAACTCTGCGGGCCGCAAACTGTCAGATGCTCGGCCGTGATATTAGGCTGGCTCCCAGATCTTGACCAAAGGCCCGTCTGTGCCGTAAACGGGATCGGTGGCCGGTAGTAGCACTCCGGCGATATTACGGTCGGCTCGCGGGCGCTCGCCGGGCAGGCCACGGAGGAGATCCCATCTGCGTCCGCCCGGATAAGCGCCGACCACACCGAAGTCCTCAGTGCTCTCCAGTCGTTTGTGTCCTACTCCCGCCGGTATCACTATGACGTCGCCAGCGTTCACGTTGAATTCTTTTCCGGACCCGCCTCCAAGGTGCAGCGTTGCCGAGCCGCGATAAACCGCGAGCGCCTCATGGGTCGTGCTGTGGAAATGGTGGAAGGGAAAGACGCTCGCGCGCCAGGAGGCGGTCCAGCAATTGCCGGTAAAGCGCTCTTCGATCACGGAGGCGAGGTCCCGGGTTTCCGGTGAAAAGACCAGCCGGTACAGCAATAGCGGGAGCTTGTTGTTCGGAATGCTTCCGCCGTCCTTGAAAAACGCTTTTTCAGGCTGGATCGGTTGAGTCATCTTGTTCCCGGGATCGCAGCGTATCCCCACAAGAAATCCTCCAATAGGCGAGGAAGCATGTCTACGCGAAAGGAAAGCGTGGTTTCGTTTATTTCGTTTTCGCAAGGCCGAAGGCATCGAGGACGAAAAGCGCTTCGCTGATGATGCGTGAGGCAATCCTGTCCGAAGCGGGCGAACAGGAGAGTCGTTAGTTTCGTGGGGTCCCAAAAGTCTGCGGAAGCGGAGGGTATAAACGGTGCTATCCGCTGAGCGCGGCATGCGATAAAATCATGCTATGAAAGAAGCTGAACCACCAAACTTTCTGGCCACTCTGACGGGTTCTTTTGCCATGCCCGCGGCGGAAAATCCGACCGTGGCAATGGTTGAGGCCGCGTATCGGCATCACGGTCTCAATTGGCGCTACATTAATTGCGAAGTGCCTCCCGAGTTATTGGGGGATGCGGTGCGAGGAGCCAGGGCGATGGGTTGGGCGGGATTCAATTGCTCCATTCCTCACAAGGTCGCGGTTATTAAACATCTGGATGGGATTGGCGACTCGGCCGCCATCATGGGCGCGGTGAACACGATCGTTCGGCGCGATGGCAAATTCATAGGGGAGAATACCGATGGACGAGGATTCGTTCGGGGTCTGAGAGCCATTGTCGACCCCGCCGGGAAAACCATCGTAATTTTTGGCGCGGGCGGGGCGGCGCGTGCAGTAAGTGTCGAGATGGCGCTGGCAGGAGTTTCGCATATTTGCGTGGTCAATCGAAACCCCGAAAGAGGCCGGGAATTCGTGGAACTCTTGAAGGAGAGGACCCACGTATCCGCGGAGCTGATTCCGTGGACGGGCACGTTCGTCATCCCGAAGAACATCGAGATCGTCATCAATGCCACTTCGATCGGCCTTTATCCGAATGTCGACGAGACTCTCGATTTGGACACCGATTCGCTGCAGCCCGAGATGGTGGTGGCCGACGGCATCCACAATCCCCCCAAGACTCGCCTGATACGGGCCGCGGAGGCGCGCGGCTGCCGCGTGGTTGACGGCCTTACCATGCTCGTAAATCAAGGAGTTATCGGTATAAAATACTGGACCGGAATCGACGCGGACGTTTCGGTCATGCGAAAGGCGCTCGAAAATTTGATGTAAGACGCACCGGGAAAAATGAGACGCGGAGAGCATTGTGACCGGCTCGTCGTGGTAGCGCCGGAATCCCGCTTGGCCGGCGACCCCCGCCGGCGTTTCAGCTTTTAGGAGGAAGGATCCCGATGCTTGTCTCCCAGCGCTGTTTCCCGTGACGCGCAAGTTCCGGGATGCCTAACATCAGGCGAACTCGGTAACGTCGAATTCCAGGATGGCCGAGCCGCCGCACCTCGGGCTGCAACCGAATCTCACGTTAAAGGTGTTGCTCTTTGGATTGATTCCATCGCTTTCGTCTCCGGGCTGGAAGATGTGACCACCGATGAACGTTCCCGACTCGTCATAGAAAAGGACGTAGGCTTCGCAGGAGCCCACGTTCTTAGGGCGGCTTAGCTTGAATTTGTTGCAGCCTTCGCCCAGGCAAAGCGAGACAGTGTTGTCCGTCCGGCCGGGACATGGCGCCGTGACACGACCGCGAAACCCTGCCAACTCTATGGGAGCGGGCTCACCGTCAAAGGTCGTTTGGAAGAAGGTGCCTTTGGGATTCATGTTTGCTCTCCCACGATAACGCGGCTACTTCTGACGCGGCCAAAAGCCCTTCAATGGGAGAAGCGCCGAATTCAGCGGCGTCTGCCTCGCGGGCCAGGGAGCAATTGAACGTGTGAGACTAGCGCCCGTGCGAGCTTGAGCGGTTCGTTGCCGGGGGGACTCAAGCGGCATCATCGTGCGATCAGGTCATTTACGGGATCTCCGATCGATGGCATTTTCGCCACCATGGATCCCGCCTTCGAAAACAAATCCACGGTCGACGAAATCCGGCGCCGCTTTGACAACGATGTGGAGAGATTTAGCCAGCTCGAAACCGGCCAACAGGCGACCGTCGACGCTCCCCTCGTGCTCGATCTCGTCGCCGCAGCGGCACGGACACATCTCACTACAGGTGGGCGCATTCTCGACCTGGGGTGCGGCGCAGGAAACTTCACGCTGAAAGTCATGCAGGCGACCGGTCCGCTGGCTTGCGACCTGGTGGACCTGAGCCGGCCGATGCTGGAACGGGCGACCCAACGCGTGCGCGAGGCCGGCGCCACGACCGTCCGGGCTCATCAAGCCGACCTTCGGCGCCTGGATTTTCGGGAAGATTCGTTTGACGCTATCCTGTCGGGAGCCGTGCTGCACCACCTGCGCGACGAGTCTGAATGGCGCGACGTTTTCGGAAATTTGTGGCGGTGGCTCAAACGTGGCGGCCGGCTGTATGTGGCGGACCTTGTCACCTTCGACGATCCGCAAGTGCAAGCCTTAATGTGGAAGCGTTACGGCGAATATCTTGAAGGAATCGGCGGACAGGACTACCGGCAACGCGTCTTCGACTACATCGAACGGGAGGACACTCCCAGATCGCTGCCATGCCAAATCGCCACGCTGCGGGAGGCGGGATTTGCTTCATACGACGTCTTGCACCGGAACGGCGTTTTTGCGTGCTACTTTGCCGGAAAGTAATCCAGCGCTCGCGTTGTCCCCACGAGCCGCCAGCTACGTTTCCTTCGCGCCGACCCGATGATCGACGACGGCTTCGGAATGCTCTCGCGCGCGAAAGCCGCGGTCATTCCTTCCACGGCGCCGCCCACGAAGGTTTTCCGCCCTGGACCGCGAAGGCGTGACGGGAGAGTCTGAAGTAAGCAGAGTGGAAGTAAGCACCGACGCGAGAACAGTTGGGAACGAGCGCAAGTGGTGCCGGGTGAGGCCCGCGCGGCACGTCCACAAGGGCGCAGCAAGCATTTTTCATCACCCCAATCTGCCCGATCGTCGCCAATGGAGGCAGCAGTTTTCCGGCCCCGCACAGGATGGTCTGGCCTGCATCGTCATTGCGCGCAGATGGTGGCAGGTTTCAATTTTTCCAGATCCGTTGGCTTCCTCCTGCCCGCTCCCTGCAAGGCGGAAACGCCTCGTTCCGAAAGGAACCCCGGTTTACAAGATCCGTGCAAGCATGAGCAAACTCCCGATTACCTATGACGATGTAGTCGCAGCTCACCAGCGCATCAGCGGCGTTGCCCATCGCACGCCTGTCCTGACCTCCGCGACCGCCAATGATGCGGTTGGAGCCAGCCTGTTCTTCAAGTGCGAGAACTTCCAGCGTGTTGGCGCCTTCAAATTTCGAGGAGCCTACAATGCCATCGCCCAGTTTTCTCCCGGGCAACGGGCAGCAGGCGTCATCGCGTATTCGTCAGGCAACCATGCGCAGGCCATTGCGCTCTCGGCGAGGCTCCAAGGCATCAACTCGGTCATCGTGATGCCTAGCGACGCACCGGCTATCAAGATAGCCGCCACTCGCGGCTACGGAAGCGAAGTGATCCTTTACGACCGGCTTTCAACGGACCGGGAAGCGCTCGGCCGGTGCCTCGCGGAGGAACGTGGCCTCACCTTGATTCCTCCCTACGACCATCCGCACGTGATGGCCGGCCAGGGCACCGCAGCCAAGGAATTGTTTGAGGATGCAGGCCCACTGGATGTGCTTGTAGTCCCGTTAGGCGGAGGCGGGTTGCTCTCGGGCTGTGCCGTTGCCGCCCGCGCCTTTAATCCTCAGTGCTGGATCGTCGGGGTTGAGCCCGAAGCGGGCAATGACGGGCAGCGCAGCTTCCGCGGCGGTATCATTGTCCACATTGACGTCCCACGGACGATAGCGGACGGTGCTCAGACTCAGCATTTGGGACTTCACACGTTTGCGGTGATCCGCCAACTGGTGGACGACGTGGTTACGGTCAGTGACGCCAAGCTGGTGGAAGCAATGCGCTTTTTCGCCAACCGCATGAAGCTGGTGGTAGAACCGACCGGATGCTTGGCGGCAGCGGCCGTTCTCCAAAGGAAAATCGATGCAAGAGGCAAGAGGATCGGCGTCCTTGTCTCGGGCGGGAACGTTGACCCTGCCCGCTTTGCCGAGCTCTTGCCGGATCCGTCGCGGGAGTGCCGTTGAGGTATTGCCCGCGGGAGCGTCGTCCGGACAATGGCTCTTCACCGAACACGACCCGCCCACTGGAGAGGCAAGACATGGCCCATAGGACGGTCGCAGGTACTTCTTCGCACGCGACTATCGACGAAGCGCGGTTGCTTGCCAACGCGACGCGAGCGGCCGCCGCGCCTGGTGGCATTTCGACTTCCTTGAGCAACTCGGCGGCGCCGAAGGCTACGAGGCCGCGCAGGGCATCCAGTTCGCCGGCGTTAAGACCAAGGCGCGCGGCGTGAAGGTGACCATCAAGCTGCACTGAACGGTCACCCGTTCGTCGTTTCGTGAAGGACCACACCAAGGTCACGGCGAAGATGACCATCCCTGCCCCGGTCGGTGCTGTACTTCCGCGGCGGGCGCAAGCGCATATGCAAGGACGTCTATCCGGAGCTCGACGCATTCTTCCACGATCTCGCCGAGACCTACAAGGATGCGGTCGCGGCGTTCCACAAGGCGGCTGTCGCTGTCTCCGGTTCGACGACACCGTGTGGGCGTATCTGTGCTCGCAGAAGGAGTTGGACCTCGCCAAGCAGCACGGCGACGACCCGACCCGCCTGCCCGAGATCTACGCCAAGGTCATCAACGAGGCGATCAAGAACCGCCCCTCCGACATGACCATCACGACGCATGTGTGCCGGGGCAACTTCCGCTCCCCTGGATTTCCGAGGGCGGCTACGAACCGTCGCCGAGTGCTGTTCGGCAGGTGAACGACGACGGCTATTTCCTCGAATACGACACCGAGCGGGCCGGCGGCTTCGAGCCGCTGCGCTTCGTGCCGAAGGGCAACAAGCAGATCGTGCTCGGCCTCATGACCTCGAAATCCGGAACGCTGGAGAAGAAAGAGGACATCAAGAAGCGCATCAAGGAGGCGGAGAATTACGTCGCGCTCGACCAGTTCTGCCCCTCGCCGCAGTGCGGCCATGCCTCGACCGAGGAAGGCAACGTGCTGACCGAGGCCGCCCAGTGGGACAAGATGAAGATGATCCTCGACATCTCGAAGGAAGTGTGGGGCTGACGCCCCTACGCTGCCCTCCCCTAAGCGGGGGAGGGAAGATGAAGGGAAGTGTTGACCTTAGACCGTCTCAAAACCACTATTCCGGCAACGAACCGAAATCAGCTCGAGAGCCCCATGGCCTATCCGTCGGAAGAAAAACACACAAAAGCCGTCCTGAAGCGCTTCGAGGACATTCCGGATCCACGTCTGCGCGAGGTGATGCAGTCGGCGATCAAGCACCTGCACGCCTTTGTCAGAGAAGTGCGCCCGACCGGCGCCGAGTGGTTCGAGGCTATCAAGTACCTGACCGCCATCGGCCAGAAATGCGACGGTAAGCGCCAGGAATTCATCTTGCTGTCCGACACCATGGGCGTCTCAATGCTGGTCGACGACATCAACAACCGCCGCGTGCCGGGCGCGACCCCGAGCACGGTGGAAGGCCCCTTCCACATTCCGGACGCACCGGAGTTCGGCCATGGCGGCAGCATGGCGGAAGGCGTACCCGGCGTCCCGTGTTTCGTCACCGGGACGGTGCGGAGCCTCGACGGCAAGCCGGTCGCAGGCGCGGTGCTCGACCTGTGGCAGACCGACGGCGAAGGCCTTTACGAGGAACAGCGCCACACTACCGAGCCCTGGATGCGCGGCATCTACAAGACGCAGGCCGATGGCTCGTATTCGGTGCGCACCGTCGCGCCGATCGGCTACACGATGCCGATGGACGGGCCGGTGGGTGAGTTCTTCAACCGCACCAACATGAGCCACATGCGCCCGGCGCACATCCATTTCGCGGTTTCGGCGCCCGGCTATCACTATCTTGTCACGCACCTGTTCCAAAAGGGCGACGATTACATCAATAACGACGTGGTCTATGGCGTGAAGGACGCGCTGATCGTCGAGTTCGTGAAGAAGCCGCCCGGTAAGGCGCCGAACGGCGAGATGGTCGACACGCCGTTCTACGAGGTGAAGTACGACTTCGTGCTCGAACAAGAGCAGGCGGCGCCCGCGGCGGCGGAGTAGCGACAAGCGGGCCGGGCGTGTCCCGGGCGCAGCGCAGCATGGAATGATGCGCTGCAGACCCGGGACCCCGGTCTTTCAAACAGAAGAAGCAACCGGGGTCCAGCATCTGCGGTGCACCGCTCACGCGCTGCACCGCGTGCGGGAGACGAGGGAGAGCAATTTGCACGTACCGCGCCGCCTTTCCGGGCCGACCACGTCGGCAGTCTGCTTCGTCCGGCGGCGCCGCGGGATGCCCGTGCCCGCGCGCGGCGAGATCGAAGCCGCCGCGTTGACGCAAATCGAAGACGCGGAAATCACGAGGCTGGTCGCCCGTCAGGAGGCGATCGGGCTGAAATCGATCACCGATGGCGAGTTCCGCCGCGCCTCGTGGCAGACGGATTTCCTTCAGGCACTCGACGGCATCGAGACGTTCCTCGGCGACCCGAAACTCGAGGCGACTGGGCGTTGTCAAAAGCCGCGGCAGGATGAACCCGCGAACGGCTACTCCTCGCTTTGGGGCGCGGTTGCCTCTTCAGGGTTGATGAGCGGCTCCGGGAACTGGCTCGGAGCCGGAATCGGCTTGTCGAGCTCCTCCCAGAGCGCCTTCGATTCCGGAAGGACAGGTGTTGGCATAACCGGCAAAGGCTGTGGCATTGTGCCGTCCGGAAGCGGAGTTGGATTAGGCTCGGGCGAAAGCAAAGGCCCGGGGGCGAGGGAAAGGGCCTCGGACGGCGGGGACGCTTCCATCTGCACCGGTTCTTCCGCTTGGACGATCGCGGAGCCGAACGTCAGCGACCAGAAAGCCGTGACGCGAAGCAGATCGTGGAAACCGGGACGACTCACTGAGGCCAAGGTATGCAAGCCACCTTCTCACGCAAGGATTCTCTTCGCGGCGATTCGGAAAGTGGACGCTGAAGATGGCTGTCGGCTTTGAAGATCGAGCCATTCGTAGGATGTTTTTCGAGACGTTTCGAACAAAGGCACCGTGCACGAGGTTTAAATAATAAATCACGTAACAATCTTACAGTAAACTTCTTATATATGGACCAGACCACATCCGACTTCGCCTCGACGCGTGCCAGACTCAGGCGGGAGGTGTCGCAGCGATCAGTCCCGGCCGCGGCGTTGTCGAAGTGTTCACAAAGGTCCGGCCGAAGATGCCGAAATTAGGCAGGTGCATGAATTTCTGCTTTGAGCGGAAATGAGGGACGAGCGGGCTGGATTCTCCCGCGTGCAGGTTCCAGGCTTTCCTGTAGACGAAGGTGCTCGGCCCACGTGGACGCGTGGTATTCAGTTGCCATCAGGGAAAGCAGGAACGGCGAAGCGCAGAGGTCCTACAATCAGCCACGCGGCGGTGACGTCCTGCGCTGATACGAACGTGGAGGAAAAGAGGCGTCGGCAGCTGCAGTCGGCAAAAGAGGAGTTTCGGTGAGCATACCATGTCGAGCTATACTTCCTGTCCGCGCTGGCTGCAGCGGCATTGTTCCCGGTATCGCCGTCGCCTTGGGCGTCAAGCAGTGCCGTCCCAAGGGTCGTCTCGTCTGGGGAGCTCGTGAAATGATCGGTAGGAATTGCGGGCCGGCTCATTTGGGAAATCGCCGAGTTGCGTGATTCGGTTCGTCGGTTTGCATTGCTCGGATCGTTACGGCCATGCGGTCGGCCTCCTGTTTTGTCGCGATCGTTTCGTGTTCCCTAACGCCGAGACAAGGGAAATTGTCTTCCGGTCCCGCAACGCATTCACCGTCGATTTTTCGGGCCTCCCCGTCGGGGCTTGCAATGCACGACAATTTTCCAGAGGAAAGAATAGCGATGCCAGATAGCCGCTTCTTTCGCAACGTCTGCTTGAGCGACGCGCTGCTGCGTGTCCGCTCGCTTCGTCCGCCGCGCGCCTTCTATCGGGATTTGCTTGGTTTGCGCTTCGTCACGTCTAGCGCCCGGCGGACAGAATTCTCCGCGAATGGCCACCGGCCGGCCCTCCTTGTGCTCGAAGAACACCCCAAAGATGAAGACCGCGCTCCGGGAAGCTCCGGGCTCTTTCACTTGGCGTTTCTCTTTCCCGACCGAGAGGCAATCGCGACCGCGACCTCAAGACTTGTGAGCCGAAACTATCCGCTACAGGGCGCCTCGGACCACAGGGTGAGTGAGGCGATTTATTTGACGGCCTGAAGGAAACGGCTTGGAGCTCTATGCCGATCGTCCCGCGAAGGTTTGGCCGCGAAACGGGGCTTTCGTGGAGATGTCTACGCGACCGCTTGATCTGCGAGAGCTGCTTTCGCGGGCTGTGCCAACGCGAGACGATTACTCAATTCCCCCCGAGACCCGGCTCGGCCATATGCACCTCAACGTCGTCAGTTTGGAGCAAACGGAAAGCCTCTTGCGGAACAAGCTGCGAATAGATGTGCGGCAGCGAGACGTTCCCGGTGCCTTGTTTTTTGGTTACGACGGTTACCATCACCACCTGGCTGCGAATACCTGGGATGTTCGCAGTGGCGCTCGACAGGGCGTGGTCGGCCTCGAGAGTTTCACCGTCCGCATAACTCCGGAACTCGCAAGCGGGGTATCGGAGGTGATTCTAGACGGCATGAATCTGCGAGTGTCGCCTCTTGGATAACCCAAGTGCGGGGCGAAAGGGAAACGAGCCTCGGTTCGGGCCGGTTTTGTGAGTCGTTCTGCATTTGACAAGGGCGGAAGTAAATCAAGCGAGTGAAAGGGGCGAATCCGCCTCGCGAAAGCTTAGTGTTTCAAAAACCTCAACGAGCTGATAGTCTCAAACCGGCGATGTTTTTCGCGGGACTTCCAGGATCCGATGCCTTCGGCGGCGGGCTGCACGAGGTCCCAACAAACCGGCATCGGTCTAAAAATACAGAGAATCCAAACCAAACAATACCCATGAAACCAATCAAGTTCATCCTCGCCATCGCACTCGGATCGTTCGGCGTGGCGACGCACGCCTCTGCGGACACCTTCAAGATCGACCCCGTGCACTCTTCAATTCTGTTCAGTGTCACCCACCTCGGAGTCAGCAACCTTTATGGCCGCTTCAACGATGTGTCGGGCACGGTCACCTTCGACAAAACCGACCCAACCAAGAACTCCGTGGACCTGAAGATCCCCATCGAGAGTGTGGACACCCACAACGCAAAACGCGACCAGGACTTAAGGGCCCGGATTTCTTCAACGCCAAACAATTTCCCGTAATGACCTTTAAGAGCACGAAGGTCGACGGAAGCGGCGATACCTATAAAGTCACGGGCGACTTCACCTTGCACGGGGTAACAAAGCCTCTCTCTTTCGAAGTCAAGAAGGGAGGCGAGGGCAAAGGGATGCAGGGGGAAATTCGCGGAGGCGGCGAAGCGCGCTTCACGATCAAGCGCAGCGACCATGGCATGACCTTCATGCAGGGAGCGGTCGGTGACGAGATCAACGTGATCGTAAGCCTGGAGGGCATCAAACAGTAGCGCCCCCAAATGTTCCTTCTCCAACAGCTTTTGCCAGGGGTCGTCGCTGCCGCGCTGATTTCCGGCATGATCGCCATCATAGGCCGGCTCTGGAACGCGAATAGCTGGATGGACGCTTTCGCCTTGGGAATCGGCTACGCCGGAGGTCACGCAGTGGCTGCCGGCTGGCCAGCCTTCCCGCCCTCCGAGGCGACGCATTGGTTGCCTTACCTTGCCTTGCTCGCCCTTTTTTTGGGAATCTGCGACGCGCTGCTAAGGCCTCCGTGGGTGTTGCGCGTTTTGATTTGGATTCTTTGGTGTGCCGGATTTTTCCGGCTGCTTCTGAATGCGAAATTCCTCTATGGCTGGACTCTCCTGGGAGGATTACTTTGGGTGATCGGGCTGACCCTGGGAGCATTCATCCTCGTGAGCTTCATCGATTTCTCCGTCCGGCATGACCCATCGATCTCGAGCCTCCTTGTGCTGGCGGTTGTAGCTGGCGGCACCGGCATCACACTGATGTTGTCCGGTAGCATGCTTCTCGGCCAATTGGGCATGGCCCTGGCTGGCGCACTAGTGGGAGTTCTCGCCGCGGCGGCCCTCTTGCCTAAAGGGGACGATTCGCGGGGCATTGTGCCGATCGCAGCCACCTTGCTGACCGCCCTGTGGATTTGCGGATGCTTTTACGCGGATCTCCCCCCGGCCAGTGCGTTTCTACTGGGACTGGCTTCCCTTCCCGCCTTGCTTTTGACCGCGCTAGGCAAAAAAACCGCCTCGTTCGGCGATTTGCTTTTCCGTGCAGGCATCGCCGCGCTTCCCGTCCTCATCTCGCTCCTACTCGCCTTGCACGCATCACCGTCTCTCGATTACTGATACAATACTTCAAAACGATAATTTGTTGATAACGATTTTGTTAAAACAAATTATACACTAAATAAGTAAGACGTTTTTGGGGCTATTTCCTAAGGACTTCATTGAAGCTTCCATTTGATTGAACAGCCGATACTGGGTTTTTGGACGGCGAGAGGTTCGGACCCGGCGAGGAGCCCGTCGAGGGCGGCCCGTATTTCGCTCCCGGTCAGGGCCACCCCATTTCGAGGGCTGCTGCCGTCGAGGCGTCCGTGGTAAACGAGGCGGCGTTCGGCGTCGTAGAGGAAAAAATCGGGAGTGCATTGGGCATCGTAAGCTTTGGCCACGGTCTGTTCCTCGTCCACAAGTAGCGGAAATGGAAATCGGTGTTCGAGGGCCATTTCCCGAAGCTTGTCGGGAGCGTCTTCCGGATAGGCGCTCGAGTCGTTTGAACAGATCGAAACGAACTGAACCCCCTGAGCTTGGTAATGCCGGGCGATACGGAGAATCTCCTCACGAACGTGAACCACGTAGGGACAATGCCTGCAGATAAACATCACGAGCAGCCCGGAAGCGGGCGGTATCGACGAAAGAGAAACGACATTGCCGGTGACGACGTCAGGAAGTGAGAAATCGGTCGCTTGAGCGCCGAGCGGGATGGATTGAAGTGATTCTATCGCCATGCCTTTAATCTGCAAAGAACCCGGCAGATGGCAACCCAGTCAGCGCGGAGTTGACCGCGACGGCGATTTTCGTGTAGCCAGCGCAGGCAGATGATCAGCATTCATATCGCCAGGAATAGGCAACCGCTGGGTCAGTTCTCGCCGGAGCAAGTCGCGGAAGGCCTTGCTTCGGGCAAATTCCTGGCGACGGATCTCGGCTGGCGAGAACCGATGGAAGAATGGAAGCCACTTTCGGAATTTTCTGATTTGCCGGCCTGGCCCTCCTCGCCCGTGCCCCCGGCCCTGGAGTTTGAACCTCCCGAGCCTCCGCCAATACCCCAGCCGGCCTGGGAGCGCCGGGCGCAGCTGGGATTTTTCCCGGCGATTGTCCAATCGGTCCACCAAGTTCTGTCGGTGCCGGTCCTCACTTTCAAAGAAATGAAGCGCGAGGGAGGCTTCGGCGCGCCGTTGTCGTTCTACCTGGTGGTGAGCACGCTGACGGCATGGATTGCCATGGGCTATCAACTTGTCGCGGTGCTGATGAATCCGGAAAGGATGCTGGGACCTTTGGCGAAGACGTTGACGACCGGGACTCTGATTGCGATTCAGATCGGCTCGATGGCCCTTGTGCCGATTGTGATGGCGGGGGTGGCTTTCTGCGCTTCCGGCATTTTCCATCTGGTGTTCCAGCTGCTTGGGAGCAACCGGCAACCGTTTGAAGTGACTTTTCGCGCCTATTGCTATTCGGTGGCACCGGCCTCCATGTTCAGGCTGGTTCCGATCTGCGGCGATTTCCTCTTCTTTGTTGCGGCCTTGGTGCTGTTGATTTTCGCCGTGCGCGAGGCCCTTCGCCTCGACGGCATCCGGGCGACGGTGGGAGTAATCCTGCCGTCCCTGCTCTGCTGCGGATTTTTCTGGGCTGGCGCCATGCTTGCTGCGGGCACTTTGGCGCAGGGAGTCCTCAAGTAATCAGAAGGGCGGGGCTTGGAGTGTCCTGCCCGGCGCAGTGAAGGCTGGGTCGAAACGAGTTTTCTCCGATGGAGAGAGCCTTCCCAACTGAATCGAGCGCCAGCTGCGGCGAGTTGCAGTCCCTGCTGAGATGGCCCAGGATGATTCGCTGAAGGGGGGCATCCAGCTCGGAAAGGACGCGCGCCGCTCCGCTGTTGGAGAGATGCCCATGCCGGGAGAGGATGCGCTGTTTGACGGACCAAGGCCGCCGGGCGTCCTTTTGCAGGAGTTCTTCGTCGTGGTTTGTCTCGATGAGCAGCGCGTGGATCCCGCGCAGCATTTCAAAGACGAGTCGCGTGGCATAACCGAGATCGGTGAGGACGCCGAAGCACACGCCAGCCGACGAGATGCGAAAGCCCACCGGGTCAGCGGCGTCGTGAGGCACTGAGAACGCGCGGATCTCGAAGGTGCCAAGTGAAAAATCGGAACCGGTTGCGAAAAGTTTCCAATTGTTGTGCGCGACCCCTGCGTGCTGAAGTGCTCTGGCGGTGAGCGAATTGCAGAAAACCGGCAAGGGATTGCGGATCAAAAACACTTTCAGGGCGCTGGTGTGATCCCCGTGCTCATGGGTGAGGAGCACGCCGGAAAGCTGCTCGGGAGAAAGGCCGGTCGCTTGCAAGCGCGCGGTCAACTGCTTCGCGCTCAGGCCGGCGTCGACAAGGAAAGCGGTCGTTTCATTGCGCACAAGGGTCGCGTTTCCCTCGCTGCCGCTGGCCAGCGTGATGACCTCGAACATCGGTCACTTATTGCAGCAGCGATTGGAATGCGCGACAAGATTTGCAGCCACCGGCAAGAACGTGGCAACGTACAGGCACGACTATGCAGCAGTATCACCGGCTTCTTCGGCTTGTGCTCGACCACGGAAAATTCAAAACCGATCGGACCGGGACGGGAACGTATTCGATTTTCGGCGCGCAGGAGCGATTCGACCTTAGCGATTCGTTTCCCCTTTTGACGACCAAGAGGATGCATGTTCGCTCGATCATCCATGAGCTTCTCTGGTTTCTGCATGGCGACACAAACGTGCGGTATCTGCGCGAGAACGGGGTGAGCATCTGGGACGAATGGGCCGATGAAAACGGGGACTTGGGAAGGATATATGGCGCTCAATGGCGGGACTGGCGGCGGCCGGACGGCGGTGGAATAGACCAGATCGCGCGCGTGATCGAGAATATCAAGCGCACCCCGGACAGCCGGCGACTAATCGTCAGCGCCTGGAACCCGGGAGAACTGGATCGGATGGCCCTGGCGCCCTGCCATGCGTTTTTTCAATTCTATGTCCTGGAAGGCGGGCTGAGTTGCCAGATGTACCAGCGGAGTGCGGACCTGTTTCTCGGTGTTCCCTTCAACATTGCGTCCTACGCATTGTTGACGTTGATGATCGCGCAGGTCTGCGGCCTGAAGCCGGTATCGCTCATTCATACGTTTGGCGATTTGCATCTTTACGCCAACCATCTCGAGCAAGCTCGCGAGCAGCTGGCCCGGACGTGCCGTCCGTTGCCGCGCATGAAACTCAATTCCGCGGTGAGAACGATCGATGATTTTCGCTTCGGGGATTTTGTCCTCGAAAACTACGATCCCTATCCGGCGATCAAGGCGCCGATCGCCGTGTGAAGGCGATCGCCGCGATGTCGCTAAACCGCGTGATCGGCGCGCGGGGCGGGATTCCCTGGCATCTGTCGGAGGACTTGAAATTTTTCAAACGGATGACTCTCGGACAGGTGGTGCTGATGGGCCGAAAGACCTACGAATCGCTCGGCAAGTCATTGCCGCACCGGGAGAACTGGGTGGTGAGCAGCAGCCCGCTTCCGGGGATCCGGGTCGTTCGCGACCTGACGGAGATCCCGGACCCTGGCGGGGGCCGGGAGCTTTTTCTGATTGGGGGCGCTCGACTCTACCGGGAGTTGCTGCCGAGGTGTTCCGAGCTTTTTCTGACGCTCGTCAAGCGCGAGGTTGCCGGCGATGCGCTTTTCCCGCCGTTCGAAGAGATGTTTCGCCTCGAGGAGCTCCTGCTGGAGTCTCCGGAAATGGAGATCCGGAGGTACGCTCGCTCTTCCCAGACCGTTCGGGATGCCACCAAAGCACGGTGAGGCGCGCGTCAAGGCAGCGGCTGTCCTGGCGGGCCGGCAGGTTTTGTCGATAATCAGCTAAACGTCAGATTCTTCACGCCCGAGGCGGCGGCGGCGTTGAGGACGTCGATTATCCGCTGATGTTTGGTCTGAGGATCGGGACGAATGATCACCGGATCTTTGTCGCCGAACTTGGTGATTGTGTCCTTGAGCCACCCGCGCAACTCGGGGAGTTCCTTGCTGGCCGGCGTGTCGTAGACTTTGTTGTTCATTTGCACTTTTCCGTCCGGAAAAATGTCGATGATGATCGGAGTGGGGGGCGGGCCGGGTTTCGCTGCACTGCGCCCGCTCGGAAGATTGATGGTTAGTTCCCGCGGAACGATGTGAGAGCCGGCCGAGGCCATGAAAAACAGCAGAAGGACAAAGACCACGTCCACCATGGGCGCAATTTGGAACCCGATGTCACCGTCCTCTCCTGATCCGAAGCCTGCCATTGTTTCGCCTTGGGGTTATTTTTCCTTGTCTGCCACCGAGAAGGTCACATTGCCCACACCGGCTTTGCCGAAGG
The DNA here is from genome assembly GCA_963816855.1 of uncultured Verrucomicrobiae bacterium. Taxonomy (GTDB): domain Bacteria; phylum Verrucomicrobiota; class Verrucomicrobiia; order Chthoniobacterales; family Terrimicrobiaceae; genus DASTFP01. The sequence goes on along the minus strand of CAWFMA010000009.1, from coordinate 58,231 downwards.
CCTCCATGAGGCCGCGCATGAACTCGTAACGCACATCCTTGTCGGCCCGGACCAGCACCCGCACAAGGGGATTCGCGACCACCTTGGCTTGTAGCATGGGAGCGAGCTGGCCAAGATCGACGGGTCGTTCGTCCACTTCCAGCACGGTCTGACTGCTGAGCGGATTATAAAGCACATTGACGATCACCTGACCGGGATTCTTCTTGGATTCCTTGGCATCCCTGGCCACCGGCAAATTTACGTCCTGGTTCGATTGGAGGACTTCCGTCGAACTGATGGACATGAAGAAGACAAGCAGGACGAGGAGGATGTCGATCATCGGGGCGATTTGAAACTCCGGATCGACTTCCGGCTCCGCCTTTCGAACGTGCCTCTTCCTGCCGGGAATATGAACCTGCCGCTCGGCCATCGCTCCTCACGCCCACTCGAGAGAGGCACCGCAATGGGGACAAGGGCTCTGCCCGGGCTGAATGGTTCCGTTGCAGATCGGGCAGTTTGTCGTCAAGGCCATGGAAACCTTTCGCGACGATCTCGCGGAAGGCGCGCCGGCGCCCGCCTCAAAATTCTCGCCGATCTTGATCCCCGAGAGCTCGTCGAACGGGATGTCCTCGACGAGGTAGTTGAGTTTGTCGTCGGCGTTGACCAGGACGATCGTCGAGCGATTTCGGAAGTAGTAATAGAAGATGAAGGCAGGAATCGCGATGAAAAGGCCGCTCGCGGTCGCCATGAGCACTTCGCCGATCCGCAGGGAAAGCGCTCGCGGATCGGAAACGCCGGATGCGCCCAGAACGGCGAAGGCGCCCATCATGCCGATCACGGTGCCCAACAGACCGATCATCGGAGCGACTACGCCGACGACGGAGAGGTAGCTGTTCTTGGTTCTCAACACTTGAGCCTCCCGCAGGCCGTGCTCGATGAGTGCGGTCTCCACGGCGTCCTTGCCGCGTCCAATCCGCTCGAGCGCGCCTTTGAGCACGCGGGCGACGTAGGCCTTGTTGGCCCGGCAGATCTCCCAGGCCTCCTGGTAGTTGCCGGCTCGGATCGTGGCCTGGAGAGAATCCACCAAGGCTTTGGGGGCCAACTGCTCGTCGCGCACGGTCAGGAAAAGTTGGATGATAAAGGTGACCATGACGATGGAGGTGCCGAGAATCGCCAGCCAGATCAGGATAATGAGCGGCCCGCCGCCCAAAATGGTTTGCAGAATGGTGTGGGATTCGACGGGCACCGGCCCGCCTGCTCCTGCGGGGCCCTCTTGCGCCAAGGCTCCGGCGGCTCCCAGGAGCAACGCGGCAGGGACGAGGGTACACTGCAGGCACGGGTGTATTTTTTTCATTGATAAAAGTCGGATCAAGGAACGACGACTTGCTTTTCCTTGACGAGAAAATCAGCACGTTCCTGCGCTTTGGCAACCACGGCCTTATCGTCCCGGAAAAGGGTGACGGCGGTCAAGTAATCGCGGAGAGCCTCCGGATAGGCCCCTGCGTTTTCCTTCACCATTCCCATCAAGTAAAATGCCTGTCCATAAATTCCACCCTTTCCCTTATCGGCAATCACGACCCCGTCGGCTTCAGCCAGAATCGGGGCCAGCAACCTATTGGCCTCGGCGAAATCCTTGCGCGAAACCGCGAGACGTGCGAGCCCGATCTCGGAGAGTGATTTCGCGTTGGGGTAGGCTTTGGTGAACTGCGCGAAAGCGGCTTCGGCCGCCGGAAGTTGATCTAGAGAAAGATAGGCCTCGCCAAGCAGGGCGCTGGCACGCTCCGCCCAGTCCGTTGGAAGACCCAGAAATGACTCCACAAGCGGCTTCAAAAGAACCACTGTCTGGTTGGGGTTCCCCTCCTGCCAGGCTTTCAAGGCGTCCTGATAAGCCTTGGGAGGGGCCTTGGTAACGGAGAGGACCTGGTCCATAGGCAGGCTTGTTTCCGCAGGCCCGATCTTGATTTTCAGCTTGCCGTCGGCGAGGCGGAGGATTTCGCCTTCGCGGCTCTGTTTGTCGCGTTGGACGACCACATCCTGGGCGAAAAGCGAGAATGCGGTTGCAAAGACGGCTGCGAAAGCCCCCAACGAAAGCCTGGACGCACTTGCATTCATTTGGCATCTGCTTTAATCACATCGGCCCCGCAAATCAACAGTTTCGCCGTCCTTTCAATGATCAGCATCCTTCGCAAGAACCAGCGTGTGCTAATGCTAATTGTCGCCATCCTGACAATTGTGGCCTTCATCTGGCTCTACAATCCGGCAAATACACGAAAGCTTGGCACCAATACCGTCGCCACGATTTACGGCCGGAACCTTTCGCAGGCGGATATCGAGCGTGAGGTAAAGAGTTTTCAACTTGCCTTGGCCCTGGGGCAATTTCAATTGCTGGAGGATCTTGGAGGCATGGGGCAGGACGAAAACAGGGCGCTCGAGCAATTCGTTTGGAACCGCTTGGTGATTCAGCATCAGGCACGGGATCTCGGCATCGAGCCGACGGATTCGCAGGTGGCCGACCGCATCAGGAATATCCCGGCATTTCAAGTGAACGGTCAGTTCGATGCGGGAAAGTACAAGGCCTTCGTCGCCGAGCAGTTGGGCCCACGCGGTTTTACCGAAGTCCAGCTGGAGAATTTGTTCCGCGACGCCTTGCGCGCCGAGCGTCTTAAGACCGTGGTCAGCTCTCCCGTTGCCGTCAGCGATGCGGAAGTCCTTGAAACAGCAAGAATCTTTCAAAAGGTGAGCGCCGAAGTGGTTCGTTTTGATCTTGCGGCGACCGCTGCGCCTTCCGAGTTGACGGACGAGGAGCTCAAAACCTTCTTCGGACAGAATCAGCCAACCTTGATCATGCCCGAAACCCGCTCTGTCGATTACGTGAGGTTTGCGATTCCGGAAGGAGGAAAGCCGCTCGAAGGACGCGAGAAAGTTGATGCGCTCCAGAAAGTTGCCGATGCCGCCAGCGCGTTCTCCGAACAAGCGTCCTCCGGATCCTTTGAGAGCGCGGCGTCAACCGCCGGCCTGACAATTCAGAGAACGCCAGAATTCGACCGGTCGGGCGCGCCAAGGTCAAGCGGTGACGCGCAAACCCCGCCTGGCGCGGCTGATCTTAAGAATTTCGCACCGGCCGTGTTTATGCTTACGGAAAAGAACCCCGTCAGCGATGTGATCCAGTCCGGGGATGTTTTTTTCGTTCTGAAGCTCGCCAAATTGAGCCCGCAGCGGCCCCTGACGATGGACGAAGTCCGTCCCATCGCCGCGAAACAGCTCGGCGCGCGCAAGGCGGAACGGGCTCTTCGCGAGAAAGCCGATGCCGCGCTGGCAAAGGTCCGCGAAGCGATCGCCGCCGGAAAGCCTTTCTCCGAGGCCGCCGCGAACGCGGGTTTGCAAGTCCAGTCGTTTAACGATCTCTTGCCAAACGATCCGAAACTCTCCGCGCGAGAGCGCGAGATTGTCGCGGCCACGTTGTTGATGCAGCCGGGGCAGTTTTCCGGGATGATCCCTGCTGCCGACGGAGGGTTTGCGGTCTATCTTTCCTCGCGCGCTCCGATTGACCAAGCCGATCTCGCCAAGAAGCCCGAGTTGGCGTCCCGGATCCTTGAAAGCAAAAGGCATTTGCTTTTCCTAACCTGGCTCGCTTCCGCGCGCGACGCCGCCAAGATTCAAGTCGCGTCACCCCATCGGTAAAATGGCCAATCGTGAAGCCGCTGACATCTTCGAGGAGGCGACCAGTGACATTGCGCTCGGTGAGCTCGACGCCGCCATTGCCAAGTACGAAGAGTGCGTTCGGCGGGATCCGGAGTACTTCGACGCGTGGCACGCGCTCGGCATGGCGCTTATGAAGGCGGGACGCTTTTCGGAGGCGATCCGGGCGGGTCTCAGAGCGGTCGAATTGAATCCGAACGATCAACTCGCGTGGTCCAGCCTCTCGATTTTCTACGTGAAGAACGGGCAGATCCCCGAAGCGGAAGCAGCTGGCGCGAAAGCAAGGATCCTGTCTTGGGGAGGCAAGATTAAACAAGAGTCCCCGGAAGCGTGAAGACGTTTTTTGTCACCACGGCGATCGATTACACAAACGCCGCGCCGCACATCGGGCATGCCTACGAGAAGGTCCTTTCGGATGTCATCGCCCGGTATCACCGCCTCAAAGGGGAGCCGACGTTTTTTTTGACCGGCGTCGATCAACACGGTCAGAAGGTGCAGCAGGCCGCGCAAAAGGAAAACGTGCCGGTGGCGGAGTTTGTGGCCGGCACGACGGCAAAATTCGTCGGCTCTTTGGAAAAAGCTGGAACTGAGCTACGACGCGTGGGCCGCTACCACGGAGCCACTCCACAAGGAATGTGTCCGGAAGATTCTTCGAGCTCTTTACGAAAAGGGGGAAATCTACAAGGCGACCTACCGCGGCTTCTACAGCGTCCGGCAGGAGCAGTTTCTGACCGACAAGGAACGTGGACCGGATGGCGAGTTCGGGCCGGATTGGGGCGAGGTGATCGAGCTGGAGGAAGAAAATTGGTACTTTCGGTTAGCCAAGCATCGGCCGTGGCTCCTCGACTTTCTTGACACGCACCCGCAATGCGTTTCCCCTGCCTTCCGGCAGCAGGAATTGCGCAACGCGCTGAACAAGCTAAGCGGCGATCTTTCGATCTCCCGGCCGAAGTCCCGCCTGTCATGGGGAATCGAGCTTCCCTTCGATCCCACCTGCGTGACCTATGTCTGGTTTGATGCCCTCGTAAACTATATCAGCTTCGCCGGGTATCTGAGCGACGACGCCGCCTTCCAAAAACGTTGGCCCGCCCTTCACGTGATCGGCAAGGATATTCTCATTCCTGCCCATGGCATTTATTGGCTCGCGATGCTCAAGGCCATGGGATTCTCCGACCACGAAATGCCCTCTTTCCTCGTTCACGGGTATGTTTTGATCGACGGGGACAAGATGAGCAAATCCCTGGGCAACATTCGCGACCCGAACACTTTCGTGGACACCTTCGGGGTCGAGGCGCTTCGTTACTATCTGATGCGCGATTGCGTCGTTGGTCAGGACATGGACTTCACCGACGACCGACTGGTGCGACGCTACAACGCGGAGCTCGCGAACGGCCTTGGCAATCTTCTCAACCGAACTCTCAACATGGCGCATCGTTATCGCCAGGGCAGGTTGCGCAAGCTTGAGCTCGAAACCATGGTGTGGACCGAACGGGAACCGAGGGCGCTCTTCGATGAGCTTCGCGACGGCGTGGCGGGAATCGAGCTGGAGAACTACCGTCAGGCCATGGAGCAGAACCAGATCCAGCTCGGGCTTCAGGCGATATTCCGGATCGTGCAAAATTGCAATTTTGCCGTCGAGAGCTGGGCTCCATGGAACCTGGCGAAAGATCCGGAAAAAGCAGGAATGCTCGACGCAGCGCTCTATTTCCTGGCTGAGTCCTTGCGCATCGTGGCGATCCTCATTTGTCCGGTGCTGCCTCGCGCGGCGGCTGGAATTTTCGAGCAACTGCGGCTTCGGGTGAAGCCGGAACTCGCCGACGTCGGGTGGGGCGGGCTTCCCGATGGCCATTTGGTGGGAAAGCCGCAGCCGCTTTTTCCGAGAATCGAAAAGTTCGACCCGGTCGGCTGAAAGGCGACCCGTTTTCATCGCCGGTGTCGAACTCTCCGCCCACACCTCGCCAAAAGCTGGAATTTGTCGGGCTTTCAATCATTGTCTGGATAGTTGGCCGCTTGCCATATTCCTGGCTGCGGCAGATGGCTAGGGTGCTCGGAACTTTGGTCTTCGCTTTCGATAAACGGGGAAGGCAGGTGGCCCTTGCCAACCTCGATGCCGCGTTCGGCGATTCGCGGACGATCCGGGAAAAGCGGCGCATCGCATTGGGGAGTTATCAGACGCTCGCGCGAACCATGCTGGAGCTGTTCTGGTCGCCGAACCTCACGGAGTCCGTGGCGCGCCGCATCGCGCGGTTTGAAGGACTCGATCTCGATCCATGCCACAAGGATCCTCGGCAGGCGGCAGTCTATCTCTGCCTGCATTATTCCAACTTCGAATGGCTAAGCCAGTTTGGGGCCTACACGATCGCCAACGGACCGGTGATCGCGCAGCGATTCAAAAACCCGCTGATCGGCCGGATTTTCGATCGTCTGCGCTCCAGCACCGGGCACCTGGTCGTTCCCCAGGAGCGGGCGATGATCCGCATGCTCAAGCTGATGAAAAGCGGCGGAAAATTTGCGATGCTCTGCGACCTCAACCTCGACCCGAGCGAGGCGAGCGTGATCATCGACACCTTCGGAGGGCTCAAGATTTGCGCGACGCAGATGCAGTCCGCTCTCGCCCTGCGAACCGGGGCCAAAATTGTTCCCGTCGAGTGCCGCCCCGAGCCGGACGGGACTTATCGGATGATTTACCGGAAGCCGCTTGAGTTTCGGCCCGGCGCCAGCGCCGCGGATGTCACGCAATTGTGCTGGAATGTGCTTGAGCCGTCTATTCACGAGCAACCGGAATGCTGGCTCTGGGCCTACAAGCATTGGCGTTTTCGGCCAGGCGACGATCAGAGCGGCCGCTATCCATTTTATGCCAATGTCGCCAAGCGCTTTGACAAGATGCTGGCGAGGCAGGGAACGCCTACGGCTGGATAGTTTCAAGATAGGTAAACGTGCCGTCCTGGACCCGGATGATGACCGCGGGTTTCCTGGGATCGCGTCCTTGATCGAAGCTGATGTTGCCGGTGACCCCGGGAAAATCCCTGGTAGCCGCAAGGGCGTCGCGAAGGGCCGCGTGCTCCGCGCTGCCCGATCGCTTCAACGCGTCGGCAACCAGCCAGACGGCGTCGTAGGTCAGCGCCGCGAGAGCTGGCGGCGCGGACTGAAACCTTGCGAGATAAGCGTCGCTGAAAGTCTTCCCTCTTTCGGAAGCATTTTCGGTCGAGAAATGCGAAGTGAAGTAACAATTGTTTGCGGATCGCCCGGAGACGTTGAGAAACTCCGCGGAATCCCAGCCGTCCGTTCCCAGAAATGGAACGTCAATTCCCAGCTGGCGCGCCTGCCGGATGATCAGCGCGGCTTCCGGGTAGTAGCTTGGCAGGAAGATGCTGTCAGGATTTTTCTGCCGGATCACGTTGAGCTGGGCGTTGAAGTTTGTGTCTCCGGCCCGATAGGACTCCTCGGCGACCATTGTGCCGCCGTGCTTGAGGAAACCATCTTTCAAGACTTCCATGAGCCCATTTCCGTAGGGGTTCGAAGCGTCGAAGAGGATCGCCGCCTTTTCGACGTCCAGCGAGCGCGCCAGCTTGAGAATCACCTCGGCCTGGAAGGGGTCAGTGTAACAGACGCGGAAAATGCAGTCCCCTTCGGCCGTGACGGTTTCATTTGTGGCCCCCGGGGTGACCATCGGGATGCCGCTGGCCTGCGCCAGGCGCGCGGCGACGAGCGACCGATCTGTCACAATCTCTCCAATCAGGGCAGCCACTTTGTCGTCGTTGATCAAACCAGTGACCACAACGGTCGTCTGCTCCGGCAGCGACTCGGTATCCTTGGAAATCAGTTTTATGGGGTGTCCCAGAGCGCCTCCTGCCTGGTTGATTTCCTCGACGGCTAGGGTTGCGCCGTTCGCGGCGTCCAAGCCAAAGGAGGCCTGCGGACCCGACGTCGGCGCGAAAAAGCCGATCGGCGTGAAAAGCGGGTCCTCGGCGGGCGAAGGAGAGGCTTGCGCTTGTGCCGCATCGGGCGGGGAGGGGGCCTCGGGAACCGGTGGCGTCTCGGCGGAAGGGGTCTGCATCGGCACAGCCGCAGGCGATTCCTGAGCGAGCTCTGGTGTTTGCGCCGGGGATGGGATCACGCTCGGCTCAGCCGACGGGGCCGGGGCTTGGGCCGCGGGCGGAGCTGGCGTGTTTGCCGGCGCGGGCGTCGCTGTTTGCTCGGCGGGCGGCGCGACGGTTTCCGCCGGGGGCTTCCGACTGCACGCTGGCAGCGAGACAGCCAGGAGAAGGGCGAGGGGAAGGAAAGACGTCCACTTCACGGCGCGAGTTTAGGGAAGCCGCTTCCCCGCGCAACCGAGTTGTTTAAGGTGAAGCGAATGATGCCATGGCTCTTGACGCTCGAGAGAACTATCTTTGACCAATCGCCGATGTTGCTCTGGAGGGCGAGCCGGGAAATACTACAATGAGCTTATGCCCCTCGAACGTGACCTGCAGGCGGAGAAGAAAGCCTTCGAAATCAACATGGATCCGCGCATCTACGGCGCGTTTGCGGAGATCGGCGCGGGCCAGGAGGTTGCGCGGCGTTTTTTTTCGGTCGGCGGAGCCGCCGGCACCGTGGCCAAGACGATCTCGGCCTACGATATGACGTTCTCCGACGCCATTTACGGAGCCTGCGGCCGCTACGTGAGCAGGGCCCGGTTGCACAGCATGCTGACTCACGAGTACAGCCTGCTCATCGAGCGTCTGGATGCAAAGGTCGGCGCAGCGCGAACGTTTTTCGCCTTCGCCGATACCGTCGCAGCGCGCAGCTTTCGCGGCCATGCGGAGTCTCACGGATGGATGGGTGTCCGATTCCAGGCCACGCCGCGCGGCGAAACCAATGAAATCATTATCCACGTGCGGATGCTCGATCCGCACAACCTTCAGCAGCAGGAGGCCCTTGGCATTGTCGGGCTCAATCTGATCTATGGCGCGTTCTTCCTGACCAGGAACCCGGAAGGTCTCGTAGGCTCTCTCCTCGATGACCTGGCGCCTGGACGAATAGAAATTGACATGATCCGAGCCACCGGGCCGGACTTCGCCCATGTCGACGACCGCATCATGGCCCTGCAGCTCGTCACCCAGAATCTCACCAAGGCCGCGCTGTTCCGCGCCGACGGGGAAATCGTCAACGCGGCCGACGCGCTTTATAAAAAGCCGTTGCTCGTGGAGCGCGGAAGCTTCCGGCCGGTGACGCTTGTCGCGGACGACATGCTAAACTGCGCCCGCGCGATGTTTCTGAAGGAGGAAAGCGTCAAAGACTCCGAGCCGGAAGTCCTGATGGAAATCACGATGAAGAATCTGCTCGCCAGCGGGGAGCTTGATTTGCGGGATTTTCTGGACAGGGTGGACATGCTTGGCGCGATGGGCCGCACGGTGCTCATTTCAAACTACGGGGCCTACTACCGGTTGGTCGCCTATCTGACTCTCTACACCGACCGGCTGATCGGCCTTCCTTTGGGCATCCCGGCGATGGCGGAGATTCTGGAGGAAGTGTACTACGGAGACCTCGAAGGCGGCATTCTTGAGGCCCTTGGGAGACTTTTCAAGACGGGGGTGAAGCTCTACGTCTACCCGTTTGTGAACCCCAACGGAGAGTTGGTGACGGCTCGGAATTTCGACGTGGCACCGAATCTGGTGCACCTTTACAAGCACCTTCTGGAGAATGGCTTTATAGAGCCTTTGGAGGGCTACAATCCCAGCTATCTGCCGATCAAGTCCTCGGAGGTTCTCGCCAAGATCCGCGGGGGGCTGGGTTGGGAAGGGGCAGTTTCTCCCGAAGTCGCGAAGATTATCAAGGAACGCCGCCTCTTCGGATTTCAGTCCGAGTTCGCCGGAAAAGCTGAGTAGGGGCTCGCCCCGGCTGCCGCGCCGAAGAGTTGTTTGGCATCGACGTCTGAGTATGCTGGGGCATGCCGTTTATCCGCCACATAGAATCCGAAGTTCCTGTCCGCACCGTTCCGCACCGCTCCGAGGTGCCGCTTCAGGACACCTGGGACCTTCGACTCTTGTACCCCGACGACCCCGCCTGGGATGCGGATTTCGCGCTTCTGCAAACCGAGTACGGAAAGATATCCGATTTTCGAGGAAAAATTGGAGAAAGCGCGCTGACGTTGCGGGATGGGTTGGAGTTCGAGAAGAGGATCGACATGCGTCTCGAACGGCTCAATCAGTATGCAGCACTTCGAGTCGCCGAAGATTCCTCGAATGATGCGTCTCTTTCCCGGGAGGCACGGCTCGATAACCTCCGGGTTCTGGTCGGCGAAGCCTTTTCCTTCCTGGTCCCCGAGATCCAGGCAATTCCCGACGACCTTTTCGGCCGCTACTTGGCGGACGTGGCGCTTTCGGACTGGCTGATTCCGCTCAAAAAACTTCGTCGACTGAAGCCCCATACTCTGAGCGCGAGCGAAGAGCGTCTTCTCGCCCTGGGTGCGTCCGCGATGCGTGGACATCAGGAGACCTTTTCGCAACTCACCAACGTGGACATGAAATTTGGACTGCTACGCGATGGGTCGGGAAACGAACGCGAGCTGACCCAAAGCTCTTTTTCCTCGTTTCTCCAGCAACGCGATGGCGATGTGCGGCGCGACGCCTTCCATCGTTTTTATGGGGAGTTTCGAGATCACCAGTTCACGCTGGCCTCGTCGCTGGCGAGTTCGCTCCGCGCGGATGTCTTCGACGCCCGCGCGAGGAACTACTCCTCGGCGATCGCAGCGGCGCTCTTCGCGGATGACATGCCCCTCGCCGTCTACGACAATTTGGTCTCGTCAGTCCGCGGCAACCTTTCGCCTCTCTACCGCTACTTCGATCTGCGCAAGCGCGTTTTGGGCCTGCAGGATATTCATCACTACGACACCTACGTTCCGATGGTCGGCGATGTCCTGACCGCCATCGAATGGAACGAGGCGGTGGACAAGATCCTCTCGGCACTTGCTCCGCTTGGCGAAGAATACATTTCAATTCTGCGCGAAGGTCTCGGCGGAGGGAGATGGTGCGATCGCTATGAAAACAAGGGCAAGCGGAGCGGGGCCTTCAGCTATGGCACGTATACGAGCCCGCCTTACATCATGATGAACTACAAGGCGGACGTGTTTTCCGACGTCTATACGCTCGCCCACGAGGCGGGGCATTCCATGCACACCTGGTTTTCCCAGCGAGCGCAAAGCTACCAAAACCATCACTATCCCATATTTCTCGCGGAGGTTGCTTCGACCTTCAACGAGATGCTGCTGACCGAAAATCTTTTGAATGCCTCGGACGAGCCAAAGATGCGCGCCTATGTCATCAACAGGCAGGTTGACGATCTGCGCGGCACCCTTTACCGGCAAACCATGTTCGCAGAATTTGAGAAAGCGATTCACGCCGCCGAGGAGGCCGGTCAACCCCCCACGCTCGAGAGCTTCAGAAAAATCTACCGAGGTTTGCTTGACACCTATTTTGGCCCGGAGTTCTCCATCGACGCCGAGCTGGAGTTGGAGTGTCTGAGGATCCCGCATTTCTACAGTGCGTTCTATGTTTACAAATACGCGACGGGAATTTCGGCCGCTGTGGCCTTGGCCAGCCAGGTTCTGGAGACCGGCGATCCTTCCCGCTACATCGGTTTCCTGAAGAGCGGAGCTAGCAGGTTCCCAATCGAGACGCTGGCCGAGGCGGGCGTAGACATGAGTTCGCCGGCGCCCATTCAAGCCGCCCTCGGCCTCTTCGAGCGCCGGGTTCGCGAACTGGAAGAATTGCTCGCCTAAAAGGCGTTCGACGCAGCGTGCCACCCGAAGCGATGCGAAATATTCCATGAGCGCGGATCCAAAAGTTTGGCGGGTGCGCAGCCCCGGCGATCTGTCCGTCGAGATGGCCGAGATTTCGGCGGGAGACGTGCGGAGGGCCGTGGAAATTTCAAAGCTGGCGTTCCGCGGCTGGCGGCACGAGAGCCTCGAGGCCAGAAAGGCCGCTCTCGCTCTGTGCCGAGAGCGGCTGAAGGCCAAGCGCGATGAACTCGCCCGGCTGATTGTCGCGGAAGTTGGCAAGCCTCTTCGGGAGGCGCGCCTTGAGGTGGCCGCCGTGATTGCGAAGTTCGACTTGGCTTTCGCCGACGCGGATGAATGTCTCCCCCACCGTCGCGTCGCCGACGGCCCGCACCCCGCGATGGTGCGGTTGCGGGCGAGGGGCCCCGCGGCGGTCGTTGCCCCCTTCAATTTTCCCATCCATCTTGGGCATGGCGCGGCCGTCGCTTACCTGCTTGCCGGGAATTCCGTGGTTTTCAAGCCATCTCCATTGGCGGCGAACGTTGGCAGAGCCTATGCGGCGGAAATGCAGGCCGTCCTGCCCGAGGGTGTGTTTGAGCTGGTTCAAGGCTGGGGCTTGACCGGACGCGAGCTCTGCCTCCATCCCGACGTACGCTCCGTTTGCTTCACCGGCTCGGTCCTGGCCGGAATGGCCCTCGCCAAAGAGTTGGCCGCCGAATATGGAAAATCGCTCGCACTCGAGCTCGGCGGGCGAAACGCGCTCCTGGTCTTTCGGGACGCCGATCTCGATCTGGCGGCGGAAGCGGCGGCGGACGGGCTCTGCCTGACCACGGGCCAGCGTTGCAATTCCACGAGCAGGATCCTCGTGCATCGCGACGTGAAGGCACCGTTCGTCGCGAAGTTAAGAAATTCGTTGTCGCGCTATCGGCCCGGAAATCCTTTCGACGAAGAAACCATCCTGGGTCCTCTGTCCAGCGAAACGGCTCTGAATCGCTACCGACATCTGACGGCGCGGCGCGGCGACTGGCTCCTGTCCGGAACGCTCTGCGGCGAGGTCGCCGGGAAACGCGGTTATTACGTTACGCCGGCGCTCTTCGATTCGGACGGAGATCGGGCGTCTGATGATCAGGAGGTATTTTGCCCGGTCGCAAGCCTGGAATCCTTTTTTGATCTGGACGACGCCGTTGCGCGGCACGACTCAACGCGGTTTGGCCTGACGGCTTCCGTTTTCACGCATTCGGAAGCTGTCTTTCGGTCCGCGGGAGACCGATTGGAGGTGGGGAACCTTTACTGGAATCTGCCGACGACCTTCTCACCGTCCACTCTTCCCTTCGGCGGCCTTCGAGCATCGGGAAACGGCAAGCCGGGCGGGCGCGGATTTGTCCGATTCGCCGTCGACGAACAGGCGATTCAATGGGCGGCGCGCGAAGAAGGAGAGTTTTCATCGGCGGCGGGCAGCATATCCTCCTGAAATCCCATGAAGCGCGGCTTTTTGGAGAAGCTTATCGAGAGGATCGGCTTGGTGCAGCCGGGCGACGTGCAAACGTATCTCATTGAGATCGCCCGCGAGAAGGGATTTCTCGAAACGATCTTCAACACGATTCTCGAGGGGGTCATTGTCACTGACCCCGCAGGGCGGATCATCTACTTGAATCGCGCGGCCTGTGGGTTCTTTGGAATTTCCGCTGAGGCCAGCCTCGGCAAGCCGCTCGGAGAAGTCGTGCGAGGCCTGGATCTTGCGCAAGGAGCGGGGCCAGGCGACGTCGTGAGCCGCGATCTCGAGGTGTTCTACCCCGAGAACCGATTTCTGAATTTCTACATCGTCCCGTTGATCAGCGAGGACGCGCACAAGGAGCTCGTCGGGCGCGCCATCATTCTCCGCGATATTACCCAGAATCGCCGCGCGACCCAGGAGACCATCGAAAGCGAGCGCTTTTCCGCACTCACGTTGCTGGCGGCGGGCGTTGCCCACGAGGTCGGCAATCCTCTGAACTCCCTTGATATCCACCTCCAGCTGATGCAGCGGCGCATCAAGAAGCTGCCGGCCAAGACGAGACTCGAATTCGGAGACTCGATTCAAATTGCGCGGCAGGAAGTTGCCCGCCTGGATCACACGATTACGCAATTTCTGCGGGCGATCCGGCCCCAGCCGCTGACCATGCGCCTGGAGAATGCGAACGTGGTTGTCGAAGAATCCGTGGCGTTCCTTGACGCCGAGTTGAAAGATCGTGACATCCTGGTCGAACTCGAGCTCGACAGGTCTCTTCCTCCGATCGAGATGGATCGCGATCAAATCAAGCAGGCATGCTACAACGTCATTCGCAACGCCCTTCAAGCGATGAAGAGCGGGGGCATCCTCCGAATCTGTTCCGGGGCCGACGAAACCCATCAGTTCATTTCTTTTTCCGATACCGGCGGCGGCATATCGCCGGAGAATATCAGCCGCGTCTTCGAGCCGTACTTTACCACCAAGTCGACAGGTTCCGGCCTGGGGCTGCTGATTGTCCGGCGTATCGTCCGGGCCCACGGCGGCGAAGTGATCATCGAAAGCGAAAGAAATCGAGGTCTGACGCTTACCATTCGACTGCCCCGTGCCGACCGGCGCGTGCGCTTCCTGGAGCAAGGAAGCGCGAGGGACGGCCCAATTGCCCCTTGACGCTTTCGAAAACTGGGTACCTTCATTCTGTGGAAACACAATCTGCCTCTTCGGTTCATGATGTTCCGGTGAACGAAGCGAACGACCGGCCCAACGCCAACACGGCTTACATCGCCATCACCGCTCTGGTCGTTCTTTCGTCCGTTTGCATCCTTTTGATTACCAACGGCCGCTCAGACCTTTGGCCAACCGTGGCGATGATTGGATCGCTTTGCGGTTTTGGCGCGATGATGTCGTTCTTTGTGACCCGGCCCAAGCTCTAGCCAGCTGCCGCCGGCGCGCGAGGCAGCCGCCACCGCAAAAGCCGGGGGGAGTTCCGCCTTGCCCGCCCGCCGCCCCGGGACTACGCTGGTTCCGTGCCTTCCGGATTGGCTCCATTGGTTGGAGGGATTTTGGGAACTGTTGCCATGAGCGCGCTGCTGCTCCTGCCGCGTTGGTTGGGGATGGGAAAAATTGACGTGATTCCTGCCGTCGGAGCGTTGATCACCGGGCGAACCGAAAACGCGTTCTCGATCGGCTATATCGTTCACTTCGTCTCCGGCATCTTTTTTGCCTATTTCTACTGGGCAGTCCTCTTGTTGATGAAGCTGCCGGTTGTTTGGTGGATGTTTGGAATGGCAGGATTTATTCACGGCATCGTGGTCATGCTCCTGGTGTGCATAACCGTCATGGAACACCATCCGATTTCGCGGTATCATGAACGTGGACCGATGACCGGCCTTGCGCAGCTCCTGGCACATATCGTTTACGGCGTGGTGGTGGGTGTGGTCGTGCAGGCCCTGCAATGAGATTGCCGCGGGCAGCTCGATGAGTTAGGCACCCTGGCGTGATCCTGAACCAGATCAAGAGCGCCGTTGAGTTCGCCTCGCATCTGCCCCGCTATCGCGAGATCGTAACGATTCTTTGGAAATATGGTTTCGCCGATGTTTTGCGTCTGGTCGCGCTCCAGCGATTTCTAGGAATAGAGGATGCCACGATCACCCTTCGCGAGGAGGGATTGTTGTCCAAGCCGATTCCAGAAAGAATGCGCCTCGCTCTCGAAGAACTTGGACCGACCTTCGTCAAGTTTGGCCAGATTGTCAGTTCGCGCCGCGATCTGATCACCGACGAATACTACGTGGAGCTTTGCAAGTTGCAGGACGAGGTTCCCCCGTTTCCCTCCGACGAGGCAAGGTCGATCATCGCGGAAGAGCTTGGGAGACCGGTCGCCGAGCTCTTCAAGAAGTTTGATGACAAGCCGGTGGCAGGCGCATCCGTTGCGCAGGTGCATGCCGCCCAGTTGCCGGATGGCACGAGAGTAGCGGTCAAGGTTCAGCGGCCCGACATTCAGGAGGTCATCGAGCTGGATCTCGCCATTGTTCTCGATCTCGCGCGGTTCATCGAGAGGCACGTTCCAGAGATTTCCGGCGTCAATCCCATCGGGGTGGTGTTGGAGTTTTCCTCCACCTTGCGCAAGGAACTCGATTTTAACAATGAAGCGTCCAACATTGAGCGATTTGGCGCGCAGTTTGCCAACGATCGCTGGATCCAGGTGCCGGTTGTTTTTCGCGAGCTCACGACCGCGAAAGTTGTGACGATGGAGTTTATTTCCGGCTACGACATCATGGACGCATCGGCTCTGCGCAGGGCCTCGATCGATCCGGTGGCGGTCTCCGAGCATATCACCGAACTCATTTACAAGCAGATTTTCGAGCACGGTTTCTTCCATGGCGACCCGCACCCTGGCAACATGCTGGTAATGCCCGGCGGCGTAACGGGACTTCTGGACTATGGGATGATGGGTTTCTTTTCGCCGCCCTTTCGGTCCAGCATTGCCTACCTTCTCGCCGGGCTTGCGGAGAAGAACTATCAGGAAGTAATGGGCGCGATTCTCGAGATGAGCGAAGAGGGCTTCGCATCGAATCCGGGAAAGATGCTCGCCGACGTGGAGGCTTTCAGCGAGCAGAATCTCAATCAGCCCCTGCGCGACATCAAGCTGGGCGAAGTGCTGAACGAACTTCTCGAGATGTTGCGCCATAATCACCTTCGCATGAAGGGCAGTTTTTATCTGGGCGTAAAGGCTCTGACGCAGGTCGAAGCCATCGGGCGGGCTCTCAATCCGGATCTCGATTTTCTAAAGCTTGGGGAACCCTACGCGATGAGACAGATCGAGGGCAAATACCGCCCGTCGCGAATCTTTGCCCTCGCGAGAAAGCTGTTCGGCGAAAGTCTCGACTTTTTAGAGGATTTTCCGCACGACTTTCGCCAGCTCTATCAGCGGCTCAAGCATGGGAAGATTAATATCCCGCTTCAGCACAAGATTGATCCGGAAGGGTTCGAGCCGCTTCGCAAAACGCTTGACTCCATTGCAAACCGTCTGGCAAACGCCATTCTCGCCGCATCCGTCCTGATTTGCTCCAGCATTCTCATCCTTTCGGGGTTGCCCCCGAGATTGGGAGGCGTTCCTATCGTCGGCTTGGCCGGGCTTGTCTGGGGGACATACATGTGTCTTCGGCTGGTCCTTTCGATCTGGAAACACGGAGGACTTTAGCGGGCGATTTCGGAGATTCACAGGCGCTGGCGAGGAGCGTCTCCTTTGCTGGAAGTCGGGCTAGTCCGGAGTATAGTCCTGATGCATGGACGGCTTTGGACGCGTGATTGACTATTTGCGAATTTCGGTGACCGACCGATGCAATGAGCGATGCCTGTATTGCATGCCGGAAGGCTACACGGGCTGGGCGCGAAAGGCGGATCATCTCACGGCCGACGAAATTGTGCGTGTGGCCGAAGCTGCTTGTTCTCTTGGATTTCGTAAGTTTCGGCTCACGGGCGGCGAGCCCTGCATTCGAAAGGATTTGCTACCGGTTGCCGCGGGGATCTCAGCCTTGCGCGGAGTGGAATCATTGGGGGTCTCGACGAACGGCACTCGTTTGCTTTCGCTGGCGGTCCCGCTGCGGGAGGCCGGCGTCGATGCGGTGAACGTGAGCCTCGATACCCTGGATGTCCTCCTGTATCGGAAGATTACCGGTGGCGATCTTTCTGCCGTCCTTTGTGGCATTGATGCGGCGCTCGCGGCGGGAATTCCACGGGTCAAATTGAACTGCGTCCTCATGCGCGGCGTCAACGAAGAGAGCATCTGGCCCCTGATTTACTTTGCCGCGGAGCGCGAGTTGCCGATCCGCTTCATCGAGTTGATGCCTCTCTCCAATACGGACGTGCTGACCGACAAGAACTTTCTTTCAATTGGGGAAGTGAAGTCACGGCTGGCGCGGCGCGATGAGCTTCAGCCGATGGATTTTGCACGACTCGGTCATGGCCCCGCCCGCTATTTCCGGCTGGCTAGGTCGGGCGCGACGATTGGCTTTATCGGCGCGATTACGACCAGCGACTTTTGCTCGGGCTGCAACAAGATTCGGTTGACGGCCGACGGCCGAGTCCGCCCATGCCTTGGCCGCCACAAGGAACTCGACGTACTTGGCGCCCTTCGGCGGGGCGAGGGCCATGTTGACCAAGTGCTGCGCGAGGCCATCGCGGCAAAGCCGGAGGATCATGGATTTGGCAACTGCTACGAGCCTGGGCGGCCGATGACCGCCATCGGCGGATAAACGGATGGGAAAGCTCCGCGTTCTCTTGTTTGCTTCAGCGCGGCAAGCGGCGGGTTCCGCCGAAACGTCGTTGGCCTTCGACGAAGACCGAATCGATGAAGAGATTTTCTGGGCACGTCTTCTGGAGAAATTCCCTTCGCTGGCGCCGTTGCGCGATTCCGTGCGCATCGCAAGAAATCGGGAGTACCTGGCGGCGGGCGGGGATCTTCTTCCTGGGGACGAAGTGGCTCTAATCCCGCCCGTATCGGGTGGCTAAGTGTTTCAAAGCGGAGAAATACTCTGGACGCGAGGATGCCAGCACGCTTCGGAGAGCGATAAACGAGAATCCTTAGTGGAAATCGAGATCCAATTCACCGGGAAAAGCCTTGCCGCGTCGAAGGTCGCGTTCACTCGCGGCGAGGGCGCGGTGGTCGAATTCCTAGGCATTGTGCGCGGCACGGAGGGACAAACAAGAATCTCGGGGCTGGTCTATGAAATCTATGAACCGATGGCCAGGTCCATGATCTGCCGAATCGTTGAGGGATTGAACGTCGATCATCCCTGTCTGGCATTTTCGATCGTTCATCGTTACGGTTTCGTCCCGGTCGGGGAGCCCTCGGTCTTGATCCGCGTCCATGCGCTTCGTCGCACCGAGGCGATCAGGATGCTCGAGGATTTTCTGCATCGCCTCAAGGCTGACGTCCCGATTTGGAAATCCGCCTCCGCGCCATGCTGAGCGTGGAAGAGCTTTGGTCGCTGATCGACCGGGAGATCTCCGAGTTGCCTGCCGTCCGGGTGCCGCTCGCGAAGGCCCTCGGGCGGCGGCTTGGTGCGGAGATCGTGGCCGATGCCGACATGCCTGCCTTTAGCCGCTCTGCGATCGACGGCTACGCGTTGGCGGATGGATCTGGCCCAGGATCGTTTCGTGTTATCGGAGAGGCGAGACCAGGCAGCATTCCGTTTCCGGTTCCTGCGGCGGAAGAGGCGATAAGAATCTTTACGGGCTCTGCGTTGCCGGATTCGGGCGTCGGTCTCGTAATGATCGAAGACACCTCCGGCGCCGCTCAAGCAGACCGGGTGGTGACGCGCGTGGCGGCTGGACGCGCGCATGTGAGGTCAAAGGGGTCGCAAGCAAAACGGGGGGCCGTTCTTCTTCCTCCCGGGGCGACCGTAACCCCGGGCGCGGTGGCGGTTCTTGCCTCGGTGGGCGTGACCGAGCCGCCCGTCTCCCCGGTTGCACGGATCGCGCATCTTGCAACTGGGAGCGAACTTGTGGACGCGCGCTCACAGCCGGCGACCGGCCTTATTCGCGATAGCAACTCCCCGTTGGTTGCCGCCCTCGTGGCGGAAGCAGGGGCCGAGAGGGTATTTCATGCGCGTGTTTCGGAGAGCGTCGAACAGGCCGTGGCGGAGCTGGAGCCCGTGCAGGCCGATTTGCTGTTGGTCAGCGGCGGCGCGAGCGTGGGAGCCTACGATGGCACGATCGAAATTCTAACTCGCCTGGGATTTGTCGTTCGCTGCTCAAAAGTAAAGAGCCGTCCCGGAAAGCCTTTGATTTTCGCCACGAAAGGGAAATCCGCGGCGTTTGGCCTGCCGGGAAATCCGCTGTCGCATTTCGTATGTTTTCATCTCTTCGTCCGGAGGGCGATCGACGCGATGGCTGGACGCCCTCCGCAGCGAACGATTTGCGTGCATCTCGAGGGAAGTCCGCCGCCGCAAGATCCGAGGGAAACATGGTGGCCTGCCCGCCTTCGGGCGCAGGAAGGGCGGCTCCTGGCCGCGCCCCTAGCCTGGCGCGACTCCTCGGATGTCACCGCGCTCGCCTTGGCGAACGCGCTTCTTCGCATTCGACCGGAACCCGATAGCGGACTGGCGGAAGCCCTGCTTTTTGGCAAACTGGAGCAATGAGCAAGTTTTCCCATCTGGACCCGGCGGGCAGCGCGAGGATGGTCGACGTGGGCCACAAACCCCAGCAGGTTCGCAGGGCGCTCGCCGCCGGCCGGATCGTTTGCCAGGCGGAAACCATCGCGGCTCTCAAAGAACAGGCGCTCCCGAAGGGGGATGCGCTCGCGGTGGCGCGCGTCGCGGGCATCCAGGCCGCGAAACTGACGGCCAGTTTGATTCCTCTTTGCCATCCGCTGCCTCTGCATCACGTCTCCGTGAGTTTCGACGTTGGGGATGATCATATCGCCATCCAGTGCTCGGTGGCGACAGTGTCGGTGACCGGCGTCGAGATGGAAGCGTTGACGGGAGTGGCGGTCGCCGCGTTGACGCTCTACGACATGATGAAGTCGGCGGACAAAACAATGCGCATCGAGGGAATCGCACTTGTCCACAAGGTCAAGAAATGAAGGCCGCCCGCCTGACAATCAGCGACCGCGCGTCGGCGGGAGTTTATGCGGACAAGAGCGGTCCGGAAGTGGAGCGCGTCTTCGCCGGGAGTTGGCGGGAACCGTGCGAAATGATCGCCAGAATAGTGCCCGACGAACGCGAGACCATCGCCCGGACGATTGCGCTCCTCGCCGATGACGAACAGTGCGACCTGATCCTTACCACCGGGGGAACCGGGCCCGCCCGCAGAGACGTCACCCCGGAGGCGACGCGTGACGTCATCGAGAAAGAATTGCCCGGTTTTGGGGAGACGCAGCGCGCGCTCTCGTTCCGCAGCGTGCCGACCGCCATTCTCTCGCGGGCCGTTGCCGGCGTACGAGGCCGGTCATTGATCATCAATTTGCCGGGGAACCCAAAAGCCATCGCGGAATGCCTCCCCCCGATCGTTCCGGCCATTCGCGAAGCGCTGCGACATCTCGCGGAATAGGGCGCTCGCTTAGCTTGAGGGCATTCCGAAATCGCTATTCTTAGATTTTGTTGATAACGTTATGCAGCGTCGAAGTACTCTGGCTGAGGAGGTCGTCGAGGACGGAGGACGCCTTGTTGAGAAGCCCATGAGCTTGGTGCTTGGCCTCCAGACGGGTCTTCTGGGTGGTCTGCGCTCCGCTCCGAATGCCTTTCCGCAGCAGGGCGGCCGCCTTGTCAACCATCTTCAACGCCTCGTTGGCAAGCGCTTCTTCTCGCGGCCCGGCAGCCGTTTTTTGGGCCGCGGTCTTCGAACTGGCCCTCCTCGGGGTGGCTTTCGTGGCGGGGTCTTTTTTCTTGGTCGTAGCCATGGTCGGAACTTAGCTCCAAGAGGCGTGCTTGCCAAGAGGCATGAGCAGGGCAATTATGGCCTGTTTCCATGGAAGCCTTGATTGAACTTCTTCAAAAGAACGCCCTCACTCCCAGGGAAGATATCGCCAAAATGCTGGACATGACCGTTGAACAGGTGGCGGAGGAGGTTTCGCGCCTCGAAAACGAAGGCGTGATTCTCGGATACCAAACCATCATCAATCGCGAAAAATGGGGCACCGACATCGTCACCGCGGTTATCGAGGTGAAGATCACGCCGGAGCGCGACGGCGGATTCGACCGCATCGCTTCCCGCATTGCGAAATTCGACGAAGTGCAAACGTGCTACCTGATGAGCGGCGGCTATGACTTGCTCATCGTGGTCGAAGCCCAAAATCTCCGCGGCGTCGCCGCCTTTGTCGCTGAAAAGTTGAGCACGATTGAGGCCGTGCAGGCGACTGCGACGCACTTTCGCCTCAAGACCTACAAAGAAAATGGCGCTTTTCATCATATCGAGCTTGCGCCCGAGCGCCTTGCTGTTTCTCCATGAGCATCCAAATCGCCGACCACGTTCGTGAAATCCCCCGCTCGGGAATCCGCGACTTTTTCGAGATCGTCCAAACCATGAGCGACGTCATCTCGTTGGGAATCGGCGAGCCGGATTTCGCCACTCCCTGGCACATTCGGGAGGCGGCGATCTACGCGCTGGAGAAGGGGCGCACCGGCTATACCTCCAACCTCGGCTTGCCGCGGCTGAGGCGAACGATTTCCGATTACGTCAACGATCATTTTGGGGTCCGCTACGAGCCGCTCGACGAAGTCCTGGTTTCGGTGGGCGTTTCCGAGGCGATCGACATCGCCTTGAGGGCCGTTTTGAACCCGGGCGACGAAGTCCTCTACCACGAACCCTGCTACGTTTCCTACAATCCGAGTGTCGCGCTCGCGCGTGGAGTGGCCCGCGCCATTCCGACCCGTGCTTCCGACCATTTTGTGCTGCGTAGCGAGGCGCTCGAGCGCGCCATCACCCCGCGCACCAAGGTGCTCATGTTGAATTTTCCGACCAATCCGACGGGGGCTACGATGCCGGCGGACGAGTTGGAAAGGATCGCCGCCGTTTGCGTCCGACACAACCTTGTGGTGCTTTCGGATGAGATCTACAGCGAGCTGACCTACGACTCCGCGGCGCATCCTTCCGTGGTGGCGCTGCCCGGCATGGAGGAGCGCACGATCCTGCTCCACGGCGTCTCCAAGGCCTTCGCCATGACCGGGTGGAGAATAGGTTTTGCCTGCGCTCCGCAGCCCGTGATCGAGGCGATGATGAAGATTCACCAATACGCGATCCTCTGCGCGCCGATTATGGGTCAGGAGGCGGCGATCGAGGCCTTGGAGCGGGGCGAGGAAAGCATGCTCAAGATGCGGCGCGAATACGAACTCCGGCGCAACTACATCGTCAGCGGCTTCAACGACCTTGGCTTGGAATGCTTCAAACCCCGTGGTGCCTTCTATGTGTTCCCGAAAATTGCCTCCACCGGGCTTTCGAGCCGTGAATTTTCGCTCCAGTTGCTGCGGGAAAAGAAGGTCGCGGTCGTTCCGGGGAGTGCTTTCGGCGCGAGCGGCGAAGGTCACGTCCGGTGCAGCTATGCCACGGCTCTTGGTCAGATCAAGATCGCGATCGAGCGGATCGGGGAATTTTGCAAGGGCCTGGGAGCGGCCAAGGCCGCGGCCTGAGCCCGAGCCTCCCGGGCGAATCAGCGGTCTTTGCGGTAAATGGCCTTGAGCGGGTGTTCGTCGAGTACGTTCGACTCGATGCCGCCGAGCTTGGCAGGATCGTAGAGCTGGATGCCCACATAGTAGTAAATCGGACAAACCGGTGCCTGATTCGCGATAAGGATTTCTTCGGCTTGCCGAAGAAGCTCGAATCGCTTGACGGGGTCGGCGGCTTTGGCGGCGTCCGCAATCAACCGGTCGTAGGACGGGTTGCTCCAACCCGTCCGATTGTTCCCGTTGCCGGTGACGAACATGTCGAGGAAGGTGTTGGGATCCGGGTAGTCGCCGACCCAGCTGGAGCGAGCGATCCCATAGTCGAGAGAGGAGAGTGAGTTGAGGTAAACCTTCCACTCCTGGAGTGCCAGATTGACCTTCACGCCGAGTTCCTGAAGCCACATGGCTTGAAGCTCGACGGCGATATCACGATTTTGCTGGCTTTCGTTGTAGAGGAAGGTGGTGAGGGGAAAGCCCTCGCCATGCGGATACCCGGCTTTCGCCAAAAGCCGTCGCGCCTCTTCGGGGTCGTAAGGCAATCCGTCCGGAGACGCGTAGCCTTCGATGCCCGGCGGCACGAAGCTGCTGGCCGGCAACTCGCCGGCCCGGGTGATTTTTTCCACGATTCTGCGCTTGTCCACAGCCAGGGAAAAAGCCTTGCGCACGCGTGGATCGCTGAATGGCGGCTTGGAGCAGTCGAAGCGCAGAAAATAAATGCCCAGAAATGGAGCGGAATGAAAGTTCGGGCTTTTCTTCAACTCGTCAAGAAGCGCGCTGGGTGTCAAGTTCTTGTCGACTATCAGGTCGGCAAGCCCGCCCGCAAAGAAGTTGAAAGCCACCGTCGCGACGCTGATCGGCAGCGCCTCGATGGTTTCCAGGGCGACCTTGCTGGCGTTCCAATAGTAAGGATTCTTGCGGAGGCGAATTTTATCGTTGATCCTCCAGTCTTCGAGCGTGTAGGCGCCGTTGCTCACGACCCGCCCCGGCTTTACCCAGTCGTCACCAAATTGGCGTATGCGATCCATGGGCACCGGCTGCAAGGGAGGCGTGGCGCAGAGATCGAGAAAAAATGGCGTGGGATTCTCCAGGGTGACCTCGAGAGTCCGCTCGTCGAGCGCCTTGACTCCCACTTGGGAAAAATCAGTGATCTTTCCCTCGGAAAAGGCTTGGGCATTCCTCAGGTAGAAGAGCTGATAGTTGTAACTGGCAGCCGTTTCCGGAGAGAGAGTTCGCTTCCACGATTCAACAAAATCGCGCGCGGTCAGCGGACGGCCGTCGCTCCACTTTGCGTCGGGCCGGATCTTGAATATATAGACTTTGCCATCTTCGGAGACCCTCCAGGACTCGGCCGCGCCCGGCCCTGATTTGCCTCGAGAGTCAAACGTGGTCAGGCCTTCGAAGAGCGCGTTGACGATCCGCCCTTCCGGCTGGCCGGTAATGATGGACGGATCGAGCGTCTCAGGTTCGGCTCCGTTCACAAAGATCAGATCGGCCCGCTTGGCGACCGGTCCGCAACCAGCGATCGCCGAGATTGCAAGGAGGGCGAAAAGACGCGCTTTCATCCCAAAACCATACGTTCATCTGAACCGCGCGCGTCGCGACGGTAGGAAAACTCGCGGAATTAGCTCGGCAAAATCTCTGCGATCTGCACGGCGTTCAGCGCTGCGCCCTTGAGCAGTTGGTCGCCGCAGACCCAAAACGCCAGACCGTTGTCCAGCGCGGAATCGAGACGCAGTCGTCCCACGGCGCAAACGTCTTCCCCCGCATAGTCAAGCGGCATCGGGTAGACGTTGTCCGTCGGATCATCGCACAATTCGACGCCCCGAAAGCTCGTGAGGGCCTCCCGGGCTTCAAAGAGGGTGACTCGATCTTGAAACTCGGCGCTTACCGCAACCGAGTGCGCTCGGAACACAGGCACTCGGGCGCAAGTCACCGAGGCCCTGAAGTTCGGCAAATGCATGATCCGCCTCCCTTCATTCTGCACCTTCATCTCCTCCTTCGTATAGCCGGTCGGCAGGAAGGCATCCACTTGCGGAATGACGTTGAAGGCGATCTGGTGCGGGAAAACTTCGCGCTCGACCGCTTTGCCGGCTGCAGCCGCCTTCGATTGCTGCCGCAATTCCTCGATGGCTCGCGCGCCGGCTCCCGAAACAGCCTGGTAACTGCAGGCAAAGATCCTTTTCACGTGGAATTTGTGATGCAAGGGATAGAGCGCCATCAACGTGATTGCGGTCGTGCAGTTTGGATTGGCGATTATCCCCCGATGGTGTGCCACATCGGCGCCGTTGATCTCGGGAATCACCAGTGGCGTCTCTTCCTGCATTCGAAAAGCCGACGAATTGTCGATGACGACCGCTCCGCACTGCACCGCGATCTCTGCGTATTCCCGTGAAATCGCGGCGCCCGCGCTGAAAAATGCCAGATCGATATCCTCGAAGGAGTTTACTCCCAATGTCTGGGAGGCCAGCTCCTCGCCGCGGAATTTGAACGTTTTGCCGGCGGATCGCGCGGAGGCCAGGAGTTTGACCGATGCGGCCGGAAACTTCCGCCGCTCCATGACGTGGAGAATTTCGATGCCTACCGCGCCAGTTGCGCCAACGATTGCGACTCGATATTGTCGGGACATAAGGAAAGAGGAATCAATGATAAACATCGCGCCTAGAGTTGTCCACGTTCCATTGCAGCTTCGGATCGACGCCTTGCGTCAGCGACTGGATCTGCTCAAGGAAGGCAGGCTGTTCAAGTCCTATCCGGTTTCGACTTCCAAGTTCGGCCTCGGCTTTGACGTCGGAAGCAACAAGACGCCGCTCGGGTCTTTTGCGGTCTGGAAGAAAATCGGTGCGGGAGCTCCCATGGGCATGGTCTTCAAAAGCCGCATTCCCACCGGCGAGATCGCGTCGCAGGGAGGGGGAGAAGACCTCATTCTTACGCGCGTTCTTTGGCTCGAGGGGGTGGAGGAGACGAACGCGAACACCAAGGATCGCTTTATCTACATCCACGGCACGAACCAGGAAGCGCTGTTGGGAACTCCTGTCAGCCATGGCTGCATACGCATGAGCAACGCCGACATTGCCGAGTGCTTTGAGGAAATCGCCGAAGGCACGCCGGTCGAAATCGTCGCCTGAAGGAGTTCGAATTTCCGGCGGCCCGCGGAATGTCTCGGGAGTTAGGAAGACTTAACCTTGAGAAGTTTCGCGCCGGTTGGACAGATGTCCAGGAGTTCGCAGTGGACGCAGTCCGGCCTTCGCGCAAAGCAGCGCCGCCGGCCGTGCCAGATCAGCCAATGGCTGAGCAGAGTCCAATCTTTGTGGGGAAACAACTTCATCAAATCCTCCTCGATCTTTCCCGGATCGGACTGGTTCGTGAGACCAAGGCGCGCGGCGACGCGCGTAACGTGCGTGTCCACCACGACGCCTTCCTCGATGCCGAAAGCGTTTCCCAAAACGACGTTGGCGGTTTTGCGTCCCACCCCGGGCAGGGTGGTGAGTGCCTCAAGGGAGTCGGGCACCCGTCCGTGGTGATCGACGACGAGCCTCCTGGCCATCTCACGAATGCTCTTCGCCTTGTTCCGATAAAAGCCGGTTGAGCGGATGATTTGTTCCAGCTCGTCCTGAGAAATCTCCTCGTAATCTTTCGCGCTCTTGCAGCGTTCGAAGAGCTGCTTGGTGACGATATTGACACGCTTGTCGGTGCACTGCGCCGAAAGAATGGTGGCGACGAGAAGCTCCAGAGGATCCCGAAAGTCCAGTTCACAGTGCGCGTCCGGATAGATTCGGGGGAAACGGCTTGCCAACTCGTGGCTTCTTTCAACGCGAGTCATGTGCCATTCGACTCCGGAAGGGCGGGTTTGAAAGCGGATCGTCCCGGATCCCTGGGAATGCACGGGCGGCCGCCGAAGGCTTGACACGCTTAAGGGAGGCGGAGAGTTGGCGCGAGGGAATCGCCCAGGACCCGGCCTCTTGCGAGCGCCCACTAAGAAGAGGATCGCCCAGGCGATTCCCGGGCCGGGCGAGACGCCCGGAACTTGTTTGGCGGGTCATGCGAACGACGAGTTCGCCGGAGCAAGCGGGAAGGTCCAGTAAATCGCAGAGCCTTGGACGGAGAGGGTCACGGCGGCTCTTGAGCGCTTGGCAGGACCGTGATCTTCGCCGCAAGTTTTCCGTCCCCCGGATCGGGATCAACGGCCACGAGCGTGCCCTCGATCAGGTCGAGAAGCTGGCCGGGCTGGCCACCCGAACTCACAATAACCGTTTCTGCGATCACCCTGAACGTCTGCGTGGTTTGATCCGCTCGACTCGTCACGGTCAGATAGCCGTTTCCCGCGTCAAGATCGGAAACCTTGCCGCTGAACGTGCCGGCAAGGCCGTTGACCGCCATGGAAAGGAAACAACCGAAGAGCAGGAGAGGGATTCGATGAACGGGACGCAGTTTCATGAGAGCATCGCTAGGTTCTCATAAGGCCGATTCCACCGGCAAAAGCAACGAGATTCTTCGCGACGCGATGCGGGACGAATCAGGAAATGGTCTCAGCTTCCGCCCGCGGAGGCCGGCCCAGCAATTCCCACATCGCTTCGTGCGGCGGCTTGCCTAGGTATAGGACCGCGTGAACCTCGGAGGTAATTGGCGCTTCCACCCCAAGTTTGCTGGCGCACTGCCAGGCGCTCAGCGCCGTGGGAATTCCCTCGGCCACCATTTGCATCGACGACTGGATCTGCGCCGGAGACTCTCCCCTGCCGAGCCGCTCTCCAACCTTCCGATTCCTGCTGTGACGGCTGAAACAGGTCACCATAAGGTCTCCGACTCCGCTCAGACCGAAAAAGGTTTCGCGGCGCCCTCCCATGACCACCCCAAGGCGCATCATTTCCGCCAAGGCGCGCGTCACCAGACCCGCCTTGGCATTGTCACCCATGTTGAAACCGTCCGAAACGCCGGCGCTTATGGCGAAAACATTCTTCAGCGCCCCCCCAAGCTGGATGCCTGTGACGTCATCGCTTGTGTAAGCGCGGAAAGTTGGGAGAGAAAAGGTCTTTTGCAAAGGATCGAGCAGTTCGGGATGGGCCGAGCCGATCACGCCGGCCGCCGGAATCCGCTGCGCGACTTCCACGGCGTGATTCGGACCCGACAAAACGGCGATTCGATTTTGCGGCAGGCACTCCTCGAGCACCTGACTCATAAGCTTCCCAGTATCGTGCTCGATCCCTTTCGTACAGCTGACGAATACCATCCGGGAATCCGGATTCAGTTGGGCGATTTGGAGAGCCACCTCGCGGATCGCCTTCGAGGGCGTAACGATCAGTGCCAACTCCGCATCAAGGGCATCGGCAAGCTTTCCGGTGGCGTAGATATTGGGAGCCAGCCGCACTCCGGGCAAATAGGTCCCGTTGGTTCGGCTTGAAACCAACTCTTCGGCAACGGCGGGATTGTGCGCCCAAAGCCGAACCTGCGCGCGATTCTCAGCCAGAAGAAGGGCAAGAGCCGTTCCCCAGCCCCCGGCTCCAATGACACTTATTTTCTTGTGCATGAATTCTCAGGCCGTTGAAGTCGGACGCCGTTTCTCGAATTTTTTCTCGGTTCCCGCAACAAGTCGCTCGATGTTGGATTTGTGCCGCCAGATCGCCAGGGCGCACATCGTTGCGGCGATGACCACCAGACGCCAGTCACAAAGTCCGAACAGCATCAATACCGCGCTGGAAACCGGTAGCGACAGGGCCGCGCCAATCGAGGCGACGGACACGTAACGCGTGCCGTAGAAAAGAGCAAACCAGACCAAAATCCCAACCAGAAAGACGACGATGGGGAACAGACCGAGCATGATTCCTCCTGCTGTCGCAATGCCCTTTCCTCCCTTGAAACCGAGCCAAACCGGGAAGATGTGCCCGATCATGGCGAAGATTCCCGCGATGATTCCAGCCAGGATGGCATCAGGAAGTTCCAGAATGCTCGTCGCCGCCAGGGTGATTGCCACCGCGAAGAAGCCTTTAAGAAAATCCGCGGCGAAGACCATGTAGCCCCATTTCTTGCCGAGCACACGAAGAGCATTGGTCGCTCCGATATTTCCGCTGCCGACTTCGCGCAGATCGACGCCCTTAATGCGACCAATCAGGAAGCCGCTCGGAATGGATCCGATCAAGTAGGCTCCGACAGCTACTGCAAGACCGAAAGTCAGCATGGCAGGGTAATGAAGATGAACAGAGATTGCTCTCAAGAAAAAATCATGCACCTTTTCCTATGAAAGTCGCCACCGCGATTTGCCTTTTTTCCGTATTTTTCAGCGCAACTATGAAAACTGCTCTTGCCGGCGAACTGCCGGACGAAGTGACCGTTCGCTTGCTCGGGCCGGATAATTCGCCTCTTCCCCCCGAGAAGGTGCCGACCGTCAAAAAGTCGGAAGAGGAATGGCGGAAGGATCTCGGGCCAGAGCGATTTCGCATATTGCGGAGCGAGGGAACCGAGCAGCCCTTTTGTGGCACCTTGCTGGACAATAAAAAGACGGGGATCTATTTCTGCGCGGGCTGCGATCTCCCTCTGTTCTCCTCCAACGCAAAGTTCCATTCGGGCACCGGCTGGCCGAGCTTTTTCGAACCGTTTGCGCGGGAGAATGTGCTCGAGATCACGGACAAGAGTTATGGCATGGTGCGCACGGAAATTCGATGCGCCCGTTGTGGTGGGCATCTGGGGCATGTCTTCCCTGACGGGCCTCCACCGACCAATCTCCGATATTGCCTGAATTCGGAAGCCCTCGTGTTTCGCGAAACGAAAGGAAGCAATCCGAAATAGAGGATTCGGGGGAAGGGAATTCCGGCACCCCGGCTCGCCTTGTTTCGAGAATTCGTAGGGCAGGGAGGATGTATCTGCAACCGATGCTATGCCTCGGAAAGCCAAGCGCGCGACGCAAGCGACCGCGCTGCCTCGCTCGTTGCCTAGGAGACTGTTGAGAAACCCGCGTATGCCACGGTGCGGTCAATTTTCGGAAGATCGCAAGGAGCCAAGCGCAGGCTTGATGGGGTTGCGGGGTCCCCATTTCCCCGCAAGCCGTGGCGCTACGGAGAAGCTTGGCGACGCCGCGAGGGCCGAAAATTGGCGCAACCCGGAGGGCGCGAACTCTTTGGGGCGTCTCTCGGCTTCGTTCCTCAGTCACAGCCCCTCATGGGGATGCTCCTTCGTTCCTCCACCGATATCGGCCCCAAAAGCTCGCGCGTGACATGCGTGGGTTTTTTAACAGTCGCCTAGCACCCCGAAACCTGGTCGAGTAGCTCCGTTGGATCGAGCTGGAGCGGGAGCCGCGACAGGCGACTCTTTTGCTTTTCGCGGCCGGCGCGGCTTGCTAGCGTCCGCGCCGTGTCAAACAATCCCGTCTATTCCTTCTTTGCCACGCTGGGAAGTTTTGCGCCTTTTTTTCTGCGGTTAGCCCTGGCGGCGATTTTTTTCTACCATGGCATGCAGGATGTTTTCGGCTGGTTCGGCGGGTCGGGTTGGAACAAGACAACCACACTTTGGATGAGCGCGGAGGGCTACGATCTCCCTTATGCTGTGGTGGTCTTGCTTTTTGCCTCCGAGATCGCCGTGTGTCTCGCCCTGTTCTTTGGACTTTTTACACGGCTTGCGGCGCTTGCCGTTGTGACGTTGGGGAGTGTTTTGATCTTCGTTCATGGCGGCACGACGTTCGACGCATTCGAAACTCAAATTCTTTTGATCGCTACCGGGCTTTCGCTGATGATCACCGGAGGAGGCTATCTTTCCATGGATCGCGCGATCAGCGTCAACCTTTTGCCGCAGGTGGGATAACGAATAGCCGTTGACGGAATCAGAATCCGGCGCATACCTTTCCCGACAGTTCGCGGGTATAGCTTAATGGTAAAGTTCCTGCCTTCCAAGCAGGCCATGCGAGTTCGATTCTCGCTACCCGCTAATCCCTTACAACGAATACCTTACGAGTTTGGAAGCAGCTGAAAAGGGATCGGCAATTCGAAAAAGGGACCAATAAAGGACCAAACTGGCGGAAATTCCTGTCTTTACCAGCCGGCTAGCCCAACTTGAGTGAGGCAAAAAGCGGTCAAGGTTTACAACCTAAATCCTATCGTTATATTTAACGATAGTGCACCGCGAGACGTTCATCGCGAAACTCACCGAGATTCAACAGACCGTCGGTCAGGTGCTGTCCCAACCTACAAGCCAAGCGAGTACGACAGCTTCGCGGCTCATCTCTACCGGTCACCGTAGGAATGCAAAGTTTTGGATGAGCACAAAAGCGAGATCATCCGACTTTTTCAGGAAAATAACGCGATAGGCTAACCATCCGCCTCAAGCGATGACTCCGGCATAAGTTATGAACTTATGAACGGCCTTCACACTGCAGGCGAAGGGCAGGGGACCGCGAACGCACGGGCCGTGAATCTGACACCGGAGCTCTAAACGGGCTAATGCAGATTCAAACCTTCTTGGCGAGACGCAATCCGTGCTCGCGCAGCGCACTATCGGCCCCAAATGGTCCCAGAATATACTGCGCGGCGCCTACCAGAAGGCGTCGCAGGTATCGGTCTCCGCATTTCGAAATCCGTAATTCCTTGTCAGTCTCTCCGCTTTGATCTCGCTTCGGACACAAGCCCAGGAAGGCTCCAATGTCGCGCGTTCGCTGGAAGCGGCCGGGATTCCCCACTTTGAGCACGAAGTAGAGCGAGGTAATAGGCCCTACGCCACTGACCTGCTGGAGATAGATTGTCTCTGGATAGCGCTCGGCGGCTACTCGGCTGATCGAGGTGTCCAGCGCCTTGATCCGTTCAGTCAACTCGGCAATCGCGGCCACGTTATGGGCGATCATCTTACCGATCGACTCGGGCACCTCCTTAAGCACCAGCTTATGGAAGCTTGCGCTGGAAGGGTTGCTCACCGGGTATCCCAAGCTTTTCAAGGTAAAGCGCACTGCATTGATCAAGGCCACTCGATTACCGATGGCGGCGCACGGTCGGCGAGCGCGTCCGCACCGATGTGCGTGTCCCTTGAATACGTCGGCCGCTCAGTTTGCCAACGTGCCGACAAGGGCGGAAAGCGGATCGAGCGTTGCCTCATCTCAACCTTCCAAGTCGCGGAGAAGCATGGATTCAAAGGCGACCTTCGCCAGCGGGGAGCACTGCGGCGGATTGTAGATTGAAAAGCGGAGAGATAGCACCGCTTCCAACATCGTGGGAAACCGCGAATGGGGCTGGAGTGTCGCGTCCCGTTCATCGGAGAAACTCGCTGAGCGAACGTTGCCGGATGATGGCACTAAACCACAATGACCACGTGAACTGTATCAGTCCCCGTGGGAGAAAGTCTTAGGCGAAGCGTTGCGACAAGCAGGAATCGCTGTCGTTCCGCAGTAGCCCATCGCGGGCCGATTCCTCGACTTGGCAATCCTGAGTCCGCAAAAATCGACGTGGAAGTGGGCGGTGAATCCGTCCACCATACCGCAGGCGGTGGCCGCAAGGACGATGACGATTGGCGAGACCTACACTTCAGAGTCTCCGGCTGGCAGGTCTGCCGCCTTTGGGTCTATGAGTTGCGCGAGGACCTGCCACGGTGCGTGCAAAGGGGCCAAGCTGCTTCAAGGCTGAACCTCCACACCAATCTGATGCGCCCGCCGCGAGGTTTTGCTCCCGCGCAATTCGTCAATACCGATCGTTACCCCGCGGATTCCGTTCCTGTGCTCGTAGAATTTCCATCTTTGATGTTATAAGAGTGCTCAGGGTCAAATGTCCTGCGATGGATATGGTGATCAAGGGCTGAGGCTCGGCAAATTGTGGTCTGCCGCCCGGACGTTTCGCGACTGACCCTTTTCACCGAGACGTCTGACTCGAAACTCGAAGTAATAGATGGTGGTTTTGGGACCATACCACCCCTCGGCCTTGAGCATCTTGGCTACCTCTCTGGGACTCATCGAAAGTGGAAACTCAAGGATCCGCTGGTCTCGCGCAGCGACGCTGTCCTTCTCGCTTCTCCGAGACCTATTCTCCGATCGGCGAAGTTAAGAATTGACAGAGATTCAAGGCCCTGGGCAAATGTTCTTTACGCGCTACGTCATGCGCTTGATCACGTATTTAACCTCCAAACAAAGGCAACAAAATGCGCATTATTGTTGAGACGCTCGCTACGGCGCTTCCCACCGAAGGAGCTAACATCGGTCAGACTTACGATGGAAACGAAACAATGACACAAACGAAGACGACAAACGGGCTGTGGCCGCATCCGGTATCGGCTCTAGGTCCGGCCCATTGCTTGCTTTCGTTGCCGCTGTGGTATCAATACTTGCAGTCGTCGGCATCTCAACGATGTCGGTGAATGCTGCTGAATCCACCGACCAGATCCTGATCGGCCTGATCACAAAGACCGAAGTCAATCCGTTTTTCGTGAAAATGCGGCAGGCAGCGGCGGCGGAAGCCGAAAAGCACGGCGCGAAGCTCATCGCCCGGTTCGGCAAGTTCGACGGCGATAACGAGGGGCAGGTCGCAGCGATCGAGAACATGATCAGTGCCGGCGTCAAGGGTATCCTGATTACGCCGAGCAACTCCACGGGAGTGCTGGGCGCCGTCAAAAAAGCTCGCGACAAAGGCATCCTCGTCATCGCCCTCGATACGGCCACGGATCCTGCGGACGCTGTTGATGCAACTCTTGCCACCGACAATTTCGAGGCCGGTGTTCTCCAGGGTCAGTACGCTAGGAAGGCGCTCGGGGATAAAGCCCCGAAGCTCGCGATGCTCGACGGCACGCCTGGTGGCACCGTGGATAAGCAACGCCACGATGGATTCCTCAAGGGTTTCGGCATCAAGGAAGGCGACCCGGCGATCGTCGGTAAGCAGATCACAAACGGCGCACTGGATAAGGGCCAGACGGCCATGGAGAACCTCCTCACCGCCCACCCCGAAATCAACGTTGTCTACACCATCAACGAGCCGGCGGCCCAGGGCGCCTACGCGGCAATCAAAAAGGCCGGCAAGGTCAAGGACATCGTTTTGACTTCGATTGACGGTGGCTGCCTGGGCGTTCAGTACGTCAAGGACGGCAAAATTGCGGCTACGGTAATGCAGTTTCCCAAGATAATGGCCACTCGCGGTGTCGACTCCATCGTCGATTTCGTCAAGACCGGAAAGAAGCCGAGCGGGTTTATCAATACCGGTGCGACTCTTATTACCGACAAGCCGTTCCCGGGCCTGCCCTCAAAAGATACGAAGTTCGGCGTGGAGAACTGCTGGGGCTAGGCTGCGGTGCTCATGTCTCCGCGCGTCCTGTCGATGCTCCCCTTTAACGAGACAGCCTAGTCGACAAAGACGATGGCGCCGTCGAATCGCGGCATGGTCCTGCTCGGCCGAGCCTTGGCGACACCGACGATTGGCTCGCTCGTTGTCCTGTTGGTGTTCTGCGCCATATTCTCACTTAGCACAGATACCTTCCTGGCCGCCGGAAACCTTTCGCTCGTCATTCAGCAGAGCGTAATCGTCGGAACGCTAGCGATCGGTCAGACGATGATCATCCTGACGGCCGGGATCGACCTCGCTAACGGCTCTATCGCGGTGCTCGGCACGATTGTCGCTGGTCGCCTGGTCAATGAGGGCCACACCGCGGCGTTATGCCTGTTATTCGCAATCTTGTTGTGCACGTGCGTTGGTCTTGTTGCCGGGACGCTGGTGAGCAGGCTGATGTTGCCACCGTTTATCGTCACGCTCGGTTTGCTCGGGATCGTCACCGCTGCTACGCGCCTGTTTGCGCAGGGTGGGTCCTTCCCCGTAACTGACGACTTGCTCGGCTGGACAGGGAACAGTTGGATCGTTGGCGGCACCGGGATCACGCACGGGATGATGATCATGTTCGGCCTCTACGCCTTGGTGTGGTACCTGCTCACGCAGACCGCCTGGGGTCGACACGTTTACGCAATCGGCAACAACCGCGCAGCGGCCCGGCTTGTAGGCATCCCCGTAGAGAACAGGCTCCTTTCCGTCTATACGTTCGCAGCCTTCCTGTACGGGATCGGCGCATGGCTTTCTCTCGGCCGTATCCCCAACGCTGACCCGAACGCGTTGCAAAGTGCCAATCTCGACAGCATTACGGCAGTGGTGATCGGGGGTACGAGCCTGTTCGGCGGACGCGGGAGCATCTGGGGAACACTCATTGGAACCTTGATCGTGTCCGTATTGCGCAACGGTCTGACCCTCTGCGGGATTGACCCGCTCTGGCAAGATCTGGTGACCGGCGTCCTGGTAATCAGCGCCGTCGCGGTCGATCAGATCTCTAGAGGGAGGCAGCGATGAAGGTCGCGGTCGAGAGCACCAACGCCCCGGCGCAGGGCGAAATCGTATTGGAGGCGCGTAATATCGTCAAACGGTACGGGCACGTGACGGCGCTCGATGGCGCCAACCTGGAACTGCGTGCAGGCGAGGTGCTCGCGATTATCGGTGACAACGGCGCGGGCAAGAGCACGCTGATCAAAGTGCTTTGCGGCGCGGTTATACCAGATGAGGGGGAAGTCTTGCTGGACGGGGTGCAGGTTCACTTCCGCAGCCCCCTCGACCCGCGCAAGCGCGGCATCGAGACTGTGTACCAGGATCTCGCCGTAGCTCCTGCCCTCGACATCGCGACCAATCTCTTTCTGGGTCGAGAAGTCCGCTGCAACGGGCTGCTTGGTTCCTGGTTTCGGCTGCTGGATAAGGGCAGAATGAAGCGGGAAGCGCAGAAAAAAATGGAGGAGCTGAAGTTCCGCCTTCCGTCAATTGACAGCGCGGTCGAAGATCTCTCCGGCGGGCAGCGTCAGGGGGTGGCGGTGGCTCGTTCCGCCATTTTCGCTCGCCGCTTGGTCATCATGGACGAGCCGACGGCCGCCCTCGGCGTCCGCGAGTCCGGAGAAGTGCTGAACCTGATCCGGACGATCCGGGATCGTGGGCTTCCGGTGATCCTCATCAGTCACAACATGCCGCATGTTTTCGAGTTGGCAGACCGCATTCACATCATGCGCCTCGGGCGACGCGTTGCTCTCACAACTCCGCAGCAGCATTCGATGGCTGAAGTAGTGGCCATCATGACTGGCGCCTTGCCGGGCAACGAGCAGCCTCGCGGCTAAGGCTGGAGCGGCGGGTTTTCGATGACGTAAAACACATGACGTTCACTTACAGTTTGGTTGGCGGCGTCTCCTGGAACGCAGCCTCGAGCACGTCCTTGATGAAGGTGGAATGCGTCGGACCCGACTACTCCAAGCCGGCGATCCAATCCCATAAGGGCTTCAGATCCTCATCATCGAGCGCCAATTTCCGAAAGTCCTTATCAAGATCGATCGCCGCAGGCAAGCTTTCGCCTCCTCCAACCGGCCGGCAACGCTAGCGTAGCAGGCAAGGTCAAAAGCGATCATGGCAACCCTGGGATGTATCGCTGGCCCCCGTAGAAGAGTGACCCTTGCGCTGGCGAAATATTGCAACCTTCAGCGGCACCTACCGCCATGACAGCCAGCAATCGGTTGATTCCCCGCGCGAGGCAAGGCTGCTGAGCGAACATTGCGCTCCCCAGCGATTACAATCGCTTCCGTCCTCATCTCCGTCGGCCCGCATATCTCCAGACGACTTTCTTGTCCTTTTTTCGACCCTCCACCTAATAATTCGGTAAATCCCCGACCCCGTGGCTGCCTATCTACGGCGGGAAGCTCGCCGCGCGTTAATTGGAAGAGTCAAATGATGAACAAAAAGAGAGATCATTGGCGTCCATCAAAAGGGAAATTCGCGTTAAGAAGATATATTTGAACCGGATTCACGCCGCACGCCTCGCGGTCCGAAATACCGCTCTGCCTGTGGCACAGCGCGGTGCGGAAGCGGTTCCTTTGGCGGCCGTGCTCGCGGCAACGCCTACAAAGCGAATTTCGTCTACGTGTTCAGGGCGATTCGTGGTTCGACTACCCACCGGCACTGACCTCATAGACTGCCTCCACCGGAATCACGGGCACGAGATTGTCAATATCGCCGTTGCTGGCTCGATCCTGAATGACGGGGCTTATGGCCGGTGTGCCGCGTGAATTGTTTGGGCTGCCAATCGATCAGACACAATCGGACGATCCGTCGCGTATCGCGGAACTGGTGCAACGTATCCTTGAGAACAAACCACAGGCGTTACTCCTCTCTGCAGGCGGCAACGATATTGCGGGTGACGAGTTTTTTTCCTTAATCAATAACGCTCAGTTGGGCCTAGCGTCCGTGAATCAGGACGTCCTCGATGGTGTCGTCAACAACACTTTCAAAACCGCCTACGTATGCCTCATCAACACTGCAAGGGCGGCGGCGCGGCAAGCGCATATCACCATGCCCATTTTCACACACGGCTACGACTATCCGTGGCCTGATGGTCGCGGGGTTATTTCCTTCCTTGGTTGGAGGGTCGGGCCGTGGTTCGATAATACGTCTAATCACAAGAATTATCCATATAACAACGTCGCCGACTTGAAGGTGCGCCACGACATAGTCGTAAAATTGATGGATTCTTTGAACGCGATGCTCAAGGGACTAGCGGCGCCTCCCGACATTCTGCATGTCGATCTGACCGGAACGCTGCAAACCAGAAATGACTGGGCGAACGAACTTCATCCGACTAATGCCGGCTTCAGGGCGCTGGCAGACAAAATACACGCTGCCCTCCAGGCCAACATCTGACCGCCGAAAAAGGCGACAATTTGGTGGCAGCTATCGGGGCGCCCCTTGAATCGCGCCGGTCATGCGCGCCATGCGCTCTAGCTTGTTGTATTTTGTCATACCCTGTCCACCAGAGGACGCTGCCTTTCAAGAGCGAAAAAAGCAGTCGGAAATCCTGTTCAAAGCTTCAGTGTTGTCACCGCGGACTCGAAACCACTACTGGCGATTATGCGCACTTTGACATCGTCGGCCTTCCCAAGGTCCTCGCGATCGAGCTTAAACTTGCGAGTCTTGAGGCCGATCGCTTGCGTCTGCCAAGTCTGACCTCCATCCAGGCTGGTTTGCACAGCGTAGGTCAAATCTTTCGCGGCACTCGCTTCATCCCACGCGATCGTCGGAGCCGCGGCGCCTTTTGGGGCGATTGCTTTGAGAGCACGAGGAGCCGGGCGCACGCGCGAACTCTGGAATGTATCCACGGTCTCACCACCCACAACGAGTTTCAAAGCCCTAAGGCCTGCTGGCTTTGGGATGATTGCATCCACGGTAGCTCCACCGCCCGGACCGCCCTCCTGACAGGTGTCATACTTTGGGGCGATCTTGTGCTCAGCGAGAACCTTACCACTGGCATCCAGCGCGCTAAGTAACACAGGGCTTTCACGTTCTTCCGGAGTGACATCACCGATCGGAATGGGGTGGACAAAGACAAATTTGCCAGCACGGTCCCGAATGTTTACCCGGGCGACAGCATGAATCAAATTTCCTGCCGCAGCGCGCTTACGTGAACGGACTGTGCCTCTGGTCGGACCTGGCGCAGGTCCGAGGCTTTCCTCGGCCACGATACGATTACGGACCCCCATATAGGTATAGGACGACAGCCACTGGAAATCACAATACGTCATGACATCATGCCAATCAACCCCGGGCAATGCGCGCATGGGTAAGCCGAGGACCGCGTCCCCGAAGTCCAAGCCGACAAATTCCTCGTTGCTATCGGAGAGTTGTCCGTTCGAAAAGGGATAGCTGCTATCGTCATGCGTCTCGCCGCAGAACCCTGGATGAAAGCGGCCGAAAGTGTGGCCGAGTTCGTGACCGGTATACCAGTCGCCATAACAGCCGTCTGTGTCCCACGAAAATCCTGAGTTCCCGGTTGGACCCGATGCGACGGTAGTAGGGTCAGGCGTTTGTGGTATTCCCGAGGCGCAACCGCGCATGAATCCGGCACCATCGGACACCAGCCCAAAGTAGTGGGTCCGCCGGTCCGTCCCACCTGCCACATCAAGGCCGCGGATGGCACTGAGTTGCGCATTCACATCTCCGCATGCGAACGGCCAAGCGCTGGTCGCATCAATCGTTGTGTGTGCAGAGAGGACCTCGGCCACAGGATAGGCGCGCCGCAACCACGACAGCACCATTTGGAAATCCCGCTCCGCGGGCTCGAAGCTCTGAGCCGGCGAGCCCGACGTGTAACGCATGCCCAGGATGCGAACGCGCAACGGCGGTGACGTGATCATGGTCACCTTGCGCGTCGCGTGCGCCGGAACAGGAATGGGCACAGCAAAGGGAATACCCTCTATGCTGGCCTTGAGGCGCAACACGCGAAGGTAAAGGTCTCCAGGTGTGAGGAGTTTGGCCGGCACCAGGAAATTTAGGCTCAGGGCGAGGTCTTTGCGTCGCTCTTTCAAAGACAATTGCACTGGCACTTTAATGGAATTGGACGCCACTAACTTCGTCACCCGACCGCCGGGCACGCGGCGCGCGGAAAGCTCAGCCGTCGCTGAAGCCGAGGGCAGGCTCGACGGTGTCGGAAAGCTGAGTTTCACAGTTAGATAAACGCGCACCAGGGTCGCTTTGCCCGCAATGAGAGGAACGCCATGTGCCAAATTTTGGATCGCCTGGGTAACTTCGATTCCATCAATGGTCACCGTTGCCGGTTTAACCGGGAGGCGAGTCTCTGCGGCACGTTTTGCTTCAAGTGGACGTCCCATAAATTGGTTCCTCGAGTTGAGTTCGAATTTTCGCGTCTTCTAGTGATAGGTATGAATCTTTCCGAGGCAAGACAAACCCACGATTGGAGAGAAAACAGCAGGAGGAAGGCGACCCGACGATCTGGCGCTGAACGAACGCCGTTTAGTCGAGGATGCGCCGATTAACGCGGCGCTTCACAGTGAACTAATAAGTTCGCGGATGAAAAGCGCGCGTCGCAAAAACCCTGCTGTCGGATGCCCG
Organism: uncultured Verrucomicrobiae bacterium; assembly: GCA_963816855.1. Taxonomy (GTDB): domain Bacteria; phylum Verrucomicrobiota; class Verrucomicrobiia; order Chthoniobacterales; family Terrimicrobiaceae; genus DASTFP01. The sequence goes on along the minus strand of CAWFMA010000009.1, from coordinate 18,793 downwards.
TAGTGGAGCGTGAGTTCATGATCCGCCCGTCACAATGGCCGTTCTCAAAATAACGTTGCCGAAAATCTTGATTAGCTGGCAATCCCAGCACTTTAGCAGTTTGCAGGTTCGCCGATACTCCCTCCGGGATTCATAAAAGGTGAGAAACAAATCGGTCACGCTGGACGGTGTCGACCTCGCAGTCCGTGGCGAAAGCAGCAACCTCATTTCGAAGATATGATCTCGCTCGCCGCTATGCATATCGTGACGTAGTACCATATAAACCGAGCGACGTTAATCGAGCAGATAGTGGAAGCGACAAGCTTCCTCGAAAAGCTACTGACCCTACTCCGATCTCCTCGTCAAACTTCAGAAGACGTCTTCCGAGGGCGCCCGGCGTCATGAGCAGGCCGTCTTGAGAAGTATGATAGGGAAAACGCGCCAGGTAATGCCCGGCCTCATGCGCAAAAACGTATTTGTGGCAGCAATCGGATCCTTCGTAGTCAGCCATGTTGTTCTCCTTGAGCATGCACATGTTGTAATTCGCACCCGACTTTTTCCATTTTATCGGCGGTGATCCGGACCTTCGAGGCCACAAATGCGGCGAGCCCTAGTGTGACGTCCCGTAAATAGGATTGTATATCTCTTCGAGCATGGCCTCCCAGGCGCGGTCGAGTTTTTCAAGGATGCGGTTGGGGTCCGCGGTCCAGCGGTCGGGTTTGGGATTCCGATTGTGATGATCGAGAAAGCGGAAGATGTCGGCGACCAGGGCTCCGACGCTGTGAAAGCTTCCCGGGGGGATGACCTTGGCGGTGATTTCGCCAAAGAAGCCTTCCACCAGATTGAGCCAGGAGGAAGAGGTGGGAATGAAATGGAGGTGAAAACGGGGATGACGCTTAAGCCAGGCGGTGACTTTGGCGTGCTTGGGGGTCGAATAGTTGTCGCAAATAATGTGAAGCTCCAGCTCGGGGGCGACTTCCTTGTCGATCTTGCGCAGGAAGGCGAGCCACTCCTGATGGCGATGGCGCGGGGCGGTGTGGGCAAACACCTTGCCGGAAAGGTAGTCCAGGGCGGCAAAGAGGGTTACCGTTCCGTGCCGGTAGTAGTCATGGGTCCGGGTGCGAATGTGTCCCTGGCCCAAAGGCAATCCGGGCTGGGTGCGTTCGAGAGCCTGAGCCTGGCTCTTTTCATCGCTGCAGAGCACCAAGGCCTGCTCGGGCGGGTCGAGATAGAGGCCCACGACGTCCCAGAATTTTTCCTCAAACCGAAGGTCTTTGGAGAGCTTGAAATCGCGCACCCGGTGGGGCTCCAGTTGATGGGCCGACCAGAGTCGTTGCACGCTCGATTTGCTCAGGCCGGTTTCACTGGCCATTCCGCGCACACTCCAAGGCCCACCGTGCGGAGCCCGGGTGCGCGCCAGACTCAAGGCCCCTCCGACAGCCCTGGCCGAAAGCCGTGGCTTGCGTCCCCTCCCAGGGGCGTCTTGGAGACCCTCAAAGCCCTTGGCCGCCCAGCGCTTCCGCCAACCTCCAATGGCCAAAAGACTCACAGACTGCTCCTTGGCGATCGCGTCGTGGGAGAGTCCCTGAGCCAACCCCAAGATGATCCGAGCCCGGAAAACATCACGCTGGCTGCTGGTCTTGGCCTTCACGATACCTTTGAGCTTCCTCTGCTGACTGGCAGTCACCTCAATCGGTATAGCTGCTGGCATGATCGCTAGCCTACCAAAAACAACCCCGATATACAATTGTATTTATGGGACATCACACTAGCCCCTCATCGGAGTCGTTGTCGAAGTCCCAAACGCAGAAGACATTTAAAAATTGTGGCTCAAGCATGCCAAAGTCGGTGATCTTATGCAAGAGCCGGCCGGCCTCGTCCTCACGCTTCACGTAAGGAAGCAATCCGATCGAACGAAAGTTGATTTTGTTCCCGAGGTCTTCGTCGATATCAATCGGCTTGGTGCGCAGATGTTTGAACCTGGCGTTGATCTGCGGATCGAAGACCTGGGAGTTAGCGAATTCCGGCCAATCCTTGGTGTCGCTCTCGGTGAAGGACGTTTTGTGACCGCCCTTGTCGCTCACCAGGAAGAATTGGACGAACGGGCTCTTCAGCCACTTGACCTCGACGCCCAGACGGCCCAACTCCACGCCCTTGGTTCCGCCGAAACCCTGGCCTCGCACCATGAGAAAAGTTTCCCATGATGCAGGCCATCGATGCCGTAGACACCCCTCAGCGTCGGGTCATCTCCGGTCTTGTCGGCGGGGGAAACGCTCGTCGCGATGTGCGGGTTGAGACTCTCGATTGTCCAAGTGCCGGCTCCGATTAGATAAGGAGCGATGAATCTGGAGCCCTTGCAGGGAACCATTTGCGACGGAACCGTGTCGTCGAGGCCGTTTAGCTCGGGATTGAATTCCGGCGAGAACGTGTCGGGCGGCTTGGACAAGAAAAGCACTAGAGCCATGTGCAGAAAGCAACGTCTTATCTAAACACGCCTGGAAGGCGCATCCCAATCAATAAGATTGTCAAAAAGCGCGCAAGGTCAAGGAACAAAGTGTTCTGAGGCGGCGTCGCGGCGAATGAGAACCAAGGCCAAGAAATTGGCTTCTGCTCGACCGTACGTGGAGCCACTCTTCCAAGTCATCGGTCAGGACGTTGTTGATTCATCTTTTCCGCGTCGAACCTTAGAAGGCGTCTTCCAAAGCAAGGTGTCATAAGCAGATCGTCTTGGGAACTGTGACAAGGGACGTGCGCCAGGTAGTGCCCGGCCTCATGCGCAATAGTCTCGAACCCTTATAAGGAACCACTTGCGATGGGTTGGTCTCATCGAAGCCGTTCGTTAGAGTTGAATTCCGGTGAGAATTTGTCAGGCGGCTTGGGTGAGAAAAGCGCGAGAGCATGTCTAACCACCTGTCGAATGCGCTCAGGGAGCGCGTTTTCCAGCAAAACATGGCCGCGAAGCGCAGAAGGTCAAGGGATGAGAGTGCTCTCGGGCGGATGTTGCCCATCGGGTCCGATCCGATATCCGCAGTTCAGAGGATTCAGACGACGGCTTCGTATCTGAGAGAAAATAAACCTCGATGCGGCAATACGCCCTTCGATGCGGCCATTGCGCCTACGATATGGCGACTATTTCACCAAGTGCAGAGCGCCGGAAGCCAACTTTGATTTCCTCACGTTGACGCGTATCTTTGCACCGTGCGGCTCTGTACAGATTGTTAGCTTTTGCAGTGGGTCAGATCTCGGAGAAACTTCGATGCTTCAAATGCGTGATGAGCAGATGGCGGCGTTCGAGCGAGCAGCCAGAGAAACTTTTCAAAACAAGATGGTCGAGCATCTCAAGGTGTTCACCCCACAGCATTTTCAGGTGATCGGCGAAGCGGGAGTCCGCCATGTCATTCGGATCGGGATGGCGCGAGCCAAGGCTTACGGGTTGACCAATCAAGGTCCCGTGCGTTTCTACATCGAACTGATGTTCATGTTCGGCAGCGATTTTGATTCTGATCCCTTGCTCCCGTGGGTTCGGGAAATCCTGACCGATCCAGCGACGCCGGATCAGATGGTGAGGGCTGACCGGCTCTACGGAAGGTTTACCGACTACGTGGAAAAAGTCGCGGGACCCGACAATAAATACGTCAAGGAGGCGCTCCGTCGGGCCAGCATGCAGCGGTTTGAGGACTTTCGCATCGCGGCTGAAGACTTTGACACCGAAATGATTGCGCGTCTGAAGGCAAGTTATCCGGAAAAATGTGACTACGTCGGGCAGTCGGCGCTCAAAGAACTGCTCCCACTGGGACGAGCGTTGGCCCAAAAGCACGCTATCTCAAAAGGCGAGGGAGTGGTGCTCTTGATTGGCCTTCTGTTCGCTCAAGGGCACGGTGCCACGACCGACCCGCAGCTTCCATGGATACAGGCCACGTTGAACAATCCGGCGATCACAGATCCGAACAAACGGATTGAGCGTCTCTACTCCAAACTGATGACCTACTTACGCCACGTGCTGGCATCTCTTGACTAAATCGAAACGTGCCGTGTCTGCTCACCGGTTGCAAATCTGATCCGCCGAGTTCAGGGAATGGTGGTTCCCCGGTTGGGGCGACCGCTTCCTGCCCGGGAGGATCTACCCCTTGTAGCTTTGTCTCAGAGAAGGGAACGCCCGTCCAGCCGAAGGGCACCGGCAAAAAGATCAATATTTATGGCGAAGGGGAAACGCCCGGGTTCGAAGACTATGCGACTGAGGCAAGATTCGCCACGGGCGGCAACAATGTCACCCGGCCGTTAACTTCGGCTCAGCCCCAGCCTCCGGGGATCCCTGATAAAAGCGTGAGCGACATTTGCATGCGAAGCGCGCCGGTTTCCAAAACAACCATCGACGAGATCCGTCGAATCGCGCAACCCGGATGCCGCATAACCTTTGCGACGACTACGGTTGGATATGGCACACAAGCGAAGAAGCTTCTTGACGCCTTCCCTGGGAAAAAAATCATCGAAAAATGCACCTGGGATACGTGTGAGCCCGTGGTGGTATTCGAAATTGAACCCGACTTTTAACCTGTCTTGAATGCACTTACCTATGGACCTCCGAGACGCTGCCTTGGAATCTTGTGAGCCGGTCAAGGATCGACTGACGGTCCTGCCGCCGGACACCACGATCTCGATTTCCGAGATCAAAACAGGGGTTTTGATCGTTTGGGCGACCTGGAGTTTGCCGGCGAAGCGGGCGCTCGAAGCACTCGCTGCATCCTTGTCCTCACACGCCGATTTTGAAGAAATTTCTCTCTGGGTCGCGGACAACGACGAGGAAAAGACTCAGCAGTTCATGGATTCGGTCGGACAAACTCCTTGTGGCACGGGAGAGACTTTCTGGATTAGAAACGGCCAAATCGTCGCTCGCCTAAGCAACTATACGGCCATAAACTGGTCCCTTCTTATTCAAAACCATCGAAAGCTGCTCGCTCCGGAATAGCGGTTGCCCGTTTTTCCCACCGCGACTTGTGCGACGCTATCGCCGTTCGTTCGAGTTCTTGGAACCGGCCCGGGTTTTGGGGTCTTGGAGGAAAATGAGGGTGGTTGCAATTCCTGTTAACGCCAGATGGTAACGCGCCCCAACGCCAACCGGCTCTTCTTTGCCGGGCCCGCGTTCGCATAGCCGACGGGAACCACCAGAATCGGTTCCCATGATGGCGGCAAGTCGAGCGTCCGACGCAACCGACCGGAGTCGAAGCCTTCCATCGGCACCGTCCCAAGTCCTGCTGCCTCCGCCGCAAGCATGAAGTTCATCGCGCAAAGCATGACTTGCTTCGCGAGCCAGAAGCGCTTGTGGATTGCCATGAACTGGGGAATGGGAACGAACACCCTGGCCACGGGGATGAGCGTTGCCTTCCAGAACCAGCCGATTCCGAGCGGTCCCTGCCGAAACATCAAGCGTACGATCCTGCGTAGGAAATTGGCGTGATCGGGGGTGATCGCTCCGGCAGCGAGATCGGAACCCAGCGTTTCCTCAAGCCGGTCGGCCGCTCGGCGGTCGCCCGCGAAGACCACTACGATCGGGGCTTCCCCGACCGCTTGCTGATTCATGCACGCCCGTGTGATGCGCAAGCGGTTCGCGGGGTCTGAGACGACAACAAAACGCGTGGGTTGGAGATTGTAGCCGCTTGGCGCCCATTGCGCGGTGCGTAGTAAACGTTCGACAAGCTCGCGCTCAACCGGTTGTGGCGAAAAATGACGGGTCGCGCGGCGCTTTCGTGCCAGTTGCTCGAATTGCGAGAGCTCGAATTGCGGAGTGCCGGGAAAATTGGAATCGCTCATGACTGCGTGGCGGCCGTAGGGAACCGCGCGGGGACTTTTGTCGCTTGGTCGCACATCCTGCGAACGAAAAACCACACGCCCGCCAACCGGCGAAGATCAAATCGCTCTCTTGGTGCCCGAAACTTCAAGATCGCCTGGCGTAACGGCCTTTTGACAGCCTTTTGTGACGAAATTGTAACATTCCAGCTGCGGAAGGGAAGATTTGGCGTTAAGTAGCGCCAACCCAGAATGCTACGTTCCCGCCGACGTGAGGACACCGGTTCGACCGCTGGCGGTCCTGTGTCCTCCGGTTTTGCGGCAATGCCATTGGCGGTGGTCCTGGCGATCGTGCTGGTCTTGAGCAAGGCTTTTTCGCTCGATCGAACCCGCGCCTACTGGTGGTTGCTCGATCTCTCGATGGCTTCCTTCCGAGACGTGCTGTTCGCGCTCGTTTTGGGGGTGGCAACGGCAATCGCGATAAGAGCTGCTGGCCCGAGAACCCGCCTGACGGCGGCTCTTTATCATACCTTCATGTTAGTGTGCGCCTTGTGCGCATTTTATGCGGTGGTTGCAGCCGGGGTCTTCAATTACTTTGGGCGTCCGCTCAGCTACGATTTGCTGAAGTTGGTCCACGGAGTGGGAGCCGTGGAATCGTCCATTCGCGGGCGGCTCACGGCGCCGGTTGCGTTGGCGCTTATCGGTGTGCCTGGCGGTTACTGTATGCTGACCCGGCGGATCGCCTGGAAGCCTCGGGCTACCGGGTGCTTGATCACGTTGCTGTTAGGTTGGTCAACCTTTGGTTGGTGGCAGTATCAGCACGGATCAAGACCCTATTTCATGGCGCACCTCTCCGTGAATCCGCACATTGAACTAGTGAGATCCACGTGGGATGGATTGACTGGTCTCGGAAAGCCATCTCTGCCGCTCGATTACCCCCGCGAATATTTGGAGGAATTCCAGCCCCGCTCGGGTCGGCCAACGGTCGAGGGGCGAAAGCCCACCCTGGCGATCGAAGTGCCGCCGAAAAACGTCATCGTTGTTGTCCTGGAGTCGGTGGGCACCAGATATATGAGTCTCTACGGGAGCAAATACGACACGACGCCGCTGCTCCAGAAGGAGGCCGCGCACGCGTTGGTTTTTGACAATTTCTACGCGCACGTGCCATACACCTTTTGCTCGTTCATGGCGTTGAACTTCTCGATCTATCCCGGAGTGCCATGGTGCTACGCTCCCGGAAGAGCCTTTGCCCTCAACGGACAGCGCTCTCTCCCGCAGACGTTAGCCTCCTTGCTGAAGCAGCGAGGGGCGCGGACCGCTTACCTCTGCAACGGCGATCTGAAGTGGGCCGGAATGGACTACGTTCTCAAGGGTCAAGGCTATGACTCGGTCGAAGACTACCAAGCCATGGGAGGTTCCCTCCTGAGCTCTTGGGGTGCAGGAGACCCAGTCCTTTTTGACCGACTGATCAGTTTTATTGACGAGAAGCCCGGACAGCCGTTTTACGCGTTTTGCTGGACCGACCAGACCCATGATCCGTACGTCCTCGGACCCGGACAAGAGACCTTCGACTTTTTCGGCGAGCAGACTCCCGCGCGTCATGCCGCCGACCTCGGCAGATATCTGAATGTGCTGCGCCAAGCGGATCAGTTGCTGGGCAGCCTCTTCCAAGCCCTGCGCGACCGGGGTCTCGCGGACGAAACACTCGTAGTAATTACCGGTGATCATGGTGAGGCATTCGGCGATCCGCATGATCAGCGCGGGCATGGCTATACGGCCTATCAGGAAGACGTGAATGTGCCCTTAATCCTCTGGAATCCGCGTCTCTTTCCGTCCGGGCAGCGACTAAAGACGATCGGAGGGCACGTCGATCTTGGCGCAACGATCGCGGACCTTTTGAATCTTCCTCCCCCTGCCGATTGGCAAGGCTACAGCATGTTTGATCCCGCGCGTCCGCAACGCGCCTATTATCTCGCCAGCATCGGCGAATATTTGTTTGGCGTTCGCGAGGGTAAATGGAAATACACCTTAGAAGCGACAAGCGGCCGTGAATTTCTCACGGACCTCGCGACCGACCCGCGCGAACTAAAGAACCTGGCCCGCTCTCAGCCGGCGATCTGCCGGGGATTGCGAAGCCGAGTCGCCGCCTGGGTGGATTTTGAGGACAAATTCATGCGCACAAACGGAGATGTCATCGCGAAAAATCCGGCCAATTTCAACCAGTCCACGCCGCATTAGTGTTTGGGCATCAGGCAGAACGAAAAATGGACGACATCGCTTCTATATGAGCTGAAGCGCGGCGAAAAATCGGATCCGCCACCCGGTCCTTTCCCGGTTTTGCCTGGCGACGAAGCCCACCCCGTCCAACGCGACCCCGAGTCCCCGAATGCATGCCAAGCCAGCCTTTTCGGCGCACCTCCGGCTGGCGTGCGTGTGACGTCCCTCCGCCTTGATTATCTCCCACGCCAGGCGAGGCTCATCGTTTTCCAGGCATTCCCGAATGAGAACCTCAAGCCGGTAGTAATACTCGGCAAGCTTGTCAGGCGCTTGATTTCTCTTCGATTGGTGGGTCTTCATTTTCGTATCCAAATCCAAACACTTTGCCGTCAGAGATTAGCTTTCCCGCGGACGCCTCTCTTGGGGCGCGCCGGAGAACACCCGGAACGGGATTCGAGCGGTATAATCTTTGCGTGGCTCTCAAACGAAAAGATATACGTCCGATGTTTGCGTACTTGCCTGGAAATTCTTGCACTCGCCTCTCGCGCGATCCCGCGGTTTGATCCCCGGAACGTCTGGCGGATCTTCAACCGGTCCCAGACCGCCGCGTCGGCCTTGACAGCGAAAAGCCGATTCCGCGCTGACCGGGATTGGGGTGCTTAGATCTCGGATGAGAGGTTTGGGACGTCGTCGCTTCACTCCACCGGTTCAATCCGACTCTCTCGAGGGGGTGATGCTGATGATCACCGATTTCAACGCCGGCGTATTCCTGATTTCGCTCACGCTCTCCAGATGGACCAGCGGTTCGCCTCGGGATAATAGGTGGCCACGCATCCGAGCGGAATTTGGTAAGGCACAACCTGGAAATGTGCGGCCGTCCGGTTCTCGCCTTTGAAGTGACTGGTCAGGTCGGCAGACTGCCCCTGCCGCAGTCCAGCGGTGACCTTCGCCTTGCGCGGCTGGTTTGGGAATTCTCTGCGATCGCGGACAGAGTGTGGCAGATGAAGGCAGCCCTCGCGAATCCGCTCGTTGAAATTTTCGAAAACCGGGAATCACACGGGCAATCGAATCGCGGATCTTGGCATAGTTGACGGTCAGGTCGTCCCAGTTTGCTGTTGAGCGCTTGCCCAGCGTGGCTTTGGCAATCCGGCAATAATGGCCGGTTCGCTGCGCAATTTCTTGAGAGGCAGGTTTGGCATGGCTTTCAGAGCGGTTTACGATGCTCATGATATCCTCGAGAGTCACAAATTTGCGGACCCTGCGCTTGTCTGTCGATTTCGGATCGGCCCAGACAGGGCAGAATGAGGGCAGTGCGGCCGGTCACCAAATGCGAGCGGTTGAGCTTTGTGAAATATGCGTGGTCAATTCGCAGGATTTCAGCGCGGACGCCGTGAGTTTGGTACCGGGTGCGGCGGAAAGAAAATTGCCACCGAGGCCCAGAAAGAACCGGACACGGCCTTCGCGCATCGCCTTGACGGTGTTCACCGTGTCGAAGCCCTCCTCGCGGGGAGGCTCGAACCCGAACTCGCGCCGAGGCTGTTGAGGAACGTCTCGCCCATGCCTTCAGAGATCCCCATGGTTCGATCTCCCTGGACGTTGCTATGGCCGCGGACCGGACAGGCTCCGGCTCCGGGACGTCCGATATTTCCCTTGAGAAAGAGGAAATACATGACTTCCTCGATCGTCGCGACCGAGTTTCGATGTTGCGTGAGCCCCATTTGCCTAGCAGCAGATGATGCGGTTGGACTCCGCCGCGATCCGGGCGGCCTCTCGAATTTGCTCGCGGGTCAGGCCGCTGGCCGCTTCGATTCCCCGCAAATCGCTTCCGCGAAGTTCTTCGATGAATGCGTCGAATCCCACGCAGTGCTCTCGATGAAAGACCGATCGAAAATGCTTCCGGGATTCTTCTCTTCGACGGCGAGCATAATGCCCTTCATCGCGGCCAAATCGCCGTTGATGCGAACCGGAAGCCAGAGATCGGCGCTGGTCGTTGATTTTCCCAAGAGGGCTGGCAGGGCTTTCCGGGGATCCGCGAAGTGCGAAACATAAGAGCATTCGAGGGTTTTAACGCCGCGATTGTCTGACGTGCAGGGAACGCCCGACCGACGGATGTGGGCTTCGCGGAACGAAAAACCGTTTTTCGAGTGCGTGGGCTCCGCTTGGACGCCGCCCTCTATCCGCTTGGGGAGGAGATCAAGTCGGGTCGGGTCCACAGATTGATAGATTTCATGCGCCGTGCTTACCTGCTATCGGGCGCCAAAAATTCGTGCTCGCACTCGACCGGCCAGCCTATGATGCCGTCGTACGAGGATCAACGAACGAAAGCCATCGCCTCATTCGTTTTCTGACGCGGAATCAAAAGTCGAATCTCACCCTTTCGGCCCTCATGATCATCGTATCCAACGGCCCCTATTTTGGGATGAACTTTGCCGTTGCCCCGGAACAGCGCATGGACGATGGGCTTCTTACCGTTTCGGTTTTCAGCCGCTACAGCAAACTTCAACTTTGGTGGCACTTTGCCTCTATTGCCTTTGGACGTTGGGAATACTCTCCGAAATCCATCGCCTTTCGTGTCGCAAAGCTGCGAGTGGACGGACCGCGAAAACCGCCGGTCCACCTCGACGGCTCACCTCAGAAGGACCTTTGGCCGTTGGACGTCGAGTGCAAGAAGGGCGCACTCCGCGTTTTCCGCAAGACACGGCAATGACAGATTTTCTATGCGGTTCCCTTTTAACAATTTCGCCGACGCCACTCAAACGATCCTCCTTGAGAACTTCGCCGCGTCTCTAGCATCTCTGACACAACTCCGCGATGCAAGTGGTCTTGCACGTTTGCCCAGGTAACCAGAGTCCTTCCAGGCTTGGTAGTGACCCGAGTGATCAACAGTTCTCGCTTGGGACTCTAAGAGCGATCCGGCGGCCGCCAAGTTGGGTGGAAACGGGCGGAACGTCTCGCCCCTTCTTTTTCCTACTAAGCGAGTCCCATGGGCATACTACTCGAGACATCTTATCTACCACCTCGCGACCGCCCTCTTTTTAGCGCTTCAGACCCTAATCAGCTATAATCGACTCCTCCCTGCTCCGAGCTTAGCGTAACTTTTTGTTCCGTTGCTCCGGGCAGCCCAGTATCCTCGGAATTGATCTGCCATCGGATATCGTTTCCCCTGCCCTGTCGTGTGTCGTCGTTGTTGAGCGGGAATCGTGCTTCAAAGACGATACCCGCCTCTTTAGTGTCCGCCCACCCGCATAAATGCTACCTCTATGGATGTGGTTGACATTAGTGGACGTTAGGACTAGAATTATGGGTCATGGCCAGCATCCACAAAGACTCCAGGGGCAAATCACCGTTCTGGTGCCTCAAGGCCGAATGAGCAAAGCGAGGGAGACGCCTCGGCAGCGCACATTTTCCTTCGAGGGGACCGAGGTCATCGTGGCCGCGGCGATTCTGAACGAATGGGATAAGTTTCCAGCGGAAGAGAAAGTCGCTTTCTTTGATGCGGCACGCGAGCGCCAGATCAGCAACCTCCGAACGGAAGCCGAGAAGGGGTTGGAAGAGTTGTGGCAGCGAGAGCGTGCCCTCTCTGAGGATCTTGAAGCACTACGCAAGATATCCGTGGCTTCACCCGAAAAATCGGCGAGTGGAAACGTCATCTGGAGGCTTGATCCGGGGAAGTTGCGAAATGCCGCAAAAACGCACGAAAGGGTAGCAAGGGAACTTTCCGCGCTGGCGGACTCTATCGAGAGCCCCCGAGATACGTATATGCGCGTTTACCGAGTTGCGCAGAATCCTGGTCAGCAACTGGGCGCCTCCGGAAGGGGTTTGCTTGTGTTGGATGTCCTATCCAGCCCTGGCAGAATTCTTGTGCCTTACCTGTCCCGGCATTGTCCACAGCGCGCCAGCCTTGGAGAAGGAATGCCGGCGCCTGGGGTTGCCAAAGATGAGACATTCGCTCGTAGAGCACGACCGGGTGTCCCGCGTCGGCAATACGGTTCACATCGCCGGTTAGCAGCACTTCGCTCCGCGGTCAATCGCTGAAAAGCCCAACGTATTAGAGAGACTGCAACCTCTGCGCCGGCTCACCATGGAGCGAGCGCGACCAAGGGCCCGCTGCCCCCCCGGGGGTGGGTGGCAGGGGGTCCCACGGACCGGGACGGGTCTTTAGAAACGGAAGCGCTCTCAGGTTCGGGCAAAATCCAGTCCAGTGCTAATGGTGAGCTTGGAGGCCATGATGAAAAGCAAGGCGCTGTTTACTCTGGGCAACCCAGACAAATATCGCAGCAGGGAAATGTCCGGATTCGGTAAGGGCCTGAATCGCTTAGAATCCCCCTATGTTACCGATGATCACTGACAAGCCGCCGGGGGTTGCCTGGGTTTCCGCGCAACCCGAATTTGCAGACTGGAAGGGAGTTAATGCGCTCTATGGTTTCAGCAGGTCGCACCTCTACGTGCTGCTGGCGCAAGGAAAGATCAGGAGCGCGTGCATTCGACGCGAAGGTGCCAGCCGCGGAAGGCGATTATATCACCTTGGCTCAATCAAGGATTTCTTGAGCAAGAACATGGAAGCCGGGGAGGAATGATCGCCTGGAGTGCAAATCATGGGCGCTTATTCAAACCTTCGATTAGTTGAGCCACCGGGGGCGGGAAACGGAGAACTTGACCATGCTCAAGTTTGGCCGATAGAAGCCATTCGCCCCGCGCCGGAGAACGACGAAATATATGGCTCGATCTCCGTTGACGACGTCTGGGGGCTGGTCGTTGATATCCGCGCACATGGCGTGCTGGAGCCGATCCTGATCTCTTCCGACGGTTTCATCATCAGCGGCCATCGTCGACGTCTCGCAGCTCATCTTGCGGGGCTCCTGGAAGTGCAGGTGAAAGTTCATCCGGTGAGTCGGCAGAAGAATCCGAAAGCGTTTCTCAGGTTGCTTGTGGCCGCGAACAACCAACGGATCAAGGTCCCGGGCGTGCTGCTTGCCGAGGCCGCCGTCAAAGTCGATCCAATTGCCGCGCATAAGCAGATCAAGGCTGACCGTATCGCGAAAGAGAAGCGCCGCCATGAAGATTCGACGCTAAGCGAGATCGTGTCGTTCGATGACGGGCGCCGGTGCGAACTCAGTGCGGCCAAGCAGCCGATGATCGCGGCGATTCAACGGATCGTCGAAGAACAACGCGAACATTGGCCGCTTACTGTTCGACAGATTCATTACCGATTGCTCGGAGAAAACGCCCCGCTCATTCACGCCTCCAAGCCAGGCTCGCGGTACGTAAACGATGAAAAGAGCTACCGGGCGGCGATCGATGTTTGCTCTCGAGGAAGACTGGCAGGATTGATCCCCTGGGGAGCGATCGATGACGAGACGCGAACTGTTGATGAAAACGACGCTTTTCTCAACCTTGGCCAATTCCTCGACTACGGAACCAGGAACTTTCTGCGCGGCTACTGGCGCAACTTGCTTCAAGGCCAGCCGCATCATTTCGAGATCGTTACCGAGAAGCGGACGCTATACCAGATTCTGAACCAAGCCGCCAAGGATCACACGACGCGGTTCACGGTCATGGGCGGCATGAACACGATCACCCTAAAAAAGAAGATCGTCGACCGCTACCGTTGGAGCGGAAAAGACAAGTTGATCGTTCTCGCAATCTCCGACCTTGATCCGGCAGGAGATAATATCGCCAACGATCTGCTCAAGAGTTTGCGTCGCGATTTTGGCGTGCATGACATCGAGGTTTGGAAAGTCGCCCTGACGATTGATCAAGTCAGGGAATTCGATCTGATTCCCTCGGGAAAAGCGAAACAAGATAGCGAGAAAGCACGAGCAGCGGCGAAAGAATACATTAGGAAATACGACACTGACGACATCTGGGAACTGGAAGCTTTGATGCCAGCAGATCTCGTGGGCATTCTAAAACGCTCAATCGAGCAAGTGATCGACGTCGAGCTGTTCGATCAGGAGCTCGGGGCCGAGCAAGCCGAGGCGGCAAAACTCGTCGCGATCCAAGAGTGCTGCGCGGCTTTCTTTAAATCATTCCGGGGACGGGCGGCCAAATGACCCCGGAAGAGTTGGATACAGGGCCACCCTCTAAAATGCGAAGCCCGAGTTGGAGGCTCGGGCGGCACGAAGTGTCGATTGAACGGGCGACGATTGACACATACCCCAGCGACACACAACTGTCCAGTCCCCTCGGGCGCCTGGCATGTGCCGCTCTGAGTGCGGAGGAGTTGTCCGAGTGGCTGGCAAGTCGACACAACTCACCCGGGGAGGGCGAGCCATGTCCTTAGACAAAAATGCCTCTGCGCGCATCCGCGAGTTCCGGCATTTATTCGCCGGTCACCGCCGGATTGTGGCGACCATCCGGGTTGACCTGGCCAGCGTCCGATACTGCCCAGGCATGATGACATGCTATCGATGCGAGTGGGCGGGGTCGAAGGAGAGACAACCGAGCGCCGAATTGTATTCGGAGTTCAAGGCGTGGATGGACTATGTGTTGTCCGACGTCACGTCCAGGACAGGGTCTTCGAGCTGCCGGACCCGGCAAAGCGGATTGAGGCTTGGCTCTACGAGAGCGATTGCGAACCGCGGATGCTCAAGGCGTGGCGCAATCCCTTCAGGAAGCCGCTCTCGGAGGTGCTTGCCGGGATGCCGACGGAAAACTGGGAGGATGAGCCGTGACACCACACTTGTGGGAGACATGTGAGCGCGTGAGCGGTTGCGACTATTCACCCCTCAAGGCGGCCCTGGAGAAACTGACTATCCCTGATGTCTGGCAGATGCTGGGCGTTGAAGGCCGTCCAAAGCCTTCATGCAAGTCGCCATTCCGCGACGAGCGCAATGCGTCCTTCTCAATCTACGCCAAAGGCAGGCGCTGGAAGGACCACACCACCGGGCAACGCGGCGACGCCGCTGACTTCTGCGCTCACGCCCGCGGCCTGTCACCAGAAGAGGGAGCGCGGTTGCTGATAGACCTGGCAGGCACCAGGAGAGTGGATTCCGTCCCCCAAGGCAATAGCGGCAACGCTAAATGGCAGGGAAACCCTTCCCGCCCTGGCCGTGGCAATCCTGAGTCATACGATCCCCTCAAGGACCCGGAAAAGGCGCGCAAGCGCGAAGGCTGGCCGGTCTTCGAGGCGCCCACACAAGCGGAGATCGGAAAAGTCGCCATGCTGCGCGGGCTTTCGCTCGAGGGTGTCTCCCTTGCGGCGGAGCGAGGCTTGCTTTGGTGCGCGGATTCCCAGGAAGGCCGGGCTTGGATTGTCAGCGATTCGCGGCGCAGAAACGCACAAGCTCGACGGCTGGACGGTCAACCCTGGGCGCGCATCGGCGGGAAAAAGGCGTGGACGCTGCCCGGGAGCGAGGCAGCCTGGCCAATAGGACTGCGCGAGGCTTCATCCTTTCCGGCAATTGCCTTGGTGGAAGGTGGGCCGGATCTATTGGCGGCGTTTCACCTGGCGTGGTGCGACGGCGTCGAGGAACGCATTGCGGCGGTCGCGATGATGGGGGCTTCCAATCGGATTCCCGAGGATGCCTTACGGTATTTTGCCGACAAGCGGGTTCGAATCTTTCCGCACCATGACAAGGCGGGCAGCGATGCCGGGAAATTGTGGGCGTGGCAGTTGATCGCTGCCGGCGTGAAGGCGGACGGCTTTTCGTTCGCGGGGCTCATGCGAGCCGACGGCGTGCCGATCCAAGACTTGAACGATTTCGCGCACGTTCACCCCGACCAGTGGGAAGCCGAGCGGGAGGCAATCGAGGAAGCCTTTTCCTTCGCGGCAGGAAGCCCGCAGCAGGGCGATTCCGGGGTGGACGACATACCGGAGCGGGACGTGATCGCGTCGCAATAGGAGCAAGAGAGAATATGCATACGAGTAGAGTTATCCCCTACAGGAGGAGGCATCCGATCTATGGAGCGGAACAACCTCAACTTGATTCGCAAAAAGCAGAGGCGCCCCCTCAAGCGTCCAAAGCACCGCAGTCACCACCCGGAGACACGCAAAATTCAGAAACTTCTCAGAAATTAGGTGTCCCAGGTATCCCGATTCCAACCGGACACGTTGAGTCTTTTTACGATATAGGCCGTAAAGAATACCTCGTCCAGGATGGGCGCGGCGTTTGGATGCACCAGAATGAAGGCCAGTTCAGGCGTCGTTGTAAAATGCATGGAATCTCGGGGCGGACCATCGAAGGTACGTGCCACAGCCCTTTCGACGCGTTCGTGACGAAACTTCAACAAGAGCGAGGCGTTGACTTTTCCGGCGAGCTTGCCGGTTACAAATCTGGCATTTATGAGGAAAGCGGAAGCCGCATTCTAGTCACCAAGGGACCGCTGCTCGTCGAGCCTCAGGCTGGTGACTTTCCGTTGGTGCGAAAGGTTCTGCAAAATGTCCTCGCCGATGACAATCATGACCAAATTACCTTCTTCCATGGGTGGCTCTCCGTCGCGACGCGAGCACTTCATGCCGGACAGCGCGCACCAGGACAAGCGCTCGTTCTTGTCGGCCCGGCCAATGCAGGAAAATCACTCCTGCAAGACATAATTACTGAAATTCTGGGCGGGCGTTCGGCGAAACCTTACTCATTCATGACGGGGGCGACGCATTTCAATGGGCACCTCGCCGGTGCGGAACATTTGCGAATCGGCGACGAAAACCCTCTGACTGATATGCGGAGCAGGCGCAATTTCGGCGCACAAATCAAAACCATCTGCGTCGAGCCCTTACAGAACATCGAGCCCAAATATCGCCCCGCGATCACTCTTAAGCCTTTCTGGCGTCTCTCGATCTCCTTGAATGACGAGCCGGAAAACCTCCTGGTGTTGCCCCCGCTTGACGAGCATACGCTTGAAAAACTGATTCTTCTGAGGGCTTACAAGCGCGAAATGCCTATGCCTACGGCTACGAACGAGCATCGGTACAACTTCTGGCGGGCGCTGGTTTCGCAGTTTCCGGCCCATATCCACTGGTTGCTGAATGATTTTGTGATCCCTGCGCCCTTGGTTTGCGAACGCTTTGGAATTACACACTATCACCATCCTGAAATCACCGCCGGTGTCGAGCAGTTCGAGCCGTATATGCGGCTTTTGACGCTGGCCGACATCGAGATCTTTAAAGACAACCTGCGTGAATCGCCTTGGGAAGGGTCGGCAGAGCAACTTGAGCGCGAACTGACTCGGGAAGGGAGTGCTTGCGCCCGGGAGGCAAGGCAGCTTCTTAGCTGGAATGGGTCAACTGCCCGTTATCTTGGCAAGCTTTGGCGGGCGCATCCCGAGCGAGTCGAACGGCTCTCTCACGAAGACGCACGACGGTGGCGGATTCGTCCGCCGGACACCGTGGACACCTGAAAAGTGAAGAGTTTCCAAAAACACGGAAAGCCAGCGCCTTCAATTCGATCACCGATAGAGTGAACACAACAAACTCTCCTCAGATTGGATGTCCAAGGTGTCCCGGCAATCCTTGAAAGCCAGCAAACGGAAACGAACCCCCTAAAATAGGGAGTGGCATGACCCGGCGGGTGAGACACTTCATAACTGAAGCTCTGCGGGTTCCTTAGTGTTTTGTTTTTCGTTTGTTTGCCACCTTGTGGCGCTGCTCATGAGTTCCCCCCGAACGCCTGCCGCGGCGAGCGGCGCGGGGTTTGGGGGCGCGCAGCCCCCATCAAACCGGTTCGTCTTTCTCTCGGCATACTCGTTCGGGGTCCGGTAGCCAAGCGCGCTGTGCGGACGACGCTCATTGTATTCGACACGCCAGCTTTCCAGGATCACGCGCGCTTCCTGCAGATTGCCGAAGAGTTCGCGGTTCAGGCATTCATCGCGCAGCTTGTCATGAAAGCTCTCGATATGCCCGTTTTCCCAAGGGCTCCCCGGCTTGATGTAGAGCGTCTTGATCTCCTGCGCCTTCAGCCAGTCCTGCATGCAGGAGGCGATAAACTCAGGGCCATTGTCGCTGCGCAGGTGTTCGGGCACTCCATAGCGGGCTATGGCTACTTCCACTACCGTGATGACATCGACGGCCCGGATGGACCACGCAGGATGAATGGCCAAGCATTGCCGGGTGTCTTCGTCCAGTAAGGTGAGGATGCGAAAACAGCTTCCGTTTTCAGTCTGGTCGGTGACGAAGTCCCAGCTCCAAACTTGCCCTGGCCGCTCAGCCCGCTGCCGCTCTGCGGTCGAAACCCCTAGCCGCTTCATGCGGCGTTGTTTCTTGCTGACCTTGATTCCTTCCTCTCTCCGAATCCGCGCCACTCGTTTCCCGTTGACCTCGAAGCCTTCCCGCCGCATTAGCGCGGTAATGCGGCGATAGCCATAACGAGGATGCTTCTCGCTTAGCTCCAGCACTTCCTTGCGGATGCGCCGGCTTTCCAGGCTTGATCGCCCGTTGCGGTAGTAACTCGATCTCGAGAGTCCCAGCGCCCGACAGGCCGCCGCAACTTTCCCCAAATTTTCTTGCACACTCATCTTCACCGCCCGCCGTCTTGCAGACGGGCTCACCACTTTTTTGCGTTGACCTCCTTGAGAATGTGAATCTGCACCGCCTGGTCGGCCACCAGACGCTTGAGCCGCGAGTTCTCTTCTTCCATTGCTCTGAGCCTCTTGGCTTCGCTCACTTCCATGCCTCCAAACTTCCTCTTCCACGCGTGGTAGGTCGCCGTGCTGATATTATGCGCTGCGCAGATCGCCTTTACCGCACTCCCGGCCTCCGCTTCTCGTAAGATCCCAATTATTTGTTCTTCGCTGAATCGACTTCTCTTCATGTTCTGCTCCTTCTCTCAAGCAGAACTTCAGTTATGTCACCTCCCCCTTTTGGGGGTCAGGCCAG